>JBAYVD010000003.1:0-305329 GCA_041674745.1 Crocinitomicaceae bacterium
ACTTGATGTTGGGCAATTCCTTTAGCAAAGCTTGAATCACTTTGTCGGGATGAAATTGGATGCCAATACATTTAGAATCCGCAATTAATAAATGCTTTAACGTGATTGATTTACGATTGTCCATTTTGCTAAAATTTCAACAAAAGAACACCGAAGCTGTTTTTGTTTCCAAATTTAACCGTAGATTTAAACGTTTAATTCTACGGTTAATAATGTGTGATTCGTGGTAATTCGTGTATTCGTGGCAAAAAATGGAAAATATAAAAACATGTATCAACTGTCAAAAGCCGCTTACGGGAAGAGTAGGTAAAAAATTCTGCGACGATTATTGCAAATCCAACTACCATTATACCAAAAACAAAGAAAACGAAAACACCTTCTTCAAAAACGTAGATGCCCAACTCAAGAAAAACCGATTGATCTTGCGAAAATTCAACAAAGCAGGAAAATCCACGGTTCGGGAAGAAATGTTGTTGGAAGAAGGTTTCAATCCAAAATTTTTTACCCATTTTTGGCGTAATTCAAAAGGTCAAGCGTATTTATTTTGCTACGAATATGGGTTTATAAAACTCACCGAAAATAACAAGTCAAAATTTGTATTGGTTACTTGGCAAAAATACATGGAGAAATAAAAAAGGAACCCGAATGAGTTCCTTTTGATAATTTTTAATCGAATCAATCTTTACTTTTCTTCGGTCGGAAAGGATTCACCCAACTCAAGAAGGGATGAATTTTTCGGGTTTGAATCCATACTTTGCCTTGGCCAGAAAAACGACAAACGAAGCCTTCGCCCGAGAAAAACAAGGATTTGTAACCGCCTGCGCGAGAAACTTGGTATTCTAAACCTTCGGTAAAAGCAACGATGTGTCCTGTGTCGACGACGTAACCATCGGTCACATCAATTTCCAAAATCCCGCCGTAGGAGTTGAACCACAAATCGCCCAATCCTGAACATTTGATCAAAAAGAAGTTTTCACCGGAGAAAAAACCTTTCGTAACGCCTTGCCATTTCGTTTCGATTTGAATGTTCATATCGGAAGCTACGTAAGCCGTATTTTGCAAATAAATGGTTTCATTTTCCAAATACACGTGTCGCACATCGCCCGGACAAGAAGGCGCAATTTGAATTTGTCCATTGCCATTTTGCGCCGTAAATTCATTGATAAACAAGGATTCACCGGTCAAGAATCGACCCAATCCACCTTTGAATTTCGTTTTCATGGTGATGTTGGTATCCATCGTTGCCATGGCGGCTGCTTCTACTTTTAATGTTGTTCCATTGGGGATTTGTACGGTGATAAAGCCAAAATCCGGCTGACAATCGAACGCAAAATCCATTCCTTTTTTAGTTGCTGTTTCCATCTTAACGCGGTTTTAGTTTACTTCCCAAAATTGTTCCAAACGCCGTTGTATTGTGCGATTGAACCCAAACTCTTCCTTTTCCATTGAATTTGCAGACCAAACCTTCGCCGCCCAAAATGGAACTGACCCAACTTTTGCCGGCTTTGCTTAAGGTGAAATTCAAGGTTTCTTCAAAGGCAACGATGTGTCCGGTATCTACAATGTGCGAACCGTCTACTTCAATCGTATACACCGCGCCAAACGAATTCAAAACCGCGGTACCGTTTCCTTTTACCTTCAACCAAAACAAACTCTCTTTGGAGATCAAGTTTTTAAATCCTTGAAAACTCATGTCGATGTTGAGACCGGGCGAACTCGCTACATACGAACCGCCTTGCACGATAATCGATTCACCATGCAATTCGTGTGTAAACATATCGCCAATCAATCCAGTTCCCAACCAGACATTTCCGCCGTTGGATCCTGCTTGAAAATGATTCAAGAAGAAACTTTCGCCCGAAATCATTCGTTTCAATCCACGCAAGATATTTCCCGACTCTTTTTTGTAAGTTGTGGTGGTCATGTTCATGTCGTTGCTCATGGCAATCATCGCGCCTGCTTCTGCGGTGAACGATTCGCCTGGTTGCAACGTTATTTTTGCGGCAGCCGATCCGGGTCGCATTTCGATAGCAACGTTCAGTGCGCCCGCATTCATCGAGGGTGTTGTCATTTCTTCCATATCAATACAAATGTCGGTTTACCCACGAAGCCATGCCAGTCATGCTGCGGGTTTGCAAATAAATTTTTCCAGTGCCTTGTACTTTGGTCACGAAACCTTCGCCGCCCAAAAAGCTGCCGATGATGCCGCCCGCCAATTGTGGTTTCAATTTCATCGTTGGTTCGTAAGCGACCAAATGGCCCGAATCGACAATGTATTCACCGTTGACTTCTTTTTCGACGATGCCACCGTAGGCACCAAAATAGACTTTTCCATGTCCGGAAACAACCAGTTTGAACAAACCTTCGCGACCGATAAACGAACCCAAACCGGCCCATTTCACGCCCAATTTTACGCCAGGTTCGGAAGCGATGTAGGCGCCACGCTGCAAACAATAACTTTCGCCGTTCATTTCACGCTCCACGATATCGCCGGGTGTTGCTTGTGCTAACGTGATGTCCAATGGAGTAGCGGTGTTGTTGGTAAAATGATTCACGAACAAACTTTCGCCACCGAAAATCTTTTTGCCCAAGGCAGCGAAAAAGCCACCGTTGAACTTGGCTGTCATGTCCAGATCGCTCGACATGGTCGCCATGGCATCCGCTTCAGCGATGAAGGTTTCGCCGGGCTGGAGCACTGTTTTGAGATAGGCAAAAACGGGTTTGCCTATAATTTCTGTCGTCATATTTGTTGTTTAAATGATTTTTGAAAAGAGGAAAAATTAGCGGGTAAAGGTTGAAAATGATAATCTGATTTTTTCAATAATTTCTTCAAATGCGCAATTCGGTCTTTCGTAACCGGGTGAGTCGATAGAAAAGACAAATCATCCAACACACTTTTCTCGTGTTCTTTTTCCAAGGTGCCGAAGAAATCAATCAAACCTTGCGGATTGATGTGCGCTTGCTGTAAAAACTTAAAACCTTGTTCATCCGCTTCGGTTTCAAATTTTCGGCTGTTCGACAAGGAAGCCAAATCGCTGCCCGAAGAGGCAATGGTGCCAGCAATGGCCGTAACGTCGCCAATCATGGCGGAAAGAACGGCGTAAATCCCTAAACTGTTGATGATGCTGCGCACGTGGTGTCGTTCGCTTACGTGCGCCAATTCGTGTCCCATCACGCCCATGACTTCTTCCCAAGATTTCGCATTTTTAATCAAGCCGTATTGAATCACGACTTTTCCGCCGGGTAAGGCAAATGCATTGATGGTTGGATCTTTTGAGAAATACACTTCTACGTCCACGCCTTTTTTTCTTGCTTCAGCGATCAAAGGTTCAGCTACTTTCAAGAATACTTTTTTCAAGGAATCCATTTCCACCAATTGTTGCTCGGACTGAATCAACGTAAACAATTGGTCGCCGGCTTTTTTCTCCCAACTTGGCGGTACTTTTTCTGCTACTTTTCGCACCATCCAGTCCTTTGAAAGGACGAGGCCAACCATCAGCAAAACAAAGATGGCGGAAATCGTTATGATGGAATAAACAAATCGTTTGGTTGAATTTTTCGCTTGCTTCAATTGATTTTGAATGGAAGGTCTCTGCAGGAAATGCTCATTTTTCAGGATGCTTCGGTCTTCGGTGTAGCAACTGTATTTCGGGTGCATTTTCTCCGAGAAAAATACCAAACGGTTGTTGGCACCGCCCGCTTTGATTTCCAGGTTGTCCAAAGCGATACGCCGCGAAGTTGTTTCGTTGGAGAAAATTAGTTGATCCGATTGAATTTCAATTTCACCAGCGGCGCGCTGATTTTCAATGGATTCATCAATAAGTATGGCAGAATATTTTTTCACGAATTCAATTTGAGCTGTCTAAATATAAGCATTTAGGTAAATTGGAAGGTGTCCATAAAAAAGAGTCGGTAGAAAAATAGTTCCTACCGACTCTCTATTTTTTATCAAGTCATTAATAACGCTAAATTAATCTCATTAATTGCGTTGTTTTTTACTTTTATCTTTTTTATTTTTTTTCTCACTTTTACCATGATCCTTGTGGTCTTCCTCTTTTTCGTGAGCTTGTTCTTTGTTTCCATTTGAAGTATTGTATTCTTCCAAAGTTACTCGCCCATCTCCATTGGTATCCATTTTACGGAAACGATTTTCTTGATCTTTTGCCTTGTTGCCTTCACCTTTTTTCATTTCATCAAGCGTCAGAATGCCATCTTGGTTTTTATCCATTTTCGCAAAATGACTTTTATCCTCGTGTTTATCATTGCGATCATGATTATCATCGTGATCATCTTCATGATGAGCGTTTCCGTTTGTAGTTTCTAATGGGGGATTTTCTCGTGGAGGATTCTTTCTAGGTGGAATTGGCGCTGGCGGTGGAGTGGAAGTAGGTTCAGGAACAACAATTTTTGATGCTGGATCTTTCGCAAATTCCTTTCTGGACAATTGACCATCTGAATTTGTATCTAAAGCCTTAAAACGTAGCTCTTGGGCATTCGCATCTCCACTATTTCCATTTTTCAATTCTTCTAGAGTAATGAATCCATCTCTGTTCTTGTCTAAAGCATTGAAACCATCCTTGGTCGTTTCACTGGGCAATTTTTGTCCAGAAACTTGCGCTGTTATTTGACTCATTGCGATGATCCCGAAGGTAGCCATACCTATTTTAATATTTTTCATAATTTCTATTTTTTTTATGCCTGAGTTCAATTTATGTGCCAAACTTCTATTGCGACCGATTTTAACTAATCACACATAATTTTCACTTGAAATTTCAGAATTTCTTTAGTTCCCTGCTTTTTTTGCGCGGTGTTCTTCGTACTTTTTGTTCAGTTCGATGAATTCATCTTTCGTAACTTTTCCATCTGCATTCAGATCCATTCGTTTGAAACGTTCTTCTTGTTTTTTAGCTGCATCTGGTTCTTTGCCAACTTTCAATTCATCAATTGTTACTTCACCATCTGAATTTTTGTCCATTTTAGCGAATCGCTCATCGACGGTTGGTTTTGGTTTATCCTTTCTGTTGGCTTTTGCAGCCATCATTTCCTCTTTTGTCATTTTACCGTCTTTATCGGCATCGACTTTTTCAAATCTAGCGTCTTTTTTGGCTTCGTGGTCGTCCTTTCCTTTGCCCATTTCTTCACGAGAAATTCCACCGTCTTTGTTCGCGTCTTTTTTCTCGAAACGTTCGTCTAGGGTTTGTTTAGATCCCTCTTTTCGTCCATCGCGCATTTCTTTTTTCGCTAGAAATTCCTCTTTTGATACCTTTCCATCGCCATTGGCATCCATTTTTGAGAAATGTTCACCCGCTTCTTTTGCGTCCTCACCTTTCCCTTTTTTTGTTTCGTCAAGGGTAATGAATCCATCACCGTTGACATCCATTTTGGCAAATCGTTGCTCTGGTGTTAGTTTCGCTTTTTCTTTTCTTCCTTCTTGGGCATTCAATTGACCGATTGCCATCATTCCAAGAGCAACCAATCCGATGTGTAGTTTTTTCATTTATTGATATTTGATTGTTTTATGTTTCAATTTCAATATGCGTGCCAGAATCCCAATATATGCACGCATTGGCGTAAATAATTCCAATTTCTGGAAAAGTAAAGATATAAAAAAACCCTCTAAAAGAATGATTTAGAGGGTTTTTGATAAGGAATTGGTTTTGTTAATTTCTCGCAGGAGGCGTTGCCACTTTTTTGGGTTTACCGTCGTGCATTTCTTTTTTCGCTAAGAATTCTTCTTTGGAAACTCTTCCGTCGCCATTGGTATCCATTTTTTTGAAGTGTTCGTCTGCCTCTTTCGCATCTTTCCCTTTTTTCATTTCGTCTAGGGTAATGGTTGCGTCACCATTGGCGTCAATTTTGGCGAAATGTTGCTCCGGAGTGAGTTTCGAGGTCGCTTCTCTTCCTTGCAACTTGTCAGGGTTTTCTACTTTGGCATCTAATTTATTGGGGTTTTCTACTTTCCCTTCCAATTTTTCATGATTTACTTCTTTCTTCGCTTCTTGTTTTTCTTTTTTAGCCAAGAATTCTTCTTTGGTCACTTTGCCATCGGCATTGGTATCCCATTTTTTAAAACGTGCTTCCGCCTCCTTTGCTTCTTCGCCTTTGCCTTTTTTTATTTCGTCCAAGGTAAGCACTCCGTCATCATTTGCATCCATTTTAGCAAAACGTTGCTCAGGGGTTTGTTTCGGTTTTTCTTTTTTACCTTCTTGGGCATTTACTTGAATTGCTGCCATCATTCCGATTGCCATCAATCCTACTTGTAATTTTTTCATTTGTTTTAATTTAAAGATTATTATTTCAAGACTTAATCCACTTCAAATCTACGAATAGCACAACGCTGTAATCTAAACAAATCCTAAAAAATGGTATTTAAGCAAAATTTAAGAATTGGTCAAAAAAATTAAGAAAGGCTTTTTGGGTTAATTATGGAAATCACGCTATTTCTTTATTTTCCGCCAAATAAATTTCAGAAGAGCCATGGTGAAAACAGCCATCAAACCAATACTCAATCCAATCACGAAATCTTTGATCGTAGAAGGCCACGAAGGCAGGATCGTATGGAAAAATGTAAGATTGTGCACGAATATTCCACCCGCCACAAGCAAGAGAGCCAGCGTGCCGATAACCGACAAACCTTTGATGACCCAAGGCAAGGCATTCACCAAACTTTTTCCCAAAAGATAGTTGAATCCACTCTCTTTTTTCGTTTTGCGCAAAATGGCCAAGCCCATATCATCCATGCGAACGATGAAAGCTACAATACCGTAAACGCCAACAGTTGCCACAATGGCAATAATGGAAACGACGAGTATTTGTTGTACGATTGGTTCACCGACTACGGCACCCAAGGCGATGATAACAATTTCAATGGAGAGAATAAAATCCGTGACAATTGCCGATTTGATTTTTCCTTTCTCAGCGGCTAAAATTTCAACTTCGGTTAGAGGGCTTTCAGCTTCAGAAGTAGCTTGATGTGTCGGTTTGTGAAAGAAAAATTCAACGATTTTTTCCGCACCTTCGTAGGCCAAATATCCCCCTCCCAGAATTAAAATAACAGTAATTGCCGGAGGATAAAAAGCGCTCAAAGCAAAAGCGATTGGTAAAATGATGGCTTTGTTCAACAAGGAGCCTTTACCAATCGCCCACAAAACGGGAATTTCGCGAGAGGAAAGGAAGCCAGACGATTTCTCTGCATTGACAGCCAAATCATCACCTAAAATTCCGGCCGTTTTTTTTGCCGCTACTTTACCCATTACGGCCACATCGTCCATCAACGCGGCAATATCATCAAATAAGGCAAAAAAACCAGAAGCCATGTTAAACCAGAATTAAATTTACTGGACCAAAGATATCGTTTTGGTTTATTCCACCACCAACAAATTCTTTAAGGTTGTTTCTTTGCCGTTGATATTGATTTTGAAATAATAGGTTCCCGATTTCAGGCCCAATTCATTTAGTGAAAGCGTCAAAATGTGCTTGCCGTAATCCATTGATTTGTTGTCCAAAATGTGTGCTACATTTCTACCTTGTTGGTCAAAAACCGACAAAGAAACCGTTGATAATTCATGCAATTTGAACGATACATAACTGACATTCGAAGCTGGATTCGGATATTGCTTTACTTCGTTGGATTTGTTTTGAATACCTATTTCTGGCGTTTTCAAAAGCAATTGAGACAACGGCGTAACATCTGTCCAAACACTCAAATCCGGTCCTTCGAGCCGCGTCCAAATTGGTCGTACGATACCATTGTGAACGGTAATGTTATTGTAATCTCCAAAGAAAACACCGTTGTTGGGTGTGAAAGGGGATTCACTGATTCTACGGTTCAAGAAACTCGATCCGCCATCTTGTGAAATAGCTAGGTAAACGTCCGTTTGAGCATCCGTATAGTTGCGACGATCGTAAAAAACAAAAAATAAATCGCCATTGATTTGGTCGATGTCCATCCACGTTAAAAATTGATGGCGATTGGTTGCATCATCATTAACTATGATAGGAGCAGACCAGGTATTTCCACCATCCGTTGATTTTGACAACCAAATATCGGTGTTGCTAGTTCCGTTGCGTTGGTCCGACCAATTGATGTAAATCGTCCCATGATTGGGACCTCCACTCAAATCGCATTTGGTGATGGGTAAACCGTTGCAACGGTACAGTCCAGGAATAGTATAATCCCAACCGCCTGGTAACGTGGTAACTGGAATTTCGGAATTCAACCAAGTATTTCCTTGGTCCAACGAGCGATTGAAAACCAAGCCGTTTGGTCCCGACCAGGCAACATAAATTTCACCGTTTGGACCCACAGCGGGAGTTGCTCCTTCAACGGTGTTGTCAGAATCTTCGCAATCACCGTCTACTTCGTTTATTTTTATCGGTGCGGACCAGGTTGCTCCGCCATCCGTCGATTTTGAAAACAAGATACTACTTTTCATCGTTGGATCCAATGTGCCGTATGCATCAAATTGAGTCCAAGTCATGTATATATTGTTGTTGGTTCGGTCGACTACGCTCCACTGTTTGTCTTGCACTTTGGTGCCGTTTAATCCAGTGAAAGTGCCAGCTGTCCAGTTTAATCCTTGATCTGTAGATTTTTGACAAATGATTCGATCAATCCAATTCCCGGTTCCAGAAGGTGGATTGGCCAAGTGAAAGAAGTAAAAATTGCCATTGGTATCGACATCAATGACTGGATCGCCCCAAACGCCGTAAGTTGAGGTCATTTGATTTTCTGTCCAAGTTAATCCACCGTCCAGACTTCTGTATTGATTATTGAGGTTCGTTCCTGCAACCAAAATGTCCGTGTTTTTTGGGTCGATTTTTATGGAAGGTTCATTCGGCGCATTGTTGCCGGAGATGAGCACGTTTTGGGCGTGAGAAAGTTGGTAGCCCAATGTAAGTAAGCAGAAAAGTAGCAGTGTTTTCATAGGATCAATTTCGTGCTTCATCAAAAGTAATTTTATAAAATGGCAGTAAATTCTAAAAGATAAACGAAATCTTACCACTCGTAAAAGTTGATCTTACTAGTTCAATCGTTATACAAATTTTAGCGAACTAAAAATACGAAAAAAATAGTTGGAATTAAAATTTGATTGCAAGGGAAGTGCACAAAAAGAAATCGGATCTCAAGAGACCTGATTTTGAAGAAAATACTTCTTTGGAACTACTAAAATGGCGCGCCTCCAATCTCCAAGTGATGTTTTCAGCAGGTGAAAAGTCGAAATTCCATGATAAACCATATACTTGAAACCCTTTGTTTTTTCCAGCAGAAACTAGTGTGTTTTTCTGGTCATCATAATATTCTGCACGCAAGGCTGTTTTCCATGTGTTGGTAAGTTTGAATTGCGCTATAAGTACCGGACTGTACCAACTATTGTACTGATTGGTATTTTTAGTTTTTTGTTGAAATCCAACATCGAAACCGGCAATCAATCCTATCCGTTTGGAAAGTTGCAATTGCCCATAGAAATTGTTGAAATACCGCATTCTCCGCAAACTGTCAGGGTCATCCGTTCCAATAAATGTGCTCCAATTCAGTGTGATTTTCTTGGATGGCGCAAATTTTAATTGCGTACCAAAAGACGGAATTGAATTGCCAGGCAAACGCTGAATTCGTTGCCAGCCGTTTAAAACCAAAGCGGCCATTTCCCACTTAGAATTGGGTTGAAATGTCAATTTTGCTCCGGATAAATAATAAGGCGAATTTTCTGCCAAGATGGAGCGAGTTAAGGTCCAATTGTCGGATGAAATGGCACTTTCAAAACCGATGTGCGAACTAAAAATACCAGCATCCAGCCAAAGTCGGTTTTTTTTACTGATAGAAATCCCGACGTTGGCTTCGAAAATAGTTCGCAACATGCTAGGTTCGGCGGCATAATTGTCTTGCGCATAGGTTCCGGCTTGAAGCGCTAAATTGGCTCTGTATTGCGGATTTTTAACTGCTATTTTTAGAAAACCTACATTGAGGTTGAACTCATTTTGTCGGTTGTGATTGTAAAGAAAAGGCTGGCGAATATTGCCCGTTGGCTGATTAAAATCATAGGCATAGAAAATATCGACAAAACCCGAGAATTCAATCGTTGGTTTTTGATTCCAAGCGATCGTATCTTTTGCCTCTTGTGCCTGAGAATTGCTCGTTGAAAAAAGAATCAACAAGAGGAGAATGATCGGTTTCAATTCAATTTTCATTTTCCAAAAATTTGAGATATTTGGGCTACTTTGTTTCGTTTTGACAAAACTACCACAATATCTTTTATGAAGACGCGGGTTTCTCCATCGGGCACAATGATTTGATTGTTCCGTTTGATGAGAATAATTCGGGTGTCGTTGGGTAGAATTTTCGCTTTGTTCAATTCCTTGATCAATTTATTCACGAGGATGGATTCGGTTTCGACAACCATTTCCAATACCTCAAAACCATCCCCTAAATCTAAGAATTCTTTCACATTTGGCCCTTGAATTGCACGGTACAAATAGCGGCCATTCAATCGATACGGACTTTCTACGGTATCAATTCCCAATTGCTCAAATATGGGCAAATGATCTTCGTTGTTTACAGAACTTACCAATCTTTTAACGCCCAATTGTTTTGCCAAAAGTATCACCAAAGAATTGACAGCATCGTCATTGGTTGTCACAATTATGGCGTCTGCTTTTTCGGCTTTTGCCTCTTTTAGCGCTTCCAAACTAGTTGCGTCCGCGTGGATCACAACACAATCAAAATGTGTTGCCACCCATTCTGCTGCCTCTTGACTTTTTTCTATGACAAAAACATCGTGACCATCAGCAACTGCTGATTCGATAACATGTTTTCCAGTTCGTCCTGAACCGATTATGATTATATGCATTTTTCGTATTTATTTAATTAAACAATTTGCGGTTTGGTGCGGTAAAAAATAATTCGCAGTAATACCAGAACGGGAATAATTTCAATGCGCCCAGCCCACATTTGAATTACATAAACCATTTCTAATATTGGGGACATGCTTGGATCACTGATTCCCGACGACAAACCAACCGTTCCTTGTGCGGAGGCCGATTCGAAAAGTGCGTCTGCCATCGTGAAGCTTTTTGGCATATAGGCAATGGTTATCATGGTGGAAACCAAAACAAACAGTAAGTAAATTAAAGTAAAAAGTCCAGCTTTGGCCAATTCCGAATTCATTTCGCTTGGAAGCATTAGTTTACCATTGAATTTTACAGTTTTAATGGTGTTTTTGGAAAGAAAAACTTTGTTGACATGCCAGCGCAAACCTTTTTGAAGCAACAACGCCCGAATGATTTTTATTCCCCCGACCGTTCCTCCAGCGCAACCTCCAACGATCATGGCGCCAAATACAATGAACAAAACGGATAAATCATCCCACACACCGATGTTGGAAGTTTGCCAACCTGTTGTCGTTAAGGCAGTTGCGAATTGAAACATTCCTTCACGAATGGGGTCGGGAACAATGGCTGCTTTGTAGAGGAAAAACGAAAGCACAATTCCACCAAATAAGGAGGCAAGTAACAAAGCTCTCGTTTGAATATCTTTCCAAAGCAATTTTACCTCGCCAAGCATCACCAATCGGTATAGAAAGGGAAGTGACATTCCGCCAATGAGCATCGGAAAAATATACAACCAATCCATAGCCGGAGATTTGTAGGTGGCAATACTATCATCCAAATTACTAAAACCACCTGTAGATTGTCCCGCCATGGCGTGATTGATGGTATCGAACAATGCTTCTGAAATGGGGTAATCCGGGAGAATAATCAACGTTCCGACAAACAGAATAACAAAAACGAGAAACGTAATCAAAATGTAAATTTTCCAGATGGCTCGGGCTGTTTGAATCACATTTGTTCGAACCTTGGTGCCACTCGCTTCTGAACCATACAATTTAATCGCGCCTTGCCCAGGGATATGTTTGAAAACGGCCAATGCCATCACGATAAAACCTGCTCCGCCAATAAATTGCGAGAAATTGCGATAGAAATTGATGGTACGACCAACCGATGGTTCGTGATACGCCATGGTGAGTCCCGTAGTAGTAAAAGCGCTGGCACTTTCAAAAATACAATGCAATGGATTTTTGAAGTTCAACAAACTGGGCGTGTAATCCATTCCAACTGGAACGAATTTTTGCATCACCTCAAACGGGGTAATCCACGCCGTAACATAGTAAGGCAAAGCGCCGAAAACAATCACCATCAACCAGCCAACCGCCGCTATGGCAAGCGAATGTTTGTCCTTCGGCTCGTCTGTGTTTTTGAATAGCAAATACAAAGAATATCCAATGACCAACGTTATGGCTCCCGAAATTAAAAATCCCAAAAGTGGATACCATTCTTGATAAATGAGGGAAACAATGATGGGTACCAACATGACAAATCCTACGATGATTTGCAAACTTGCGACCTGTTTCACAAAGGTTTTGTACATGATTTTACTTTTTTGAGGAATAGGTAGAAAGCAGCATTTGAAGATTTTCTATCAGATGCGAAAAGAGATGATCTATTTCAGGAGTTGGTGGATTGAAATTTTCAGTGATACTTTTCAAAGTAGTTGAACGCTGTAACATGTCGGTTAAGTGAATTTGGAAATTTTGCAAGGTTGTGTCTTGCATTGCATGATTCATGCAAGTATTCAATTCATCTCCACCGTCCACCACTTGTTTCCACTGCGCAAAAGGATCCTCTTTCAATTTTTTTGAAAGCGCATTTAATAGTTGAAATGTCTGAACTATATGGTGAGCCGTTTCCGAATCGATTTGAATTTCTTTCATTTTTGCCTTTTCAAGGAAGAATTTTGCTTCTTCTGATTTACAAGGCAAAGTTCAGGGCAATGAACTATGGAAAAAATCAAGTTTTGGTGTGAGGAGATAAAAATTTTATAAAGATGAAATTTTACTTTATGAAAAAGACAAGAAGAATTTTTTTTCACGAAAATCGATAACCGACACCACTTTCAGTAATGATGTATTTTGGGAAATTGGGGTTCTCTTCAATTTTTTTGCGCAACGAACCGACAAATACGCGCAAATAGTGGGTTTCCATTTGTCGGCCAACTCCCCATATTTGTTTCAAAATAAATTGATGGGTCAACACTCTTCCTTCATTTTTCATAAAGAGCATCAACAAACTATATTCGGTCGACGTGAGTTTTAGAATTTGACTGTCTTTTTTCACCACTCGGGCCACAAAATCAATTTCAAGAGCGCCACAAATGAGTGTTGTTTCATTCATTTCACTTTGACTTCTTCTCAGTGCCGAGCGTATACGAGCCAATAATTCACCCGTTCGAAAAGGCTTTGTTAAATAATCGGTGGCACCATGATCGAGTGCCGAAACAATATCCACTTCATCGTCCAGTACAGAAAGGATCAGAATAGGATTGTTATACCATTCACGTAATTTTTGCAAAACTTCGTGTCCACTTGCATCTGGCAAGCCGATGTCCAATAAGATCAAATCTGGAGGATGATTGGCCGCCAACAACAATCCTTCTTTGGCTGTCGCTGCTTGAATTACTTTGTAATCGTTGCTCTCCAAATTGATTTGCAACAGTTTTCGGATTTGGGGTTCATCGTCGATGATGAGTATTTCTGCTTTATTCATGGTCAAAATCGAGTAATGAGGTGGTTTCTACCGGTAAAATAATGGTGAATTTGGCACCTCCATTTTTCTGGTTTTCCAATATAATTTTACCATTGAGTGCTTCTGTAAAACCTTTGACGATTGACAATCCCAAACCAATTCCGCCCGTTTTTGCGTGCGACAACCGATAAAACTTGTCAAAAACAAATGCAATTTCTTTTTCGGGGAAACCCAAGCCGTTGTCGGAGACCACAAACTGACAAGAATTGTTTTGACAATCGACTTCGATAAGAATCAACGAATTTTCGGGTGTATGATGCAAGGCATTGTAAACAAGATTGCCAATTATTTGCTCCAAAAATCCACGGTCCGTTTTGCACAAGGGAAGATTTTCTTTTGGTTCAAAGTGAATGCGGTGATGAATCGCATCGGGTTCTGTATTTTTTAGGATTCTAAAAATCAATTCGTTGATATCGCACCAGTCCAGTTTGGGTTTTAAAATTCCAGCGTCCAGTCGACTCATGCTGAGTAAATTTTCCACTTGCCGGTTTAAGCGCAAAGACGCAGTTTCAATTTCCGTGTACAGTTCTTTTTCCACCTTCAAAGACAAGGTGTTTTCGGAACTGTTCAAGGTATCAATGGCACCGATAATGGCCGAAATTGGTGTTCTCAATTCATGTGAAAGTGAATTCAATAAGGTATTGTACAAAGCAATGCTTTTTAACCGTTCGCGTTCTTTTTGTTCTTTCTGCTCAAACTCGCGGATTTTAAACGTCAACACCGCATTGATCGAGGCGATTACGAAGTACATTAAAAACATCAAACCGTCTTCTGGCGAACCAATGTGAAAGTTGAAAACAGGAGGAATGAAAAAGAAATTCCAAATCAAGGCGCTTAGCAACGCAGCAATTAAAACAGGGAAAATATCAAACAAAATGGCCAAAACCGAAACCACGAGTAACAATAAAAACGCCACAACTCGGTAACCAATCCAGGGTGCGGCAAAAAAGCAAAGCAAAGCAGTGAAGAGAATGAGGAAAATACTGATCCCATATTGTTTCTTTAGACTGTATTTTCGGGTGGTAAGAATGTCCACGGTTTTTATTTCAAAGGTACGGATAGTCGTATAAAGATTTTGTAAAATTTGCTACCTACTTTCTTTATAGACTTGCAAAAGCGAGTCCACACCAATTGAAAATTAGAAGCTTCGGAGTTTACTCCCGAAAAGACATTTTATGAAATCTGCTACAAGATGAACCGACCCAAATGTTTTATTGAAAAAAATCCTTCAAACCTGTCAAGATACTTTGTACCGCGTACGATGCCAGAATCATCCCCATGATTTTACTAATAATGGAAATCCCGTATTCTCCAATTCTCTTTTGAACATGATTGGCGGCGAGTAGAAGGATCATGGTAAGTGCCACAACAAAAAGCACGAGAAAAGTAGTGGTAATTTGTTCTTGAATTGTATACAAATGATTATCTGTCATTAACACAACCGCCATAATTGCTCCAGGAGAGGCAATAGAAGGAATTGCAATTGGGAAAATCGTGACGTGTTTGTAATCCGTAATTTTCGATTTTTCATTCGATGGTTTGCCATCACCAAAGATCATAGTTAAGGCAAATAAAAATAAAATGACACCGCCGGAAACTTGAAATGCATTGAGCGAAACGGACATTCCTTCCAAAATAATTTGTCCTACAACAATGAAAAATAGGAGCACGCAAAACGCAATAAAAGAGGCGCGAAGGGCTATTTTTTTCTTGTGGTGTTTATCAAATTGTTTCGTTGCTTCCAAATATACGGGCACACTTCCCAAAGGATCAATTACGGCAATTAGAAAAAATATTTTGGTAAAGATGGCTGTGAGCATTTTACTTCGTTCTAATACCCTGGGTAAGAAATGAAATCCCTAGTTGGCCGTTGGTTGATATCATGACTCCTTCAAAGAGGGGTTCATGGACATTCGGTTTTGTTTTCCAATCAAAAAGGAAATTCCCGCCTGTGCCACCGGCGATGTCTTTCCCGTCGATCACAATTTCAATGGTTTCCATGGGTGAAATGTAAATCGGATGATCGAAATACGAACGAATGGCGTCTCCTTTGGTATTGAAATAAATGGCTTTGTCGATGTAGATTGTATCTTCTTTGTTCACATTTCGAATGCTTGCCGTTACCGTTAAACTGAATGTACTGTGCTCGTTTTGACTATAGATTTCAGAATAAGTTGACAAATAAGTACTTCCTGAAATGAGTGAATCGATTGGATTGTAATTCGCTTTTCGGTTAGCCCATACAACAGGATTCACTGAACTCATCTCCTTGTCTGCTTGACAAGAAAACAGGAAGCTTGAAAGAAAAAGAAAGGATATGATTTTTTTCATATGTCACGTTATTGCTGTATTCTCAGTAAATATAAGAAATTCAAGCGCGAAAAGGATTCAGAAACCAGCCAGCATATGTTAAAATGATTTTCAATGACACAGAACGAATTGATTTGTTCCGGCTTTACCAATGTGAGTTTACGGATTTATGCAAGACTATTGACCTTGACATTCTTGGCGGATGATTATTCCTCCAACAAAGACTTCACGTCATTTTCAAGCGTCAAACCATATTCGTAGCCATAATCATAAATGTCTTGAATTTTTTTCAAATCAAAAAGGCTAAATTGACTCATATTTGGTGGTTGGATGAAGAGGTCGCATTTGTCCACTTTGTGGCGTAAAGAGTTTCCCAATGCTAGGTGAAAACTGCGGTCGAGAATGTTTTTAATTCCAATTTCTTTTTCCTCTTTTTGAATGGAATTTACGTCAATCCCGATGATTTTATCGCATTTCCCTATCAAGGGATCTATCGGGAAGTTGTCAAGTATCCCTCCATCAATGTATTGTGTGTCGTTTAAAGCAATTGGCTTGAAAACGACAGGAACGGAACTGGAAGCCATGATGGCTTGCGCCAATTCTCCCGTTTGAAAATAGTGGATTTCTCCTTTTAAAATGTCAGTTGCGGCAATGTATAATGGAATGTTTAGTTCTTCAAATGAGTTATTTGGAAAATATTGGTTGTAGATTTTTTCAAATCCTTTCATTGAAAATATACCTTTGGTTTCGAGGGAAATATTCGAAAAACTGAAGAAATGACCATTTTTAACCACTTCTAGAATTTCAGCAATTGAATATCCTTTGGCATAAAATGCACCGGCAATGGCTCCAGCGCTGGTTCCTGAAATAATAGTCGGCGCTACACCAAATTCTTCCAAGGCTTTTAATATTCCCAGATGAGCAACGCCTCGCACGCCACCGCCAGATAAGGCTATTCCAATTTTTGGTTTCATGCTTGCTGATTTTCTTATGAAAGTACAAAAATATCTTTCGTTCATCGAGAATGCTAGCTAAAATTATACACGAAATAAGGCGGTAAAAATTTTCCTCTACCGCCTTTTATTCTTGTTGAAAAGTTCACAATGGGTCAAAGGGAACCTTTTTCTTTAGGGCTGTTCAGGATAGCCTCTAATTCCGTTTGGGTAATAAATTGTGCTGTATATGTTCCTCCAGCACTAACGATTTGGCTGTAAAAAGAGCGCATGTGATTTCTGCTTCCTTTGTTCAAATTGGCAAAAACGTAGAGAATATCTTGGTTGTCTACTTTGGTTGTCCAATCATTGAGATCGTAGATATCCAAGTCCTCAATGGTTGCTCCAACCAAGAATGCATCCAAGGAACTATTGGTGCCTTGCGCCACCAAATTGTTGTACAAGGTTTGCAAAGTAGAGTCTGTAAATACACCAATAACATTTGTATGCACAGGATCTGGAAGACTGTATTTGTTGAGCAACGTCAAAATGGCATCTGTATGCGTTTGTTCACTAGAAGAAATGTTGTTGAAGACATTCACGCCCCATTTGTTATACAAGGTAACGTAGACGTCGTGGGCGAGCTTTTCTTCTTCACGCATCAAGGTCAAACTTTTTATTTCATCGGCATTTAAGGGTTCAGATGGAAAAGCGTTGATTTGAGAAGTTATATCTGTTGCTGGGTTAGCAACAACGTCCTTTTTGCAACTTGCAATGGTGAAAAAGGTAAGAGCGAAAATAATAAGTACACTTTTCATGGCTTTAAATTTTGGGTTTGTATTCAATTACTCCCGCAATTTACGTTGTCAAACAGTTATTATCCGCAATGTTTGTTACACAAGGTATTCCATTGTTTTACTTTAACATTTTTTTGATTTCATCCCGGTGGAAAAAACACCTTGGTTGCTGACGGTCAATGTCCAATCTCTAAAATTCCCTTGCGGTAACTTCGTATTTTTCCATTCAGTTCTACCTCCATACATGGTTCAGTGTGGGAGACCAATTTCTGGATCAGTTCACCTTTTTCATTGTATGTGTAGTTGGTAACCATACATTTGGTCCCGTTGGATAGACAATAGGATTCCTGTTGCTTGGTGTTTTGAGGTTGGTTATACGTTGCACTGTAAAATCGTCCATCGGGAAGTTGCTGGCCGAGGAAGGTGAGTTGTTTTTCGTCGTTGTATTTTTCTGTGTACAGGTATTCGGGACAATAATTGGAATACTTTCGGTATTCTTTTACATCACCATCCTCAAATCGATTGATGTATTCGGCATAAATTTCGTAGAAATGCGAGTAAAAATATTCTCCTTTTGGAAGTGAGCAACTGTCAACGGGCAAATTCGAGAGATGCACTAAATTCATTGAACTACCATTGCCCAGACTATCTGCATAATACCAAAATAAGTCACTTTCGTATCGGATGAAGTAATTTTTTCCTTCCCAGCTTAGTTCTGTGGCCTTACTTCGCTTGATCTTTAATGGAATGAAATGAGTGGTAAAACCATTTTCATGCATCTCTTGTTTTGGACTGAAATTTTGTGTTTCATCGAAATCGCTGTAATAATGATAAATACTGTCACCCAAAGCGATTCCGTTGGGATTGTAGGTTAAATTTACTTTGTAAATTCCAGCAAAAATCGGGATTTCAAAACGGTGATGTGCGTTATTGGAAACAGTGTAATTTTCAAAATCATTCATATAAATCGGCAACACAATTTGTTCCAAAGGTTTCAGATATCGAATTTCCACCGTTCCAGGTTGATCCATCGGTAAGTTGATTTCCCGGTCTTCCGTGGCTCTTAAAATAAAAGTATTGTTGGCTTTGTCGTATAAATTGAGGTAAAATAACTTTTGTCCTGAATTTTGGGTGTTTGGTAAAAGAACGGGGTAGGATTGATCTTCGCTGGTATTGGTAATCGTGATCAAAAAAGTAATTTTTTCTCCTTCGTAATAGGATTCTTTTTCCGTACTCAAAGAAAATTGAACTGGATTGTATTTTAAATCAGCCAGGGCATAAGTTGCAAAAAACAAGGAAAAGAAAAAAGTCGAATAGTTAGACATGATGATCCATTTTCACAAAGGTAGTTGAACAATTGATGATTTGAAAACCAACGTTCTTGCCAACCGTGCCGAAACAAGAGTTAGCAAGAACGTCTGATTTTAGTTTTTTAAAGAGTGAAAATCACTTTTAAACTGATGTTTCTTCCCATGTTGAACACGCCCGTTCGTCCTGTTAAAGGATTGATGGGCGCATATTTCAAACGACTCAAATGACTTTGATAAGCCACATTTCCCAAGTTTTCGGCACTTAAATAAATACTCATAAAATTGCTTCGGTGAAATGCAGATACATTCGTGCCCAAACCAGCACTCAAAAGTGTGTAACCGGAGGTAGCGGTTTCCGTTTGATAGGCTCGGTAGTAATTGTTCTGATCGAAATAATGATCCACGGCAAACTTCACGTAAGCATTGGTCAAATTTTTCCCCACTTTTTTAAACTGGGCACGCAATTCTCCTCGGTATTTTGGCGCAGGAATAAACGGCAAATATTTTGTGCTGTCGGGTTGCTTGTTTTGGGTTGCTTGCACGTAGGAAAAACTATTTTCAATGTGCAACCAATCGAAAGGATGTGGGTGAACATCCAAATAAATTTCACCGCCCAACAAGGTCGCATTTCCCTGCGCAAACTGATAAGCAGGTGCGGGATCAGCTGGATCAGGTATGGAATCTCCTCCAAAAAAACTGGTCAACTTCTCCGAATAAATATAATTGGAGATGAAGTTGGCAAAAGGCGTGAACTCGAAAGTGGCATGATCGGAATTGATGAAGTAGGCCAAATCAATTTGATGACTAATTTCTGCCTTCAAATTGGGCGTTCCATGTTCGTAGCGCAAAGTGCCTTCGTGTCGACCGTTGGAAGCGATTTCTGCAATATTCGGTGCTCGAAAACCACGCGATAGATTGAATTTTAAGGTCGATTTTTTATTGATTTGATATGACAAGCCTGCGCTTCCTGAATAACTGTTGTAATTTTTAGTGAAGGCCGTAAATTTTGTAAAAGTGCTGTTGTCTGCCTGTGAAACCGCGGCTCCCAAACTGTCCAAAATCAGCGTTTCGGTTTGAATATTTCGGTTGTCGAAACGCAAACCACCCGCAACGGTCAATTTTTTGAAGGTTTTTTGGGTAAAAACAAATCCGCCAACATCGAATAAATTGTATTCCGGCACCAGAAATTCCAAACCTTTGTTGGCATTGTGTTGTTGCATGCCACTTGTTCCAATCGATGTTTCCCAACCTTTCTTTTCTTTGAAATTGTAGCTAACGCTGTAATTAAAGGTATTCAAATCGAAAAACAACGCTTTATCGTTGGGATTTGCCACGTCGCCAAATTCTTTTCGTTGGTTGTTTTGATAGCCCAAATCCACGTGAATAGTTCCTTTTTTGAGGATAAAGTAATTGTTCACCAAAACCCGCAAATGGTTGACTTCTTGGTGCGGAAATCCTACTTGGTAACCGTTTAAATCTTTTGCCGTTGCGGAATTTTCCAAAACAGAACCATTGCCATCCGAACTCATGACCATGAAATTTCCTAAACTATCCCGTTCGCCTTCCACCATGTTGATGGAGTTGTTAAACGAACTCAAATTCACATGAGAATACCCCCATTTTTTCGTGATTCCCAAAAATAAACTTCCGTTGAATTCTTGGAAACCGGAGTTGTAGACTTTGCCATCGTATTTGTTTTGGTAGTTGCCGGCGTATTTATTACTGAAACGTCCCAACCATTGATAACCATTTTTGTTGCCCGCGTTTGAGAGCGAATAGCCGATCAAATTGTTGTTGGTTTGGTAATTGGAAATGAGTTGTGTTTTGATCTGGCCCGACGATAGAGCTTTCGGCGAAATGAAATTTAAAACTCCAGCGATACCGTCCGAACCGTACATCAAACTTCCTGGTCCTTTCACAATTTCAATGCGGTCGATGGAATATTCATCAATTTCAATTCCGTGTTCGTCGCCCCATTGCTGACCTTCTTGGCGAATTCCGTTGTAAAGTGAAATTACCCGGTTGTAACCCAATCCTCGAATCGTTGGTTTGGAAATTCCAGCACCGGTCGTAATTTGACTTATGCCGGGAACGTTTTTCAACGCGTCGATTAAATTGGTGGAACTACTTTCGTTCAGCGAAGCCATGTCGATGGGTTTGATGATGATGGGGCTCAACTTCAATTCGGTGGAATGGGAAACGGCCGTTACAACCACTTCATTCAATTCAGCTACCGATTCGCTCAGCCGAAAATGAAGAACGGTGTCCTTGACAATGGAGATTCGTTCGACTCTTTTTTTGAAACCCGCCAAATTGATTTCAAAAAGGTAGGTGCCTGATTTGATGTTGTCTAATTTGAATTTCCCGTCTTGATCGGTGGCTGTGCCCGTTTTTAAATCAGTAATGTAAACCGTCACTCCGGTTAAAATTTCATTGGTTTTCTCTTCTTTTACGTCACCTGAAATTTGGTTTTGAGCGACGACGTTTTGCGCTGCGCAGAAAAGCACAAGGCAAGTGTAAATGAACTTGATTTTCATCTTCAATATCTTTTTATGAAATAAAATAATTGTTCAGGACACGAAAAATTGTCCTGAAAATACTAGGCGATATAGGATGAAATCCTTGGAGGACCTCGATTGAAAAATTGCGAGGGTGCTTGGAAATAATAGCGATTGGAGAATGCTGGACACTCAGTACCAAATTCGATTGCAAAAATTTCCGTACTTACTTCTTGAAAAAGTTGCGGCGAAAACGTATGATGGTCGCAGAGCCAACATTTTTCAGGCTCTTGGGTAATGTGTGATTTGTGGTGACAACCGCCATCCTCATGGGCAAAGTAGATTACTTTTTCACAGGAAGTGGCACTTTCGTATGTTTCAACGGGCGCTTCGTGATGGTGGAACAACAAGGCCGGAATGCTGCTAATCAAATAGACCAGTAACAGTAATATCGCTTTGAATTGAATTCCTTCTTTTTTCTTCACCTCGGCGCAAAGATAATCGAAATAGATTTTAGGAAGCCGAGAGATTTTCCTTATTTTTCAAATCTCAAATATAGTATA
The DNA here is from genome assembly GCA_041674745.1 of Crocinitomicaceae bacterium. Taxonomy (GTDB): domain Bacteria; phylum Bacteroidota; class Bacteroidia; order Flavobacteriales_D; family Crocinitomicaceae; genus UBA2040. The sequence continues at coordinate 22,049 of JBAYVD010000003.1, forward strand.
CATGCAATTTCAAGAAATTATTTCGGCAGTTGAAACTTTTCACACTGCTTTCAAAATAGGCAACAGCTACGAACCAACTGTAGATTTATCAACTTCAGACATCGAATTACGTCACCGTTTGATGGCAGAGGAAAATGAAGAGTACATGGAAGCGGCTAAAAACGGTGATTTAGTCGAAGTGGCCGATGCTTTGGGTGATATGTTGTACATTCTTTGCGGAACGATTTTGAAACACGGAATGCAACACAAAATCGAAGAAGTTTTCCAAGAAATCCAACGCTCGAATATGAGTAAACTCGACGCAAACGGACAACCGATTTATCGTGAAGATGGAAAGGTGATGAAATCAGAATTGTATTTCAAACCGGATATTGCCGCGATTTTAGGTTGAAGACAAGACTCAATTTTTTAGCCGCAGATTTCACAGATTTCACAGATTTTTTTACGAACAGGCATGAATTTATGCATCTCGGTCAAATAACAAAACTTAATCCCTTAAATCTGCGTAATCTGTGGCAAAGTGATGAGGCCAGAATTATAGTTCAAACCCAATATTGCGGCGATTCTAAAATAGTGGACATTTGAGTGGTTTGGATTTACGAATTTTGCAGGCTAAAACCGTAAATCCACCTAACTTTATCCTGAATTTTTTTTGCACTTTTGCAAGCATATATTCACTTGAATTTAACTAACCTAACCATTAGACCAAATGAAAAAAATTATTTTAGCAACACTCCTAATACCATTTTTATTCACTAGCTGCAAAAAAAAAGAAGCTGAATGCAGCGAGCCCGAGACAATCTATTTTAACATTGAAGAAAACGTTCAAATTGGGTGGCCTTTGAAAATGTATTATGAATCACCATACAGCGAAACAATTGAAATAACTTTTCCAAATGGAGAAATTAAAAAATTGACTCCTTCTGAATACATCAATAATTCCTATTACATATTAACGGATTCAGCAACTGCAGAACATAGTGGTCACTATAAAGGAGCAATTCGAAATGGTTCATGCATTCAAAAAAATGGAGTGGATGATGTTCAGATTTTACCAATTTCAAACCCATCCTGTACTGTTCCAGATAATACGGGAACTTCCTCAATTGGAGGTGTTGGGGACGAAACCTATACATTTGTTTACAAGCACAGCACTGGTTCCGTGAATGTAATAAATGGCGAGGTGGGAAACGCTCAAATAAGTTTTGCTTTTAATGGCACAACTCCTCCTAAGCCAGGACTATACAGTACTTATACTGGTCATGGCTATTATCCATTGACGGATGATCCAAAAGAAGTTGCTGTGACGGTTACAAAATGGGTGAATGCGTTTTATATAAAAGGCAATGAGAAAGTCTTTGTAAATTATGTTAATGGAAACATTGAAGTCACGATGTGTTCAGCAGAATTTACTAACGCTGTCAGCTCCACACCTTTGTTTATATCCACGAAATTAGTAGTAAGTCAATAATGGCAAGACAAGGAATTTTTTTTAGGGCTTCTTGTTTGCTTTATTATGACACTCGTCGTTTAACTTTAAGAATGTGTTTCACAAAAGGATGAACAAATTTAATATTCGTGTATACGGCATTTTAATCAACGACAGAAAAGAAGTTTTGCTGTCGTCCGAATTGCGTTTTGGAAAATCCATGATAAAATTTCCGGGTGGTGGATTAGAATTTGGCGAAGGACAAAAAGAATGCCTTCATCGCGAATTTCAAGAAGAATGTGGAATTGATGTCGAAGTAGGCGATTTGTTTTATGTCAATGATTTCCACCAAGTTTCGGCTTTCAGTCCTGATCAACAACTGTTTAGTTTTTATTATTGGGTGAAATACGCCGATGCTCATTTACTAGAAACCGTTTCACTCGATCATCAACACGCATCCGAAGGCGAAAAATTGGTTTGGCGTTCATTGGACCAACTTTCAGCGGATGACATGACCTTTCCCATTGATAAAATTGTGGCTCAGATGTTAGTGGATTAACCGCAAAGGTCGCGGAGTCCCGATAATAATCTAGACTTTGCGCTCTCCGCGGTAAAAAACCTACATTTTCACCTTCAAAAACCCAAAAGGAATCTGCTCGCAGAACGATTCTAGCTTTTCATTGTAGGTTTTCGCGCCGATTAATATTTGGCATTTTGGCAAACTGTCCGCAAAGCGGGACAAGAATCCAGGGTTGTTTTTCACCAAAGTTTGGTTGGCGTCGTCAATCACAAATAAGCGAAGCATGTTCAAGTTCAATCCACTTTGAATGTACAAATCGTAAATCCGTTTGGTCGTTCCAATCACAATTTCGGTTCCATCAAAAATATCGTTTCGCTGTTGAATTTGTTTGCCTCGATCGTGTGCCAAGTCAATTGTCAAATCCATGTGGCGGGACCATTTTTTCAAATCCTCGTAGCGAGCAACGGCTTCATTGTCAGTGGCGCAAATAATAACAACGCGCGGAGATCCTTCTTCAGGCGTTGGCACCTTGTGCAAAGCTGTTATGATAAACAAGGTTGACAATCCAATTCCACCTTCGCTAATCACGATGAGGTTTTTTCCCTCCCGAATTTTTGTAAACAACTTTTGTTGAGCGGGCAAAAAATCGCTAAATCCAGCTGTATTTAAATTTTCGATTAATGTTTCTTGTAATTTTTCGAATGCCATAGTTAGGATATTAAGATAGTAAGATTTTAGGATACTAGGATTTTTGAGAATTGCCTATTTGGCGTGTCTTTAAATCTTGAAGTCCTAAAGTCTTTAAATCTAAATCATTTCAATTTTTCATTATTTATATGCCGTTCGCTATCGCGATTGGTTTTCTTTTCTAAATTTTTCTGCAAAGCAGCCTCCAAATCTACACCCGTTTGGTTGGCTAAACAAATTAATACGAACAAAACATCTGCCAGTTCGTCGCCGAGGTCTTTATTTTTGTCCGATTCTTTTTCACTTTGTTCACCATATCGACGAGCAATGATGCGCGCCACCTCGCCAACTTCTTCCGTAAGCATGGCCATATTGGTCAATTCATTGAAGTACCGTACTCCAACTTCCTTGATCCATTTGTCGACTATATTTTGCGCTTCTTTTATTTCCATCTATTTGACATTAAGATTTTAAGAGCTTAGGATTTTAAGACGAAATAGGAGTTATTCCTACAATCTTGATGTCCTATAATCCTACTCATCAATAAAATCACTCTTTATTTTTTGAATCCAAACAAATCGTTACCGGTCCATCATTGATCAAACTTACTTTCATATCAGCACCAAAAACTCCGGTTTGAACTTTGCCCGGAATTTCCTTTTCAGCTTTGGCTATAAATGCTTTGTACAGTGGAATGGCAAGTTCAGGTCGTGCGGCTTTTATAAAACTGGGGCGATTGCCTTTCTTCGTCGAAGCATGCAAAGTAAATTGGCTGATGATGAGCATTTCGCCTTCCTGATCCAAAAGGCTTTCATTCATTTTTCCATCCTTGTCTGAAAAAATCCGCATTTGCATCACTTTCCCCAACAACCAATCGATGTCTTCGGACGTATCTTCTGCTTCAATGCCAAGCAAGATTAGTAAACCCGAGCCAATTTCACCGTGGATTTTTCCCTCAATTTTCACAGCAGCTTCGCTTACTCTTTGCAAAACGATTCTCATCCGTAAATATTTTTTCGGTAATTGTCGTTGGGATCTTCCATCATCATCTGCCAGTAACTATCGTATCGACTTGCAGCGATTTCGCCATTTTTCAAGGCTTCTTTCACAGCGCATTGCGGTTCGTTTAAGTGTTTGCAATTGTTGAATTTGCAACCGTCCATCAACTCTCTAATTTCTTTGAAATAATGACCGATGTGTTCCTTTTCGATTTCGATAATACCGAACGCCCGAATTCCCGGCGTGTCGACAATAAAGCCACCTGTTTTTAGTGGAAACATTTCAGCAAAAGTGGTCGTGTGTTGACCTTGCGAATGGGCTTGCGAAATTTCACCAATTCGAGCGGAAATGGACGGATCTAAGGCATTGATCAAAGAGCTTTTTCCAACGCCGGAATGTCCACCTATCATCACTTGTTGACCGTAAATTTCATTTCGCAAGAAGTCGATTGATTTTTCGTCAAACGTGGAAATTTTATAACAGGGATAACCGATGGCTTCGTATTTCGCGATATACTCATCGACTTTTTCCATTTCCTGAGCGGAATATTGGTCTATTTTATTGAAAAGCAGCGTACACGGAATGCGAAATGATTCGGTGGAAACTAAAAATCGGTCGATAAAAGCCAAATGCGTATTCGGTGAATGCAATGTGACCAACAGATAAGCCCGATCCACATTGGCCGCCAAGATTTGCATTTGCTTGCTCAAATTCGTCGATTTTCGGACAATGTAATTCCGGCGAGGCATCACGTCGGTGATCATACCACGGCCTTCGTCATCGTATTCATCGTCGATAATAACTTCGTCGCCAACGGCAACAGGATTCGTTGTTTTCAATCCCGACATCCGAATTTTACCTCGAATGCGACAAAGTACCGGTTCACCGTTCGGTAAAAGAACGTTGTAAAATTTCCCGGTGGACTTTAAAACTTTCGCTTGCATGGACATTGGGAACAAAGATATAGAATTTCTCTAGGTAACGGTTAGCTTTTAGCTATTGGCTATTGGCTAAATGGGTTGGACGATTTTGCAAAAATTAGCCAATAGCCAATAGCCAACAGCGAATGTTTTCATTATCTTCGTCCTTCAAAACAAAAATCATGTCAATCGAGGTAAAAAATCTGACCAAATTCTATGGCGAACAAGCAGCTGTGAATTCCATTTCTTTCGAAGTGAAAAAAGGTGAGATTGTTGGTTTCTTGGGCCCAAACGGTGCGGGTAAATCGACAACAATGAAAATTATTACCGGTTTTATTCCTTCCACGAGTGGAGAAGTGAAAGTGTGTGGTAAAGTCGTGGATGTGGATTCTTTGGATACCCGACGACTCATTGGTTATTTGCCAGAGAACAATCCCTTGTACCTCGACATGTACGTGAAAGAATATTTGACCTTTGTCGGCAATATTTACAAGATTAAAAATGTAAAAGACCGTGTTGCTGAAATGATCAAAGCCGTTGGTTTGGAGGTGGAGCAAAACAAAAAAATTGGGATGCTTTCCAAAGGATATCGTCAACGAGTAGGTTTGGCACAAGCGATAATTCACGACCCCGAAGTTTTGATTTTGGATGAACCAACATCCGGCTTGGATCCCAATCAATTGGTAGAAATCCGTGAATTGATCAAAAAAATCGGTAAGGAAAAAACAGTGATGCTTTCTACGCACATCATGCAGGAAGTGGAAGCGATTTGCGACCGTGTGGTCATCATCAACAAAGGCGATATCGTGGCCGATGGAAAAACGAACGAATTGCAAAATGAAGATCAAGTCATCACGATTTACGCTGAATTTGAAGGCGAACAATCGAAAAGCAGGCTATCGAAAATTGCCAATGTTCGAAAAGTAGAAAAAGTAGGCGAGGGCTGGTTGTTTGAAGGAAATGCACACGTGGATTTAAGAAAACAAATTGCCCAATTCGCCCAAGAAAATAAATTGCTCGTCCTTACGCTTCGGGTAGAAGAAAAACGTTTGGAAGAAGTATTTAAGGAATTAACAAGTAAAAAATAATTGGATTTTAGGACACTAAGATGTTAAGACATTAAGACGAAAACGTCAATCATTCGAATCTTAAAAATCTTACAGTCCTACCATCCTAATATCTAAAAAAATGCCAAAGAATTTTATCGCTGAGCTACAGTGGAGAGGAATGATACACGACATGATGCCGGGTACGGAAGAAGCTTTGAACAAGCAAATTCGCTCGGGTTACATTGGTTTTGATCCAACAGCCGATTCATTGCACGTTGGACATTTGGTGCAAATCATGACCTTGGTCCATTTTCAGCGCGCTGGACACAAACCGTTTGCTTTGGTCGGCGGTGCAACGGGAATGGTGGGCGATCCTTCTGGAAAATCGGACGAACGGAATTTGTTGGATGGCGCAACATTAGACCACAATGTAGAATGTGTAAAAGCGCAATTGTCACGGTTTTTGGATTTCAACGACAGCGAAACGGGAGCCGAAATGGTGAACAATTACGATTGGTTCAAAAACATGAACTTTTTGGACTTCATCCGCGATGTAGGAAAACACATTACGGTGAACTACATGATGGCCAAAGATTCGGTGAAAAAGCGTTTGGAAACAGGGCTTTCGTTTACGGAATTCTCCTACCAATTGGTGCAAGGCTACGACTTTTATTGGTTGAATGAACACAAAAATTGCATCGTTCAATTGGGTGGTTCCGACCAATGGGGAAATATTGTGACGGGTACCGAATTGATTCGCCGCAAAAGTGGCAACGAAGCGTATGCCGTGACAACACCGTTGATTAAAAAAGCCGACGGAACGAAATTCGGTAAAACAGCTTCGGGAGCCGTTTGGTTGGATGCCAACCGAACAACACCGTATGAATTCTACCAATTTTGGTTGAATGCAAGTGATACAGATTCAGAAAATTACATCAAGATTTTCACCCTTTTGGAAAAGGAAGCAATCGACCAATTGATTGCTGAACACCAAGCGGAACCGCATTTGCGCAAATTGCAAAAAGCCGTTGCAGAAGACATTACAGAGCGCGTGCACGGAAAAGAAGAATTGGAAGCAGCTATTTCAGCAAGCAATATTCTTTTTGGAAAATCCACTGCCGATGATTTGAAAAAATTATCTGAGAAGAATTTCTTTGCCATTTTTGATGGCGTGCCAACCGCCGAAGTAGATCGCGCGGATATAACAGCCGGAATGTCAATTGTTGAAGCTCTTGCTGGTAAAACGGGTTTTCTCGCTTCCAACGGAGAAGCCAAACGTGAATTGAAAGGAAACGCCATTTCAGTCAACAAAGAAAAAGTAGGCGAGGATTTCACCATCACGACCGAAGCCTTGATCAACGACAAATATGTGCTGTTGGGGAAAGGGAAGAAGAACAACTATATATTGGTGGTGAAGTAACGTTCCTCAACTAGGAGACGCGGGCTTCTCGAATGTGGTTGTTAAGCCCGTGGCTATTAGTTGATGTTATGGTTATTCCTTTTCTAGTTTTATTTCTAATAATTCGTCGATCAACCAAGTCATATTATTGTTGTCCAATTTATAGTTTACTGGCATAATATTTAAAATGGTGTCTTTGGGAAATTTGCAGCTAAATTCAACTAAACTGTCATTGATAATATCATAGCGCATATTGATTTGCTCAAACTTTTCTGAGTCCACCAAATCAGTCATGACTTTTCCATCTTCCTGCAATGCAAAAGTTTTACCATTTGATTGAGACCAATATGTAGCACCGAAAAAAGCATTAAAACTCCCGTAGCCATCTTCTGGAAAATCGTCTTTCTGCGGTATTCTAACCATTCTGTTAGATGTAACTTTCCAATCACCCGAAATCCTTTCATTGTTGGACAATGGTTGTTCTACCGATGTTTTTACACCGCAGGACATCAAAAATATTGCGATATATATTATGCTTTTCATACTCTGGCTTTAATTAACCACAACAAGCGGCTATTCACCACTCAATCGTAGATTTAAACGTTTAATTCTACAGTTAAAAATAGTGTTTCCGTAATATTAAATTTGAAAATCAATAACTTAAAAAGATAATCGTCCATACTCCAGCAGCGAAGCGGTCCATTTTCCATGTTCCAACCCATGTCCCAATTAATACTCCACACCACACAAAAACAACCCTTGTCCAGGTGCCGACATTGAAGCAGCTCCGCGGTCCATTTTTTCCAGAATGGTTTTCATATCGGAAGGTGCTATTTTGCCTTGACCGATTTCCAAAAGGGTTCCAACGGTGGCGCGAACCATGTTGCGCAGGAAGCGATCCGCTGAGATTTCGAAATAAAAACGCGTTTCATTCATTTGAACCCATTTTGCTTCTGTGACAGTACAAATATTGGTTTTTACATCTGTGTGCAATTTGGAAAGGGAAGTAAAATCTTGTTTGCCAAACAAATAGTGACAAGCTTCGTTCATGCGGTCAAAATCCAATTGGCCAGGAACAAAAACGCTTTCGTCGGTGATGAAAGGATCTTTTTCTCGGTGAATGAAATAGCGATACGTTCGCTTTTTGGCGTCAAATCGCGCATGCCAACCTGTAGGAACTTCCTTCAATTCTTTGATGACAATTTCCGAACCCACCATTCGGTTGAGTTTGTGCCCCAGATCTTGCAAAACAATTTCATCGGGAATATCCACGTGAAAAAAATATTCGCTTGCGTGAACGCCTGTGTCGGTGCGACCGCACCCAACAATGGGATGTTCTTTTTGCCCCAATAACTTGTACAAATTGTTTTCAATGACTTCTTGCACGGATATTTCATTGGGCTGACGCTGCCAACCATGGAAATTCGTGCCTCTGTACGCAATTTTGACTGCAATTCTTTTCACGGTACAAAACTACTGATTTATAAATCGGGATGGAAACGATTTTGTGCGCATGCAGGAATTTCAAATTTCCAACCTTCTCTTACAATTCATTTTGAACCACTTTATATTGAGTAAAAAAGGTTATTTTAGATTTTTAAAATCACGAAAATGAAAATAAAATTATTCTTCGCTTTTCTGGTAATTACAAATGTTACCATGGCGCAAGTGCCCAATTATGTTCCGCAATATGGATTGATGAGTTACTGGCCTTTTTCAGGAAATACCAATGATGCAAGTTCGTACGCGAGTCATTTGACCAACAATGGAGCCGTATTAACAGCCGACCGATTTGGTAATCCGAATTCAGCTTATTCCTTCAATGGAATTGACCAATCCATGATTCGGACTACACCAAGCTGGACGTTCAATTCGACAGGTGCGTTTACGGTTTCTATTTGGATTTCAAAACCGACAACCGCTTCTGGAATTGCGCTTATCAATGCAACAACGGCTTCTGGAAATTTCATATGGTTGCTGCAAGGTGGAGCATCGATGTCCTACGGAACCAATAAACAACAATCTGCTTGGATAAATATTGGAACGGCGATTACCTTGGACGTTTGGGAACACTATGTTTGCGTATATGATGCGGGAACGATGACTTATTATAAAAATAACGTTGTGGTAGGAACCGCAATTTTTCCATATACGAGTGTAACGCAAGCGAATATGCCACTCTACGTTGGACAAGGTATGTCGGGTGGTTATATGAATGCAAAACTGGATGATATTGGGGTTTGGAACCGTGCTTTGACACCCTGCGAAATAGCAGATTTATACAATTCGACAAATTCATTATTGGGTGTTGGCGCTGGATTGGATGCGACGATTTGTCAAGGACAATCTGTGGCCTTATCAGGATCAGGAGCGAATACGTATAGTTGGAACAACAATGTTACCAATGATGTTAATTTTTCACCTTCAACCACCAAAACCTACACCGTAACTGGTTTTGATGCGAATGGCTGTTCAGCTTGGGATCAAGTGGTGGTTACTGTGAATCCGATTTCTATCGATGCTGGTTCCAATCTAACGGTTTGCGAAGGAAGTACCGTTACTTTGTCAGGCTCGGGTGGTGTAAGTTATACTTGGAACAACGGTGTGACGGATGGAATTCCGTTTGTCGTTACAAATGGAGGATATTACACCGTCACAGGAGTCGCCGCCAATGGTTGTGTTCGATCGGATAGTTTGAGCATTCAGATGAATCCCTTGCCACCTGTATTTGCAGGAAATGACACCTCGATTTGCGCTGGCGAATCCATTACTTTAGTGGGTTCTGGTGGAATATTTTTGTCTTGGAACAACGGCGTATTCAACAACATCGCGTTTACCCCAACGGCAACATCTACGTATATTTTGTCTGGACAAAGTTCGACCAGCACTTGTACAAACAAAGACACCATTTTGGTAACAGTCAATCAACCAACGACCTCCACCTTAACAATCAATTCGTTGGATCAATACAATTTGAATGGAACAGTTTACAATTCCTCGGGAACGTACACTCAGGTCATTCCAAATAGCAGTGGCTGCGATAGTACGATTACGTTGGTGCTCAATTTGGATTTTACAGGAATCGAGGAAAATGCGCAACAGGGCATTTTATTTTACCCAAATCCAGCCGTGAATTCCATTCATATTTCTGTTGACAATCGATTGGCCAACTCCAAGCTATTCTTCTTTAGTTTGACTGGTGACAAAGTAAAAATCATTGAATTGCACGAAGGTTTGAATGAAGTGGACGTACGCAATTTACCAAGTGGAGAATATTTCTGCCTTGCTGAAAAAGATGAGCGATTCAACTTCAACTGGGTGAAAAAATAAGATTTTGATTTTAAGGGAAATGGCTACTTTTGCCGCATGGTTAAAATTCTAGTAGTTATTTCCCTTCTTTTCTTCTGTGGATTTCAAAGTCTGGGGCAAATTACCGCAGAAATCGGTAAATCGAGTTATCCGTTTCTGCTTTCGCTTCCGGAAAAATCAGATAGCGCAGCGAAACAGCCCCTTTTGATTTTTCTGCACGGAAGAAGTTTGAGTGGAACGAATTTGCAAAAAGTTCGCCAGTATGGGGTTATTCATGAATTGGACAAAGGACGAAAAGTCCCCATGTTTGTAGTGGCTCCGCAAGTAAAGGCTGGCGAATCGTGGAGTCCTGATAAATTGAATGAATTACTCGATTATATGTTGGCCAATTACAATGTCGACTCTTCTAGGATTTATGTGGCGGGCATGAGTTTGGGTGGTTACGGAACGTTGCATTTTGCAGGAAAATATGCAGGAAGAATCGCTGCCGCGGCAGCATTTTGTGGCGGAGGAAATGTGCAGGACGCTTGCAGTTTAGCCACTCTACCTTTGTGGATTGTTCACGGCACCAGCGACAAAGCGGTTCCTTTTTCTGAATCAAAAAAAATGGTCACGGCGATTAAAAATTGCAAGGGTGAAAATCAATTGACTTTTACCGTGATGAAAGGGGGAAATCACGGCGCACCAGAAAAATACTTCCGAACCGATGAGTTTTACGATTGGTTGCTGTCCCATAAGAAATAGTTTAGAAAATAGGCGCCAATTCTTTTTCCGTCAAATCCACAACCTAATCCCAGCTGTTCGTTTTATAATTCGCTAATAAATTCCTATCTTTGCGCTTTCTTTTTTACACGTGAAATCAGTTAAGTAGCTGAAAATCAACAAAAATTAAAACATGGAATTAAATTCTCTTACGGCAATTTCCCCAATCGATGGTCGTTACCACGGCAAAACTTCAGAATTAAGACCTTTTTTCTCTGAATTTGCATTAATAAAATATCGTGTAATCGTTGAGATCAAGTACTTGATTGCTTTGTCGAAAGAGGGAATGGAAGGCATGAACGATTTTCCACAAGACAAAATTCCAGCTTTGGAAGCCATTTGTACCAACTTCTCAGAAGACGATGCCAACTGGATCAAAGACAAAGAGAAAATTACCAATCACGATGTAAAAGCCGTGGAGTATTTCGTGAAAGAAAAAATGCGCGAACTGAATTTGCACAACTATTTAGAATTTGTTCATTTCGGTTTGACTTCCCAAGACATCAACAATACGAGCATTCCGCTTTCTTTGAAAGAAGCGATTGCACAAACGTATTTGCCACTTTTGAACTCCATGATTGATCAATTGATTGTGTTTCAAAATGAATGGAAAGACATCCCTATGTTGGCAAGAACGCACGGTCAACCTGCATCTCCAACTCGTTTGGGAAAGGAAATTAAAGTTTTTGTGGAACGCTTGCAAGTGCAAAAAGCGCAATTGGAAGCCATGCCGTACTCCTCAAAATTTGGTGGCGCCACTGGAAATTTCAATGCACACTTTATCGCCTATCCAACGCATGATTGGGTGAGTTTTGCGAACAACTTCGTCAACAACAATTTGGGGCTGAATCGTTCCCAAACGACTACACAAATTGACCATTACGATAATCTCGCGGCACTTTTTGATGTGTTGAGAAGAATTAATACCATCATTTTGGACTTGAATCGTGACATGTGGACGTACATATCCATGGATTATTTCAAACAAAAATTGAAAGAAGGAGAAATCGGTTCCAGTGCCATGCCGCACAAAGTCAATCCAATTGATTTTGAAAATTCAGAAGGCAATATTGGCATTGCGAATGCGTTGTTTGGACACTTGTCTGAAAAATTACCCGTTTCTAGATTGCAACGTGATTTGACCGACTCAACCGTTTTGAGAACCATTGGTATGCCGTTTGCGCACACATTTATCGCTTTGAAATCTACCTTGAACGGATTGCATAAATTGTTGTTGAACGAAGCGGCAATTGAAGCTGATTTGGAACGCAATTGGGCGGTTGTGGCAGAAGCCATTCAAACGGTTTTGAGAAGCATTGGTTTCGAAGAGCCGTATGAAGCTTTGAAAGGTTTGACGCGTAAAAATGAAGCCGTAACAAAAGCATCTGTTCACGAATTCATCGACAAGTTAAATGTTTCGGATGAGGTGAGAGCGAAATTGAAAACGATTACACCACAAAATTATACAGGTATTTGAGATTTTTAAGGTTGAGGTTTGGAAATCAATTCGCTAGCCTTTTTTTTCAATTTTTCCTTTTCGTCCTCATGGAGGTGAACGTGAACGTCCTTGGTATGGATGCCGCAAAGCAATCGATGTAAAACAGTACTGTCTTCCTTGTAATCTGCGCAGTTTTTACAATACCATAGATGAAAACGCATACGGAAACTGGTCCAGAAATTTAATTTCTGCCAAAATGATTTCTCCACATTTAGGACGGTTTCTTCGCAATATTTATTCATGACAAATAGCTTTTATCCATGCAATCACGCAACTGCGCTTTTGCACGATGGATGATAACCCAGAAATTAGACGGTGTTATGCCAAACTCCTTACCAATTTCATCTCCATTTTTTTCATCGTAATATTTCGCGATCAAAATAGCGCGCTGATTTTCAGGTAATTTATCGATGCAGAGTTCCAATAAGTTTTTTTTCTCTTCCTCTAAATTGATTTCTTCTGGATTTTTGGGTGAATGGTCGTGCATCGTTACAGAACCCAATTGCGTCATGCTGTCCAAGGAAATGGAACCATTCGATTTCTTCTCTTTTCGCCAGTAATCGATGATTTTTCGGTTCAAAATAGTTGTCATCCAGGTGCGCAGAGAACTTCGGCCTTCAAATTGACTAATTTTCTCCAAACTCACCACCAACGTATCCTGCACAAAATCCAAAGCCAAATCACGGTTTTTGATTTTGGATAGGGCAAATTGAAACAAATAGTCGGCATGTTCCTCGACTATGTGCTGCGGATTGGTGTCATTTTTTTCTGGATTGCTCATTTGCGTTTTTTTGATTGTCATTGAATGACATTTTATTTGGCGCCAAATTTCTTTTTAAACCGTTTTACGAAAGTCATTAAAAGGATTAAAACACTGACAAAGGCAAAAGAACGACCAAGCATATCTCCGTATTGACTGTAGACGGTTAATTTTTTGTTTTTGTTGATCGAAGCGCGCAAAACTTCCGGTTTCCACCATGACGAAGCTTGCAAAACATCACCGCGCTGGTTGATAAACCCACTGGTTCCTGTATTCGCTGATCGCGCAACAGAACGACGATTTTCAACGGCGCGCAAACGAGCGAAACTCATGTGCTGCTTGTAACCAGGTGTATCTTTCCACCAACCATCGTTGGTGATAATGGAAATAATTTCTGCGCCTTTTCGCACTTGTTGGCTGATGAATTCATCGTACACCGATTCGTAGCAAATGACAGGCGCAATTTCGCCCATGGGCGTGACCAAAACGCGTGGTTCTTTTTCGATTCCAAGTGTTCCGGAAGCACCACCCTGTTTAATCGAATAGTCTTCCAGAAAAGGAATCATGGAAATGAAGGGAACTTTTTCAACGCCTAGCACCAATTTCGATTTGTGAATGAAAATACTGTTTCCCATTGGATTCAGTAGGAGTGAAGTGTTGTAACTTTCCCAAAATCCCGGTCCATCAGTAAAAGCACGAGAAGCACTGGAGTTTTTATTTTTAAAAGTACGAACGGTTGAAGCTCCAATGAGCAATCCGCAATTCCACTTTTTTGTTGCGGCTTTCAATTGAGCAGAAAACGGATATTGGTTGAATTGATCCTCGTTGAATTCATAACTCAACGCCGTTTCGGGCGCCATGACCAAAGCGGTATTGGCAGTTACTTTTTGGGAAGCCAAGTTGACGATTTTTTCAATTTGCCCTTCCATGCCCGAAGTAAACTTTTCGGTGTACGGATCAATGTTTGGTTGAACCAAAACGATTTCAATCGGGTCAATGGTTTCTTCGTAATTGAAATATTGAACCAATGAAATGGTCATCGGGATCAGGAAAAACAATTTGGTAATCACCAACAAGGGAAGTTGGCCTCTCCAATTTTTCTTTTCAATGAATACTTTTGTGAACAAGCGATAAACCAATAAATTCAGTATCAGAATCCACAAGGATCCACCCAACGCGCCGGAGTAGGAATACCACTGCACCAACCAAGGAACGCGAGAAAATGTATTGCCCAAATTCAGCCAAGGCCATGAAAGTTCCCAGTAGAAATGCATGTATTCAAAACCAATCCAGAAAATTAACAAGGCCAAGTAGCCTTCTTTTTTTCCAATGAATTTTTTTGCTAAATGAAACAAATAGAATACGGTTGCCATCACGAGTGCATTGGCAAAGACCGCCATTACAGCGCCGCCCGCACTGGCAAAATAAATCCACCATGTCGTAATTAAATTGTAAAGGAAAAAGGTGAAAAAAGCCAATGTAAATACTTTGCTGGAGCGGTAGTTTTTTTCGCTAATGGCATTTTCTGCCATGAGCAAAGGCACCCAAGCAATGAAACTCAAAAAGAACAAACTTCCTGTATAGGGAAAGGAAATTCCCATTAATATTCCCGATAAGAGGCTTAAGCCAATTCGCTGGTTTTTGGTGAAATTTTTCATTGAAAGTAAAGGTAAAAAAAAACACCAAGTCGAAACTTCGTGTTCTTTATATTTATGAAAAGCTTCATCATAAATTAAGATCTACTTCTTTTTTGCCGTACTTCAATTTTGCTTTGCTGTCACAGGTTCCGTCACCGTAATCAACCGTTGCATCATTTTTGAAATTATCGGCATGGATGGTAATCAAACCAGCTTTGATCCAACGACAACCGGCTTGAATTTTCAGGGCTTGAGTAATATCAATCGTGAAAGTATTGCCTCGAATCGTTGTACCAGTGGAATTTCCGGTTTCTTCATACGACTTTCCTGCAAGAATATTGGGTGCATTGGTATTGCCAGTATAGACTCTTTCTCGTGTAGAATTCCATGTGATGGTTCCACTTCCATTTTCGGGTGTGATGGTCGCACTGGAAACGATGTTTACGACATCGACATTGTTTGAAATGGTTGCCGTTCGTATACCTTCAATTAAATTACCGTTCACATAGTAATTGGTCGGTGTCACAGTCGAAATAGCTCCTGCAGAAGTGTAATCCACTGAATATTGAATGAGAACTTGCCCGCGTCTTTTCTTTCCATCGTTGCACAAACAATCTGCGGTGCCAAAGTTAATGGTTGCCGAAATGGTGTTTGCAATTGTGTCATACGACAAAGTAGTGCAATCACCATTGAACGTTTTAAAATACTGTGGACCTTTGGACACTTGGTCGCTCATATAGGCGAAGTCTAAAAAAGCGATATCAGCGATTGCGTTTTGTTGCGCCACTTCGGAAGCATCGTCACGATCTTGCGTTTTTCGGCAAGAAACAATAAGTATTGTGCAAAATAATAAGGCAGAAAATCCGAGAATTAGCTGTTTCGTTTTCATAAGTGTTTGATTTTTAATCTTCAAAATCTAGTACAAAAGCGAAATTACAACTATTTTTTTACAGAACGTAATGGAGTACGAATTTGTCGACCAGCGTATAAATGTTGAATTGATTATTCTGATGGCTTATGCAATACTTTTTCTGTGCTTTGTTCTTTTGCAAAGTCAGTTCAATTCCATTGGGTTGAAAAAGTTTTAACTGATTGGTCAAACCATCCACTACGCCCAAAATCATTCCTTTTTTAATGGAATGATCAAAATGAATGTAATCGATGTTTTCGACTAAAACTTTGACTTTCATTTGCTCAATGCCTTGTGTATTGTAATAAGCAATTGTATTGCCATTTTTAACACAGAAACCATCATTTTTTTCTTTAGAAATGGATTTTATCCAAATGGGCGTTGCCAAGTTAGCCTGAATCGTTTTACCTCCTTTTTGATCTATTTTAACCAAATTCTGACCTTCAATTCCATAAAAAGTCAACTCGTTCGATGTTTGAGTTGCCACCGCGTTTTTGGGAATAGAGAAGGTTCTGAGTTGCACTCCTTTTTCAGCCTCTAACATGGAGAATTCTGTATCGTTTCGGAATCCAAAAAACAAGCGACGAGCTGAAACCCACACTTTAGGAATGTCAGAAATATCGGTTGTATTTGTGATTCCCGTCTTAATGATTTCGCCCTTCTCGTTCAACCAAAAGTACTTCCCGTCCAAATTGGCAATCAAATAATTGTCGCGATTTTTCCAATTGAAACAAGCAACTCCTTTGTTGACGCCTCCTGGAATTTCAACGGGGAATCCAATCACTGACTGTCCGTTTTCATCGATTGCATACAATTTGTTTCGACTGGTAAAAACGACTTTATTTTGCTCAGCTGACGACCAATTCAAAGCACCAATCAATTCTTCTCCAATCGTTTGATAAAGAAAGTTTTTACCATCCTTGAAGCCTGCTATGGAATTGTCTTGTGATTTGGCAAAAATCAAATCACGTTGGTCGTGAACGATGAAATCTTCAATCGGGCTTTTCATCGCATAATTGTCGACTGCCATTTCTGTCGTTACTTTTTGTTGAATATTTTTCGTTGATTTTACTTCTGTGGCAATCGAAATACCTTGGTAGGAACTACGAGCAAATTTGCGTTCGGGAGACCAGGTTCGTGCATTCACCATTTTAGGCGTTTGAGCGAAAATAATCTGAGACTTTTGTTTGTTTCCAGCAAGCGATTGATTTAAATCCAGCGCGACTTCAGCTTCGGATAAAGTTGAACTGGTCTCTGAAATCAGTAAGCAGTTGTCAATTTGCGTCACGTAAAAACCCCGTTTTTTGTTGGTTGGGAAATTTTCAGTGAGCTGAATATCGGTGTAATGGGCAAAGTTTTTATCCGCACTATCCCGGTACATTTCCAACAATTGCTCGGGTTCTTGGCTGTCAAATAAATCCATCAAAAGAAAATGTGCTGTATTGTATTCAAAAGCCACAACACCCGTTTTTGTCCATTCAAATGCTTTGCTTTCTTTGAAAATGGGGTCGCTATCCGCCAAATACGTTTTTTCTGTAAATTGATAGTCACTCAGCCCGGCAGGAATATAACTGGAGAAGAGTGATCGGTCGTCACAACTGATTTGTTCTTGACCAAACAGTGGTTTACGGGTGTAGATGCTGGTAATTCCTTTGTGTTGATAATAATCATTGATGACCGCAGTTTTTTGATCGAATTCGATGATGGAACAGGAACTTTTTTTGTCAAAGGAATCCCATTTGATATCGTTGAAATTTATTTTTTCTGAAGTGATTTGACAATCAATGATTCCTTTGTGAAAGGTAATGTTGAAATTTTTCCAAAGGTATTTTTTCGAACCAAGTCTTTTTATGACCGTTTGGTTGAACCGACTCATGATTTCTTTTTCGCCTAATAATTGGCTCGCTTGCAGTAAAATATGTGCTTTTTTTTCAGAAACAAATAGCCTTTCATTCGGTTGCATTGAAGAACTTAATAGGCCATACAACTCTAGAAGACGACTTTGCAATTCGAAATTCGTTTCTTCCATTTGAATTTCTTGCGGTCGATTGAGGATAAAAATCCGTCCGTCTTCTGCCCCAAAAAGTTTCTCAGGATTGCTTTTTTCAGAGAAGTTGACCAGATTCATTCCAGCGATGCCAATCCAGGCCAAAGCAGCGAGCGTTAATACAAAAAATAGAATAGTTCGAATCATACAAATGGGACACTTCTGCCTCAAAGGTAAAGTTTCCTATTCCAAGATTTGGATACGGATCGAGAATCTCTCAACAGCTGGTTGTTTAATCCAAATCGAGTTGAGTTTGAACGACAGGCAATAGCTGAAAAGTCTTTCGGTGATGGAGACAACTTCCAATTGCTGCAATGGCTTTTCGGTGGGTTTGCGTTGGATATCCTTTGTTTTGATTCCATTGATAAGCTGGGAAATCGAGGTGCAAATTTTGCATGATTTCGTCGCGGTGCTCTTTGGCTAAAATGGAGGCAGCCGCAATGCTTTGAAATTTAGCATCGCCTTTTATAACGCACGTATGAGGAATTCCAGGATAGGAAGTGAACCGATTGCCATCGACCAAAATATGGTCAAAAGTGAGTTGGATTTGATCCAAGGCTTTGTGCATGGCTTTGAAGCTGGCCCACAAAATATTGATTTCGTCGATTTCTTCCGGAGAACAAATTCCAACGGCCCAAGCGATGGCTTTTTCTTCAATTTCGGCGCGGAGCAATTTCCTGTTTTTTTCGTTGATTTGTTTGGAATCGTTGAGTCCTTCAATAGGGTTATTCAAGTCCAAAATGACAGCCGCGGCCACTACAGGACCAGCCAAACAACCTCTTCCGGCTTCATCACAACCAATTTCTACGCGTCCTTTTTCTAAAAAAAGTTGAAGCATCGGGTGACTTTTTTCTTTTTTTGTCGTCTTTTTATTGGGAAAAGATTGATTATTCGTCATTGGCACGAATTTAGCAATTGATTTCCAACAGAAAGAAGAAATTTTGTGGAGAAATATATTTTATATTTATCAACTGAATTTTGTACCTTTCTCCATCATTAACGTTCAAAAGCTAAAAATTATGAAACTTACTCAACTCTTATTTCTCTGTTCCGTAGCATTTGGTACCGCTTTGTTTTCTTTCGGTCAAGAAAAAATGGCTACTATTTCCTCAGCAGATAATTTCCGAACTGAAAATCAAAAAGGATTGTATCAATTCACATTGGATGCAAGCGTAACAGCCAAAGATGTAGCGCTCAGTGCGGAATATTACACGATGTACTTTACGGTTGATTTTAATGAGAAAAACCATCAAGCCATCATCACAATGAAAGACAAAGAAGATCGTTCAAAACACATTATTTGTCGCTTCCTGGTTTCTTTGGGAATGCAAGACGTTCAGTTTGATTCGGTTACTTACCCGGTGGAAGATTTTTACACGAAGTTTCTTCGAACGCAAGGGAAATAAGTTTAACGGATTCTACCTATCTTTGTTAAAAATTGAATAACATGAAATTAAAATTTATTGGAGCACTTTGCCTTTCTATGGCCCTTTTCTCTTGCTCGAATTCAAAAGTAGCAGATAATGCCGAGTTTGTTGAATACGGACCGTACAAAGTTGAATCTTCAAAAGCAATGGCTGTTCCGGCCATGATAGCTGATTTTGCAGCAAAAGGCGGAATACGTACACCGTACACCGTTACGGCTCAAATAGAAGAAGTTTGCTCAAAAGCAGGTTGCTGGATCAATATTAAACAATCCAATAAAGAGGAAATGATGGTTCGATTCAAAGATCATTTCACGATTCCTGTGGACACAAAAGTGGGTACACAAGCATTTTTGCACGGTGATTTGTATGCTGATACAGTTTCGGTTGATATGTTGCGTCACTTCGCGGAAGATGCTGGAAAATCAGCGAATGAAATTGCAAAAATTACGGAGCCAAAAATCACGTTGAGTTTTGAAGCGGATGGCATCAAATTCGTTCCGAAAAAATAATTCAGATAAATTTAAAATAGAAAAAGCCCACTGATTCAAATCAGTGGGCTTTTTTGATGTAGGTACTTTATTAATAACAATAGTGATTCGCGGCAATTAATTTGTCGGCGATGATATGACGCATTTCTTTAGGATTGATTTCATTGGTTTTGGTAAACCGTTTCACACCCATGAGCATCATTTTCCGTTCGTCACCTTCTGCATAGGAGTAGATCGCATCTTTGGCAAATTTTGCAATTTTATCCGATTGGTCGAAGAAATAGGTTTTCACTATCGCTATTTCGGCAGCTAATTCTGCTTCTGATTTGTTTTGCAATGCTTTTTGCACGCGAAGCAAAACACTTTCGGCTTGGTAGGTAGCAATCGCAATATCCGCAATAGACATCAAGACTTCTTGCTCTTTACTCAAGGTTTGCATCAATTTTTGAACGGCAGAACCAGCAACCATCAACAGTGTTTTTTTGAATCCTTCCAACATGCCTTCTTCAATTCCAAATACGCCTTCTGGAGCGTCGCCGAAAGAAGGTACACTCATCAATTCATTGGAAACCGCCATGGCAGGTCCCATCAAATCCAATTCCCCTTTCAAGCCCCTTTTTAAGATCATGTCAACCGTTAACATGCGGTTGATTTCGTTCGTGCCTTCAAAAATTCGATTGATACGAGAATCGCGGTACGCTCTTTCGACGGAGGATTCAGCAGAATAGCCCATTCCTCCGAAGACTTGAACGCCTTCGTCCACAACGTAGTCCAAACATTCGGAACCGGCTACTTTCAATAAGGCGCATTCAGCAGCGAATTGTTCAATTCCTTTTAAGGTGGCTGTGCCTTTTTCCATGCCACCAGCTGTTAAAGCGTGAACGGCATCGTCGATGTTTTGTCCAACGCGGTAGGTGGCAGATTCCAATACATAGGTTCGAATTACTTGTTCGGACAATTTGTATTTAATGGCGCCATATTTGGAAATTGGACGTCCAAATTGTTCTCTTTCATTGGCGTATTTCACCGTGTCAGTAATGGTTGCTTTTGCTCCACCCATTACACCAGCCGCCAATTTGATACGACCAATATTCAATATATTGATGGCAATTTTAAATCCGTTTTCACGCTCGGAAAGCATGTTTTCGACCGGAACTTTCACATTGTTGAAGAATACTTGTCGTGTCGAGGATCCTTTGATTCCCATTTTCTTTTCCTCAGGATTCAAAGTGATTCCTTCTGAATCTGCTTCTACTAAAAAGGCTGTCAAGTTTTTGTCGTCACCAATTTTAGCGAATACCGTGAAGAAATTGGCAAATCCACCATTGGTGATCCACATTTTTTGACCGTTGATTGTATAAAATTTACCATCGTCCGACAAAACGGCTTTGGTTTTTCCCGAATTGGCATCTGATCCAGCGCTGGGTTCCGTTAAGCAATAGGCAGCTTTCCATTCGCCACTCGCCAATTTTGGTATGTATTTTTGTTTTTGTTCTTCGGTACCATAATAGAGTAGTGGCAATGTGCCAATTCCCGTGTGTGCACCGTAGGCAACTGAAAACGAATGTCCTTTTCCTAAATATTCCGTTGCCAACATCGATGAATTGAAATCTACTCCCATTCCACCGTATTGTTCAGGAACGGTCATACCCAACAAGCCTAATTCTCCCGCTTTTTCCATCAAGCTAGGCATCAAACCTTCTTCCATTTTATCAAGACGGTCTAAATTGGGGTGAACCTCCTGTTCAATAAAGTCAGTACACATCTGTGCAATCATTTGCTGTTCCTCTGTCCAATCTTCTGGGGTAAAAACTTCCGATGGTTGTGTTTTGCGAATGATGAACTCACCACCTTTTATAGGATTCAATTTATCAGTTGACATAATTTTTTCTTTTAGTTGATGAAAGATACACAAAAAATCCCAATGCTATGCATGCATAGAATAATTTCTTTTAAAAATTTGAATTATTTAACTTAATTTACTCGAATGAAATACAAATCTTATAGTCGATTTTGGATGCTCATGCTACTCGTTGGATTCTATTCTTGTCATACAGAAGGACAAAATACGGGGAAAATTAATGGCTTGAGTTTTGTGGCTTCGTCCCAAAAAATTAGTCACGAGGAAGTGGAAGTCATGGTAAAAACCCATGCCAATTATGCAGCCATCATGCCTTTTGCCTTTCTGCAGAATTTGAATTCAACGGCAATCTTTTTTGATAATCCAAGACAATGGTGGGGCGAAAA
This sequence comes from Crocinitomicaceae bacterium, assembly GCA_041674745.1. Lineage (GTDB taxonomy): Bacteria > Bacteroidota > Bacteroidia > Flavobacteriales_D > Crocinitomicaceae > UBA2040. The sequence goes on from JBAYVD010000003.1 coordinate 44,137, forward strand.
GGCGGAAGGTTGTGCCGAAACCATTCGAATGTGTCATGAAAAAGGAATCAACGTGATGGTGAAACCTCAAATTTGGGTCGGAAGTGGCGAGTTTACTGGTTTAATAGAGATGAAAACCGAAGACGATTGGTTGAAGTTTGAAGAGAATTACAGTAAATTTATTTTAACATTTGCGAAAATAGCCCAAGAGCAACAAGCGGAAATGTTTTGCATCGGTACGGAATTGGAGCGGTTTGTAAAACATGAACCCGTTTATTGGAGTCGATTGATTGAAGAAATTCGGGCTGTTTATTCAGGTAAAATTACCTATGCTGAAAATTGGGATTGCTTCGATCAACCCACTTTTTTGAGAGAATTGGATTTTGTGGGCGTCGATGCTTATTTTCCATTGACGGATGAAAAAAGTCCTTCTGTTGAACAAATTCGAGCCGGTTGGCAGAAGCACCTAGCCGTCATGGAGCAATGTTATAGAACCACGGGAAAACAAATTCTTTTCACGGAATGTGGTTATCGAAGTGTCGATTATGCCGGAGCCAAACCCTGGGATTACAACGGTGAAAACAAAGCTGTGAATGAGGAATTGCAAGCGCGCTTGACCGAAGTACTTTTTGAATTGTGGCAAAAAGAGTGGATGGCGGGAGGTTTCATATGGAAATGGTTTCCTTTTCATGACAGGGCGGGTGGTCCTGCCGACAATCAATTTTCACCCCAAAACAAATTGGCGCAGAAAACGATAACTGAATTTTTCGGGCAATCTCGTTGAGCAAAAAGCTTATTCTAAGATGATTTTTTTCGTGGAGAATTCGCCTTCTTTTTCAAAAGTAATCAGGTAAATACCTGCCGACAAACCACTTAGATCCAATGAAAAAATCGGTGTGTTGGTTTGTCCGATCAATAACTTTTCGCCGGCTAGGTTCACAACTTTGTACGCACAGTTGGTGGAATTTAATTCCATCAAGTCAATTTGAAGCATTCCTTTGGAAGGATTTGGCGAGATGGAAATAGAAGAAAATCCTGATTGGACTTCTTTCAAATCAGCCGTTAAATCAGCCGTTGTGCAATGAAATAGATCATCGTCGACCGTTGTGCCATCACCCAATTGACCAATGTAATTGGCTCCTGAAGCACAGATGACCGTTTTTGCTCCTTTGATACCCACCGCATGATTGCCCAAAACGGAAGAACTAAAAATCGTGCCAGGAGCAGCGGCTACTTCTTGCCAATCGGAATCAAAACCAATTTGAACGGGGAAATTTTCCTGATTTGTACCACCATAGCCTAGTTGACCGAATCCATTGTATCCCCAACCGTATAAGCGTTGATCCAGACTAATGCCAAATGCAAAGGAAGAACCCGCGGCAATTTTAATCCAATTGTTGGCTGTTCCCGCTTGTTCGGGTACCGCATGCTCGATGGTTGTGCCATCACCCAATTGACCGTTTCCATTGAATCCCCAAGCCCAAAGTGTTCCGTCGTTTCGGCGTGCCAAGGAAAATTCAAAACCGGCCGCAATTTCAACCCAGCTCGTCAAGGAGCCTACTTGCACAGGCGTTTCGCTTTGAGTAGTGGTGCCGTTTCCCAATTGACCATTTCCATTGAATCCCCAAGACCAGATGGTTCCGTCTGCTTTCAAAGCCAACGAATGGGAACCACCGGCGGCGGCTGAAACCCAATCGTGGTCGGTGCCAACTGGTGTCGGCGTGAGCGTATTGGTTGTAGAGCCTATTCCCAGTTGTCCGTTAAAATTGAATCCCCAGGTCCAAAGTGTGCTATCCGTTTTGATGCCGAAAGAATGACCTTGGCCAGCACAGATAAAACGCCAATCGTTGTCCATTCCTACTTGCGTAGGTTCGTTTTGCTGGGTAGTATTTCCAATGCCCAATTGACCAACCGAGTTGAGTCCCCACGACCAAAGTGTGCCGTTTGTTTTAATACCGAAAGATTGAAAAGAACCCGCAGCAATGGATTTCCAATCTGTTGCTGTTCCAATTTGCAAAGGGTCAAACGTAGAAATGTTGTTGCCAAAACCCAACTGTCCGTTCAAATTGTTTCCCCAACCCCAAATCGTTTGATCTGATTTTAAGGCAATGGTAAATTCAGTTCCGCATGAAACCTTGTCCCAAGTAGATTGAGTTTTACCTAAAAAGGGTATACAAAAAAGAGCAAGCACGATGTGTAGTTTATTCATGTTTTGGTTATCTGCCGTTGAAGTGAGCTAAAGTAAGGAAAAAGATTCAAGGTGACAATTCAATTTTCAATCGCTTGCCTTTGATTTTTTCTTGACGGATCAAGCGGAGGATTACTTGTTTTTTAGCCACGAATACACGAATAGCCACGAATGTTTTTTTTGAATTCAATACAGAATGCATAACCGTTTGTTTAAGAATATAGTAAGTTAAACAAGTAATATTCGTGTACATTCGTGTATTAACTTCGTTGCTGCTTCGCGGTCGTGGCAAGTTTCCATCGAATATTCCATCTAAATTCAACAAAAAAGCCCCGATAAAATTTTACCGAGGCTTGCGAACTGTTTATCATAAAATACTATTTCACAATCATTCTCTTCGAAAGAATCTCCTGACCGTTTTGCGTAAGGCTGTAAATAAACATACCTTTTCCAATTTCTGCAGCTGAGATTGTTATTTCGCCTTTGTTTTGGTTGATTGGGTAATCTTTTACCAAACCACCATTCAAGTTGAAAATGGTAATGGATGCTTGATTCACACCCGGTGCCAATTCGTATCGGATGATGCTTCTGTCATCAAAAGGATTGGGTGTGTTTTGCTCCATGGAATACCCTTTTACCGCATTGTTATTTTGCATCAATTGACTACGCACATTATCGTTGGCTTTGTAATCGTCTAATTCTTGGCGAACAGCTTGTAGTTCGGTGTTCAATTCTTGCACAGCTCCCGTCAAAACGGAAATAAGACCAACGTAATTAATGGATTTGAAGGTAATCTCAGAAGTAACTTTGCCTTCTTCATCAAAAATTGGTTTTTTCACGTCTTTCGTAAGTTCTGGGAAAACTTCCGCCAATTCTTGCGAAATGAAACCGTGTTGGTTGACTTCTGGCAAAATAATTCCATCTATTTTTTTGTACGTGTACGTCACTGGATTTAGTAAAGAAATTCTTTTCAAAATGTCCTTTTCTTTTGTAACGTTTTGTTTTAACTTTTCATCAGAAGGAAGATAGGATCCTGTACAAAAAACGTCGCCATCAAAGTACCCAGCCCAACCGCTTCCTGCCGAGTATCCTTCTCCAAATATGGCAGCGCCAAAAGTGGTTGGATTGGCATTAATTCTTCCTTGCACACCAATGGAAACGTCGCTTGCATTTGCTTTTGCAAAAATGGTGGTAGAGTTTTCTCCTCCAATACAATCTGCAAAAATTGCATTACCTGTAGAGGTATGAACCACTTTAATGTTCTCACCAACTTTCGTTCCATTGCCAAATAGTTGAATATCTAGACCTGTAAGTCCGTCTGATCCGATGCCTACTTTTGGAGCTGATGGATTAAAAATACTTGGGTTAGCGTTGCCAAAATAGGTTCTTCCTTCTGGTGTCATGGAGGCGACGAGCGTATTTGTACCTGGAGAACCAGAAGCTCCAAAACCATCTCCAACACGAAACTCTAAATTACCAATAGGAGTAACTGAACTATTCCCAATCCATTGAATACGAGGGTTTTTAGGGCTTGTGCTTGTGTAGCCCGTAACGAGCGCGCTTCCATCATATTGAAAACGGGAACCATAAAAAGTTTGAATACCTCCGGTTGGCACTTGACCGATGGAGAGCCATCGATCTGTAGTTCCAAAAGTAAAATCAACAGTTGCTCCTTGTAACTGCGTGAATGCACCAGATTGAAATCGAAATATTTCGTCAGAGCCTAAGCTAGAAGTAGGTATAGGATCCAATACTGGGTTACTTGAATAATTGTCCTGCCCAAAGGCAAAACCGAACGTCGAAAAACTAAAAATTAAAAAAGCTTTTTTCATAGTAAAATGTTTAAGGTTAAGAGTCAATTTTATAAAAAAAAAAAATACAAAACCAAAATAAAGGTGTTTATTTATTATAATTTAACATTTATGTTTTTTATTCAAAAACATAATTAACATACATTTGTTTTACTATAAACATTTATAATGAGAAGAATAATTTTTTTATATTTTGTGCTAATAGCAAATATACTTTTTTCTCAATCTGACGTCCCCTTGACTTTGCGATCTCAATTCAATGGAGCTTACGGGTATAAAATCATCGGCAATACTCACAATTTTTTAGATAACCGTCAAACTCCGACACCACCATGCACAATGAATACAAATTCAACTGCGATATTAAGCCTTAATCCCAACCAAAACGTAGTGGCTGCTTATTTATATTGGTCTGGAATTGGAAATGGAACTTTCGATACAATAGCCACTTTAAATGGAGTTAATTACACTGCACAAAATACATTTGTAGGTTATCCAACAAATGGCGCAGCTATTAGTTACTTCAGCTCTTTTTACGATGTAACTGCCCAAGTTTTAGGTACTGGAAATGGTACTTATACCTTTTCAAATTTTAATTTAAACCCGATAATCAGCGCTTTTTGTACAAATAGAATTTATTATTCAGGTTGGTATATTGTTATAGTTTACAATGAGGTTAGTCTTCCTAATACTCAATTAAATGTCTATGACGGCTTCAACGTTTTATCTTATTATTACAATAACGGCGTAACTCCTCTACAAATTGACAATCTAAATATAACCGATACAAACTTTGCGGAGATGACATACGTGGTATGGAACGGAAGTCCTAATTCGTTTTCAAGCCCAGCTTTTAGTAATGTAGAATCCGTTTCCGTTAATTCTAATCTTTTATCGAATGCTCAAAATCCTGTGATCAACCCATTTAATGGAACAAATAGTTTTACTGGAAGCACCACCAATTGGAACATGGATGTTGATACTTACGATATAAGTAATTATATAAATATCGGAGATTCAACCATGGACCTTGTTTTCACAACTATGTTTTTCCGCTTCATCTCCACCATCATCACCTCCATCGTTTCTGAACTCCCAGACGCCACTGTCACCTTAGACAGTGTTTCAGGCCAAGATATCTGCGAAAACCGAGATTTGGCGGTCGATTTTACGGTTTTCAATGTCAATTCCAACGATACGTTGCCTGCGGGAACGCCCATTTCGTTTTTTGTCAACGATAGTGTTTTTGTATCTACAGTACTCACGCCTAGCGATATTTTGATCGGGGATAGTTTACTGATAAGTGCAACGGTTTCCATTCCAGTTGGAATTCCGAGTCCGTTTTCGTTGAGCATCATCGCCAACCAAGACAGCACGCAACTCGTTGTCATTCAAGAAAGTAATTTGACCAACAATGTGTCCAACGATACACTGATCACCCTAAACGAAATTTTCATTCCCACCTTCGATTCCATTGCGCCCGTTTGCCAAGGAACCAATGTGGTTTTGCCAACTACTTCCACCAATGGCGTGGCAGGAAGTTGGTCGCCAGCGTTCAACAACCAAGCTACAACAACGTATTTATTCATTCCCATCGATACCAATTGCATTGATAGTGTGCAATTGACGGTACAAATTGTTCCATCAACACTGCCTACTTTCACTTTAGCCGATTCTATTTGCGTGAGCGGAACGCTTGTTTTTCCAACGGTTTCCAGCAATGCAATTACTGGATCGTGGTCGCCAGCTTTTGACAACCAAAACAGCGCAACGTATACTTTTTCACCTGATTCTGTGAATGTGGTGGCGGAAGGTTGCCCCATTTCAACGCAACACGCCGTGGTAATTGTTCCGCAAACAGTTCCGAGTTTTTCTTTTGCGGATTCTTTGTGCATAGGTACAAGTTTTGTGTTGCCTACCCAAGCCGATAACGGAATTTTGGGAACGTGGTCGGCGCCGTTTAACAATCAACTTTCGACGATTTACACCTTTTCGCCTAGTTCAATTTCTGTTTTCAACGGTTGCGCAGCGACGGTAAACCAAACGATAACGATTATTCCAACGCTCACACCCACTTTTACCATCGCGGATTCGATGTGTGCGGATGTAATCTATTCTTTGCCAACGAGTTCCAATGAAAACGTGCTTGGAACGTGGTCGCCTGTTTTTGATAATCAAGCCACGCAAACCTATTCTTTTGCTCCGAGTTCTTCTGGAATCGTCAGCACAAATGTAGGCTTCAGATGTCCGCTTTCGGCGAGTAAAACGGTAACGATTGTTCCACGAACAACGCCGACTTTCTCGATTTTGGATTCCATTTGCGTGGGCGCGAGTTTGGTTTTGCCATCAACTTCCAATAATTCAATTACTGGAAGCTGGTCGCCTGCGTTCAACAACCAAATGACCACGACGTATACGTTTGCGCCCACAACCATTACCGTTGCAACAGGTTGTCCCGAAAGTGTGCAAGAAACGGTGGTTGTCGATCCGTTTGTCGATCCGATTTTCACGTCCATCGACTCCATTTGTCAGGGAAATATCGTTTCGCTACCCACTATTTCAGAGAATTTCATCAGCGGAAGTTGGTCACCAGTATTTGATAATCAAGTGACTACGACATATACATTCACACCAAGCGATCCGGGTTGTATTTCCACGGCGCAAATGACGGTTCCTGTTTTCCCGCTCATCACGCCTAGTTTTAGCATCGCCGATTCCATTTGCCAGGGTGATACGCTGGTTTTTCCAATCACTTCCGATAACAGCATTTCTGGAACGTGGTCGCCCGCTTTGAACAACCAACAAACAACGACCTATACTTTCACGCCCAACGCCAATGAATGTGCCGTTCCTCTGCAATGGACGGTCCAAGTTGCACCGCGCATCACGCCAATTTTCAGTCTGTACGACACGCTTTGCGCAGGAGGAACCTTGATTTTACCTTCACTTTCCGACAACACTATTTCAGGAAGTTGGTCACCCGTTTTGAACAACCAACAAACAACGACTTACACCTTTACCCAAGCGCCCAATGAATGCGCAACTTCAACGAATTTCACTTTGGTGGTATTGCCAGCGCAAGTTTCATTTGATACGATTGTGCTCTGCGAAAACGAGTTGCCTTTTGTTTGGAATGGCCAAAATTTAGCGAGTTCCACCACCACAAGCGCCACTTTGCAAGATCAATATGGTTGCGATTCGGTGGCCAATTTGAGTTTTCAGTTGCTCCCGATTCAATACAGCAGTTTCAGCGCAGCAATTTGCGCCAACGAACCGCCCTTTGTTTGGGCAGGACAAAGCTACAGCCAAACGGGAAGTTACAACCAAACTTTTTCCGACGAGAACGGTTGCGATTCAGTGGTAACGCTCAATTTGACTGTAAATCCTGCGCCTATCGTTGATTTTTCCGTGTTGCCGTGGTCGGGTTGTTTGCCTTTGGAAGTGAGTTTTGTGAACAACCAAGTGACGCCCAACAGCAGTTTTACTTGGACTTTTGGCAATGGTCGCACGAGCGAGAGCGCCATCCAAGTTTCCACAATTTACAGCCAAGCGGGTTGTTATGATGTAAATTTATCGGTGACCAACCAATTTGGCTGCACCAACGATTCAACCCAAGAAAATGCGGTTTGCATCGATCCCAATCCCATCGCGGCTTTTTTACCTCAAAACAATCCTCTGCCGCTGGTAAATCCAACAACTTTGCTGCAAAATAACTCCGTAGATGCGTACACCTATTTTTGGGATTTTGGCGACGGAACGCAGGACAACAGTGCCTATTCGCCCATACATACATTTCCAGAACAGGCAGGCAGTTACCCCGTTACTTTGTTGATTGAAAATGAAAACGGTTGCCAAGATTCAACCACCCAAACGATTTTTGTGGACCAAGATCCACTTTTCTATGTTCCGAATGCTTTCACGCCTGACGGAAACGAATTCAACAACGAGTTCATGCCTGTTTTCGCGGATAATTTGGTGCTTTCTCAATTTGAAATGAAGATTTACAACCGATGGGGTGAATTGATGTTTTTGAGTCAAGATTCGCAAGTAGGGTGGGATGGGACGTTTAACGGTAAACCCATTCAGGACGGTGTTTTTACCTACCGAATTTTATTCAAAGAAAAAGGATTCCCAAAAGATTTTCAAGCAACGGGGAGTGTGGTTTTGGTGAGGTAGGCAATTACGAATTACGAATTATTGAATTACGAATTGAGGCATCCCATTCTTAATTCGTAATTGAAACATTCGTAATTGAATAAAGATTCAACGCGACAATTCAATTTTCAATCGCTTGCCTTTGATTTTTTCTTGACGGATCAATCGGATGACTTCTTTGATTTTATCAGCTTTAACCGCTACATACGACCAATGGTCTTGCACGGTAATCAAACCAATTTCGTCTTTTTGTATGCCTCCTTTTTGAATCAAGAAGCCAACCAAATCGATTTTATTGATTTTCTCTTTTTTCCCTCCGGAGAAATAGATGGTATCCCAAGCTGGCCAGTCTGGTAAAGTAATTTTATCTGCCAAGGGGAAAAGTGGGATTTTGGTTTCGATGTATTCGGGCAATTGCTTTCCGTCTTCTTGAAAAACAACGGCTTGACCTTTTTCCAACATGCGCGCTGTTCGCCCGTTTCTATGGATGAAACTATCTATTTTTTGCGGCATTTGGTAATGAATGACTGTGCCGATGTCGGGAATATCCAATCCTCTGGCGGCCAAATCGGTGGCTACCAAATAATTGGCCGAACCATTTCGGAAGCGAATCAGTGATCGTTCTCGGTCGGGTTGTTCCATGGCACCGTGGAAAGGCAGTGCGGGAACGCCCATTTCTTGCAAATGCTCACAAATTCGGATGCAAGCATCGCGGTGATTACAGAAAATAATCGTTGATTCGTTCGGCAAAGAACAGATCAATTCAAACAATTTCGGCAATTTTTCTTCTTCTCCATAAATCACTTTTCGCAGGGTCAATGCGGGGATCAACTCATTGAGAAAATTGATGTGAACCGGATTTTCAATGCCTGTGAACGCAGGAATTACTTCTAAATTGGTAGCAGATGAGAGAATTGTTTTAATGCTTTTTGGTGTGGCATCAATGATGTAACCCATTTCTTCTTGAAAACCCATTTCCAGTGATTTGTCGAACTCGTCGAGAACGACACATTTTACACGGTCGAGTTGTACCGTTCCTTTATCCAAATGGTCGCACAATCTGCCAGGAGTAGCCACCAAAACAGTTGGTTCCACGCTCAAGCTTTGTTTTTCCGTTCGCATGGAGTGTCCACCGTAGGTGATATTTATCTTAAAATTGGTTTTACATTTTTTAAAAACATCTTCGATTTGCAAGGCGAGTTCGCGTGTTGGGCTGATGATGACGGCTTGTAAACCCTCCATGTTTTCGTCCAACATTTCTAAAATGGGTAAAAGAAAAGCCAACGTTTTTCCTGAACCTGTTGGTGAAAGAATCACTAAATCATTGCAATTTGGGAATTGTTCCAGCACATCCGTCTGCATGGGCGTTAAAGTTTCGATTCCCAAATTGTCCAAATATTGACGCGTTTTTTCTTTCATGGTGCAAAGGTACGTTTTCTTTGCATGACGTTTATTTCGAAGGTCGGGAAATCCAACTCAAACCTACGGAAAGATAATTCATTCGATGATTTAGGCCGGTTCCAAAGGAGAAATCAAATTGCATGTTCTCTTGAATTAAAAAGGTGAATCCTCCATCTGCATTCGAAACCCATGTATTCAGACAACTCAGTTGACCATACGGCTCAATATAAACACCAACTTTGTCACTCAATGAATAGCCGAGCGCTGCGGAATAGGTGGCATCGCCTTTGTGCTGTCCGAAGTAATTGTAGCCAAAATTGTATCCAAGCGACAAATTTTCAGTGAGTCCATGCGAAATGGAGAGTTTTGAAATACTTGCGTAGGTTGAATTCGTCAATTGAGAACTGCCCGTCGGCAACACCAAATGGGTAATAAATGCCGCTTCGAATCCAACGTTTTCTTTGTGATACAGTTGGATTTTTGCTCCAACTTCAAGATCACTAATCCCATTTGCGCGGCTAAAATCACCCTGCATACTTTCAAATTGACTCAATAATCTCAATTCTAGTTCTTTTGTCAACCCCAAACGGAAGAGATTGGTTGGTAGCAGTATTTGTTGTTCTTTCGAACTATTGGTTTCACTGATTTTAACCAAAATACCCGATTCTACTTGCAAGGAGCGGGAAGGGACAGTTGAACTACTTTCGGTTTGATCAGGTCGATCTGTTACTATTTCTTGAGATATTCCAAAGAATGACTGCGAACAAATTAAAACGGACCAAGGGAAATTTTTCATACAAAACTTTAAAAGTTAGACTTGCAAATATATAAAGTTAGATTAGTCTAACAAATAATTTAAAGGAATTTTGTACATTTGATCTTTTACCTTGATCGTATGGCATCTTCTACAGAAGAAAATTATTTGAAAGCATTGTTGAAATTGTCGAACGAAAGTGGACATTGTTCAGTTTCCGATTTAAGTCAATTTTTGCAGATCAGTACGCCCACCGCCAATTCCATGATCAAGAAGTTGGCGGAGAAAAAATGGATTCATTACGAAAAATACAAACCGATTCAGTTAACCAACTTGGGTAGCAAAATGGCTGCTTTGGTGATTCGTAAGCATCGATTAACGGAAATGTTTTTGGTGGAACAAATGGGTTTTGGTTGGGAAGAAGTGCATGAAATTGCAGAACAAGTGGAGCACATCAAGTCGGAAAAATTCTTCACCCGCATGGATGAATTATTGGGATTTCCTTCGGTTGATCCGCACGGTTCGCCGATTCCGGATAGCGAAGGAGCCATTGCTCAAAGAAAGTATCAAACCTTGGGTTCGGGTGAAAAAGGGAAGAAATACCGATTGACTTCCTTGGATCAGTCCTCCATGGAATTTCTAAAATTTCTCAACCGCCGCGATATTCAATTGGGTTTAACGATGGAAATTATTTCAAAAGAATCCTTTGATGGAAGTTTGGTGGTTTCCTATGCGAATCACCCAAAAGAAACCATGAGTATCGCAGTTTGTGAAAAACTGTTGGTGGAGGAAGTTTAGGTGGCAGTATTGCGCAGTGCCAGCGATGGATTTTAAAACTGCTTTCACAGAAAAAAGATAAGCGGAACAGTGTTCATTAATTTGAGCCAATTATTTTAAAAAAAACGCCACGTGATTCACGTGGCGTTTGCAATTGAGATACTCTTTTTATTGATTGTTTTCCATGACATATTCCAACACTTTGGTCATCAAATGCACACGGTCTTTGCCTTGTACATTGTGTTTGTGCATCGGATACGGGAAGAAATCCATTTGTTTACCCAATGAGACAAATTTTTCAACCAATGATAAACTTTGTTGCATTACTACTACGTCGTCTACCGTTCCGTGAATCAACAACAATTTGCCTTGCAGTTTATCCGCATGGGTCATTAAACTAGCGTTTTCATAGCCTTCTTTGTTTTGTTCTGGGCGATCCATGTAGCGCTCACCGTACATCACTTCGTAATATTTCCAGTCCGTTACCGGTCCGCCAGCAACGCCTACATTGAACGTTCCCGCCTGACGCAACATCAAAGAAGTAGTCATGAAACCACCAAAACTCCAACCGTGAACCGCCAAACGTTTGCCATCCACATACGGTAAGGATTTCAAATAGTCCACTCCCGTCATTTGGTCTTCCATTTCTACCGTTCCCAATTGGCGGTGAATTTGACTTTCAAAGGCAAATCCTCTTTCGCCTGAACCCCGATTGTCTAACGTGAATACAATGTACCCTTGATCTGCCAACCAGTGCATCCAAAGATTCGCTCCGTTTAACCAAGAATTGGTAATCATTTGCGCGTGAGGTCCGCCATAAACGTACACCAAAACTGGATATTTTTTGTTCGGATCGAAATTTTTGGGTTGGATCATGCGTGTGTACAAAACACTTCCGTCTTTCGCTTTCAATTCACCAATAGTCGTGATGCCGATATCGACTCCTTCGTATTTGTTTTTACTTTCCAAAAGCACTTGTTCTTTTTTGCTTTTTGAGTTGTAAACAATCGATTTACTTGGAATCGTGCTGCTGGAATATTGGTCAAAAATAAACTGTCCGTCTGTTGATATTTCAATGGAATGCGTTCCTTGATCCGCCGTCACCAATTCCTGTTTCCCGTTCAAGTCCACTCGATAGGTCAAAGTATTCATACCGTTTGGACCAGTTGCCGAGAAGTAAATTTTCGTTCCGTTTTCACGTGCACCCAAAATGTCTTTGCAAACGAATTGGTTGCTGGTCAATTGTTTAATCAATTTTCCGTTGAAATCATAGTAATACAAGTTGTTGAATCCAGATTTTTCCGAAATCCAAACGAAATTGTTGCTTTTATCGGAAGGGAAAAAGGCCGTATGCTCAGGTTCCATCCAAATGGGATTGCTTTCTTCCAATAAAGTCCGAACGAATTTTCCCGTTATAGCGTCGTATACGTTCAATTTCATTGCATTTTGGTCGCGATTTACTTCTGCGATTACAACGAATTTGTTATCTGGTGTCCAAGAAAGATTGGTCAAATAATCATCTGGGTTGCCGGTAGGATGAATGAAAATTGTATTCTTGGTAGCGATATTGTATACACCCACTTCTGGATTTTCAGAAGATTGACCAGCCATCGGATATTTTATCGATTTCAACGCTCCTGGATAGGCGTCATTGTCCAACAAGGGATAATCGTGTACAGCCGCTTCATTTTTTTGGTAAAAAGCCAATAACTTTCCATTCGGCGACCAGAAAATTCCATTCGTGATGCCAAATTCACTGCGCGCAAAGGCTTGACCCGAAACCAAATTCTTATCGTGGTTGTTGGTGACTTCTTCTAGTTGACCATCTGCTTTTTGAATGTACAAATTGTTATTGCGCGTATACGCAATGTTTTCACTGCTTTCGCTCATCAACGCATTTTCACCATCATCGGTAATCGTTCCGATTAGTTTCCCTGTTTTCGATGCAATGTTGTAGCTATAAAAATTTTGACCATCATTTATCCAAAACTCCGTTTCATTTTTCCATTGAAAACCAGAAAACCAAGGTAATTTTGCGTTCAATACTTTGTTCACGTCCTCAATGGTGACAACTGTTTTAGCCGTTGTGTTGCTGAATGACTCTTTTTTCAAGGTGCGATAGCCTTCCAAATATGAGTAACTGTCAGAATTGGGAACCCATTGGAAAAAAGGTAACGTTTCAGGAGCATATTTTCGGTATTGCTGCGTTACAGCTTCTTCCAAAGTCAATTTGGTTTGCGCGTTGAGCGCACCCAATACAAATACAAAAGCAAGGAATAAAAAATTGTGTTTCTTCATTTTATCGTTTTAAGATTTTACTAAAAAACTGTTCCATCGGTCGGCCAGCTTGGTATATTTTTAAAATTGTTTGATCAAAGTCGTCTTCCAAAAGTATTTCCGGTGGAAATTCAGCGAAGTAATAAAATTGTTTGTTGAACAATAGATTTTCGTTTACACTCGCTACTTTCAATTCTTTCGGCAACACTTTGTTTTGTTCTCCACGAATCGCGCCAAAGGTAGATTCAAAGGATTTACTTGTATAGATTTTTTGAAATTCTTTCAAATTGGCAGCGATTCCTTCTCGGACATCCAACAAAGCATCTTTGTCTAATTCGTACAAACCCCCGTACACACGCACATGTTCTGGACTCAATTCAAAATAAGCGCCTTCGGCTTTGTATTCTTTTTTTCCTCCTACAAAAACAGCGGCACTCACGTTCAATTTGTACGGTGTTTTGTCTTTTGAAAAACGAATGTCGCGGTTGATTCTAAAAATGCAATCCTTGTTCTGCAAGTCTTTCAAATTGGGATTTTCTGCGGAAAGAACGGCAATCATGTGATCCACGAATTTCTTGAAAGGTTCGCGCACCACCTTTTCGTAACGCGAACGATTCTCATCGAACCAATCTTTGTTGTTGTTGGGGGCTAATTCCTTGAAAAATTCAATAAAATCAGGCGTAAAAAATGACATAAATTTTTTCGTTTAGCCAAATATAGGGATTTGATTGGGATTGGAAGTGCTATTGAATTCGTTAGAAAAGGTTAAAAAGAGCCAATAATCTTTGGATCTTTTCGTTCTTTGAAATCTGAAACCTCTGCAAATATGAAAATAACGCTATTCTTTCTTTTTATTTTTTTTGGAACTACTTACGGACATTGTGCGGGAAGTTTGACAATTTATTTGAGCAAATGCCGCTCAGAATGCGACAAAGAAACCGGTGTTTTGCGTGTTTTCAAAGGAAGAAAATTGGTAAAGAAGAGCAAAACCTTCAAAACAGAAATTTCGAATTTAGAAGAAGGAATCTACTACGTGGAATACACGTCCTTGGTGGACAAACGAAGAACATTGGAAGTAGAAATTCGAAAAAATGAAGCCAAAATTTTGACACTATGTTTTGACGATTTCGATTACCGAAAAAAAATCGCGCCTTCCAAAATCGACATTTTGCCCCTTGGTGCAGAATTGGTAATAAGCGGAAAAATGGGTAGTCGCAAAAATCAAGTGTTGGACACCATCCGTTTTCATCGAACGTCAGAAGGATTTTTCGTGGAATACGACACCAATTATCGAAAAATGACCGAGGTAGAAGTTGAAATCATCCGTGAGTTTGAATATTTCCTAATGCATTTGACCAAGCGCGGTAGGGGTGGAAAAAAAGAAAAGTATACGATGACCATGAACAATGAAAAAATTAAAAGAAAAGTAAATACCGGCTGGTGGAATGGTTTTCATTATTTGCTGGTCGATTTTAAGTTTGCAGAAAAAGATGATTGCGAATAAAAATGGGATCTGCCGTTTTTCTTTCTTTTAATAACATTGTTGGAGTGCAGAAGAAACTGTAAATTTGCATTCTAAGAATTAAAGAAAATGAAGCACGTTTCCCTTGAAAGCATTGAAAAAGCGATTAAAAAAGTAGATAATTTAGACGATGACGGTTTAGAGCAATTGTCAGAAACATACGCTACTGCCCAAAGTACTTTACTTTCCTATTTGATGTCAGCGGCATTGGAATATGAAAATGAGGAACTCGAAGGTTTGATCATCTACTATTTCTGTGTGATTTCAGAAGCATTTGCGCAAGAACAAATTCATACAATTCCAGTTTCAGAAGCAGATATCGATGCTTTCGAAGAACCGTATTTTGAAATGTTGGATGCCTATTTCGAAGACGATGGTGAAGACCAAGATTTGTTGGAAGATTTTTGTGATCAACCGCATTTGGCACAATTCATGGCGTTGGAAATTAGTACTGAGGACGAAGACGGTTCTAGCTTGACAGACGAAACAGCGACACAATTGTTCATCGTAACCATCGCGATGATTACGCTTATGACCAAAGTAATCGAAGCCTAATGACACCAGCGGAAATCGTAGCCAAAATGATGGAAAAAGATGAATTTTCCCAATGGCTTGGCATTTCCGTGGTTGAAATTGAAAAAGGAAAATGTGTGTTGGCAATGAACGTTCGTCACGAGATGTTGAACGGTTTTCACATAGCACACGGCGGCATTTCGTATTCCATTTCCGATTCCGCCTTGGCGTTTGCTGCGAATGCCTACGGATTTCAATGCGTGAGTATCGAAACCAGTATTTCCCATCTCAAACCGCTTCGTGAAAACGACCAATTGACAACCCTTTGCACGGAAATCAACCGCGGAAAATCAATTGGACTTTACGAAGTAAAAACCCTCAACCAAGACCAAGAATTGGTGGCGTATTTCAAAGGAACGGTGAAGATTTCGCGGGAGGAGTGGAGTTGATTGCGAGTGATTTGAAATTTAATAGCGCATTTGTAAAATGACTAAAGTGTTGATTTTCAAGTGCCGTTCGTAAATTTGGGAATTCCCAAATTCCCAAAGAAATTCATTTTTAAAACATTGATATTCTGGCCTCGTTCGTAAATTTGGGAATTCGCAAATTCGCAAAGAAATTCATTTTTTAAACATTGATTTCTAGACCTCGTTCGTAAATTTGGGAATTCGCAAATTCGCAAAGAAATTCATTTTTTAAACATTGATTTCTAGACCTCGTTCGTAAATTTGGGAATTCGGGAATTTGCAAAGAATTTCATTTTTAAAAGGTTGATTTTTAGGCCTCGTTCGTAAATTTGGGAATTCCCAAATTCCCAAAGAAATTCATTTTTAAAACATTGATTATCAGGTCTCGTTCGTAAATTTGGGAATTTGCAAATTCGCAAAGGAAACGCATCGTTAAAACAGTGAATTTCAGCATCATTTAATAAGTTCATAAATTTCGTTTGATTCCATAAATCAGCATTGCACCTCGACTCCCCATCCAGCTTTAATCCAACTTTACTTATTTTTTCTTGAACCCATTTCACTCTTACTTGTACAGTTGTCCAAATTCAATTTATGAAACAACGTGTACTTATAATCGCCCTTTTTCTGTCCTATGGCAGTTTTTCTCAAACCAAAACCATTGCCCACAAGCGTCACAATGGTTCCAAACTTACTTTTTCAGAATCATTGAAGCACGAAGGTTTTGATGCCGTATTTTCCAATTTTGGCGTGGCGCCGGAGCGTTGGGTGCGGAATTCGGAATTGAAAAAAGTTGTATTTATCAATGATTCGATGGTGGCGATGGTAACCGAGGAAAGTTGTAAAGATGAATACGCACCGCGGAATAATCCGGAAATATGGCGCGCAGGAACGGACACTGTTAAAAATCACCCTGTTTTTTCGGAGAAAATCTCCGTCGATAGCATGCGCACCATTCTGAAAGAAACCTATTTTTTTGCCAACGACATCGACAAAGTTCAATTTGAAGGCTTTGAAACGAACAAAGCGCGCATTCCGCGAAGAGATTTGAAAGCACAAACGCAACCTGACGAAACCAGCAATTATCAAAAAAGAAAACACGCGGACAATTGGAGCAAATGGTTTCTATTAATCGTGGCAACTTCTTCGGCAATCGGCATCATTCGCATGAAATAAATGACGAAAGAAAAGTTTTATCCGCAAGTTTTAGCTTTTTGGGCTATTTTACTCGTTGTCCTGCCCATTGATTTGCCCATTTTTGAATGGAAAAACACGGCTGTTTTGGGATGTTGGCAATGGATATTCAACGATCTTTTGCAGCAAAATTTTCTGTTTTTCTCCGATAGCAATGGTTTTTACGCGATTGTTTTTACGACTATTTTAATCGTTGTTTTATTCACTCTTTTGTTTCACAAGAAAATCGTTCAAACAAGCGAAAAATGGAACAAGGTCGTGTATTATTTTCTATTAGCGACACTCTTTCTTATTTTTCTAAAATACGGATTGGACAAAGTGATGCTACTACAATTCCCAACACCGGAACCCAATTTGTTGTTCACAGAATTGAAAGATTTGGACAAAGACATTTTGTTTTGGACGAGTTTGGGAACTTCAAAATTGTACAATTTCGCAACAGGATTGGCTGAAATAATAGGCGCTTTTCTGTTGCTTTTTTATCGAACGCGTCGTGGTGGTTTGTTACTATTATTGCTTTCGGCGGCGTACATTGTTTTGCTCAATTTTTCTTTCAACATTGGCGTGAAAGCCTTTGCGTTGGTTCTTTTTGGAATTTTGGTCACCTTGAATTGGAGCGATTTGCGTTTTCTTTTCACCTATTTGTTTGGTTTTGGCGAAGAAGAAAAAGAGCGAAAAAAACGGATTGCTTTGCCTATTTTGAAATTGGTTTTGGGATTGTCTATTTTGTTGTATTTTCTAGTATTGAACCACGAAAATGAACTGAAAAATCCGTTGATGGGTGCGTATCAACTTTCGGATTCTTCTATAGAAAAGTCCTACATCTTCATCAATCAACAAGATTATTGGATAGAGAAATCTGTTGATGGAACTTTCGAAGCTTTCCAAATGAAGGCCTTGAATAAAAGTGAATTTGTTCTTGAAAACCAAGCTGGAAAACGAAAAATTGTAACGTTCCAAGCCACCAAAAATGGAACGGAATTTCAATTAACGAATGATTCCACCAACGAAATCAAACTTTTCGAAAAACTGAAAATCAATGAATTTCCAATCTCACAAGATGATTTTTCTTGGGTGGTGAAATGAAATCAATACCCCAACAAATCACCAATCGCGGTTTTCACTTTGTCAGCATTGGGAAGCAAAGTCGCTTCTAAAACACTGTTCAATGGAATGGCCGGCGTATCGATGGATCCAACAATGGAAATCGGTGCGTCCAAGGATTCGAAATTGTCGCGTTGCAAACGACCCACCAATCCCAACGTGAAATTGCATTCGGTGGACTCTTCGGTGACAAACAAGATTTTTCCGTGACGTTTTGCCACTTCGTTCATTTTCTCGTGATCCAGTGGATTCAAAGTACGTAAATCAATGATTTCAACTTGACAAGGGAAACTTTTTGCCGCTTCAATTGCCCAATAAACGCCCATTCCGTAGGTGATTATCGCACAAGTTGAACCCTTATCAATACATGACTGCTCGGCTTCTTGCACGACACGCGCTTTTCCGAACGGAATCACATACTCTTCGTCGGGTTCAATTGACATGGCGCCTTCTGTTCCCGCAATTTTAGACCAGTACAAACCTTTGTGCTCCAGCATCACCACTGGATTTGGATCGTAAAAAGCCGATTTCATCAAACCTTTCAAATCCGCTCCTGTGGAAGGATACGCAATTTTAATTCCGCGTATATTCGTTAAAACAGATTCTACCGAAGAGGAATGGTACGGTCCACCAGATCCATACGCGCCAATTGGCACACGAATGATACAACTTACGGGCCATTTTCCATTGGATAAATAATAACTTCGGGAAACTTCTGTGAACAATTGATTGAGTCCTGGCCAAATGTAATCGGCGAATTGAACTTCCACAATCGGTTTTAAACCTACCGCCGACATTCCTACGGTCGAGCCAATGATAAAGGCTTCTTGTATCGGTGTGTTGAAAACCCGATTGTCACCAAATTTCTGTGCCAAGGTAGCCGCTTCACGGAAAACACCGCCCAAGCGTCCGCCAACATCTTGTCCATACAACAAAGCTTCTGGATGTGCTTCCATCAATTCACGCACGGCAAAAAGAGCGCTGTCTACCATCACGGTTTTTTTCTTGCCTTTTGGTTCACGTTCGCCTTTTTCTTCGGTGATGGGCGTAGGGGCAAAAATATAATCGAGAACGTCTTTCGGTTCTGGATCGGCTGCATTCAACGCTTGGTCATACGCTTCGTCCACTTCTGTGCTGATTACTTTTTCGATGGTTTCCAAATCTGCTTCCGCGATGCCCATGGAAACGATATTGGCTTTCAATTTTGGATAAGGATCGCGTGTAGCTGCTTCTTCTAAATCGTCGCGGTACCATTCTTTTCGAACTCCGGATGTGTGGTGGCCTAAAAGCGGAACTTTTGCGTGTACCAAAAACGGTCGACGCTCTTTTCGAACGGTATCAAAAACTTCTTGCATGGTTTGGTAACACAAATCGAAATCCGTTCCATCAATGGTGCGCACTTCAATTCCGTTGAATCCACGCATGTATTCACTCATGTCTTGCGCGCGAGTTTCGTCTGCGCTAGCGGAAATGTCCCAACCATTGTCTTGTACCAAATAAACAATTGGATATTGTTTCAAAGCTGCCATTTGCAAAGCTTCTGAAACTTCGCCTTCGGTACAGGAAGCATCGCCTAATGAACAAACTACAATGGGTTTTTTATCACCAAAATCGTCAGCGATTCCTTGCAATTCTTTGTATTGAATTCCCATCGCAACTCCTGTTGTAGGAATCGCTTGCATGCCCGTTGCAGAAGATTGATGAGGAATTTTGGGTTTATTGTCGTCTTTTAAGGAAGGATGAGAATAATACGTTCTACCTCCGGAAAATGGATCGTCTTTTTTGGCAAAAACTTGCAGCATCAATTCGTACGGTTTCATACCGATTCCCAGCAAAATACTATCGTCTCGGTAATACGGTGCTACCCAATCTTGTGGCAACAATTGCATACCACACGCCAACTGAATTGCCTCATGTCCGCGCGATGTAGCGTGCACATATTTCGATGTGATTTCTTTGTTCGCTTCGTACTTTTCCGCCATGGTTTTAGCGGTGCACATCAAGCGGAAAGCTTCAAGGAAAGTTTTTTTGTCGGTTTTCAATTGGTTGGTTTGTTCTGTTGCGAGAGCCGTTGCCATTTTAATCTTTGTTTTGGGTAAAGATACGTAGGATTTTAAATTTGTCGCATTGAATTGGGGCAAATTGGCTAAAATGCTACTGTTTTGAACAAAAAAGAACCTGCTTGCAACTTGGCAAACAGGTTCTTGAACAAGGGTCTATTCGAAATGTTAAAATCGTTCAAAGACGCCAGCGGCTCCTTGTCCTGTTCCAACGCACATGGTCACAACGCCATATTTTTGATTGCGACGTTTCAATTCATTTAAGATTTGGACGGTCAATTTAGCTCCAGTACACCCAAGCGGGTGACCCAAAGCCAAAGCGCCACCGTTTACGTTGACCAAATCCGGATTGATACCTGTTTCTCTAATAACCGCAAGCGATTGCGAAGCAAATGCCTCGTTCAATTCAAACAAAGAAATGTCTTCCATTTTCAAGCCGGCCATTTCAACAGCTGCAGGAATGGCTTCCACGGGTCCAATTCCCATGATGCGTGGTTCCACACCCACAACTTTGTAAGAAAGTAAACGAGCCATGGGTTCCAAGCCCAGTTCTTTCATCATTTTTTCTGACATCACCAGCACGAATGCGGCACCGTCAGAGGTTTGAGAGGAATTCCCAGCCGTTACGGATCCGCCATTGGCGAAAACGGGGCGTAATTTTCCTAAACCTTCTACCGTACTCGGTCTTGGACCTTCATCTGTATCTACAATGTATTTTCGGACTTGTCGTTTTTCGTTTTCGTCCAAATAGACTTCTTCCACTTCTATCGGTACAATATCGTCTTTGAAGCGACCATTTTTGATCGCATCCATTGCTTTTTCGTGCGAGCGAACGGCAAACGCATCTTGGTCGGCGCGGGAAACATTGTATTGTTCCGCCACCGCTTCGGCTGTCAAGCCCATTCCCCAATACCAGTTTGGATTTTCCTTCGCCACGCGTGCATTGGGAACAATTCTCCAACCGCCCATGGCCATCACCGACATCGATTCGGCTCCACCTGCAATGATGCATTCCGCCATTCCCGCTTCAATCTTCGCTTGTGCAATCGCGATTGTTTCCAATCCTGATGAACAATATCGATTGACAGTCATTCCAGGAACTTTGTCGGTATCCAAGCCCATCAACGAAATCATACGGCCGACGTTCAAGCCTTGTTCAGCTTCCGGTGTGGCGTTCCCCACAATCACATCATCGATTCGATTTTTGTCCAATTCAGGCGTAACTTCCATGATATGTTTGATGACATCTGCCGCCAAATCATCGGGTCTGTAGAATCGGAATCCACCTTTACCCGCTTTGCCTACCGCAGTTCTGAATCCTTTAATAATATATGCTTTGTTTGACATGTTATGTTTTTTACACTTCCCCCTTTGAAGGGGGATTGAGGGGGATGTGATTTTAGAATTGAAACACCCACCTCAATCCTCCCTCAAGGGAGGAAGTAAATTAATTCCTCAATATTTTCCCAAATTTCACCAAGCTTTCCATTCGCTCGAGGGTTTTTTTCTCCATGCACAATTCGACAAAGGTTTTTCGTTCCAAGTCGAGTAGGTATTGTTCGGAAACAACGGTGTTCTCGCTTAAATCTCCACCGCAAAGTACCATGCCTAATTTTTCTGATATCACACGGTCATGGTCCGACATGTATTTTCCTGACAACATGGAGTTGGCGCCGACGTAGACAATTCCCAAGCCTTCTTGACCAAGAACCGTAATTGTTTTTTCGCGCATTGGTGCAACATACCCTTTGTTGATCATTTCCAGACAAGCTGCTTTTGCTCTTGTCAATTGATATTCTCGGCTGACCACGACTTCGTCTGTTCCATTTCTTAGATAACCAAGATCAAAGGCTTCGTAGGCAGAAGTGGAAACTTTTGCTTGTCCAATCGTTAAGAATTTTTCGCGTAACAGATTGATTTTAATATCACCTTCGTGTAATTCATCCGACAGTCGTTTGGCAAATTCTTTGGACCCGCCGCCTCCGGGAATGAGTCCAACACCAAATTCCACCAATCCCATGTACAATTCAGCATGTGCCACCACTTTATCTGCGTGCATCGACATTTCACAACCACCACCGAGTGCCATGTTGTGCGGTGCAACAATTACTGGAATGCTGCTGTGACGAACGCGCATCATGGTATCTTGGAATGCTTTAACAGCGAAATTTAATTCATCGTAATCTTGCTCAATCGCCATCATGAAAATCATGGCTACATTGGCACCAGCGGAGAAATTTTGACCCGTGTTGGAAATAACCAACCCTTTGTATTCTTTTTCGGCTAAGTCAATTGCTTTGTTGATTCCTTCTATCACACCGCCACCGATCGTATTCATTTTCGTGTGAAATTCCAAATTTAATATGCCGTCGCCTAGGTGAATGATTGTTGTATCTGAATTTTTCCAAACAGTATTTTCATCGCGCAAGGCATCCAAAATGACCAAGTTTTCTGTACCAGGAATTACTTTGTATTCACCTGCATTTTGATCGTAATACATTTTGGAACCACCTTCTGTTTTATAGAATTTGGTAATTCCTTTGGCTTTCATGTCGTGCACCCAAGTGGCAGCTTTGCCTCCTTCGGCTTCCAACCAGTTGATACCCTCGTCCAAACCAACAATATCCCACGTTTCGAAAGGGCCTAATTCCCAGCCAAATCCTGCTTTCAATGCATCGTCGATTTTGTATAAATCATCCGTGATTTCGGGTAATCGATTGGAAACGTAGGCGAAAAGTCCACCGAATAATTTGCGGTAAAATTCACCCGCTTTGTCTTGACCCATGACCAACATTTTGGTGCGTTGTTTCAAATCATCTATGGATTTGGTCATTTCAAGTGTAGCAAATTTCGCTTTCGTTTGCGACCGGTATTCCATAGTTTTCAAATCCAAGACTTGAATTTCACTGGAACCATCGGCCGCCTTTACCTTTTTGTAGAATCCTTGACCTGTTTTCGAACCCAACCAATTGTTTTCCGTCATTTTGGAAATGTAGTCAGGCAAAACGAAAAGATCTTTCATCTCATCATTCGGGCAATTTTCTTTCAAGCCATTCGCAACGTGCACCAAGGTATCCAATCCGACAACATCACAGGTTCGGAAAGTAGCCGATTTCGGTCGACCCAAAACTTGGCCTGTCAATTTATCCACTTCTTCCACGGTCAAATCCATTTCTTTCACCGTGTGGAAAAGCGCCATGATGGCATAAACTCCAACCCGGTTGGCTATAAATGCTGGCGTATCTTTGCACAAAACGGTTTTCTTACCCAAGAATCGGCTACCGAAATCCATCAAGAAATCCACCACGGCTGGATCTGTTTTTGGTGTTGGAATGATTTCCAATAAAGGCAAATAACGCGGCGGATTGAAGAAATGGGTTCCACAGAAAAATTGTTGGAAGTCATCGCTTCGTCCATCTAGCATCAAATGAATGGGAATACCCGAGGTATTGGATGAAATGAATGTTCCAGGTTTTCTGAATTTCTCTACTTGGTCGAAAATGATTTTCTTGATGTCCAATCGTTCCACTACCACTTCCATGATCCAATCGCATTCGGCAATTTTCGGCATGTCATCCTCAAAATTTCCGGTTGTAATCCGTTTCGCAAATGCTTTGCTGTAAATGGGGGAAGGGTTGCTGGTCAATGCAAATTGCAAGGCTTCGTTGACAATCCGATTGCGAAATGTTTTGCTATCCTGGGAAACTTTTTTAGCGGTTTCCATCTCGTTTAATTCTTTTGGGACAATATCCAAAAGCAACACTTCGCATCCAATGTTTGCAAAGTGGCAAGCGATTCGAGAGCCCATGACTCCAGAACCTAAAATGGCTACTTTTCTAATGTGTTTTATCATGATTTTTTGCTTTCATATTTTACCATTTCATCGAGTTCGATGTCGGTGATCTGTTCGATTTTCTCTAGAACTTCAAAATAAACTTTCAATTTTCCTTGCGGAATTTTCTCCGATAATTTTTTGTTGTAATTTACAATAACTTCGCGGGTTTCACGGCGTTTTTCGATGCCCAGTTCTGTTAAAAAAATCAAAACTTTCCGTTTGTCAATCTTGTCGAATTCGCGTCGAATGTATCCCGAATCCTCCATGGTTTTTAAGGTTCGGGATAAGCTGGTCGGTTCCATTCCCATTCTGGGGCCCAATTGCGTGCTGGGCGTCCCATCCTTGTCGATGATCATCAAAATAAAACCAATGGAACTGGTAATTCCGTGATGCGCTGCTTTCTGGTTATACATTCGGGAGACTTTGTGCCACAATTGGCGTATTACAAAGTCAACTAATATCTGAGGTGTTTCTGTCATTCAATAATTATTTCGCAGAGGCCAAGGTACTAATTTAATTTTAATTATTATGCTCGCATAGCATTTATTTCAATTTTCGGAAAATCTAATCTTTCTAAAAACTAAATGAACAACTGCAAGCGGATAAATAAACTAGTAGTCCTATTTTTTGAGCAGGTTTCAGTGTAATTTTGTTTTAAATAGTTGCCTTATGAAGTTTCCTCAAGACCAAACCCTAGCCCAATTGGCTGATTTTTTAGGATGTACCTATGTCGGAGATCCCAATCACATTGTCTCAGGAATCAATGAGATTCATCGAGTTGTGCCTGGAGACTTGGTTTTTGTCGACCATCCGAAATACTATCAAAAAGCATTGGATAGCGCGGCGACGACTGTTTTGATTGACCAAAAAGTGGAATGTCCGGAAGGAAAAGGCTTGTTGGTTTCGGAAAATCCTTTTGACGATTTTAATAAAATCACGCGTCACTACAAACCTTTTCGGCCACAAACGCAATCCATTACAGGTGAAAATCCTCAGATCGACGAAAGTGCTATGATTTATCCAAATGCTTTCATTGGTAACAATGTAAGAATAGGAAAAAATACGGTAATTCATTCTGGAGCAGTAATCATGGACGATACCATCATTGATGACGATTGTATTGTTGGACCGAATACCGTAATCGGTTTCTCTGCTTTTTATTACAAAAAGAAAGCAACCGGTTATGATCGATTGCATACGTGTGGACGCGTCCATTTGCATAATAAGGTGGAAATCGGTGCCATGTGCACGATTGATGCAGGTGTCACTTCAACAACGGTCATTGGGGAAGGAACGAAAATAGACAATTTGGTGCAAGTCGGTCACGACACAGTTGTAGGCAAAAACTGCTTGTTTGCTGCCAATGTGGGTGTAGCGGGATGTGTTCAAATTGGCGACAATGTTACCCTTTGGGGACAAGTTGGCTGTGCAAGTGACATCACAATTGGAGACGGCGTGGTTGTTTATGCGCAATCGGGCATCGGTAAAGATTTGGAACCTGGAAAAACCTACTTTGGAAGTCCTTGTGTGGAAGCGAAAGCGAAATTCAGGGAAATGGCAGCGTTAAGAAGATTGCCAGAGATTATCGAGAAATTATAAAATGACCGAACGCGAACGGAAGAATTTGGAGGATGAACTGAAGGTAAAGGATTTTAAATTAAATTCTTTGCTGGACATTACCAATTCCATCAGTTTGAACGAGGATATTTCGACCATTATCCGAATTTTTGAATTCATTTTACACGAACAATTGGGACTCGAGAAGTTTTTGTTGTTTAATAAACAGGAAGATTGGGAATGCATTTTGAAAGTTGGGTACCGACCGAAAATGAAGGAAATCAATGTGCCAAAAGAATTGGGAAGATTCAAAGACATAACAGTTATTGAATCTTCGCCTTCTGCCTTGCTAAAGGAATTTGAGATTGTTGTTCCCGTTTTTCAAAACGATGAACCCTTGGCCTATTTGCTGGTCGGGCATTTGCGAAAAAACAACATCAAAGTTTCCGAGCATTTGCTCAACATGAGTTTCATTCAAACGCTAGCGAACATTGTCATCGTTGCCATTGAAAACAAACGAATGGCCAAACAACGGGTTGAACAAGAGCGTATTCGGAAAGAGTTGGAAGTGGCGACAGAAATGCAAAAATTACTTTTTCCAGAGGATTTGCCTTCGGATCGAAAAATGGATATTTCGGCAAAGTATTTACCTCGACATGAAGTAGGAGGTGATTATTACGATTTTATTCCTATCGAAGAGAATGAATACATTATTTGCATAGGCGATGTATCGGGCAAAGGGATTGGTGCCGCCATGCTGATGGCGAATTTTCAAGCGACCATTCGAACCTTGTTTCAATACCAACGTTTTGAGCTTGACTTTTTGATGGAAGAATTGAACAAAAAGGTCATGCGCAGTGCAAAAGGTGAAAAGTTTATTACCTTCTTTCTAGCGCATTACAAAGCAGATACGAGAACGTTGCGCTACATCAATGCTGGGCACAATCACCCGATTTTGACGAATGGTAAAAAGGCCAAATTTTTAGACCAAGGAACCATTGGTTTGGGAATGATGGATGAATTGCCTTTTATTCATATCGGGGAAGAGATTTTACCTTCCAACACAACTTTGGTGCTTTACACAGATGGTGTAGTTGAGTTGGAAAATCAAAATGAAGTTCAATTTGGCATTGAAAATATTCAGCGAATCGTCCACAATTATTACCCTTTGGGCATGGAAGATTTGAACAGCCTTTTATTTTCGAAATTAGACGAATGGCGCGGTTCTCTCGATTATGTAGATGACACCGCGATTTTCAGTTGTCGATTTTTCTAAAACAAAAAAATGCGGAACAACAAATGGTATCCCGCATTTTTAATGTAATTCAATTGTTTATTCCAAAACTACCTTTTTTGAAAGGGTATTTTTAGGGGTGCTAATTTTTAGAATATAAGCGCCTCTTTCCCAATTTTGAGTGGGAATATTTTCGTCGTTTTGAATCTCTTTGGTTAAAATTTTCTGACCTTGAACATTGACGATTTCAAGGATCATTTTTTCATTCACCAAAGCGTGAATTTTAATGAAATCTTTTGCTGGATTTGGGGAAATTTCAAACAAATTGGCATTCATTTCTTCCAATCCTAACCAATTCAAAGTTACAGCTTGACACGTCGTATCCATACCGCACAAACTTCCTGCCACCAAACAAACTTGATAAACTCCAGTGTCGGCGTAAGTATGGGTTGGGTTTTGCACTACCGAGGTTCCGCCATCACCAAAACTCCATGCCCAAGATGTTGGCGAAAGCGTACTCAAATCTGTGAAGGACACAGCACCTTGATTCACAACTGAACTAAAAGCCGGACTCGGTGCTGGACAAGTTACCGTTACGGTTTGACAGGAAGTATCACCTCCACAGCTGTTGTACGAAACCAAACAAACGGAATAAATTCCTGGAGAGGAATAAATGTGGGTTGGATTTTGGGCAATACTCGTGCCGCCATCTCCAAAAGACCACGCCCACGCGTAGGGATTAACCGTTTGATCGGCAAAAGAAATGGATAAATCATTCGAGGTACTTGTCCATCCAGCAGTAGGTGTTGGACAAGCAATTGTAACATTTTGGCACAATGTATCGACGCCACATCCATTGGTTGCAATTAAGCAAACTGTATAAATACCTGCAGATGGAAAATTATGAATGATGGTTCCATTATTGGTAGAAGTGCCACCATCTCCAAAATTCCATAAAATGGAGGTCGGAGAACCTGTAGAAGAATTCGTGAAAATACCGGTTAAATTACTGGAAGTATTGGTGAAGTTTGCAATGGGTACATTGGGGCAAACAACAATGGTTTGACAACTTGAGTCGGTACTGCATGCGTTAGTACTTACTAGGCAAACAGTATAACTGCCAGGTGCAGCGAATGTATGGTTGGCATTCTGCGTAGTTGCAGTGCTGCCGTCACCAAAATCCCAAAACCAAGAGGATGCATTGGAACTAGCATCAACGAAATCTGTTTGATAGAAATTTTGAACAGCGTTGAAGGTTGTATTCGGTCCTACACAACCAATATTTACCATACCTGAAAGTACAGCAAAATTATTGCCAGACCAACCAAAACCATTGTTCCAAGATTGCAAGGTACTTCCACTGATAAAATTAACGGGTGAACTTTGTCCATAGGCACCAATAACATTGAAACGTAAAGTGAATACATTTGCTCCAACCGAAAGTGTCGGTCCTACTGAAATTAAGCTTGACCAAGTAAAATTAATTATCCCTGGGGTTACCACTGAAAATGTTGCCCCGCCAGGATTCGATAATCCGAAATTTTGCATTGAATTCCATGAAATTACAGATGGATCATAGGTAAAAGTTCCCTGAAGATGAGTGATGTTTTGAAAATTGACCCCAGCTGTTACTGGTACGTCAACAGTTCCGCCAACGGCTGTCGTCAAGGTTCCAATATTTAACCCAATGGGTGGATATTGTGCTAATGAATACAATGGTATAAACAAAAGAAATACCAAGCTTTGAATAATGTTTTTCATCGATTTAATTTGAATTTAATCTCGCAAAGAACGCCATTTAAGCTTATTAACAAAAGTGAAGTCGATATATTTTTAATGAAAATGTGTGAAATTTTTAAAAATTGTTTAAAAATTAAAAACGCTATGTATTTTTTTGACGGATAATAAATTCTTGAATTTGCAAAAATGGACTTCATAATTTTAAATAAATGTAACTTTATCAACTTATAAAAGTCTAATTCAAAACGTTGCCATTGAAAAGAACATTTTACCTTTTCTTATTTCTGCTGATTATAACACCGAATGCCTTAACGCAGTCGCTTAAGGGAAAAATATTGGATGCGGAAGGGCAAGAAATTCCATTTGCCAAAGTCAGAGTAGAAAACACGAGTTATGGAACGGTCTCCAATGCTTTGGGAAATTATGTATTGGAACTGAAAAAAGGCCAACACATTTTGCAAATTTCTTCTCCTGGATTTAAGTTATTGGTGGACACAGTAACCATTGGAGAAAATTTCACCACAAAAAACTTTACACTATTCGCCGTGATTCAAGAAATTGAAGAGGTGACAATAGTTTTTCAATCGAAAAAAGAACGAGGGAAAGAAATCATGAAACAAGTGATTGATAAACGAGGTTTCTTTTACGATCAAGTACCCGAATATTCTTGTGATACCTATTGTTTGAGTTCGCTTGAAAAAGAAATAAAAGATACACTTTTCAAAGATTCAATCGTTGGAAAAGAAAAAATGAACCTTATCGAGTGGCGCGCTATAACTTCCTATCAAAAAAATGCCAAGTTTAAAGATGAGTTTTACGCCTACGAGGATTTTACAGATTTAGGTCAATCGGTTGCTGGAGCTGAAGTGTCGGTTACTTTTGGTGATGGAGCTTCTACCATTGCACCGAGCGCTGGAGAAACAAAAAATCCTTATTTATTTGTGACGGGAATTCAAGATGCGCACGTCAATCTTTTTGAGAATCTATTGGAATTGCCCAAAATTTCCGAAAGACCCATCACGTCGCCTTTGGCCTACAACGCGCTTGTTTATTATAATTTCTACCTAGAAGGTTCATTTTACGATGACCAAGAAAAAATGATTTACGAGATTCGGGTAGATCCTCGATTTGATTACGAAGCCTTGTTTGCTGGGACCATTTTTGTCCGCGACTCCACGTGGGAGTTGGTTTCCTATGAATTAAGTGTGAATCCAGCTGCCTTGGATTTTTTCGAAGAATTGCACCTGATTTGTGATTATTCAAAAGTGGATGGAAAACTGGTGCCAACACGAAGAGAATTTGTTTACAACATCAAGGAAGGCAAAACCAAAATCAATGGATTGATCCGGTTGACGCATGAAAAATATGTGTTTGAGGTAAAAGATGACAAGAAGAATTTCTGGTTGGAATCCAAAACGTATTCAGATGATGCATTCGAAAAAGACTCGACCTTCTGGGAAGAAAAAAGACCTTTTACCTTGAAAGAGTTAGAATTGAATTTCATCCGAACGCAAGATAGTATTATCAATTACCACGAAAGTGACGAATACAAACGCACCAGCGACAGTACGCGCAATCGAATTAAATTTACTACGGTCGTTTTCGAAGGAATTCGCCACGTAAATTCATTCAAGAAACAAGAATGGGGAATCAATGGGTTGGTAACTCAGGTGATTCCTTTTGGTGTGGGCGGTTATCGACACAGACTGATTCCTTATTATTCCAAAGAATTTGAAAATGGGAAAGCATTCAGTATTCGGCCAGATATAGATTACGGTTTTCGCAACAAGGATGTAAAAGGTCAATTTGGGGGAAGTTTCACCTACAACCCAAAACGCTTCTCAAAAATTGAATTTGAAATTGGGGATGTGTATGATTTTGTTTCGAGTACGCAAAATATTCAAGGAACTTTTGCGCCTGGAAATCGGGTGCGCAACAAGAAATTCGAAATCTCCCACCGCATGGAAATCACCAATGGTTTGTATGCAAAAATTGGAATACAATATTCAGACCGGCAATCAATTACCAATATTATCTACCCCAAATGGGATACCTTGTTTGGATTGTTCGCCGAGCCCATCCCATTTGATCCGTATAGAATTTTGTTGACAACAATAGATTTGGAATATCATTTCCGCCAGAAATACATCCTGCGTAAAAATCGCAAAATTGTCATGGGCTCTCCTTATCCAACGCTCTTTTTAAAGTACAAAGTCGGTATTCCAAATGTGTTCGGGACCCAATCCAATTTTGATTTTGCTGAATTCCGTATTCATGATGATGTCGAGTTGAATACTTTCGGAACAAGTGAATTGAATTTCACCATAGGTGGTTATCTCTTTAAAAAGGACTTACGGGTGATTGAACACAAGTTTTTCCGTCAATCGGATCAAGGTTTCTTTTCCAATCCCGTGAATACTTTGCAGATTTTGGATACGGCCATCAATACCTCCAATTCCTACATGCAATTCAATTTTATTCACCATTTCAAAGGATTTTTCTTGAATAAAATATGGTTAATCAATCGTTTGAAGTTGGAAGAAACAATAGGAGGAGGATTCTTGGCCATTCCCGATTCAAAGTTTGCTCATGTCGAATTCTATGCAGGATTGGAAAGAAAATTGCGAATCAAACAAACTATTTTTAAAATTGGTGTGTACGCTGTTGCCGGTGATAGCAATTATAGTAAAGCCAATGTAAACTTCAAATTCGGTTTCAACTTCTACGACAATTTCACTGGGAAATGGCAGTACTAAATAGTGGCTTTAGTGAAGTTTAAAGATGCGAATATTTTTATAATCGCCAATTGAATCTTTTAAGAAAGGCTTTAGAAATTCCTTGTTTTTGATATCTGGTTCAAAAATAAAAAGGTACTTGGCTCCTTTGTTTATCAGATGGTCAATTTGACTTGCCTGATCATAATTCAAATAGTTGGTCCATCCTTTTTGATTCAAATAATACAGGGAAATACTAAAAGAAGGATCGGATAGTACAATTACTTTGTCTTGCGCTCGTATTCCTATTTCACGAATGTATGGCTTCATTTCAACGAAGCGTTTCCATTGACCATTGTCCCAGTTAAACCACCCTTGTTCTTGGTAAAAAGTAGGTTTGGCTTCCTGAATCAAGTTGATTGCATGCTTGTCTGTTTTAATTCGAATGATGTTCGCACAAGCGAAAAAATTGTACACCAGAAACAAGGAAAGGAGAACTTTCGTATACTTGCTTTCGAAAATTTTCGGAAAATTCGTTCGAATGTACCAAGCAAAAGGCAACGAAATTCCTGGAATTACTATCAAGAGTGCTCCGAAATAATAATCATGTATTCCTAACAATGGAGCCCAAAGCATTGCATAGACAAAACAGCCAGTCAAGACAAGTAAGTTGGCTATGTAGGCAATTGGTGGTATCTTTTTAATTAAAAAGAGATTGATTGTACCCATTAACCCAAGTAGAAGATACAATGGTCTGCTCAAGAACAAATAGCTTGTATGGGAACTAAATTGCTCCAGCAGTAAATCAATTCCTTCCTGATCCATCAACCAGTAAGGATAAATATTGTTGAACGTATATAGAAATTCGTGTTCTTGATTGTACAAGTAAGCGTAGTAATACCAGCTAAAAATGGATACTACCACGAGAAGGAAACCAATGAAAGCGAATCTGGGCCGTTTGAAAAGAACTTCTTTTCCTAGTGTTTTAACCGAAATGCGTTCCAGTAAATAGAGACTTCCAAAAACGACAAAGGCAATTAGACTAGAAATTTTAATCAACCCAGCTAGGGCAAAAAAGAAAAAAGCGAAAAGTAAAAAACGCCAGGCTCCTTTTTTGTGATAAAGCAAAAGGAAATAGCCCGCCAGAAACACAAAACACATGGCCGGAATATCCGTCAGAAAGCTGACGCCATAAAAAACAAAAACAGGCGAAGTGAAGAGGAGTAATGTTAAAACGCTTGACCATACCCAATCTTTTAGCATGATCAAGAATGAATTAAATACGGCTAGTACGCCAAGCAATAGTATCATCAAATAAAAAACACGGTAAACGAAATAGGATTCCCCTGTTAGTTTCCAGATATTTCCAACCACCCAATACAAGATAGGGAATTCACCTGCGGATTTACCTGTTGTTTCTTGATCAGCAAGTAAATTGTGCAATTCGGGTGAAAAGAAATGGGCATTTTCAGCATAATTGTGGGTGAGTGATAAACAGTCTGTTTGTCTCCATTGGTGTTCATTTAATGGGCTTTGATTTAAAACGCCGTCGTAATAAACCGCCGCCATACCAATGAAAATCAACAAAAAGAAAATGTTGTTTCTCCAGAATGCGTTAGTTGAAATGATTTTTTCTATCAATGGGAATCGTTAAAGGTCAAAATTCGCAATAAATCTATCGTAATAAATACATTTTTCCGAATTCTTTCGTGAAATACGTGTCCGCACCACTTTCTCGCTGCTTTAAATTTTCACCGTGCAACTTCATTCTGACTTTGTATAGATAAACGCCGTTGGCCAATTGGTCACCAAATTCATCCGTTCCGTTCCAAGAAAATTCAGAAATATTTCGCCCAATGTACATCGGTCCGAATTCTGCTTCTGTTATTTCACGTACGACCTTGCCCGTAACTGTCATGATCTGAATGATCATGTCATCTGGAATTTCTGTACCGGTTAAAGTGAAAACAAATCGCGTACTGGTGCTAAACGGATTCGGGTAATTCATCATTTTGGTAATGGAAGCTTCTCGTACAATTTCAAAAGTGATTTTGTATTCTAAATCGCCTGATAGATTGCCACTTTTATCCGCGCCTTGCACCAATAAACTATATTTTCCGTCCAAATCAAAAGCCCCAGGATACATGATTTTGAATCGTTTGTTCTGTGCGTCGGCAGGAATCCAATGCATGTTGGTTTGCCCGTTGATTTCAAATGGAATACGCTTTTGCACGCCATTGGGATTGGTTAAGTAAATCCCGAAAAGTGCCGTATCTGTAATGTTGTCCATGATCAAAAACGGATTGTCGTCTTTGAGGGTTACCAAAATCTCACTGTAGGGATTCACGATGTCGCCATTCAAAATGTGTCTTCCGTCAAAAGTGACATCCAAAATCGGGTTTTTGTCGTCCCTATCCACCACAAAAGGAATTTGCATCAAGTTATTAAAATGAAATTGCTCAGGTTGATCCAATAATCCCGTCGGATTTACGTAAGGATTTACCTCGACCCAAAATACATTGGAACCAGAATAGCCAGTGGTTGAAAAAGTAAAAGTATCCCGCAATGTTTGGTTGACTCTTAGCGAATCTTGTCTGGGGTAATTCAATGCGTGTTTCACGTGATTATCGTCTTCAATAAAATAGGATACAAGCAAAGAATCCATGTGCACGCTGCCAATGTTTCGAATATCAATGGCGAATGAAACTTCCGTTCCTTCAGGAACAGCTGAATTTCCAATCGACCAATAATAATTGTCTTTCCCATCCAAAGCCGCTTCAGGAAGTGGGTCGAAAAGTACGTGCCAACGATCCAATTGAGCGGGCGTGCCATTCATTGAATCATTAAAGATGGATCTCAATTTGATGTATGGAGAAAGATTCGCAGAAAAAACGTTTTCTAGGTTCAAAATCGAATCGGTTGTGTTCAAAGGAATCGGAATGGTGGCTTGGTAATTTTGATTGTAATCAAAGGTCTCAAACTGGAAAAGCGTGGTATCTCCCGGAAGGCTCTCCTGTGGATTCAATTTCCAATAAAAATTGTTCCAATTGGCCACCGGTCCGATCAATGTTGACGTTTCTTGTCCCGTATTGTCTTCACCAATCATTTGTGCAGCAAGATGTACAGGATCATTGGCATTCTGACCTAAAATTTCAACAGCCGTTGAAGTGTCTCCTTTTTTCACAAAGAAAGCCATAGGTGCATTGGTTCGATTTGCGTTAATACTATCGGAGCCCAGCGCCGCAAATGTGGAATACATACCGGCAGAGTCGATCGAATTCCATAAATTGTATTGAGCTCCATAATAGCCAGCATAGATTAAAAGATAATGACCATTGGGCACTTCATTTAAGACCATATTTTGGAAAGCTGCCAATTGTGATGGCGAATCTTGTCGGAAGATAAAGTATTTTTCCACGCGCGGTCGACAGGCTCCAAATTCATTTACATTGCCAAAGCCATGGTTTGCATTTAACGTGTCACCGAGTGCATTTACCCAACGAGTTCCCCACGCTTCAAAACTTCCTGGGTCGACTACACAAACTTCTAAGGAAGCATTCGTCAAGCAAAAGTTGTATTCTTGTTGATTGTTATTAATCAACCATTGATTCGAAGCGAAGGCTTCATTGGTACCGAACACGAAACAATCCAGAGCAAAGGTATCTGCAGCCGTGAAATGGATTTGTCGATTGGGTTTGTCGTAGGCTAGTTGGCCGAAATCATTTTCTTTGAATTGGAAGAAATGATCTTGTCCCCAACCTGTTTTTCCTGTAATGTATTGAAAGGAGCTTTCTTTCCAATCCAACGTCGTTTGTGACAAGGCAACACGCCAGAAATAAACCATGCTATCTTCACATATGAGCGGTGCGATTTGATTGTTGCTTGTTAAGATCCAATTGCCTGGAAAAGCTTCAATCACACCGCCAGACGAGACCATATTTTGGCTTCTTTTGAAAGGAGAATTGAAAGAGTCCGTTGTGTCAATTTCAAAAAGATACGTTTGAATGGAAGCCAATGGATTGATGGTGGAAGCCTTTAAAACAACACTATCAATTGGTACAACAGCATATTTTGTAGGTGAAACAGGTTGGATTCCAGCAATATTAATGAATAAGTTCTTCGTGATTTGGTTGTTCACGAATTCATCATAAACTTCGCCCACAAAGGAAGGTATGTCAGCGTGAATTTTGAATTGGTTGATGCCATTACCGATGTTTGCTTGTAAAGGCATTTTGAAATTTACTGTTCGTGTATAATCCAGACTTGGAATCCGCAGCGAATAGATGGAGTCGATATTCGACAAGGGGAAGTTTCGAATTATTTCTAAGGAGAAAGTATCCGTAATCGATCGACCTAAGTTTTTTAAGGTGATAGAAATTTCGATACTGTCTGTCGTTAAATCAATGAAATTGGGTCCGAAAGTGACATTTTCGTCCAATAATTCAATTTCTGGTTTCGTATGCCAATTCAATTTCAAAAGGGGATCACCATTAAAAGTCATCTGAAGAATTGTAGCTTTTTCAATAATTCCACCGAAACCAGGACTGTGAGACAAAGAATCGCAGGTGGCTTGAATTTGTTTTCCTATGGTGGCGCTATATTGAAATTTGCTCATTTGTTTATACAAACGAATCGAATAACTGCTCAATGAAGAAGTGAAACCTAGGTATACCGTGGATAAATAGCCTATGGCACCGGAATTCTGTGCTCGGACAAATTTTTCCGAAGTAGACATTCCTAAATTTTCGTGATAGAAAATGTTTCCGTTAAAACAGGTGTTGGCAATTACGATAGGGTATTTTCCTTGATTGTTCCAGTTGGCAGGATCATCCAGATTAATTTCAAAACCGCTGGTAACGGAATTGGCGTGACCAAAAAAGGTCATTAAACTTATGCCGGCGCTGAGTCGAGCATTGATTTCATTGTATTCCGCTGGACTTAAAGGATTGGAGTTTGTCTTGTAAACGCGTTTTACATTTCCTCCAAATTTTGAATGTGTGATAGAATTCTCCATCGATTCCAAATAGTATTGAAATTGATTTTGGTCGGAAAGAGTCGTGCCACCAGCCAAATGGATTACTTGTTTTTGCCAATCTTTGTCCGCAGAATTGTACATACTTGCAGAATCTTGGTGATTTTCATAGGCAATTACCTTATCTAAGTAGTTGGTAAGTTCAGCATTGGTCGTTACCGAAATACGCGCAGTAGGAATCAAGGGAACATAGTTGTTCGGAACCAAGCTTGCGGTAATGGCAATGTCACTGCTGGGTTGGCCGAAAGAAGGAATCAAAGATTGTGCGTAAATGCCAGAGTTTGTTCTTGTTCCTGCGCCTGAAGCGGTAGTCGTAAATACAACTGCCTCCCGAATACCTTTACCAAGTAAAAAGAGTGCTGCCGGTTTACGAACCGACTGATTGTACTGAAAATGTGCGTATCTCCGAACACCATTGATGTGTTTTGGAATTCCGCCACCAAACTGCAAACACAATTCATCAATATTGGCCAGGATTACTTGATGACTGCCTCCACTCATGGAATTTCGGTAGTTCTTGTAATCCACCGCTCCAGATTCTAGTAGTTTTGGGAAGACAATCAATAAAGCTGAGTCTGGAACAACGGCGTTGAAATTGGTAAAGGTTCCTGTTCCATTTACGGGCGTTAAGATTGGAGCATTTAAAATTAAATTCTCGTTGAGGAAAACCAATTTTTGTTCAGAGTTACTCGAATTGTTCGGTAATAGCGCTTGAACGATACCAGCATTCACGACTGGGTTTAGTTTTCTTGGAATATCTCCGAAAGAGAAAAGTAAGGGATTGGAAACAGACCAAGTTAAATCCAATCGAATTTTTGATGCACTTGAATTGTTTTTTGCCAGGAAATGACCTTGAGAAAAGCCCGTGAGATTGGTTTGTTTCGGATAGGTCAAGGACAAATAGGTAAGACCTTGGTTGTCGGATGAAACAGGCAAATCTCCCACGTTACGCCATTTTACGTCCGTGGTACCGTTGTTTAAACTACCCGCGCCAAAAGAAGTGCTGAATTGCACACCTTTTACACCATAAAACAGCGTATCAAATAAAAGTGAATCAGTTGAATTGAGCGTGTATTTTAAATGATGATTGTACGCTCCGCCACTGGTATTCGTGGCATTGTTGGAACTAAATGAATTGATTTGCAATTTTACTGGAGGAGAATTCACGCCAACGTAAGGAGTGGAAGTTGGAATGCCAAAAGTATACAGCGCAGGTCCCGTAACGCTTCCTCCACTAAAACTTTCAATATCATTGAAAAAAGAGGAGGATAAATTATTGCTGTTTTCACCTTCAAAATAACTGGAATGGAAATCAGCCGTGTAATTCCACTTGATAAAGGGGGCGGGGGAATAACTATTGAAATCTACATCGGTTTCCTCCAAGAATCGTAAATTGTTGGTTGAATTATTCCAAGTGAAAAAATAGTGAATCGTATCGTTGTATAGCGAATAGGCTGGGTTGCCTATTTTGTCCGGATTTGGGTACAAAGTCGAATCCAACCAACCATCATTTTTTTCAGCATAAAACAACACATAATCCCCGCTGTCGATGGAATTATCATTGCTGTCAACGATCCACAAAGGGATTTCTTTTTCTCGACCGAAAATTTGGATATTGCTTGAATTGAATGTTGAAATTGGAATTCCCGAGGAGATCAATTGATTGTAATCCAGTCGATACAATCCAGTGTTGACAATTTTGAACTGATAATACGTTTGGTTGTATTGAATCCATTCGTTTCCATACGTTTGCGCCCCAATCAGAAAAGGGAGACAAAAAAAGGAGAGAAGGAAAAGTAAACGTATTTTCATGGGCACATTTATTCCTGCTTGGCAACTGCATTGGCAGGTTTATTCAAGCGTAATCTCAAGGAAATTACATGCGAATAAAGCGCCGCTGAAACATTGCCAATGTTGGTAAAAGCATAATCCAAACTAAATCCTTTTATATTCAATCCCAAACCGACAGTGGGTTGGAAATTCAATTTCTGCGTATCATCGAAATTTTTCACGTATTGAAAATTAGTCACACCGCCTCGCACGGAAACATACGATTTGTAATTCAATGAAAAGCCAAAATGCGGGTCAAATGAAGCGAAATTGGAACGAATCAAAACATTTCGTTTTCCGTCAGTGGTTATATCTAAATCCAATTCCGTTCCTAAACTCATGCCTTTTTTGCCCAATTCAAACTTTCTGTAGGTGCCAAGTAACAGTCTTGGAAGTGTTAATTCTAAACCGTTTTCAGGCAACGTATTTCCTGTGTTTAAAAACACTTCTTTCGTTGCATCGTTCAACGTAAAGATCCACGCATTGAAGGTGGAAGTCGCATCACGAAGCACCGCGCCAAATTTCCATTTGTCATTTTTGGAGTATTGCAATCCGGCGTCTAAACCAAAACCCCAGGATTTTGCAAAATCACCCACTTTTCGATGAACCAATTTGAAATTTCCCCCAACAGAAAGTCCTTCAATTTTTAATTTACGAGCATATGAAAAAAGAAAACCATAATCCGCCGCAGTAAAAACTGAAATCCGATCATAGTCAATATTGCCATTGTTGTCAATTAATTGCGTGGTATTTGGGATGTCGTCCACCGCAAAACGAATCGCCGAAAAACCAATGGTGCTTTTTTTATCTATGGCATGTGCCAATCCTAAAAAATCATATTTCGCAATTCCAGCAAAATAATCGCTGTGCATTAAAGACACTTCAAGCCATTTGTCCACTTGCGTCAACCCTGCTGGATTCCAGTAACCTGAGTTGACACTTCCAGTATTTGCGATTACAGCATTCCCCATGCCAATTGCGTCAGCACCTACGCCTATGTTTAAAAACTCATTGGAATATTTCGGAGCCAAAGATCCTTGAGCCAAGGAAAGGCCTGAAATCTGTAAAACAGCAAGTAGGAAAAGAAAAGATTTTTTTACTCTCATAAAATTTAAAAACATGTCCTTAAAACGATGTTCCTTGGCTAAAATTGTGTTGGTCAAAAACGACTGACCTAATTTTATATGTAAATTTAGAACTTTTTACTTTATTTCGCAGCATGAAAGAGAGAGTTTCGCTTTTCAACCTTCCGAATATTTTAACAGCCTGCAATTTATTGAGCGGTATTTTGGCCATCATTTTTGTTTTTTTAGGTCGTTTGGACTGGGCGCCATGGTTCATATTTTTGGGAGCAATCTTTGATTGGTTGGATGGATTTACGGCAAGAATGTTAAAACAGTTTTCGGAATTGGGAAAACAAATGGATTCTTTGGCGGATATGGTTACTTTCGGTGTGGCGCCAGGAGTGTTTATGATCGTGGTTTTGGTATTGGCTATTGATTTGGGAAATCCCATTGCTTCTAGCAATTTCAATGAATACGCGTTGCAAACGCTCAATGATTGGAAATTGGGATTGCTGTATAATTCTTCGAAAACATTTGTCGGAATCTTTCGATGGTTGCCTTTTGCAGGACTCATTATACCTTTCTTTAGTTTGTTTCGTTTGGCGAAATTCAATATTGACACGCGCCAAAGTGAATCCTTCATTGGGTTAAACACGCCGTCCAATACGCTTTTCTTCACCACTTTTGTTTTGGTTCTATCTAATTATTACTCACAAGAAGGCTACCCAGATTATTTTGTCAATTATTTATTTCAACCATTATTTTTAGTGTCACTCATACTAGTGATGTCAATGAGTTTGATTTCGGAAATCCCCTTTTTTGGACTGAAATTCAAGTCGTTTACTTGGAAAGGAAATGAAATTCGTTATATATTTTTGTTAATTTCGTTAATATTAATTGTTGTTACAGGTGTTTGGTCTATCGCATTAATTGTATTTTTGTACCTCGTAATGTCGCTCATGGTGAAAAATGACGATTTGAATAAACAAGTGAACGAATGAAATTCAAAGCAGAAATTGATGTAATGCCGTTAGAGGCACTTTTAGATCCGCAAGGTAAAGCTGTGAGCGGGAGTATGAAAACAATCGGATTACCAGAAATTTCTGGTGTACGTATCGGAAGACACGTGCGATTGTTTGTAGAGGCAGCTGACCAAAACGAAGCCAATGCGAAAGTGGAAGACGCTTGCAAAAAGTTGTTGGCGAATGCAATCATGGAGAGCTATACTTTCTCTGTAGAGGCAGTTTAACAAATTTTAATTGTCGGAAGGCAACATTTGAATGTTTTATACGATTTATAATCAACTATAAAATCTTACGTCATGACAGAAACACAAAATTTCCCAGAAACGCCTAAAAAAAGCAATGGAGCTTTTATTGCGACTATCTTATTATTGCTTTTAGCCTTGGGTACCATGGCTTATTTGTGGTCAGCCAAAAATAGTCAGTTGAATGACTGTTCCAATGAGACTGCCATGTTGAAAGCAGATATGGATGGTATGAATCAAATGATGGAAGGATATGTCGGCAATATGTCAAACGATTTGCGAAAAGATTTTCAAAGCATGTTGGAAACATACGATGCTTTGATAGAGAAAGATAAATCGAAAGCGGATAGCTTGAACATTCAAAAAGATAAAATTCAGGGTCTAATGGATGAGTTGAGTCGCAACAAAAAAATGTCTGCCTCTCAATTGTTTCAATTAAGAAAAGAAAATGAAACGTTGCGTGGAATTATGAAAAGCTACGTAATGCAAATCGATTCCCTAAACACCTTGAATCTTCAGTTAGAAACGAATTTGCAATCAACCAAAACAGAGTTGAATAACACTACAAGCGAGCGTGACCAATACAAACAAGACGCTGCGGCAAGCGCAGAGCAAGTGAAAAAAGGATCTAAACTTCAAGCGTTTGGTTTCGCTAGTGTAGGTTTGCGTATGAAATTGAATAATACAACGGAAGAAACGAACAAAGCTAGAAACACAGTGCAAATTCGTTCCAGCTTTACAATTTCAGAAAACCCAATCACTTCGAAAGGTAAAAAATCAGTGTACATGCAAATCATTGATCCAACTGGAAAAACATTGCAATCGAAATCGTCCAATGTTGTTCAAACGGATGGTGGAACGATTGCTTATTCTGATAAAAAAGACATTGACTACAACAACGAACGAATTGACCTTTCCATTTTCTATGATTTAGGTGGTGCTGATGCCGCAAAAGGAAATTACAAGGTGAAAATTTATGTCGATGGTCAATTGGCAGGTACGGATAGTTTTACGCTTAAATAAGAAGCAACAATTTTAGATAGTTATCAGGCAAAAATCTTCAATAACTTGAATCAAAATGCTCATGTTCAAGTTTTATTTGCCTTTTCTCCATACATTTGGCGTTGGCATTGAGCAAAGCCACGCCTACATTTAGTTATATGACAAATATTTTTATTGCAAATCTTGACTGGGAAATTAGCTCAGAAGATTTAAAAGCTACTTTTTCTGCTTTTGGAACAGTATCGTACGCCCATGTCGTTTTTGATAAAACAACAAAAAAATCCAAGGGTTATGGTTATGTAGAAATGGATGACGCCGATCAAGCCATAGCAGCTATACAAGCATTGAAAGGATTAGAGGTAAACGGCAGAACCTTGGATGTGAAAATTGCATCTCCAAAAGGTAATCGACCTTTGCCAAAGCCAGCGGAACCTCAAAAGAAGCCTTTTTCTCGCGACAGTAAATTTCAAAAACCAGAATCTGGCGCCTCCAAGCGACCAAGAATCTCGGGAGAAAAAGAACGATTTACAGGAAATCCAGGTGCGAAACGGGATTAATCCATTCCTAACTTTGTAAACTATGTCTGATGCTATTCATCAAGGTCACGTTATTTCAAAAATCGATGACAACGGAATTGCTCATATTGAATTTGGGCACCCATTAAGCAACTCACTTCCAGGAAAGATTTTGAATCTTTTGGCAGATACCATCACAGCGATGGGGAAAGATGATTCGGTACGCGTTATTATCTTATCCTCTTCTGGTGAAAAGGCATTTTGCGCCGGAGCAAGTTTCGATGAATTGATTTCCATTGCTGATTTAGCAACCGGAAAAAAATTCTTTTCTGGATTTGCCAATGTTATCAATGCTTGTCGTAAATGTCCAAAATTCATCATTGGTAGAATTCATGGTAAAGCTGTTGGTGGTGGAGTAGGAGTAGCATCTGCTGTTGATTATTGCTACGCAACAAAATATGCGGACGTTAAATTGTCAGAGCTGGCTGTAGGAATTGGTCCTTTTGTAGTTGGACCGGCAGTGGAAAGAAAAATAGGACTTTCGGCCATGAGTCAACTGGCGATTAACGCTACGGAATGGCGTTCTGCAGAATGGGCCTTTAAGAAAGGTTTGTATTCCGATGTTTTTGAAACGGTGGATGACATGGATGTCGAAATTGGCTTGCTTGCCAATCGATTAGCAGGAAGCAATCCAGAAGCCATGCGTATGCTGAAAGAAGTTTTTTGGCAGGGAACAGAGCATTGGGATGAA
Organism: Crocinitomicaceae bacterium; assembly: GCA_041674745.1. GTDB lineage: Bacteria > Bacteroidota > Bacteroidia > Flavobacteriales_D > Crocinitomicaceae > UBA2040. Next base: position 86,880 of record JBAYVD010000003.1, read on the forward strand.
TTGCTTGCGGCACGTGCGGCCATGAGTGGCGAATTGGTGCTCAGTGATTTTACAAGAAATGCTATTAATGCCTTCAAAGGAAAATAAGTAGAAGCTCATCGAAAGGTGAGCTTTTTTGCTGAATAATAACCTCCTAAAATGATGATTTCCGCTTATTAAATGATTGATTGAGAATAATTTTAAAAATGTCTTGTTAATAAAAGCAAGAAATCATATCTTTGCACCCCCAATTTAGGGGAATTGTCTTATTTAAAAATTATAGATTGTGGATACATTAAGTTACAAAACCCGATCTGCGAATAAAGAAACTGCTGATAAGCAGTGGTTTATCGTGGATGCCGAAGGCCAAGCTCTTGGTCGTTTAGCAAGCAAGGTGGCGAAAGTTATCCGTGGAAAACACAAGGTTAACTTTACCCCGCATGCAGATTGTGGTGACTACGTAATTGTAATCAATGCCGAAAAAGTTTCTTTTTCAGGTGCAAAATTGGTTGACAAGGAGTACGTTCGCTACACAGGATACCCAGGTGGTCAGAAAACGACTACAGCTGAGGAAATGTTGAGAAAACATCCAGCTCGCTTAATTGAAAAAGCAGTAAAAGGGATGTTACCTAAAAATACTTTAGGTAGAGAACTATTTAGAAACCTTAAGGTATATACAGGTTCTGAGCACAAACAAGAAGCTCAAAAACCATCTGTACTTGACCTTAATAACTTCAAATAAGATGGAAGTAATCAACACATTAGGACGAAGAAAAACGTCAGTAGCGCGAGTTTACATGAAAAAAGGTAGCGGCGTTGTGACTGTAAATAAAAAAGATTACACGGAAGCTTTCCCTGTATCAGTTTTACAAGCAAAAATTAATCAACCTTTTAAATTGACAGATACAGTTGGTCAATATGACGTAACTGTAAATGTTGTTGGAGGTGGAATTAACGGTCAAGCTGAAGCAATCCGTTTGGGAATTTCAAGAGCACTTGTAAAAGTAGCGGAAGAAAACAAACCATTGTTGAAAGCAGAAGGATTGATGACACGTGATCCAAGAATGGTGGAACGTAAAAAACCAGGTCAACCGAAAGCGCGTAAAAAATTCCAATTCTCGAAACGTTAATCACCCGTTATTTTGGCGGTTGTTTAGTATCCAAGTCCGAAGTACTCTCAGCCTGTCTGACCCTTCGAGATTGATATTAGAAACGCCTGCAAGTTCGAGAGAGATTGCAGTCAGGGAAAGTAAACAATTTTAAAAAGAAAAAAATGTCAAAAGTATCATTTGAAAAGTTATTAGAAGCAGGTGTCCACTTCGGTCACTTGAAAAGAAAATGGAATCCGGCAATGGCGCCGTATATCTTTGAAGAAAAAAAAGGTATCCATATCATTGATTTGAATAAGACAATCGCGCACTTGGATAATGCAAGTGCAGCAATGAAACAAATCGCCAAATCCGGAAAGAAAATTCTTTTCGTTGCAACTAAAAAACAAGCTAAAGATTTAGTAGCGGACAAAGTGAAAGAATTGAATATGCCTTACGTGACTGAAAGATGGTCAGGAGGTATGTTGACAAACTTTCAAACAACTCGTAAATCCATCCGTAAAATGGCGAACATTGATAAAATGCAGTCAGACGGTACATGGGAAACATTGAACAAAAGAGAACGTTTGTTCAAAACTCGTCAAAGAGAGAAATTGGAAAAAAACTTTGGATCTATTGCTGACATGACTCGTCAACCAGCAGCAGTTTTCTTGGTAGATATTTTGAAAGAACACATTGCTTTGCATGAAGCAAAACGTTTGAACATTCCAGTTTTTGCAATGGTAGATACAAACTCTGACCCACGTCAAGTTGATTTCCCAATTCCTGCAAACGACGATGCAACCAAATCAATTTCTATCATTTTGGATTCAATCTGCGACGCAATTCGTGAAGGATTGGAAGATCGTAAAGCAGGTGGCGGAGCAGACAAAGATTCAGATGATGAGTCTACAGATGCACCTCGCGCAGCGAAAACTACTCGTCCAAGAAGAGAAAAAGCACCAGTTGAAGCAGTTGTAGCACCAGCCGCAGAGGCACCAGTTGCAGAAGCAACAACAGAAGCTCCAGCAGTGGCTAAGGAAGAAACAACAGAAGAATAATTAAACAAAGAAATAAGAAGAGCTATGGCAATCACAGCATCTGATGTAAATAAATTGCGTCAACAAACAGGCGCAGGAATGATGGACTGCAAAAACGCATTGGTGGAAGCCGATGGAGATTTTGAAGCAGCTGTCGATATCCTTCGTAAAAAAGGTCAAAAAATTGCAGCAAAACGCGGCGACAATGAAGCGCACGAAGGTGTCATTTTTGCTGAAGTTACAAACGGAGGTAAAACCGGTGTTGCAATCAAATTAAACTGCGAAACTGATTTCGTAGCGAAAAATGACAACTTTAGAGATTTCGTTGATTCAATCTTGAAAGTAGCTTTGGCGAAAATGCCAACTACCGTTGAAGAATTGAAAGCGTTACCGTACGATGATAAATTGTCTATCGATGAGAAAATCATTGAGCAAGTTGGAGTTATCGGTGAAAAATTGGATTTATCTGGATACGAAGTAGTAAATGCTGCGAAAGTGGTTGTTTACAATCACCCAGGAAATCAATTGGCTACTATGGTTGCTTTGAACAGTGATTCAGACGTCGCTGAAGACGCTGGGAAACAAGTTGCTATGCAAGTAGCGGCAATGAACCCAATTGCCTTGAACAAAGACGGCGTGGATGCGCGTACAATTGAACGTGAATTGGAAGTTGGTAGAGACTTGGCAATCCAAGAAGGAAAACCAGCTGAAATGGCAACGAAAATTGCAGAAGGTCGTTTGGGTAAATTCTTCAAAGAAAATACCTTGATGAGTCAAGACTTCGTTCGTGATAACAAAATGACTGTAGAGCAGTTCTTGGCTTCAACAGAAGCAGGTTTGACTGTTACTGATTTCAGAAGATTGGCATTGAGCTAATATAAGAAACAATAATCCTAAAAAAAGACCGATAATCAAATTGATTGTCGGTCTTTTTTTTTTAAACTTGAAATTTATTTCAATACATTAAACGCTCGCAATAAAATCTAAAAAGACTTTCTTGTGCAGTTCAAGATCCATATTTCCTGAAAGCGACGCACGGACAATGTAATCTTTGTCGCCCTCTTTGGTGGTTCCTTGCGTAGAAGTGGCAGGAATTGTCCAATAACATCCTTTCAACTGACCATAACTCACACAGAATTTACTTTCGGATGGAATTTCTGTAATCATCCTATTGATCAATTTGAGATTAGAGGACCTTTTGAACGTTTCTCTTTCTGCTTCTGTGTTTCCTTTAGTAGGAAGGTCCAATGAAAAAACGGATGGCGTAAATCCTTGTTCGGCCAACTCTTCCGAAACAAAATTAATTTTCGCATTGGGTAAATTTTCCTGGATAAAGCTGACGAATTCGCGCGTGTTCTTATAAGCATCTATTATTCGTTGATTCATAGAAGGCAATTGTTTCGCCAATATTTCATATTGATGGTCGGTTGCTTCGTTGTCGCAGATGGCTAGATGCTTTTCGATTTTTTCCATCAAAGCATGCGTTTTAATGTTGCCGACGCAATAACCTGCCGTGCATTGACCGCCACTCGGAAATTTCGATCCACTGGCAAATGAAATGGTGCGAACCGTGGAAAGTATTTCACCTTCGCCTAAGAAATGAACATTTGGACAAAACGTTTGGTCCAAAATAAAAACAGGATCAATCGCCATTTCGCCAGATTTCGTTTTACGTTCTTGACTTAGAACTGCTTTTAATTGCAGAAGATTTGGTACTTCAACTCTTGGATTTGTAGGGATTTCAGCAATGATATACGGAATGGCATCTTGCAATGCAATAGTATTCAGAACTGTATCGATACTTTGCACCATATCATTTCCTCCGTCAACAGGTAAATCGACAATTTCCACATTTTCGAGACAAGCCGCCACTCGCCGTGCTTGGTCGTTGGTGCCGCCGTAACAATTGGGTGGAACAACGAATTTAATCGCTTTTCCTGGGTGATTTTCTTGTGCATGATCGATTAATCCCATCATTATGGCGTATTGAATCGATAATCCACTGGAAGCAACCAAAGGCATGGAGGTTGTTCCCGTAATTTCTTTGATTGAATCCACGACGTTGTTTTTATCGGCGAACGAATTGCTTACTTTATTTAGGGTGATTGTTTCGTCAATTAGTAAACGCAACGCAGCCAAACAATTCACGGGTGTCATGGCAATGGTTTCTCTTCTGCGTACGTGCTGAATTGCTGAAATTGCGCTGTCGTTGTGGTCTCCGTTTACATATAAAATACTACCCAAATTTTCATAAACATGAATATAAAAATCGATATTCGGATGGCGCTCGATAGCGCCCAATGTGGTTTGACTTGAAAGGAAAACAGTTTCACCCTCAAAGGATAGGATTTCAGCGTTATTTTCGATCTGTGATAGTGTAAAGTTGTATCCGTACACTCGCTTTAAGATTTCTGGTTCAAAAAAGTTGGGCAATTCCCCTGAGTAGACAATTTGTGTCTTTTTTCCAGCCATCAAATTTTTTCTCAGAATGGCCATTACGGGAATGGTACTGGATGAAAAACTGATTACATTATCTGATTTTAAATTGTTCAAATGTGCAATGCCCCATTCAAGCAAACAGGACAGAGGGTGTCCCAATCGAATATAATCATAGGCGGTTGGCAAAGCATCGAGTGCTGAAGTATTGGCATTGTTGTGATTGTACAAGTTCTCAAATTGTTCCAGAAATTGTGTTTTGGCCAATTTTTCGTCATAAATATCTAGTCGATGGGTTGTTATGCCTAACCAGCCACTTGGCATATTTTCTAGTACTTCTTTAATGTAACCAAGCATTTTATTGTCTTTCATATTTTCCACCATTAGATAGGCCGCCAAGATACATTAATATGACTTATTTTAAAAGTGATGCGAGTCGATTTTGTTACCAAATTGGATCGATTTTTTAGTTCATCCACTCTTTCTTTTTAATCTTCTTTCATGCGTTTTTTTTTTCACGGTAGTAAAAATTGAATTCCGTAATACATTCAATACACCTCAATCATAGAGCATCACTTTCAACCTTCATGATTACCTAAAAGAATAAAACGATTTTCCTTCGTAAAAATAAAGATTGAATTTGTACTCGGTAAAAGACTCTTTTTTTCAAAATATATTTCCAATCGGTATTTTAGGATTGAAAATTTGTGTTCAATTTTCTTATCTTTGCTGCGTTTCAAACAAGCCAAGTCAAAACATGAAGTACAAACGAATATTGCTGAAACTAAGTGGGGAATCCCTAATGGGGAATAAACAATTTGGGATCGATAATGAACGATTAACCTCTTACGCTGAGCAAATCAAAGAAATTCACTGTTTAGGAGTGGAGATTGCCATTGTAATTGGCGGTGGAAACATTTTTAGAGGTGTACAAGCCGAAGAAGGAGGAATGGACCGTACTCACGGTGATTACATGGGGATGTTGGCAACAATGATCAACTCGATGGCGCTGCAAGCTGCCTTAGAATCCGCAGGGGTGATGACTCGTTTACAATCCGCAATTGAAATGAAAGAAATTGCTGAACCATTTGTGCGAAGAAGAGCGGTTCGCCATTTAGAAAAAGGTCGTGTGGTGATTTTCGGAGCTGGAACAGGTAATCCTTATTTCACAACAGATTCAGCTGCGTCGCTTCGTGCCATTGAAATCAATGCCGATGTCATTTTGAAAGGAACACGAGTGGATGGTATCTATACAGCCGACCCGTTGAAAGATCCTACAGCTACCAAATACGATGTTTTGTCTTTTGATGATGCATACAGAAAAGATTTAAAAATAATGGACATGACGGCATTCACGTTGTGTAAAGAAAATGATTTGCCAATTATTGTATTTGATATGGATACGCCAGGTAAATTGAAAAAATTGATGAATGGTGAACAAATCGGAACAATTGTCCGAAATTAATTAGTGATATAGAAGAACATTTGATATGGTGGAAGATTTACAAATGATTTACGATGAGTTCAAGGAGTCAAACAACAAATCCATTGAACGATTAGAAACTGAATTGCTCAGAATTCGGGCAGGAAAAGCGAGTCCAGCCATGTTGAATGGCGTAATGGTGGATTATTATGGCATGCCAACACCTTTGCAACAAGTAGCGACTTCTTCTACCATGGATGCTCGAACTTTGACCATTCAGCCTTTTGAACGCTCCATGATTGACGAAATTTCCAAAGGTATTATCAATGCCAATCTGGGGTTTGCTCCTCAAAACAATGGTGAATTGATTATTATCAATGTTCCTGCTTTAACAGAAGAGCGAAGAAGAGAACTAGCGAAGAAAGCGAAAGCTGAATGTGAAAACATGAAAGTGGCGGTTCGAAATCACCGCAAAGATGCCATAGACATGGTAAAGGATTTGAAAAATGATGGTCTTTCTGAAGATTTAGCAAAAGATGCAGAAGGTGAAATTCAAAACATTACCAACGCGTATATCAAAAAAATTGATGAATTACTCGAAGTGAAAGAGAAAGACATCATGACTATTTAAGAGTGGAATAAATAATTGCTCTATAACTTTAGCGAAAAAAAAGGATACTTGCTGTCCTTTTTTTATGTCAATTATTTAATCAATATTTCAACCCTTCGGTTCATTTGCTCTTCCTCTTTTCGCTTGGCATTTGGAAATACAGGTTTTGACGCGCCATAACCAACAGCCGTCATCCGTTTTTTATTGATCCCACTGTTGACCAAATATTTCATTACCTGTTCTGCACGGGCTTGTGACATTTTCTGACCAGCAGCGGTAGTTTCAGATGGTTCGTACACATGACCTTGAATTTCAATATTGATGGTAGAATTTAGACCCATAAATTCGCGCAGACGGAGCAAGGCGGGTTCAGCGCTGGGCATGAATTCGGAAGTACCAGGTTTAAACTGAATATCTTCTAATTGAACCGATTTTCCTTTCTTCAAACGTTGCATTTTAATTTCGATGGTATCATTCGAAATGGAGGCAATATCTTCCAATCGGGTGATGAAGAAATAACCTTCTTCATTACATTTTATGCTGGCTAAACCGGAGCGAGTCGGTTGGAAAATTAAATCACTGGCTTTTTGGGTAATTTCAGATCCTTTTAAACCGGTGATGTGAATGTTCGCAATAACTGGATCGCCTGATTCGGCATCGCGAAGTTGGATTGTTGTTTTGTATGGCGTGAATTCTTCGGTCAAATCAACAACTCTTTTTTTGTTGTCGCTAGGCCGAAAAACTTGCTCGACGTTATTCGGCACCAAATCGACAGTCATACTAATATTGGTCTTCTTGTTTTTGCGCGCAAAAATCACGAAGTAAATTACATCTCCCTTGCGCATGGGCAATGGATATAGTGCATTTTTTAAATTGCGGTCGGTTAAGGAGACTTCATTTAAAGTTTCATCCACCAACAACCTTTTGATTTCTGCACGACCACTTTGAATGTCGCCGCAAATATCATTTCCATCCGTTTGAAATACTACAAGATTTAAATCGCCACTTGCGGTTTCCGCCTTGAGGTTGAATTTACCATCATATTCAGCAATGAAAGAATACCAAACGCTGTTGCCAACCACCAAATCTTTCAGTGCAGCGTATTCTTTGAATTCATTTTTTTTACCCGCAGATCCTGGCAACTCCGTTGAACTTGCGCCAGACTGAAGGATGGGCAAAGCTCCGTCGCAATCGGCAATGTTTTCAGAAGAAATAACAGCGTTTTTTCCAAGTCCGCAAGAAATAAGCAGCACCGTAACCAAAAGAATATGAAAGATTTTGTTCATTTCGCCTCTAAGATAACACTAATCCAAAAATGATAGAATTACCTTTGTAAATAATTTATCATATGATAGCAAATTTATATATAGAAATTGGACCAATTCGTTTACGCGAACTCGTCAATCGATTTTACGACGAAGTGTTTTCGAATGACAAGATTGGTTTTCTTTTTGCGAATAGTTCCCGCGAAACGATAGAAGAAAAGCAATATCTTTTTCTTTCGCAATTTCTGGGTGGTCCGAATTTGTATTCTGAACAATATGGTCACCCAAAAATGAGAATGCGTCATCTTCCGCATGCGATCACCGAAGAGGCAAAAAATGAATGGTTGAATTGTATGCATCGATCAATTCAAGCTTTGGATATGGATGAAGAACTTAAAATTCGTTTGTACCAGGTTTTCCCCAATTTAGCAGCTCATATGGTCAATCGTTGATTATAACTTCAGCGAAAGGTTTCCTGTTAAGTCGATAACGATGCGCAATTCATTCGGACCCACTTGCAAATTCGAAAAATTTAGTTGAGTCAATTTACCCGAAAGGAAGACTTTTTGCCCTTTGCTGTACTCGATGGACGTATTCAATTCTTTCTCAATTTCTTTTCTAGCTTTTTCTAGTTGATCGCTTAAATCATATTTGGCTTTTGCCCGAAAAGCATCGGTTAGCTTTTTATCAAACAACCATTTTGCTGATTTTAATAACGCATCTTTGGAACGGATATCGAACGTCAAATCGGGAAAACTAATTTCTTGTTTAGTAGCATCGTAAGTCGGTGTGCCTAGTAAATAAATGGTCCCTTTTTTGCTTCCGGTAAATTTAACTTTGAACAACAATTGCTTTCCTACTGGACCCAACGCTTCTGCTTCCGTTACAATGATTTTCTTTTTTTTGAAAGGAATGATGAGTCCTCCCACTTCCTTTTTCAAGATGCTGTTGATACTGTCGTAGGAAGCCAAAGTAAGCAAGGGCAAATTGAACTCGTCCTCACTTTTAACGCGCGAAAGAAAGGGGAGATTTTGTTTTGGTTTTTCAACTGGATTGGTTGAAATCAATGGACTCAACTCCATGTTCACGATTACCTTTGCGGTTTGGTTTTTAAACGATATCGGTTCAATTTCAATGGCTTTGGGTTGAAAATAAAGATACCCTAAATTCGGAATCTTCATGGATTCTTGCATGGCAGACCAAGCTTTGTTAATTGGCGTTTTTAAATCGACTTTTCTTATTTGCTCGTCAATTTCTTTTTCCATGGTTTGCAAATAGGTGGTCATTTCTTTTTCAATCAATTTGGATGCGTCGTATTTTAAAAAAGTGAGTTCACAGGGGTCTTTCGTTTCCACTTTTACCAAGCGCGTTTTGCTTGTCAACAGATAATTTGATTCGATGGACAAATCACTTTCAAAGTCGATGGCTATTTTTCTGAGCGGTTCACCAACACCACAACTCACATAAATACGAGGAGTCAAACAAAAAGGATCGGATCCAAAAACCGAAGAACATTGGGCGCAGTAATTTGCTCGAATATTGTATTCTCCATTTATTTTATAGGCCAAGGTTTGTTTTGTCCCATTGAATTCTAGTGGTTTTCTTATGAAATAATATTGAAAAGAAACACCATCACATTGTTCTACTTTACCTTGAAAAGTTTTATCAATGGATTTGTCGGCTAGTTCAAAATAAGGTTGAAGATTGATTTCCAGTGGAATTCGAACCGTTCCTCTTGTTTCCGGAATTTGCAGGGGTGTTTCGTCTGTTATACTCGGTTGTTTTGGAACAATACTTCCGCAGGCTGTTACCAAGATAAAACCAAAGATTAGAAGAAAAGCTACGTGAAATTTATGCATACATGGCAAAGTTAATTTTAATCTGAAAATGAAAACAGCTCGGATTTTGTTTTTAACAAAATGCAAATCATTTTCTTTGAAATTGTAGTAATTTTATCGTTCATAGGTTCCTTTAAACAAGCTCATCAAAATGGAAAAAATACTTTTAAACTTAGGATTATCCTTTACCCTTTCAAAACTATTGCCTTATTTAACCATGGTTGTTATTGGCGTATTGCTCTTAAGATGGGCGCTGCGTTCCAATCGGATTCAAAATAAAATTGCCAAGATTTCTATTGGAGTTTTGTTGTTGTTGCTTCCTTTTGGTGTCTATTTCGCATTGAACCCAATCTATCAAGGAGACTTTAGTACCAATGGTAAAAAAATAATGGTCTTGAATTCCAAAACGATTTTGATGAAAGATGGATTGTTGGTTTTAGCAATACCCGGTTGTCCGTATTGTTTTGAAAGTATTGCTGCTTTGAAAGAGATGAAAAAACACGACCCAAGTCTCAAAATTCAATTTGCCGTTACGGGAACGGAAGATAAATCAACTATCGAACCTTACGTGAAAGAGGCGGATGGAAAATTTAAAGTCGTTTTGATGGAAAACACGAAAGCGTTAGTAGGCGAAACCGGTGGTAAGTTTCCAACTTTTATTATGGTCAACAAAGGAAAAGCCGTTTATGCTTGGACGAATGATCAGTTCGGCGTCAGAGCCAAAGACCGAGTAGAAAACTGGGATTAAAAAACGCTTGAAAAGCAAAAAGCTCTGAAGTAAATCGGAGCTTTTTGCTTTTATTATTTTCTGTTCTTTAGATTCGATTGGTCAAACCTTGCAAGATTCCGTTGAAAGTTTTGCTTGGTCTCATGGCAGCCGCAGCCAAAGAATCAGTTGGGTGATAATATCCACCCATGTTTACTGGTTTTCCTTGCACTTCGTTTAACTCTGTAACAATCGTTTTTTCGTTGGCTTCCAATTCCTCAGCGATTTGGGTGAATTGACTTTTCAATTCAGCATCACCTGTTTGGTTTGCCAAGGCTCTTGCCCAATACATCGCTAAATAGAAATGCGAACCTCTGTTGTCTAACTCACCGGCTTTTCTAGAAGGCGATTTGTCTTCGTCCAAGAATTTTCCTGTCGCTTCGTCCAACGTCGCTGCCAATACTTTCGCTTTAGCATTGCCCGTAGTTTCGCTCAAATGCTCAAAAGAAGCCGCTAGCGCTAAGAATTCACCCAAACTGTCCCAACGTAAGTGATTTTCCTCTAAAAGCTGTTCAACGTGTTTAGGAGCAGAACCGCCAGCACCTGTTTCAAACAATCCACCGCCGTTCATCAAAGGAACGATCGATAACATTTTTGCACTGGTTCCCAATTCCAAAATAGGGAATAGGTCGGTCAAATAATCGCGTAATACATTTCCGGAAACGGAGATGGTATCTTTCCCGGCTTTCACTCTTGCTAAAGTTGCTAGAGTTGCTTGTTCCGGTGCCATTATTTGAATATCCAAACCAGTGGTATCGTGATTTTTTAAATAGGTATTTACTTTTTTGATCAATTGGGCATCGTGTGCACGATTTTCATCCAACCAGAAAATGGCAGGCATTCCTGATAAGCGAGAACGTGTAACCGCTAATTTGACCCAGTCTTGAATCGGTGCGTCTTTCGCTTGACACATTCTCCAAATATCGCCCGCTTCAACAGCATGGGACATGATTACTGTTCCGTTTGCATCGATTACATTAACGGTTCCGTTTTCTTTGATTTCAAATGTTTTGTTGTGAGAACCGTATTCTTCAGCCGCTTGGGCCATCAATCCTACATTCGGAACAGTTCCCATGGTCGTTGGATCAAATGCTCCGTTTTCTCTACAGAAATCAATCGTTGCTTGGTAAATTCCAGCATAACTTGCGTCAGGAACAACTGCCAATGTATCACGTTGTTTTCCGTTTTTATCCCACATTTGTCCGGATGTTCGAATCATGGCTGGCATCGAAGCATCAATAATAATATCACTCGGCACATTCAAGTTTGTAATTCCTTGGTCTGAATTCACCATGGCCAAGTCCGGGCCATTTTCATACGCCAATTGAATGGCTGATTCCAAGGCTGCTTTTTCGTCGGCAGACAAATCTTTCATTTTCGCTAACAAATCACCAAATCCATTTCGGAAGTCAACGCCTAATTTATCCAAAGTCGCTTGGTTGTTTGCAATTAAATCTTTGAAGAAAACTTCCACCGCCATGCCAAACATAATCGGATCTGAAACTTTCATCATAGTGGCTTTCAAATGCAACGAGAACAAAATTCCTTGGTTTTTCGCATTTTCGATTTGCTCGCCTAAAAATTGAATCAAGGCTTTTTTACTCATAAAGGTTCCGTCGATGATTTCACCTTTCAACAGCCCAAAACTTTCTTTGAGTACTGTTTTTTGACCAGCCGTATTTGTATGTTCAATGGAAATAGAAGTCGCTTCTTCCAGGACAACTGATTTTTCATTGGAGTAAAAATCTCCTCCTGCCATGGTCGCAACATTCGTTTTTGAATCTTTCGACCAAGCTCCCATGGAGTGCGGATGTTTTTTTGCGTAATTTTTTACAGAAAGCGGTGCTCTTCGGTCTGAATTTCCTTCACGAAGAACAGGATTAACGGCACTTCCTTTGATTTTATCGTAACGCGATCTAGCGTCTTTTTCTTTGTCGTTTTGTGGTTCTTCTGGGTAGTTGGGAATGTTGTAACCTTGACTTTGCAATTCGTTGATTACTTCCTTCAACTGGGGCACAGAAGCACTGATATTGGGTAATTTGATAATATTCGCTTCGGGTTCTGTTGCCAATTTACCCAACATGGCCAAGTCATCTGTTTTTTGTTGTGTTTCATCCAAGTAATCAGGAAAAACGGCTAAAACTCTTGCAGCTAAAGAAATATCCTTCGTTTCCATCGCAACTCCTGCCGTTCCAGCAAAGGCTTGTACGATTGGTAAAAAAGATTGGGTCGCCAAAGCGGGAGCTTCGTCCGTAATGGTGTAAATGATTTTGGATTTTGATGACATAAAGCGTGAATTTGTTCGTTTTGCCCTGAATTTCAGGAATGCGAATTTACGCAATCAAGCAGATTTTATCAAGCTAATAAGGGATTTTTGGCAAATATTTTTCGTTCATCTGAAATGAACTAATCTGCTGGATAGGAAATGGTTTTTTAAGACCGATTTTTTGGATTATTCAGGCTTAGATTAGGATTAAGACCAAAAGTTGGGCAAACTGAACTAAATTGCCCTTCCATTAACATTCTCTCTTCTTTTTCTTTTTCGCCGTGAAAAAGAATAAAGAAGCAAAAAGAAAAAACTCCCGCTTCGGAAAGCCAAAGCCGATAAAATTGTCATTGGTGACCTTATCAGCGATCCTGCGCATGCACGCTATTGCTACCACACGCTTCGGCTTCATCAAGGTGCCCACCAATGCCTGCATTTATCACCTTTCACTTTCCTGATGCGATTTCAATTCGTAATTAGATTTAGAAATCATACCATTTCTAAAATCAAATATAAACGAGCTCAGTAAATCTAAAATATAGTTTAAAAAAGAAATTTCTCCACAACTTTTCGTCATGATTCTTAGATATCGTTTTAGCAAACCCCCACGATATAAAGTTTCGATTAATGATTTTTAATAAAATGGATCATTTTTTCAATGGCTCTTCCCCGGTGTGAGATTTTGGTTTTTTCGCTCAATCCCATTTCCGCGAAAGTACAAGTGGCTTCATCTGGTTGAAAGATGGGGTCGTATCCAAACCCTTGGTTTCCTTTTCTTTCTTCCAGAATTTTTCCTTTTACGATTCCTTCAAATGCATAAAATTCACCCTCCCAAAAAAGCGATATGATGGTTTTGAACTGGGCATTTCTATTTTCGATACCTTTCAACTTTTGCAACAACAAATCCATGTTTGCCTCGCTGTTTTTTTCTTCACCTGCATAACGGGCAGAGTACACACCGGGTTCGCCCATCAAGGCTTCGACTTCCAAACCGGTATCATCTGCAAAACAGTTTTGTTCGAATAACTTCGCGACAAATTCAGCTTTGATGCGCGCATTTTCCTCCAAAGTGGATCCCGTTTCTGGAATTTCTTCGTGATAGTCCAGTTCGCTTAAGGTCGTCAATTCGATGCTAAAAGGCAATTGTGCAGCAATCTCGAGTGCTTTGTGTTGGTTGTGGGTGGCAAAAATTAAAGTCATTTGTTTTCAAATAGTTGTTTGTAAATCGATGTTTGAGAAAGGACAGAATAGCTATCAATGATTGTTTGGCGACCGTTTTGAGCAATTTCTTTGCGCTTAGTTTGATTGGTCAATAAATCATCCAAAATAGAGAACCATTCTTCTTCCGTTTTGGCAAAAAAACCATTTTCACCGTCTTTCACAATACTCAAATTTACACCAACCGGTGAAAGTACGGTTGGAATGGCACACGCCATGTACTGCAAACCTTTGAATCCGCATTTGGCCACCGACCAGCGATCTTCCGTCAAAGGCATAACACCAATCTGTATTTGCGCCAAGTCTTCAATTTCGGTTTCTTTCGACCATTTCACAAATTCCAAATTCGGCAATTCCCAATCGGGCTTTTGATTGGATATCAAACGGAAAATATACGTGTGCTTTTGGTTCAGTTTTTTTAAAACAGGCAATAATTCTTCCAAATATTGCATGGTGGTATGAGTGCCCGTCCAGCCAATGCGAATGGGAGATTGATCTGGATTGGAAACAAGATTGTGGTGATTTTCGGTGTCGATCGTGGTGGGAAGAACGATTACGTTTTGATTGAATTTGGAGGCGTAACTCGCTAAAAATCGATTTCCGGCTGTTACCTTGTCGGCCCATCGAATGATGAAACGAACTTTCCAATAGGCTTTCAATCGTTGGAAACGAGCGTTGGTTACGCTATAATTGGGTATCCAAATGGCATCGTCGAAATCGTAAATGAATTTTTTACGCAATACTTTCGCTAGGATCCATTCGATGATCGGCGGTCCGATTTGAGAAGCTTCTCGGTGAATGAAAATGTGATCTGCTTTGGCTAATTGGGGTAAAATGAGCATTCGTTTCCAGAAACTTTGGAGCATTTTGCGTGCTTTAAAAAAAATATGTCCGGGTGCATACAGTTTCCCCCATGTTTCTTCGTCGATGAAGGGATGGATTTCAATCGTATACTCTTTTTCTAAAATAGGCAAATACTGCTCGAAACGAAAACGTTGTGAGGGTGCCGTGCCGATTGGATAAGGAACCAGAAAAATTATTTTCTCCATAAACGCTCGTAAAGGTCGGAATACAATTCGATTCCTTTTTCACTATCGAAATATTCTTTTGCACCAGATCGCGTTACAACTGAATTGTATGCGCTTGTGTTTAAGTCTGTTTTTTCAAATTCTTCATTCGTTAGGTTGGGCAAAACGATTCCAGCGTGGTAACGGTTGACGATGGAATCGGAATCTCCAATGCCAGAATTGCATACGATTGGGACGCCCATGCTCATCAATTCTCCTTGTTTTACTGGAGAAGAGGCTTGTTTTGAAAAACTGGGCAATATGAAGAAAATGGAAAAATCAAACAAGGAAATGTACAAGGGCATTTTGTTTCTTGAACTGGAAACGATGCGGATGTTATTTTCGGCGATGCCTTTTTTCTTCGCTTCATCCAAAATCAATTGTGGATTTTCGTTCGTGACGAATAAGAAAACGGCTTGCGTATTTTTGCTTTGATAGGCATTGAAAAAATCGAGCATTTCGGGTAGCATATACCAAGTGCCTATGGAACCAACATAACCCAAAACAAAATCGGTTGCCTCAATTTTCAACCTACTGCGCAACGCTATTTTCTCTTCCGGATGGATCGTTGCAGGGTCGAAAAGTGACGTTTCTGCGCAACAGGGAATGACGTCGATTTCCACTCGATTGGTTTGCCAAGATTTCCACGTTTGAATGACCTCTTTTCCTTTGTTGGTCAACGAAACAATTCCGTCAGCTTGGGATATAAATTTGTTTTCTTGGGATTTGAAAAATTGATAGGTTCGTTTGAAAATCGGGTTGGACAGACGCCAGATTTTACCTTCCACCCGTTCATCTGCCCAAAATCCGCGCATGTCGAATAGAAATTTGGTTCCAAATCGATTTTTCATCTCCAAGCCGACCATCGCCGACAAGTAACTACGGCAATGAACAATGGAGAAATGTTCTGTTTTATTCAGTCGATGTGCCAATTTTTTCATCCGTTGGATATCGTAGATGGTAGAAAGTAAAGGCGGCTTTTTGGTGTAAGAAAGAGGATGCCAAGCAATGTTGCTTCGTATGCAAATGGCTTCTATATCGGCTTTGTATTGTTCAAATCGTTCGGGTTTTTCAAAACTGATGAGATGAAACCGCACTTTTTTGGTTTTCGCCAATCCTTCCAAATAGGGAAGTACCTGCGATTGACCGAGCGAATCGGTCATGCCATCGTAGGATAAATAGAGTACATTTTTTACTTCATCCATCGCTCGTACCACATTTGAAACATCAACAAATACCACAACTTGGTATCGAGTTCTTTTTTACCCTTGAAAAATTTCGATTTTAAGTCGGCAACAAATGCCCAATTGAAAATGCCTTGTTCGTTTATTTTCGATTCGCTTAAATAGTCTTCAATATGATTCTTTAATTCATTTTGCATCCAATCGGCAATGGGAATGGCAAACCCCATTTTGGGTCGGTCCATCATGGCTTTTGGAATGTATTGGTGAACAATTTCTTTGAGCAGGTATTTTTTTTCTCCGTTTCGGTATTTGTAATCATCGGGCAATTGCGCAGCGAACTCAATGATTCGGTGATCGAGCAAGGGTTCACGACCTTCCAAACTCACCGTCATGGAAGCTCGATCCACTTTTTGCAAAATATCATCGACCAAATAGGTTTGGTAATCAATGGCCATCATGTACGAAAGAGGAGAGTAGGAAGTTCCTGTTAATTCTTTGCTGGTGTAGGCTGTGTTTTGAAATTCAACCGATTCTTGCAGCAGTTTTGCCAATTGATCGTCGGTAAATTGCTGACTGACGCTCAACATGATACTTTCCGAGGTTGGGTTTCGCAAAACGCCTTTCAATTTTTCGTAGCGGTTGTGAAAATTGTATTGGTTGCGCAAATAGGGTAGTTTGTCACTTGGAATTTTCTCCATCAAGCCGGCGGCACCTTTTCGTGCAAATCCGGGAATTTTATTCAATTTCTTTTGGTAACGACTCAAAAAATCATACCGATTGTAGCCCGCAAAAGATTCATCTCCTCCGTCGGCACTCAGCGCAACGGTTACTTGTTGACGGGCCATTTTACTCACCAAGGTCGTTGGAATCGCACTACTATCCGCAAAAGGTTCGTCGTAATGAAAAGGCAGTTCATCGATTAAATCAATGGCTTCTTGGGTGGTGCAATTGAATTCGTAATGTTCGGTGCCCAACTGTTTGGCTACGTCTTTTGCATAGGGCGCTTCATTCAATCCCATGTCTGGGACGCCAATGGTAAACGTTTTAATTTTTTCGGTTCGGTCTTTTTGCAAGAGAGCCGCCACGCAAGCACTATCGTAACCTCCCGAAAGAAAAACACCGACCGGTACATCCGAAACCATGCGGTAATCCACGGCAGATTGAATAATTTTTTCGGTTTCAATTTTCGCTTCTTCAAGAGAGAGATTGCTTTTCGGTGCATTGTAGTAATCGTAGACATTCCAATATTGCTCAGTTTCAAACGAATTGTCTTCTAAAGAAATCGTCATAGCGTGACCGGCTTTGAGCTTGTGGCAGTTTTGAAAAATGCACAAATCAGAAGGTACATTTCCAAATTGCATGAAGGCACCAACAGCGGCAAGATTCAATTCCTTTTTAAAATCAGGATGTGGATGAAAAGCCTTCAATTCAGAAGCGAAAAGAAACAAATCAGTGGTTTTGTAAAAATAAAATGGTTTCACACCGGCACGATCCCGCGCGCAAAACAATTCATTTTTGGCGACATCGAAAAGGACAAACGCAAACATGCCAATGAACTTTTCTAGGCAATGTTTCCCCCAAACGGCGTAGCTTTTCAGGATGACCTCGGTGTCACTTTGGGTGTGAAAAGAGTGCCCCAACGCTGTTAATTCTGCTCGAATTTCTTTGAAATTGTAGATTTCTCCGTTGTACGTGATCCAATTTCCGCCCACTTGCATGGGTTGTTTGGCGTGTTCGGATAAATCAAGAATGGACAAACGACGATGACCAAAACCGATGACTGCGTTGTTCTGCTGGAAAATTTCATAGCCGCTACCATCTGGACCGCGGTGGTACAACGTGTCGGTCATTTTTTTCAACTCATCGAGCGATGTTTTCTTTGAAAAATCAATAAAACCGGCTATTCCACACATGGATTTACTTATTTACTGAAATATTTTCGGTACATATCGTACAATTTCGTCAGTCGTTTTTCGTCGTTGGGATAATCGCGGTAGGTTTTTACCGGTCGTTGCATGATTTCTTCAAATTCAGGCAATGAAATATCCAACTTCTTGGCAATATAAGCTTTTTCCGCTTCGATCGTTTCCGGATTGTAGGATAGCTTTTCCAATTCTTTCAAGGCTTCTTCGCGGGTAGCGGTTCCAGCACAAATTTGCGTAGCGTAGGTCGCTCGTCGGTAATCGATGCCAAATTTCACCGGTTGAATATAGGATTGCACAAATCCAGTAAATTTAGACTCGTAGTGCTTTCCACCGTAATATTTCCAGCCCAATTCTTCTTTCAAAAAAGCCATGGCTTTGTCTTTGTCGTAGGGAACATAATTGAGTAGGTACATCATGTGAATGCCTTTCACGAATTTGAAATAGATTTCTTTTTTAAAATCGAAAGTAGGGAAGGTTTTTAATTTTTTTGATCCAAATTGATGTTGAATACCGTACAGCAATTTTGAATCTTTCGGGTCATAAAACCAACTCGTGGGCAAAATCCCTTCGGTGGCAAAATTCCCACCTGAGATTATCGTTTTGATATTGTTTTTGGCCGCAATACGATGCAAAGCACCCGGAATCGCAATGTCTGTTGGTATTTCCATTTCAACGATGGAGGCTTTCAAAAAAGACAATTGTAAATCCTTGAATTCTTCCCAATTGAGCACGTAACTTTCGTAATCAATACCCAACTTCCCACAAACGTTTTTGATATTTTGCACAGCTTCCTCGGAATTCCAACCATTGTCGAGATGAACGGCGAGTGGACGCAAGCCCAATTGTTTGCAGAGATACGCAACGTAAGAACTATCAACGCCACCGCTTACACCAATCAAACAGTCGTAGGGATTGTTTTTCCCTTTTTCTTTGATGGATTTCACCCATTGCGCCAATTGTTGGTCACTTTCTTCACCCAAATAGGAGCGCTTGGCCGTTTTGGTTAAAAATTCAGTACAATGATTGCAGTTGCCATCCTCGTCAAAAGTGATAAATGGATCACTCGTATCCATGACACATCTGTTACATATTTGATAGGTTTTATCGGGCATTCAGAATTATTTTCAAAGGTTAAAAATACGAGTAAATTCTGTTTTATCGGGATAATTCACCAATACGCCCCGTTTTTTACTTTGAAAAATAAATAGACTACCAGCTGCCATAGCGTTTGCCTTTCCTTCGAAATAGGCGGTTTTTAAATCCTCTAGGGATCCTGCGCCACCCAAAGCGACAACAGGAATGGTAACCGCTTTCGAAATTTCTGCAATCAACCCCAAATCGTACCCTTCCATGGTTCCGTCTTGATCGATGGATTGAACGATAATTTCTCCCGCCCCTTTTGCTTCCATCCGTTTTGCAAATTCAATGGGAGAAAAGACGTGTGATTTACTGCCATTTAGTGTATACACTTTTTGTTTTCCGAATAAATTTTTCTTGACGTCGATGCAAACTGCAATGGTGGAAGAACCAAAATTCTCTACCGCTTCAGCAATAAAATTGGGGTTTTCAAGAGCCGCGTGAGAAATAATCACTTTCTCGGCACCTGCCGCAATCAAGTTTTGAATGTCCGCTATTGTCCGAATTCCGCCGCCGACCGCAAAAGGCATGTTGGTTTCTTCAGCGAGCTTTTTGACAAAGTCAATGGAAATGAGTCTTTTTTGTTTGGAAGCTTCAATGTCGAGAAAAACCAATTCATCCGCCTTTAAATCGTTGAATATCTTCACCGCATTGATCGGATCACCAATGTATTTGTGGTGTTTGAATTTTATCGATTTCACCAAGGCTTTCTCCTGGATCAGGAGCACGGGTAGGATACGCGGTCGAAACATTTATAAATCAATAAAATTTTGAAAAATCTGATCGCCCGCATCGTGACTTTTTTCAGGATGATATTGTACCCCATAAATATTTCCGTTTTGAAATCCGGAAACAAACGAATAGGCATAATCTGTTTTATTGATGGCCATTTCTTCCTTTTCCAGTTCAACATGGTAGGCGTGTACAAAGTAAAATTCTGCCTCGGCATGTATGTTTTTCATCAAAGGCGAATTGTTTTGAGGCGCCACGGTATTCCAACCCATGTGTGGAATTTTGAATTTTTGCGTATCCTCCACCTGAAAACGAATCACCTTGCCTGGAATCCAAGAAAGTCCCTTTGCATGGCCTTCTTCACTCGATTCGCACATCAACTGCATGCCCAAACAAATCCCTAAAACAGGAATTTTTTGCTCCAGCACCCTTTCATTCAGCACAGCAATCAATTGCAATCTTTCCAGATTTTCCATGGCTTTTTTGAAATGACCCACGCCAGGCAAAATCAATTTGGTCGCACTGCGAATCACGTCCGCATTCGAAGAAACGATGGCTTCGGTTTTCAATCGATCCAATTTTCGCTTCACGGAATTTAAATTCCCCATGCCATAATCCACAATTACAATGCGCTGTGCCATGATGCGAAGATAGGGAAAACGGTTTGAATTGTTGTTTGAATGACCAAATATTGAAGAGGCAAACGGGATTGGATTTAGTACTTTTTTCAGCATCTAAATTGAAGCTAACCATTGCAGAAACTAATATTTTTGAATTAACTCAATGAATTGATTAGCAACGTTCGAAATATGATATTGCTCGATATTTAGTTCTCGATATTGATTTTTGTAATCTTTCTTAAAAAATTCGTCAATGACTGTTTTGTTGGGTTTGTCAGGTTGAATGGATAAAATCGGTCGATTCGCAATGGCATAATCAATAAGTTTACTCGGAATTTGAGTAGGGCTCAATTTGTTCTCAATATTGACTAAAAAATCCATGTTCTTTAAACTTTCAATTAAATCAACACGATTTATTGCCTTAAAAATTTTTAGTTTTTCACCGAGAATCTTCTTGTATTTTACTATTTCATTAGGAAACGGTGAGTAAACATGAAACTCAAAATCCATATTAATTTGGGAAAGATATTGTAAGAATAATTCGGGATTTCGGATATCGTCATAAAAATTTCCTGCAAAACCAAAAGTTAATTTTGAATTCGAAACATCTGTTTTAGACAAAGGCAATTCAAAATTGAATCCCTGTGGAATAACACGGATTTTCTTTTTAAACTCTGGGTAATACCCTTGCTTTGCATTTTCAATTGGAACCGTTATAAAATCACAAGCTCCACAAAATAGTTTTTCATATTTCGCAAAATAAGGCAAATGCTCATTTGAATACCCGTTCATCATGAAGGGATCACCACAATCCGCTATCCATATTTTTGGAAAAAGATGAGGATATTTCTTTTTAAAATTGGCTGTTCCCCAATGTATTTGATGGGGGTCTGCAATCGTTATGAGTGCATCATATTCATGGTCTTGTTTTAGAATTTTAGGAATTCTGTATAAAAATTCGATATTGGGAAATTCAATTTTTTTAAATAATCTCCCCAAAACTTTGTCTATGAAAAGCCGTTTTTGGTCCATATCGCTGTTATAAGGATGCGACATAAACTTTAATTCAATCGATTTTATTTTGACCTTGTTCTGTTTTTCGAAGATTGAATAATCATGTTTTCCAGTAACAGCATACAATGTTACGTCATGTCCTTTTTTACTTAATTCAACTAATAACTCTGTTGTCCTATGCGCTCTAGGTGAAGTCATAGGAAATAAATGTTGCGATATGATCAATATCTTCATTGTATAGAAAATAAATCTAAGAGATGATTTATAATTCGCTCAGCAGATTTACCATCCCAGAGTTCTGGAATTCTACCTTTTTTCCAGTCTCCAGCTTCCAATTTAGCTAGATAATGGATTAATTTTTTTGTAGAAGTGCCGATTAACTCATTCGTTCCAAGAGAAACGGTCTCAGGTCTTTCTGTATTTTCCCGCAGTGTTAAACAAGGGATTCCTAAAACAGTAGTTTCCTCCGTAATTCCACCAGAATCGGTTATTACAGCAAAACTATTCATCACCAAGAAATTAAATTCGAGATAGCTCATTGGAGGAATACAAATGAATTGATCCATATTAATCTCATGTTTTTCAATAATTTTCATTGTTCTAGGGTGAACCGGAAAAATAATTTTAAAACCCTTGGAATTATCTTGAATTGTCGTGAGCAATGTTTTTAATATTTCTGGATTGTCCACATTACTGGGTCTGTGGAGTGTTAAAGTATAATATTGTTTGGGTAAAATTTTGTGGACACTAAAAAAATCAGGTTCTTTGAAATTAGGTTCGTTCTTTAATAAAGAATCAATCATTACATTTCCAACAAAGAAAATTTGATTATCAGTAACACCTTCTTTTTTTAAATTATCATTTGCTATCGTTGAGGTTGTAAAAAAAATATCGGTAATACTATCGGTGACTTTTCTGTTTATCTCTTCAGGCATTGCCATGTCAAAGGATCTTATACCTCCCTCAACATGCGCCAGCTTGATATTCAATTTTTTTGCCACAATTGCACAGGCCATTGTAGAGGTCACATCTCCGACGACCAGCACTAAATCTGTAGAATTGGACAGCAAATATTTTTCAAAGCCAAGCATTATTTGGCCAGTTTGTTCAGCTTGTGTACCACTTCCTACTTCTAAATTTATGGTCGGTTCGGGAATACTTAATTGACTGAAAAAGCTATCACTCATGGAAGAGTCATAATGCTGACCAGTATGTACAAGATTAAAATCTATATTTCTTCCAGACTTTTTCTTTTCTTCAATGGCATGAATTATTGGACTGATCTTTACAAAATTGGGTCTCGTCCCAGCAACGATGGTAATGTGCATAACACAAATATAAGAATTCGATGAAATATTTTGTAGATTGTACAGAAACTAAATAATTGGTTAATTATGCGTTATTTTGGCAATGACAAACTCTTTTAGAATTTAAATAAATGTCCAAAAAACTAGTATTGTTCACATCAGAATTTCCTTTTGGTAGGGGAGAGACATTTTTGGAAACAGAAATAGCGTATTTATCGAAAGCCTTTGATTCTGTTCATATTATAAGCTCTTTTGTCACAGGCCAGCAAACTAGAACAATTCCAGAAAATTGCACTGTTCAGCAATTGGATTTGACTTTGAATCCATTTGAAAAAATAGGATCCTTTCGACATTTGTTTTCGTCGATTTTTAGAGAAGAAATACGCATTATTAGGAAAAAATACAAAATAGGAATATCATTCGGTATTTTGAAAACGATGCTGATTAGTTTGTCGAGAGCAAAATTGATTTTTCGAGAATCGTCAAAGTTAGCGTATGAACTTGGTTCAGATACACAATTTTATTTTTATAGTTATTGGAGCGACGATGTCGCAATCGGTTTAGGAATGCTCCAAAATAAGTTTCCAGAATTGATCACTTTTTCTAGAGTACATAGATGGGATTTGTATTTTGAAGAGAGTGAGTTTGGTTATTTACCCTATCGTACTTTTTTAGTCAATTCAATTGGAAGAATTTTTTCAATTTCGCAAGATGGCATTGAATATATAAGAGATTACTGGAAAGAACAGGATATGTCTAAAATTGTTTTGTCGAGATTGGGTGTAAGTAATTCACATCCATTCAGATTGAGTAATAATGAAATTTTCACATTGGTAAGTTGTTCAAATTTGATAAAAGTTAAGCGAGTAGATTTGATTGCAAAGGCTCTAGGAGAGATAGACGACATTAAAATTAAATGGGTTCATTTTGGAGATGGAGTCTGTCGTGAAATGATCGAAGAATTCATTCAAAATATGCCCGATGCTATTTCAGTTGAATTAAAAGGCAGTGTTTCGAATAAAGAAATATACGCTTATTACGCGAAGCTAAAACCAGACTTGTTCATCAACGTTAGTTCGTCAGAAGGAGTGCCGGTTTCCATTATGGAAGCGATGTCATTTGGGATTCCTGTTATTGCAACAGATGTTGGGGGTAATGGGGAGATTGTTAATCAGAAGAATGGGTTCTTACTTCACAGTTCTGCGAGTATTGAAGAAATTGCTGAGTGCATTTTGAATTTTGCGAGACTTGAAAAATTGGATATAGTACTTTATCAAAACAATAGTTTTTCCACTTGGTTTGAAAAGTACAATTCAAAAGAAAATTACTTGACTTTTTTGAGGTTTGTTATGGAAATTTAATTCAGTCTCGATTTTAACTTTAAAAATTTCTTTTCAAATAATTCATATGATAAAAACGCAGCTAAAATTGTTAAAATAATTACAGAGGAGTACATTAATATGTTTGGTATTAAAATGGATTGATTAAACTTTGGTTTAAGAAGTTTCATCAACAATAAAAGAATAATCCAATGGTACATATATATTCCATATGATATTTTTCCCAGAAAGCGTAATGCTTTTATTTCAAAATAACTAGTTAACGTGCCGTTAATGATTAGTACAATCATAATCGCGAATAGAAATGAAAATAGGGGTATTTGATAAAAACCGAAATTGAAACTGCTAAACCACAAAATCAAAGTGAAAATTACAACTGCATAGTTTAAGATCTTCGACAGGTTTATCAATTTATTGAAAAACTTATTTTTCTGAAAATACAATATTGAAAAAAGAGCTCCTGTGGCCATCGCATTAAAGTTTAATACCTCCATTATTTTTTCAACCAATTTTAATGTATTAGAACTATGACCTAATTTGTTCAAGCTAAATTGTATAATATGAGGAAAAAATGGATAAATAAAGATGAATAAAACACAAAACAAAATTACTGTTTTGTGTTTTTGTTTTAGAATAGTAGGCCAAAATAAATAAAATTGTTCCTCAACGCCAATTGACCATATTTGAGGACTTACGGTCCATCCAGAAGCCAACGCATGAGCAAAATTGGGAAATATGGTAGAGCAAAGTAATAACGTTAACCACGAAGGGGAATAATTGAAAATATACGCTGACAACATTAATATTAAAAAGTACAAAGGCCAAATTCTTAAAATTCTGCGTAAATAGAAATATTTAAGGTTTATTGAATTTTCACTTTTTTTTTCTTTTAAAAGCAACGTGGTAATTAAAAAGCCACTTAATACAAAAAACAAAACAACCCCTAGGTTACCCCAGTTTTCTATATGTGAGGAATAATTGCTTAGCTTATTTCCCTTTTTGATTAATTCAATATGACTAATCACCACCGCAACAGCAGCAACAGCCCTTAAACCATCTAAACCTTTTAAATGAAAATGTTCTTTCATGAAGAATATATATTCAGTATTTCTCTTATATACGATTCCATTCCATAATTTTGTGCAAATTTCCAAGCCTTTTCGCTCATTTCCTCAAGTAGAATATCATTGTTAAATAAATACTCGATTTTGTCAGCTAGTAATTTCGGATCGCGTTCCCACACCATAAATCCATTTTCGCCTTGTTTGATTAATTCGCTATTTCCTAATCCATCAGTGCAAATTACTGGTATACCACAAGCCATGGCTTCAATCATAACTAATCCAAATGCTTCATACGTTGCTGTATGTAAATAAATAGTTGACTTTTTTAAATATTCTTCAGGATAATTTACGTTACCATATATTGTCACCGACTCCTGAAGTGATAGATTATCAATTTGCTTTTGCAACCTCAATTTATTGGGCCCATCTCCAAGAATATTTAAATGGACAATTATTCCTCTTGATTTTAATTCTCCAATACAATCAATCGCTAATTTTTGTCCTTTATTGTCAATCAAACTTCCGATTATGGTTATTTGATTACTTTTTACAAGATTTTTGCTAGGTTGAAATCGATTCAGGTCTATTGCATTATAGATCAACTTCTTAGAGATAAAGGATGGCAATACTTCTATTGCAAATTGCTCTGTGTTTTTGGACACGCAAATTGCCGTCGTATTCTTTGGATAGCTTTTAATCACCAACAATTTTTCAAAGAAATTAGTTACCTGAGATTTCTTGAAAAGTTTTTTAAAAGTATAATTGTCCATTTGGTGCATGTTGTCATGGAAGTGAACAATTCTTTTTGTGCCTTTTGATAATGCGGCATGTGCCAAAACTATCTCTGTTTCAAATAGATGTGAATGAATTATGTCTGGTTGAAAGTTGTCGATGTATTCTTGTAATTGTTCAATTTCAACGATTGATTTCCTGCTAATTGAAGGGATTACTCTTGAAGGTATGATTTTCCAAATAACTGAATTGGTTAAAAAGGAATAATCGTTTTCTGAGTTAAATGTAATTAAATGTACCTGAATATTTGGAATCGAATGAAGCGTGCTCACTATATTCAAAGCTAAACGTTGTGCTCCCCCTTTTTTAAGATTGGGTATAACATGTAGAATTCTCATAATTTTAATTTCGACCTAATTTCCATGAGATAGTCGGTGTTTTTTAATTCTAAAGTTTCAACACCTATAGCTTTACTTTCCGAAGCGACAAGTCCATATGATTCATTAAATGACATATACAAATTTAAATCCATAGAAGCGAGTAGACTCAAGAAAATATCATATGGCAAGTTTTTCCCATGTCCAACAATTCGCTCATTTAAATTCAAATAATGAAAAATACTTTCATCCAAAACGTGTACAATAACGTTGTCAATCATCAAGGCATGAATGACTTGGTTATGCAAATTCTTATTAAATGTATTATTCCCAAAAATACCGATATGTATTTTACTTTTATCAAATTCTATTTTTTGAAGATTTTTTGGAATTAATGGCTGCGGTAATACTTGATGAAATGAATTGAAGCCATAGAATTTTTTAAAAACTTCTGCTAATCCAATTTTAATAAAACCGTATTGTTTTATTTTTCCTAGCTTTCCACAGGCGATTAGTTGTTCAATGAAGTTTTGATGATTAGTATCATGAAATTCACTAATGGTGCCATGATAAATTATATCGACATCGACGTGGTCATATAACCGATCTATCCAAGTAAAAAAATAAGGTGCAAAACCACTAAAGATTATTTTTTTAAATTTTAAATTTTTAATCTCTTCACAAATTTGAATAGTTTCTGAATTGTTAAATACTGAATTTGAATAAAGTTGTGGGATCATTATCGCGTTTGCAGGAAATAAACTTTTTGTGGCATTTGCAATTCCTTTCCAATTTTCTTCAGTCGGTGATCCGTAAAGAACTATGGTTGAATTCTTTTTTCTAATTTGATTTATTTCTACAATTAAATCAGCGATTTGAGACTGATTATTAGTAAAGCGAATTTTATTTAGGACTTTTCTAATCATATTTCAAATAATCTGATTTTTTTTGTTTTGGATTACCGTATTTTTTTGGAATTTGAAAAAAATACTTTTTAAATAACTTCTTTTCAAAATTCAATTTCACTAACATTTCAATTTCTTTTTTCCTTTTTAATAAATTGCTGTTTAACCAAAAGTTGAAGTTTATTAAATACCCAAGTAAAAAGTACTGAATTAAATTAAATCTTTTGAAATAATATAAATATTCTGAAACTATAATCTGAGATTCTTTATTGACGCTCATTGATGTGCTTGCTGAATTTACATGATATATTTCAAGATCTCCACAAAAATAATTTCTTAAACCGATTTTTTTCGTTCGAAAACTTAACTCCAAATCCTCAAAGTATAAGAAAAAATCTTCGTCAAAATACAAATTGTGTTGTTCTATTTTTAATTTTTCAATAATGAAACAGCAACCACTTACAAAATCTATTTCATGATTTTTATAATGACTCACATTTGGGTCATATGAACTTGGTTTTAAACTAAAAGTTCGTTTGAAATAAATTAAAAAAGGATTTTTATTTATTTCTTTATTAAAATTTACAAATCTCTTACCTGATCCGATTTGTAAAGAATTGTCTTCTGAAGAAACAATTCGGCATGTTAATAATCCTAATTGAGATTTGAATTCTGTTTTTTTTAATTTGTAAAAATTAAGGAAATCATCTAAAAATGAAATTGGAAGAGTAGCATCAGGATTTAATGCCAGAATAAAATTTCCATTTGCTTCTTTAAACCCAATATTATTTGCCCTAGAAAACCCAGAATTATATCCCGTTTTAATCCATCTAACATCTTTAAACCTGCTTAAAATATAATCTTCACTACCATCTCCATTTGCATTGTCAACTATAATGATTTCATACGTTAACTTTGATTTGTTTTCTATTATCGAGTGAACGCAACTAGCCAATAATTCGGGAGTTTTATAACTAACTATAATTATTGAAACGTCCATTTAATATATGTTTCGTTTAAATCCATTTACTGAATAATGATAAATACCATTCATGTAATTTTCCATTCTGTAAGAATCCGTTTGATTGCCAAGTGGCATTCGTGCTAGTGCATTTCTAGATTGTTTATTGCACCTAAATATATTGCCTGGTTGATTTAAGGTCGATGTTTTATATCCTGCATCGAAGGCAATATCAATATCTCTTTTACTTACATCAAAGGCACTCCCAAAGGGATAAGCAAAATGAATTACTTCCATACCAATGTATTGTTCAATTTCTAATTTGGACGCTTTCATTTCTTTTTCAACGATGGAGGCTGATTGTTGTTTTACAGAAATATGGTTCATTGTATGTGCGCCAATTGTTACCAAAGGTTCCTTTGAAAGTTGAATTATATCATTCCACGAAAGTGCGATATTTTTACATTGTTTTTTTAAATCCGCGGTAGAAACCTTAAAACTCTTACTCAAAACAAAATTCAATTCCGTCGCGGGTATTGATTTTATTGCTTCACTAACTTGCCTGAATTGCTCAAAGGCTTCCGTTTGATTTTGCCAATTAAATTTCATTTTTCCTAATGATGAATTGATAATCAATTCATTGTAGGATTTCGCGTGACTTTCGAATAAGTACCACCAAAGAACGGCCGTTCCGTTTGGAAAACAATTTGTAATGTATATGGTAAATGGAACTTGGTGTTTTTTGAAAATGGGAAGACCATGAGTTAATGAATCTTTGTAACCATCATCTAACGTGAAACAAATGAATTTATCGGGTAATTTACTTCCGTTTTCAAAATGATTATTTAGCTCATTCATTGAGATGAACCTAAAACCTTTGTTCTTGAAAAGAAGGATGAATTCTTCTAATTTTTCAGGAGAAATTGCCAAACCTTGATTAAGTGAAAATAAAGCTCTCTCATTTTCCGGGAGCACTCGGTGTAGCATAAATATTAGACCATTCCCAGATAATATAGGAGAAGAAAAAACGCCTTTTGTTTTTACAAAAAAACTTAGAATTTTTTGTTCAAACCAGTTCATAATTAATTATTTTTCTTTTTAAAATCTCCTTGTGAAAAGTGTTTTTCGATTAAACAGTATAGTAAGATAAAAAAATATCGACTTCCCATCTCCTTTATTTTAAGTTTTGATTCTCCAGCTTTTCGATTTCTCCATGAATTCGGTACAACAGCATATGAATAGCCTCTCACAATTGCTTTTAAAGGAAGTTCTAATGTTAGATTGAAATGAGGAGAAAGAAATGGCTTAAGACCCAATATAGTTTCTCTTTTATATAGTTTAAAGGCGTTGGTACAATCGTTATACTTTAATCTAAAAGTAATTTTCACTATGTTATTTGCAATTCGATTAATCATTTTCTTTGGTTGGGGATAATCATATACTCTACCTCCCTTTATCCAACGACTTCCAAAAACACAATCAAATCCTTCCAACATTTTGTTATAAAAAATGACTAAATCTTCTGGAGAATCAGAGAGGTCAGCCATCATAACTGCGACGCAATCCCCTTTAAATCTTTCAAGGCCATATCTAACGGCATATCCAAAACCATTTGGACCATCATTTGTGTAAACTTTTAAGGTGTCAATATTTGATTTTTCTTTCATTAAAATTTCCAACGTTGAATCTTTGGAATTGTCATTAATAACTAGTATCTCGTGAGAGATATTATTCTCATTTAAACAAGAATAAAGATGAGTTAATGTCTCCACGATTGATTCAGCTTCATTATAGGCTGGAATTACTACACTAAGCTTCATTATTTAGGGAATAAATGTTTTCGGTGAAATCTCCGAATACATGTTTGATTGTATAATTGAGAAAATACGATTTTTCATAAAGTAACTCTTCAATTTTTTTAAAGGAATTATTTATATACATATCATCTTGGTGATTTTCAAGCTGGATGTGATGAATTTTAAAGTCATTTTTTTTTGAAAATAGTCCCTTTAAAACACTGTATTCGTGCCCCTCGACGTCAATTTTTAACAAAAAGATGTCAATCAGATTTTTAGCTTTAATAAATTCAGATAATTCAATGACTTCAACAATTAATTCTTGTTTAATAATTTCTTTTGATTTTACTCCTAGTAATCTTGCTTTTTTCTTTAAATAAATTGAATCATAATTAAGTTCCTCAAAAGAAGAAGTTTCATCAAGTTGGTTAACATAAAAAGTTCTGGATCCGTTATTATCACTGGCACCTTTATTTATTAATTCAATATTTTGGTAATTTAAATATTTCCGAACAAGGAATTGAAAAAGTTCCTTGTTCGGTTCAAAGCCGATTATTCTAGTATTTTGAAACGTTTTATTGAAAAAATCAATACTTTGACCTCTATTTGAGCCAACATCAAGAATGATCTGTGTGTCTATTGGATTATTATACTTCCTATAAAACTTGGACAATTTGGGATAGAAAAATTTTTTTTCTAAACTCCATAAAAGTTTTCGTATTAAGAATATTCTAATTTTTGTAGACATTAATATCTTTTTATCATTTTAGAATGCATCTCTTCTAATGTTGACTGAAGGGAATATTTCCAATTCCATTCAGGATAGTGACTCTTGAATTTTGACAAGTCACTAATATACCAAATATGATCGCCAATACGATTTTCCTTTGAATATGTATAGGGCAATTTTTTACCTGCAATATCTTCACACATTTTTATTGCTTCTAACATACTGCAATTAGAAAAACGACCTCCACCAGCATTATACACTTCACCTGGCCGGGGTTTCAAGTAAAAATGCCAAAACATATTTACTAAATCCCAAGAATGAATATTATCTCTTACTTGCTTACCTTTGTATCCAAAAATCGTATAACTTGATCCCGTAATTGTACGTTGCATTAAATATGACAGAAAGCCATGAAGCTTTGCTCCTGAATGATTGGGTCCTGTTAAACATCCTCCTCTAAAAACACCAGTTTTCAATCCGAAGTATTTACCATATTCCTGAACCATAATGTCGGCAGCTACTTTTGAGGATCCAAATACAGAGTGAGTCGTTTGGTCAATGCTAATTTTTTCATCGATTCCATTATTATAATAGGAATGAGATTGATCAATTTCCCAGCGATTATCGAGCTCAATTATTGGCAATGAATTTGGGTTGTCTCCATAAACTTTATTGGTAGAAGTAAAAATGAAGACCGATTCTGGCGCAAAAAGTCGAGTTAATTCGAGCAGGTTAACCGTGCCAGTTGCATTTACTGTAAAGTCTGTAAGAGGCTCTTTTGCAGCCCAATCATGACTTGGTTGTGCAGCCGTATGAATGACCAATTTTATGTCAGAATTAAATTCCTTAAAGATTAATTCTAGTTCATGATAATTGCGGATGTCGACATCCTTAAATTTAAAATTGGAATGTTTCTCTAATAATCGATCAATATTCCATTTGGTTGAACTTTCTTCACCAAAAAAATAAGCTCTCATATCATTATCGATACCAATAACAATATCAAATTTGTCTGAAAAAAAATCTACAGATTCGCCACCAATTAGTCCGCCAGAACCAGTAATTAGACAGATATTCATAATTTTAATTTAATATATTTTTTAGTTCGATTTGATTGGTTTTTATCCATTCATAAATATCTGCAAATGTTTTTTCAACATTCCGATTAGGTCTCCAACTGCAATTTTCAAAAATTGAACTGTTGTCGGTTACATAACCTTTTAAATCAGCTGGTCTGTTCTCTGGAATTTCGGATAAATCAATTTTATTACCGGTAATTTGTTGGCATATATTTGTCATTTCTCTCAAAGATACTGAATTCCCTATTCCCCCCCCAGCGTTGAAAACTTTACCATTAAATTTATCACTTTGTTCAATTTGGAGTATGACTAAATCTACTAAATCATCAATGTGTAGAATGTCTCTAAATTGCTTTCCTTTCCCACCATATCCTATATAACTTAAAGATTTTTTCCAGAAATGATTCGCCATCCATAGTGTCACTACACCTTGGTCTGTTTTGCCCATTTGTCTTGGCCCTGCAATTACTCCAAATCGGGTTGTGATGGTTTTTAAACCGTAAAAGGAATGATATTCTTCAAGTAATTGCTCTGAGCACAACTTTGTTGTTCCATAGAAAGAACGTGATCCTATCAATGAAAGTTTCTCAGATATTCCATATTCGGATATGCCAAATTCAGTTTGTTTATCTGAAAATGAATAACTCATTTCCTCCTCAATAAAATTTGCATTTTCGATTTTTTGTATTGGATATACCCGGCTTGTAGATAAAAAAATTAATAAGGCATCATTGTTTAGTGCATTATTAAAGCAATTAATGGATCCAATCAGGTTGTTCTGAATAACACTATTAGGACCACCTTTCGTTCCAGCAAGTACAGATGGTTCTGCAGATGCTTCTATCATAACATTGTAGTCACCGATATTTTTAAAATCCTCGACATTTCTAATATCGCCATGTATAAATTTAATTCCCAATTCTAGGAAATTTTTCATGTTTAATTCTGAACCGCGTCTCTTTAGATTATCAAAACAAATAATCTCGTTTAATGGATTTTCTTTTTTTAATCTTATCGCAATAGATGATCCTACAAAACCTGCACCTCCAGTAATTAATATTTTCATTTAAACGAATAATGAGTGAACTTTAAAAATAATATCGAACGTAAAGCTATAAAATTCAAATTGTTTGTCTCCAACAACAACAATTGTTGGAAACAGAATATTTGTAATTAAAACGGCATAGATTAAAAGTTGATAATCCTTGTTTGAGTTCAACATTCTCCACATGAAAAGTATAAAAAGCGGAGTTAAGTATGCGATACTTTTAGTCATATCAGATACTATTGATGTGCCTATTATAAAAATTATCAAGACAAACGAAGTGGAAAAAAAGAAAAAGTACTTTTTTTGCGATAGTTCATTTATTAGCTGAATTACAAATGGTATTGATAAACCAACTAAGCCTGAAAAAAGTCCTAAATGCACGTATTTCCATTGATTTGTAAAAATTCCGAATCCAATTTCACCGAGTGGTAGGTGCATACCATATGAAAGCATTAACAATAACCTGATGAAAACGCAAATTGTAAATGATCCAATCAATAAATAAAATGATTTGGTCAGTAATTTATGTTCAATATCCTTTTTAAAGAATAAAATAAACAATGCAATTATAGAAAATGCCAGAATTCCTCTTTCGTCATTAAAAAAAAGCATGAAAAGACTAGGGCAAAAAAGAACAGGAACGTTTCTAAATTTTATCGAAAATAAAATAAGAAAATAGGATAAGACATTCACTGCGGTGCCACTATCAATGATAAAAGCCTTTCCGTAGTAGGAGCTGGCTAGACATAAAGTTATTAGGATCAATCCTTTTTTATCATGAATAAATTCTTTGAAAATGCTTACCCACAAAACGAAAATGGAAAATCCAAGTGTAATTTGAACCCAGTACATTTGAAAAACGTTTAATTGAAAAAATTTCATTATCAAGGGCACGGTAAGGCGAAAAACATATTTAGCTTCACCTGAATTGGGGTCGTATTGCGAGAGGTTAGAAAATATATGATTTTTTTTAAATTCAATTGCCTCCCACAAATTATTTTTTGCTTCCAGCATATGCATTATTTCCGGGATTTTTGGTTTTGCTAGAAACACGCTAAATAATACTCCCAAAAATGATATGAGCAAGACAGTAATATATTCTTCGAGGTACTTTTTATTTTTCAAGTTTGATATTTTTTAACCAATTGTTAAAGTTCATATTCTTTTTGTAAAATTACTTTTTTTAACCCAAAAGATATTACGGTGATCCAATTCAAATTTAAAATAATTTATTTGGTTAATTAAAACGTATCATTGTCTGCTCCTGTAAATTTTATCTTTTCCATTGGTATTTTATCCGTAAAATTGAATCCGACAATAGGGTATTTCACCTGCATTGGAGTTCCAAATTTTTTTAGAATACTTTCGCCCCAAGTATTTGAACTAAACTGAAACCTTAGATGTGGTAAACCCAACTTAAATGCTAATTTCTTTAATACACGTATCACTTTTTTAAAAGACAATTCGTCACAAACTTCAATGTCGCCAATAATCAAAAAGATATCGTTAAATTTTACCCAAACTTTTATTCCATTCACATTAATTATGTAGTTTTCCTCATAAGTTTTGTATGCGAAAAATGCTTCAGAATGATCAACGGCAGCAGTATCATTTGAAAGGCATGAACTTTTGAAAGGCTCACCTTTGGTGACTTTTTTTAAAATAAATCTACACCATTTATTATGGAGGGTTTGAGGTAAACCAAAAGTGCTTTTGAGCCGAATCCAAGGGATACATTTAACACGGATAAGATATGGAGTTATATCGTCAATATGGCTCCATCCTAATTTACCTATAAAACCTGGTAAAGAGTTTTCGTTTGGAAAAGCGAATAAACCGTCAAAGCCCTTTTGGAAACATAATTTATGTGTTTCCGTTGCTAGTTTAGTGAACAAACCTTTTCCTGAATGCAAGCTATGGGTCATTGTGTCTCCTGACTGAGCGAATAAATATAGTTTACCTTTGAATTCAATTTGACAAGGATACACGCCATAAAAAGCGGCTGGATTTTGCAATTGGTCGTATGCAATAAATCCTATACAATACTCGCCTAACAGCTGTGTATTAATTTTTTTATGCAAATAGTCAAAATGTATGATTTTGTCAAATGCATTTTTATAGATTGGAATTAAATCCTGAATATTCTCGTTTGAAAGTTGTTTGATTGTATAATCGTTCATTTTTATAAAGAAGAAATTTTAACGGATAATGCTTTTCCTTTATGCAGAGCTCAATTACAATGTTGAAAGATATCAGAATTGATGGAACAACAGAAATGTATTAACGCTTTTATAACTGGTTTAAATTTACACAATAATAACAACATAAAACTTTCAATAATATGACGTGAATCGATAATCAACTAATAATTAATTTCCATATGATTGGAGGGGTAATTGATCTAATTACTTTTAAAAATTTATTTCTGTTTTTTGCCTTTTTAGCGCTTTTTAATCCATTAATTAAATACTTTTCGGTTTCTTCCAAATCATCTGAATTTTCTCTGGCTTTAAAAATGGTTGAATGCTCTGCTAGATAGTCCTTTATTTCAACTTCAGGCCTCCCATTCGTATTATAATAGGTTGCAATTGATTTTCGGCTGTTATTTTCATCACATTTTATAATTTCAGGATTTCCATGGTAAGATTTGCTGGTAGTCGAGAAAATTGCAACAGTGTTAAATTTTGGTTCGATTTTCTGAACACATTCTGTCATTAAATCATTCCACAATTCGAATTGACCACCGAACTCTGATTTCCAATCTTTATTTAAGTATACCAACACGTTAATTCGACGATCTAATTTTGTGTCGGGATGTTTGTTGAAGTCACTATGAATTTTCAAAAAGACGCCTGGCTTTAATTCATGATAATCACCACCTGCAAGACTCGGGTCAGGTATTAGATTTTTAATTCCAGTTAAATTGGTTAAGAAGTCCAAAAATATTTGGGAATTTAAAAACCGAATAATTCTCTTGCATGTTCGGATAATTTATATTCTCCTTTTGTAGCCAATTTTTTTCCATTCGAATTGTCAAAGTTATAATCAGCCAATACTTATGAATCGGGGAGTTGGTTTAAGACTTCATCCAATGAGTCTTCCTTAAAAAAGTTCTCAAAAGACATACATTGAAAAGGCAGATTATTTGTGTATTCTTTATTTTTAATTTTTCCAAATGGTACATTCAACCTATAAATGCAACTTTTGGTTTAACATTTCTATTGGCGATCTAAAATTATATCTTTTTCGTGGTCTTTCGTTAATTTGTTTTTCTGCAAATTCAATTGCTTTTTCGTCAATATCATTAAAATCTGTTCCTTTTGGAAAGTATTGTCTAACAAGTCTATTTAAATTTTCGTTGCTACCTCTTTGCCAACTTTGATAAGGTTTAGCGAAATAAAAATCTATATTTAAAGCTTTTGAAATTCTTTCATGTTTAGTGAATTCGGCTCCGTTGTCTGATGTTATTGTATGCAAATATCGCTTCCAGGGTTGCAATAACTCAATTATTTTTTTTGTTACCAATTCACTTGTTTTCTCTTTAACTTTTGCCATTTTTAAAATACCCGTTGATCGATAATTTATGGTGACTAATGCCATTTTACGATGTTTTCCGATCACTGTATCTACTTCTATGTCGCCAAATCTACTTCGCATTTCGACAATACTTGGCCTTTCTGTAATATCTTTTTTATTGGAGATTTTACCCGACGCATATCTTTTAACCCCATGTCTCAAGTATGGCTTACCTCTGCTCCTTAAATTTTTACATAGTTTTCCTCCTCGCTTTTTATCTTCCCAAATCTTATTGTAAATCCATTGATGAGAAACGCAAACATTATTAAAGCGTTTGCTTAATCCTACAATTTGTTCGGGACTTAACTTTTGCGCTAGTTTATCTGTAATATAAATCCACATCTCAGTAGTCAACTTAATATGTTTTTTCTTTTGACTGTGACGAAAATCGCACTTACGTTGAGCTAATTCATGATTATATTTACCTCCTCTGCCGTCGCAGTTTCGCCTAATCTCACGATGGATAACAGATTTATCCCTATCTAATGTTCTAGCAATCTCTGATTGACTAAAACCTCTTTTTAACATTACACTAATTGTGTATCTTTGATCATAGGTTAAATGACTCATAATTTGACAACTTTGGACGGTGGCCAAATTAAGTTTTTATCCATTCAGAAGGAAGAGTAGTGATTTAATTCACGCTCTTTCTCTGAAAAAAAATAATTTGACTACCAAGTTGCATTTATGTGTTGAATCTTTGATTCAAGAAATTCGTTTTCGTCCGTTTTTAAATAATTTTTCATTTAAACTTAATTACTTTTTTAAGTATTCGATAGGGTTGAAAAATTAGTTTTCCAATTTTATAATCAATGTTCTGGACTATTTCTTTTTTTTTTGAGCAGACACCCAAGTATTGCTCATATAAAAATTCAGCATGCTTTGTGAAAATATATTTTTTAGCATTTTTAATATTTTTGTTCGCCACTTGAAATGTTCTGGAATTATCAATGACTCTGATTTTAAAAAATACTTTGTCAATGTAAATGAATTTTTTCCCTTCTGAAAATAAATGAATCCATAATTCCCAATCTTCTAATCCTATTTTATCTAAACCTTCATCAAATAAAATCGTTTTTATTGTTTTAGCTTTAGTAATAGTGCAAACAGCAATTGAATTGTAAAGTAAAATTTGTTCTGGCGAGGGTAATTCTTGCTTTTTAATGAAGTTATCTTTTCCAAAGTAAATACAGTTTCCAAATAGTACATCATAATCAGCAATATTTTTAATCGCAAAACTTAATGTATCCTTCTCAATTAAATCATCTGAATCTAAAAAGACAAAAAACTCAGCGTTAGATAATAATATCGCTTTATTCCTTGCCGTGCTCGGTCCTGTATTCTCTTGATGCAGAATCTTTATCTGCGCATTTTCTTCAAAATCTTTCAATTTTTCTATCGAATGTTCATCAGTACTTCCGTCGTTGATCAGCCAGACATCAAAGTTTGAATAAGACTGATTGAAGATAGAATCCATCGTTTCTTGAATGGTGGTGCCCGAATTGAAGTAGGGCACTATAAATGAAACAAGCGGTGAGTTTCTCATGACTGAATAATTTCATTATAATTTTTGTCAAATTGCTTTTTCGTGAAGTTTTGATTTGCACGCTTAAAGGAATTATTACTGTATAGCTGGAACAAGGATTTGTCGTTTTTTAATTGAATTATTTCCTCTGTGAATTGCTTCTTTTGACGCGAGTAGTCTGATTCACAAGAGATCAAAATACCAGATTTTTTTTGTTCTATCAATTCGGAAATCCCTCCCACATTTGTAGAAACAGGAACTGCGCCAAATACCATCCCTTCCAAAAGTGCCATAGGAATTCCTTCACGTGTGGAGGTAATTAAAACGACGTGAGCTGTGCGATAAATCATTTCCAAATCTTTCAAGCTAGTAATGTTTCCAACGAAATTGCATGACTTACGATCCTCTAGGTTTACTCCTTGCT
Source organism: Crocinitomicaceae bacterium (assembly GCA_041674745.1). GTDB lineage: Bacteria > Bacteroidota > Bacteroidia > Flavobacteriales_D > Crocinitomicaceae > UBA2040. The sequence continues at coordinate 125,352 of JBAYVD010000003.1, forward strand.
CCAAATCCCCACCAACAAGTGTAATATTAAACATTTCATTGTTGTTTTTTAATTCTGAAGCGATTTTTCCAATCAGTGAAATTCTTTTTTCAGGGCTGTTGCGTCCAACATATACAACATTAAAAACATCTGTTGGTTTGATTGGGATTTCTGAACATGTGAAATTGGTAGAATTGTAAATCACATGGATCTGATTCGATAAATCAATTGGAATATTCAAACCTCGATATTGTTCAATTATGTCATTTTTTCCTTTTTGACTAATGGTCACTCGCTGATTTAGACGATTAATGTAAGGTAAACTGAACTTTTCAAAACCTGGCTCATCTCTATGCGTGAACGCATGTATAAGGTCAACACATTTAATTTCCTTTTTTAAATTGGGAAGAAGTTCATAGAAAAATAATGAGTGGCAGCCAAAAACGGAGGTGAATTTATTGCGATTGATTTTAAAGGCGATGCAAAGTAGAATTATTTTTTTTCGCCAGGCGCTTCGAATCATTTTTTCAATATTGTGACAATCAGAATGTTGTTGAAATTCTGAAAGAAAATGAACATTTGCTGAAGGAAGCGTAAAGAAAGTGACCGTTTGGTATTGCATAGACTTAACAATGTTCAAATGAACCAGTTCTGCTCCACCTGTATGGAAAAAAGGAAAAAAGAAAAATGTTTGAGTTGTAGGTGAAATAAATAGAATGCGAATTACTTCTTGAATATAGTTAATATTGAAGTGGTACCAATCATATAGAATTGCCAGAGGCCGATACAGGACTGTTTTTTTAATAAGTGACTTAACCATACCTCAATATAGCTTTTTTGTAAATGCCAAGGTACTCTTTTGTGGTTTGAGAAATATCAAATTTTGCAAATGCACTTGAAGCAAATTCACAGTCTTTTTTTAAACTATCTGGGTGTTCAAAATACCACAGAATTTCATCTGCAAAGGCAACAGAATCGGGAATTCCTTTTTCATCCAATTTTGAAATTATTTTCCCACCAACTCCATTCTCGCTTTTAATCATGTTTGGTATTTCTCCAATGTCAGTGGCAATCACAGGTTTCCCCAGTGATAAATACTCAACGATACTACTTGGGCAACTTTCTCCAGGGAAATAAGATGGAAGAATTCCTAGATCAAACATTCCCACCCAATCAGTTGGTTTTAGAGCCACTCCTGGAAATACAATATATTTAAACTCGCTGTATTTTTCTTTAAGCGATGTGTAATAGTCGTTTTCAGGCCCAATAAGGACTAATTTTAACGTATGGAGTTCATGTTCTTTGTGCAAATGGATAACGGCATTTATCGCAATTTCCATACCTTTTGTTTCGATGGATCGACTAATTTGACCCACAACAAAATCGGTTTCCTCTAAGCCAATTTCTGAACGTTTTATTCCCCCAAAAGCACTGGAAAATTCTAGTCCATTGTATATTAATTTTCGATTTGATGGCAAAGTTTTTCCGGTTGAATGAAAAACTTTCAAATTCTTATCAGCGACATAAGTCAAGCCATCAACTTGATCAATTAAACGCGATACAGCTTGAATATTCTCGAAATCATTATAACAGCCTTGACTGGTAATTACTAACGGCAAATTCATTGCTGGCTTCAGCGTGTCCGCAGCAAAGAAATCAGAAGACATAAGATGTGAATTAATTATTTCAATATCATTGTCAAGTTTCAATTTCTCGTAATAATTTCTCGTTTGGTTTTTTAAAAGTTGTTCATAGAAGACTTTTCCTGATAATCTTTTATACAAACCATTGATTTTATATAATAGAAATGATTTAATTTTTTTGTCAGGCTGCTTTTTTTGTAGAATTTTTGTTTCTGAATGCTCCGTAAATTGGGTTAGCAATGCTTGGTTGTTGTTTTCTGGTGTAAGTGTCATTAAAAAGTTGACATGACCTTGGTTTTCAAGTTCATTAATCAGTCGCAACAAAAAAGTTTCGGCTCCACCGATTTCAATACAATTAATAACATGTAAAATTCGCATTGGCCTTTTTTAATTGATATTGTCAAAATCAGGAATAAGTTCCCATTCGCTTTTTGAAAGAAAGCGAGTTAATGAAGCACTTTTTTTCTTACCATTTGAGAAGAAATTTCCATCTTCTATTGATAATTTGCCTCCTCCGTCGATTCGATCGAAAACCTCCACCAAATCACTTACAAAAAAGCTTAGGTAATAATTATCGGCTGGCAACGGGATATTTTTAATGGAGCAGCTTATTTTACCCGTTTTTACACCTGCAGAGATACTTAATTCTTTTCCTAAACTTTCAGTGGTAGAAAGGTGAATCAAATTTCTATTCATTTCATCCGTAATAGCAACAGAAAAATGAACAATAGGATACTCTTTTGGAAAATGAATGTCAAATGTTATTTCAAATGTAAGGTCTTGGCCAGAAAGGGCATGAGTTACTATTTCACCTTTTGAATCTTTAATCTCATAATGGGTGAATTGTATCGCACCATTGCCTTCTCGACCCTCTATTTTATTTAAATCTCTTGAAACGTCAGATCCAGCGCTATTATTTTGTAGATAGGCAGCGACCACTTCTTGAATTGGCCCAATTTTTTCAATTTTCCCATTTTTTAATAGAATTCCACTTTTGCAGAGGTCTAAAACCGAAGCCATATTATGACTTACAAATAGAACCGTCCGTTGCTCATTTTGACTTACAGATTTCATTTTCCCGATTGCCCTTTGTTGGAATTCGGCATCACCTACGGCTAATACTTCGTCTACAATCAAAATTTCAGGTTCAAGAAATGCCGCTACGGCAAAACCTAGCCGGACTGTCATGCCGGATGAATAGCGTTTTATTGGAGTGTCTATGTATTTCTTAATACCAGCAAATTCAATAATATCTTCAAGTTTTCGTTTGATTTCATCCTTGGTCATACCTAGAATGGCTCCATTTAAAAAAATGTTTTCTCGGCCAGTTAGTTCTGGATGCATACCAGTTCCAACTTCTAGTAAAGAAGCAACACGACCGTTTATCATTATTTTACCTTCTGTAGGGCCGGTTATTTTCGATAGGATCTTTAAAAGGGTAGATTTTCCAGCTCCATTTTTGCCTATAATGGCAACGATTTCACCGGGTTTTATTTCAAAATTCAGATCCTCTAAAACCCAGACAAAATTTGAAGTAGATGCTTGGGTGCGATCGTTTATTTCGATAACTTCATCAGTAATTGCGCCTCCTTTAATTTTTTTAATTCGTCGATTTATATCCTCAAAAAAGGTACCAATGCTATATTCTCCAAGTCTATATTTTTTGGAAAGTTTCTCAACTTTAATTGCGAACGTGCTCATATGCTGTCCATGAAATTTTGCTCTGTTTTATTGAAAGTAAAAATACCTGCGAATAAAATAATAATAGTGAACATGGATGAATATACTAAAGAATACCAAGAAAAGCTTCCTGCGTTTAAAACACTGTACTTAAATGTTTCAATTATTGGTCCAATAGGATTCATCTTAAAGGCCCAAACATATTCGGATAAATTTTTCGTTAGATCAGAATACGACATGATGATTCCAGGAGTTATGTACATAAGTAGCTGAACACCAAATTGAATCATAAACTGAAGGTCCCGGTATTTGATTGTTAAAGAGGAAATGATTAACCCAAATCCTAAGCCCATTCCGGCCATTAGAAGGATGAGATATGGGACTAACAGGATTGCAAAATTTAATTGAATGGTGTAGTTCGTTAAAAATGCATGTAGCAGGAGTGCTACAATGAAAAGGAGCAGCTGAACCCCTAATTTTAACATGTTGGAAATAATGATCGATATCGGAACAGTCAAGCGTGGAAAGTAAACTTTTCCAAAAACGTGCTGATTAGCGACGAAGGTTACAGAAGTTTTTGTTAAACAATCGGCAAAATATTGCCAAAGAACGATACCAGACAAATAATACAAAAAAACGGGAGTTCCCTTGGGAGATAATTCTCCAATTTTACCAAAAACAAGAGTAAAAATGAGTGTGGTAAAAATAGGTTGTAGAAAAAACCAAATCGGTCCAAGTATCGTTTGTTTGTAAACAGAAATAAAATCACGCTTGACAAACATGCGTATTAAGTTGGAATACCTCAATAATTCGAAAAGGTCTAAATGCCAAAACTTCTTTTTCGATTCAATGATTTCAATATACTCTTTTGCCATTTATCAAAAATAATCACGATTTACTCTATGAGATTTATTTTAACAAATATAAGAACCAATAACTTTAAAGCATCTAAATTGGAATAATTAACGTCATTAGCATTGCTGGTTTGGCGATATTTGCGTTTTAATCTATCTTTGTGGAGTGCAGAAATAAACTCAAATTTCAACTTTACCATCAAAATTGGGATAGTTATTGGTTAATATTTTGATTTCACCTATCAATTGTAAATGCGTAATAAACTTTTTATTTTTTTTATCTTCTTAGCGATTTCGAATCATTTTTGGTCTCAATTGCAACAACTGAACCCAGTCAACAATGAAGTGTTAGACGGTCCTGTGGTTATTTTTGAGTGGGATGACAATGCTTTCTTGTCTTTTGAAATTACCATATTTAATGGTGTTAATGCCTCGAACATCTATTCAATTGACACTGTTCAAAATACCAATAGTTTTTTGAAAACTGGATTTTCGAACGGAGAGTATTATTGGAAAATAAAAAATTTAATAACCCTAAAGCAGACTTCTTTAATTCATTTTGTGATTTTCGATATCGACGGAGTTGCCAATAAACTAATGTGGTTGAAACCGGAAAATGGTCTAATAGTAAATGGCGCCAATTATATCAGCCAGTGGACGAATCAAGTTGGGCTTCCCCATGCTGTGCAATCCAATAGCTCAAACCAACCATTAAAAATTGATAATGCTTTGAATGGTTTGCCTGTTGTTAGAATGGATGGTTTAGATGATTATTTAAAATTTGATACTTTGAAGACCATTCGTGATGCTTTTTTTGTTTTTAAACACAATACTGGAAATCAAGAGTTTGCATCGATTTTGGGAGATGAAGTTAATCCAAACTATCATGGTGGTTTTACAAATCAAATGTTTAGTACCACATGGGCAAATTCTAACGTTTTGAATGGTGTGGTTCGAAGTAATAGTATTACAAAAAATTTCGCCACATTTTTAAGACCGACACAATATACAGTAATGTCCTTATACACTGCGGGTAATTGCCGCGCATCGACAATGAATAAAGACCGTAATTATACTACCAGATTCTGGAATGGTGATTATGTAGAAATGCTTTTGTTTAATCAACCAAAAGATAGTTTATCAAGAAACTCAATCGAAAAATATTTGAGTTGGAAGTACACGAGGTATCCTTATTTAGGAAAAGATACATTGCTCTTATGTGGCCACTCCATAAATTTATCTGTTCCTTCTGATAATGCTTATTCTTCAATAACATGGTCAACAGGTGCCACGAATGTCAGCACTATATCGGTTGCACAAGAAGGGAATTATTGGGTTGAAGTAAATAGTTTTGGAATTATTTTAAGAGATTCGATTAAAGTCTTTAATCCACTAATTAATCAACCTGAGAATCTTGCCATTTGTTTCAATGATTCTACTCTTTGGGATACTGGTTTGGGTTCAGATTATAGTTACAATTGGAGCACCGGTGAGACAAATTCATTTTTATATATTGATACTCCAGGAACCTATTATGTTTCGGTAACCGATTCACTAGGTTGTTCGAGAAATAGTGTCTCGTTGAATTTTTATTTTGATTATTACGCTCAAATAGCTTCTCTAGGAATAGACACCGCTTTGTGCTCAGGCAATTTAATATCCTTGCAAATCGCAGCCAATGAAACAACCAACTATTTCTGGAATGGTTCACCGGCGGCAGGACAACCTGCTTCTTTTGCCATCGATACAACGGGGGATTATTATGTTGAAACCACCAATATTCATGGTTGTACTGGTTATGACACGATACACGTAACCATTGCGGGTCAAGCACCTTTAGCCGACTTTTTCTATCAAAATCAATGTTTGAATTCACCTAATTCATTTACAGATATGAGTGTAGGTATCCCAACGGATACAGTCGTTTCTTGGCAATGGAATTTTGGGGATGGACAAACGTCAACGGATCAACATACAAGTCACGTTTATTCTTCTGCCGGCAATTATACAGTGCAGTTGTACATCCTTTCTAATTTCGGATGTGGTGCTTTTCAGACCCAAACGCTATCCGTTTTCACACCACCCCAAGCCAACTTTTCATTGTCAGGATTGTGTTCGAAAAATACAACGGAATTGTATGACTTAACCCTGTTGGGAGATGAAGACCTTGAAACGTACCAATGGGATTTTGGGCAACCGAGTTTGGGTGCGAACAATTATTCGTCGGTCCAAAATCCGTCGGTTTATTTGCCAAATGCTGGAACTTTTATTTTTTCATTCTCTGTGTCCGATTCCAATGGTTGCGTTTCCGACACGAGTTTTTCGGTTACTGTAAATCCTTCGCCCACCGTTGATTTCACCATTGCGTCAGCTTGTGTTGGTCAGCCGAGCGCGATAGTCAATAACTCGATAGTCAATTCGCCAGCTACGTATTTGTGGGATTTTGGGGATGGCACCAGTTCATCGCTCGCAGCACCTGTGAAAAGTTACACGCAGTATGGAAATCAAGATGTTTCGCTAACGATTACCTCCGCGAACGGTTGTGTGTCGGATTCGGTTGTTTCGGTCGCCATTCATCCCTATCCCGTTCCATACATTGAAATGGGACCAGCCTGTGTGGGCACGTATCTGGTGTTGAAAGATACATCCTCCATTCCTCAAGGTTCGATCGCGAATGTTACCTGGATTCTCAATTTGACGGATACCTTGTATGGAGATTCGGTCAACTATTTGGTTTCTACCTTTGATCAACAACAAGTTAAAATGATTGTGGAATCGGTTGAAGGTTGTGCCTCAACGGTTTCGAAATTTTTTACAGCTACCACTGAGTTGGATGCGGCATTTACAGTTCCTTCTTCGATTGTTGCGGAAGGAATCCCTATTCCATTCTCCAATACTTCGGTTGGGGGAACGAGCTATGCGTGGGATTTTGGTGACGGAAATTCAAGTGCGTTGCCTTCGCCAAATCATATTTTTGGTCAAAATTGGATTGATTCACTACTTCAAGTACAATTGATTGCGACAAATACGATCGGTTGTAGGGATACCACTTACCAGATTGTACAGATAAAATCACGACTCAATGATTTGGTTTTGGGGAATTTATTTTATCAAAAAACAGGCAATTTGGCGGTGGTCGGCGTTGAAATTAAAAATGAAGGTTCGGCACCTTTTTCCAATGTCGATTTGTTCTTGTCCTCTGAAAAAGGTCCGTTGTTTCAAGAAACATGGAATGGCACGTTGCAACCGTACGAGCACTTCATTTATTTGTTTCAATCGAAGCCCGTTTACAATCCGACTAGCGCTGATGAACTCACAGCCTTCTATTGTGTCGAAGGATCCATTGCCGAATTGGAATCGAATTATGCCAACAATCGGGTTTGCAAAAACACGGAGAATTCGGAGGTTATTTTATTGCCGATTTATCCGAATCCCGCCAGCGATGTGTTGGAATTGAATCTATTGGTTGCTGAGAATTCGACCATTTCAATCGATATGATCGACGAACGGGGACGAAAGATTTTGGATTTTTACCAAAACGCGTCTCTCACATCGGGTTTGTACAAAACCAGCCAAGATATCCGTCGCATTGAAGCGGGTTGTTATTTTATCCGAATGACTGTAAATGATGCGGTGACTATTCAGCGTATTTTGATTGTTCGTTAAACTGAAAATTTATTGGTTCACCATGTTGAATCTCATTTAAAAGTAAAATTTTAGGTCTTGAATATAGAATTGGCGAGTTCATTTTACATTAAGGTCATTCACGAGAACCTTTTTTTTAGTTTTAAAACAGGTTTTTCTAAATACTGATAACTCAAATAGGCCATTACTATTGTTAATATCATAGAAAGTAGCGTTTCAAAAATCAAAACTTGCCATAACTCTGTATTGAATTTTAATAATTTTGTTAGTTGGAGTGTGATTAGAATACCAACAAAATGGAGACAATACATGCTATACGTATATTTCCCAAGTCTACTTAGCATTTTAAAGTTTTTCATTTTAAAAAAAGAATGGACAGCATAATTTTGTTCCAAAATAATAACGGCAATGAATATTGCTAATATCAAGCGTTCAAAAATCAATAAAACAGGCGAAACATTACTGATTTGAGTTCTGAAAAACAGAAATGAAAATAATCCAAAATAGAACATCATTATCGCCCATTTTGGTAGATTTTTCATAAAAATAAGGAACTTTTCTTTGGTTAAAACTAAATAGGCGGATAATGAACCAATCACTAAATCTCCCATGCAACTCAACGAGTGCATTTCAAGTTGTATGTCTTGAGAATTAAATATTCTATAACCGATATTTATCAGGATTAGCGATGCAAATAAATAAATGAATCGTTTTGATGGAACTAAAATTAGTAAAATGGGCCAGATTAAATAAAATTGTTCTTCAATAGCCACACTCCATAAAACACCAAGTATTGAGGCATCCGGCAATCCATTGTTTATCATGTCAAAGTTGCTAGTAAAAGTAATGTAATTGAGCAAGTGGGCTGTTTCTGCAGGAATTTGACCAAAATATATTTTCAAAAAGGGAAAAATTAGGAAACCAAACACTACGCAAAAAAAGTAAAGTGGCCAGATTCTTAATATTCGCCGAGTCCAGAAATTAACTACTTGAATTTTACCAGTAATTAATTTTTCCTGAATAACGAAATAGGTGATTAAAAAACCACTTAAAACAAAGAAAAAATTCACTCCGATATTTCCATTTATAAAAAGCTTTTTTGTAACAAAAATATAGGTTTCTGAATTAAGTATAGATGAATTTTCAGTATGAAAGCTGTGATAAAAAAAGACGAGTAGAAAAGATATCGTTCGCCAACCATCTAAATTGTGAAAGTATTCTTTAGTTTTCATGCTTCGAATTTATTAATGATTCTGGTGTTCCACTAATTGTTAAAAGAACAATAAATAATGGAAGAATAATTGCCTTAAATCGAACCAAAACACCGAACAATCCGGACGAAAAACCAATGGAAAAGCCCATAATTAATAAGAAAACTAAAATCGTAGTAAGCGTCGAACTCGAGTTGATTTGCTTTATTTTAGTTTTTCCATTTTTGAAAAAGCGAATGCTCAAGAAAATTAAAATTAAACTTTCTAGTCCATTCAAAATCAATGTTGGAGAAAAGGATTCCCATGGAAATGGTCTGTACAAGGAGGCCAGCAATGCAGCAGGAATTGATTTAATGATTCCAAAAGTTGAGTAGTCACTTATATTCAGGTCATATCTGGCACCGGTATAAGTACTGTTACCGTTAAAATCTTGTTGAATGGTAATAATTTCTTCGAGAATACTGTCAAACGATTTTATTTGAATAAAAAGTGCCAGAACTGAAACGCCTAATCCGATAAAAAAAACACGAATCAAAAATTTCTTAAGAGCGTTTGATGTAGCTTTTTTAGTCAATAGAATACTTAATCCAATAAAAAAACCCGGTAGTAATGCAACTAGAACATAATTTCGAGTTTTGAAAATGACAAAAAAGGCAATGAACGTGACCCAATAAAATGAATTTTTAATTCTTCTGTCGGTTTTAAAAAATTCAATAATAAAGCTGACTACTAGGCAGATGCAAATATAAATAAAGGTATCCTTGGAAATTCCGGAACACCAAAATGCCACCGATGGCAAAAAGAGAATACCGAAAGTCAGCCATTTTTCATTTGAAATTTTCAAGGATCGCAAAGATGTGTAAAATTTCCAGGTGGCGAAGGAAGAAATACAACCTAGAATGGCAGTTGTCGCCAAATAACTTTTAAAGGTGATTAGGCTAAAAATAGAGAGTATTTTGCTAACAAAAAAACTTTCTGGTTCCCTATAAATCCATCCGGGAGGATAGCCTGTCGCGGAATTGAAGTTTTCGTACAAATTACTCATATTGGAAGGTTGCCACATTTCAGAGATATAATTTATAGGCGAATTCATGAACAAATTATGCAATGAAATCGCACCATCCCAATAAGCAGTGGTATCGCCACCGCCATAATACAACAAATAGAAAACACCATAAAAAAGCGCCATGAAAACCCGGAAATAAACCTGGGATAGGAAGTATTTATTGATTTCATTCTTTGTTCTTCTACTTTGAACCAAACCGGCGAAGAGAAAAATCAAAACCAACCAAAGTACGGCGGAAATAATCGGTATAAGCTCAAAATATTGTAGGATTTCCATTTGGTTCTCTCGAGTCAAAGATAAAAGAATTGTTGAAATCCCATTCAACTATGGTGATAGGGTTCTCCTTTCAAAATCGTCATGGCGCGATAGACTTGCTCAAAAAAGAGCATCCGAATCATTTGGTGCGAAAAAGTCATTTTGGACAACGCAATTTTATCATTGGCTCTTTGGTACAATTCATCAGAGAATCCAAACGCTCCACCGATAACGAAGACGATGGATTTCCCACCTAAATTGAATCGATTTTGCAGGTAGTCGGCAAACTTTTCGCTGGTGAATTCTTTGCCATTTTCATCAAGTAGAATTAAAAAATCGCCACTGTCAATTTTGGAAAGAATTTCCTTTCCTTCGGCGACTTTCACTTGGTCGTGGGTCAGACTTTTAGCGTTTTTTATGTCGGGAATTTCAATTTTTTCAAAGGCAATGTAACGCGTCAATCTTTTCAAATATTCGCTTTCACCTTCGACCAGAAATTTTTTTCCTGTTTTTCCTATGCAAATTACTTTTATCTTCACAGCTCAAAAGTACAGTTCTTGCCCTTTTTTTGCAAACGTTGTTTTGCGGCAGGGTTTTTGCTGATTTCGCATGAATAAAAACGTTAGAAATGAGTTATTTTTACCTTCTTTTGGCCAGTTTGGTCTTGTCTTTTTCCGGGGCAGACATTCCCCATAATGAACTAGAAAAAGCGTTCAACGCCAATGATGCCAAGGCAATCGTTGAACTTTCCAAAGAGAAAGTATTGTTGAATGTTTTGGGAAATGAAGGCGCTTACTCACAATCCCAGGCGAATATAGTTTTGAAGGATTTTTTTTCGAAACAACCCAATGGTAAATTTTCATTCATTTTCAAAGGGAAAGAAGCTGATAGCGGGACGTTTTCAATTGGAAATTATGTCTCGAAAGGAACTACTTTTCGAGTGACTTTCCATTTTAAAAAAATTGGGTCCGTATTTCGAATTGAAACCTTGACCATCGAATCTTAAATCAATTTCCGTTTTCTATCTTTGCGTTATGATTGAAGAAATAATTGAAAATGCGCTTCGCGAGGACATTGGATCGGGCGATTATTCCACGCTTTCTTGTGTTCCTGAAGATGCCAAAGGAACTGCTCAACTAATCGTGAAAGACGAAGGTATCTTGGCGGGTGTGGAATTGGCACAAAAAATCTTCCATCAGTTTGATCCCAGTTTGAAAATGGAAGTATTCATCCAAGATGGAACCCCCGTTAAATTTGGTGATATTGCTTTTACGGTGGAAGGTAGTTCTCGTTCCATTTTGACAACCGAACGTTTGGTGCTGAATTTCATGCAACGCATGAGCGGAATTGCCACAAAAACGAATAGCATCGTTAAAATCATCGAAGGTACCAATTGCCAACTGCTGGATACGCGAAAAACAACGCCAGGCATACGCTACATGGAAAAATGGGCGGTTCGAATTGGTGGCGGTGGAAATCATCGTTTTGCCTTGTATGATATGATCATGCTGAAAGACAATCACGTCGATTATGCCGGTGGAATCCAGCAAGCGATAGAAAGAGCGAATCAATATATCAAAGAAAATGACCTCGATTTGAAAATTGAAATCGAAGTGCGCAACGAAGACGAATTGAAACAGGTGCTGGAAACAGGTCACGTAAATCGAATCATGCTCGATAATTTCACACCAGAGCGCATCAAAGCGATTTTACCAACCATTCCAGCTCAATACGAAACGGAAGCCTCTGGAGGAATCACTTTGGAAACCATACGTGGATTTGCCGAAACGGGAATTCAATTCATTTCAGTGGGCGCTTTAACCCATTCCGCAAAAAGCTTGGACATGAGCTTGAAGGCGGTGTATTTCTAAAATTGCCACTTCTTTAGTTTAAATGCCACGAATGGGGCACGAATTATTGGTGTTAATTCGTGTATTCGTGACAAGAAAAAAGTGAACCTAATTATCATTTCGTGTCGAATTATTGGTGTTAATTCGTGCATTCGTGGCAAGAAAAAAGTGAACCTCATTATCATTTCGTGTCGAATTATTGATGTTAATTTGTGTATTCGTGACAAGAAAAAAGTGAACCTCATTATCATTTCGTGTCGAATTATTGATGTTAATTCGTGCATTCGTGGCAAGAAAAAAGTGAACCTCATTATCTTTTCGTGTCGAATTATTGGTGTTAATTAGTGCATTCGTGGCAAGAAAAAAGTGAACCTCATTATCATTTCGTGTCGAATTATTGGTGTTAATTCGTGCATTCGTGGCAAGAAACAAAACAACTTACAACTTCAAAATAAAATTTTTGTTTATTCGCTCAAAAGTGCATAGTTTTACTTCATTCTAAATCACTTAGCATGAAATCCACTAGTCTTTATTACGTTTGTTTTCTCTTCTGCATTGCGTTTTTACTTTCTTGTAAAAATGAAATATATATTATAAAGGGTAGAATTGTTGAAGATTGCACAAGTAATAGTCCGGTTGCAAATATGGAATTAACGATTCGTTGCTGGGGAGGTTATGGAGGTGCGTATGGAAAAATTGGATTGAACGAGACTGTAACAACCAATGAGAATGGTCGTTTTGCAATGGCGTATAATACTAAGGATCATAAGATGAATAGAATATTTATCCAGCCATTGTTTTCTTTAGAAAGGGAAGATACTACCGGAGGTTGGAATCCAAAAGAGAATATTGATTTTGGCGATTTCCCTATCCGACCTAAAATATATGGCAAAATCAATCTACTGATTAATAATCCTTATACTATAAATGACACTTTGTTCATTATGGATGCATTCACAGATTGGAAAGACACTCTTTTAGTTATGCCAGGTCCATTTTACAATATGAGTTTTGGCCCGGAATTAATGAGTAGCACAAGACAAGAAATCGATTTTTCTGGGAGTGAGGTGAAAATAAATCACTCCGTTTCTGCTAAATTCAATAATGCCAATTATAAAGCTGTGTATTCAACAAAGATTACTTCACATTGTGAACAATCCCTGCAAGAATTTGATTTAGTTATCGACTAAAACATTACTTATGATACGCCAACAAACTTGGATTTGAGGTAATCCTCTTTTCTACATAGCGTTTTGCTCTTAAACAAGCTTTAATCATCAGATATTCCAAGGCTAAATTAGCCAATAAAGCACTCGAAAATATGCACCCTGTTCCATGTTTCGAAAAATTTGTTTTAACCTGAGGAGAAAGTGGAAATACCTTTCCTTCAAAACGTAAAAAGTCGTTACCCTTGTTTTCTGCATGACCGCCTTTTAAATAAATCGTATTCGAACTGTTTTTCAACTCAAGTGATTCGTATTCAGGTAGGTTGGGAGTAATGATAAGGTTTTTACACGCTTCACTTTTCAAGAATTCGTTGAATCTTTTTACGTCAAATTTTCCACCGGCCGTTGCGCTTAAAATCGGATCCCAAACAATAGTTGGATTGACACATTTTTCATTCAAAACACGTACGATTTTTTCCAACAATTCGCCAGAAGAAATCAATCCTATTTTAATGAATCGAATTTTGTAACGGTCGAGTAGGAGATGCAATTGTTCTAAAATTAGTTCATCGGCTATCCAATCGACTCGTTTGAATGAATCTTCTGTTTGCAGGGTATTGGCTGTAATGACAGCCAAACCTTGTGTTTTGTTTTGTTCGAAGGTTTTGCAATCGGCTAAAACACCCGCACCGCCGCTTGGGTCGAAGCCGGCAATTGTCAAGCAATAGGGTCTTATTTTTGGCATAGTTCGTGCATTTCTTCGAAAGATTTTAACGGATTTTCGCTCATCCAAATATTTCCTAGGACAGCGAAGTTAGTAAATCCCAGCTCTTTCGCTTGGATAATTGTTTCCACGGAAATACCGCCAAGTGCCACCGCTTTGCGTCGTAATTCATTATTCCAAGCCGTGATGTCCCAATTTTCGGTTGGCAAATAATCCTTTTTTGAAAGACTTTGAAAAACAGGTGAGCAAAAGAAATAGTCAAATTCATTTCCCAATACAAAAGCATCATTTTGCGAATGAAAGGAGGTGGAAGTTGGCATCGTACTTTTTCCAAAATCATCGCGATCTTCTTCTTTGTAATGCAAACCAATTTTCGGAAAATTCAATTGCAAATCATGGAATTGATGTATCGAAATTTTTGGGTAAAAAAGCGGATTGATTTCCAGCAAATAGTCCAAATAATCTTCCTTCGACCAACGAAATTTACGCAAATGAAAACGCACATCCTCATTCGTGCTCATCATGGCTTGCACCAATGAAATTTCATTGACAACGGACTGTTCCGGCGATATGAGAATGATTTTGGACATTTTGTATTTCCCCCTTTGGAGGGGGACAAAGGGGGAGGATTCGTGAATTCAGTTGAAAAGAGTAATCTGCAAATTTTAAAATAAATTATCCTCCCCCTCGATCCCCCTCCAAAGGGGGAAGATAATTAATCTCAATTTTTATTAAACCAATTTCTCTGGCTCTACATACACATCAGCGCCCGTATCAATGAATTTCTTCGACATTTCATCCATTCCTTGTGCTAAGGCTTCTTCTTCCTTCAATCCTTGTTCTTTCGCATAATCCCGAACGTCTTGAGAGATTTTCATCGAACAGAAATGAGGTCCACACATGGAACAGAAATGCGCCACTTTTGCATTGTCCGAAGGCAATGTTTCATCGTGGTATTCTCTTGCTGTGTCTGGATCCAACGAAAGGTTGAATTGATCTTCCCAACGGAATTCAAAACGGGCTTTACTCAAGGCATTGTCTCGGTGTTGCGCTCCAGGATGACCTTTGGCTAAATCCGCCGCGTGAGCTGCCAATTTGTAGGTGATCACACCGTCTTTCACGTCTTTTTTATTCGGCAAACCAAGGTGTTCTTTTGGTGTTACGTAGCAAAGCATGGCACAACCAAACCAACCAATCATCGCTGCTCCGATTCCAGAAGTAATGTGGTCATATCCCGGTGCTATGTCTGTAGTCAAAGGTCCAAGCGTGTAGAAAGGTGCTTCATGACATTCCTCCAATTGTTTTTCCATGTTCTCTTTGATGAGGTGCATGGGAACGTGTCCGGGACCTTCAATCATCACTTGAACATCGTGTTTCCAAGCTATTTTGGTCAATTCGCCCAATGTTTCCAATTCAGCAAATTGTGCTTTGTCGTTCGCATCAGCAATGGAACCTGGACGCAATCCATCGCCCAACGAGAAGGCAACGTCGTATGCTTTCATGATTTCGCAAATTTCTTCGAAATGCGTATACAAGAAACTTTCTTTGTGGTGCGCCAAACACCATTTTGCCATAATGGAACCACCGCGCGAAACAATTCCTGTCAATCGTTTGGCAGTCATGGGTACGTAACGTAACAATACTCCAGCATGAATAGTGAAATAATCAACTCCTTGTTCTGCCTGCTCAATCAAGGTATCGCGGAAAATCTCCCATGTCAAATCCTCTGCTTTTCCGTTCACTTTTTCCAAAGCTTGGTAGATTGGAACCGTGCCAATTGGAACAGGGGAATTTCTTAAAATCCATTCTCTGGTTTCATGAATATTTTTACCTGTGGAAAGGTCCATGATATTATCAGCGCCCCAACGACAAGCCCAAACCGCTTTTTCAACTTCTTCTTCAATCGAGGATGAAACGGCTGAATTGCCAATGTTCGCGTTGATTTTCACCAAGAAATTACGACCAATGATCATCGGTTCACTTTCAGGGTGATTGATGTTATTCGGAATAATGGCACGACCTGCTGCAATTTCATCCCGAACAAACTCAGGCGTAATCAATCCTTTCGGCGTATTCGCACCAAAGCTTTCACCAGGATGTTGCGTGCAGATTTCAATAACTTCTTCTAATTTCTGATTTTCACGGATCGCGATGTATTCCATCTCAGGTGTGATGATACCTTTTTTCGCATAATGCAATTGAGAAACATTTTGACCCGCTTTTGCACGCAGTGGTTTTTGAATGTGCTCGAAACGCAATGCATCCAATTTCGGATCATTTTTGCGCTCCTTCCCATATTCAGAAGAAACTTCCTCCAAACGTTCTACATCGCCACGGTCCAAAATCCATTGTTCACGCAAACGGGGCAATCCTTTTTTGATGTCAATCGCCACATTTGGGTCTGTGTAGGGTCCAGAAGTATCGTAAACAGTTACTGCTTGGTTTACTTCTTTCGTGAATTCACCATCCGAAAACATTGGTTTCGATTCAGTCAATTCAATTTCGCGCATCGCTACGTTGATGTCGTGAATTTTTCCTTTAACATAGACTTTTTTCGAACCGGTCAAAGGAGCTCTTGTAATTGTTTCTTCCGAAGGAGCGTTGTCTTTTTTCATATCTTGTTTTTTTAACCGCCGGCTGCAGCAGTAATTAGTAAAATCTCATCGTTTTCTTGAAGTTCGGTTGTTGCCCATTTGGATTTAGCAACCACCGCAGAATTAATCGCTACGGCCATTCCTGTTTTTTCCATCAAGCCTTTTTCTTGGAGTAATTCTCCCAAAAAAGCGACTTGAATGGATATTTTTTCTCCATTGAATTTCACTTCCATTCTTCAAAAAATTACTCTAGGGAAAACCAAGTTGGTCTATCACTTTTCCTTCCGCCGGTTTCAACCGATTCAAGTTCAAAGGGTATTTCTCAGACTATTTTGAAGTCACCCCTAAAGTTCTTGTAAAATTACGAATTTTTGAATTACGAATTACGAATTATTGGCCTACTTAATTTGGTCGACCATAATTCGTAATTCTCTAATTCGTAATTCGTAATTAATTAGGGTTATTTTGACGATGAGTTTTTTGTATACTTCCGATGATTCGAAGAATTTCTTCAATGTCATTGTATAATGTTTTTTGGCGTTCTAAAGTAATAATGTTTGTGTCTTTTAATAATCGTAGCCAATATTTTGTTTCTCTGGCTTCTTTGTAAGAAATCGTCAACTTCGCAAAAAAGTCCTTCGCACTTTGACCACCCATTGCTTCCTCCATATTTGCGCCAATCGAAGTTCCTGAACGAAGGATCTGATCAGCGATAGAAAATTCTCGTTTTTCATTGCGAATTTCTTGACTCAACAAGACAATTTTCACAGCAAAATCATAGGTTTTTGTCAGTATAATATTCTCTTTCATAATTCATTTTTCCATTTAATTTAAGCAAAAAGTTTATTTGTTACAATCTCTAAAATGTTTTTTTATTACCATTTCGTAATTGACCATTTCGTAATTCGTAATTGTTTAATTCGTAACTTTGAGCAAAACTTTTAGGGGTGTCTGACACTTTTGTCATTCTGAGAAATACCCTCATCACCTGATGCAGATAATGCTGCCGAAGGAAAAAAGTGAGGCGCTTGGCGTTCCTGAAAGTTTTGCACGATTTTTTAAAAACAGGAAAATGAATTTGCCACGCATCCAATACATCACCCATCCAGAGGAAGATTTCTCGAATTTAACTTGGCTTGAAAAATTAGCCGAAGGAGGAATAGAATGGATACAGCTGCGCATCAAAGAAGAAGATTTAATCGAATTTCATCCAACTTTACATTACAAAGCGACTTTCATTGAGATTGCTGATTTGCTCAGAGAAAAAACGAAGGAATTGGGGATGATTCTAACCATCAATGACCATCCAGATATCGCTCGGTTATCTGGCGCGTATGGAATTCATTTGGGAATGGAGGATATAATGGAAGAATCCGAAACAACTGGTTTTTCAATTTACGGCGGAACGGCGCATGATTTGGCTGAAATGAAAAATCACCCGATCGAAAAGCTGAGTTATTTCGGTGTTGGGCCTTTCAAAGTAACCACGACCAAAAAGAAAATAAAATCCACCCTAGGAACCGAAGGTTATGTTTCGCTATTAAAAGAAATGAAAGAGGAAGGAATCGAAAAACCGATTTTTGCGATAGGCGGAATTGAGGAAAACGATATTCCAGCCATCCTACAAACGGGTGTTTATGGGATAGCACTTTCAGGCCTCATCCACAAAAGCAATTTCGACAGTCAATTGATTAAAAATATAGTTCAAAAAGTTAACGACCATGCAAGATCCATTTAAAATAGGCGACAAAATTTTTCAATCGCGATTGTTTACCGGAACGGGTAAATTCAGTTCGAATACCGAAATGGAGCAAGCTCTTTTGGCTTCTGGAAGTGAGCTGATTACGGTTGCTTTAAAACGTGTTGAAGTGACCAAACAAGATGATTTATTGAAACACTTGCATCACCCGCATATCAATTTATTACCGAATACGTCTGGTGTTCGCACGGCAAAAGAAGCTGTTTTTGCGGCTGAATTGGCACGCGAAGCGTTTGAAACCAATTGGATCAAATTGGAAATTCATCCCGAACCAAAATATTTGATGCCCGATCCAATCGAAACCTTAAAAGCAACAGAAGAATTGGCAAAAAGAGGATTCATTGTGTTGCCATACATTCACGCCGATCCGGTTTTGTGTAAACATTTGGAAGATGCGGGAACAGCAGCCGTTATGCCATTGGGAGCGCCCATTGGTTCCAACAAAGGTTTGAAAACGATGGATTTTTTGAAAATTATCATCGAACAAGCGAAAGTTCCAGTAATTATTGATGCCGGATTGGGTTCACCTTCACATGCCGCCGAAGCAATGGAAATAGGAGCAAGCGCAGTTTTGGTCAATACGGCCATTGCGATCAATAGAAATCCAGTTCAAATGGCGATTGCCTTTAAAATGGCTGTGGAAGCCGGTCGATTGGCTTTCTTAGCTGGAACGAATCAAATTTCGGAAAGAGCGGAAGCTTCATCACCGTTGACAGCATTTTTGGATTGAGAAAAGTAAAGGCCACGAATACACGAATGGACACCAATGATTCGTGAAAATTCGTGTATTCGTGGCAAGAAAAAAGCGTGGCAAAAAAACAATAATAATGGAAACATTTAGCAATCATTTCGAGCAATTAAATTGGGATCAAATCAAATCAGATATCTACTTCAAAACGGAAGCAGATGTCCGTCGTGCGCTCGATAAGCCGAAGCGGAATCTGGAAGATTTCCAGGCATTGATTTCACCTGCAGCGGCTCCTTTTTTAGAAGAAATGGCGCAAAAAAGCAAAGCGCTGACCCAAAAACGTTTTGGAAAAGCGTTACGCATGTATATTCCGATGTATTTGTCCAATGAATGTCAAAATATTTGCACGTATTGTGGGTTTTCTTTAGACAACAAAATTCCACGAAAAACCTTGTCTGATGCAGAAATAATCCAAGAAGCAGAAATCATCAAAGCCATGGGCTACGATCATATTCTTTTGGTAACTGGTGAAGCAAATAAAACCGTAGGAATTGATTATTTCGTGAAGGCAATCCGTTTGTTGAAACCTTATTTTTCTCAAATTTCAATTGAAGTGCAACCGATGGAGCAAGATGAATATGAAATCTTGAACCAAGAAGGAGTTTACGCCGTTTTGGTTTACCAAGAAACCTACAAAGAAGACGATTACAAATTGCACCATCCGAAAGGAAAAAAATCGAATTTTCATTATCGTTTGCAAACACCAGACAGACTAGGCAAAGCAGGAATTCACAAGATTGGATTGGGTGTTTTGTATGGCTTAGAAGATTGGCGAGTAGATACGTACATGTGCGCCGAACATTTAAATTATTTGGAGAAAACCTACTGGAAAACGCATTACGCTATTTCGTTTCCTCGATTGCGCCCTTGTGCTGGTGGAATTGACTTAAAATCCAACATGACAGACCGAGAATTGGTTCAACTAATTTGTGCCTACCGTTTGTTGAATGAAGAATTAGAGCTTTCCATGTCGACTAGAGAGTCGGAGAATTTCAGAAATAACATCATTCCTTTGGGAATTACCTCTATTTCCGCTGATTCCAAAACCGATCCAGGCGGTTATGCCAATCCAAATGCCAATCTGGAACAATTTGAAATCGACGACAAACGGGAAACGGCCACCTTTATTGATGTTATCAAAAGCAAAGGTTACGAACCTGTTTTCAAGGATTGGGATAGTGCTTTGATGTAGAATTTGTTTACGCTATTCTGCACTCTCTGTTTTGAAAAATGCAAGATCCAACAAAAAATCAACATTCTCTTCAATGTAATTCCCAATGACAATGACATTGGCACCCGCATTTTTTGCTGCAGTTATTTGTTCAATGGTTCGAATGCCTCCTCCAATAATCAAAGGAACATCCTGCTGAGCAATGCGTTCAATGATATTCGTTGATACAACATTTTTTGCCCCGCTTCCTGCATCCAAATACACCAAACTTTTTCCTTGAAGAATTCCAGCAATAACCGTGTTTTCGATTAAATTAAGTTGATCTTGCGGCATCGGTGTTGTTTGACTGACATACGCCACCGCTGAGGAATTTCCGCCATCAATTAATAAGTAAGCAGTAGGAATAATTTCCAAATCGGTTTGAGCAATTTCTTTTGCCGTGCGCACATGTTGCCCAATCAAATAATCGGAATTACGACCAGAAAGTAAACTCAAGTATAAAATTGCATCTGCCTTTTCATCGTATTGATGCACGTCACCAGGAAAAAGCACTACGGGCAAATCCATTTCTCTTTTCAAAAAGGAAACTACGGCAGCTAAATCTTTTTTCTCCACCGTACTTCCTCCGACAAAGAGGTAATCAACTTGCGCAAATTTTACTTTACGGATGAATTCCTCTTTTTTAGAAAAATCAAATTTATCTGGATCAACCAAAATGGCAATCTGTCCTTTTTTTGAAGAGATTTGGTTAAATATTTCTTGGTTCAATCGCAATGGGTGCAGAATTTATGGTTAATACATTGTGACCGGATGAAAATACTTTCAGCGGAACATGAATAATCGAGTCTGGATTGTAAATAATCCCAAACCAATCTTGTCCTACTTTATTCAACCGCAATTCTGTTTTGAAGATTATTTTTTTTCTTCCCGCCAATTTATATAATGTCTCTTTTGCCGACCAAACCATGGTCATTTCCAAGTCATCTTTGCAGTCAAAAATTGCATATTCCTCCTGGTGTAAAAATTTCGACGACAATTTTGCGGCTTTATCGCGAATAGGTTCCAAATCAAACCCAATTTTATAATCGGAAATTGAAATACCAACCATGCCAATCGTATGGCTAATCGAAATATATTTTTCAGCACCAATATGCGGCGCGCCTATTTTGTCGTAGGTGATTTCATCCAGGCCAAAAATGGAATTTCGAAGCAAACGAGTCGCTACAAATTCTCTTTTTTTAGTCAGATTTGGAATGGAATGAAGTCGTACGATTTCATTTTCCAACAGTTCTTTTTCGAAATGCAAAGGATCAAAATTCTTGTAAGCCAAAACGTTAATCGTTGTTTGGTCGTTAATTGAAATTTTGTGAAGGTTTGAAAAATCCATAGCGAAATCAAAAGTACTAAAATTAGATAGTTGGGGAAGTAAAAATAATAGACCTGTATAAAGTTGTATTATTTCGTTAAGAAAGTGTTAATTAATCCGAATGAAGATTTCTATCTTTGTTAAGTTAAGTTAAAGAAATTTTAGATAAAATACTTTTGAGAAGATTTTGAAAAGAGGAATTTGTCTATATTTACGACTTCTTGCAAAAAAAATGTTAAAATAAAAATAGAAGCATATGCTACGTAATTTTACTTTGTTTGTCATAATCTTCTTAACCACAGCTACTTTTGGTTTTGGTCAGGTTGGTTCTGGGACTCTAAAAGGCTCTGTTATTGATGCTGATACCAAGCAGCCAATTCCGTTTTGTAAAGTATTGATACTTCAAAATGGTAGTGTGAAAGGAGGTGCAAACACCGATTTTGATGGTAAATTTCAAATTAATTCCATCGGTGTTGGTGAGTACGACGTTGAAGTCCGAAATGAAACGGAAGGGTATCAACCAACAGCCTTAACGGGTGTTGTTGTGTCTTCCGATCAAATTACTTTCTTGGACAAAATGACCATCGCGAAAGCGAAATCTGTTCAAGAAATTGAAGAGGTGAAAGTGGTTGCCTACAAAGTTCCATTGATTAATAAAGATGGTGGTTCATCTGGGGGAACTGTAACTCGTGAGGATATTTCAAGATTGCCTGTTCGTTCAGCAGAAGGTGTCGCTTCCACGGTAGGTGGTGTAAATGCTCAAGAAGGTGGAGGAATCAGCGTTCGTGGTTCTCGTGAAGATGGTACCTATTATTATATAGATGGTATTAAAGTTCGTGGTTCGTCCAACTTGCCAAAATCAGCCATTGAAGAGGTAACTGTAATCACAGGTGGTTTGCCAGCGAATTATGGGGATGCCACAGGAGGTATTATCTCCGTTACAACTAGAGGGCCAAGTGCGCAATATTTTGGTAGTGCTGAGGTGGTTACATCTGGCTTGTACTTTAATGGAAAAGATCCAAATGGGTACGATGGTAAAGTTTTTGGATTGGATAAATATGCCTACAATTTATTTGAAGGAATGTTTTCTGGTCCTTTGTTGATGATCAAAGATTCAACAGGCGCGAAGGTAAAACCAAGATTAGGCTTTTTAATTTCTGCCAACTACACAAGACAATTGGATCCACGTCCAGTAGCGAATGGAGGTCAATATAGAATCAAGCAAGATGTAAGAGATTCATTGATTGCAAATCCATTGAGACCAACTTCTACAGGAAAAGGAACTTTTAACAATGCGTTATTCTTGCGTCAAAAAGACTTTGAACAAAATGAATGGAAAATGAACGCAAAACAAGGTGTTCTTTCTGCTCAAGCAAAAATCGATGTAAACACGGGACCAAGTGTCAATCTTACTTTTGGTGGTTCCATGAATATGAGCAATCAACGATTGGCAGATTATTACAACTCCTTGATGAATTTCACCAATTACGGTGTAGCCAATTCATTTGACTGGAGAGTATTTGGTCGTTTGACACAACGTTTTTCAAATGATCGTGAAGGAGGTAGCTCTAAAATTGGAAGTGCTTACTACTCTTTAATGGTCGATTATTCAAAACAAAAAAGTGAATTTTATGATGCGAATCACAAATTCAATGTGTTTGAATACGGTCACGTTGGAACCTTTACAACGACTCGTCGCGCATCGTATGCTTTTAATGAATCTTCACAACGTTGGATTCACAATGGTTTCAAAGATGAATTAGTAGAGTTCTCTCCATCAGAAACGAATAAAACATTGGCAGCCATCACCACGCAGTATTACAATATTTATGATGGACAGGTAACGGGTAATTATGAAAACTTATTTCAAATTCAACAAGGGAATGCCTTGAGAAATGGGGATGCTCCTCAATCAGTTTATGGAATTTGGGCAAATATTGGGACGCCTTACAATGGCTTTGGAAAAAATGAAAATGAGCAATTCCGTATTACAGGTTCTGGTTCAGCAAACATTGGCGATCACTCTTTGTCTTTGGGTTTTGAGGTAGAGCAACGATGGGATAGAGGTTGGTCTAGTGGAGATGCAGGTGCAATTGGAATTTGGACAACAGCTCGTCAATTGGCGAATTTCCACATTCGAGAATTGGACTTAAATAATTTCACGGAGAGTGATTCAGGTTCATTTAAATCAATTACCTACCAACGATTGAACACAGGTTATGCTTATACTTCTGGTACAGGCGAATATGGTGGTCAAGGAGGTAAATTGGATGCGAATGGCAATGCGATTTTGGATAATCAAACTTTCTTTGATTACAATTTACGTAAAAAATTAGGGTTATCTGTTTCAGGAACCGACTATATTGATATCGATCAGTACGATCCAAAAACATTTACGTTGGATATGTTCTCTGCAGACGAGTTATTGAACTCTGGTAATTCTTATGTGTCTTATTATGGTTATGATCCAACAGGGAAGAAAGTAAGAGGAAGAACAGATGTAAATGATTACTTTGAGAAATTTGATCAAAATGGTAACTATGAGCGTTTTGTTGGAGCATTTCAACCAACGTATCTTGCCGGTTATGTCATGGATAAATTTTCATTCAATGATTTAGTTTTCAACGTAGGTCTTCGTGTGGATATGTACAATTCAAACCAATCTGTTTTGAAAGACCCTTATTTGCTATATCCGGCGAAAACGGTTGCTGAAGCAAGAGAATTGTTGAATTCAGATCCAAATACATATAGCTGGGTAGAGATTCCTGCTTCCATGGGGGATGATTACACAGTTTATGTAAATGACGCGAAAAGTCCAACGGCAATCAATGGATTTAGAAAAGATGGAATCTTCTACAACAGTGAAGGAACAGAAGTTTCTGATCCAAAAGTGATCAATGGTGCCAGTGGTATTCAACCTTGGTTGGTGAATCCAAACCAAAGTAATCCGAATGCCAGTGCTTTCCAGGATTACAAACCACAAATCAATGTAATGCCTCGTATCGCATTTTCATTCCCGGTTTCGGATGAAGCATCCTTCTTTGCTCACTACGATATCTTGACAAAAAGACCAACAGGAGCCGTTCGATTCAATCCGTATGAATACCAATTCATTCAAAACAGATCAGCAACGATCAACAATCCAAATTTGAAACCAGAGAAAACGGTTGATTATGAAATTGGTTTCCAACAAGTATTGTCGAAAACGTCTTCCTTGAAAATTTCAGCATTCTATCGTGAACAACGTAACAACATACAAATTCAAAGTATGACGGGTGCTTATCCTGTGACCTATAGAACCTATGCGAATAGAGATTTTGGTACGGTAAAAGGTATGACAGTATCCTACGATTTAAGAAGAACAGGAAATGTTCGAATTACAGCCAATTATACCTTGCAATTTGCGGATGGTACGGGATCTAACTCTACGTCAAGTACAGCTTTGATTAACGCTGGTTTGCCAAATTTACGTGCAATCTTCCCTTATTCATACGACCAACGTCATGCATTTGCTGTAACGATGGATTACCGTTATGGATCGGGTGCTGATTACAATGGTCCAATCATTAAGGATTTCAAGGTTTTTGAAAACACTGGTTTGAATATCTTCTCTAGCATTTATTCTGGAGCTCCCTATTCAAGTCAATCCAATTTTACGAATACACAACAAAATGGTGCCATCAATCCAAGTTTAACTGGAACTCAAAATGGTTCAAGATTACCTTGGTCTTACAGATTGGATATTCAGTTGGATAGAACATTCAACTTGGTTATCAACCGAGGTGAAAATAAGAAAAAACCAGTTTTCTTGAATGTTTACATACGTGCAACAAACTTATTGAACCAATTCAACCGTTTGAGTGTATATAGAGCAACGGGTAACTGGAATGATGATGGATATTTAGCAGCTGCATCCAGTCAAGCGTCTATCCAAAATCAGACAGATGAGCAATCTTTTAGAGATTACTACAACATGAGTGTGCAAAATGGAAACAATATTTCGGTTCCAAGAACAATAAGATTAGGGGTGAAATTTGATTTTTAAAAAATTAATAATAAAAGTTATGAAAAAAGTATCGGTCCAATATTTACTGGTCATCATGGCGGTGATATCATCGCAGTTTGCTGTCGGTTTGGAAGATGTTCGAGGAAAATCAACAACAGCGAAGCCAACCACGACTATGGGGAATGGTGTTCCTTCAAAAGGAGCGCAATGTATACCTTCCGTGAAAGCATTGTTATTTCAATTCAATGATGTTGCAGCACTTTTGCAACAAGGAGGACGTTTGTTTGAAAATCCGGGAACCAACACCGCAGGATATGAAATTCCGAAAGGAAGTGGTTTGAAAGCGATCTTTGCTGGTTCATTGTGGATGGGTGGAGTAGATGCCAACGGTCAATTAAAATTGGCAGCGGTTCGTTTCAAACAATTGGGTAATGATTTTTGGGCGGGACCTTTGTCTGTAACATTGGGCAGTGGTAATTACGACCCATCTGTTCCGGCAGGCGATGATGTAGTGAGAGATTTCGGTTCTGCTGATATCCTTTCTTCACAGTGTGATGCATATGACAAATTCTTTACTATCCAAAAGGGAGAAGTGAAAAACTTTAAAATTTGGTGGGATTACGATCAAGGCATAACGACAACTCCCGTTGAAAAACCAAATAATGAAATCATGCAGCGCATCATCAACTGGCCTGCTCACGGTGATATCGGTTTAAATCAAGATTATTATTTGGCTCCTTTCTATGATAATGATGGAGGTGGTTCCTATAATCCAATTGAAGAGGGTGATTACCCTTGGTACGATGATATCTTGGGTAGAGATGATATTGCATGTGGTGTAGATAGACGAATTTCTTTGTTTGGTGATGAAACACATTGGTGGGTCTTCAACGACAAAGGAAATATCCACAACGAAACGGGGGGAGATCCAATTGGTATGGAAATTCGAGCACAAGCGTTTGCCTTTGCAACGAATGACGAAGTGAATAGAATGACTTTTTACAACTACGAATTGATCAACAGAGGTGTTCAGACGTTGTACAATACTTACTTTTCTCAATGGTTAGATCCAGATTTAGGAAATGCCAATGATGATTATGTTGGTTGTGATGTGTCTCGTGGTTTGGGTTATGCCTTTAATGGTGATAACAATGATGAAACAGCAAGTGCGAATATTGGGTATGGAGTAAATCCACCAGCAATTGGAATCGATTTCTTTGAAGGACCTTATTTGGATGCAGATGGTATTGATAACCCAGGTCCAAGATACGATTCAATAAACAAATTGTATGTTCCACCGACAGTTCAAAATGCGTTGGATAGCAATGGTATCGTATACCGCGGAATTGGAACAGGTTATTCAGATAACATCGTTGACAATGAGCGTTTCGGTATGCGTCGCTTTACATACTTTACAAATGGTGCTTCTTTCCCTTACACGGATCCATCCAGTGCAGCTCAGTACTATAATTTCATGGAAGGTTCTTGGGCCAACGGTTCAGAAATGTATTATGGAGGAACTGGAGCGCAAGGAACAGGAACGTTGATTCCTTCTGACTATATGTTCCCTGGGGATTCCGATCCTTTGCATTGGGCAACAGCTGGAGCAAATCCTGGATACGATTGGAGTGAGGCAAGTACAGATGGTGCATCGGGCTTCAACCCTCCTGGAGATAGACGTTTTGTTCAATCAGCTGGACCATTTACATTGCGACCTGGTGCTGTTAACAACATTACTGTTGGTATCGTTTATGCACGAGGTGCATCTGGAGATTTGTTTGGTTCTGTAAATGCGTTGAAAAGAGCGGATACAAAAGCACAGGCACTATTTGATGCTTGTTTTAAAATCTTAGATCCTCCCAACGCTCCACGTTTACAAATTCAAGAATTGGAGAATGAGTTAATCTTGACAATTGACAATCCAATTGGATCGAACAATTTCGAAGAAACATACGCGGAAGAAGATAAAATCAATATCGTTGATGAAGGAGTTGATCGTTTCTACCGATTCGAAGGGTATCAGATTTTCCAATTGGTAAATTCTTCAGCAGGTATCTCCGATATCGCCGACAAAACAAAAGCTAGATTGGCTGCACAGTGCGATATTAAAAATTTCGAATTGAATTCATCTGGAGTTCCAATTTTAACGAAACCGATTGATCGATTGATTAATTTTGAATTCGATGAAGAATTAGGTTGGGACATCCCTGTTGAAAAAGTGAATGGTGCCAATGAAGGGGTTCGTCACTCATTTAAAGTTACAGAGGATTTATTTGCTCAAGGAACGAGAACATTGGTGAATCACAAAACATACTATTATGTTGCGGTGGCTTATGCTTTCAATAACTATTCTGATTATGATCCGAATGACGCATTGAAAGTGAATGGGCAAAAGGTGAAATACATTGCTTCTCGTTTGGGATATGATCAAACGGCGATCAAAGCTGTAACGGCTATTCCTCACAATCCAATGCCGGAAGCAGGTGGAACCTACCAGTATTCTGAATACGGTACAACTCCAAAAATCACGCGATTGGATGGTCACGGAAATGGAGGTCGTGTTTTGGAATTAACAACGGATTCAGAAAATAAAATTGTATCAGACGGTTATATGGCTACACCAGAATATGAGAGTGGTCATGGACCAATCAATATTAAAGTGGTAGACCCTCTAAATGTTGCTGACGGTTATTTTGAATTGGAATTTAGAGATTATAACACGACTACATCTGCAGGAAATGCTGCTGATACAGCGAAATGGGTAATCAATCGATATGATGCAAAAGGAGGAAATTTGTTAGAGTCAGTTCATTCAGAACACATGATTTTTGTCAACAATGAGCAATTGATACCACAATGGGGTGTTTCAGTTCAAATTAACCAAACAAATTACTTTACAGAAATTGGTTCAGGTTCTTTGACATCAGAAACGACAGATTTGTTGGAGTCTTCTATGACCTTTGCGGATAGTTCGAAAAGATGGTTGACTACGATTTCAGATGATGATTCTTATTCTCCAAAAAACTGGATTAGATCCGGTACTTTTGATGCGATGCCTGCGACAAGTTATCCTTTCCCACCTGTAAATGGTGAAATATATGAAAGTGGTCAATGTTATAAAGATGAAATCGGTAAAGACCCGTCTAAAAGATGGACAAAAGTGTTGAGTGGTGGTATGGCACCACACCAGTTGGTTGGTTTTCAATGTGATTTCATGCCTTTGGCTTATTGGAAAAACTCACAATCTTATCCAACTTCACCAGAATCGACACCAGGTAATGCTCGATCAAATGCGGCGATTGCCTTTACACCAAGTATCGACATCGTGATTACGACTGACAAATCGAAATGGACGAGATGTCCAGTAATTGAATTGGGTCGTGATGCAGCGTTGAATGTTGGCGGTGCGAAACCGGGTGGTTTGAGAAAAAGCCCAAGTTTGGATCAAAACGGAAATACAATTTCAGGAAGTACAGGTATGAGTTACTTCCCAGGTTATGCCATTGATATTGAAACTGGAGCACGTTTGAACATGGCATTTGGTGAAAATTCATTTTTAGGCCAAGATGGTGGTAACGACATGAAATGGGAGCCATCGGCTAACATGAATGGAGCTACTGGAAATCCATTGTTAGGTGGTATGCATCCGATTTATGTTTTCTCTCACAAACAAAAAGAGATCAATGGATACAGCAGTTTGTATGACATGGGTTATTACACAGACGGAAGTACTGAGTTGAAAGATTTGATTGATTTGGTTGAAGCAGGAAATGGTCCAGCTAGAATTAATTTCTACAGCAGTTTAACGTGGGTAGGTTATCCAATCCGAACTGCCAACCATAAAATGTTTGAAACGGATGTGCGTATACGAGTTCGTGTAAACAAAGAATACAAAAATTATACAGCGACAGGTGAAAATGGTGGTAAACCGAAATATTCATGGTCAATGGCTGATTTGATAGCTAAAAAATCTGATAAATCTGCTCTGGCAGAAGTATTGAACATGATCAAAGTAGTGCCAAATCCATACTATGCATTTTCAGAATACGAAAGAAATAGATTGGATACACGAGTGAAAATAACCAATTTGCCAGAAGTGTGTAATGTGAATATTTATTCGACAAATGGTAAATTAATACGATCATTCAAAAAAGACAGTCCGGTCACCAGTATCGATTGGGATTTGAACAATCAAATTGCAATTCCAGTGGCCAGTGGTGTTTATTTGATCCATGTGGATGTGCCTGATGTAGGTGAAGTAGTATTGAAATTCTTCTGTGGAATTCGTCAAGTTGACTTACAAGGTATTTAAAAATTCAAAGAGCAAAAAATGAGAAATACAATAATATCTATCAAAAACAAGTTGCTTTTAGGTGCAATGCTATGCAGTATTTCTGCATCAGCAGGGAATGAGGACCGTGTTGGTTCAGCAGGAGCATCTCAGCTTTTAGTAAATCCTTGGGCACGTAGTTCTGCGCTCGGAGATGCCAACATTGCATCTTGTAATGGGCTTGAAGCAAGTTATTTGAATATTGCTGGTTTAGCTGGTACAGATAAAACTCAATTGAAATTCAATACAGCCAACTGGATGGGATCATCCGCTGTTCGCTTGTATTCAGCTGGTTTGGCTCAAAGAGTCTCAGATGACGCGGTAATATCAGTTAGTGTACAATCCATGAATTATGGTGACATCGATATTACAACTGTGAATATTCCAGAGGGTGGTATTGGTACCTTTTCGCCAAGAACCAATATTGTTAATATTGGTTATGCAAGAGCCTTTTCGAGTTCTATCTATGCTGGAATTAACTTCAAGGTTGTGTCAGAGAGTATTTCCAATGTACGAGGAACTGGTTTGGCTATCGATGCCGGAATTAAATACATTACAGGTGAACAAGACCAAATGAAATTTGGAATTACCCTAAAGAATGTTGGACCGGTTTTGCGTTACAAAGGAGATGGATTTACGAATCAAGCGAATTATTCTTCAACAGGCGCCATTGTTTCTTTGGATCAACGAGTTCAAGCGTATGAGTTGCCATCACTTTTGGCAATTGGTGCTTCGTATGATTTTGTTTTGGATGATAAAAACAAAATTATAGCGAATTTGGGTTATACGGCCAACTCATTTTTCTACGATCAATTTCGAATAGGTGCGGATTATGGCATGACAACGGAAAAGTTTGCTTTTAATCTAAGAGGTGGATTTGTGTACGAAAAGAACTTGTTCTCCGTTGAAAATCGTTCCAATGCGCTTATCGGACCAACAGGAGGTTTTTCGATAGATGCCTTGGTTGGAAAAAATAAAAATGCTTTGGGAGCTGAATACAGTGCTCGTTTTGCAGGTGTTTTTGGAGTTATTCATACATTTGGTGTGACGATTAGTTTGAAATAAAACAAACCTTATTTATATTTGCTAAACAAGAGAGTTCATTTGGGCTCTCTTGTTTTCTTTTTAATGAATTGATAAAAAAAATACATGTCACAAATATCCTATTATACAGAAGCAGGTCTGAAAAAATTGAAAGACGAATTGCACGATATGAAAACAGTGCAAAGACCTTCCATTAGCGAGCAAATTGGTGAAGCACGTGATAAGGGTGATTTATCAGAAAATGCGGAGTACGATGCAGCTAAAGAAGCTCAGGGCATATTGGAAATGAAGATTTCAAAATTGGAAGCGATAATTGCTAATGCTAGAATCGTAGACGAAACGAATATTGACAATTCGAAAGTGTTTATTCTTTCCAACGTGAAAATTCGAAATATTGCCAACAAAGCAGAAATGACTTATACGTTGGTTGCTGAAAATGAAGCCGACTTAAAAGCAAAGAAAATTTCTGTGGATTCTCCAATTGGGAAAGGTCTTCTAGGAAAAGTTGTGGGTGACGTTGCTGATGTTCAAACGCCCAATGGAATTATCAAATTTGAGATAATTGAAATTACTAGAGGATGAGTACAATCTTCTCCAAAATAGTTTCCGGTGAAATTCCCAGCTATAAAGTTGCGGAAAGTGAAAATCATTTAGCTTTCTTAGATATTCAACCTTTGAGAAAAGGACATGTTCTGGTAATTCCTAAAAAAGAGACGGATAATATTTTTGATATTGAGGATACAGAAATTGGCGAATTGATGATTTTTGCCAAACTCGTAGCCAAAAAGATTGAACGTTCATTCGCTTGTCGTAAAGTAGGCGTAGCTGTTGTTGGTTTGGAAGTAGCCCATGCACACATCCATTTGATACCAATTGATAACGTAAGTGATATGAATTTTAACCAAGAAAAGATGGTCCTATCACACGAAGAATTAGTTGGAATTGCAGAACGTTTGCAACAGGCTTAGGTCAGGGTTTATTAGTCGTGGTATGAAAAGTATGTTTATGAGAAAATTGTTCAAGTTGATCCTCGCCTTCTTTTTTGGCGGACAAGCTTTGGCACAAAAGACGAATACTGAAGATTTAAGCATATTGTTTGTCGGCAATAGCTTTACACACATGAATGAAATGCCATTTATTTTTGATCGAATGGCGAAATCGAAAGGAAAATCAATTCATGTTGAAATGAATACACGCAGTGGAGCCACTTTTCATGTACACACGACACGACCAGATTTATTCGAAGCGATCAATAGTCGTCAATGGGACTTTGTGGTGCTGCAAGGAATGAGCCGAGAATTGACGCATGACCCTGAAATTCTGGATACAGCAACCATGCCGTACATTCGTCAAATTTTGGATAGTGTTTATGCCAACGATTCGTGCACCAACGTTTTGTTGTACATGACTTGGGGCTACAAAGAAGGTTATCCTGAAAGAGAAGACATTGCAACCTATGAATTGATGGCTGATAAAATTGCCCTTGGTTACCAATATTTGAGTGATACGTTGAAGTTACCGATTGTTCCGGTCGGGATGGTTTGGAAGGAGGTCTGTAAAAAATACCCTGAAATGGAATTATACGATGCAGATAAAATGCATCCCGGTAAGAATGGCTCGTATATCGCCGCGTCGACGTTTTACACGGCCCTATTCAACGAAAGTCCTGAGGGGGCTATAACTTCTACCATCAGCAATGAAAATGCGCCTAAAATTCAAAAAATAGCATCTGATTACGTTTTGAATAATTACACGAAGTATGGTTTGGACGTCAATCGATATGATATCAAAACAATTCGAGCGGTTGACGGTAAATTTATGCTCCATGGAAAGACAAATTTTCCAGAAGCAACATCCGTTAATTGGGATTTTGGGGATGGAACGAATTCT
This sequence comes from Crocinitomicaceae bacterium, assembly GCA_041674745.1. Classification (GTDB taxonomy): domain Bacteria; phylum Bacteroidota; class Bacteroidia; order Flavobacteriales_D; family Crocinitomicaceae; genus UBA2040. The sequence continues at coordinate 158,333 of JBAYVD010000003.1, forward strand.
ACGAATTTGAATCCGACTCATCGGTATCAAAAACCTGGAATTTACAAGATTACTTTGACGATTGAAGATACTTGTGGAACTCGATTGATCGAACGAACAGCCATCTTTAAAGAGCCAAAGAAACCGGTTGCTAAACCAAAGGCGAAACCTAAAAAAGGAAATACACCAAAAAAGAAAATCTAAATCTTACTTTTTGGCAATGACTCCCCAAACTTTGCGGAAAGGCCAAAAGAGGATGGATTTGAATTTATCATAAGCTGCTGTAAGCGGCTCCAAGTATTTCGTGAAAATTACAAAAATGGTAATGAACCCAGCGGCAGAAAGAATCGCTTGCCAAGGATTTAATGCATCTTCAATGTAGTGATTCAAACCCAAACCAAAGATTCCACTGTAAAGTACTATGACGTGTACAATGTAGATTTGCAAGGTGTTTTGACCAATTTTAATGAACAACGAGTCTTTCACATGAAAATATTTTTCAATAAACATTAAAATACCCAATACAATTAAAACCTGCCCTAATCGACCATAAAGCCAAGCATTAAAGGACATATCAACGGGGCTGTCTTTGTGAATTTGTTTAAAGATCACATCTACAGTTTCAAAAATGGCGTACCCGAATAAGTTCAAAGCAAGACCAAGTCCAATGAACGCAAGTGGAAACCAAGTTTTTCGCACGTGCTCATGAAAGCGATTTAATAAATCGCCCACCATACCGCCATACAGCGTAAATGCCACCCATGGAACAATTGGAAACACAGAATCTGGTCCCTTGATCATATTTTGCAAAATCAACGGCCATCCATTTAAAACATATTGGCCTTCTGGCAAACCTTTCAAGTAGGGATAAAATGAAAACAAAGCAGTAGCAGCGATGAAATAATACAACCACAAACCTCCTTTACCGATTAATTTAAAAATACCGAAAATCAAAAGCAAGCATGAAATTCCGATTCCAATACTTTGCAATACGTGAAACGCATACACCCAATTACTGATATTTCCTTCAAAATATTGAATTATGTTTTGCAAATTAACTTGCAAAGCATATCCCCAAAACAACAATTCTAATGAACGTTGAAATCCTTTTTTTACTCGTTTGTTTTTGAAATACCCCGCTTGTACGTTGTTGGTCAATAAATAAACGAAAACTACCCCAGTGACAGTGAAGAACATGGGCGCCGTAAAGCCACGCACAAAATTCCAGGACGCATAGATTGGATTGCTTTCAGAACGATACGCTTGGTTCAAGGAAAGTCCAATAAAGTGTCCTTCCAACATCAACAAAATGGCTATAGATCGAGCCATGTCGATAAACTTCAATCGTTCTCTTGGTGCTTTCACTATTTCCGTAACTGCCTCGCTCATTTTCATGTTTTAAGCAAAATTAAAATAATCTTCAAAGGTGACATCATTTTTCCACCTCTGCGCTCAGAATAAGGCGAATTTCTTCTTCGGAGTGGGCAGTTTTTAGGTAGATGGATTTAACGACATTTCCTGCATACCCATTTGGATCGAAAGTGAAATGTACTTGGGTACTTTCTCCGGGTTTCAAGGTTTTGTTGTCAATGGATACTTCACTGCATTCACAAGGGATGCGAGGAGGTAAAAAAGTAACAGTGTGGTCGTTGGAATTGGTTAATGTATACGATACAGACACTTTTTTAGAGGGACTTATTATCCCTACATTTTCAATGTTGGTTTTTACCTCCAAAGGCAAATCAACAATGCTATCTTCAATGAAATTGACAAGTTGAATTTCTATTTTTCGCTCCAAACCAGCCGCACGAGAATAGACCGAATTTTTTTGATCATTCAAATTGTCACTGACCAATTTGTTGGAGGTATATTCTCCAAATGGCACTTCGGTAAATGTCAATTTACCACCATCGGGTGAGTTGTCTTGTAGGTAAGGAACAAATACTCCTTCGTTGAATGCTGATAAGTAATTGACCAAGGAGGAAATTCTGCGTTTCGTCAGGTTGACGTTATAATCTGATTTGGCCAATGGACTAGCGAAACCTTTGATGGTTAAATTGATTTTACGCCCTTTTTGCAGTTCTTCTAATAGTAAATCTCGAAATAGGTTCAAATCCTTTACGCCTTGGTCCACATACTCGATAAAAAAACTTTCAATATCTTCTTTGGCTTCATCTGCTTTTTCACCCGTTAAACCGCTGGAATATTCCTTTTGGTATTTTTCCAACATCTCTTTGTATTCTTGGTAACTGTCGATATAATTTACATTCGTCGCAATTTCTGTACTTTTTGGATTGGGAACGTCATTGTGAAAATACAGCGTGACAGGAAGTCTTTTGTTCAATTCTTCCAAGGTTTCTTTTTGAGTTGGAGGAGGAACAATGAGTGGTTTGTCCAGAACAAAAATATCACTGCAGCACGTTGGGTTTTTGCTGAATTGAACGCCTAAACGATTGCTCGTCACGTATTCTTTTTCATCGTACTTGAAAAAGTACAAATCATTGGCGGGACTGTTGATTGGCAGACCTGCATTTTCAGGATTTTGCAAACTGCCCAGGAATTGTGAGGAAAATACATCCAAACCACCCAATCCATCCCACCAGGAACTTGAAAAATAAAGTGTTTTTTGCGATTCATCCCAGAACGGGGAAGTTTCATTGTCGGGTGAATTCAAATTTTTAATGTTGCGTGCTTTACTATATTGATTGCCATTTTTAATTTGGCTGTACCACAGGTCTAATCCACCTTCACCGCCATTGCGGTCGGATGAAAAAATCAAATATTCGTTATTCTCCCAGTTGGCAATACAGGGCATAGTCGTATTTGCGCCAGAAACATTAATGATTTCTCCCAAAGAATCCGGCTTAGACCATTTCCCATTTTTGTAATTTGCCACCATTATTTTACAGGAATAATTGTGATCATTTTCTTTGCACAAACTATAGTAGAATCGGTTCCCATCCAGTGAAAAGATTCCATTTCCGCTGCTCATGGATTTTTCAAACAATTGATCAATAGCCTCCACTTTTGGATTTTCAGCATGGACCTTGAGATTTTTCTGGTACAAATGAGTTCTGTAACTTTTGTCGAAGACTTCTTCGTTCGTCGATATGGAATCTGCTTTCAATGAAGAAAATATCAGGATGGAGTCGATGATAACATGGCCAAATTCGGCATTCGGGGTATTAACATTTCCAGCAATGGGTTCAATTGTCAAATCCTTGTTTTCGATGGCTGTTTTTGCCCAAAGGCAACTTTCCAATTCTCTTCTTGATTTCAAGTACAAATAATCTTTTTTCTGCCGAGCGTATTTTTTCTTGGCCAATTTGAAGGTTTCAATTGCTTCATCGTATTTGCCGTTTTGTTTTTGCATCAAGCCCAATTGCAACAAACTCGACGGATAAATCAACGCTTCTTCCTTCTCGTAAACGATTTGATAGTATTTTTCCGCGTTGCGGTAATCTTTGTACGCCCGCAACGTTTCTGCATAAGCCCAATTCACGGCTACCGAATTGGAATCAATCGCCAAGGCTTTTTTGTACAAATCCAGCGCCGAATAATAATCTCCTTTTTGAAATTGTTCCTCGGCGTATTTTAAGTATTTGCCAATCTCAGTCTGTGCATTCGTGAAAAAGGCATTACCGAGAAAAACCAACAGTATTAAATATAATCTGGGCATACTCGATGAATGATTTTTTTTGGTTTCAAGGATTGATAAATGTAGCGTACGGCAATTTCAAGTCCACCACGGGCATTGCTGGCTTGAGTGAGTTTGGAGAAATTCATATCGTAACTCACCCCGACGAACCAGTTTTGGTAATCCATCCCAACAGTAACGAATCCCGCATCTTTTGTCCGGTACCAAATTCCCGCATATACGGCTCGGTATTGTCCCAAGTGATTTAGTAAGACATATTTGATGGAAGAGCCAAGCACAAATTCTTTGTATTTCCCTTGTAATGAAAGATTGAAAGAAGGGAGTAGAAATAGGTCGGTTTTTAATTTTCGCGTGTAGCGTGCATGGATATTGGTTCGGATGTCTCGTTGTATTTTCGTTCCAAAAAAACTTTGGTCGGGCCGATTGAGATTAAAAAAGCCAATGCCAGCATCTACAACACTTTTTTTAGAAACTCGGTAATCGATCACCGCTCCTAATCCCGTTGAAAAATTGGTTCGACGGGTGGTTGTAAAGATTTCATTCGTTGGCAAAGTAGGGTCGTATTGAATCCCGTTAAATTGGTTGTCAAAATTAAAGTTTTGAGGATTCAATTGCCGTTGATTTACACCAACATTAATTCCTGGTCGAATCACGAAGGATGAATCTTTCTTAAGATAAATGGGAAGATTGGCATTCAATTGAAGTTCTGCCGTGCGCAATTGACCATCCCCAACAACATCGTGAAAAAACAATCCTCCAACGCCTAAGTTTTTTAATTTTTTGATACGACCATCCATCGAAAAAGAAGTGGTTTGAAAAGGAACAGTAACGCTTCTCCACTGGTCGCGATGATTGCCAACAAAACGAAGATCGCCTTTGAAATTTCCAGCTTGCCCAGGATTTTGAAAAATAGGGTTGTCATTGAATTGCGACCAATGAATATCTTGCGCAACTGCAAAGAGCGGAGCAAAGTACAAAGCAAGAAAAAGAATTTGCATTTTCATTCGTCTCATGAAATTAAGCAAAATCGTTCTCATCGCAAAAGAAAAACGAATTCGATGGGAAATAGTTGCACCTTAAGGTGTGCTAATCGAAACAGGTAAGATTTTTCCTCGGTAAAAACGGTGTCCATTCAGAAGAAAATCAATGATATAGGCGGCCATTTCATGCGGTTGATGGGGTGCCTCGTAACCAGGGAAAGCTTCTGCCAGCATTTCCGTTTGCACAGCACCCAAACACAAGCAATTCATCGCGATTTTTGAATCTTTGTATTCTTCAGAAAACAACTCGGTAAAACTGCAGATGGCTGCTTTTGAAGTGGAATAGGCGCTTAAACCAGCAAACTTCACACTACCTTGAAATCCGCCCATGGAACTGATGTTGACAACATGAGCACCTCCTTTTGCCAGAAAGGGAACGGCGGCTTGCACAGTTTGCATAACACCGATTACATTGGTTTGATAACAGGATTGAATGTCCTCAGCTGTCAATTCCAAAAAAGGTTTAGAGATCAATTTACCAGCATTGTTCACCATGTAATCGATGGTTCCAATCTCAGCAAAAATTGCCGTAGCATTTTCACGTACAGTAGTTGAATTCAAATCAAAAGCGTGAAAATGAACGTTGCTTAGTTGGTCAAATTCGGTACAATTATTTCTAGAAAGTGCATGAATTGTGTTTTCCGAATTCCTCGCCAGTTGATGGACGATTTCTTTCCCTATACCGCGGCTCGTGCCAAGGACTACAAAATTAGACATCGAATGTGATTGTCAATTTTTCAGATGTTGGAACAGCTTGACAACTCAAAACATATCCTTCAGCAATTTCTTCGTCTGTTAAGGAATAATTGATTTTCATGGTTGCGGAACCTTCTAAGATTTTTGATTTGCATGTACTGCAAACGCCACCTCGACAAGAATATGGAGGATCATAGCCTTTTTGATTCAAGGAGTCAATGATGCTTTTTCCTTTGGGTTTGTAATCCAAATGAATGGTTTCACCTTCTAAAATTACGGTCACTTGGCTAGACATTTCTTTTGAGTCGCCGGTCGTCACAGCATCTTTCCCTGTGTCAGGCGCTGAGAAAAGTTCCTTTTTAATTTTTGATTTTGGAACACCAAACAATTCCAGTTGCGCTTCGGCCGCTTTGATCATTCCTATTGGTCCACACAAGAAAAAGGCATCAGCATGTAGAATATCAATATTCTCTTTGATCAATGCCGCAACCATTTCTGCGTCCATCAATCCTTTTTTGTAGTCTCCTGTGCTTTCGTCAGAGAATATATAATGTGGTTTCACTTGAGACAAAGCATCAATCTCATCGCGGAATATCATGGCTTTCAAATCATAATTACCATAGAAAAGTTCCATTTCACGTCCGGTTTCTTGTATTTTCTTCGCGATGGAAAGAATCGGTGTAATTCCACTTCCGCCAGAAAAACCAATCACTTTTTTGTGTTCGTCTTTTAAAATGAATTGACCTTCCGGTGCACTACACAAAATAACTTTCCCAGCTTGCGCTTCGCGATTGAACCAAGTGGAAACTTTTCCTTTGTCCATTTCTTTTACCGCAATCGACAAATCTTCATTCGATCCGCTACAAATAGAGTAGGAACGACGATGGTCTTCTCCTTGCGTATTGACAATGAAGTTGATGTATTGCCCAGGAACGAAATGAAAGGTTTGTTTCAAATCTTCAGGAATATCCAAAACAATTTGCACGCTCAATTCCGTTAAACGAATCACTTGCTTAATGGTGATTTCGTGAAACCCTCTAGGAATTTTAGTGTCTTTTTTCTTTAAAAATTTAAATAATGCCATAATTTCTTACTCATCAAATGATACTATAATTTTTTCACTGGTAGGATGCGCTTGACAAGTCAAGGTATATCCAGCTTCAATTTCGTCAGGCTCTAAACCATAATTTACGGTCATTCGGGCCGTTCCTTCCATAATTTTTGCTTTGCAAGTACAACAAACACCGCCTTTGCAAGCAAATGGTAAATCAGCACCGTTTTCCAAAGCTGCGTCCAAAATACTTTGGCCCGGTTGCAAAACAATGTCTAATTCATCTCCATCCAAAATGATTTTCATATTGGATTCCACATCGTTTTTCGTCACTTCAGGTTTTTCTTGAACCGCTGCTTCCGTTGGTGTGGTGAACAATTCAAAGTGAATGTGACTTGCATCAATACCGTTGTTTTCCAACGCCGCTTTTACAGCAAAAATCATATCTTCCGGGCCACAAATGTAAGCTTCGTCTATGGCTTCATGTTGCAAAAATGCCTTGAATAGGTCATTCGTTTTTTGCTCGTCAATTCTTCCTTTCTGCAGTTTGTTACCCAAAGATTCTCGTGAAAGAATGTGCGTAATACGCAAACGATCCAAGTTTAAATTCTTCAAGGCTTCAATTTCTTCTTTGAAAACAATACTCGAGGAGTTTTTGTTCCCGTAAAACAAGGAAATGGTGCTGTCCAATTCTTGATCCAAAATGGTTTTCATGATGGAGAGTATCGGCGTGATACCGGAACCTGCCGCAAACAGGGCGTACGATTTTTCGTTTTTCGCGTCAATGTGCGGAACAAAAGTACCAGTTGGTGTCATGACTTCCAATTCATCACCTGCTTTCAAACCGTCATTGGCAAAAGTTGAAAATCTTCCGTTTTCCACTTTTTTGATCGCCACGCGCCATTCGTTTTGATAGGGTGCTGAGCACAACGAATAGGAACGGCGAATTTCTTCACCGTTAAGTGTGTGCTTGAAAGTTAAATATTGACCAGAAGAATACTGATAGTCTTCTTTTAATGCATCAGGAACAGAAAAAGCCACGGAAACACAATCTTCCGTTTCTTTAATTATTTCTGCAATTTTAAGTGTATGAAATTTTGGTGTCATGCGCCTCTTTGAATTCAGGGCACAAAGTTAAGAATTTAATGCTTTTATCAATTACGGTGATGTTCTTTAAATTCATTCTAAACTTTCCTATCCAATTTTTTGTTTAAATTGGAGCTACGCAAGATTTAAATTAACTTTGTACAAACGAATGCAACTGCACATGGAACATAAATATAGTCTCGACGAATTGGAAAAACGATTCCAAGAGAAAATAGACAACGATGTTAAAATTGAGCCAAATGACTGGATGCCTGATGGATATCGCAAAACTTTGGTTCGTCAAATTTCACAACATGCCCATTCTGAAATCGTAGGTATGTTGCCAGAAGGAAACTGGATTACAAGAGCACCGAATCTTCGTAGAAAAGCCGTTTTGTTAGCCAAAGTCCAAGACGAAGCAGGTCATGGTTTGTATTTATATTCTGCCGTGGAGACATTAGGGGCCGACCGAGAGGAAACTATCGACGATTTGCATTCAGGAAAAGCGAAGTATTCTTCTATTTTCAATTATCCAACCTTAACATGGGCCGATATGGGCGCAGTAGGTTGGCTCGTGGATGGTGCTGCAATCATGAACCAGGTTCCACTTTGTCGTTGTTCTTACGGACCTTATGCACGTGCCATGGTGCGTGTTTGCAAGGAAGAATCCTTTCACCAACGTCAAGGATTTGAAATCATCGCGAAATTGGCACAAGGGTCACCGGAACAAAAAGAAATGGCACAAGATGCTTTGAACCGTTTTTGGTGGCCATCCTTGATGATGTTTGGACCCAATGATGATGATTCACCCAACAGTGCTCAATCCGTAAAATGGAAAATCAAACGTTTCTCGAATGATGAATTGCGTCAACAATTTATTGACGTAACGGTTCCACAAGCTGAATTAATTGGATTGACAGTTCCAGACAAGGATTTGAAATTCAATGAGAAAACGGGCCACTACGAACATGGAAAAATTGATTGGGATGAGTTTTGGCAAGTTGTAAATGGCAACGGACCTTGTAACGAAGATCGAATCAATGCACGTCGCTCAGCAAAAGAAGATGGAGAATGGGTTCGCGCCGCTGCGAATGCTTTTGCCGAAAAACGACAGTTGAAAAGACAAGCAAGTTGAAATAAAAAATTGAAAGGAGTTAAGACGGAGAGTCCTAAAATCTTGAAGTCTTAAGATCTTAAAATCCAATAAGAAATGAGTAAAAACGACTGGCCTCTTTGGGAGGTTTTCATTAGAAGCAAACAAGGTTTGAACCACAAACATGTTGGAAGTTTGCGTGCCGCAGATGCCGAAATGGCCATTGAAAATGCGCGAGATGTTTACACAAGACGTGCCGAAGGAATTAGTATTTGGGTAATTGAATCTAACAATGTGCATGCTTCAGATCCATCGGATATGGATTCTATGTTTGAGCCTTCTCAAACAAAAGTGTATCGACATCCAACTTTTTATGATGTTCCAGACGGAATTTCTCACATGTAATTCAAGAAGATGAAAGAACAATTGTTTGATTATTTGTTGCGTTTGGGGGATGATAGTTTAATTTTGGGACATCGTGTTTCCGAATGGTGCGGTCATGGACCTATCCTAGAAGAAGACATTGCCTTAACGAATATATCGTTGGATTTAATCGGTCAAGCTACTTCCTTGCTGAAATATGCGGGCGAGGTGGAAGGAAAAGACCGAGACGAAGATCAAATCGCTTTTTTGCGTGTTGACCGAGAGTACAAAAATTCACTATTAGTAGAACAGTTAAATGGTGATTTTGGTGTAACGATTGTTCGCCAGTTTTTGTTTGATGCGTATCGTTTACCTCTTTTTGAAGCTTTGATCCATTCGAAAGATGAGCAATTAGCAGGCATCGCTGAGAAATCCTTGAAAGAAACGAAATACCACTATCGACATTCAGCAGAATGGGTGATTCGTTTGGGAGACGGAACGGAGGAATCACATGAACGCGCTCAAAAAGCAATCAATTCTTTGTTTCGATATACCAGCGATTTATTTTTCACCAATGAAACGGATGAAGTGTTATTCGCCGCGGGAATTATTCCGGATATGAAATTGATCCAAGAAAAATGGTTGACTTCCGTTAAAAATGTATTGGCAGAAGCAACCTTGGAGATCCCAGCGAACAATTGGGAGCAAACGGGGGGACGATTAGGAAAACACTCCGAACATTTGGGCTTGCTTTTAGCTGAAATGCAATACATGCAACGTGCCTATCCAAATATGGAATGGTAACGGAAACACAAATTTGGGAATGGCTTGAATCTGTTTATGATCCAGAAGTTCCTGTTTTGACGGTGGTGGATTTGGGCGTTGTTCGCAAGATCGAAGTGCTGGAGAAAAATGTAAAAATCACCATTACGCCCACTTATAGTGGTTGCCCAGCGATGCAGGTGATCGAAGAAGATATTCGTCGGAAATTGTTGCTGGAAGGAATTGCCAACTTGGAAGTTGTTTCTGTATTATCACCAGCTTGGACGACCGATTGGCTCAGCGAAAAAGGACGCCAAAAATTAAAAGAATACGGTATCGCACCACCCGAAAACGAAGTAGATAAAAGCCTTTTGTTTAGCAAACCTTTGGTGGTTCCTTGTCCCAATTGCGACTCGAAAAATACCAAAATGATTAGTGAATTTGGCAGTACAGCCTGCAAAGCCCACTACAATTGTTTGGATTGCAAAGAGCCGTTTGACTATTTCAAATGTTTGCGATAAGTACAATATTTTTAAAAAGCTGTAACTTTTTGGACCGCTAAATTCTTTAATAGATGTGTCGATGTACTTTCAATCAAAAAGTTTACATTTACAACCCAACAAAAAAACAATGGAAAACAACAACGAAAATCAGGTAAATATAGAATTGACCGAAGAAATTGCTTTGGGTGTTTATTCTAATTTAGCGATTATAACGCATTCTCCGGCTGAAATCATCAGTGATTTTGTTCAATTAATGCCCGGAATGCCAAAAGGTAAAGTGCGCTCTCGGGTGATCATGACTCCTCAAAATGCAAAACGATTTTTGCATGCGCTGAATGAGAATATTCAAAAGTATGAACAGACTTTTGGTGTGATTCAAGAAAACGAAGGTCAATCTATGCCTCCAATGAATTTTGGTCCACCAACAACACAAGCGTAAGAATAGATTTAGATTAATAACATTACTTGAAAAAAAACAAACTATGAAAAAAATACTTTTAGCATTATTGGTTTTGGCAGCTTTCGCTCCAGGATGTAAAAAGAAATCATCTGCCAAAAAAATTGACCGATTGATCATGAACGAGACATGGCGATTAGAGAAATTTATTGATAGCAATGTCAATTATACACTGGATTATACGAATTATACCTTCAATTTTACAAAAGAAAAACAGTTGACGATTGTAATGCCAGATTCAACATTTGCCGGTTCTTGGGATCGTCAAGAAGCGAAAAACCCAGCTGTTTTAATCTTGAATACACCTGATAACAGTCCAACTGTAAGATTAGGAGACGATTGGAATGTAGTTTTCTTAACAAAAGATGAATTCCATTTGGAACGTTTGAATGACAAGAAAAATGCAAACGACGTTTGTATTTTTAGAATTAAATAGAACTTAATAACTTTGAATAGAAAGCGCTCATTTTAAAATGGGCGCTTTTTTTATGCTCGACTATTTTAGCTGGTACACGATTAAATCGGGCTTATTCAATACGACTTCTCCTCGTTTGTGTAGAATTTCTTGGTAGGCTTCATCGTTTTTCGTAAGAATAAAATAGTCTGCACCTTTTTTGATTTTTTCGGTTAAATAATCATTCGTCAATTCATCAAACTTCGTGAGTGTCCAGCCTTTTCTGTCCATAAATAATAAACCACCATTAAGAGATTCATCTGTGCCAATAATAATTTTTGAAGAACGCGGGATTTTTAAATTCGAGATTTCATTGGAATGGGCGAGAATAATTTTACTTGCTTGGTAATGAGAGTCACCTGTAGCCAAATAGCTGGAAGGTAATTTCATGCGAGAGTAATTAATTCCAGCGATAACAATGATAGAAAAAAGCAATTTTACACTCCAGTGAATCCATTTGTTATTTGTTTTTCTCTGCAAGGTTAAAATTGCATTTACAAGTAGAAAAAGTAAAAAAGGGATAGCGACGAGCGCATAATAATCGTGATCCTGGAACTGATGGAAGAAAAGCAATGAAAACGATAGAGTGCCTAGAAACAGTAAGATAACAAGAAAAGAAAGTAAACGGTTTGCTTTTCGAAATAGAAAGAGTTGCAAAAATAGCATAGCGTACAGTAAGTGATAGGAAGAATGAGCTAAGTAGCGTGTATACCAAAAATCATGTATGTGCAACCAAACAATTGATATGCTTTCTCGAGTCATTCCCCAAATGGGATACGATTTGCTTATAAAGGCATTTGAGGCATATATTTCATTGTAGAATAGCATGTATCCATTCCAGAATACTATCGCCAAAACCCCAACAAATAAAATGAAAACGGAGAATTTTGCTTTGGAAAAAACGGTTGTATCTCTTTTATTTAAAATTAAAATCAACAGTCCCGTAACAAAAATGGTCAATAAACTAATGGCAAATGGAATTTTGGTTAATCCACCCAAGGTGAAAAAAAGTATAGAGATCAAAGCTTGCTTTTTAAAGCCGGTTTCTTTGAACTGGAAAATAAAGTACCATCCGATTAATACAAAACCAAGAGCCGCCGAATCAGGAAGGTAATTGAACGAGTAATAATTGAAAACGGTTGAAGTAAAAATAAACAGGCTGATGATTCCAGCATAAAAGGAATCTTTGAGAAGGAATTTGACCAACCTGAAAAAATAAAAAACTCCGGTGTAGCAAATGAGTAGGTGAATCAGTTTTAAGAGAAAGAAATGCGCACCAAAAACGGGAAACAAAAGCGCCGTAAAAAAGTAGATCAAAGGAAATTCACTGGCCGCTTTTCCATCTATACTTTTTAAATTCAGTAAACTGGGCTCAAAAAAGTGGTAACCGTTTTTGAAATAACCAGATACAAAAGATAAACTATCGGCTTGCCTGAAAAAATGAGTGCCGGTGGGGCCAGAAAAAAAATAGGCTGTTTGTCCAAGAAAGAAAAATAGACCAACCAAAATGGCAGCAAACATCAAATTTGAATGGGCATCAAGTTTTTTTAAAAACGATTTCACAATGTTGAATTTCGCTTAAAGCTACAAAACAAAAAATTCTGAACGGTATCAAAAGGGGTGAAATGATCTTCCGTTTTGGAAAGGAGAAGCGTAAAATTTTCATTAAAAACAGCATCCATTTTCTCCGCATTGTATTGCGAAATTTCCAATCCACTGCATTTCAGCGGACCCTCTTCTGAAAATGTGCCAACCACCATGAATTGATTCACGGCTTGTTTTGTGAGATTAGCATAACTTTTTATTTGACTTTCAGTTGTTAAGAAATGAAATGCAGCGCGGTCATGCCAAATGTCGTATTTTTCGGTGGGTTTAAAATCAACGATATCACTGTGAATCCAGGTAACGAATTTTCCTTTTTCTCCCAAACGGTTTTTGGCTCTTTCCAGGGCTTTGGCTGAAATATCCAGAACCGAAATATTATGAAATCCTAAATCCAATAAATAATCAACCAAATTACTATCGCCACCACCAATGTCAATTATTTTTGCGGATTTATCCAAACCAAAGGAGGTAATAAAATCCAAGGATGTTTGAGGAACTTTTTGTGTCCAACTTACTTGGTCTGGAGTTTTGGTTTCGTAAACGGTTTCCCAAAGCTTTTGCGTGCTCATTTTTTTATTTTATTTCGACAGTTTGTTTCCATTCATTTTTGTTTCCTGCGTAGTCAATTGCTAATACAACCAATTCGTGTATACCGACATCTAGATTGGATATTTCATAGAAGGCAAAATCGCCTTTGGATTCATAATCCAAAACTTGCCATTTTCCGTCAATTTCTATTCCATAATTGGCCAGTCCAGTTTGGTAATCTCCCATTTTCCAGACAAGACGAGTTGTTTTGTTTTTGTCGATGATGGGTTTGATATTCACAGGAATGATACTCGGAGCTTTATCATCTACTTTAACCGTAATTTCACCGAAATATTTGGATTTTCCAACGAGCCAACTTTCAAAATAATTTGTTTCAAGAGCCGACCAATTTCCACCTTTGTTGACGGCAAGGTATTGTTTTTGGATGGGAATTTCATTCAATGGACGAAGTTTTACGGTAAATGCTTCTTGCACTGGCCAAAAGGAAGAACGAAAAAACAGCGATGAACCGTTGAAAGAAATATCTTTTGGAATGGGTTCGTAGGTGCAACCTTTTGGTATTTCTAGTATGCAATTCGGCCATTCTTTAGTATAGTTTTCACTCGGATTCAAGAAATTGGGAACAAATGCATTTGTTGACGATAAATTCATTTCTCCCTCAGCTATTTCCAACGTAAAATAGGTTCGCGTCGTATTACCAGAAAAATCGTAGGTATCGTACTGAATTTGATACACGCCGGCAGGTTTAGCATACAAGATTCCCAATGATTTTTTTTTGTAAACAGAAAGTGGATTGATAACTGAGTGAAATGATTTGTGGTATTTTTTACCTTTTGAAAATGCAGGGTAATCAGTATAAGCGTTGAGGTAACGGGTTTGCTCAAAAGCTACTTGGTCCAATTCTTGTACCATCAGTGTATCGCCATTGACGATCATTCGAGAGCCGTAAATGCCACATGAATTTTCGGCGGCATTGAATCGGTCGATGCCATTGATTGCAAAACCAATTCCACCCTTTAGCGAACAGAAATTGGCAGGCAAAGTAACAGTTCCTGCACCAATCGTTCCGTTTTTGATGGTCCATTCTTGCGATTTTCCATCGATTAAATACCCAGATTCATCCAATGCAAATGCCTTGATTGAAAAAACACTGGGCGCCCGAGTATCGATCAAATCAAAACCAAACCGCAAAGGATTTAGCGCTTCTTCTGTATAGGTATCTCGAATTTCAAAGTGCAAATGCGGACCACCTGAAGCACCCGTATTTCCAGAAAGTGCAAAAATTTCACCGCGTTCCAGTTTGCATTCAAGGGGCTGGAAGTACATGTCTGTTTCTGAATTTTTCGCTTGATTTTGAAGTTCTTTGACCCGTTTCTCCAATTTATCGGTTAAACGCTGACAATGTGCATACACACTTGTGATCCCGCCAGGATGATTGATGTAAACCGTTCTTCCGTAACCGTAAGGTGAAACATTCACACGTGAAACATACCCTTCATCGATGGAATGGATGGTCAAACCTTCTCGCGCTTCTGTTTTGAAATCCAGTCCCATATGAAAATGATTGGGACGTAATTCTCCAAAGTTGGCAGACAATACAAGCGGAATGGAAAGTGGTGGGTGGTATTTTTTTGTGGTAGCTGTTTGAGCAAACGCTAGCTGAAAGCAAACCAGAAAAAAAGTAAAAATCAAAGAAAGGGGGGTATTCATTTTTCAAAAGTAGTTTTTTGATAAAAAAGTAGCGAATTATCGACAACAAATCTTGTCATTATTCGTTCACAATGCTACTTTTGTACAAAGTCTATACCAAATGACAGAAAGTATTCAACTTAAAATTCAACAAATCAGCAGCAAAATGAAAAGCTTGCATGCTTTGGTGTTGAATGAAAGAGCGAAGAATTCACAAATGGTTGCAGAAATTGACGCGTTGAAATCGGAATTGATTGAAAAAAATGAAGAGCTAGTCGCGAAAGAAGAGCAAATCCAGGAAATGGAAAGTCAATTGGTAGGGATGCATGAACAAAGCACAGTTTCAGTGCCTGACGCAAGTTTGAGTCGGTCGCACGAAATTGATGAATTGGTAAAAGAAATAGAATACTGCATCGGTCAGTTAAGAAAATAAGCAATGGAAAAAAAGTCCTTATCATTAGTGGTCGCAGGCAGAACGTATCCTCTTACGGTTTCCGAAGGGGAGCAAGAACGCGTTTTGAGTGCTGCCGAGGACATTAACAAAGCGATTCAGATACTGAGAGAAAACTATGCGGTTAAAGATATGCAGGATTTACTAGCCATGGCGGCGTTGCAAATGGCAACCAAAGCCAAAAGTGGTTTAGTAGAAACTGTGCCGTTAAAAATGGATTATTCAGAGATTGAACATTCTTTGGATGAACTCAATTCAGAATTAGACGAACTGCTATAATTTCACCAATCATTGCTGTGTTTTGTTCGAAAACGAATAAAATAGTACTAAAATGAATTCAATTACAGGGTTAATACTCGGACTTGTCGGTGGAGGAGTTGCTGCGTTTATTGCGCAGAAATTCATATTGAAAGGCAAAGCTGAGCAAATTTTGAAGACTGCAGAATCAGAAGGTGAGTCGATCAAAAAAGAAAAAATCATTCAAGCCAAAGAGCGATTCTTGAAATTGAAAGAAGAGCACGAAGAAAATGTAAAAGACCGCGAAAGAAAATTGCAATCCAATGAAGATCGCGCTCGCCAAAAAGAAAAAACACTTTCTCAAAAAATTGAAGAGGCTGCTCGTCAGGAAAAAGACTATGTGAAAAAGCAAGAATTGTTGGACAGCAAAATTCAAATTGCTGAATTGAAACACCAAGAATTGGACAAGGTTCAGCAAAAACGCGTTTTGGAATTGTCAAAATTGAGCGGAATGAGCCAAGAAGATGCCAAAAACATGATGATGGAAGCGATGAAAGACGAAGCACGTACAAGTGCCATGTCTCACATCAAAGAAATCATGGAAGAAGCAAATTTGAATGCCTCCAAAGAAGCAAAGAAAATTGTGATCCAAGCAATTCAGCGAGTAGCACAAGAGCAAACGGTTGAAAATGCTGTATCTATTTTCAACATTGAAAATGATGACGTAAAAGGTAGAATCATTGGTCGTGAAGGACGAAACATTCGAGCTTTAGAAGCAGCAACGGGTGTTGAAATCGTAGTAGACGATACCCCAGAAGCGATCATCCTTTCTTGTTTTGATCCCGTTCGTCGTGAAATTGCTCGACTATCCTTGCACCAATTGGTTTCCGATGGTCGTATTCACCCCGCTCGAATTGAAGAGGTGGTAGCGAAAACAAAAAAACAACTGGAAGAAGAAATCGCCGAAACGGGAAAAAGAACCTGTATCGATTTAGGAATTCACGGTTTGCATCCGGAATTAACCAGAATGGTTGGAAGAATGAAATACCGATCTTCTTATGGTCAAAACTTGTTGCAACACTCTCGTGAAGTAGCCAATATGTGCGCCATCATGGCAGCGGAATTGGGCTTGAACGTGAAAATTGCGAAACGTGCTGGATTGCTCCACGATATTGGTAAAGTTCCAGATGACGAACCAGAATTGCCACACGCTATTTTGGGTATGAAAATCGCAGAGAAATATGGTGAAAAACCAGAAGTACTCAACGCGATTGGTGCTCACCACGATGAAATTGAAATGACATCCATGATTTCTCCAATTGTTCAAATTTGTGACTCCATTTCAGGAGCACGACCTGGAGCACGACGAGAAATTGTAGAATCGTATATCAAACGAATCAAAGAATTGGAAAGCCTTGCTTTGTCTTACGAAGGCGTGAGTAGTGCTTTCGCTTTGCAAGCTGGACGAGAATTGCGTGTAATGGTCGAAAGTGAAAGAGTAACCGATTTGCGTGCAGACGAGTTGTCATTTGCGATCTCTCAACAAATTCAAACAGAAATGACGTATCCTGGACAGGTAAAAGTAACCGTGATTCGTGAAAAAAGAGCGGTGAATTACGCAAAATAAGCAAACACATTCTAGTGAAAAAAGAGGGATCGGAAACGAGACCTCTTTTTTTTTAAGTCAAAATGAACGCTAAGTTTAATACATTTGACAACCAAGTTTCTTCTTAAGTGTAAAATGCATGTTCAAAAAATGGAGAAAATCTGAATTTCTGCGATCGGTTGCCACGTTGATGACCGGCACCTTACTTGCGCAGCTGTTTTCCTATCTTTTGTATCCTGTACTGACCCGAATTTACTCTACGGAGGAAATGGGTGATTTGGGCGTTTACATGCGATGGGTGGCAATTATTGCAGCCATTGCAACTGCTCGTTTTGAATTGGCATTGCCTTTGCCCAAACGCGATCAACATGCCTTTTTGTTGTTTCGTCTCGCCTTGCGTATTTCGTATGTTGTGTTAGGCGCTTGTCTTTTGTTTTCTTTGATCTACTTCTTTTTGATTCCTCAGCATGTTTCTACGGTTGTGATAGCAGTACTTACAATCATTAGTGCTTACATCACCGTCTGGATCAATTTGGGTATTCATTGGTCGATTCGGAATAAAAAATTCAAAAGTATTTCTGGTCAACGGATGATTAATTCCATCTCGGTAAATGTACTGCGTTGGATTTTTGGCGTTTTTGGCTTCGGTTCCATGGGATTAATCGTGGCGACGGTACTGGGTTCTTTCCTTTCTATTTTTGCTTTTATCCGCGATTTCTTGAAGTTCAAACCGACACATCAATTGTTTTCTGATAATCGAAAGTTGAGAGTGGCAGCCAAAACCTACCAGGCCTTTCCCAGGGTCAATTTACCGCATAATTTAGTAGAATTAAGCGTTGATTTGCTGCTTTCGGTCTTTGTGGTGCTGTATTTTGGGAAGGGAATTTTTGGTTCGTACAGTCATGCTTTTATGATGTTAAAATTGCCCTTGGCGATTATCGGTCAGTCTGTGGGACAAGTGTTTTTCAATCGATGCTCTGAAACCTTGAATCGAGGTGAATCTGTCTATGCTGAATCGTTGCGTATGGCTAAGATTTTATTTCTGATTGCGTTGATGCCGTTCACCGTTTTATTTTTCTTCGGCGAACCTATTTTTGGATTCGTCTTCGGTGACCAATGGTATCAATCTGGCCGGTTTGCGGAAATCTTAGCGCCTTATTTGATGATCAATTTTATGCTGTCACCGCTTTCCATTTTACCGATATTGCTGAATCGACAAAAAGCGGCGCTATACATGGGACTGTTTTTTGGTGTCATTCAACTGTTTACTTTTGGCCTTTTACCAAACCTATTGGACGGTGGAGTAGGTAATTTTTCTGAATCGAATTTTAGATGGATTTTAAGTGTCAACTCAGCAATAATGGTCGTTTATTTAATTTTTGTCTTTTATTTGTATTTGCGCTTTGCTAAAGAGGGTAGACGAGAGGTTATGACTTCAAATCAAACACCTGTTTAAAAAGTATTCATCCAATAATCAGTAAGAAACGAGTAGAGAAAAATGAGTAGTTACTTGGAAAAATTTAAAAACAGGTCTGATTTTACACGAAATATTGTGAAATTGATTTCTGGTACTGCTTTGGCTCAAATCATCAGCATTTTAATTTCACCCATTTTAACACGTATATATTCACCCGAAGAATTTGGTGCATTCACCATTCTAGTATCGATATATGGCATGCTCGCATTGGTGACAGGTGGAAGATACGAAGTGGCAATTTTGTTACCAAAACGCAAAGGAGAAGCCTCCAATTTAATGGTGCTCTCTCTCTTTTTTAACCTGATATTTTCAATTTTTGTCTTTGTCGTACTCTTTGTACTCGATTATTTTTGGATAGACAACAAATTGGGGATTTGGTATTATCTAATTCCTGTTTTTGTTTTTTTAGTTGGATTTGTACAAATACTAAATACTTGGTTTAACCGCCGAAAGATGTACAATGAAATTGCCGTTAATAAAATATCTTCTTCGTTATTTACAAATGGTTTTTCCTTGTTTTTTGGGTTTTTAAAAATGAATTTTAACGGATTAATGGGGGGCGCTTTAGTCGCTTCGTTGGTTAATTTTCTGGTTGTTTTGTATCAAATTAAAAAAGATTTCCAATATGTTGTGCGCACCAGTTCCTTAAATCAACTCAAAAAATTGGCAACTGAATACAAACGTTTTCCATTGGTCAATTCTTTTCAATCTGTTTTGGATGCAACCCAAATCAATGGACTGATTTACATCATTTCTGGACTCTTTGGACAGCTAATTGTGGGTGTTTTTTCCCTTTCCCTTCGAATCTTGTTGGCACCGATGAATTTTATCGGTGGAGCGATATCACAGGTTTTTTACCAGGAGGCAAGCGACCGATACAATCAGGATAAACCGCTGATGCCATTGGTGAATAGAACATTGAAACAAACGGGTTTACTCATTTCGGTGGTGTTATTGGTTCTCTTGTTTTTTGGTCCACAATTGTTTGCCTTCGTGTTTGGTGAACGCTGGCGGGAAGCGGGTGTATATGCACAAATCTTGAGTCCATGGGTGTGTTTAGACTTTGTTCGAGCTCCACTTTCTCAAATCCCACTTATCTTCAAGCAACAAAATCAAATGTTAATTTTTACGGTTTTCAGTAACCTAATCATCTTATTTATAGCCATCTTGATAGGTTTCTATTTTGAAAATATGAAAACCATGCTGCTGGTGTTGACTTTTTGCCAAGTAGTTTACTTATTGTTGTTAATTTTATGGTTTTATAAATCAACCATTAAATACGATAAAACGTTACGTTAAATATTCGTAAACTAAATATTAACAACTCATACTATTCAATGACTTCACT
This sequence comes from Crocinitomicaceae bacterium, assembly GCA_041674745.1. Lineage (GTDB taxonomy): Bacteria > Bacteroidota > Bacteroidia > Flavobacteriales_D > Crocinitomicaceae > UBA2040. Next base: position 178,437 of record JBAYVD010000003.1, read on the forward strand.
ATTGGGCTATTTAAAGCAAAATTATTTGTATCTCTTTTTTATTGTTTTGGCATTTTTTCCAACAGTACGGATATTGGCTTTTGGTCCAAATTCAGCTCAAAATACGGTTCAATTAGTTTTCTCTGTCTTGCCAGAAATACTTTTTTTAGTGATTCTCTTGTATTGGAGTCTTGTGCGAATTAAACAAAAATCAATAACCTTGCACTGGCTTGACAGAATTGTTTTGCTCTATCTTTTGTATAACCTCGTTGTTGGAATTATTTTTTCTGGTAATTTGAAGTTAAGTACGTATTCTATTCGGTTGACCTATCTCCCGATGATGATTTATTTTGTAGCCAGCCTTTCCACATTCACTTTCGAGAAAACGGTAGCAATTTTGCATAAGATTTTCGTCTTTTTTGTTGTTTTTTCCGTGCTTGGCATAGTGCTCTATTTTGTGTTTCCTAACATCCAGCATTATTTTTTAAATGAAGTGAGTCATGGCAAAATAGCTGTTTATTTCGTCGTAAGAATGACATCTTTGCTATGGACGCCAGTTGTATACTCAACTGTCGTAATGGCTTCCCTTTTGTATTTTAGTTTTAAATACTTAACCGAAGAAAAGATGAAATATTTGCTTTTTTCCGGATTGCTTTATTTTAGTTTGTTCATGACCATGTCTAGGGGTGCGTTTGTTGCCGTCGGTTTTTCGATGATAATTTTGTTTGTGTTCAGCAGAAAATGGAAATACATCGCTCATCTTGCCTCCATGGGGTTAATCATGTTCCTATTGGTCGGTTTTTACATTTCCAACCCAATAAATATAGCCAAATGGGTATTTCAAAGCTCTGTGGAAACGGCTGAAATGAACGATGAACTTACACGAGTTAAACTTTGGAAGAAAACGGAGAAATTGTCCTACACTCCTTTTGGATTGGGATTAGGGAAATCAGGTCATGTTGCCCACCGATTTTTTACGGAAGATTCGGATGAGTTTAGCAAAGGGGAAGTTGCGCTGGGAACCACGGATGGCTGGTACAAGAAACTGGCTTTTGAAACGGGTTATTTGGCTTTGATTTTCTACATCGGCCTCATTCTATCTTTTTTAGGTTCTTTTTGGTGGTATTATCGAAAAAATGGATGGGATGTACTCACATTTGTTGCCGTTTTCATCATCGCTGTGAACGTTCAGAATTTGGTGAGTAATGTGAATGATTTTTATTTGGTAGCTTATCTTTATTGGTTGGTTTTGGGTATTTTTGTGCTAAAACTCAAGCAAACAAGGAATGGATGAATTGAAAATTTCCATAGTAATCGTTAATTACAATGTGAAAGAGCTTCTTTTGACCTGTTTGCGTTCGCTTTATCATTTTCATATTGATTCTTCTTTTTTTGAAGTGATAGTGGTCGATAATGAATCGAAAGATGATTCATGTGACGCTATTCGCCAGGAATTTCCTCAAGTTATTCTTATTGAAAACAATACAAATGCGGGTTTTCCAAAAGCCAACAACCAAGGTTTTGAAATCGCAAAGGGACAATATATTTTTATGCTGAACCCAGATACAGAATTCAAAGAGAACTCTTTGGATCGTATCTTGAAATACATGGAAGAAAATGAATCGGTTGATTTGTTGGGCCCAGGTTTGCTCAATACCGATGGCAGTCGACAACAAAGTGTGTGGCGATTTCCAAGTTTGAGTTCTGTGTTTTGCGAAAGTTTTTATTTGAAATTTCTCCTGAAAAAGAAAAATTACCTAGATAAAAATTTCGAACAGACCTTTGAAGCTGAGAGTTTTTCGGGTGCCGCAATTTTTTTTCGATCCAACGTATTGCAAAAGATTGGTAATTTGGATGAAACCATGTTTTGGATTGAAGATGTGGAATTTTGTTACCGAGCAGTGAAGAATAATTTGAAATGCGTCTATTTCCCAGAAACCAAGATTTTGCACCATATTGGACAAAGTGCCAAAAAGAATTACAACATTTCTTTATCCAATCAAATCTTTAATAAGATTAAGTTTTTCAAGAAACAGCACAGTGTAGCACAATGGCTATTAATTGTTGCCATGAGTTATCTTCAAGTCATACTAAAGATAGGCATTTTTGGAATGTTGTCGCCTTTCAAGACTGTCTACAAATTGAAAGCACAAGCTTATTTGTATACCTTACCCAAAATCTATAATCCGCCAAAAGGCATTGCATAAATGGAAAAAGTCAATGTCATTATTACAGGTGGATCAGGTTTTATTGGGAAAGACTTGCTAAAAAAAATAGATCTTTCCGTATTTTCAGTGAGTCTGATCACGCGCGATAAGCAAAAGTTAATTCACCTAGAAAAGGAAGGTTTTAAAGTTGTTGAAGCTGATTTGTCCGATGTAGCATCATTGAAAAAAGCTCTTGCGGGACAATCCATTTTATTGAACCTTGCCGCTGAAGTGCGAAACATTGAATTGCTGGAAAAGACAAATGTTCAAGGCACCATAAATTTAGTGGAAGCGATCGTTTCATGTGGTATTCAAAAGGTCATTCATTTGAGCAGCGTTGGCGTTGTTGGAAGAGGATACAGTCTTGCATCGGTTGTCGTAACGGAGAAAACACTTGCCACCCCAGAAAACGAATACGAAAGAACAAAAAAAATATCCGAAGAGATATTGATTGAGGCGGAGAAGCAGGGCATTTTTCAGTTAACGATTTTAAGGCCAACCAATGTTTTTGGCGAAAATCACCCCTTCAATGCTTTGTTGAATTTGAGTCAGCATCTTTCTTCCGGGAAAATAGTGCCATACATGAAAAATGCCGTCGTGAATTATGTTTATGTTTCGGATGTTTCGGCGACGATTCTTTTCTTTTTAAGCGATGACAGGAAAGGGATTTACCAAGTAGGAAGTTCAATGGAATTGTATGGTTTTTTAAGTTTAATGCAACGAACGTTGAGAAAAAAAGCGAAGCTCTTCAAAGTGCCGAAATTATTGATTATTTTGGCAAATAAGTTGGGGTTGAAACAATTTTCAAGTGTTTCAAACGGTGTAATTTATTCAGATGAAAAACTGAGGAAAATATTCAATTATCCTGTAGGGATAGAACAAGGTGTAATCAATACATTGAATGATTTCGAAAATAAAAAACGATTATGAAAATTTGTTTTTTTGGCGATGGAGAAAGTATACACATTCAACGATGGTGTCTGCATTTTCAAAAAATTGGCCATGAAGTCTCGCTGATCAGTTTTAAGAAAGTAGAAATACCCCATGTCACAACCTATTTAGTGGATGCAGGTAAAATTCATGTCGATGGCGGCAATTGGCGCGTTCTATTGAGCTTTTTGAAAGTTCGAAAAATCGTGAAACAAATCGCTCCAGATGTATTTCACTCGCTTTATGCAACGAGTTATGGCTTAACGGGTGCACTTTGTGGATTTCATCCCTACGTAATTACTGCTTTGGGATCAGACATTTTAATCAGTCCTAAGCAATCTGCGATTTATCGATTGTTACTAAAATTTGCTGGTCGACGATCGGATTTGTTTACCGTCATGTCTGAGCATATGAGAATCGAAAGCGAGAAAATTGGTATTGCTGCTGAGAAAATCATGGTGCTGCCTTTCGGAATTGATCCAGCTGTTTTTAATGCAGACAACCGTCGATTGGAAGCCAGTAAATTCATCATGACCAGCACACGGAATTTCGAAGATGTATACAACATCCCGCATCTTCTAAAATCCTTTCAACTGGTGCAGGAGAAAATTCCTCAGGCACATTTGAATTTGATTGGAGCAGGAAGTAAAAAGTTGGTTCTTGAAGAATTAGTAAAAGAGCTAAATCTGGAGGAAAAAGTTACTTTTCTCGGTAAAATTAGCCAAAAAGAAATGGTGGAAGTTTTCAATTCTACGCATGTTTTTGTTTCTGTTTCTGTTTCAGATGGAAACAATATTTCCTTGAATGAAGCCATGGCGAGCGGTGTTTTTTGCATAGCCACCAACATTCCCGCCAATACCCAATGGATAGAAGACGGTAAAAATGGTTTTTTAGTGGAAATTGATGACGTAGAAACGTTGGCTGAAAAATTGATAGAAAGTCACGAAAACTATGACTCTCTTCAAGCCGTCGCCATTCCAATCAACAAAGTCAAAATAGAAGAAAAAGGAATCTGGTCCAACAATATGGATACGATGGTCAAAAATTATCAACGATTAATTCAAGGAAAATGAAAAAACAATTGGTAATTATTGGTGCGGGTGGACATGCAAAGGTAATTGCCGATGCGGTTTGCAAGGCAGCTGAATTTGAATTGCTTGGATTTGTCGATGCGCATCTACCGAAAGGAACGTTGGTTTTTAAAACCTATCGTGTCATTGAAACGCAATCTTTGATCCAGAATTTAATTGACCCAAATACTTATTTTGTTTTTGGGATCGGGAACAATGCCATTCGACAAAAATTGGCACAAGATTTTCAAAAAGATTTACAATTTGCCTCCATCCTGCATCCTTCCAGTGTCGTATCCGATGAGGTAACAATTGGCAAAGGAACGGTTGTATTAGCAAATGCAGTCATCAATGCAGGAAGCAAAGTGGGGGATTTTTCGATTGTTGACAGTGGCGTTGTCATTGATCATGAATGTCAAATTGGAAATTTTTGTCATGTGAACGTCGGAACGATTGTTGGGAGCAACAGCGAGTTGGTCACGGGCGTGAAAACAGATTTAGGCGAAATCATTCCGAATTTTTCAAAACGATAATTCATGTCGCAATTCACCAAAATAACATCCAAGCAAAGCTATGAAATGCTATTGGCAACGATGCTGTTGTTTTTTTGTGTTGTGCCCAATTTGATTCCCATTTTTATCTTGATGCTGATTCTTTTTACGGGATACCACGTCGCTAAAAAGAAAATGACATTTCATTTTTCCATCCTTCATCTAGCATTTGTTTTGTTTTTTTTGGCGTATGTAATCGGCACTTTTTACACAAATCATCCCAAAGAAGCTTCGGGTAATTTGGAAAGAAGGATGCTGTATGTAATTTTTCCATTGCTTTTTTCATTTCAATTTGCTGAAAAAATACGAATGAACTTTCTCGCAGTAGGACTTATTGTAGGTTTGATCATCGTTTCATGCCTTGGAATGGTGCACAGCTATTCCAATTATCTTGCGCACGGAGATTTTAACAACAGTTTCGGTTCAACCACCTTCTCCTACATTCATCATCCAACCTATTTTTCTGCGATGATTTTAACTTCTTTGGTGCTTTTCAAAGAAGGGGTGAAAAGAAAATGGCGCTATTTTACCACCTTAACTTTTCTACTGTATTTGTTGTTTTCAGCCGTGATGTTGCTATTCAGTTTTTCATTTGCAGGGATTTTATTCTTTTTCTTTTTGCTGATGTTTTGGTTTTTCGAATTCGTCTATCAAAAATCTTCCAAGTGGGTTTTCGCACTTTCTTTGATTGCTTTGCCTTTGGCGCCTGTTTTGCTTTATTTCAGTAACATTCATATACAAATAGAACTCGATTCCGCAAAAGCATCGATTACCAGCTTATTAAAGAATCCTAGCGCTTTGTTGCAACCCTCTGCAGAACCGATTTCTGGAAATAAGGTGAGAATGATCATGTGGTTGGTTTCCACTGAAGAAATCAAAGCCCATCCATTCGGAGCAGGTACCTCCAATTTTGATGATGCGTTGGGCAGTCGATTGGATAAATATGGATTGCATGAATTAGCAGTGGTGCAATACAATCCGCACAATCAATTTTTGTCCATTGGCGTGGAATTGGGTGTTTTGGGATTGCTTGTATTCCTATTCCTGTTGTATCAAGCTTTTAAAATTGCGTGGAAACAAGACAATGCGGTTTTCTTTTTTGTTCTTTTGATATTGGTTTTTAATATGCTATTTGAATCCATGTTGCAACGACAAAGTGGAATTGTTTTTTACACTTTTTTTATTTGTATTTTACCCTTGGTGGATACTAGAAGCAAACGAGAGGTTAAACCATACAATCCATCGAATTCATAGTAAATTATGCGTTTATTAATTCTTACACAATATTATCCGCCGGAAATTGGTGCTCCCCAAAATCGCTTGCATGAGCTGGCTATTCGTTTGCAGAAATCAGGCATACATGTAGAAATTCTTACAGCAATGCCGAATTATCCAAAAAATGAAATTCAAGCAGGGTACGAAAATGGAAAAATAACGAAAGAAGAGATTGACGGAATTCCTGTCCATCGATCCAAAATATATGTATCAAAATCCAAGTCGATAATAAGTCGACTATTGAATTACTTTAGTTTTGTTTGGACATCTTATTGGCGAGGTAGAAAATTGGGGAAATTTGATTTTTTAATGGTAGAATCTCCGCCTTTGTTTTTAGGTTATACCGCTCTAGGACTTTCTCGAAAGTTAAAAGCCAAATTGATTTTCAATGTTTCAGATCTTTGGCCAGAAAGTGCAGAGAAATTGGGATTAGTGAATAATCGACAATTGTTAGGGCTAGCCTATCGATTGGAGGCAAGATGTTACAATCGCGCAACTTTAATTACCGGACAAACCAATGGTATTGTCGAAAATATTCGAATGAGATTTCCAAAGACCAACGTATATTGGCTACCAAACGGTGTTGATTTAACCTATTACAATCCTGAAATTGTCAAAGCAAATGGTTTTCGAGTGAGGAATGGCTTTTCGAATGATCAGACTTTATTTTTTTACGGTGGAATTATAGGATACGCTCAAGGGTTGCAAATTATTTTAGAGGCTGCTGACAAAATCAAAGACAATACACAAGTTCAATTCATCATTCAAGGTGCTGGACCAGAAAAGGAAATGCTCGTGAATATGCAAGAAAAGCTCGGGCTATCCAATATTCATTTTTTAGCTCCGGTCGATAAAAAAGAAATGCCAAGTGTTTTGTCTGAAATTGATGTTGCACTGATTCCATTGCGTAAATTGGAAATTTTTGAAGGTGCCATTCCATCCAAAATATTTGAAACACTTGCTATGGAAGTTCCAATTCTGTTAGGAGTTGACGGTGAAGCCAGACAGCATTTTATTACCAATGCTAACGCTGGCTATTTCTTTGAACCAGAAAATGCGGACGATTTGGTAGCTCAATTGAAACAAATGATAGCAAATCCAGATGAATGTAATGCGATGGGTAAAAGAGGTCGAGAGTATGCAAATATCCACTTCAACAGAAACAATATCGCTGACAATTTGATTCAAGAACTACATAAATTGTAATTCAGTTGGACTTAATCCTTATTTTTGATTTAACACAAGAAACTTTATGATTCCATTTTCACCCCCAAGAATAGACCAACGTGTAATTGACGAAGTGACCGACGCACTGAAAAGTGGTTGGATTACCACAGGACCGCGCACAAAGTTATTTGAAAAAAGACTTTCGGACTATTGCGGAAATCCTTTTACGGTTGCTGTCAATTCTTGGACAGCGGGCATGGAGTTGGTACTGCGCTGGTACGGAATTGGTGAAGGGGATGAGGTCATTTTGCCTGCATATACGTATTGCGCAAGTGCAAATGTTGTCATTCATACAGGAGCGAAAGTCGTGATGGTAGATGTGGGTGCAGACGATTTCAATTTGGATATTGCATCCGTTCGAAATGCCATAACGTCGCGAACAAAAGCCATAATTCCTGTGGATATATCTGGTTTTCCATGCGACTACGATGCGTTGTATGATTTGGTCAATGAACCGGCGATTAAAATGCTCTTTGAAGCCAAAAATGAAAACGAGGAAATGTTGGGGCGCATACTCATTGCTTCGGATGCCGCGCACAGTTTTGGTGCTACCTACAAAGGAAAACGGTCAGGAGCCTTAGCAGATGTGAGTTGTTTTTCTTTTCATGCCGTGAAAAATTTAACCACGGCAGAAGGAGGAACCATTTCGCTGAACATGCCACATCCTTATGATAATGAACAAATTTACAAAGATCTTTGTGTGAAGAGTCTACATGGACAGTCAAAAGATGCACTCGCTAAAACGCAAAAGGGCAATTGGCGGTACGATGTTTTAGAGCCCGGCTTTAAATGCAATATGACCGATTTGCAAGCAGCGATTGGCTTGGTCGAGTTGGATCGCTACCAAGAAAATTTGGATCGACGAAAAGAAATTTTCACACAATACGACAAGGCATTTTCTGAGAAATCTTGGGCAATTCTACCTTTGTACAAGGATGAAAAAAGAGAAACATGTTACCACTTGTATTTGTTGCGAATCCATGGAGCTACGGAGATTCAGCGCGATGCCATCATGCACGAAATATTTGAGCAAGACGTTTCTGTGAATGTTCATTTTCAGCCATTGCCGATGTTAACGGCTTATAGAAAACTGGGTTACAAAATGACGGATTATCCAGAAACATGGAACAAATACTGCAATGAAATTACCTTGCCCGTGTATTTTGATTTATCGGATGAACAAGTTCAATTGGTAATCAATGCGGTGATGAAGGCTGTTCAAAAAGTACTCGCTTGAAAAGAATTTTCGACATAATCGTATCCCTCATTATTCTGCTGGTCTTTCTACCTTTCGGACTGGTGATTTCAATTATAATTCTCACTTCTTCAAAAGGAGGGGTATTTTATCGTCAAACAAGGGTTGGTGTGAATAATGTGGATTTCAAGTTGCTGAAATTTAGAACCATGAAGCCAGATTCGGACAAATTGGGACAATTGACGGTCGGTATGCGAGACCCTCGAATTACAGGAATTGGTTATTTTTTACGGAAATACAAATTGGATGAATTCCCCCAATTTATCAATGTTTTATTGGGACAGATGTCCATTGTTGGTCCCCGACCAGAAGTTCGTGAGTATGTAGATTATTACAACGAGGAACAACGGAAAGTATTGTCCGTGAAGCCAGGAATTACGGATTATGCTTCGTTGCATTATTTTCAAGAAAATGAGATTTTGGGTAGGGCAGAAGATCCAAAAAAAACCTATATCGAAGAAATCATGCCTGATAAATTGATGCTGAATCAAAAATATGTGGAGGAGCAATCCCTACTCGTGGATTTCAAAATCATGTGGCAGACATTTCTAAAAATTGTTTCCTAAAGTTTCGCTATTTTTGGCGCAATCCCATGAGAAAAATATTAATTTTTTTGGATTTGGTTTTCATCCTTTTTGTTGGATGGCAGCTTTTTTCCGTTAAAAAGCAGACCAAGGTGTTGTTCATAGGAAATAGCTATACCTATCGAAATGAGATGCCGGATATTTTTGAGCACATTTCTATTTCCATGGGAAAAAAAGTGTACGTTCAATCCTGTACCCAAGGCAAAGCCACTTTACTTATTCAATCGCGTCGTTCGGCTGTTTACAGAGCTATTCGCGAGCAAAATTGGGACTATGTCATCATTCAAGGCTCTAGCCGTGATTTTATAAGAGATGAAGAGCATATTGAAGAAATTACCATCCCAGCACTTGAAAAACTTTTGAAGGCGATAAAGAAAAATTACCGGCGATCTAAAACGCTTTTTTACATGACTTGGGGCTATCGAAATGGTTTTAAACCAAAAGAGGAAACGAATACCTACGAAAAAATGACCCATAAAATCCGGGATGGCTATTTGGACTTGATGGAACGATATCGTTTTGGGGTTGTTCCGGTAGGCATGGCATGGAAGGATTCTCGAAGCAAAAGAGCCGATGTAATTCTGCATGTAAAAGATGGCGCTCATCCAAGTTTAAAAGGTTCTTATTTGGCGGCTTGCTGTTTTTATTCGGCCATTTTCAATGAAAGTGCGATTGGTTCCACTTACTACAGTAAATTGGGACCGCGAACCTGTTATTACCTTCAATCTGTCGGAAGTAAAAACGTATTGTACCAACGCAAAAAATACGGATTGATTCCGAAAGTTTAGCGGATGAACAAAGCCATTGAAACACCAATGATAATGGCACTCAACTTAATCAAATTGAATTTGTGATTCTCGCTGGTTTCGAAAATGATGGTGGTTGAAATATGCAAAAACATCCCCACTACAATCGCCATGATCAAGGAGAAATCAATGGAAGTCCCATTGATGAAATTTAGATTTCCAAAAAGTACGCCGGCTGGTGTCATTAGCGAGAATAAAAGCAAGAGAAACCAAGCTTTCGTTTTGTCCATATTCGATTTCAGGAATAAAGTCATCAAAGCGATGGCCACCGGAAATTGGTGAAAAATAATACCCAACAATAGACCATTTTCACCATGATTGTGCCCAGCATGTTCCATTAAATTCTCTGCTCCAAGTGGAATCCCTTCAATAAAAGAGTGAATAGACAATGAAATGAGCAAAGCAATGGGCATTTTTTGGTTGTGATGCACGTGAATGTGCCCGTGCTCTATTCCTCCCGAGAAAAACTCCAAGATAAGTTGGACTAAAAATCCAACCAAGATAAACAGACCAATGTATTCTTTGCCAGATGCATAAAGTTCAGGAACGAAATGAGTAAAAGCAATGGAAAGCAAAAAACCACCGCTAAATGCCAACATTAATTTGATGAAATTCTTACGGTGTTTGTCGAAAAAACTAACGAACAAACCGCCGGCTACAACCGCCAGAATTAGCCAAACAATAGTCCAAATCATAATTCAGGTACTTTTTTGCAAATAAGTATTAAACGCTCAGAGGTAGATTGATGATAAGGATTTAAATGAAAGTCACCGAATCTTTCAATCGGTGTTAGATTAGCTTCCTGCATCATATTCTCGATTTCTTCGATGGAATATCCGCGTACTTTTTCTTCAAATTCAAAAGTTTCACCGTTGGAAAGTACAGAAATGTTTTTGCGGAAAAATTGGCCGTCAAAATTTTTCGTTATTTCAAAGTGGATACCGTCCACATCTTTGGATTCTTTCTTTTTTAATTGAGCCAAGGTGGTATCAAGATTCAAGTAATCAAAAATAAAGAGACCTGCTGGATTTAGCATACTAGAAATGCAATTCAACACTTTTTGATTTTCCTCATCCGATTCGAAATAACCAAAACTCGTGAACAAATTGAATACCGCGTCGAACTTTTTGTTTTCAATGGGGCACCGCATATCCTGAACGCGAAAATGCAAGGTGTCATTCTCAAATTTTTTCGCAAATTCAATACTTTTTTCAGACAAATCAGCCCCTAAGACATTCATGCCAAAGTCATTCAACGTAATCGAATGACGACCTTTACCGCAGGCCAAATCGAGTACTTTCGAATCAGGTGGTAATTGAATGAATTCCAATAGATTTTGAATAAAATGTCGAGCCTCTTCCGCATTTCTTTCGCGGTAAAGCTTATGATAAAATGAGGTGTCAAACCATGACGCAAACCACTCTTTCTTGCTCATAGTTGCCAAATATAGGATTTATCAACACGAGAAGAATCAAAAGCATTTAAAAAATGTTGATTTTGTTTTTGTCAAAATGTTATATTTGTAAGTATCTGTCTATTTTTATGTCATTGAGGAGTATCTACAATCTTTATAAGTCACTTGAGGAAGAATCAATTCTTCTCTCTTTTAAAGGTGTGTTTACGTCCGATCTCTTGACCTCGATTTTGCAAATCATGGAATCCAAATTGTCTTATTTGGAGGAAAGTCCGAAAATAAAGAAAAAAGTTTTCAATGTTTTAGTGGAGTGCCTTCAAAATCTCCATCATCACATGGAAGAGGGCACCATGGTAAAAGATGGCGAAGAAATGCGAGATGGCAGAACGGCCTTATTAATGATTACGCGTATTGAAGGATGTTTTTTCGTTCGCACAGGTAATTATATTTTAAAATCTGCCTCCATCGATCTTGAAGAAAAAATATCAAAAATAAATACGCTGGAAAGGGAAGATTTGAAATTGTATTATCAGCAAGTATTGAGTGAAGGACAACGTTCGGATAAAGGAACGGCAGGCTTAGGAATGATAGATATCGCAAGAAAATCAGGGAATAAACTCGATTGTATGTTTATAGATGTAAACGAGGAATACCGATTTTTCTGCTTAAATGTAAAAATTGATTGACGTTATAATTTGAATATGGAAAACTTGAACTTAGAAGGATCTGCTAAAACTCCAGCGGTTAAATTCGACTACAATGGCGGGTCAATGGAATTGAAAGGACGGTCGATTCCAGAGAATTCTGTGGAATTTTATCAACCCCTCAATGAATGGATTGATTCATACAGTTCCAATCCAAAGGAAAAAACGATTGTAGATATTAAATTGGAATATTTCAATACTTCTTCATCTAAATGCATTCTTGATTTGTTTAAAAAACTAGAAAATTTGAATGGTGCAGCTACAGAAGTAATCGTTAATTGGTACTTCGAACAAGATGATGAGGACATGGAAGAAGCAGGAGAAGATTACCAAGCGATTATTGGACTTCCTTTTAACATGATTGAAGTAGAAGAAATTTAATACAATGAACATTGGCCTTACAGGGGGAATCGGCGCTGGAAAATCGTTGGTTTCAAAAATACTTGTATCCATGTCTTATCCCGTTTTCAATTCGGATGCCGAAGCCAAAAAAATTGTGGAGAAGAATCCTGTAATTCGAGCCAACATTATAAAAATTCTGGGTAAAAAAGCCTACACTGCGGAAGGGTACAACCGTCCCTATGTCGCAAGTATCGTTTTCAATGACAACGAAAAGCTGGAACAACTCAACGCGATTATTCATCCCGCTGTGCGTCAGGCATTCAAAGAATTTTCCATTAAACATGCAGGTGAACTAGTTTTTAATGAGGCTGCCATCTTGTTTGAAACAGGTGCCTACAAAACTTTTGACAAAACAATTTTGGTAGTAGCGGATGAAGAAATTCGCCTAAAACGAGTGCTTGACCGCGACAAGAGTTCTAAAGAAGAAATTCAAGCTCGATTTTCAAAACAATGGAATGACAATCAAAAAATGAAATTAGCAGATTTCACAATTGACAACAACGAAAAAGAATCCGTTTTGCTGCAAATCGAGGCAATTTTAAAAAGCTTAAACAGCTAGACTTACTTTCCTGTTAAATCTTCAAAATCATCAAATTTGTCCGACTCTTTTTTGGACTCTTGTCCCGCTTGTGGTAAAATTGATTTTGGAGCAATGATCATCAGGATGGATTGGTAAATCTTACCAAAAACGGAAACCAAAAAGAAGAACCCGATTATTCTAAAAACAAATCCGAATATGGTCGCATTTTCAATGCTGATGATGCTTTCTTTAAACCATTGAGAAATTGGATTTCCAGCTAAAAATGGATAGAAAACGCAGGCTGTAAAATAAAGCAATCCAAAAACAATTACGGCAATCTCAGCTTGGTAATTGAAGGCCACTGGACTTTTCATCTCTTGCCCATTTTGGATGAAGGAAAAGATTCGACCACGATTTTGATTCCGTTGCAATTTGCTCACGAAATAAAAGGCTAAAATCAGTCCAGTCACGATAATTGAATTTGGACTCAAAGCTAGATTCGAATCGTTTTCATAACAAAAAAGGAAGGTTACTTGCACCAAAAAAATGTATTGAATCGCTTTCAATCCATACTGTTGAACAAGTGATTTGTTTTGTCCGCCGCCACTCAAAAGCACAAAGGCAAATTGGATCAATGCCCAAATAAAGCCAAATATCGCTAGGATTACACCCAGCCTAAATATTGCATTGATTATTTCCACAGCACAAAAATGCTTATTTTTTTAATACGGGTTTATCTTCTCTGAAAATGAAAATTCAATTTTCAGCAATTTTAACAGCATCTTAAGAAATGCATCCTTTTTAAAAGCCTCAATTTGCTATCTTTAGCCAAACAAACGATTAAAACACATGAAATTTTTTAAAATAGTAATACTCTTTATTTTACCCAGCACCTTTCTTTTTGCTGAGGAAGGAATGCTTATTCCGTCTGTTATTCAAGCATTTGAATCAGACATGAAAGCGATGGGCATGAAATTAAGTGCCAAAGACATATACGATGTAAATTCCTCTAGTTTGAAGGATGCTGTTTTGCATTTCGGTGGTGGTTGTACGGCGGAATTGGTTTCTGATAAAGGTTTGTTGTTAACCAACCATCACTGTGGGTACAGTCAGATTCAATCCCATTCTTCCTTGGAGAAAGATTACTTGAAATATGGGTTTTGGGCAAAAAATTTAAGTGAAGAGTTGGCCAATCCAGGTTTAACGGCAGCGCGAATGGTACGTATTGATGATGTCACTCCATCTGTTTTGTTTGGGATTCAAAAAGAGTGGACGGAAGAACAGAAAACAGCTAAAATGCGCACCAATATGGCGACTTTGGTTGCAGATGCAGAAAAAGGGACGAATTTCAAAGCAGAAATCAAGGCGTTTAACTACGGCAATGATTTTTACATTATTGTGAAAGAGATTTTCACCGATGTGCGTTTGGTTGGAACACCACCCAATTCTGTGGGTAAATTTGGAGGAGACACAGACAATTGGGTTTGGCCAAGACATACAGGCGATTTTTCAGTTTTTAGAATTTATGCAGGAACCGATAATAAACCTGCAGCGTATAGTCCTTCCAATGTTCCGTACACGCCTTTGCATTATTTGCCGATTTCCATGGTACCAAGAAAAACAGGTGATTTCACGATGGTGTATGGATTTCCCGGCACCACCGAGCAACATTTGGTCTCTGCACAATTGAAATACATCATGGACAAAGAGCGTCCAGCAAGAATTTCCATGCGTGAGAAGTCATTGTCGGTGATTGATGCTGGCATGCGCTCGTCCGATCAAATTCGTATACAATATGCTTCCAAACAAGCTAGAATAGCAAATGGTTACAAAAAGTGGATTGGTCAAGTGGATGGTTTAATTGAATTGGATGCCATTGGTATAAAAGAAAAATACGAAGCTGATTTTCAAAACCGCGCTAATTCAAAAGAGGAGTGGAAAAAGGAGTACGGCTCGCTTATTTCAGACATGAAGAAAGTAACCAGTGACGGTTCTGAATTTGATTTCCGCTATGCGATGGCAACGGAATATTTGTTTGTTGGGGCTGAAATGTTTGCACAAGCTAGACAGTTTGTGGCACTCATGGACAAATATGAAGAGCTTTCCACAAATGGCGGTTTAGAGGAGAAATTGGCCAGTTTGGAAAAAGGTTTGGATGGTTTTTTCAAAAATTACAATTTGGAAGTTGATCGAAAAATATTTGAATTGCAAACAGAAGAATACCTCCATTTACTCGGATCAGAACAATTGCCAACTATGCTCAAAACAAATTCTGCTTCACTTTTGACGAAAGCGATTTACAATAAATCGATATTGGTAGATATGGAAAGAAGTAAAAATGCGCTTAAAAAATTCAATAAAAAAACCCTTAAAAAATTAGAAAGAGATCCGGGTATTCAGTTGTACAAAGAATTGATAGCAAAACTGAATACGGAGACAATCCCAGGCGTTCGGAAATTCAACACGGACATGGAAGCCCTACTAAAACAATATGTGAAAGGTAAAAAAGAGATGTTCCCAGATATGAAATATTGGGCAGATGCGAATAGTACCTTGCGCGTCACCTTTGGTAAATTGGAGGGAAGTGCACCAACAGATGGAATGAAATACACAGAACATACAACAACGGATGGTATTATTCAAAAACACAGAACAGGTAATCCTGATTTTGAATTGTTGCCTGATTTGTTAGAACTCTACAAGAAAAGAGATTTTGGACCGTACGCACAAGAAGGTGATTTGTGGGTTTGTTTTAGTGGTTCAAACCATACAACAGGAGGCAATTCTGGTTCTCCTGTAATCGATGGTGAAGGCCGTTTGATGGGATTGAATTTTGACAGAAGTTGGGAAAGTACCATGAGTGATTATATGTTTGACCCTTCGCGTTGCAGAAACATTGTTGTTGACATTCGTTATGTTCTGTGGGTAATGGACAAGTACGCACATGCTACTCACCTTGTTGACGAAATGAATTTGCAAGGAGAGTGATTCTTAAATTTTAACAAGAAGTGTTAATTTTTTAGATTTCAGACGCAAGTTGGCACGACTCTTGTTTTCTGCTGAAATGTAACATTTAAATTATAGCATTATGAATCAGAGACTTTTACACTTTAGTATCACCTTGTGCTTATTGGGGTTTATACCGCAAGTATCAGCACAAGAAACATCGAGTTTTGACGCGCAGTTTGCACAGATTGATAATGAATTAGTCAAGTGGGATCCTGTTCGCGGTAAATGGCTTGGCAGTTCTTTGAAAGCGATGTCTGTCAATGAACCGATTCCTGATCGAACCTTCCCAGAAGACTTTTCACCAGCAGAGATGCTAACATTGGTTCCACAACTAACAGTTGAATCCATTCGATCAATTTCTCAAACGAATAGTCAAAGTTCAAGAGATTTATTAGCCAGAGAAAGATGGGCAAGAATCAATACCTATGCCAATCGTCCAACTTGTTCGCTTGTGATGGGAAGAACTTATGGCGATCCGCATTTAAAATCGTTTGATGGGGCCGTTTATTCGTTTCAGACGGTGGGCGAATTTGTTCTTGCGACAGCCAACAATGGTCAATTTGAAGTACAAGTAAGGCAACAGCCAGAAAGTGATAATATTTCGCTTAATACAGCTGTAGCGATGCGTGTAGGAGGCGATAGGTTGGGAATTTATGCGCGTGATAAGCGAGATGCATTCAATGCTCCTGTCATGCTGAATGGAATGCCGATAGAAGTCGGAGCCAATTCGTATTATTTACCACACGGGGGTACCATCAGTCATTCTGGAAAAAATTATTTGGTTACATGGCCTACTGGTGAAAAGGTTTCGGTGGACCTTTCTCAAACTGGAAACATGCGTTTCATGAATGTTGGGGTACAAGTTTATCCTTGTATTTCAAACAATTATTCAGGTTTGATGGGGAATGCTAATGGAAATCAACGAGACGATTTTAATGTTTCAGCCGGAGGATCTTCCATGACAATGTTTGGTAATAGTACGGTTTCAGATCAAATGGAAAAGGAAAGATTGGCTTTTTTAGCCAAAGATTTTGCCGACCATTTTAGAATTACGCCACAAAATTCGCTTTTCGATTATGGTTTTGGTGAAAGCACCATGGCTTTTACGGATTACAGCTATCCGCGTGTACACCGAACGATCAACGATATGCCAACCAACCAACGGAACATTGCTCGAAATAACTGTATCGCTAGTGGTTTGACAGGAGATGATTTAAATGCATGTATTTACGACAATGGATTCTTGAATATTGCTCCAGTGCAACCTCCAGTAATCCCGAATCGGACGAACAATGTAACCTTAGGAAGAGTGGAAACGGAAGTTCCGAATGTGAATCCAACGCGTGTACCAAATCCAAGTCCAGCTGTGATTCATGATGGACAACATTTTACACGACCAGTTGACACACGTCCGAATGTGAACGAAGAGATTAAACCAAGAGAGGTTCCGAATGCGTCACCAAAACCGAAATGGGAATCTATAGAGGTGGAAAATAGAACCAACGACAACAATGGTGCTACTCCCAAACCATCCATGAACAATACGAATGGAAATGGTCACACCGCGTCTCCAGTAAAACCATCAAAAACGGAGCCTAGCACACAACCTGTTCAAAAACCGAAACCAAGCAATGTACCTCCAAGAGAAGCACCAACACCTGGCAAAGTTGAAAAACCAGCGGTTCCAGCTACTCCCAAACCGGTAAAAACGAGCCCACAGCCGGCGCCTGTTAAACCGCCATCAAAGCCTCCAGTTACTCCCGTTAAACGGGGATAAGATAAAAAAAAAGCTTCTGAATTTTCAGAAGCTTTTTTTGATTTGTATTTTTTAAATGTGAATGGCTCTTTTGCTCGTGGCATCCATGGCCGCTTCCTTAACTGCCTCAGAATAGGTAGGGTGAGGATGACAGATGCGCGCAATATCTTCTGCCGACGCACGGTATTCCATGGCAACAACTGCTTCCATAATTAAATCTGCAGCTCTTGGTCCAATCATGTGAACACCCAGAACTTCATCGGTATTTTTATCGGCAATTACTTTAATGACACCAGCTGTATCCATACTAGCTCTTGCTCTTCCTAATGCTTTGATTGGAAAACTACCAATTTTCACTTCTATACCAGCATCTTTCAGTTCTTTTTCTGTTTTTCCAACAGAAGCCACCTCTGGCCAAGTATAAACTACGCCAGGTATTAAATTGTAATTCATGTGCGGTTTTTGTCCAGCAATTAATTCAGCGACAAATGTGCCTTCTTCCTCTGCTTTGTGGGCTAACATAGCGCCACGAACAACATCTCCAATGGCATAGATATTTGGTATGTTGGTTTGTAGATGGTCATTTACTTCAACTTGCCCTTTTTCGTTTAGTTTAACACCGGCTTTATCAAAACCAAGACCTTCAGTATAAGGTTTTCTTCCAACGGCTACCAAACAATAATCAGCTTCCAAGGCAACTTCTTCCCCTTTTTTGTTCAAAGCAGTCAGCTCTACTTTTTTGCCTTTGTTGACTACTTTTTGAACTTTGTGTTCCATGTAGAATTTGAAGCCTTCTTTTTTCAAGATGCGAGTCAACTCTTTGCCCATCGTTTCGTCCATTGTTGGAATAATACTAGGGGCAAATTCAACCACTTCCACTTCAGAACCTAAACGGCTGTATACAGAACCTAATTCAAGTCCAATTACACCACCGCCAATAACGATCATCTTTTTAGGAATCTCAGTCAAATTCAATGCTTCTGTAGAAGTGATAATTCTTTTTTTGTCTGGCTCCATTCCGGGAAAGAAATTCGGTTTAGATCCAGTAGCGATAATGATATTTTTCGACTTAATTTGTTGCGTTTTGTTATCGTTTCCTTTGATTTCTACTGTTGTGCTGTCAACAAATGAACCAAGTCCTTCGAAAACGGTAATCTTATTTTTATCCATTAAAAATTTAACTCCGTTGCAGGTTTGACTGACAACATCATTTTTTCGGGCTATCATTTGCTTGATATCCGGGGTGACTTTACCAGTTTCAATACCGTGCTCTTTGAAATTATGAACAGCGTTGAAATAATGTTCAGATGAATCAAGTAACGCCTTAGAAGGAATACAACCAACATTTAGACAAGTACCACCAAGTGTACTGTATTTTTCTATTAAAGCCGTTTTCATGCCCAGTTGAGCACATCGGATAGCTGCTACATATCCACCAGGACCAGAACCAATAATTGTTACATCAAATGAATCCATTATTTCTTTTATTTTTTTACAAAGTTAGAATTTATAGCGACTAAGGTTAAACAACGCTAAACAAAAAATGCAAAGATTTTGTGTTTTATTGAACAAAAAAAAGACTGCCAATTTTGACAGTCTTTTTTTAAGTTCATTGCGAAATTACATTTTGATAAATTTCGTTGTTTCGGATTGTGATCCAGAAACCAATTTGATGATATAGGTTCCTCTTGGCAAGTCATCCGCTTCGACGTCTAATAGACAAGCACCTTTATCCATATTTTTCTTTTGAATCATTTTTACTTTCGTACCAGTAATTGAATAAACAGCAACATTCACAGTGCCTGATTCTTCTAAATTGAAACTCAAGGTAGTTGTTGTTGAAGTTGGATTTGGATACGTTTTTAATTTTGTTTTAAACGCCTCCGCTTCCGAAGTTCCATTATTCGTAACGTTTAACAACGAGGAAGAACTCCAAATACCACGACCAAAAGTAGCGATGTAAATTTCTCCTGGACGGTTGTTTCCTTCATTGTATGTTTTCCATGATTGACGAACTTCATAAACTGGCGTGCCTTCAAATCCAGCACTTGAATTTACCCAAGTTGAACCTCCATTTGATGAAACAAATACACCTAAGTGAGTTCCAACCACAATGATATCGCTATCATCTCTGTCGATAATACCATCATAACTGATTGGTGAATTGGCTCCAGCAATAGGACTCAAAGTCGTGAAAGTAGGAGAACTTGAAGTCGCGTTATTCGAACGTTTTGCTGGATTCAAACCTTGGAAAACGATCAGGTCAGCAGCATTGGCAGGATTTAAAGCAATTCCTTGCACAGATCCTGAGTAGACTGTCGTTTGTGTGGCATCAGTTGGTGCAATCGAAAGGTTCGCAGGGAAACTTGGTAAATCTGTATATAAATTTCCTAATCCATCCAATCTCGTCACTTTATTACCAGTAGAAATGTAACATGTGTTAAGGTCTTTAGAAAACTCCATTTCAACGATATCTTCAAAGGTGCTACCAACATTTTGAGCAAGAATTACCCAGTTATTACTAGCTTTTGACGTACGTAAGGCATCTCTTGTTCCCCAAATTTCACCATTGTTTTTGTTTACGTACATACAGAACCATGATTGAAAAGGATCTGCAACACGCGCTGAGTCCCAAGAAACTCCAATGGCAGTTGAATCTTTTCCTAGTTCAATAACTTTGTTTGAAATAGGGTGTTTTGCAAAGTACCATTTGTATGTGCTCGTACTTGCTACAACAACAGTATCAGGTCCACCAGGAAGTTGCACAAGCAATGAATCACCAATTGTCGGTGGAGCAATTCCTGAAATGTAGGAGTAACTGTAATTTCCTAATAACACAGTCAAACCGTTAATTGCATTTTTAACCGAAGTTCTTATTTGTGTCAAAGATGGATCGTTTTCAACAAATGCATCGTAATACATTGCAGTTGGTGTAACATAGTTCATTGAATCTCCAGTTGATGCACTTGGCACACGCACGGTAGCCCCGGCTGCATAATTTTTATTCGCTGCGTAGGTTACTGAATCTTTCGAATTAGGGTCAAAATACTCTGCTAAACCAATTGTTGTGTAGAAAGGGAAATTTGCAGCTGTATACGAGGTTGGGAAATCAGGTACAAAGGAGCTAAATGAACTTCCTCCATCTGCTGATCTGCTTACGGCACCAGTATAAACTGTTGAGAACATAACCTTCGGATTGAAGAATGAAATTTCACATTGGAAACCATCACCACCTCCAACTTGTCTGAATTCTTTGTAGGTAGACAAGGAGTGATTGTTGTAAAGTGTACCATTGTCTTGTGCACCCCCCATTACAGATCCATCTCTATCAAATGCAACACCGTAAAATTGAGTTACATTGTATCCACGATTTGATGGGTAGAAAGTAGCGCCAAAGTCATTTGTAATACCAATACCACCGTCATTGCCAATATAAAGACGATTGTTTCCGTCAAATTTCATTTCATGGTTGTCGGCATGCACATAGGTTGGAGCAGTAGCACCTACAAACCAGTCCGATAATTTTTGGAAACCACCAGAAATAGGTGCATTATCTGTTTGTTTCCATTTCCAGATATCCAAGCCACCTAAGAAAATTCTTTCAGGATCCGTTGGATCAACTGAAACAATTGTATTGTACGTTCCTTGACCATTGTAGATATTCAAGTTACTCGTGATACCTGCGGCTCCAACAAATTGTGCCCACGTATTCCCGTTGTCTTGTGAAACATTCATTCCAGCCAATGTTCCTGCACTATTGGTGCGAACTGCATAAATATTGTAGTTGCCATTTGCATTCAACGTTGGAGAAATAGCATATTCCATTCGAGCTGCACCAACCGGCACTACATTTGCCGTTGAACCAGATTTGTCTGTAAACGTATTTCCACCATCTGTTGAGACAATTGTTTTATTATTCAATCCTGCAGCGGCAACGATAACATTACCGTTTTTAGAAATTTGAATGGCAGAAATTGAACCGGAAACTGGTGAGGTTACAGTTCCCATTGAAGCATCAGATGCGGTATAGGTTCTTAAACCAGCGGCAGTTGCGAACCAAACTTTGTTGCTGTTAGCAGCACAAACGATTTCAGGTATTCTTGAAAACTGCGTGGTGGTTGTTCCAGGTACGGTTGACCATGAAGCACCTTGATCAGTCGTATAGAAAATCCCGTTACCATCCCATGTGTCTGCACTGAATCCCATCCCTGTCGCTACATAAATAGTTCCATCCGCTGTTTGTACTATAGATGAAATGAATTTTGAGCCTGTATATCCTTCCACTTTTGACCAAGTACTTCCTTTATTAGGGGAAAAGAATAAACCTCCCGTAACACTACCTGCGTAAATATGATTGATGTTGTTTTTATCAATTAAAATTGCGCGGGTTCTTCCACCTATGTTATCTGGACCTTGTTCTTCCCAAGTGATTGGTAAGCTTTTCGGAGTAGGCATGTCTTTCACTGCCTTTTCAATTAATTTCAATTTGGCATCACTAATTCGTGTTCCAGTTGACGCGTCAAAATATCGTGCGGCAATCCAAGCAGCTGCATCATCTGCAGATTGTTCTTGAAGAAAAGATAATTGATTTTGTGTATACCCACCTTTTTTATTAAAAGCGAAAGGTGAAACAAGGGCAACCGCCGCAATTACAGCTATCCCGATGGAACCAATTAATATAAGTTTACTTTTTTTCATATAGTTTATATATTCAAAATTTGATCTAGTCAATTAAACGAGTGCCAAATTACAAAAAATTAAAGTTTTTTGGCAAACCAATATTCATTTATTTATCAATTCTTTTTCTCTTAAACAGTAAAATTAGGTTAAATGTTTATTAAAGAAAATGAAATTTTAATCTTTCGAGCAGAAAACATACAGGTCTAAAGGATTTATATCCTCCTTAAAACATGTGTTTTTCCGCATGATAGGATGAACGAACCAAAGGTCCACTCTCAACGATCCTGAATCCCATAGCCATGCCTTTTTCTTTGTACTCTGCAAATTTTTCGGGTGTAACAAATTCTGCTATCGGCAGGTGTTTGGCAGTTGGTTGCAGATATTGACCAATCGTTAAAACGTCTACATTCACACTGCGAAGGTCTTGCATGGTCTCAAGAATTTCCTCTTCCGTTTCTCCCAAACCGAGCATGATCCCCGATTTAGTTCGCATACCACCTTTTTTTAGTCGAAATAAAACTTCCAAACTGCGGTCATATTTTGCTTGAATTCTTACTTGTTTCGTTAATCTACGCACCGTTTCTAAATTGTGAGAAACGATTTCAGGAGCTACATCAATAATGCGTTGTAAGTTTTCCCATTTTCCTGCAAAATCAGGAATCAAAGTTTCCATGGTGGTGCCCGGTGATTGGTGCCGAATAGCCCTTACCGTTTGCGCCCAAATTTCAGAACCACCATCTTTTAAGTCATCTCGATCAACGGACGTTATCACGGCATGTTTTACCCCCATTAACTTTACACTTTTCGCGACGTTTCCAGGCTCAAATTCATCCGCTTCTTCCGGACGGCCTGTTTGCACGGCACAAAAGCCGCAAGAACGGGTGCAGATATTTCCTAATATCATAAAGGTAGCGGTACCTTCACCCCAGCATTCTCCCATGTTCGGGCAATTTCCACTTTCACATATTGTGTGCAATTTGTGTTCGGAAACCAAAGAGCGAACTTTTTTATAATTTTCCCCTGTTGGGAGTTTCACGCGAAGCCATTTTGGCTTGTTGATGCGCACACGTCCATCTTTGGTTGTAATGGTATTTTCCATGTTAAATTTTATTTTTCCCAAACTGAACGCAAGCGTACAAACCTGGAAATATATTTTTGTTTTTTCCTAAGTAAAAAAGAGGTATCGCTTCAGAAAAGTAATCGAGTTGTACACCAATTTCTACTGCAGTTATTTTGCTCGCATTTGGACTAAAGTCAAACTGAAATCCGGTCTTACCAAAAACACCAAATGCAAATTTACTTTCGGTGAATCCTTTCCAAAAACTCGATCGCCCATAAATATTCTCTGCATAATGTATCGTTGGGTCGTACAACTTATCTTCTGGCTTGGTAATAGCAGGTTCGGTATACGGCTCTTTTATTTTTAAGTAAATGGGCTTTATCAAGCCAAAGGAAGGCCCAATTTGGAATTGGTACCGAATGGAAACACCCCTTTCTCGTTTTCTTTCATAAAGGCGCCAACTCATTCCGTAGGCAATTCTTGCCGTATATAGCAGATTTATTTTCCCATACACATATGATTTTGAATCTTCGTAAAAAGTATTGGTTTTGCGTGTTTCCTTCCCTGTTTTCAAACTACTGGCATACACATGAATTCCTTGTTTAAAATTGTACGTTTTATTTCTTTCGTAAGAATAAATACCGCCGAAACCATTGGTACTTAATTGCAGTCCAACGAACCAATCTTTCTTGTAGAGGTAGCCGATCGGCTCTTCAGCGGGCAATTGAGCCCAGATAGGAGTGCTCCAAGCGACAAAAAAGAGTATTTTTACCAGCTGATTCAAAGGAATTTTCAATTTTAATGAACAAAGTTACGACAATTAGAAGAAATGGATACGGTTAAAATAGAATATTTAGGCGGCTTACGAACCGAGTGTACACACTTGCGAAGTGGCACAAAAATCCTAACGGATGCACCAGTTGACAACAAAGGTAAAGGGGAATTTTTTTCACCCACTGATTTGGTAGCTACTGCTTACGGTGCCTGTATGGTTTCCTTGATTGGTATTTATTGCCAAGACCATGATTTGGAATTCAGTCGTGGTTCGGTAGGTGTGGAAAAAATCATGGAAAGTAATCCGAGAAGAATTGGTGAATTGAAAATTGTTATGGATTTGACGGGGAACGATTGGGATGAAATCACACAGAAGAAAATTGTGCGTGTTGCCGAATCTTGCCCGGTAGCCAAATCAGTATCAGCAGAAATAAAAATTACATTAGACATACAATTTTAAGTCATGAGAGAAAATAACACCTACGTAAAACCAACACCTTCTGATGTAATATTTGGAATTCGCGCGGTTATTGAAGCGATTCGAAGTGAACGCGAAATCAATAAAATAATGATCTTGAAAGGCATGAAAAAAGAGCTTTTTCAAGAATTAAAAGAGGAGTTGGCGAACAAAGATTATTTTTTGCAATTTGTACCAATTGAAAAATTGGATCGAATTACACAGGAGAATCACCAAGGGGTAATTGCTTATGTCTCTCCTATTGCTTATCAAAATATTGAGGAATTAGTCGATCAACGAATTGAAGAAGGTTTGAAAAGCAATATTTTGGTTTTGGACCGAATTACGGATGTTCGAAATTTTGGTGCCATTGCCCGAACGGCAGAATGTCAAGGTGTGGATGCAATTTTAATTCCTTCGAAAGGTTCTGCCATGGTAACGGCGGACGCAATGAAAACGTCTGCAGGAGCCTTAAACCGAATTCCGGTTTGTAGAACGGACAGTTTGAAGGACAGTTTGTTTTACATACAACAGTCAGGTTTCCGAATTGTGGCTTGTACGGAAAAGGGAAATGTTCCTCTATATGAAGTGAATTTCAGAGGTTCTGTGGCGACCATATTTGGATCGGAGGAGGACGGAATCACGAGTGATTTGTTGAATCTAGCTGACATCAAGGCAAGAATCCCAATGAAAGGAGCGATTGCTTCTATGAATGTAGGGGTTTCTGTTGGAATGGCGTTGTACGAGAAATTACGTCAGGAATTGCACGGTTAATACTGGTTTACGGACGTAATACCCATGGAATTTTAGCCGGCAATTCGGTTAATTGTTCCACTACGTTGTCGTCTTTTCGAACTTTGTGTTTTCCTTTGTGGTTAAAGAAAATGGCTTTCATACCTGCGTTTAATCCACCTAAATAATCGGCTTCGTAATTGTCGCCAATCATGACACTTTTATCTTTTTTGGCTTTTGCTAATTCCATAGAATGTTGGAAAACTCGAGCATTGGGTTTGGTTACGCCGACTTCTTCAGAACAAACAATAACGTCGAAAAAAGACTTGAGTCCCGCTTCACGTATTTTGATATGTTGAACTTCCTTGAAGCCATTGGTAATAATATGTAGATTATAACCTTCGTTTGCCAAATTGTTCAAAGTTTCGATAGCGCCAGGGAAAAGATTTTTCTGGTAAGGGGAAACATCTAAATAGGCTTGACTCAAGGTCTCCACCAAGGAGTCGTCTTCAATTTTAAAATATTTTAAAGTGTCGGTAAAACGCTTGGTGCGCAAAAGTTCCTTGTTGATGGTGCCTTTTCCATATTGTTGCCATAGTAATTTGTTCGCGTTTTGATAGACGCCATGAAAAGTGGAGAATTTCTCTACTTTTTGATCCAATCCTGTTTCTTTAAAGATTTGCTTAAGCGCACTTTTGGAATTTTTCTCAAAGTCCCACAAGGTATGGTCTAAGTCAAAAAAGAGATGAAAATCGTTCATTTAAAATACTTTGTAAGCCAAGACGCTCAATAAGAAGCTGTTGATAGCCAAACAGATAATGATGATAGAAAAAGTGTTTTTCTGGTGACCATAAAATTTCGCACAAATGATACTTCCGACGGGAACCGATAAAAATAGCGGTGCGAGAAAACACAAACCATATTGGCCAATGCCATGTTTCAAACGGATGATGGTTCTGTTCAGTTTGGTAAAGTTTTTTTTGTGAACATATACAAGGCCAGCTTCCTCCATCTTTATTCGTTTCTCAGCATTTTTGTGCTGGTAACGTTTCATGAAATATTCACTTAAAAAATAAAAGACGAGTGCGCTTATAACGCCACCCGCGAAAGATGAAAACCAGGTTGAGAAAAAATCAAGTCCAACACCGCGTCCGGTAAAAGGCGCAAACATGAATTTTACAAAAGACAGAAAGAAAATACCGGCAATAGCACCCCACTTCATGAATTACAATTTTACTCCGTAAGCTAAATCACCTGCATCACCTAAACCGGGCACTATATAGGATTGAGCAGTCAATTCTTTATCAATCGCACCTACATAATATAAGGTATCTTTTGGTAAATGATCTTGTAAGTAGATCAAAGCTTCTGGCGCGGCAATCGCTGCACAAATAATGGTTCGACTCGGAGTTCCATTTGCCAGCAAGGATTGATAAACCATTTGCATGGAATTTCCAGTTGCCAACATGGGATCTGAAATAATTAAGACTTTTCCCTCAATACTCGGAGCAGCCATGTATTCTACGTGAATTTCAAATTCCTCCAAGGATGAATGTTTGCGATAGGCAGATACAAAGGCGTTTTCAGCGCGGTCGAAAATATCGAGAAACCCCATATGCATGCCTAAGCCAGCCCGCAAAATAGTGGCAAGAACCGGTTGTTGATCCATTACGTTGCAATCAGCAGTTCCAAGAGGAGTTTGCACGGAAATTTCTTGGTAATGCAATACTTTTGAAACTTCGTACGCCATGATCGTACCGACACGTTCCAAGTTCTTGCGAAAGCGCAAAGGATCTTGCTGAATGTGTACATCGCGCATTTCGGCTAAGTAGGTGTTGAAAATCGTGTTGTTATCTGAAATGTGCTGAATCATGTAGTATCTTTTCTAGGTTAAAGATAATCGAAATGTTTTGACATTGGAAGCGTGAAATGAAAATGATTGTTAAGTTTCTTAAATCTCAGGTATTCGTTTAGAAAAAAGGTAAATTTGCGCTCCCATGGCAGAAAAGGCAAAATTAAATACAAAAATATTCTTCCGTTTGGTTTCCTACGCAAAAGCGTACAAAGGAATCCTCTTTTTGGCTTTCGCAGCCTCTTTGTTAATTGCTTTATTTTCAGCACTTCGTCCCAAATTGATTGGCGACATGGTGCGAAACTATATTGTAGAATCACAAGATAGTTCTTCCCTGTTGATGTGGACAGGCATCATCATTGGGATGTTGCTTTTTGAAGCGTTTTTCCAATTTACAGGCTCTTATTTTTCCAATTTATTGGCGCAAAATATTATCAAGGATTTGCGAAAAAAATTGTTCTCGCACATTATGACTTTTAAAATGCGGTATTTTGACCAAACACCAATTGGTGCGTTAGTTACGCGGGTGGTTTCGGATTTAGAGGCTGTGAGTGAGGTTTTTTCTGCCGGATTGATTGATGTTTTAGGTGATTTAATCATGTTGATGACGGTTTTAGGCTGGATGTTTTACACCAATGCCCAATTGACGTTGATGACATTGATTCCGATTCCAATTTTGCTCATTGCTACACGGATTTTCGCTCGCGCGATGCGCAAATCCTTTCAATTGGAGCGTTTGCAAGTGACCAAACTAAACACCTTCGTCCAAGAGCGAATTTCAGGAATGGCGATTGTGCAATTGTTCAGTCGTGAAAAACAAGAATATGCCAGTTTCGAAGTAATCAATCGAGGACATAGACAGGCGCACGTAAATGCGGTTTGGGCATTTTCGATTTTCTTCCCAGTGGTGGAATTGTTGAGTTCCATGTCCATTGCTTTGTTGCTGGTGTGGGGAGCTTTTCAAGTAGATGGTGTAAAACCAGAAAATCAAACTTTGATGTATTCGCAAATCATTTCATTCACCTTGTGGATCAACATGCTGTATCGACCTATAAGACAATTGGCAGATAAATTCAACATTCTACAACGAGGCACCGTTCGAGCAGAAAGAGTATTTGAGATTTTGGATTTGGACGAACACATTCAACATCAAGGAACGCTGGCAGATGTCGATTTCAATCAAAACATTGAATTTAAAGACATTTATTTTGCCTACAAGGACGAAGAGTATGTTTTGAAAAACATCAATTTGGAAATTGAAGCCGGTTCCACGGTCGCTTTTGTTGGAGCAACCGGCGCTGGTAAATCTTCCATCGTCAATTTGATAGGTCGCTTTTATGAATACCAAAAAGGATCCATTTTTCTAGGCGGAACGGATATCAAAGAAATTGATTTAAAATATTTACGGAGCAACGTAGCCATTGTACTGCAAGATGTTTTTCTATTTTCGGATACCATACACAACAATATTACGTTGGGGGACGAAAGCATTACTCGAGAACAAGTGGTTGAAGCAGCAAAAGCTGTAAGAGCACATGATTTCATTGCCAAATTACCAGAAGGGTATGATTACAATGTAGGCGAGCGTGGCGGCGTGTTGTCCGTTGGGCAACGTCAATTGATTTCTTTTATCCGCGCTTATGTATTCCAACCGAAAATTTTAATTTTGGATGAAGCGACTTCTAGCGTAGATGACGAATCGGAAGAATTGATTCAGCGAGCGACAGAAGAGTTAACAAAAGGAAGAACTTCTATTGTTATCGCACATCGACTTTCAACCATTCAAACGGCTGATAAAATTGTGGTGTTGGACAAAGGCGAAATCATGGAAATCGGCACGCACACCGAGTTGTTGCTCAAAGAAGATGGTTTTTACCGAAAATTGTACGACAGACAATTTTCTGAAGAAAATAAACAATGATAGGATTAAACATTGGTGGAGTGCCAGAACACTTCAATTTACCTTGGCGATTGGCAATCGAAGATGGTAAATTTCGAGAATTTGGATTGAATTTGCATTGGGCTGACATGAGCGGAGGTACCGGGCAAATGATTCGTGGTTTGGAAAATAAATCAATTGATGTAGCGGTACTTTTGACGGAAGGAATTACAAAATCCATCCTTCAAGGATTGGACGCAACCATTCTTCAGGTATATGTGACCAGCCCTTTGCATTGGGGAATTCACGTTCCATTTGATTCTGCGATTGAAAAATTCGAAGATTTAAAGGATCAAACCTATGCCATTTCCAGAGAAGGTTCTGGGTCGCATTTGATGTCGTATGTTTTTGCGCACCAACAAGGATGGCCGGTCGATAATTTAAAGTTTGATGTAGTAGGTGACGTATACGGTGGACTTTGGGCATTGGAGCACAATGAAGCGCAAGCTTTTCTCTGGGAAAAATACACAACCGCACCTTTTACAGAGCAAAAGAAATGCCGCTCCATTGGTGAAGTGGTAACCCCTTGGCCTTGTTTTGTGATTGCTGTTCGAAATGAAGTATTAGAGCAACACGGTGATTTACTACGCCAAATGTGTTTGACCGTAAATCAACGAGCCAAAGACATGCTGACAGAGCCGAATATCATCGATATTATTTCATGGCGCTACAATTTGCGCAGCAGTCATGTGGAAAGTTGGTTGAATGAAACGGTTTGGAATTACGATGGCATCGAATATCCATTGGAATTCAATAAAACGGTAAATTACCTTAAAATGCTCAACTTAATTACCGAAGAGCAAGGTGAAAATTGGAGAGAAAAATTATTTCCCAAATCATAAACTTCTAGAGTTTAAATTTGTTAGATGAGCATGTTGAAAAAGAAGATAGGATTACTTTTATTGCAATTAGGAACACCCGATAGTCCAAAAACGGGAGATGTTCGCCGATATTTGAGTGAATTTTTAAATGATCCGCGCGTAATTGATATTCCTTGGTTGCCGAGAAAATTATTGGTGAATGGTATTATCGTTCCTTTTCGAGCGCCCAAATCAGCCAAGATTTACAAAGAACTGTGGGACATGTCCAACGGGATTTCGCCTTTGATGACGCATACCGAGAAGGTAAAAGAATTGTTGCAAGAGCGTTTCAAAAATGATAATGTGACAGTGGAAATGGCCATGCGTTACCAAAATCCATCCATGGATTCTGTTTTGGCAAGAATGAAAACAGCCAATTATGACGAAATAATTATTTTACCGTTGTTTCCTCAATATGCCAGCGCTTCTACAGGTTCTGCGGTCGAAAAAGCTATGAACATCATTCGCAAATGGTGGGTCATCCCAGACATAAAAATCATCAGTCAGTTTTACGACAATGAAGGCTACTTGGACAGTATCGTTGACAATACCAAACAATTTGACTTGAAATCGTACGATCACATTTTGTTCTCCTACCACGGTTTGCCTGAGCGCCAAGTGGACAAAGTGTACGAAGAAGATACCGATTTGTGTGGCGATCAACCTTGTGAAACGGAGTTGAATGCTAAAAATAAATTTTGTTACAAAGCTACTTGTTATGCAACCACTCGTTTGTTGGCTGCCAAATTAGGCTTGAAAGAAGAGGACTATACCGTTTGTTTTCAATCGCGGTTGGACAAAAAATGGTTGGAACCTTTTTCTGATAAAGTGGTGGAAGAATGGGGTAAAAAAGGCGCGAAACGCTTGTTGGCCTTCAGTCCAGCCTTCGTTGCAGATTGTTTAGAAACGCTTGTTGAAATTGGTGGAGAATACCAAGAAATCTTCGAAGAACACGGCGGCGAAAAAGTGCAATTGGTTCCTTCCAGCAATTCTCATCCACTGTTTATAGATGGTTTGGAGAAATTGGTAAGAGGGCAAATGTAGATTTGAATGTTTAATGCAATGCATCGCTCGCAGCAGGTGAATAATCAAACCGGGATTTATTGGATTTAGGGATTTGCTGGATTTTTAGTCTTTTTTAACCGACTTTTTGGTTCAAAAGTGAATTGGATTTTAATTGATTTGTCGTTATTTGGGTTTAGGACCTCTCACTTCTTCGTCCCAATCTTCTTCTGATTTGATAAAGTGATAAGTCTTTCCTCCAATTTTTTGGCTAGTTAAAAAGAGACTAGAATCTTGAAATTGAAATTTGAATGCTTCTTTATCAAACTCATTTAATGGTAGATGGTAGAAAATGTTTTCCTTTACCTCAAATCGTCCAAAAGGAAAATCTCTTTTCGTCATCTTTTTTTCATAGCTAGTGATAGTTAAAAAAGAATGCTTGGAAAATTTCCATTTTTCATTCTGCAAATAATTTTTATCCTGAATCAATTTCACGCCTTGTTGAAAGGTTGAAATAAGTTGCCAATAACCTATAAAAGGTTTCGCTTCTTCTGTTAATTGTATTGGAATGGTCATGGATTCTTTTTGACGAGCATTTCGTTTTTTGTCTTCGTCAATTATCGCAGATATACTTAAATAATCAAGTTGATTCCATTGATTCTTTTCAATATAATTGCGGTGTTTCAAAAGAATTTTTTCTCCTGAATTATACCCCGAAAAGGAATATTCTTCTCTAAAATTTTCAAGACTTTTTAACGCCATTGAATTAGCGAAAAGAGCTTCATCTTTTCTAAACTTAAGATTAAGAAACCAACTATATTTATCCCAAGCGATGAAATTCGTTCTTTTTGATGTTCGGTTAAAAACATCATTGAAGTTAAAAAAATAAAAAGTTTGATAAGATGGTAAAGATGAAAACCAGATAACACTAATTAAAAAGGCAGTTTTGAACCAATCTTTTTTATTGAATTTATTGTGTTCGTTTAAAACAAGGAAGAATAAAATTACGGTAATAATTAGACAAATCACTACTAAAAAATAACCTTGTTTCCAGTATAATAGACTAAATAGTAATCGAACCATCCACAAGGAAATGCACAATTGAAACAAGCTGCTAATTTTATTTTCGCGAAAATTTAGAATGAAAAATCCAATACTGAAAATGAGAAGGAAACCTGTTCCACAAATATTTAGTATAGCTGAAAAGGGCCAATGAAATAATCGAAATAAAGTACCAGCAACGATTAATGACCAAATAATAATTAAAATATATTTTCTCATCTTGTCGATATTTTCACTGCAATTATAGTCATTACTTTAATTTGAGTAGTGAATTGAGAAATATAAAAATCTAAGTTATCCAAGTTTTTTATTGTCGATCACATCAGAGTATTGATAAACATTTTATCCCATCCCTTGTTTATTTTTTATTCCAAAAGGAACTCCGTATCTTTGCAGTCGATTTAGAAATAAGAACTTTAGAAAAATCATAATATGAGTAATACAGCTGAAAAATTAGCTTACAAAGTAAAAGACATCTCTCTAGCAGATTGGGGTCGAAAAGAAATTAGATTAGCAGAATCAGAAATGCCAGGTTTGATGGCGCTTCGTGAAGAATTTGGTGCTGCAAAACCATTGAAAGGTGCGCGTATCGCAGGATGTTTACACA
Organism: Crocinitomicaceae bacterium; assembly: GCA_041674745.1. GTDB lineage: Bacteria > Bacteroidota > Bacteroidia > Flavobacteriales_D > Crocinitomicaceae > UBA2040. Next base: position 211,151 of record JBAYVD010000003.1, read on the forward strand.
TGACGATCCAAACGGCCGTTTTGATCGAAACATTGGTAGAATTAGGTGCAGACGTTACTTGGTCTTCTTGTAATATTTTCTCTACACAAGATCACGCTGCGGCGGCTATTGCTGCTGCTGGAATTCCCGTTTACGCTTGGAAAGGTATGAACGAAGAAGAATTCGACTGGTGTATTGAACAAACATTGTTTGCTTTCCCAGGTGGAGAGCCGTTGAACATGATTTTGGACGATGGTGGTGATTTGACCAACATGGTTTTCGATCGTTACCCAGAATTGACAGCTGCCATCAAAGGTTTGTCTGAAGAAACTACAACTGGCGTTCACCGTTTGTATGAGCGTAAATTGAACGGAACATTGGTGATGCCAGCAATCAACGTGAATGATTCAGTAACAAAATCAAAATTCGATAACAAATACGGTTGCAAAGAATCCTTAGTTGATTCAATTCGTCGTGCTACAGATACGATGATGGCAGGTAAAATTGCGGTTGTTTGTGGTTACGGTGATGTTGGTAAAGGTTCTGCTGCTTCTTTGCAAGGTGCGGGTGCACGTGTAATTGTTACGGAAATCGATCCAATTTGTGCGTTGCAAGCGGCTATGGACGGATTTGAAGTACGTAAATTGGAAAATGTAATTGGTGGTGTAGATATCGTTGTAACAACAACCGGTAACAAAGACATCGTTCAAGGTCATCATTTCGAAGCTATGCGCGACAAAACCATCGTTTGTAACATCGGTCACTTCGACAATGAAATCGATATGGCATGGTTGAACAAAAATCACGGAGCTTCTAAAATCGAAATCAAACCACAAGTGGATATGTACACGATTGATGGAAAAGACATCATCGTTTTGGCGGAAGGTCGTTTGGTGAATTTAGGTTGTGCTACAGGTCACCCTTCATTCGTAATGTCCAACTCATTCACCAACCAAACATTGGCGCAATTAGAATTGTGGAACAATTCAGCAGCTTACGAAAATGACGTCTACATGTTGCCAAAACATTTGGATGAAAAAGTAGCGAAGTTGCACCTTGCGAAAGTAGGAGCCGAGCTAACGGAATTGCGTCCAGATCAAGCTGCGTATATCGGAGTGGATGTGAAAGGACCGTTCAAAGCGGATCATTACAGATACTAGAATTTCAAAAAAAAAATCTAAAAAAGGACTTCTAAAGAGGTCCTTTTTTTGTTTTAGAATAGCTTAATTATCTATATTTGGTTCAAATTTTGTTTGTAAACAGAAAAATTAAAACTAACAATAACCATTATGAAAAAAAGTATTTTATTTATTTGCCTTTTATTTGTTCAAGGAATTTCTTTTTCACAAACGATGGAAATTTTTGCGGATGTGAGGGGAGGAGATGCCGTTAAAATCAATTCTGAGTCAACCATAATTGGTGATTTAGTTTTTTCGCCAATTGCAAATAATCAATCTATTTCAGTAACGAATTTAAAAACAAAGACTAGAATAGAAAAGAAAGTTTTCGATTTGAATTCGAAAATTCACAATTTGTCAAATCTGAGAAATAACTACCGCAATTTAATTGTAATAAGTAGAGGACGGTTGGTTGAAGGAAATGTACAATTCCTGATTCAATCGATGGGAAAAGACGATAAAGTAAACTTGACCCGCACCACCTTGGATGATGAATTGAATGTAGTCAACGAAATATTAATTTTAAGCTATGATTTGGCACATACACAAATTACTGGGCCTGTGCGTACAGATCGTATTTTTAAGTATGATGAACAATTGAAAATGTACTTTTATGGAGAGTATTATTCAGTTCCACGAGCAGAGGATTTTCTGCAAACCGTCATTTTCAATTCGGAAATGGAAATGACCGCTCAAAACAGTTTTAATTTGAAGAACAAAGACACTGAGCTCGATCCGCTAAAAGGTTTTAGTTACATCCCAACTTCCAATATTATTGATGCAGAAACAGTAGTCATTAATATTCAAGGATCTTTGTTTCGAATTAAAAATAAGGAATTTACGCCAATTCCATTGGAACTTAAAAAAACGATTCGTTCATATGTAATTCATTCCAACGGAGAGGGGGGAATTCGTTTTGTGGGTTGTTACGCAGAAGATAAAGAAAATCAGGGGCTCGCGGTAATAGATTTTGATGGGGAAATGAATGTGAAATTTGAAAAATTTCAAAATATCCCACAAGAATTACATGCTACGCAAAAAGAGCTTACGGGTTTCGGAAATACAGCCAAACTTAAAGACAGAACTTTAAACGTGAAAGATTTTAAGGTAAATAAAAACGGGAGTACAGATATTGTTCTTTATTTGGAAAATTTTATATACTTAAACTTTTCATTCTTGAAAATTGACGAGCAAGCAAAAATTATTGATAAACTGGTTGTTCCTTTTTCAACTGATCTTGTCTCGTCTTATGATTTAATTTTCGATAAAGAAAAAATAATTATCATGACTGAGGACAATGAAAAGTGGTTTGATCGGAACGGAGAATTTAGTGCCAAAACGTATCCAAATCGAAAAAGTGATAATTTCATTTTAACCGCCATTATCGTGCCGTCTGAAAATTTTGGGTCATATACCCGTAAGGAAGTATTGATTGGTGACACATCTTTGAAAAATTACAATACAAAAAGCCAAAAACTGTCATTTTACAATTTGAAATTGGAAGACGGGTCTTATTTGATGAATTTCGGCGAGGGAAGTTATCGATTTGGTTTTAAAGCACTTTACCTTGGTAAGATTCAGTTTTAAATAGTTGTTTAAGAGTTTGATTGACTTCAAAAAGAAGCTAATCATCTCGGTTGTTAAGTATGAATTCAAATCATTGCCCTTGCGGTCGTCCAAAATCTTATGTAGATTGCTGCGCACTTGCCCACGCCAACCCCATCTTCATCAAAACCGCTGAGGATTTGATGCGGTCGCGTTACACGGCTTTCACCATGGCCAACGGACCATATTTAATCGAAACGCATCATTCTGAAACGCGCAAAAATGTCGATCAACAGGAAATTGTCGATTGGGCGAAATCGGTGGAATGGGTGCGATTGGATGTGCTCAACACCACTCTCGGAAAAGAAACCGATGAAACAGGAACCGTTGAATTCAAAGCTTATTTCAAAGAGAAAAACCAATTGCGCTACCTTCACGAAAACTCATTTTTCAAAAGAGAATATGGCGTATGGAAATATGTTGGGATGCTTTAATTTTTATCCATCAATTCCTCGTAGGCGCGCTGAATCTCCATGAATTTTTCAGCGGCCATTTTTTGTTGTGAAAGAGAGGCGGTGGCAAAATGATCGGGGTGATGAATTTTCGCCAGCTTTCGGTAGGCCTTTTTTATTTCTGCTTGCGAGGCATCTTTTGAAACATTTAAAATGTCATACGCATATTTCTTGCGATCGGAAGGTCGTTGTTTGGTTTCTGTTTGTTCTCTGTTTTGATGATAAGCAGCAAAAATGGAAAGAATTTGAGTTAGATTGCTCGGCTTCAAGTCCAAGTCATGATTGATTTGTTTTAAAAAATCCAATTCTTTTCGATTCAAACCTCCTCGCACCATGGCCAACCCCGTGAGGAAATAAACCACTTGTGAACGTTGACCTTCCGTTTTTAGATGTGCTTTCATCCAATCTGTCACCGATTTTGTTTGAATTGGGTACCGAAACGAAAAAACCAAGGAATCACTGAAATTGTAATTCGCAAATTTGAAATATCGGTTGAAATATTGATTGATAAATTGCACTTTTCCTTTGGAAGAAGGATAATCGATGATCATCAATCGGGCTCCTAAGGCGAGATATGCTTCGAGAAAATTGTCCTCATTGGGCTTCAACGAGGCAGGGAAAATACCTTTTCGCCAGGAACGGGCATGACGTGTTTTATAGAAATACAAAATGAGACCGCCGAAAAATGGAATGCCAAAGGCCAATAATACCACATACGTTGGTAAATCAGCGGTAGAATTAAAATTAAGTGGCAAACTAGTCATCCTTGAAAGCGAAAATAGAAAAATCATTTGGCAAATTTTTCACAGACGGAATATATCTTACTTTTAAGTACCTTTGAAAACTTCAAATTGAATACCTGTATGTTTCGTAAAATCAACTTTTCTTCCTTTAAAACCATCCTTTTTGTTGGCCTTGTGTTTCGTCTGCTCTCCGCTATTTTTTCTGCTGGGTACGGAATGCACGACGACCACTTTTTGATTGTGGAAGCTTCTGCTTCCTGGGCAGATGGAACCGATTACAACGGTTGGTTGCCTTGGTCGGATGGAAATAGAGGAGGACCCGAAGGTCACAGTTTCACCTATGTTGGACTGAATTATATTTTCTTTGCCATTGCCAAATTTTTTGGGATGTTGAATCCCATGCTTTTGATGGTCTTGAACCGAATTTTGCACGCTATTTTTTCGATTACAATCGTTTATTTTGGATTTAAAATCACCGAGAAAATTTCTAATCGAAAAAATGCAGTGATTGTTGGGTGGATTTTGGCTTTGCTCTGGATGATGCCGTTTCTTTCCGTTCGAAACTTGGTGGAAATGACGAGTATCCCTTTTTTACTCGGGGGAATTTGGTTACTGGTCCGCAACAAGCAACCAATTGATTTTCTCTACGCTGGCTTGTTGTTGGGAATGGCCGTTTCTTTCCGCTATCAAATTGGAGTTTTTGCTGTTGGTTTGGCTGCATATTACTTTTTCAAGTTTCAATGGAAACCTTTGTGGTTGTTTTGCGGCGGTGTGTTGATCACATTTGCAATTACGCAAGGTTTGGTTGATTTTCTCATTTGGGGATATCCTTTCGCTGAATTCATAGCTTATTTCACGTACAATATGCACGAGGGAACCGGTTACATGGTGAATACCAATTATTTCATGTATTTCTATGTACTATTTGGGGTTTTGTTATTTCCATTGGGACTTCTGGCGTTCGTCGGATTTTTCAATACCTGGAAAAAACACTGGTTGCTTTTTCTTCCTACGCTACTCTTTATTCTGTTTCATTCATTGTATCCCAACCGTCAAGAGCGATTCATTTTAACGGTTTTCCCAGTTGTGGTTATCCTCTCGATTATTGGCATTGATTATTTGCGCAAAGCCTCCTTTTGGGAAAAAGCTTGGCAAATTTCATGGAAAGCATTTTGGATTTTAAATATTCCATTGTTGCTTTTTTTCTCGTTTACCTCTTCCAAGAAATCCAGAATAAATGCGATGTATGCCTTGTATGAAAATGGAATGGAAAATGAACGAATTTTGGTGGAGGCATCCGGCAATTCGAAAGTTTCCATGATGCCGAAATTTTACGCAAAAGCCTGGACGAGTCATATTTCGGATCGAGATGAAGCGACTCAATCCTTGGATGTATTGGAAGGTAATTTGTATGATTACATCTTTTTCATCGGTGAAGACCAGCTAAAAAACCGAATTTCGGAGTACAAAAGTCTCTACCCTAAAATGAAATTAATCAAAGCCTGCGAACCCAGCACGATTGACAAAGTATTGCACACATTGAACCCTCGAAATTCGAACGAATACATCGAGGTTTGGAAAACGAATTTGTGAGATCATAAAAAATCCCTCAAAACCGAAGTTAAGAGGGATTTATATATGTTGTCGTTCTTCACACCCGCAAAGCGGTAGATCCGAAACGGAAATGATTTCTGACAAGAGTCAAAAACCAAGACCTAATTCAATTATGAATTTTTGAATTTTAAATTACGAATGTTCCAATTCGTAATTCTACTATTTGTAATTCGTAATTGCTTTTTACATCATTCCGGGCATTCCGCCGCCCATTCCACCATGACTGTGAGCACTTTCGTCTTCTGGTTCGTCAGCGATAACACATTCTGTTGTCAACAACATGGAAGCGATAGAAGCTGCGTTTTCGATTGCGATTCTTGTCACTTTTGTTGGATCAATCACACCGGCTTTGTACAAGTTTTCGAATTTCTCTGTTCGCGCGTTGAATCCGAAATCGTCTTTGCCTTCTTTCACTTTCTGAACGATGATGGCACCTTCTTCACCCGCATTGGTGATGATTTGGCGAAGTGGTTCTTCCACCGCACGACGTACGATTTGAATTCCCGTATCTTCATCATCATTCAAACCTTTCAATTTGTCCAAAGCAGCGATAGAACGAATCAAAGCAACTCCACCACCCGGCACAATTCCTTCTTCAACCGCAGCACGTGTAGCAGCCAAAGCATCGTCAACACGGTCTTTTTTCTCTTTCATTTCCACTTCTGTCGCAGCACCAACATAAAGAACAGCAACACCGCCCGCTAACTTCGCTAAACGTTCTTGCAATTTTTCTTTGTCGTAATCGGAAGTAGTACTTTCGATTTGTGCTTTGATTTGATTCACACGCGCAGCGATGTCTTTTTTCGCACCCGCTCCGTTGATAATCGTTGTATTGTCTTTGTCGATTTCAATTTTCGCAGCCGTTCCCAACATGTCTATGGTAGTGCTTTCCAATGTCATTCCTCTTTCCTCGGAAATAACTTGTCCACCCGTCAAAATAGCAATGTCTTCCAACATGGCTTTTCTTCTGTCGCCAAATCCTGGTGCTTTCACAGCAGCAATTTTCAATGAACCACGAATACGGTTCACCACCAAAGTAGCCAATGCTTCTCCGTCGATATCTTCAGCAATGATCAACAATCCTTTTCCAGCTTGAACAACAGGTTCCAATACAGGAAGCAATTCTTTCATGCTGGTAATTTTTTTGTCGCAAATCAATACCAAAGGATTTTCCATTTCGGTAATCATTTTGTCGGTATTGGTTACGAAGTAAGGAGAAAGGTACCCACGGTCGAATTGCATTCCTTCTACCGTTTTCACTTCCGTTTCTGTTCCTTTGGCTTCTTCCACTGTAATCACACCATCGTTGCCCACAACTTTCATTGCCTGCGCAATCAAAGCACCAATTACTTCGTCATTGTTTGCTGAGATCGTTGCAATTTGTTTGATTTTGCTGTTGTCAGAACCTACTTCTTTCGACATTTTTTTCAAACTCGCTACGATTTCAATCACCGCTTTGTCAATTCCTCGTTTGATGTCCATTGGATTTGCTCCAGCCGCCACGTTTTTCATTCCTGCGGTAATGATGGCTTGCGCCAATACAGTTGCAGTTGTCGTTCCATCTCCAGCGATATCCGCTGTTTTAGAAGCGACTTCTTTTACCATTTGTGCACCCATGTTTTCAATCGGATCTTTCAATTCGATTTCTTTTGCTACAGAAACACCATCTTTCGTAACAGTAGGTGCGCCAAATTTACGACCAATCACTACGTTACGTCCTTTCGGTCCTAAGGTAACTTTCACTGCATTTGCCAATGCATCCACACCTCTTTTTAATTTCTCTCTCGCTTCTACGTCGAAATATATTTCTTTTGCCATTTTGATTTTCCTTTAAAATTTTAATTAAAATATTCCGTAAATATCTGATTCACGCATTACTAAGTACGTTTTTCCGTCCAAGTTGATTTCGGTACCAGAATATTGACCGTACAAAACTGAATCCCCTTTTTTGACTGTCATGGGTTCGTCTGTTTTACCAGGACCAACCGCTACAACCGTTCCTTTCAAAGGTTTTTCTTTCGCTGTGTCGGGAATGATTATTCCACTCGCTGTTTTTTGCTCTGCCGGCGCTGCTTCGATAAGAACTCGATCTGCTAATGGTTTAAATTTTACTGACATATTTATGTTTTAATTAAGATTAATATTGATACTACCTCACTGTCGAATATTGTGCCAATCAATCTAATCCGACAATTTTTCATTTTTGCAGATAATTGGACAAAAAAAATGTCAGTATGAAGTGACATACTGACATTTTAAAAAGTTTTAAAAAAGATTATTTTGCAGGCTTAGCGGGTGCACCGTTTGCTGGTTGCTCAGTTGACTGAGGTTGCTCAATTACTTTCGTATCTGGTTTCAATCTTACCGTTAATATGATACTCAACAACATGATGACTGCCGCCAACGTCCATGTACCTTTTTCTACGAATTCGTTTGTTTTTTGAACACCACCCAATTGTTGCGTTCCACCGAAATCGCTACTCAAACCTCCACCTTTTGGATTTTGAACGAAAACGAGTAAAATCAACAATAGACTAGAGATAATGATGATGATTTGAAATAAAATATCCATGCTTAACTATTTAATTTTTTCTGTAATTCCTTAATTTGGTTTGCAAAGAAAGTCTTTTTTTCTGGATATAACAACATTAATTGCTCATAAGAATGAATCGCTTTTGGATAATTTCCTTGTGCTTCGAAAATTTTGGCTAAAGTGCTGCTTACAGGGATTATATTGTCTTGAAGACTTTCCTTGGCTTTCTCTGTTGCTTTGAAGAAAGGTGTTTTTTTCTTTTCCTCAATGTTGTCGGATTTTACCGATCGAGAAATTTTCGGTTCTTCCTGAATAAATTTGTCAATTATTTCGAGTGAACGATCGATTTTTACGTCTTCAACTTCTTTTGACGTCGTTGTTTCGTTGGCGTGCAACCAAGCAGAAAATGACCGTTTTTCATCGAAGTTGTTTTGTTCGAATTTTTCAATGGTTTCAATCGGATCTGGTTTTGTTGAAGTTTCTTTCGGTATTTCCAATTGGCCTTCCGCTTCCTTGTTATCTTCTAGCGTTATGTGAAAACCTTGGGCTATAGCATTAGATGTCAATTCATCCACTTCCGAATCAAAACGTTTTTCAATCAAATCCAAGGAAATTGATTTCTTCTCTTGCTCAAAACTAGAAGGATTCAAAATGGACAATTCCTCAACCGTAGGCAAGGCACTCAAATCGACGGTTGGGTCGAAAAGCTCCATCGCTAAACCAACCGAAACTTCTTCCTGCTCATCGAATGCTGATTCTTCCGGTTCATCCTCCATTTCCTCGTCGAAACTTTCTTGGTCCTCAACGTTGTCATCATAACATGCAACTTCCTCTAATGCATCATCCGAACCAGCAACTTGCAACTCGGAACTCTCAACTTCCGCCATAACATGATCCGAACTAGCAACTCGCAACTCGGAACTTGCAACTTCTTGAACAATAGCACCCGAACTTCCAACTTCCTCTTTAGCTCCTCCAATCTGAACCGGTTCAAAAGTCATTTCCTCTACCTTGGCAAATTTGAAATCTTCGTTGATCAATTCATCATATTCCAAACGAACAATTTCCGTTTCCGCTTCATTTTCATCATCCAAACTTTCAACTCGGAACTCGGAATTTGACACTTCTCCCAAAACATCGTCCGAACTTGCAACTTGCAACTCGGAACTTGCAACTTCTTCACCAACCTCGTTGATTAAATAATACAAGTGCATTCGATCGCTAATCCGAAAGGCATGCTGATGTAGCGCCTCTTCAAAATGTAAATCTTTCGCTTGACTAAGTGTTTTTAATAAAAGAATAGGGAAGGTTTGGGCGTACGGATATTTCTGCACCAAAACTTCCAAATCAGCTTTGTCGTTGGGGGAACAAAGATATGGAGATTCAATTTTTTTGGCGATTTCCGTACTATTCATTACCAGTTGGATAATAATTTTGCGACCACATCTTGCACAATTTGTGCATTGATCTCAGACAATAAAGTTTGTTCCACCGAAGAAATATCTTTATTCGAATCGAAATCCATGAATTTTGAAAGCGAAAGTTCCATTTTTTCTTCCTTGGGTGCGGTGATGAAGATAGTGAATTTTGTCGAAACGGTTAATCGATTACGAGCGGCAACATCTCCTGGTTGCAAGGCAATTGGAGAAACTGCATAATTTAATATGGTTCCTTCCACCATGACTTCTCCGCCATTGGAGGTGTTTAAAAGCAATCGTGTGTTGTTTTGAATGCCGTCTTTCAAGGCTTCCGTCAACAAAGAAGGGTAGGAGTTGGGTGCCGTGGCAGAATTGTTCGTCAGTGTTTTTACCGAAAACGTTTTCCATTCCTCTGGCATTGAACCTTTGTCTTGGAAAGAAACGCTACTTGGCCAACAAGAAGTTAGTCCAACAATTAATAGAAAACAAAAGCCAACTAGTCTCATAAATTCAAATCGTATTCTTTAATTTTTCGGTACAAAGTTCGTTCAGAAATACCCAGCTCTTCTGCGGCATATTTTCGTTTTCCTCTGTGTTTTTCCAACGCTTTTTTGATCAGTTCTTTTTCACGATCTTCCAGAGACAAAGATTCCTCAACTTCTTCATGGCTTTCGTAATCTTCATCTATCGGTTGTGCGTAATGGAAATTGTTTTCTTCTTTTGGCAATGCAGCTGGCAAGGCTCTTGTTGGTGTATGATCTGAAACATCGGAATACATGCGTTGCACCATAGCCGTTTGATCTTTCGTGAGCTGTATATCATCATTTTTGTTGACGATTTCCAAAACCAATTTTTTTAATTCATTCAAATCGCCTTTCATGTCGAACAAAAACTTGTACATCAATTCGCGTTCGGAAAAATTGTCCTCCGATTTACCATTGATTACAGCTGGACTCGTTGCATACGCTTCTGGAAGGAAAGAACGCAGTTTTAATGCATCAATTTCGCGATCTGTTTCAATCACTGAAATTTGCTCTACAACGTTTTTCAATTGGCGAATATTTCCCGGCCAGTTGTAATTGTTCAGTAAATCAATCGAATCTGATGTCAAACGAATAGCCGGCATTCTGTATTTGTCTGCAAAGTCGGCTGAAAACTTTCGGAAAATTAAATGAATGTCTTCACTTCGCTCGCGCAAAGGCGGTAACGAAATTGGAACAATACTCAATCGGTAAAACAAGTCTTCTCTAAATTTTCCATTCGCAATGGCACGCTGCATGTTTTCATTGGTTGCTGCGACCACGCGTACATTGGTTTTTATCACTTTAGAAGAACCTACACGGATAAATTCACCGGTTTCTAAAACCCGAAGTAAACGAACTTGTGTTTGCATCGGCAATTCAGCGACTTCGTCCAAGAAAATCGTTCCGCCATCGGCTACTTGAAAATACCCTTCTCGGCTACCACTTGCTCCAGTAAAGGAACCTTTTTCGTGGCCAAAAAGTTCCGAATCAATCGTTCCTTCGGGAATGGCGCCACAGTTTACAGCAATATATTCGCCGTGTTTTCGGCTACTCAAATGATGAATAACTTGGGGAATGATTTCTTTTCCCGTTCCGCTTTCACCAGTGACCAAAACGGAAATATCAGTCGGGGCTACTTGAGAGGCAATTTCCAAAGCACGATTGAGTAATGGAGAATTGCCTATGATGCCGAATCGTTGTTTTATTTGAAGTAAATTCATGCTAATTCAATGTATTGAATGGGATGAGGTGGAATCAATTCGATGACTTCGCCCAACAAAGTTGCAGAAGTGCAAGAAGTGATTTTAACTTTCACGTATTGCCCTTTTTTATAAGTTCCTTTTGGGAAGACAACCTTGCTATTTCGTTCGTCTCTGCCCGAAAGATGATCTTCAGACCTTTTAGAATCTCCTTCAATTAATACAATGGAAATTGTTCCAATTCTCGCTTGATTGTTGATGAGTGAATGTTCACGTTGTTTGTCGATGATTTCGATCAAACGTTTTCCTTTCAATTCTTCTGGTACGTCGTCTTCAAATTTGCGCTCTGCCAATGTTTTAGGACGTTCAGAATAGGTGTACATGTATGCATAGCTGAATTTCACTTCTTCCATCAAGCTGAGCGTTTCTTGGTGTTCTTCCTCTGTTTCACCGCAAAATCCTGCGATGATATCCGTGGAAATAGCATAATTTGGAATAATGCGTTGAATGGCTGCAATTCGGTTGAAATACCACTCCCGCGAATACCCTCGATTCATCCGTTGCAACATGGCTGTGCTTCCACTTTGAACAGGAAGATGAATGTAAGGGGAAATATTTTCGTATTTGGCGATGGTTTCTAGCACATCATCCGTCATGTCTTTTGGATGAGAAGTGGAAAAGCGCACGCGTAAATCAGGCGAGATGTGTGCAACCATTTCCATCAATTGCGCAAAATTGGTCGTCGGAATTTGTTCATCTCGGATTTCTCCTTTTGCCGATAAATTGAAACGATACGAATCCACATTTTGACCTAAAAGAACGACTTCTCGGTAACCGGCATTAAAAAGTTGAATACATTCTCTTACAATCGTTTGAGGATCTCTTGACCGCTCTCGACCACGTGTAAAAGGAACAACACAGAAAGAACACATGTTGTCGCAACCACGGGTAATGCTCACAAAAGCACTAACGCCTCCTTTGTCCAAACGGACAGGAGAAATATCAGCATAGGTTTCTTCACGGGAAAGCAAAACATTCACTGCTTTTTGTCCCGTTCCAACTTCTTCAATCAAATTGGGCAAATCACGGTAGGAATCGGGGCCAGCAACTATGTCCACCAATTTTTCTTCTTCTAGCAAGTCTTTTTTCAAACGTTCCGCCATGCAACCCAAAATGCCAACAATCAATTCTGGATTGCTAACTTTCAATTTCTTGAATTCTGTCAAACGTTTACGAACGCGTTGTTCGGCATTGTCACGAATGGAACAGGTATTCACGAAAATAACATCCGCTTCTTCGCTGTTTTCAGTCGTTGAATAGCCGTCTTGTGCCAAAATAGAAGCAACTACTTCGCTGTCGGCAAAATTCATTGCACAACCATAACTCTCAAGAAATAATTTCTTTGTGCCAACTTTCGGTAGGTCTTTGAGTACCAAAGTTTCACCTTGACGACTTTCGTCCATTGTTTTATCAAAAGTATTTTCTCTTGAACTCATGTTAATTTTTTCGTTGCCCAAAGGTAAGATTAATTCAGAACTATGTCAAAATGGCAGTAAAAAACGACAAGATTTTAAGATTTTTTGGAAAGTCCGCGTGTTTTGGGTTGAAATCTACAATTGAAAAAGGTCGCAACTAAAAATCACGGTTCCTTTTTTAGTTCAATATTGTCTCCTTGAAAAAAAGATAAAAAAACTTACGTAGTAATAGCCCAAAATCTGAGGCGTTTTAATCAGATACTTGCAAATTCATTTTTTATGCACTTATATTTGCAGTCAAATTTGGTTTCATCCAATTTCATTTATCAACACTATGGCAAAGAATTTAGTTATCGTCGAGTCACCAGCAAAAGCCAAAACAATCGAAGGATATTTGGGGAAAGACTTCACCGTAAAATCCAGTTTTGGTCACGTTAGAGACTTGGCTAAGAAAGGAGTAGCCATTGATGTTGAGAACAATTTCCATCCCAATTACGAAGTTTCGGCGGATAAAAAAGCAATTGTAGCTGAGTTGAAAAAATTGGCGAAAGCGGCGGACGTGGTCTGGCTAGCGACGGATGAGGACCGCGAAGGAGAAGCAATTTCGTGGCACTTGTATGAAACTTTGGACTTGAAAAAGAAAGAAACCAAAAGAATTACCTTCAACGAAATCACTAAAACCGCTATTCAAGCTGCGATTTTAAAACCAAGAAATATCAACCAAGAATTGGTGAATGCACAACAAGCGAGACGTGTTTTGGATCGTTTGGTGGGGTTTGAATTGTCGCCTGTTTTGTGGAAAAAAGTTCGACCAAGTTTGTCTGCGGGCCGAGTTCAATCGGTAGCGGTTCGATTAATTGTTGAACGCGAAAAGGAAATAATTGCCTTTAAAAATTCTACTTTCTTTCGTTTGAACGGAAGTTTCTTGAAAGGGAAGGAGCGAATCGGGGCAGAGTTGAATAAGCAATTTGAAAATGAAGAGCAAGTAAATACCTTTCTAGAGAAAGCAAGAAAAGTGGATTTCGAAGTGCAGGACGTAACGATGAAACCGGCAATCAAAAAACCAACAGCTCCGTTCACCACTTCCACGTTGCAACAAGAAGCCAGTTTGAAATTGGGATTCTCTGTTTCAAGAACAATGGGTGTTGCGCAACGTTTGTATGAAGCTGGGCAAATCACCTACATGAGAACGGATTCCACGAATTTGTCAGAAACGGCTCGTGAAGGCGCAAAGGAAGAAATCTTCAAAGCATACGGTTCTGAATACTCGAAACCGACAAAATACGCAACCAAAAATGCCAACGCACAAGAAGCGCATGAGGCCATTCGTCCGACAAATTTCGCAGCACACTCCATCTCTGGAGAAAGTGATGAAGAACGTTTGTATGAGTTGATTTGGAAACGGGCAATTTCTTCGCAAATGGCAGATGCGCAATTGGAAAGAACGACGATTAAAATTGGTCACAATTCATTGACAGAATATTTTCAAGCCAAAGGAGAAGTCATCAAATTTGATGGGTTTTTAAGAGTGTACCTTGAATCCAATGTGGATGAATTGGACGACGAAGATGAACAAGACGACAAAGAAGGACTTTTGCCAGCGGTAACGAAAGGAGAAGGGCTAGAACGCGAACGGATTCGTGCAACGCAGCGATTCACACGATCTGCACCTCGTTATGTAGAGGCTTCTTTGGTGAAAAAGTTAGAAGAATTAGGGATTGGGCGACCATCCACCTATGCGCCAACGATTTCCACGATTCAAAAAAGAGGATATGTTGAAAAGAAAGAGCGCGATGGCGACATTCGACATTATACGATGATCACTTTGCAAAAAGATGACATCAAAAAAGAAGACAAAACAGAAGTTACTGGGAAAGAAAAAAACAAATTATCACCAACCGACATTGGTATTGTGGTAACGGATTTCTTGACCGAGCATTTCGCACGAATTTTGGATTACCATTTCACGGCCAAAGTGGAAGAAGAATTTGATGAAATTGCCAAAGGCATGAAAGAGTGGACAACCATGATTCATGACTTTTACACGCCTTTTCATGAAAATGTAGAGTATACTTTGGAGCATTCAGATCGCGCAAGTGGTGAAAGAGAATTGGGTATGCACCCCGATTCTGGAAAACGCATTATTGCGCGTATTGGGAAATTTGGACCGATGGTTCAAATTGGAGATGAACAAGTAGATGGCGAAAAACCACAATTTGCATCGTTGAAATCAGACCAATCAATCAGCCAAATTACACTAGAAGATGCTTTAGAATTATTCCAGTTTCCAAAAAATCTTGGAAATTATAAAGGCGAAGAAGTAGTCGTTGCTTTGGGACGATTCGGTCCTTACGTCAAGTTCCAAGAGATGTTTGTATCGATTCCGAAGGAAGAAGAAATTGGCAGCATTGAAATTGAACGAGCGATAGAATTGATCAATGAAAAACTAGCCGCGGACGCACCGGTTGCAGAATATGAAGGATTGCCCGTTCAAAAAGGATCTGGGCGTTTCGGGCCTTTTATTAAATGGAATGAACTTTTCATAAACGTGAGCAAAAAATACGATTTCGACCGACTTACGATTGCCGATATCACCGAGTTGATTGAAACGAAAAAGCACAAGGAAATTGATAAAATGGTACACAATTGGGTAGCAGAAGGAATTTCGGTTCAAAAAGCACGTTGGGGACGATTTACGATTGTAAAAGGTAAAACGAAGATTGAGCTACCAAAAACAACCAATGCAGAAGCCTTAACCCTAGAAAAGGTAAAGGAAATGATTGAAGCGAAAAAGCCGAAGAAAAAACCAGTCGCAAAAAAAACAGCGGCTAAGAAAGTGGCCAAAAAGTAAGTTATTCACGCAAGCGTCTTAATTCTTTCCTGCAGACTATTTCTTTCAAGTTGCTAATGCTCGTATTTTTACAGAAAATAGGCGTACATGAAAGATCTTGAAATTTATTTCAAACCCATTGAATATCCTGCTGTTTTGCCCGAAAATTCGTTGGGTAAATCCATTCTGGTTCATACTGAACTTTCCTTTCCAGAAATGGAAAAGGGTGGATTGGCAATCATGTATGTGCCAGAATTCCGAAACGGAAAAAAGAATTATCAAGGAAAAATAGACGATTCTTTCAGAGATTATTTTTACCAACTCTATGCTGGTTTTCAATGGAAAACACCTATTTATGACTTGGGACAATTGCTCCCAGGAGAAACGATAGAGGACACCTATTTTGCTGTCTCCAATGTTTGCGCCGAGTTGGTCAAAAATGAGGTAATTCCAATTATTATAGGTGGTTCACAAGATTTGACATTTGGTATGTATAAGGGATATGAGCAACTGGAACAGTTGGTCAATATCTGCGCTGTTGACGCCAAATTAGATATTGGTCGTCCAGAAGACGAACTCACGGCAAAGAGCTACATGAGTCATTTGTTGTTGCAGCGCCCTTGTTACCTATTTAATTTTGCCAATATTGGCTGTCAAGGCTTGTTCGCTAGCAAGGAAGAGTTGGAATTGTTTGAGAAATTGTATTTTGATGTTTGCCGGTTGGGCGAATTCAATGCTGACTTCAAAAAGGCTGAACCCCATTTAAGAAATACGGATATTCTTTCGATTGATATGGAAAGTGTACGCGCCTCGGATTTCCCATCCCACGTACAAGATAATCCCAATGGTTTTTATGCGGATCAAATTTGTCAAATTGCCCGCTATGCTGGAATTAGTGATAAATTGACCTCCGTCGGATTGTTCAATGTTCATCCGCAAGAGGACAGCGCCGCAGCTAATCATTTGTTAGCCCAAGTAATTTGGTATTTTATAGATGGCGTTTCTCAAAGAAAAGGTGATTTCCCAATTGGTTCTAAAAAGGATTACATTCGATTCTCAGTGCATTTGGATAACTTTTCAGAAGATGAATTGGTTTTTCTAAAGAGTAATAAATCTGAACGATGGTGGATGGAGGTTCCTTATCCTCCTCATGAAGGCCGTAAGTACAATCGGCATCACCTTGTTCCCTGTGATCACAGGGATTATGAGCTAGCAATGAAAAATGAAATTCCAGATTTGTGGTGGAAAACGTATCAAAAGCTAGGTTAATAATTTAACATAAATTTATTTTTCACTGAAAATTGAATTCAAAATTTCATTTTTCAACTAATTTAAGTATTTTAGTCCCGTTGAAAAATGGGTTTTAGCCTGTTTTATATATTTAAA
Source organism: Crocinitomicaceae bacterium (assembly GCA_041674745.1). Taxonomy (GTDB): domain Bacteria; phylum Bacteroidota; class Bacteroidia; order Flavobacteriales_D; family Crocinitomicaceae; genus UBA2040. The sequence continues at coordinate 228,087 of JBAYVD010000003.1, forward strand.
ACACACCAATACAACACTATATATGGTTAAAAAGAACTTTTTAAGCACACTTCTATTTGTATCTGTGGTCGTATCCGCAAGTGCACAGCAGGATAAGATTATTACTCATTTCATTTATGATAAAATGAGCATTAATCCCGGCGAAACAGGAATTGATGAAGGAATCTGTGGAACTAGTGTTTATCGTAATCAATGGGACAAGGTGTCTGGTGCGCCAAACTCGGCCATTTTAAACGTTGAAGCGAACATTAATCGTTTTTTTCCAGGTGGAGTAGGTATTTCCTTTTTTCACGATGCCATTGGTTTTGTTCGCCAAAACAATGTCATGTTGAATTATGCTTATCCAGTTCATACTCGTTTCGGTACATTGGGAATTGGAGTAGGTGGTGGTTTGATTAATGTTGGTATGCAACCGGATTGGGTGCCGCCAACACAAGCTATTGATAAATCATTACCAGTTGGCTTTTCTAAATCAGGTTTGGATTTGAATTTTGGTTTGTATTGGAAAGGAACTGGAGGTTATTACGCTGGAATTTCTTCCACTCATTTGAGTGCTACGCGTTTGTCTGAAGCCTTTACTGTAGGTTCTGGAGCGACTGCTTTGAATGGTATTTCTACTTATAATTCTGCTCGTCATTACTATGCAATGGGTGGTTACACCTATCCATTAGGGCCTGGTAAATTAGATGCGAACGTGTTGGTAAGAACAGATTTTGTGAAATTATCAAGTGATATCAATGTTCGCTATTTGATGGGGAACAATACATTGAAATATTACGGAGGACTTACATACCGAACATCAGACGCACTTGCTGTTATGGTGGGAGGAACCATGAATAACTTTACATTGGGCTATTCATATGACTACACAATTGGAAAATTATCATCCATTTCACAGGGTACGCATGAAGTGCTTTTGAAATATTGTTATTATTTGCCGGATCCTAAAAAATCTCCGTCAAAACATCCACGTTGGTTGTAGATTAAATTATTTTTATAAACTTTGTAACCATTTTGGATTAGGTTCCGTTATATCGATATTAGTAAAACCTGTAGATTGTTTGTCGGTATCTGGAAATTGTTAAATAAGAGGTAGAATGAAAAGACTGTTGTTTTTAGTATTGGTTGGGTCTGTGGTCGGAGCATGTAGCTCTAGATCGGGTGACCTTACGGGTGTTCTTGGTAGACCAAATTACATTCCAGAGATTCCATACGGTATGGTGTATGTGCCAGGCGGTTCCTACGCGATGGGCGAGAATGATCAAGATATGCCATTCTTGCATCAATCGAAGGCCAAAACCGTAACCATTAATGCATTTTACATGGATCAAACTGAAATCTCAAATAATGAGTATCGTCAGTTTGTGAATTGGGTTCGTGACTCAATTGCCATGGAGAAAGTGTATGCTGGCTTAGAAGATGATGACGATGCGAGTCGTTACATCAATTACGAAGATCAGTACTTCGATGAAGGCGGATTGGAGTATGTGGATTTTGACCCAGCAGAGAGAGATGCGAATCGTGACAAAACGAATCCGATTTTCAATTTGAATTGGGATCGTCCAGTTGATTACGAAGATCAAGATTTAGTTCCTCTTTTGGCAGACATGTATTACCCTCAACCGGAACGTTTTTATAGAAGACGTGAGATTGATACCCGTAAATTAATGTACCGTTATTTCTGGATTGATTTACGCGAAGCAGCAAAAAGAGGAAGAATCAATATCGTGCCTGATGGATATGATAATCAACAAAATCAAATTGTTGAAGAACATCGTCAATTGGAGACACCACCACATCCATTTACAACTGAACCGCAAGGTCAAGACAAGGATATGGGCTATTTCAATAAAATAGGTCAAAACAATGCCATTCGTGGACATGAGAACCGTCAACGTTTTATCATTGATGAAATTATCAATGTATACCCAGATACGTTGTGTTGGGTAAGAGACTTTACGTATTCCTTCCATGATCCTTTGTCGAATATGTATTTCTGGCACCCAGCTTATGACAACTACCCAGTAGTTGGTGTAACGTGGCAACAAGCAAGAGCATTTTCAGTTTGGAGAACACAATTGATGAACAATTGGTTGATCGGAATGGGTGATTTGTTTATCAATGATTTCCGTTTACCGACAGAAGGCGAGTGGGAAAGAGGTTCTCGTGGTGATTTGGATTTATCTCCATATCCATGGGGTGGACCTTACATCCGTAACGAAGCGGGTTGTTTCTTGGGTAACTTCAAACCAATGCGTGGCCGTTACTTTGAAGATGGAGGTTTGCAAACAGTAAAAGTATTCTCTTACAACCCGAATGGTTGGGGATTGTATTGTATGGCAGGAAATGTTGCTGAGTGGTGTGAAACTGCCTATGATGAGTCCATGTATGAATTCTCAAATGATTTGAATACTGAACATAGATATGACGCGATGGACTGGGATCCACCATCAATGAAACGAAAAGTGACCAGAGGAGGTTCTTGGAAAGACATAGGTTACTATCTACACAATGGTACTCGTTCATATGAATACCAAGACACTGCAAAATCTTTCATTGGTTATCGTAATGTTGTTACTCACTTAGGTCGTGGTGGTCACGATTTCTCAAAAGAGGGGAATGAGGAAATACAAAGCGATATTCAATTGAAATAACAAATAAAACTTAAATTAAAACCTTAAAAACAAAACATTATGAAACCAGGAAGTAAAGGATGGAAGAATTTTATGGCGAAGTTGTACGGTATTGGTGCAGCGGTCGTAATTATTGGAGCATTATTTAAAATCATGCACTGGAAATTTGCAGATACGATGTTGATCGCAGGTTTGGGAACAGAAGCAATTATCTTCTTTTTCTCTGCATTCGAACCGATCCATGAAGATCCAAATTGGGAATTAGTTTACCCTGAATTGGCTTTGGGGCATTCAGATGATTTAGATCACGAAGCACTTCCGGTTGCAAGAGGAGGCAGAGGAGGTTCGGGTACTGGTATTACTGAGCATTTGGACAAAATGTTAGAAGAAGCTAAAATTGATAGCGCTCTACTGGAAAGATTGGGTGATGGAATGCGTGCTTTGGGCGAAAATGCTGCTCAGTTAAAAGGCGTTACTAGTGCCGCTGCTGCAACAGATTCGTATGTATCTAGTTTGAATTCTGCTGCTGAGAAAGTAAGTACTTTGTCTGATTCGTATGAAAAAGCTTCATTGGCAATTTCTGGAATGACATCATCGCAAGCTGAAGGAGCATCTTTCGGTGAGCAAATGCAAAAAGTGTCTAAAAACTTGGGAGCGTTGAACAATGTGTATGAATTGCAATTGAAAGGCTCTTCAGCTCATTTGGAAGCAACAGAAAAATTCCAAGGTCAAGTAACAAAATTAATGGAAGATTTATCTGCTTCTGCTGAGGATACAAGATTGTACAAAGAAAATATGGCAACCTTGTCTCAAAACTTGTCAAATTTGAATACCATTTATGGTAATATGTTGAAAGCAATGACTGTAACAAAAGCATAAGCTTTAAGTTATTGAATTGTAGAGATTTTAATCTAAAAAAACATTAGAAAAAATGGCAGGAGGAAAAGAAACCCCTAGACAGAAGATGATTGGTATGATGTACTTGGTACTTACCGCTCTTTTGGCACTAAATGTTTCCAAATCAATATTAGATGCATTCGTAGCCATCGAAGAGAATATTCAAAAGGCGAATGAATCTGAATTTTTTAGAGGAAACGAAAAAAGATCAGAATTAAGAGAAACAGCTTTGGACAAATCTGAAGCTGATAGAGCAGCGAAAGCCGCTAGATTAAGTTTAATCGTTGATAAAATCGACGGATTTACAGCAAAGCGTATTGAGGAAATCGATAATTTGAAACTTCAAATATTGAAAGAATCAGGCGAAGATGTAGCTGCAATTGGTGTAGGACACATAGTTGTTACTCCTTATAGCAAAAAAGAACCTTTGAAACCAACTCGTATGGATTTGGACAAAGTGGCTGGTAAGGACAAATACGATGATGCCATGCGAATTGTGATTGGTGAGGACATCAAAAGACCTTCTGGAAAAGGAATGGATCTTTGGAAAAGCTACAACGGTTACAGAAAAGAATTGTGCGAAACAATTGCTTCCTATCCTGGAGGTGATGGTCAAAAAGCGTTCTTTTTCAAATCACCTGAAATCAACAAATACAAAGACCAAAAGGATTTATCTGCTCAAATTACGAAAGCAATTGAGGCGTCTAATGTAAATCAAGATGATAAAGAGGCGATTAAGAAAATTTATGCTTCGTTGACAAAAGAAGAGTTTTCAAGCCAACATGAAATGCAAAATGTTCATTGGATCGGAAAAACGTTTGATCACTCACCGTCTGTTGCGGCGATTGCATCCTTGTCTTCTATGCAGAAAGAGATTTTATCCGCTAGAGCAGACGCAATTGCATTGATTCGTCAAAGAGTGGGTGGAGGTGAATATTCTTTCAACAAAATTATGGCTTTGGCATATGGTCCGGAATTGGCAAATGCAGGTGACGAAATTGAAGTACAAGTCTTGATGGCAGCTTATGATAGCGACAAACAACCAGTCGTTACGTACAGCGGAAGCACAGTTTCTGAAGTACGAGATGGTAAAGGTTTTATCAAAACGAGAGCATCAGGTGGTAGTGAAATGACCTTGTCTGGTAACATTACCATTCGAAACAAATCGGGTATTCCAAAAACAATGCCTTGGGAGAAAACGGTAAAAATCATGAAACCGAGTGGAAATGTTTCTCTACCTGAGTTGAATGTATTGTACAGAGGATATCCAAACAAAGTTGAAGCGGTTGCATCAGGTTATGATCAAACAGTTCTTTCTGGTAGCGGTGTTTCATTGACTAAATCAGGAAATGGATGGATAGCTAATCCAGGTGCTGGTCGTGAAGCATCAATTACGGTTTCTGGTAAATCGTCTATTACAAACAAAACAGTTTCCTTAGGAACATTTCAGTTCAGAGTAAGTCGTTTGCCAGATCCAGAATTGTATTTTGGGGCTGCTAAAAACGGAGAACAGATTTCAAGAGCTGAAACACGTTTGTTTGCGAAATACCCACCAGAAATTCCATTGAATGCTACATTTACCGTGTTAGGTTGGGAAATGTCTGTATCAGGAAGTCCAATTGCTCCACCAAAAGGACCAGGAGGACAAATCAATCCTGCTGCGGTTAATTTGTTAAAACAAGCTAAACCAGGTTCAGTGGTAGGTTTCATGACAGATGTTCGTGGACCAGATGGTGTCACTCGTAAAAGAGGAGGTACCTTTAAATTATAATAGAAATGAATATGAAAAGTCTATTTGTAAGTCTTATTGCGATTGGTTCAATTTCGGGGTTGTTTGCTCAAGAATTGAACGGTGGGCCTGTTAATGTGCCTGCTGATGGAATTGTGGACGGTGTTTACATCAAAGAAAATATTCCTACAAAAAAATTAATCCCGTATGAATACGTACGTGAAGCGGATGTAATTTGGAGCAAAAGGGCTTGGGAATACATTGACTTGAGAGAGAAAATCAATCATAGTTTGTATTTTCCGTTAGATGAAATCACGCAAACAGGCGCTTGGATTCGTAATGCAGAACGTTGGAGTTTGTGGACGGTTATTCGTAATCACGTTTTGAACGGTGATTTGCGTTTGTTCTCTCCCTTCAGTTTGGATAATTTGTTTGGTGAAAGAGATGGAGATCAGTTGAAATATCCAATTGACCCGCAACCTGGTATGAATTTCTTTACGGATTCTGCATTCCGTGAGCAATTGGTGTATTATTTCGGAACCTTAGGTCCTCAAAGTGATATTCCATTGACGGATGAATTTGGTGAACCAATGGTAAAAGTTGGAAAAGATGGATTTCAAGAATTCGTTTATCCTCCAAGAGATACGATTTGGTATACATCTAAAGATATCATTCAATATCGTTTGAAAGAAGATTGGTTCTTTGATAAAGAGCGTTCTGTATTGGATGTTCGAATCATTGCAATTGCACCGGTAGTTTTGGACCAAGAAATAACAAGTTCAGGTAAAAGTGTACGAGGAACAAAAGAATTGTTCTGGTTGTATTTCCCGCACTGTCGTTTCATATTCAACAATTACTTTACGTACAATGACAAGAATGATGCACAATGGATGAGTTTTGATGACTTGTTCTGGAAACGTCGTTTTAATGCAGTTGTCTACAAAGAAAGTAGCGTTTACGATCGCAAGATTGAAACGTACCGAACGGGAGTAGATGCTTTGTATGAAAGTAACCAGATTAAAGAAAACATTAGAACAATCGAACACGATGTTTGGAATTTCTAAGAAAAATAAATTATAAAAAAAGGAGATCGAAAGGTCTCCTTTTTTTATGTCCAATTTGTAACGATAGAAGGAATTGCGGTTATGATTGTAAATCGAAATCATGAAGAAATTATTGCTTTTGTCGTTGTTGGTTGCAATTGGATCCACTTCCTTTGCACAAGATTGTTTTTGTGGGAAATCCAATATTTCCGAAAATGGAATTGCAAACGGTGTGGCTATTCTTGAAAATGTGGCCACAAAAAAGTTGATTCCTTATGAAACCGTTCGTGAAGCAGATGTTATTTGGAGCAAAAAAGTTTGGTCGTATATTGATTTGCGGGAAAAAATTAATTTGCCCTTACATTATCCGTTGGATGAAATCACAGCTACTGGATTTTGGATTCAAAACACACAAAATGTAAGTTTATGGTCAATAATCCGATGCAATGTTTTAGCCGGCAATTTGACCCTTTTTTCTCCCTTCAGCCCGAATAATTTGTTTGGCAAACGAGATGGCGACCAACTGAAGTATCCGGTAAAACCAGCACCTGGTAAAAATTTCTATACGGATGCTAGTTTCAAAGAGGAAGCGCTTTACTATTTCGGCAAGTTAGGCCCCCAAAGTGATATTCCTTTGACAGATGAATTTGGGGAAGCCATGGTCGAAGAAATAAATGGTGTTCAATCGGTGGTATATGCCGCTCGGGACACGATTTGGTACACTTCTGCTGATATTATCCAATATCGAATAAAAGAAGAGTGGTTTTTTGACAAGGAGCGGGGCAAAATGGATACACGGATTTTGGCCATTGCCCCCGTTGTTTTGGATTATGAATACAATGCAGCAGGTGATAAGGTACTGCTCGGCGCCAAGGAATTGTTTTGGCTGCATTTTCCAGAATGTCGCTACATATTCAACAATTATCTTTTGCAGAATCCTCAAAATGACGCGCAAATGATGAGTTTCGATGATTTATTTTGGAAGCACCGATTCAATGCAGTGGTGTACAAAGAGAGTAACATCTATGATCGAACCATTGAGGAATATGCTTCAGGTGTGGATGCTTTGTATGAAAGTCAACGGATTCGAGAGGAAATTAGAACCATTGAATCCGATGTTTGGTCCTTTTAATTAGTTGAAAACGTAAGATTGATAAAGACTATTTGTATCTTTTTCAATTCGATTCTGTATAATGGTTAAGAAGGTATTACCTTTGCGGCATGATTCAATTGGACAACTTAGGCGTTTTTCTGCCTCAAGGTTATTTATTTCAAGGTGTAACGGCGCAAATCAACAAGGGTGACAAAGTTGGTTTGGTAGGTAAAAATGGTGCGGGAAAATCGACTATTTTAAAATTGATTTCAGGAAAGGATAAACCGTCTGAAGGAAAAATACATGCACCGAAAGGAACCACAATTGGATATTTGAGTCAAGACTTGAAATTGGATACAACCAAGTCGGTCTTCAACTTTTTGAACGATAGCAATGACAGTTTGAATCACATTCGCACGCGTTTGGACCAGATTAACCATGATTTGGTGGAGCGTTCCGATTATGAAGCGGAAAGTTATTTAGCGATGTTAGACGAAATGAGTGATTTAAATCATTCATTTGCGGTGCTTGAAGGATTCCAATGGGAAGAAAAAATCATTTCGACTTTGAAAGGATTGGGTTTCCAAGAGGAGGAATTGTCGCGACCATTGAACACGTTTTCTGGAGGTTGGAAAATGCGGGCGGAGTTAGCACGCATATTAGTCAATAATCCGGATATCATTTTACTCGATGAGCCAACGAATCACTTGGATATTTTGTCCATTGCTTGGTTGGAAAAATACTTGCAAAAATTTGAAGGTGCTGTGATCGTGATTTCACACGACCGTCTTTTCTTAGATAATGTGACCAAAAGAACGTTGGAAATTTCCCAAGGGAAATTGTTGGATTTCCCTTTTTCGTATACCAAGTATAAATTGGCGCGTGCGGAAGAGATGGAGCGTTTAGAAGGAGTAAAGAAACAGCAGGAAAAAGATATCAAGCATACGGAAGAATTGATTAATAAATTCCGCGCAAAGAAAAACAAAGCTGCTTTTGCCCAATCTTTGATCAAGAAGTTAGAGAAAACAGAAATCATTACTGTCGACAAAGATTCTGCCGCAAAGATGCGTGTAGCTTTCCCATTAAGTCACCAACCCGGTAAATGGGTTTTGGACATGAAAGGGATGGGAAAAACCTACGAAGAAAAAGTCATATTCCGCGAAATCAATATAACGGTGGGTCGCGGCGAAAAAATTGCCTTGTTGGGCGCCAATGGTGTCGGGAAATCTACATTGCTCAAACGCGTAATGAATACAATTCCTGGAGATGGCATTGTGGAATATGGACACAATGTGAATATTTCCTATTTCGCCCAAGATCAAGCTGAAAGTTTGGATACGACCAAAACCATCTACGAAACAGTAGACATGGTAGCCAAGGGTGAAATTCGTCACAAGTTGAGAAGCATACTTGGCGCATTTTTGTTCTCCGGTGAAGAAGTCGATAAAAAAGTAGCCGTTTTGTCTGGAGGTGAACGTACGCGTTTGGCCTTGTGTCAGTTGTTGTTGAGTCCATCGAATTTCTTGATACTCGATGAGCCAACCAATCACTTGGATTTACAGAGCAAAGAAGTGTTAAAAGAAGCGTTGATTAACTACGAAGGAACGTTTATTGTTGTTTCTCACGATCGAGAGTTTTTGGACGGATTGACCAATCGAATTTGGGACATTGAAGACAAGACCTTGAAAATTCACCATTTCTCTGTGCAAGAATTTTTGGACCGAAAAATGAGTTTGTCAGATGCTCCTACTACTTTGAAGGCAGAAGCGCCCGTTGCTGCTAAAGTGGAGAAACCAATTGAAAAACAGAGTTACAGTTTTGAAGAGCAAAAAGAGCGCAAAAAACGTAAAAATCAATTGAGTACTTTGGTTCGAAAAACAGAGGAAGAAATAGAGAGTTTGGAAAAGGAAATTCATTTGTTGCAACAAGACGTGGAACGAATGGATTACAGCGATGAACAGAAATCAGCAGACTTGTTAGCGAAATTTGCCAGCAAGAAAGAAGACTTGGACAAAGCTATGGAAACGTGGGAACAAGCGACTGAAGAATTGCTGTCGGTGCAAGATTAACGTCGAGCGCGTCTTCTTTTCCGTCTAGCTTCCTTTCTGTGACGTTTTTCGTTGCGTTTAAGCGATTTTCTGAATTCTTTCGACTGCATGGCTGCAAAGTTCTTTTTTGCCTCCTTCATCGCTTTCTTACTCGCCTTTTGTTTGCTTTTTTCTTTTTTGGCTAGAATTTTTTCCGCTTCCGCCACAGAGGTAGGTGCTTTTTGAGCAAAAACCATCGATGGACTGAAAAGGATAAAAAGCAATAAACTAATTCTAAACAACGTTTTCATTGTATCTTTGTTGATAGTACAACGCCATGAAAGTAAGAATTATTTTAGCATTTCTCGTTTTTACACTTGCTATCGCTTGCAAAAAAAACAATAACAATCCTGTGCCAATCGTGCCGACGGATATAACTATTGACATCAATTTACCGAGTTACAATGCGTTGACCGGTGTGAGTGGGTGGACGTATGTGAATGGCGGTTCCAAAGGAATCATTGTTTTTAGACGAGCAACAGATGAGTTCATCGCGTTTGATCGACATTCACCAGCAGATCTAGAAGGAACATGTGTTCGCCCATTGACACCAGATCCTGACAATTTTTTGACTTTGGTGGATTCTTGCAACAATGCGACTTTTTCTCTTTATGATGGTTCAGCCATTACCAACAGCCAATATGGCTTGAGAATATTCCAAACAGCTTGGAATGGAAATGGCAGCTTGCGCATATTTAATTGAATTTTAAATTCATTCTAAAGTCTCAAATTCAGTTTTCCGTAATGGGTTTTGATTATTTTTGTGCCCAAGTATTTGAATCATGGAAGAAGTAAACATCACAATTATTGACCGAGAAGGAGTTGAACATCAATTAACTGCCCCAACCGACATGAGTATGAACATCATGGAAGTGTGTAAAGCTTATGAGTTACCTGTTTTAGGTGAATGTGGTGGCATGGCGATGTGTGCTACTTGTCAATGCTATCTTGAATCCGATACCGATTTACCAGAACAAAGCGATGCAGAATTAGACATGTTGGACCAAGCGTTTTTTGTGAAGAGCAACAGCCGATTGGGCTGTCAAATTCACGTTACGGAGGCGATAGAAGGGATAGTACTTCGGCTCGCTCCAGAAGCCTAGAAGCAAAAACTAAATCCGGTTTCCAAGGACATAATATTTGAAAATTCTTTGTTCCGAATCATTTCACGAAAAGTGGATTGATCAATTACATATTGGCTCGCATTAGCATCATTGAAGAACAAGTAGCTTGGGTCACGAACCATATTCAAGTTGTATCGAAATCCTAAGTTGAACAATAAGAATTTGGTTACAGGAATTCTTAAATTGATTTTATACATCATTACGATTGATCGGATAGATCCATTTTTATAGTCGTATAAATTGGTAGGTGTATAATTCTCTACACCGTCGTTACCTATGAATTGGATGTTGTAGTTATCTTCTTGAAAAGTGTGTTTTGTAAAACCAAGCCCGATTTGATGACTTAAGCCAAGAGGAAGCAACCCAGATCGATTAGTCAGTTCAAGGATGGGCATGAACGTCGTAGACTTTGCGTGAAACCAGTTGGTTTTGTTCAGAGTCGTATAATAATTGTAATAATTCGGATCAATTGGTGGATTCGCAGCGTTGTAATTGAAATCTCCGTCGCCTGAACTGTACGAAAAGTCATAAAACGAAATGCCGTATTGGAGAATCACACCAAAATTTCTTGCCATGGCTCTTCCGATGGAAAAATTGAATCCATAATCGATTAAATTTTTAGTAGGTAAATAAGAGGTGCCTTCCGTTTTGTGATAACTCTCATCGGTACTGAACAAGCCAGCAACAAGCGGTGTGAATGCGCGGACATCGGCTGAAATAAAATTCTTCTTACCAATAAAACCATTGTTCTGACTGAACAAAATTGGAGCGATAAAAAGAAGGGAAATTAAGGATAGGATATTGAATTTCATGCGTTATTTTTTAAGATTGATGGAGCTGAAAATATCGTAAATCCTTGCTTTCAAACTGTATTTACTAATTGGCTCGTTGAATGTATATTGCGCGCCATTGGTAATTTTTGAATCCGAAATATCTAAAACAGCTAAATTGATTTCGGTCGTGTTTCCTTTGATAAACGGAACGGGTAAATAACCTAAAAGCGCAGGTGGGAAGAAAACAAAAAAGAAAGCTCCAGCGCTAAACTTAGGACGATAGTAATGCTCGATTATGGAGAAGACCAATTTATTGGTGCCATATCGTTGTTGAATTTCATCTAATTCTGAAAAATCTACCGGAAAAACTTCTAGATTGTCATTGTTCGATACTTGAATCAGCAAGGAAGTAAATATACTTTTGTCATTAAAACCAGTAGTACCTAATTCATTTAAATTTCCTTTTCCAACTTGTTGCATTTTCAGATGGAGCTGATCGGCAATTTCACTAAAAGACTCGTTGAATTTTTCTTCCAATTCTTCGGACCCTTCTAGGTTCACTTTTCCTTTTTTGTAGCTGATTGCAGCAGGTTCGACTAAAATAAATTCAGAAATATCGGTCTTATCTCTATTAAAATCTATTTTTTTCCTTTCCGCCCTTGATAATAAGTAATACGCCTCTTCCTTTTCTTTCTCGTCTTGATCTAATTTTTTAAGCTCATCAAAACGATTCAAGAACAATTCATTCACCACTAAATCAGACAAGTTGTATTTGTAGTAAAAGCTGGAATCCACTTCTGTGTCACTAATACCGCTCTTTTTTTGTCTGATTTTATCGTATTTAGAAAGCGGTTTTGCTTCAACGATTAGGGTGGTGTCGCTGACCAAAGTGTCAATTTTGCTCAGTTGATCGATTGCCTCTTGAAATGTTTTTTTGTTTAATTGGTCCAACTGAACTTCTGAAACATATAAGCTTTTTGTAATTCTTTTCCAGACCGCACTGATTTCTTTGTCATCCGGGTAACTTTTTCTAGCGTCTTCAACAATACGCATAGACAAAGTCATCATCTCTTTTTCATTCAAGGAACGAATGAAATAGTGCAAAGCTGCACCTTCCCCTTCCATATTGGATTTGGAGTCAATGGCTTTGTTGATGGAACCACCTTGTTTAAATGTCGCCAATCCCAACCAACTCTGGGCTTTCATTCTCGTTAAATACAATGAATTTGGAAAGGATTTCTCCAAAATAAAAATCGTGTAAAGCGCGTTGGCGTATTCTGAATTTAATATATCCGTACGAACCCGTTCAAATCTGGATAGATTTCGGATGTATTCGAATTTCTCGTTGCCAAAATAATTATCGACTGTTCCCCAATTCGCTTGATTGCTAACTGCTTCCAAGGCTTTGTCTTTTCTTCGTTGAATGTTGGGGTGAGAGCTACGACTGTCGTCATAATTTTCTTCCGCTTTTATCGGGTATTTTTTGGTAGGAAACTTTGTTTTGGGGATATAACAAAGACTCGTATTAAAATAGGTTTCTGGAAATTCAATTTCGTCAATTGGTAAGTAGGAATACATCAACACGTCAAAGGTGCTTGTCACATATTTTTGTGAATATCCCGCTTTAGCATATAACTTGACTCCCAAAACATCCGCTTCAAACTCTTTCTCTCTCGAATAAGTACTGAGTTGTTTGATTTGGTCCCGCAAACCATTGTTTCTTGTTCGGTATTCAAACGATTCAACCACATGCTTTTCGGTATAATGAGAAATTTCATGTGCTAAAACAAAGGCCAACTGCGCTTCAGAAGTGAGTTGAGAAATCAATCCTGTCGTAACAAAAACAATTCCTTGGTCTGTTGACAAGGCGTTTGAAACATTTGATTTGATGGTATAGAATCGAAGTTGAGAAAACAATTCTGGTTCTTTTTCCAATAATTTTTTAGCGACTTGGGTGATGTATTCTGAAACTTCATCACCATAGATTACCAATCCTGATTGTAGTAGTTCATCAACACCGTAGTGAACTCCTTCAAGAAAAATTTTCTTTTCACGAATGTTCAAGTTTTCACGCTCTTTTTGCATGTCGACTTGCACTTTTTCGGAAGATTTCGTTACAAAATCAGAAGGTATTGAGCCTGTTGAGTGCAGAATCTGGAAGTTGTTGAAATCTTGTTGGGCAGTTGCTTGGCCAAGAGCAATGAGTAAAATACAGAAAAGGAGTTGAAGGTTGTGGTTAGAATATTTTATCATGAGATTTGATTAGTGAAGTTCAAAGGGAATTAGACAAACTGGTATTGGGTTCATTTTGTGTTGATTTGCTCGGTTGTAGTTTCGGTAAATTGTCAAGACTTCTTTTTGTCTTTCCGTGAGTGAATTTCCGCCATCTGCATAAGTCATCGCCCATTCTAATTCAGGGTAGGAAGCGCCAATTTGGTCTTCATCACTTCGGCCATCTTCCCACAATCCATCTGTGGGTTTGGCTGAAATAATTTCTTCGATTACACCAATTTCGGCTGCCAACGACCAAACTTCTGTTTTCATTAAATCGGCGATTGGGCTAATGTCAACTCCTCCGTCGCCGTATTTTGTATAAAAGCCAACACCAAAATCTTCGACTTTGTTCCCGGTACCGGCCACCAAACAACCATTCGTTTGGCCAATCGCATACAAGGTAAGCATTCTCAATCGAGCACGAGAATTCGCCATCGCGAGATGATGATCCGTGGTTTCTTTTGGAAATACAGTTTCCAATTGTTCAAATGTGGAGGAAAGATTGATTTCTATTTCTTGCACATTGTTGTATTTTTTCTTCAAATCAGCCATGTGGTTCAAGGCTCGACTGTGTTCGGCACTCGTTTGGCGAATGGGCATGCTTAAAACGATTGTTTTTAAACCTGTTTGCGCGCACAAGGTCGAAGTCACGGCTGAATCGATTCCACCGGAAATGCCAACAATAAAGCCCTCAGCTTTGGCTCCGAGGGCATATTGTGTTAACCATTTTTTTATGTGTTCAGCGACTTTGGAATAGTCCATTTTTTTTAAAATAATAAGGCCACTTTTAATTGCAATTGACTTTGTGTCATCGCGTTTGTGTAATATTCTCGAAATCCAGAAGCATCTCGGTAATACAAAGTTTTGTTTTTTCCTTCACCGATAGTATTGGATCGGTAAATAGGAACGAAGCCATAATAATATCCAATTTCGATAGCAAGGGAAGTGGAACCTGAAAAATTCCACTCTGTACCCAACGACAAACCGATGGAAGAACGAATAAAGTTCATGTCCGACGAAACTTTCATCGTATTGTTTTCCGCTGGGGCAGCGATGGAATTAATATCATTATTGGCCAAAGTAAAGCCATTGTCGTTAATTTTGCCTCCTACCAAAATGCTCGTTCTTAATCCAAATTTGCCAAAAAAACGAAGGTCACCAAAGTATTTTGTTCTGAAAAGCAACATGGTTGGAATCGTCACATAGATAGGTTTCTGTGTTCTGTCGGATAACATAAACAACTGATCGGTTGCCTGAGCATCTCCTTTTTGAATGATTTTGGTATCGTTATAATTATAATAAGTCGAACCGTTTCCAATCGTTCCTGGATTTGGTTTTATCTTATTTTTTTCAAAATCAACGTCCAAGCCAGTGAAAAAACCAATGGTGCTGCTAAAGTTGTAGTTTAAATTTAAACCAATCGAAAAAGCAGAACCAATACCGTCCGTAGACATTTTTTTAGTCGCCGTTTTGTTTAAATTCAATCCGGTAGAAAACCCAAGTCCAGCTTGTACTTTTTTGTCTGAAGCATCTTGAGAATAGACAATCCCTGTTGTCATGGCAAGCGTGAAAAGTATTAGTTTTTTCATAGAAGATTTTTAATTCAATAAAAATAAATAGAAAACCTTAGTTTTCGTTAATTTTGACTGCAATATTAAGCAATAAATATGGCTCTTTGGAAAGTTGTACTTCTGATCTTTACACTAATTTTTCTTTTTTCTTGTAAAAATGATCCCTTGAAGATTGATTCTTCAAATATTCAATTGGATGTGGATTATTACAACATGGATTCCACTTTTATCCGCTCAAATGGTGTTGAGCTGGCGAAATGGAATGCCCACTACAAAGAGAATATTCCGGAAGCCTACGAATTTGAATTGGGCATGGGATTGCAATTGCAAAATCCAGATGATACGTCGGTTCTGCGCAACATTGCCTTGTTCGCCAAAGATCCGTTCATGGTAAAATATGAGGAGGAAATAGCGAAAAAATTTCCTTCACCCATCCAATTTCATCAGGAAATTGTGCTTGGATTGCGCAATGTGAAATTCCATTTAGTTGAAAGTAAAATACCAACCGCCATTGTCTTTGCCAATACCTGTTTTCAAAGCAGTGCTTTTTCTACCCAAAATGAAATTGTGATAGGATTGGAACGTTATCTGGGTCCAACGAATCCATTGATTCAACAGTTGCCAGCAGAGGTCTTTTTTCAATGGATCAAAGAAGGAATGGATGAGAAATATCTGTCGCGAGATGCGGTCTGCTCTTGGATCATGTCCAATGTAGTAGAATTGAAAGAAGGCACTTTGGCGGAGAACATGATCAATTGGGGAAAAGTGATTTATTTTACCCAAGCTGCTTTTCCAGAAAAACCAGAAGAAATTATCATTCGGTATTCCGCTGAAGACTTGAAATGGGCGAAAGAAAATGAATTTTCGCTGTGGGATTATTTGGTGAAAGAGAAAATGTTGTTCCGTGTGAATGAGACTGAATCTATCAACATGCTAGCACCCGGACCTTTTACAGTTGGTTTACCAGAAAAAGGGCCCGATCGTTTGGGACAATTTTTGGGCTGGCAAATGGTTCGGAAATACATGGAGAAAAATGAGGTAACGCTGCAGCAATTGCAGAAAACACCGTACAATAAAATTTTACAAGCCTACGAAATCGATTAAAATGAACGAAGAAATTAAAAGCATATCTGAAATTAAAGTCCAAATTGGAATGGACGAAAATAAACTGCCCGTTGAAATTCGCTGGGATGCACAAGATGGTGATATGAAAAACCAACGTGCCAAAGCGATGTTTTTGGGTATGTGGGACGGTGAAGAAAAAAACACAATGAAAATTGATTTGTGGACGAAAGACATGTCGATTGAAGAGATGAAACAGTTTTTCCACCAAACCTTGCTTTCCATGGCAGATACGTTTGAACGCGCCACAAATGAGGTGAATATCGTGGAAGATCTCCGTGATTATTGCTATCATTTCGCGGAAAAAATGGAAATTTTACCAGAAGAATAAATGATCGGTATTTTACATAAAATGAAAACCGAATTGGGGAAACCGGTTCGTTATTCGTTGAAATGGGAAACGCCTGTGGTGATGAATGATTTCATTGGCAAATCCATTCGTTTAAGTTTCACCGGCACCATCATCTGTCAGAAATGTGGCAAGGTGACCAAAAAATCGTTTGGAGAAGGTTTCTGTTATCCTTGTTTTATTAGCGCTCCAGAAGCGGCGGAATGCATCATCCGCCCGGAATTGTGTCGTGCGCATTTGGGCGAAGGAAGAGATGTAGCTTGGGAAGAAGCGAATCACAATCAGCCGCATGTGGTGTATTTGGCCGCGAGCGATGTAGTGAAAGTGGGCGTAACACGCGAAACGCAAGTTCCAACGCGCTGGATTGACCAAGGAGCAAAATCGGCCATTCGATTGGTAGAAACACCGAATCGTTATGAAGCAGGTCGTTTGGAAGTGGAATTGAAAGCTATGTTTACCGATAAAACCAATTGGCAGCGAATGCTCAAAAATGAATTCGATGATTCCATTGATTTGGAAGATGAGAAATGGTCGCTGCACGAACAATTGCCAGAAGATTTAACGCAATATTTCTCGGAAAACGATGAAATTATCGAAATCGATTACCCCGTTTTGAGTTTTCCAGAAAAAGTAAAAAGCGTTTCGTTTGACAAAGAATCCACCATTGAAGGAATTTTGCAAGGCATCAAAGGGCAATACTTGATTCTAGATGGAGGAAGGGTGTTGAATATTCGAAAACACGCAGGATATCAAGTTGAGTTGGTAGAATCTTGAAAATCAATTAAAAATAAAATTAAGCATACGTTTTGGGAAAAGATAAATTACGTCGATTTGCAGTAGTCAAAGATTATCCGAATTTTTTCGAACCAACCATTGGTGAGGTTTCCGAAATGAAAGGAAAGTGGAAAGAATATTTCGGAAACGATCATCCCATTGTTTTGGAATTGGGCTGTGGAAAAGGCGAATATTCGGTTGGTTTGTCCCGTTTTTATCCAGAGAAAAACTTTATTGGTGTGGACATCAAAGGCGCGCGGATGTACATTGGTGCAACGGAAGCGTTGGAAAACGACATGAAAAATGTGGCGTTTTGTCGCACGAAAATTGATTTCATCAACGATACCTTTGCAGAAGATGAAATTGATGAAATTTGGTTGACTTTCTCGGATCCTCAACCCAACAAACCCAACAAACGATTGAGTTCACCCAATTTCATCAACAAATACCGCAAGATTTTGAAAAAAGGCGGCATTGTTCACATGAAAACCGACAGTGATTTGTTGTTTGAATACACCACCGACGAGGTCAAAGAAAAAGGCTACGAACCGCTTTTAATTACCTGGGATTTGTACAACGACATGGACGAAAACATCGACCAAGTCACCAAGGACATTTTCCACATCAAGACGCATTACGAGAAACTTTTTACTTCGAGAGGTAGTGTAATTAAATATTGTAAGTTTCGGATTCATTGAATTGGAGCATGGAATATGGAGTATGGAATGTTCGCTGGCTCACTGATGGATTTTTGAATATTGAATGAGTATCTTCTCCATCAATCTGCTTTAGCAGATGGTCTATGTTCCATCAGTCCGCCGCGGCGGACGATCCATATTCCAAAAAGAGCTATAACTTAAAATTCACTGTTGGCTTATGGTCAATGGGGAAATTACAGGAGTTTGCAATGAAGCATTTTTTGTTGGCTTCGTGGTGCAACGATTTCGCCAAATCGATTTGACTTTCATCGGCAATGGTCACCAAAGGTTGCAGCGTAACGTTCGTAAAATGTCCGCCGCCTTCTGGTGTTTCGATCATGGTTCCACTGGCGCTGTCGGCATATTCTAGCACAACAATTCCTTTGTCGGCACAGAGATGCAAATACCAAAGCATGTGGCAAGAAGAGAGAGCGGCAAGAAACAATTCTTCTGGATTGAAGCGACTTGGATCGCCTAAAAAAGCAGAATCAGCCGAACCGTGAATGACTTGTTGTTTGCCATTGACACGCACAGAGTAATTGCGCTCGTAGCTTTGGTAACTAGTAGTTCCAATTCCTTTGCTACAGGTCCAATCAATAAAAGCTTTGTATTCGTGGGTTTTCATTAGGCCACTTTTAGCTTCGCCATTTTCGAATTGGAGAAGTGTTCTTGTGCATAATTCAACGTCACTTTGTACGTTTTTTCGCCGCTAGAAGGCAAATCAAACATCGCGTCGGTTAAGATAGCTTCGCAGATCGAACGTAAACCTCGTGCGCCCAATTTGAATTCAATGGCTTTTTCAACAATGAAATCAAGAACAGCACTGTCAAATGACAATTGAATTCCATCGATTTCAAACAATTTCAAATATTGTTTCACCAAGGCGTTTTTCGGTTCCGTCAAAATTCTTTTCAAACTTGCGGCATCCAATGGTTCCAAATACGTTAAGACCGGAAAACGGCCAATCAATTCAGGAATTAAACCAAATGTTTTGATATCTGTTGGGTTGATGTAACGCAAAACCGTTTCCCCTTCAATTCGTTCTTCGTCAGCGGAAGAAAAGCCAATGGTTTGGCGATTCACACGGGAAGAGATTATTTTTTCAATTCCATCGAAAGCACCGCCACAAACAAATAAGATGTTGCGCGTGTCGATTTGAATCATTTTTTGTTCTGGGTGTTTTCTTCCTCCTTGCGGTGGAACGTTTACGATGGTTCCTTCCAACAATTTCAAAAGTGCTTGTTGTACGCCTTCGCCTGAAACATCCCGTGTAATGGAAGGATTATCGCTTTTACGGGCAATTTTATCAATTTCATCGATGAAAACAATGCCATTTTGAGCGGCTTCCACGTCGTAGTCGGCAGCTTGCAACAAACGAGAAAGAATACTTTCAACATCTTCACCAACATAACCGGCTTCGGTTAAAACCGTTGCATCGGCAATGCTAAATGGAACATTCAACATTTTGGCAATGGTTTTAGCCAACAAGGTTTTTCCGGTACCCGTTCTTCCTACCAAAATCACGTTGGATTTTTCGATTTCAACGTCGTCTTTTTTAACCGGTTGATTCAAACGTTTGTAATGATTGTAAACCGCTACAGCCAATGTTTTCTTCGCATCCACTTGGCCGATTACGTAATCGTCTAATTTTTCAAGAATTTCTTTTGGTTTCAAGACATTCACAGGACTTTTTGCTTTCCCGTTGTTGTGGCTTAATTCCTCTTCTTTTATGATGGCGTGCGCTTGTGTAATACAATTCTCACAAATGTGACCTGTAACTCCGGCAATTAAAATGCCTACTTCGTTTCGCGATTTTCCGCAGAAAGAACAACCTGTTTCTTTTTTCACTGTATCTTGTCTAAAGGAGGATGGAATAACGAATATCTCCTTGATTCATTGCAAAAATACGGTAATAATGTAGTTTAGGCAAAAGAAAACGGGAAGCTTTCAATGGCTTCCCGTTTTTTTAACGATTATTTAGGACCTCGGTCCAATACTTCGTCGACCATTCCGTACTCTTTGGCTTCGTCGGCGGTCATCCAATAATCTCTATCAGAATCGGCCCAAACCTTGTCATACGTTTGACCACTGTGTTTCGCAATGATGTCGTACAATTCTTTTTTCAATTTCGCAATTTCACGCGCTGTGATTTCAATGTCAGAAGCTTGACCTTGCGCACCGCCCAAAGGTTGGTGAATCATCACACGAGAATGTTTCAATGCAGAACGTTTTCCTTTGGTTCCAGCACACATCAATACAGCGCCCATAGAAGCCGCCATACCGGTACAAATTGTGGCTACATCCGGCTTGATGAATTGCATTGTATCGTAAATTCCCAATCCAGCGTATACGCCGCCGCCGGGTGAATTCAAATAAATTTGAATGTCTTTTTTCGGGTCAACCGACTCCAAGAAAAGCAACTGTGCATTGATAATGTTGGCCACATTGTCGTTGATTCCTGTTCCCAAGAAAATAATTCTGTCCATCATCAATCGAGAGAAAACATCCATTTGAGTCATGTTCATTGGACGTTCTTCGATGATATAAGGCGTTACAGAAGATTCGATATAATGCCCAAGGTGCATACTGTTGATGCCCATGTGCTTGGTGGCGTATTTGTTGAACTCGTTTTGATCCATAATAGATTTCTAATGTTTGAGAGTTAAAGTTATAAATTAATTGAGAGTGGATTTCTTTTAAAAACGAAATCTATCCACAGAGCGTTGTTTTTTCCTTAGTTTTAACCAAGTTTAACGATTGATGAATCCAAAAGCGATAGCGCATATTTCCCAAAGAAGAATTTTATTCTCGCCCTTGAATTGGGGCTGGGGACACGTATCACGCTCGATTCCAATTTTGAAACAATTGCTGGCGCAAGACAACGCGATTTGGATTGCTTGCAATGAGGCACAGCAAGAAATTTATACGAACTATTTTCCGGCGATGAATTTTGTTGCCTTGGAAAGCTATCCATTTCACTTTCGGGGAAAAGGAAACTTCGCTTGGGATCTGGTGCGTTCTTTCTCGCAATTGGCGCGTTTTTCGAAAAAAGAAAGGGCTTTTGTGGATTCATTTTGCGGTGAAAAAGCCGTAGATTTGGTTATCAGTGATCACCGTTATTTTTTCAGACATCCAAAAGTTGATTCCATATTTGTGACCCATCAAGTCAGTTTGCCTTTACCTTGGTATTTGAAATTTGCCCAGCTTTTTCATCGAAATTTATTGAATCAGTTTTCCGAAATTTGGGTATTAGATTCTTCAAATCATCAATTTGCAGGGAAATTAAGTCGAGGAAAAACAAACGTTCCGCAACGATTTTTGGGAGCGGTGAGTAGGCTAGAAGGAATGAAAATGCCTGCCGAAAAGACGAAAACGGTTGTATTGATTAGCGGTCCGGAACCGTATGCCGAGCAGTTTTATACCGTGCAAAAAAGGAATTTGAAAAATGATTCGGATGAAATTGTATTCATTTACAAAGGGAAACGAGAATCAGCCGATGAAATGAAACGCGTCGATTGGTTGGAAATCGATCAAATTCTTTTATCGGCTAAGAAAATCATTGCTCGATCGGGCTATTCTACGCTAATGGATGTTCATTTTTTGGACTGTGAAGTGGAATGGCACCCAACCCAAGGTCAATTAGAACAGATTTATTTGAAAGAAATTCATACTTGATTTTCGTTACCGAACGATGTGGACGAAGCTATTAAATTTGGCTGAATTTGGGTCGGTTGTGTCGTGCACAAAAACAACAAAATAAACGCCGTCGACTAAGTTGTCTCCGTTCCAATTGTTTTTGTAGCCTTTCGCCTGGTAAACAACATTTCCCCATCGATTCACAACAAGGATTTCATTGTTTGGAAATAGAAGCGCTTCATCAATCACATAGAATTCATTCACGCCGTCCCCGTTTGGAGAGAATACGTTCGGTAAACTGTTCGAACAGTTGATCGTTTCAACATAAATGGAATCGTACACCGCACAACCATCCTGATTTGTGGCGATTAACAAGTACCAAGAATTTCCTTGAATGAGCAAATTGTCTCCTGGATTTAATCCTTGCCAAGTATAGCTTACAGAACTCGACGTTCCCGAATAACTCAACCAATCATTCAAACACATTAGTGTGTCATTTGTCAATTGAATTGTAGGCAAAGCGGAAAGTGAAAGTTGAATGGAATCTGTGTATATACAGCCTGTTGGATCTAGTGCTTGAACCGTAAACCATCCAATTGTGGAACTATCAACGGCAATAGGAATGAAATTATTGGTGGTTGAAAAGTTCAGGCCAGACCAAAGAATACCAGCACTCGAAGTGTTAAAAAAGATGCTAGCCGAATCGCCAAAACAATTGAAATTATCGCTAGAAAGGGTGAAATCGAGGGTAGAAGTTTCCAACCAAATGGAATCCCTGTTAGATGGGCAACCATTGAGATCAACGCCTTGAACATAAAGAAAACCATTTCCAATTGAAGCGTTTACTTGAATGATATTGCCAACTGAATTCCCTTGATTACCAGTCCAGGTGAAGTTGTTCATATTTCCAATCGCTTCCAAATCGACAAGTTGATCACCACACAATAACAAGGAATCTTCAAGAATAGAAATGGGAGAAATTGGATAGGCATAAACTGTTTGGCTCAAGAAATTGGTATAGCAAATATTTGAAATGTCAACCGTAACGATTTGAGCTGTGCTGCTGCTGGAAACAATGAAAAGTGAATCAGTCGAAAACGGAACGCCATCCAAATACCATTGAAGGTTCGCAACCTGCATGTCAATGCTGAGCGATAATTCGTCGCCTAAACAGGCAATGGTGTCACCAACGATTTGGGCAATGTTTAAGGGTGGCGCAACCGAAATAGCAATAGTTTGGAAGGCAGGAGAACAGCCCATGACATCGTAAGCAGCCAAAACAGTTGAATCCGATTGCAAATTCAAGATGTTGAATGCTACATTGGAAGAAACCAAATTTTGACTCACGTCATACCAATTGATCGTTGTGCCCAAACCATCCGATAGAAAAATATCTGCACCTGGACAAACCATCGTATCTTGAATGGCTGGCGGATTGGAGAAAGGTACCACTTGAATTGAAACAGTGTCGGAGTTGACAGTACAGCCATATTGGTTGGTGACTGTCACAAAATAATCTCCTGCTGCAGATGCGGTAATGGAATCATTATTTACACTTGTAGTGTTCCATGCATAGGTTGGATAACCTGGGTCAGCATTGATTATAGCCGTTTCGGAATAGCATAACAAGGTATCATCAATTGTTAAGTTGACACTGAAGGCTCCATCAAAAATTTCAATTGAATCAAAAAACAAATCACCACATTGGTCTATTAAACAGACATAAACCCCTGGTTGATTGACCGTTATTTGATCAGCAAACCCGGCTGAAGCTGGATTTTGCCAATAGAAATAGGGATTTCCAGAATAATTCAAAGTAATCGTTATTGTTTCAGTATCGCAAATGGCAGCTGCAGGATTGGCACTTAAAAAAGCAGGAGCAAATTGAACCACATTAGCGACCAATGTTGTCAGTGAACAACCCGATGAATCCGTTACATAACAGAAATAAGCTCCTTGATCGGAGGCATATATTTCATTGGTTGTTGATAGGGAAAAGCCATTTTCATCGACCCAATTGTAGGAAGTATAGGTATTTGGTACCGACATGTATACACTATCCCCTTGACAAATTGTGCCGTCAAATGGAAACATGGTAACGATGGGTGGTACTTTTTCATTCACAAAATAGTCAATCGTAGAATTTCCAACACAGCCATTAATGGTATCCGTTAAAACCCCAGAGAACTGGTATAGTCCACTGTAGGAAACTTGAATGGAATCATTGGCAGAACTCGTCCAATCAATCCCTGGTCCGCTCCATGTGAAGGACATAAGTGAAGTATCTACAAATAAATAGATGGATCCTCCCGGACACAAGAGATCACTTGCGTCTATCGAAAAGCTATTGACGTTTATGTAAATTGAATCCGTTGCAAAATACGTGGTAGTGTCAATTCCACAACTGTTAATATAACCAACTCCAACGCTGTAATTGTAAACATACCAGCCAGAGTTGTTTGCTGAGGCAAGGTAATTAAAACTATTGAAGGAAGTATAAACGTTCCCAGTTTCTGGCTGAAGATTATCGTATCCCGTGGGTTGTAAATTGAAGGAATCAGGAATGTGAGTTGGGTTGGTGAAAAAGTCGTAAATGTGAATATTAATTAGCTGATCATTGCAAATGGTGATGGTATCATTTTGATCAATATCTTGCGGGAAGAAAATATAGGGTTGAATCGTGTCGTAAGGTAAAACCTCGTCTAAATCAATTTTAAAGAAGGAAGTATTTGAGCAGAATGAGTCAGAAATGGTTACATAATAAATTCCTGATTGGCTATAACTGTGTTCTAAAGTGTCGGTGAACAAAACAGGATTCCCAATCGCGATGGAGCAGCCACTGCACAGATTTGAAAATGAAACGCCCACAGAGTCGGGGGCACAAAATTGATATTGCGGGTAGTAGAGGGTGTTGACCGCTATGCCTAAATTGTCCGAAAGCAAAGGGAAGGGGGGAGCCGTGTGTGCAGTTGCGTAGATTGAATCCATTCCTTGCACACAACCATCTTCTCGAGAAACAGTCACGGTTACCCAGCCTGTCGTATTGATGTTAGCCGTGTCATCAAGGGAACCATTACTCCAAATGTAATCATAGTCCGGTCCATAATTGGAATACGTTCGGGTGTTGTAATACAGCAAGTTCGATGCGCAAAAATCAATTGAATCACTGTTCGGCTCTATAAATCCAAATAAACTGTCAACATTGGAACCGATGAAAAAATTGTAATCCGGAGTAGCGGCATGAATTGCATTCGTCAAAAATGAATTGGCTGTTTGATCACCATTTAACATGACTATTGGTGCAAAAGTATTGTTCAAAGAAAAATTAGTGGCGGTGATGGTGTAAGGGTAACCGAAGGCGAATGGAATATTCAAGTTCTCCGTAAAACTTCCACAAACTGTTGGTTTTTGGTCATTGAGAATAGCAACACCCAATCCGAGGTCATTTTTTTTGCCGCCAATTTGTTTCGCATAAACCGTTTGCCCCGTTGAATCCAGCTTGATGAGGTATACATCGTTGAATCCAGCACTGTTGTAGGTGGCGGTTGCTAGATCGTGAAATTGCGAAAAATCACATTTAAAATAACCAGTAATGAATACATTTTTTGTGGCATCGACAGAGATGGATCTCGATGAAATTTCATTTCTAGAACCATACGTTTTTGACCATACGGGTTCCCCATTACTCAAGGTTTTTACAACAAATATTTTTTTATCATAGGGATTACTGAACGTTGTTGTACTGGTATTCGTGATGTAGTTAATCGTTCCCCAAAAGTCACCTGACACTACCGCTTGACCATTCGAAGCAACTTCTAAATCCAATGGTTCGACGCCGCCCGCTTTGAATTTATTGAACCAAAGCAAGGTACCGGTTGGAGATAGTTTCGTCAAGAAACCAACATCGTAGGAGATATTGGGAATGGTAACTCCCGTAAAAACCATTGTATCTGAAAATTGGCCAGTGATGTACACATTGTCATTTGCATCACAATCAATTGCAAATCCAATTTCTGCATTTTTTGCTTTTCCTGTCTTCACCCAGATTGATGTTCCTGCGCTGCTATATTTGGAAACAAATAAATCAAAATTCTGTGCACCCAGACTAGGGTCGAAAAGACTGTTCAATGTTTGACCAGCAATAACGCTGCTTCCCAAAAATTGTCCAGTTAGTAAAACATTGTTTTGACTATCCGTTGTAATTCCAAATGCATTTTCAGTGCCTGTCCCACCTTGCGAAATTGCCCAAATGATATTGCCACTATTGTCCAGTTTCACGATGAAAATATCTTTTGTGCCGGATGTAGAGGTCAAAACGGTAGACCCAAATGCAACAGTGCCAAAATACTGACCTGTGACATAAATGAATCCAGCTCCATCAATCGTTAAATCCGTCGGTTTATCTGAAAATGTACCACCGAATTTTTTCACCCAGATTAAATCACCACTTGCGTTGTACTTGGAAACATATACATCATTGTTTCCATTCGTTGAAATGGAGAAAGAAGTAGCAGAAAAAGTTGTGGCTCCTGAAAAGTAACCGGCTACATATTGATTTCCAGCCGCATCTACTTCTACATCAACTGCTTCATTTGAGGTAGAGCTAATCGTGTTGGTACCCCAAAAATTCTGACCAAGAATGGTCGATGAGTAAAAAAGTAAAAGGACAATTAGTGCAAATAATTTCATTAAGTCGTGGTTTGAATCCTTGTTTGTAAGGAAAATCCCAGAAGGTTGAAAATTACGAATTTAAATTTGAATAAAAAAAGGCTACCTAAAATAGGCAGCCTTTTTTATCAGTTTATTATTTTCTAATTACAATGCAGTAAATGCTGTGTTTTCAGCAAATTTCAAGAATTCCATATCTTTTTTCGCTTTCGCTTTCATTGCTGAATCTTTCGCGATAGAACTTTGAAGATTTGAGATTACGTCTGAAACTTTATCTTGACGAGCAGAAGCAACTGCTTTCAAGTAGTAACCTTGTGCAGATTCTTTATCTGCAGAAGCATTGATAGTGGCGATGCCACCAGCAGCGTTTCCGTTCAAGATTTGCGCCAATGCTTTGTTGTAAGTATCACCAGCTCCAAAGTTAGAAACAGCTTCAGCATATTTCCCTTCGTATACATTGATGATTCCCATGTTGTACGTGTTTTCAGCTCCAGAACCTTTTCCTTGCAACAACAATTTTTTAGCTGTTGCTCTGTCGCCAGTTGCACCAGCGATAGCACCTAAATTGTTTTTCGAAATTGCATTGTCCTTGATGTTGTTTGCTTTTTCCAATTCAGTTTTAGCATCCGCCATTTTACCTTGCATGTATAAAACTCCACCTGCATTGTTAAATGCTCTATGATCTGTTGGATATTTTCTTTCAGCTGCTTTGTAAATAGCTAATTTAGAATTTAAATCACTTACTAAAGTCGCAGCGAACAACATTTCTTCCAAATTCAAAGAATCAGGATTGCTTGTAGCGATAGAAACCAATTCTTCGTCTGTGAAACCCGTTTTGTCATAGACAACTTTGATTTCTGAACGACGCAATTTAGGGAAAATACTTTTGTCCAAATAGGTAAATGTTTTACCCATGTTTCTCATTTCTGTTTCACGAGTTGCAGGATCTTTGTGCATTTCAAGAACACGAATTACTAAATTTCTTTCGTCAACGTTCATTTCCGATTTTTCCATTTCAACTTTGAAACCAGCAAAATCTTCTCCACTTCCATTCAAACTGTAGATTTCTGTTTGAGCGGTTGTGTTTTCCGCTTTTTTAGCCAAATTCAAAAGGGATGTTTTTGCAGCAGCAGCTCTATCCGTAGATAAAGTGTTGTTTTTATCCTCTTCGCCTTCAGGTGAAGCATAACCAACTACATCAATTGATTTGATTTTAATTCTCTCATTGGTTTGAACTGCTTTCAACCAGTTTGACAATCCAACGATGTCGGCATCCGTTAATTCACTTGATTTTACGACTGATTTTCCTTTGTCAAAATTCATTTGAGCCGTTTCTGTAAATTCAATTACACGTTTGAAATTGTCTTTTTCCATGGTAACACGGTAATCCGTATTCACCAACAAAGGTGTAATGATAGTTCCATCACAAATTTTTGTTTCGTCAATTTGGTCTTTTACTTTTCCACCTTTTGAAACAGTACCTGTAATTTTCAACTCTGTATTTTCGTATTCAGCTTTGTAAGGAACTACATCATAGTAAGTCATTTTACCGCCTGGTTTGTACAAAATCACAGTGCCATTTCCTGTAGCTTTTTCACCTTGAATCGTAACCGGTTTTAATGCCGTGCTACCCAACATTGGTTGAATTTCTGCACTTGCTTTTTTCTTGATTCCTTTCTCAGGGAAAGTAACATCAACTTTTACACGAACTGAATCACCATGAAGCTCTAGAGGGCATGGAGTAACATCATATTTCAAGTCTTTTAATAAGTCACAACTTGTAAGTAGTGAACCTGAAACTGCTAAGAAAGCAAAACCAAGTAATGTTTGTTTTTTCATACAACTGATTTAAATCATCTAATTTGAGTGTAAAAATACTAAAAAAATGTTGCTTAGGCTTTTCTGAACCTTTCTAGTATCGTAAAATTTTCGACAATCCCAAAAAAATAACAAGGAAATGTTACTTTTTAAGCAGCTTTGTAAGTTGAAAAATTGTTAATCCAGTCTCAGGATCTATACTTTTCGGCGCAATTTCATTCAAAGGAATCAACACAAAATCACGTTGCCGAAACAATGGGTGTGGAACGATTAGTGAATCGGTTTGGATGATTTCTTGATCGAAAAAAATGATGTCTAAATCAATTTTTCGCGATTCATACTCGTTTCCATTTTTTGGAATTCGCCCCAATAATTTTTCGATAGATTGCAGTTTTTCAAGGATTTCAAAAGAATTGTAGGTTGTTTCAATTTCAATACATGCATTCAAAAACAAAGTGTTTGATTCGAATCCTTGAGCTTGATTTTCGAAAAGGGATGAGGAATGAATTAGTTCGCCAATTTCAGCTTGAATCTTGTGTATGGCTTTTTCAATATTATCCTTTCGATCGCCCAAATTGGAACCTAAGGCAATAAATACTTTGTGCATTATTTCCATTCAAAAGAATTGACCATTTTTAACAAATCTACCTTGAGATAATCCAAAGTGGGTTTTAATGAATCATAATTGGGTCGACAGTTTAAATAAACCACTCCACTTACGAATCGACTGGTTGAATCTGTCAAGTAAAATTGAAACGGGGTAGCAACGTCACCCTTTAATTCAAAGAAAGTGCCATAAACGTTATTTTCAGGATGGAGGATCTTGGTGTCTTCGATGGAGGAAGCTTTGATTTTGTGCTCATCCACTTTATCATTTGAAAAGTTAACATAGCTACTCAAAGGCTCTTCCATTTCAATATAAGAGAAGTTAATTATACCATTCACTGGACCCAAATCGATGTCTTTGTGACAATTGTCTTTGGAAACTTCGGTTATTTTAAAATACTTGGATGTTTCAAAAGTATAAGGACAATGGTCGTTGAATGGAACATAAGCATGTTCTGGTAATTCCGTGCGAAGATAACTGGGTGGCTTTGGTATGACAATTTCATTTCCTCCACAAGAGAATAAAAGGGAAAATAATAAAGTGAGGGCAACTATTTTTTTCATTCATCAATCGTATTTGGAACAATAATTCGCACCATTTTAATTCTTCGTTTGTCGGCAGTCTCTACAATTAATTTGTAGTCACCAACCATAAAACTTTCGTTGTTCTTTAAAATACGTCCCGCATTTTCGACCAAGAAACCACCCAAGCTTTCAGCATCGCCTTTGATTTCTTCAAATTCCTTCCCATCAATATCGAGCACTTTGAAAACATCCATTAAAGCTGTTTTTCCTTCAAAGCGAAAAGTTCGCTCGTCAATTTTTGTAAAAATGATTTCATCTGTGTCGTATTCATCTGTGATATCGCCAACAATTTCTTCTAAAACATCCTCCAGGGTACAAACACCGCTTGCTCCGCCATATTCATCTACTACAACAGCCATGTGAACTTTTTTGGATTGAAACTCTTTCAATAAGTCATCAATTTTCTTGTTCTCAGGAATGAAAAATGGTATCCTTATTAATTTAATCCAGTCAATTTCATCCGATGGTGTATGCAAGTATGGTAGAATGTCTTTAACGAAAAGAAGACCAATCACATTGTCCAATGTGCCATCGTATACGGGAATTCTTGAATACCCGGAATCTAGAATTATTTTCATGATCTTGTCATAACTCCAATCTTTGTCAATGGCAACAACATCCATTCTGGAACGCATGATTTGACGAACATCTGTATTTCCAAATTTCACAATTCCCTCAAGAATTTTGTGTTCACCTTCGTGACTGTTTTCTTCTTTGGTCAAGGCCAACGCTTGTTCCAGTTCATCACTGGAAATTTTAATTCCTTTTTTCTTCGCTCGTTTGTGAATGAGGTTGGATCCGTTCACCAGAAAGCTTTTAAGCCAGGAAATTGGAGGGGCAGTACTTAAAAAATTCAATGGACTCGCCATCCATTTTGCAAATGACAACGCATTTTTAGTCGCGTAAATTTTCGGGATGACTTCGCCGATAAGCAACAAAGTAAGTGTAATCACGAATACTTCAATGATTAAATGCAAGGTAGGATTTGCATTGCCTGGAAAAAACTGATTTAGGACCGAACTCGATAAGATAACGATGCCAACATTTACAAAGTTGTTGGTGATTAATATCGTAGCGAGCAGTTCTTGTGGTTTGTTTAGCAATAAAAAGGCTATTTTTCCTTTTTTGCTCTCATCGGATTTTAAATTTTCTTTGTCTGTTGGTCCTAGAGAGAAAAAAGCGGCTTCAGAACCGGAGATTACAGCGGAGGCGAACAGCAAAAAGGCAATGATAAATACTGATAAGATGGAGTCAGTTGAAACACCAGAAAGTTGCAGACTGACCAGTGGTTCTATGGATGCGGTATCTAATGGAATTGTCATGGTTGATCAAAAAGGTAAATCATCGTTGTCGTCATGGTTTAAATCATTCATAGGGGCGGGTGGCACAGGTGTTCCAGGCGATGAATAATTAGGAGTGTTATTAGGTTTTTCATTGGTTTCCGCCCGAGAAAGTATCGTCAATTGGTCCGCAACTACTTCGGTCGAGTAACGAGTTTGGTTGTCCTTGTCCTGCCACGAACGTTTTTTCAAACGTCCTTCAACATATATTTTTGTACCCTTTCTCAAATATTTTTCAGCAACTTCGGCCAAACCTCTCCAAACTACTATGTCATGCCAATCGGTTACTTCTTTTCGCTCACCGGAATTTTTATCCAAATACGTTTCTGAAGTGGCAATTGAAAAATTTGCAACAGCCGCGCCGTTTTCCAAATGACGAACTTCCGGGTCTTTGCCGAGGTTGCCAATTAGAATAACTTTATTAACGGTTCCTGCCATAAAAAATTCGAATAATTACAAATATAACAATTGTCAAACAGGTTTGGTGAAAATATGTCGACAGTTATGCACCAAAATTCTTCAAGAATTCAACAATCGGTTTAGGGAAGGGGTATTGGCTTATGTTTTGAATATCAACCCACTCCGTGTTTGGTATCGGTATTTTATTTTGTAATTCGACACTGTGGAATTGGATTGCAAGTTTTTGGTGGCTCAGCAGGTGTGTTATTATTTCTGAACTATCAAAATTAATCCCAGTGGTATTGAAATAGTTGTTCAAAGTTGCTTGTAAATTCTTATCCGGTTTTTCATCTACTTCCATGAGAGGAAACTGATACAAATGTTGCCAAATATCCTTCTCTTCTCTTTTGGTAATTAATAATTCATCTTTTACTCGGAAAATGGCGAAATGAAAGTAGCGATTTCGCACAGCGGTTTTTTTGGATTTAACCGGTAAATCCTTGATGGTTTTTTCCTTGTATGCTTGACAATGTAAGCGGATTGGACAAGTATCACATTTCGGATTTTGAGGCAAACAGACCAAGGCCCCAAATTCCATTATTGCTTGATTGTGCAGTGCCGGATCGGCGTCGTACAAGAATTCTTGGGCCAAAAGGCGAAAATCTTTTTTACCTTGAGTGCTGTCAATAGGGGTGTTAAGATTGAAGATACGACTTAATACTCTGAAAACATTTCCGTCCAATACGGCTTGCCGTTCGCCAAAAGCAAAAGACGAAATGGCAGAAGCTGTATAATCTCCAATTCCAGGCAATTGTTTGATATCGGCGTGGGTGGTTGGGAAAACACCCTTGAAATCGTTTGTTACAATTTTTGCTGTTTTGTGCAGGTTTCTGGCGCGAGAATAGTAACCAAGTCCCTGCCAAAGTTGCAATACACTTTGTTCTTCAGCTAAAGCGAGTTTTGTCACATCGCTAAATTCCTCCATAAAGCGATGGTAATAAGCTGTACCTTGTTGAACTCTAGTTTGTTGCAGTATTATCTCTGAGATCCAAATTTTGTAAGGATCGTTGGTTTTTCGCCAGGGGAGATCTCGTTTATTTTGGTCGTACCAATTGATAATTAGCTGGTTGATATTTTTTGACATGTGAAAAAAAAGTAAAAATTAACGCTTTTTGCTTGCGATTAATCATTTTAGATTGATAATTTTGCACTCGAATTTTACAAGGGTAATTACAAATTAAAGTATTTTAAAATGACAAAAGCGGATATTGTTAACAAAATTGCATCAGAGACAGGATTAGAAAAAAATGAAGTTTTAAGAACTGTGGAATCAATGATGTCAACCATCAAAACTTCTTTATCCAACGGAGACAATGTGTACTTAAGAGGTTTTGGTAGCTTTATCGTGAAAGAAAGAGCGGCAAAAACAGGTAGAAATATTTCAAAAAACACAACTATTTTGATTCCTGCGCACAACATTCCTTCTTTTAAGCCTGCAAAAACATTTGTTGAAGAGGTGAAATCAAATGTGAAAGTAAAATAAGCATATTTTATCTCTTATTTTTGGTCTAAAATCCATTTAAAATTATTATTTTTGCACTCCCGTTGAAAAGCGGGAGTGTTTTTTTATCTGTAATACAGATAATTGAAGAGAAGTCAAACAAATTAAAATATATAATTATGCCAAGCGGTAAAAAAAGAAAAAGACATAAAATGTCTACTCACAAAAGAAAGAAAAGACTTAGAAAAAACAGACACAAGAAAAAGAAATAATTTCTTGATGTAAATCATATGCTCGGCTTCGGCTGAGCTTTTTTTTCTAACGTTTAAATAAGGCTTTCGTGAGTTTAGAATTAGTAGTTGACGCGCGTGAAAACGGCGTATGGCTTGCTTTACTAAGAGATGGAAAACTTATTGAAATCCAAGAACAACATGGTGCACCCGACTTTGCCGTTGGGGATATTTATTTAGGAAAAGTACGCAAAGTCGTTCCTAGTTTGAATGCTGCCTTCGTTGATGTTGGTTATGAGAAAGATGCGTTCCTCCATTATTTGGATTTAGGGCCCCAATTTCAATCGCTCAATAAGTTTACCAAAGAAACACTTAAAGGCAAGCAAAATGTATCTGATCTACTTTATTTCAAGCCAGAAAAGGACATAGACAAAGACGGAAAGATAAACGATGTGGTTTCGGCTTCATCGAATATTTTAATTCAGGTAGCCAAAGAACCAATTTCAAGCAAAGGACCTCGGTTGTGTGCAGAAATTACTTTGGCAGGTCGTTATCTTGTATTGGTTCCTTTTTCCGATAAAATTTCAATTTCTCAAAAGATTAAAAATAGCGAGGAACGGAAACGTTTAAAGGATTTGATGGAAAGTATCAAACCCAAAAATTTTGGGGTGATCATCCGGACAGTTGCCGAGAATAAAAAAGTAGAATTGTTGGATCAGGATTTGAAAAACTTGACTGACAAATGGAAGACCATGCATACCAATTTGAGAAATGCAGTTCCTCCAAAACGTGTACTTGGTGAGATGAACAAAACTTCATCCATGCTAAGAGATTTATTGAATGCAGATTTTTCAAATATCCACGTAAATGATAAAGATTTAGCGGATGACATTTCTGGTTTTGTTGCGGACATCGCACCAGGCAGAGAGAAAATTGTAAAAGTGCATGACAATCGAATTAACATTTTTGAGAAATTCGGTGTCAACAAACAAATTAAAATGCTTTTCGGTCAAAAAGTGCCATTGTCTTCGGGCGGGTATTTGATTATCGAGCATACCGAAGCGATGCACGTTATTGACGTGAATAGTGGGAATAGAAAAGGTGCAGACGGTCAAGAAAGCAATGCTTTGGCAACCAATATTGAGGCTGCAGAAGAAATTGCTCGTGTATTGCAATTGCGTGATATGGGCGGAATTATTGTGGTCGATTTTATCGATATGCATACCCGCGAAAACAACAAGCAATTGCATGA
The DNA here is from genome assembly GCA_041674745.1 of Crocinitomicaceae bacterium. Taxonomy (GTDB): domain Bacteria; phylum Bacteroidota; class Bacteroidia; order Flavobacteriales_D; family Crocinitomicaceae; genus UBA2040. Next base: position 262,289 of record JBAYVD010000003.1, read on the forward strand.
AAAGTTAAAAGAATTTATGCGTGATGATCGCGCGAAACATAATATTCTTGCCCCTTCTAAATTTGGTGTGATTGAAATTACACGTCAAAGAGTAAGACCAGAAACGGAAATTCAAACGGCCGAAAAATGTCCTACTTGCAACGGTACAGGAGAAGTTCAAGCTTCTATTTTGTACGCTGACGAAATTGAAAGCAAATTGAAATATTTGATGGAAGAGCGAAAAGAAAGTGGTTTAACACTTTTGGTTCACCCATATTTGGCTTCTTATTTCACCAGTGGGATTTATTCTCGCCAGGTGAAATGGTTTTTGAAGTACAAAAAATGGATTAAGGTGAGTGCGATTACCGCCAACAATCTTTTACAATATTCCTTCGTGAACAAAAAAAATGAAGAAATTGCACTCTGATGAAAAATTCAGAGTGCTTTTTTTCTTTTGAAGAAGCCCAAAACAAAATAGAGTATTGGTGCGGTTATCGTGATCGTTCTGTTCACGAAACCATTCAAAAATTGATCAGCTATGGTCAACCTGAAAAAGACATCGTCAAAATCATTTCCCATTTAAAAGAACTCAACTTCCTAGACGACGAGCGGTTTGTGAATTCATTTGTTTCAGGAAAATTCAGAATTAAGCAATGGGGCAGAAAAAAAATCTATTTGCAAATTCTGCAAAAGAGAGTCGATAAAGAGCTCATTCAAAAAGCGCTGTACGAAATTGATGACCAAGAATATTTCAATACCATTGGGCATTTGATTGATAAAAAAACGCGTTTGTTGTCGAATGAAAAGGATCTTTGGAAAAAGAAGCAAAAAATCCTCCAATATTTGATCAGTCGAGGGTATGAATACGATTTGGTACAAGAAGTAATGGCTAGTAAATCACGAGAGGAAAAACCTTGATCTTTGTTTCTTGATTTTGTTCATACGTTAATTGCAATTGGTAGGTTCCAGCACTCAAATCAGGCTGAAAAGTCATAAAATTCTGTTTGGCAATTTCACTGCTATAGACTTCACGCCCTGTAAAGTCGATAAGTTTAATCCGAAGTGCACCTTTGTAGTATTCATTGATGAAAACTGTCAGATTTTGGCCCTGACTTAGTGGATTGGGGTAAACTTGAAAGGAATCATCCGTTCGCAAGGAAAAGACTTTTCGATTAAAATCAAACAAAAATAAACCGTATTTCCGATCACTCGCCACTATCCTCTCAGATGGCAAACGACTGTAAATTCCCCACAATCCATTTAATTGATAGCTTGAAGCATCCGGATAGGTGTCGTAAAAGGCAATTTCTTCTACGGGCGAACTTCGGTAATCGTAAATGCGTAAACCTTCGTTGTAGTAGGCTACATAAGCAAAACGATTGTCCAGCATGATGTTGTGGGGCACGGATCCATTTTGATAGTTGGTGCCAAAATAGGATTGGATTTTAATATCTCCATTTGACTGAATCGTACACTTTTTTAGTTTTTTGCCATTGGTTTCATCACCAAAAATGTAGACATCTCCGGTTGGACTTGAATCGCCTTGGTGGTTGTAGCCTTGGTCTTGGTAAAGCGATAAATTTTGAATAAATAGTGGACCTGATGGATTTGAAAAATCATATCTACGCAATCCGTCAAACCCACAATTGAGTGTTGCTATATTGTTGTAAACGACACCATCATGAACGTAGTTTAGATCACCAAAACCTCCGAAAACCTGCGTTGGTAGAAGGGGATTGCTCAAGGAATAAACTTTCATCGAAGCTGCAGAGGTCGGCTGTCCGTTGCTCAGCAAAGTAAGGCCAAACGCGTAGAGCAATTCAGTATTGGTATCGATGAATATATTGTGAATTCGCCCAAAATTAGCTTCTATATCGGCGACTAAATGCACCGAATCAGGCAAATATTGGAAATCTATTATTTGGAGTGAGCTCGAACCTTCGTCGCAGACCGCGTACAGGTAATTCTTGTACGTTTTGAAATCACGATGAACGACTGATGCGTGGGCATATTTGCCTTTGATAAACCCTTTTTCGATCAACTTATTTTGGTCGTTGATTAAAAAAAAATGTGTCCCTTCTGTACTGCCAAGCACCGCATATTCTTGCTCATTGTAGACAAAGGCCCAACATTCATTGTAGCGATTTTTCTCTGACGCCGTCGTGAGGTTGTCGTTGGACCAATTGTCGAGAAGCGTTACATTATTGTACGATTGGGCAAAACTGAAATTTGCCAAAAGAAGCAGAAAAAGTACCCAAAAGTCCTTCATGATACAAAAATAGCCAATCCTACCCCGATAATTGAAAGCTTTTAGCGAAATGTGACGAGGATTGATTGAAATATTTCTATTTTTACTTGCTTAAAAATTAGTCGAGTGCCTAAAACATTAATTCTTATACCAACATACAACGAAATCGAGAATATTTCCCTGATGGTCCAAAAGGTTATGGGTTATTCTCAAGCTTATCATGTGTTGATTATTGATGATAATTCGCCTGATGGAACCGGTGATGCGGTTCGAGAATTTCAAAAAGACTATCCCGATCGTTTACATTTGATTGAACGAGAAGGAAAATTGGGTTTAGGCACCGCGTACATTGCCGGTTTTAAATGGTCGCTAGAGCACAATTATGATTATTCCATTGAGATGGATTGCGATTTTTCGCACAATCCGGACGATTTAGAAAGATTAGTAGCAACAGCAGAAACGGGTTATGATTTGGTCATTGGCTCACGTTATTGCAAAGGCGGCGAAGTCGTTAATTGGCCCTTAGGAAGAAAATTAATGTCTTATTATGCGTCTGTTTATGTGCGCATGGTGCTGTGGATCAATGTAAAAGATACAACGGCTGGATTTAAATGCTACCGCAATTCGGCATTGGTAAAATTAAATTTGACAAAAATACCTTTCAAAGGATACGCGTTTCAGATTTTCATGAAATACCAATTGATTAAAAAAGGGTTCAAATACAAGGAAATCCCCATTTCTTTCAAGGATCGAGAAAGAGGAAATTCTAAAATGTCGAGTGGTATTTTCAAAGAAGCGATTATCGGTGTTTTAAAAATGAGATTTTTAAAATTATGAAATATGTATTGAGAAATGGAACATTGGTCAATGAAGGCAAGAGCTTTCAAGCCGATGTTGTACTAGAAAATAATCGAATTTCAAAAATTGGTCAGGAACTAACAGTAGAAGGAAGTTATACGGAAATCAACTGCGAGGGAAAATACATCTTACCGGGTTGCATCGATGATCAAGTTCATTTTAGAGAACCAGGATTAACGCACAAAGGGACTATTTTTACTGAATCAAGAGCAGCAGTTGCCGGCGGCATTACTTCTTTTATGGAAATGCCGAATACAGTTCCCAACGCATTGACGCAAGAACTTTTAGAAGATAAATATCAAATTGCAGCCAACAATTCCTTGGCAAATTATTCCTTTTTCATGGGAGCTTCCAACGACAACATCGAGGAAGTTTTGCGTACGAATGACAAGAATGTTTGTGGTGTTAAAATATTCATGGGTTCGTCAACTGGGAACATGTTGGTGGACAAAGACGAAGTTTTGACATCCTTGTTTTCAAAAGTAGAAATGCTGATTGCAACACATTGCGAAGACGAAGCAACGATTCGAAAAAACACCGCAGAATTTAGAGAGCGATTTGGCGACGAGGTTCCAGTGGAAAATCATCCCATTATTCGATCAGAAGAAGCGTGCTATTTGAGCTCCAGCCACGCAGTGGATTTGGCGAAAAAATATGGAACGCGTTTACATGTTCTGCATATTTCTACAGCCAAAGAAATAGGCTTGTTCCAAACAGGAGTTCCTTTGGAACAGAAAAAGATTACAGCCGAAGCTTGTGTGCACCACCTGTGGTTCAGCGATAAGGATTATGCTGCAAAAGGTAATTTCATCAAATGGAATCCCGCTGTGAAAACAGAAGCGGATCGATCAGGGATTTGGGCAGGTGTTTTGTCTGGAGCCATTGATGTGATTGCGACAGATCATGCGCCGCATACATTAGAAGAAAAAGAAAAATCCTATTTCAACGCGCCTTCAGGTGGACCTTTGGTTCAACATGCACTTTTAGCGATGTTGGATAAAGTGAAGGAAGGTAAAATTTCAATTGAATTGATGGTGGAGAAAATGGCACATGCTCCAGCGGTTTTGTTTGCCATTGAGGAAAGAGGTTACTTGCGGGAAGGTTATTTTGCCGACCTCGTAATTGTTGATCCAATGTCAAAATATCAAGTCACGAAAGAAAATATTTTGTACAAATGTGGTTGGTCGCCATTTGAGGGTAAGACTTTTAGTCACAAAATTCAAACAACATTTGTGAACGGAGCAATTGTTTACGATGCCGGGAAAATTGTAGAATCGGGCAATGGAAGCCGTTTGACTTTCAATCGCAAATGAGTCGAATTCTCCATATCTTGTGTTTGGCATTCTTGATGGTAGGATGCACAACGCAGATTAAACGAGCTCAGCCACCCAAAGATTTAATTCAACGCGAGCAAATGGTGAGCTTGATGCAGGATTTGATTTTAACTGAATCTCATTTGGAACTTTCTTATGGACAAATCAACAAGTTTTATAAAATCTTGAATACTTCGAGTGATGCAATTTTTAAAAAGCATCACATTTCCAGAGACCGATACGATCGTTCCTTCACCTATTATGCAAGTGATCAAGATGAAATGTCAAGTCTTTATCAGGAGATTTTAGATAATTTGAATATCGAAGGGAATATTCAAAAGTAATTTACCGCACTTTTCTTTCAGGATTATTTTTCACAAAAGAGCCCCAGTTGTTGCTTTTGGATTTGTTGTTTTCGCCGATTCCCTTGGAGAAATGATGACACAATGCAGCCGCTAATCCATCCGTAGCATCCAAGTATTTGGGCATTTCTTCAAATTTTAAAATCGTTTGCAACATGGCTGCAACTTGTTCTTTGGAGGCGGCACCGCTACCGGTGATGGATTGTTTTATTCGTCGTGGGCTGTATTCTTCGTAAGGAAGGTTGTACTTTATGGCAGCGGCGATAGCAACGCCTTGGGCGCGACCTAATTTCAGCATGGATTGAACATTTTTCCCAAAGAAAGGTGCTTCCAATGCCATTTCATCCGGTTTGTACTCGGCGATTAGTCCATCCAATCGTTCAAAAATACGTTTCAATTTATCGTTTTGAGTGGGCAATTTATTCAACTGAATGACACCAAAATTCAAAAGCTTGATGGATTTGCCTTGGATGTGTACCAAACCATAACCAAGGACGGTTGTACCAGGGTCAATTCCGAGAATTATTTTATCTTCAACCATTCAAATGTAATTAATGCTTAAAGCTATAAAAAATCAAGAGATATTCTCGAAATGGGGTCGATTGCTGCTACTAAGCATACTACTTTTTGTGCTATTTTATCAAATGAATCAGTTTGATTGGTCGAATGCAAAAAAAGTAAGAATACAATCAGTTCATTATCTGCTTATCGCATGGCTTCTTGTTGGTTTAAATTGGTATTTTGAATGGCGTAAATGGACGGTTGGTATGCGTTCGATTACCGATTTTTCAGATTCCATTCTGTTCAAGGGATTTTATGCTGGAATGCTAGCAGGATTTTTGACGCCGAGTGCTTTGGGAAATTTTTTGGGAAGAATTACCGCATTTCACCCAGAATGGCGTAGTAAAGTGACGGCAACCACCTTAGTTGGAAATGGTGCACAATTTTGGGTGAGTTTATTTTTTGGTGTACTCTCACTCTTTTTGGTGCAGGATTTTCCTTTTGTTTTCCAATCCAATTGGATGAGAATACTCTTGATTTCATTGGTACTGATTGTTGGATTGTTGTATTTTACCATTGGAAACAGTGGATTTTTAAAGAAGTTGATTGCGAAACGTGTTTCATCTTTGGCGGCTGTTTCTTTCTCGATTCGACTTCAGTTTTTATTCTTAAGTATTTTTCGCTACTTGACCTTTTCCTTGCAATTCTTTCTAGTAATCAAAACCTTTCAGCCTGAAATCAAGTTGGAAATACTCTTTTGGGTTTGGCAATTGTATTTGTGGACCACGCTTTCTCCCTCGCTTTTTTTAGGGAAATTGTTTATCCGAGAAACTTTTGCAGTTTTTATTTTGGCGCAAGCGGGGGTAGAATTGCCCGTGGCACTTTTGAGCAGTATTCTGATTTGGTTGATGAACAACGCGTTACCAAGTGTATTCGCCTATTTTAAATGGAAACAAAATGATTTGGTGGAGGCTTGATTTTTTGTTGGCAATGGGCGGTTATGCCTTGCTGATAGGGGTTTTTCTATTGGGCAGATTGCGAGCGAAAAGAAAAAGTGATCGTTTGTTGCAAGTAATTGAATTTCATTCATCCGACAAAATTTCTGTGATTATTCCCTTTCGAAATGAGGCTGAAAATTTGCCGGCATTGTTAAAGTCATTGTCCAAGCTGGTGACGTATCCTTTGGAATTTGTTTTTGTCAATGATCATTCTACGGATAATTCACTGGAATTAATCGAAAATTGGCCATCAAAAACGAGTAAGAAAATCATTTCGCTAAATGAAGAATTTGGAAAAAAAGCAGCTATTGAAAGTGGGGTAGAAAATGCCTCTGGAGAATTTATTTTGACGTGGGACGCTGATATAGAAGTATCCCCGCTTTATTTTGAAAAATTGGTTGAATACGAATGGAAGGATTTAATGATTCTTCCTGTTGAAATGTCCAGTGAAAATTGGATTTCTGGTTTTTTTTCTTGGGATTACCAATTGCAAACACAAACGGCTCTGTCGCTTTTTGGTTTGGGGCGACCGATTGCCGCGAGCGGTGCCAATCTTCTTTTCCGTAAGACGGTTTTTGAAGAACTGAAAAAAGTACGAACAGATCAACACATATTGAGCGGGGACGATCAATTTTTATTAGCAGCCTGCCGAAAACAGGGCAAATCTATTCATTATTTAGCCAATTCATCCTTGAAAGTCGTCACCAAGGCGCCTAATGAAGTAGTTTCCGGCTTGAAACAACGAAGTCGATGGTTGAAAAAATCGAGCGAGGTAAAGGATTCTTTTTCTTCCGTTTTTGGACTTTTTGTCTTGTTGGTTCAACTGTCGTTTTACGCATTGGCAATATACAACTTGCTTGTAGGTTCGATGATTATAGGCTTATTGCTGGTGTTGTTGAAAGGTGAGTTGGACGCTTTTCTGTGCACATTACATTTTCAAAAACGTTTCTCCACGCTGCAAGTGTATCTCTACGAGTGGTGTTTCCCCATTTATATCTTTGCCTTGCTTTTTTATATATTGTTTTTGAAGACAACTTGGAAAGGCAGATAGACGCAGGTTAGTCTTCCAAAATATGGATAATATTCCATTATTTGGAAATTTATCGTTTCTTTATAAAAATTATTTCACTGAAAATCAAATAGATAATTTATTGGCACATATTTCGACTTAGGAATTGAAAAAAAAGTTAGAATTGAAAAATCTACGTTTATTTCTCGTTCTATTACTTGGGAATATTTGTTATGCTTCTAGTTCTTCTGTAGCGAAAGCGGAAATCCCAACAATAGAGCGGAAAAATGAGGAAACAGTTCTATTGAATGAACATACACAACCGGATACAATAAGTAAAATACTATTCTTATCGGGAGAAAATCGACAAAATACGGAGAAACGATTTTTTAAAAACGAGAAAGAAGAAAATAGTGAAGAAGTAGTCATCTGTTGGCCATCAGGGATAAACCACAAGGTTGTCTCTCCAATTATCAGCCAGTTTAACTTGGTGGTCGAGGATGCTTCTAGAACGGTTGTAGGTGTAGCCTTTTTCGATGAAAACGAAAACGGTGTGAAAGATGCCAGTGAGCATGAAATCCCAAACATAGAGCTTCAACTGATGAACAACTTGATGAATTTCAAGTGTGACGAGAAAGGTAAGTTTCAACTGTCCATTCGAGAACCTCAATTTTCCATTTCTACGTTAGAAAGCAAATCGTGGTATATTCCTTCGTTTATTGTGTATGCCTTTGCGCCAGATCAAGATACTTTGTTGATTGATTTGCCACTTTTTGCTGAGTACTCCGGTTATGATTTGGATGTAACTTTTGGAACAGTTAATTGGCAACAAGGGTCTACAAATTCTTCTTATATCGCTTGCGAAAATAAAGGTTCAGAAGATGCTTACAATGTTCTTTTAGAAGTTCAATATTCTCCAAACGTATTTTTGAATGATGCCTCTTTGAAGTATTCAAAAGGACCAAACAATACCTATCTTTTTAAATTGGATACTTTAAAGCAAGGTCAGTCAATTTCTATATCCGTCTATGACAGTGTTTCGAAGAATACCACAATTGGAGAAATTTTAAATTTATCGATTACAGCTTCGGCTGAAAATTTATCAATATCCACTGAGAATGAATTGCCTTCTGGTTCAATTGAAGTAATAGACGTATTTAACCTATATCAAACGTTGAGTGCACCCAAAATAAAGGAAACGAAAGAAAGTTCGCCAGAAAACGAATGGTTGATATATACCTTGCGTTATGAAAATAAAGGTTCAACGATGGCGAATTGTTTGAACATTAAAAATCAGCTAAGCGAATTTTTGGATGTCAATTCGTTCGAGTTTATCAATGCGAGTCATGAAGTGGGTTATTATGTGAATGAGCAGAATGAATTGATGCTTCATTTTTCAGGAATAAATTTACCGACAGTTATAAAAGATTCATCGGGTGCAGGTGGTTATTTTAGATACCGAATCAAACCAACAAAAGCTTATTCAGGCAGCGAGGCTATTGTAAACAAAGCTGAGATAAAATTTCATTATCCTGAGCAGTAGTATTTTTGCTTAGGAAATCCCTATTATCCCTACACAACAATCATGGTATAGTAATTCTATTTTCCATGAAATTTTCACAAAAAGGTCAAAAAAAAACCTTCTTCAATTTTGAAGAAGGTTTTTTGAGATGCCTATTTCTTAGAAAGGTAAATCATCGTCCTCAGCGTCGTTGCTTAAGTCAGCCACTGTTGCTGTGTTAGAAGACATATCCATTGGAGATGGAGCGCCACCTTGTGGAGCTGCTGCACCCATTTTTTCAATTCTCCAAGCTTCCAATGTATTGAAGTATTTCACTTCACCTTGTGGGCTTGTCCATTCACGACCTCTCAAGTTGAAAGAAACTTCTACTTGATCTTGTGCTTTGATGCCGTCCGCCAAAGAACATTTGTCTTGTGTCAATTGGAAAGATATATCTTGCGGGTACATGCTCGATGCATCCGTTAAAATGAATTCTCTTTTTTTGAATTTATCGCTGATGACTTCTTCGTCTTTTACCAGCTTAACGATTCCGCTAATTTTAAACATAGTTTTTTATTTAATTGTTGAATGAGAGAAGGCACAACCACGCCTCCTCAATTTTATTATCTTGTATTAATTCTTTTGCTTTTTGATGCAGCGCCAATTCCAAATCAGAAGCCTTGTCTTCTAAAGTTACAAATAAATCACTTAATTCGAGCAATTTGTATTCGTTTACTTCGGTTTCATTCGGTATCGCTTCCACACTGGCTAACAATCCTAAATCATTGCCAGAAAGTACCGAGCTATTTAAAATGTCAGCAGGAACATTGTCAAAACCAATGCCGATGGTCGTTAGTGGTTTGGCTACTTCGAACATCGAGTTTTCATCGGCACGACAATACCAATTGCCACCCATTCGGGCTACCAAGTCGATTTTCTTTTGGTCGATCATTCCTTTTTCATCCAAAATACTTTCGTCGATATGAATTTTAGTGACTTCGCAAATCACTAAATTTCCTGCACCGCCTTCCATACCCAATTCTTTTACTTCAATCACTTTGCATTCCAATTGCACCGGTGATTCGGCAACACGTTTGGGTTGGATGGTTTCAGAGTCCAAGGGTGTAAGACCGGCTTTCACAAATTCATCCACTTCCGGGGCATAAGGCGAAGAACTCAAACTCATTTGTTGCACCATGTCGTAATTTACAATGTTGATGACCACTTCAGGTACTTTTTTCACATTGTTGTAGGTGTCTTTGTTGGTGTTGGTACGTCCACTTCTTGCGGGTGAAAAAATCAAGACGGGTGGATTCGCACTAAATACGTTGAAGAAACTGAATGGCGACAAATTGTTGTTTCCCTGCTCATCCACCGTGGAGGCAAAACAAATCGGTCTTGGACCTACAGCACCCAGTAAATACTGATGCAGCTGCGGTATTGGGAGCGATTTTGGATCGATGGAAAGTACTTTTTTCATGAACGGCAAAGGTACTGGTAATATCCATTTTTGTTCGCATCATAGGTTGGAAGTTTTACACAAGTTTTGAAAAAGGTTGAAAAAAATTGACTCTTTTTAAGGAATTATTTTTTCAAAAATGAAGGAATTAATAAAAAACAAATTATCTTTGCACTCCCTTTTGGGTTGAGCGCTAAACGAAGCGTTTGAAAAGAAAATAAATTGCGGATGTGGTGAAATTGGTAGACACGCTAGACTTAGGATCTAGTGCCGAGAGGCTTGCGGGTTCGAGTCCCTCCATCCGCACGATTTACAAAAATGGTATGAGTGTCCCTTGTACCATTTTTTGTTGGTATGAATTTGTAAAAACAAAAGTGAAATGAACGTTACTCGTCAAGACATTGATGCGCTAAACGCAAAATTGAAAGTAGTTATCGCACCAGAAGACTACAAAAACAAGGTGAATGCTTCCTTGGAAAAATACAGAAAAACAGCAAAAATCCCAGGATTTCGTCCAGGTCATGTACCAGCAGGAATGATTCAAAAACAATACGGAAAATCTGTATTGGCAGAGGAATTGAACAAAATGGTGAACGACGCTTTGTACAAATTCATCCAAGAAAATAAATTGGATGTACTCGGAAACCCAATTCCAAACGAACAAGACGAAGTAAAAGGTGATTTTGAAAAACCAGAAACTTTTGAATTTACATACGATATCGGTTTTGCGCCCAAAGTGAAAGTAGAACTTTCTGCGAAAAGCAAATTTGATTATGTAAAAATCAAAGTAGACAAAAACTTGGTTGACAAACAAATCGAAGATTTACGTCGTCGCTATGGTAAAATGACCAGCGCGGATACCGTGACGGAAAAAGATTTGATCTTGGGTCAATTCGTTGAATTAAACGAAGACGGAAGCATCAAAGAAGGCGGTATTTTGCATTCGTCGACTGTTTCTACTGAATTTGTAGAAGATGCAGCGACCAAAAAAGAATTGATTGGTAAAAAAGTAAGCGATAAATTGGTGATCGATCCACGCAAAGTTTCTCGTGGAGGAAAAGACACCGCTTCGATGTTGGGTATTTCTGAAGAGACATTGGCTGAAACGGGCGACAAATTCCAATTGATGATTACTGAAATCAAACGAATGGAAATGGCCGAATTGGACCAAGAATTCTTTGATAAACTATACGGACCAGAAGCGATCACATCCGAAGAAGACATGCGTCAAAAAATCGCAACCGACTTGGAAAACATGTTCGTAGCCGATTCAGATCGTTTGTTGACACAATCAGTATACAACGATTTGATTGAAAACACGAAAATCGACCTTCCAGATGATTTCATGAAACGATGGATTCGTTTGTCCAACGAAAAACCAATCACGCCAGAAGAAGTAGAATCTGCTTACCCAAGCTATGCTAAAAACTTGAAATGGCAATTGATCCAAACGGATATCTTTAAATCCAACGATATCAAATTGGACAATGCTGAGGTAATAGAATTTACGAAAATGTTGTTGATTCAAAACTATGCACAATACGGTATGCCAGCTCCAGACGACAAAGAGTTGACGGATGCTGCCCTAGGCGTTTTGAAAAACAAAGACGAAGCCAACCGTGTTTTCGACATGATGGCCGAACAAAAATTGACCAACTTCTTCAAAAATACTGTGAAGTTGAAAGAAAAAGAAGTTTCCTACGATGAGTTTGTGAAATTGGCGAACTAGCAGATAATAAACTAGAAATGAAAAGGTTGAGCAGTGATGTTCAACCTTTTTTGTTTGGCAGAAACATTTTTGGAGGATTGAATGGGTTTACGCTTTTTTCGTACTTTTAATGATATGAAACCAATTGGGCTATTTGGGAAGGAGGTGTTTGCACGCTGGAATTTTTGGATGGTGAGTGGTGAATATACTAAGGGAATAATCCATATAGGGATTAGCCCAGTGTTATATACAATGAAAATAACGACAACTATAATCTTGATACTTTTGTTGCTTTCCTGCGGGAAAGACTGGACAGAACATGAAAGGTTTATGTCTGAATCAGATTGTTATGTTTATAACCACGAGATAATAAGCGAATCGTTGAATGATTATACTGTTGAATATATCGATACATCAAGTGCAAGTGGATGTGTAAAAGCGCAACTTAGAGATTGTTATTTACTCAATATAAAAGAGGGATATTATATAAGTGTTTATCCAAAACATCCTATGTACAATCTTGACTTAATTGAGTCATTTATAAAGAAATATCAAGAGCCAAACTCTCGACTATCAAGCTTTTTGCGCCATGGCAACAAAATAAGCTTGACGATTTCGAAAAAGTATATAAATCCAAAAGACAAAACCTTTCATAATCAATACTTCGAATGGAAATTTATTTATTTGAGTAATAATAAGGGCTGGAAAACGAATAGCACAAAAGTCACTTCAATGTGGCCTTGGGCTGAAAAATGAAAATGTGTATAACAGCAAATAAACAAAAGCGCCAAAAAGATTATATTTGAGAAGGCGCTATTGCCTATTTGCAAACCGTTGGCAAACATCAGCAAAAAATGGATGCTTTTAAAATAAAAGTGAAACAAATAAAATATTGGCATAATGGTAATACCCGATACGGATTGTTTTTGCCAGCTTATCTGAAAATCAATAAAGATTCATTTACGATTTATCACAAAGAGTTTGCATGTCTTTACAACGCAATGAATGACTTAATGCCACTAAAATATTTTAAAGCAAGAAAGGAACCTAAGTTTATTTACTTTGACATTTTTAATCGTCTGATAATTGTTGAGGATACAAAATACATGCGGACAGAAACAATCATTAAAGGCATACAACAAGATAAAGATATTCTCGAAATTTTTTTTAATCATTGGTCGAGTTTTAGCTTAAAAAGTCCTTATCAAAAGAATAAATAAGTGCAAATATTGATAGAAGACTACGGCAATTATCAAACTATGAATACGTTTGGTAACATTATGTAAAAATGCATTGAAACGCATTTTACATTAACCGTTATTCATAAAACACTCCCCCAAGCACTAATTATTACCCCTTTGCTAACAACACCAAATTTTAAATACCCTTCCCCTATAAAACAACAAATCTTTCTACCTTTGAGAAGCAGCACAAATTCTTTGCAAAGCAGCAGCCATGAAGGAAGAATTAAAAAACTATATCCGCAAATGTTTGGACCTCTCTGAAACTGAGTTGGAGGAGGTTGTCAGCTATTATAAAACGGAAAAAGTTCCCCGCAAAACCGTTTTATTGCGGGCGGGAGAGATTTGTAATCTGGAGGCGTTTATTATCAAAGGTTGTGTAAAATCGTATTTTATCAATCAAGAAGGATTGGAAGTGGTTCTGTCCTTTGCCACGGAAAATTGGTGGGTAGGCGATGTGGTGAGTTTTCAGGAATTGATACCAAGCAAAATGTACATAGAAACGATGGAAGACACAGAAATGTTATTCATCACGCACGATGCAAAAGAGGAACTACTCCAAAAGCATCCAGCGTTGGAAAAAATGTTTCGTTTGATCATCCAGCGCCATTTGTATGCGTATCAAGAACGGTTGTTTGGCAATATTGCCTTGACAGCAGAAGAACGTTACGACATTTTCCTTTCTAAATATCCCGCCTTGCCGCAAAGAATTCCCCAACATTTGATTGCTTCCTATTTGGGTATGACACCCGAGTTTTTGAGCCGTTTGCGGAAAAGGAAGTTGGGTAAAAATAGGTGAAATATTCAGTTTCAAGGATTTTAATTTAAGAAAAGTAACAAAAAATTGAGTTTAAGATTTCAAGATGAGAATAGGCAATTCCCAAATTTGTGAATTCGCAAATTCTCAAGCATGTATTCATTTAAATTACTGAAAATAAGCAGTTAAATTTTAGATAAATTTTTTGTTTCCAAAATAATCTGCCGAATTTGCAGATATCTTTGTATAAAGATTCACAATAGGAATCCAAGACTACAGCCGCTTGTTCGTAAATTCCCGAATTCCCGAATTCCCAAATTTCCAAATTTCAATTTCAACTTTAGATTGAAAATCGGAATTCAATGCCTCTTTTCTTATTTTTCTTGTCCTAGGTCAATGGATTTGACCTTGAGACAGACCTACCTTTGTTTCATCAAATCGTTCAAACAAACCAAAATGGATAGAAAGGATTTTTTAAGAAAAGGATTTTTGGGATCAGCCATGTTTGTCTCTGCAGGAGCACTCGGGAATGTAATCCAAAACGAAATTGATGAATTAAAGGAATTAGAAACTGTTGGGTTCAATCACATCCCCAACACAAATTCAAAACAGATGGAAAATTCAATTTTGCACAAAGCGAATACAAGAGGAGTGGCCAATCACGGTTGGTTGAATTCTCACCACACCTTCAGTTTTGCGAATTACCACAACCCCGAACGAATGCACTTTGGTGTGTTGCGGGTTTTAAACGACGATATCGTAAACGAAGGAATGGGTTTTGGAAAACACCCGCATGACAACATGGAAATCATCAGCATTCCGTTGGAAGGTGATTTGGAGCACCAAGACAGTATGGGAAATGTCACCGTTATTCGAAACGGTGATATTCAAGTGATGAGTGCCGGAACCGGAATCACACACAGCGAATTCAACAAAAACAAAGATCAAAAAGTAAAATTCTTGCAAATTTGGTTGTTCCCCGACAAACGAAATGTCACTCCGCGCTACGATCAAATTACCTTGAAAGAGGAAGACAGAGTGAATCAATTGCAACAAATTCTTTCTCCGAATGAAAGTGATGCAGGCGTATGGATTCACCAAAATGCTTGGTTCCACCTGGGGAAATTCGATAAAAACAAATCGGTGACCTACGAATTAAATGACAAAACCAACGGCGTGTATGCCTTCGTTCTCAGCGGAGATTTTACCATCAACGGTCAAGAAATAAACAGCCGAGATGGATTTGGAATCTGGGATATCGACAGTCTTCAACTCGAAGCTAAAAGTGACAAAGCGGAAATTCTTTTGATGGAAGTTCCCATGAACGTGTAATTAGTAAATAGAAATAACAACAATAATAAAAAGTAACATGGCAAAAACAAACTGGGCATTCGACCCGACACACTCAGAAATTGGTTTCAAAGTAAAACACATGATGTTTACCAATGTATCCGGAAAATTCAATGAAGTAGAAGTTTCAGTTGAAAACGAAGACGGAAATTTCGCAACGTCCAACATCGCATTTTCTGCAGCGATCAGTTCAATTGATACGAACAATTCAGAACGCGACAATCACTTGAAAAGCGGTGACTTTTTTGATGCGGAAGTGTATCCAAAAATGAACTTTGTTTCTACAAAGATTGAAGAAAATGGAAGCAATAATTACAAAGTAACCGGTGATTTAACCATCAAAGACGTTACAAAACCAGTTGTTTTGGACATCGAATACAGTGGCGAAATGAAAGATCCTTGGGGAAATATCAAATCTGGATTGGCTATCGAAGGAAAAATCAACCGCAAGGATTTTGGTTTAACATGGAATGCAGCGTTGGAAACAGGTGGACTTTTGGTCGGTGAAGACGTGAAATTGTTAGCTGAAATTCAATTGGCAAAACAATAAAATAGAATTAAACTTGACCATTCGAACGAATTGGGTGGTCAAGTTTCTTTTAATCTGCCAACGTATTCGGAATGAGAAAAGTTAGAATAAATTGAAAGCATTATGGAAATTCAACACAAAGAAAGCGATGGAAAAGGGATGTTTTTCATCGGAAATGATGGCGAAGTACGAGCCAAAATGACCTACGTTTGGTCGGGCGAAGATCGAATCATCATTGACCATACAGAAGTGAATGACAAATTACGCGGTACGGGTGCTGGCAAAAAAATGGTGCTCGCTGCGGTAGATTTTGCCCGCGAAAAAAAGATCAGTATTATTCCTTTGTGTCCATTTGCGAAAAGTGTTTTTGAACGACAAGCAGAATTGCGCGATGTTTTGTAAATTCTATTTGAAATCGTTTAAAATTTTATGCAATTGACGTAACTTTCGCATCTCAAGGTTAAATTGAAAAGTATGCGCAGTTTATCGATTCTCTATTTGTTTATTCTTCTCCTATTCAGTTGTTCCAATTCGAAGGAAATAACAGAAAATAATGACCAACTACCGAAACCACAGATTATTGAAAATGGACTTGGTTCAAACATAGTGAAGGGAACCGTTGTAGATAAAAATTCTGGAGAACCTATTTTTGGTTTCAAAGTACTACTCATTCAAGAAAACCATATTAAAATGGGCGCCCTCACAGATTTGGATGGAAATTTTCTTTTGAAAAATATTCCGGATGGAACTTACGACATGGAAGTAAATGGTGCCGGGTACGAGCCTCATATGCTGCGAGGAATTAAGATACAAAGCTCCCAAACTGTCGATTTCAAAATGGTTCGGATGGAATCTCAACAAATTCAATTGCTAAAACCCATTCTCTATTTCTATCCAGAAACCACCACCGACATTTCCGTTCAACTTGCCTACAAAGGAAAATTGACCTATACCTATCCAATTTATCCGTCAACTGGTTGGAAAGTTAAAGCCGAACCAGATGGAACCTTGCACGATGAAAAAGGAATGGAATATTATTCTCTTTTTTGGGAAGGAGAACCAACGGAACCTATTGTTCCAAGAAACGGAACCGTCGTTTCGAAAGACGAGACAATTTCATTTCTAGAAACCACGCTGGATGAATTGGGTTTGAATCGAAGAGAAGCCAATGAATTTATTCTATTCTGGTTGCCCAAGTTGAATGAAAATCCCTACAATTTGATTCATTTTTCCAGCACAGCATACGAAGAATTAGCGAAACTATCCATCGATCCAAAGCCTGAAACAATCATTCGCGTTATGATGGTGGTGCAACCTTTAAACAGAAAAATCGATTTTCCGACGCAGGATATTTCTGCTCTTAAAAAAACGAGAAAAGGCTACACGGTAGTGGAATGGGGTGGTTCCCTGTTGCCGTTTTTAGAAAATTGAGGTAAGAGTTTCTTATTGATTTTTTAATTTGAAATAGCATGAGGATGTACTTGTTTTTTTCTACATTCGTCATTATAAAATCTTTTGAGATATGGCGAAGGACCTACTTGTCGAAAAATCAATTGTGATCAACTTGCCGGTGCAAGAGGTTTACTCTTTTTTAAAATATGCCACCAACCAAAATCATTTCAGTGTTTGGAATCAGAAGGATCCTAACCGGAAAACGGTCAACACCGGTGAAGATGGGACGATTGGATTTATAACGGCGTGGGACAGCAAAGACAAAAGTGTTGGAGCAGGCGCTCAGGAAATTACAGATTTGATTGAAAACGAGCGAATAGAGTATGTCATTCGTTTCGAAAGACCGATGAAAAATACCGCCGTATCAAAATTCGTTTTGGATGATTTAGGCGATAATAAAACCCAAGTTTCATGGGATTTTCGCGGACCAACAAAATTTCCCATGAGTCTATTTAAAGGAATTTTTCAAAAAATGTTAGGGAAGGATATGGGGCAAAGTCTTTCTTTTTTAAAGCAACATCTAGAAATTTGAGAAGAGTCTGATACGTTTCATTAAGGAGGATTTTATGAGGGAGTGCAATCGAATATATGCGGTTTGATGTGTGACTATTTGTCTGGAAATTAGATTTTTGAAGTTTTTAGTAAAAAAAAATGTATTTCTTGTAGAAAAATGTATTTTTGTTGTCTAACCATTTACAAGATTATAATGAAACTAGCCCTATTTATTTTTTCGACAAGTATTTTTACGTTTTCTTATTCCCAAGTGCCAAGCGCAGGGTTAATCGGTTCCTGGACTTTCACAGGGAACGCGAATGACGATAGTCCTAATAATAACAATGGAATTGTTTCAGGGGCAACCCTTACAACAGATAGATATGGAATTGCCAATAGCGCTTACAATTTTGATGGAATTAATGATCAAATTGTAATTCCAGCAGATCCAGCTTTGTATCGATATAATACGAGTTTTACAATTTCCGCATGGATTCGTCAAACAGCCTTTCCAACGGGCTTTACACAATCAATTTTCACGAATCGTACCTATGTGTCCGGTTCAGAATTTTACATTGATGGACCTGGAAATGGATATGCAGGTTATTTAGGTTTTGCGAGTTACAACGGCAGTTCATATAGTATTTGTCGATCGCTGGCTCCCGTTGATATAAATAATGGCTATCAACACGTTGTCATGGTCTACACTTTTAACGGATCGAACAATAATTCTGTAAAAATGTACATCAATGGTGTTTTCAATAATATGGTAACAGGAATGAACAACATAGTACTTTCTGTTGAAGACACTTACATTGGCTGGTCACCTTATTTCACTCAAACAGATAGACACTTCAACGGCGATATTGACGATATATTTTTATACGACCGAGCTTTAAGTGAAACAGAAATTTTAGCGTTAAATAATCCAACTGCAAATGTTGCATCCATTAATAAGATAACAAACATTGTCATTTACCCCAACCCTGCCAATGAAGTTTTGAATTTTGAAGGGGACAACGAGCAATTGAAATATATTAGAATTCAAACCTTGGATGGAAAAATTGTTGTATCAAGCGAATACACTCATCAACTAAATATTAGTCAGTTGAATGCAGGTTTGTACATTGTTTCCTTCTTGGATGAAAACAAAGCATTGTTGAGCAACTCGAAATTCAGAAAACTGTAAGATTGGATTGAATAAGTTGGAAATGTCTTCGTTTAATCATCTTCTGTAACGATTTGAAATCAATTGGTTATATTTGATATAATACTAACCCAAAAATACAAATTATGAAAACGTCCTTTTTTCTTATCCTAACAACTTTCATTTTAGGAATGAATGTAAATGCTCAAGTAGAACTTACCAACATGAGTATTTCTGAAACCAATGCGAAATATCTCTATTCTGGTAAAATGAATCGACTTTATCTGAATAATATGGCCGAAGACAAATCCTATGAAGTTCGCGTAGGCGAAACAATTTTGGAAAAGGCAGGTGGAGGACAGTTCAATTACAAAGTATTATTTGTAAAAGAAAATAAACTGGACATTTACGAAAACAATGTTTTAATCAAATCGGAAGTTTTTCCTGTGAAACGGATAGCAGAGTCTCAAGTACAATTCGGAAATCTAACGTCTACAACTGCTTCAGTGGTGCAATTATTGGAAACTCCAACGTTTACACTTGTTTCTTATGATTCGTTCATTGAAGACGAATTCATTGCCGGGTTCAAGATGACAATCCTTGGCGAAAATGGAGCGGTGAAGAAAGCATTTGAAGCAACAAAAGGTGCCAATTTTACACCGGAGCAAATAGAAATGATTGCTACTTTACAGGCGGGAGATAAAATTGAAATCAATGATTTGGTCTACACAGATTCAGAAGGAATTTCGCGTAAGAAAAACACATTTTTCATTACGGTAGAATAATTTCCCTGCCGATTTGTCACTTTCGTTACTTTGGCGCAATATTGGTCAATGAAACGGCATGAGCAAAAATCAAGACAGCAAAAAAGACAAAAAAGCCAAAAGAAAAACGGACGTTTCTTTTAAGTGGGCGTTTAAGGAATACATTTGGCCAAGAAAGAAAATTGTTGGACTGGGATTGTTCTTAATCGTTGTGCGCAGTTTGTCAGGTTTGGTATTGCCATTTGCCAGCAAAGCTTTGTTGGATGATGCCGTTCCGAATAAAAACATGAGTTTCTTGATTACCATCGTACTCGTTGTTTTGGCAGCGATTATTGTTCAAGCCGTATCGTCTTTTTCCTTGACGCGATTGTTGAGCGTTGAAGCGCAGCGATTGATCTCCATTCTTCGAACGCAAGTTCAACGAAAATTATTATCGCTTCCCATTCGCTTCTTTGACGATAACAAATCCGGAGCGCTCGTTTCACGCGTTATGTCGGATGTAGAAGGCGTTCGCAACATTGTTGGTACCGGTTTGGTGCAATTGGTGGGTGGAACGTTTACTGCCATTGTTGCTTTGGTAATGTTGATTCGAATCAACGCCTGGATGACCTTTTTCGTCTTGGTGCCGGTGGCCATTTTCGCCTTTATTGCACTCAAAGCCTTTAGTTACATTCGTCCAATCTTCAGAGATAGAGGAAAAATCAATGCGGAAGTAACAGGTCGCTTGACGGAAACCTTGAATGGCGTGCGCGTTATCAAAGCCTTTAATGCAGAAGAGCAGGAAAATACTTCGTTTGAATTGGGCGTGGAGAAATTATTTCTAAACGTGAAGAAAAGTTTGACAGCGACTGCAGCGATGTCCAGTTCTGCCACATTATTGTTGGGAATTGCTTCTGCCGGAATTATGGGGATTGGTGGTTATTTCATGATTGGAAATACCATGACTTCTGGTGATTTCTTGCAATTTACCTTGTTGCTTGGTTTCATGATTGCTCCCATTGTTCAAATGAGCAACATTGGAAGTCAGTTGACGGAAGCCATGGCGGGATTGGACCGTACGCAAGAATTGATGCAAATGAAAGAAGAAAACGATACCACCATTCGCACCATTCAATTGGCTGAAATTACCGGCAATATCGAATTCAATGATGTGAGTTTTGCCTACGAAGAAAGCAAAGAAGTCTTGCACAATATTTCTTTCCAAGCACCAGCTGGAACCGTAACCGCCTTGGTGGGATCTTCGGGTTCAGGAAAATCAACCATCGCCGGATTGGCTGCTACTTTTTTAACACCGAATTCAGGAACGGTGACGCTAGATGGTGTCGATCTTTCCAAAGTGGATTTGAATTCGTACCGAAAATACTTAGGTGTAGTGTTGCAAGATGATTTCTTGTACGAAGGAACCATCCGAGAAAACATTCTATTTCCAAGACCAAATGCTACCGAAGAAGAGTTAATGGCGGCAGTGGAAGGAGCGTATGTGAATGAATTTACCGATCGATTCGACGAAGGTTTGGATACGGTAATTGGTGAACGTGGTGTGAAACTTTCGGGAGGTCAACGGCAACGAATTACGATTGCGCGAGCTTTGTTGGCCAATCCAAAAGTCATTTTATTGGACGAAGCTACTTCGAATTTGGACAATGAAAGTGAAGCGTTCATCCAAAAAAGTTTGGGTATTTTGATGAAAGATAGAACCACTTTTGTGATTGCTCACCGTTTGAGTACGATTCAAAAAGCCGATCAAATTTTAGTAATAGAGAATGGAAATATTGTTGAAACAGGCAAGCATGATGAATTGATTGCATTGAAAGGGCGCTATTTTGATTTGTATACGTATCAAAGTAGAATTTAATAATGACTTAATATTAAAAGTTGGCTGTTTGGTGAAAATGGCATAATTTGCAGTATTATTTTAATGAATGCGTATGAAGTTGCCACTAACCACTTTGATTTTTCTAATTATTCTAGGAGTAGTTTCTTGCAAGAAACAAAAGGAAAATCCAAAATATTCTTTTGTGTCCATCCAGTTAGAAAACGGAAGTTCCGAAGAGAAATATCCAGCACAGAGCTCAAGTGCATCTATAAATTCCAGCGTTTATTGTATGTTGACGAGGCTGAATCTTCAGAAAGTCATCACCACATCAAACTATGTAGACAACCGGTTGGCGATGCAAAATAGTACACCCATTCAATCTTTTGTCATTACGAGTAATGTAGATTTTAATGCTTCTCTTTTGGCCGGGGACACCTTGAATTCTCTTTTTGGGATTTACAACAATGATTATTTTAATGTCAAAAATTTGGATGAATTTTCTTCGTCTGATTTTCAAAATATAACTTACTACAACGATGGCCCATTTTACTTCGATCGTTTTCTCTTGTTGAAAGAAAAACCAACGGTTTTAGGAACTAGAAAATTTTATGTCAAGATGACCTCTCCACAAAATTTCTACTATGATTCAGTGGAAGTCGATTTATATTAAATTCAGGAAGATGAGAATTGTATTCATGATTTCTTTTCTGACATTTTTTTCTTTTGGTCAGGGGGAAAAAGGTAAAGTATTTTTTGATGTATCCACGTCGCTGGTCATGCCAAATTTTATTCCGAAGCCTCAAAATAATAAACATTTCAATCCTCTTATGTCCAACCTTGGCTTTGTTGGAATGATGAAAATTGGAGCGGGTTACCGTTTTCCATCTAAATTAACTTTGGGCTTAAAAGTCGCCCTATCGTATCTTGATTTGGTTTTAGATGAGTATTATGCAGATTTGGAAAAAACCTATCCCAACTCGTATATCTACACCAATGAAAAGTCTATCAACCGAGACAGCACTTTTACTTTTGATTACACATTTACAGCTGAAATAGGTTATTTATTCCAACTTAAAAAAGTCAACCTGAAACCCAATTTGGAAATCGGATTGCTCAATGGTACTTTGCGGAAAAATACATACGGATACAGAAGTAACGCCGAAAACTTTATTACGATAGTAAGTTTTGCCCCCCGAATTTTATCATCCATTTATTTCCAGCCTTCTGTGGATGTTGGATTACAAAAATGGAAACGGGCTTTTCTGCATTTCGGATACGGTTATACACCCATGCGAATCCGATTGGAAACTGCGGAGAAATTTCCGGATGGTGATGTTCACTTTTCCTCAGAAATCAATCGTTTCGCTTACCATCGATTCATCGTTGGTTTTAAATTTGTCTTGTAATTAAGTTTGGATTCGAAGACTTCTTCCTGAATGAACGTTTGACCTCTTTGATTGTACGGATAAGAAACGACGTTATGAAAAAGCTATTGATCTGTTTTTTACCCTTGCTCTTTTCTTTTGGTGGATTTACACAAAGTGAAGGGAATCGAGACAATTTAATCAATGATTTAACCGCCCAAAAATGGTGTTGCAACGTTATTTTGGGGGATGCAGGTTATGCTGCTTTGCTTCAAAAAAATGAAATCGTCCTAAGCCCTATTGAAGAGAATCCTTTTGGTTATTTCGTTGTTTTTAATCTTGACGGATCCTACGAATCGTACAACCAAGGATTTTGTGGCAACGAATGCAGAACCCATGTTTATGGGAACTATGAGGTTTCAGAAAAAGGAAATCTTACTATTGTCGTGAAGAAGATTGAATACCTGAAAATGTGCTCTGATCAACCCGTAAAAATGGTCAATGCGACCTTCGGAAATTTCCAAATAGAGCGGAACAAGCTAGCATTACAGCTACATAGAATTGATTAACGAATCACCAATTCGAAAGGCAAACGCATTTGAATTCCTGTAAAATGCTCAACTTTCTTCCATTGATTGTAGTTGTCCAACAAAACGGCAGGAATTTTTTGATTTTCCATTTTCATTTCCCCTTCGTTCTCTTCCAATAACTCAGCAACAAACGCCCATTTGTCTTCTTTCATCAATGGATAATACAGTACTTTGGTGTCTTTGGTAGAAATGCCCGCTTGTTTTGCTGCAAAAGCAATGGCTTCATGGATGCCACCTAATTCATCTACCAACCCTATTTTTACCGCATCTTCACCTGTCCAAACGCGACCTCTTGCAATTTTGTTGACTTCATCTTTGGTCATTCTTCTGCCGATGGCTACGCGAGAAAGGAAGTCATCGTAGATATTGTCCACTTCTTCTTGAACCGCTACCAATTCTTCAGGTGTCATTTTGCGATTGGTAGAAAGCGCTTGGTGTTTGTTGGTTGACACATAATCGAACGATATGCCCAATTTGTTTTGCAACATTTTCCCTGTGTAAGGAATCACCCCAAAAACACCGATTGAACCTGTAATCGTAGATGGTTCGGCAAAAATCCGCATGGCAGGAGCTGAAATATAGTAACCGCCCGAAGCCGCCACGTCTCCCATGGATACAATGACTTTTTTCGTTTTGTTGGTCAATTCCACTTCACGCCAAATTTCGTCGCTCGCTAAGGCACTTCCACCTGGGCTGTTTACCCGAAAGACTATGGTCTTGATGGATTCATTGCGTCTCGCTTCGCGAAATTGTTTGCAGATGTCTTTTGGCGTCAAACCGTCTCCATCGACGGAAATGTCCCCTTCTGCGAGAATAACGGCTACATTGGGAGCGTTGCTTTGCATCAATATTTGATCTTGCAATACGTTTTTCGTAGCGTATTTTTCAAAAGCCAACAGATTCAATTCATTGTCTTCTTTTTCGCCTACTTTTTTTGCAATCAATTCCATGACTTCATCTCGGTATTTCACACCGTCCATCAATTGGTATTTCACTGCATCTGAAGCATTTCGTATCAGTAAATTATCCGCAATTTCATCCATTTTCAAGGTGGAAACCTTGCGGGAAGATTGAATGTCTTTTTTTACTGTTCCCCACAAAGAAGTCAAGTATCGTTGTGTTTGCAATCGACTGGAATCACTCATTTTGTCCAAGAAAAAAGGTTCCACGGCACTTTTGAAGTCGTTGTTTTTTCCACGTACTACTTGCATTTCCACTTCTAGTTTTTCCAATGTTCCTTTGAAAAAAGATAGTTCACCTGCCAAGCCCATAAATTCCATGTTGCTCGTTGGAAAACCGTATACTTCATTAGCAGCGCTTGAAATGTAATATTCTTTCTGCGTGATTACCTCTCCGCTGTTGTATGCCACAGCAAATTTTCCTGATTTTTCAAATGCGTCAATCGCATTTCGAATTTCTTTTGCCGAAGAAAAGCCACAATTTAACCCATCAATTTCGATAAAAAGGCCTTTTACATTTTCGTCGTTGGCAGCAATTTTGAGTCCCTCAATGATATCAGAAACGCCTAAATTGTTTGAAATTTGAAAAGTTCCCGGGTTCAACTTTTTACTCGATTTCTCTCCGATATTGCCTGAAAGTGTCATGTGAAGAATCGTCTTGTCTTTAACATCCATGGGTTCACCTTTACCGAAATCACCAAAAGAGGCAATTAATCCACTGATGGAAATAATCCAAATGAGGACACCCAATACGGAAACAATTAATGCAGCAACAAGGCTAGGCCAAAAAATTCTTCCAAACGTAACTTTCCGATTTTCCATTTCTGTTAAAATTTAAAAATTAAAATTAATCATTCCCCCCAATTTCCAGCCGACATTAACAATTCTTGGGGATTGTAGTTTTAACGATTTCATGCTGACCTGTGAAAATATTTTCCAACTACGGTAGATTAGTTTATTTTTATACCAATATAAAAAGTTTGGTTCTCATATGAAATTGTTTTTAGGATTGTTTTTTATCCTGATTTTAGGAAATCAGTTGAACGCACAGGATTACTCAAGAGTAAAAATTTACACCGATATGGAAGGGCTGAATACCTTGTCTGATTTAGGATTGGCGGTAGATCATGGTTCGCATAAGCCTGGTTATTTTTTCATTTCAGATTTTTCGAAAGAAGAGATTGACGTGATAAGAGACAATGGTTTTCACTATGAAATTTTGATTGCGGACGTTCAGCAATTCTATGTTGATCAAAACAAAGGAGTCGATTTAAATCTGAAAAATGTAGGTTGTCCAACGAATAATTTTGGAGGAAATTTTGATCCAATTACACCGACTAATTTTCAATTGGGTTCGTATGCTGGTTACTATACGTACCAAGAAATGTTAGATAATTTGGATTTGATGCAACAGTTGTATCCCAACCTCATTTCATTTCGAACAGCGATTGATACGTTTCATACCATTGAACATCGACCGATTTATTGGGTGCGAATTTCTGATAATCCATCGGTAAATGAAAGTGGAGAAAAAGAAGTTTTGTACACAGCCGTGCACCACGCGCGCGAACCAAATTCCATGAGTGCAGTAATTTATTACATGTGGTATTTGCTAGAAAATTATGCTGGTTCAGAGGAAATTCAACATTTGGTCAAAAACAGTGAATTGTATTTTGTGCCTTGCTTAAATCCTGATGGCTATTTGTACAACGAAAGCACCAACCCAAATGGAGGTGGTATGCACCGAAAAAACAGAAGAAACATTGGTACCAGCAACAAAGGGGTCGATCTGAATCGAAATTATTCTTACGGATGGGGAACAACCGGAACTTCGCCCAATGTGAACAACGACACGTATCCTGGAACAGGACCATTTTCGGAACCAGAAACCCAAGCAATGAAATGGTTTTGTGAAAATCACGAATTCAAATTGGCCTTCAACGCACATACCTATGCGGATGATATTTTGTTTCCAATTGGAACCACGACAAATGAATTTGCTGAGGATCATGATTACTTCAATCGTTTTACGGGCTACATGGTTCAATACAATGGTTACACGAACATGAAATCTTCCAGCTTGTATCCCGCTTCTGGGGATTCGGATGATTATATGTACAAAGTCGATTTGTCCGTAAAACCCAAAATTATGGCCATGACGCCCGAAATTGGAAATGGAGGCGATGGATTTTGGCCACCGATGAACAAAATAGAATTCAACAGTAAAAATATGTTGTTTCCGAACTTGATTTTGGCTCATTTGGCTCATCGTTATTTAATTGTAACGGATTTGGACCCAATCCGAATAACGAATGCCATGGGTACTTTTAATCACGAGGCGGAACGAGTTGGTTTGGATTCTGGAGATGTGATTGTACAAATACAACCATTGCAAAACATTGTTTCCATTGGTGCACCCATTGCATATGATTTAGCGAAAATCACTCCTGTACAAGGAACTTTCTCGTATGCGTTGACAAGTGGAATTCAATATGGAGATACGATAAAATATGTTCTAGAAACCGTCTACCCAACTTGGACGAAACGGGATACGATTGTCAAAATTTTCGGAACATTACCCATCATCGTTTTTGATGATGCTTCAACTTCTGGCTTGTGGACAGGGAATTGGACGAGCGAATCCCACACGGTTCATTCTCCAAGTAAAGCCTACAGCGATTCTGAAAGTGGCAGTTCTGCTATTAATTACGCCAACAATGCCAACAAAACATATCAATATGGAACAGCCATTTCCTTGGTTGGAATGGAAGATGCATCCGTGAGTTATTTCGCGAAATGGTCTATTGAAGCAGATTATGATTATTGCCAATTCCAAGTGTCTACAGACAATGGTGCCTCTTGGATTGGACAATGCGGTTTGTATACCGTTGAAGGAACGAGTGGAAGTGGTTCCGTTCAACCGAATGGTCAACCGGTTTATGAAGGCAACCAAGACTGGGTCCGAGAAGAAATTTCCCTTTCGGATTATTTAGGAGAGACGATTTTGATGCGTTTTGTACTGAAATCAGATGCAGGTGTGAACTTTGATGGTTTTTACTTTGATGATTTTACAGTGAGTGCCAAAATCAACGATGCTGGCCTGGAAGAAAAACAATTGCAATTCAATATTTTTCCAAATCCGGCGAAGGACGAGTTTTTGATCAGTTCTAGCGAGTTATTGACGGGTGCAACGCTTCAATTCATGGATATCAGCGGAAAAATGATTCAGTCTTCAACGATTTCAGCGGTAACGAACGAATACTCGGTTTCAACGAATAAATTGGCCAATGGGACTTATTTCTTGCAAATAATTCAAGCGAATGGTCAGTTGAGTTTGACGAAAAAAGTGGTGGTACTACACTAATTTTTTTGAAACGAAAGAAATCCGTTTTTTACCCTTAACTGACTTTCAATGTTGTCAGTGTACAAACTGCCGGTTCCTAGTCCATGGTGTTTGTTGATTGGGAATTGTGCCGTAAATTGAGCGATGCAATTCAGTCCCACATTGGATTCGAGTGCGGAAGTCATCCACCAATCGATTTTTAATGATTCCGCTATTGTAATCCATTCTAAACAAGAAAGAATTCCGCCGTGTAAGCTTGGTTTTAAGATGATGTAGGGCGGTTGAATTTTACTCAAAAGAGCTGTTTTCTCCTCAGCGCTGGAAATACCAATTAACTCTTCGTCGAGTGCAATGGGCAATGGATTTTCTTCACACAATTCAGCCATCAGTTCAATTTGTCCTGGCGCAATGGGTTGTTCAATCGAATGAATACCCAACGCATGGAGTCGTTTCAATTTATCATGAGCATCTTCGGCTGTAAATGCACCGTTGGCATCGACCCGCAAAATCATTTCATCGGCAGAGAATTGTGCGCGCAATTCGGTCAGCAATTCCATTTCTTTTTCGAAATCAATGGCACCCACTTTCATCTTGATGCAATTGAAACCTTGGTTGACTTTTTCGGTCATTTGCTCGTGCATGAAATCGGGTGTTCCCATCCAAATCAAGCCGTTGATAGGTATTTTCGATTCGCCGCGAGAAAAAGCGTTCGTAAAAAAACGTTGTAAGTCACCACTCTGCCAATTCAGCAAAGCCATTTCAAACCCAAATAGGATGGAAGGAAAGGTTGCGAGAAGGGAATAAATGGCCGTTTCACTTTTTACTTTTTCGAGCAATTCAAATTCTTGAAGCAACGCGTATTTCTTCCAATCCATGGATTGAACGAGGCTGCACAACTCGGTTAGTTTTGCTTCGTATTGTTCTTTAGAAACGAAATCAGGCGATAAGCCAGGAATAATGCTGCATTCGCCCAGACCCAGTTTACCATCCATTTCCAAATGGAGAAACCAAGCATTTTTTTCTGTCAAAACACCGCGAGAAGTCCCACTGGGATTTTTAAAATGGAAAATGCGCTGCTCGAAAGAAATTTGCATGCCTTAAAGATTCATCAAAATACTTGCTAAAACAGCGATGAAGAAAGTGTTCAACGCAACTTTCTTTAGTTCAGGGTCCAAATCACGTGGATTCTTTGTATCCAAAACTCGTTTCAAGTGAAAAATCAAAGGAACAGTTAAAAGCAGCATCAAAGGCGTGTAGCTTCCCATTTGAATGGTAAAATACGCAAAGCTAAAACAAGCGCCAATGATCAAAAAGGAATGATAGATTTTACCTGTTTCGAACCCCAATTTCACAATGACGGTTCGTTTATTCGCGAGTTTGTCGTTTTCATGATCGCGCAAATTGTTCAAATTTAAAACGGCCATCGATAAAAAACCAATTCCGCAAGCAGCAGGCAGCACATGCCAAGAAAACTGTGACGTGTACAAACCATAAACGCCCATTACGCTTACCAAACCAAAGAAAATGAATACGAATAAATCGCCCAAACCGTTGTAACCATACGCTCGTTTTCCCAAAGTATAAAGCAACGCCGCTAAAACGCTCGCCACGCCCAGGAACACATACACCCAAATCGCTTGTGTACTTAAAATTGTCGAGGAAAAATAAATGAGTGTTCCAGCTGAAAGCAAACTGAATATGGCAAAAAGTCGAACGGCATTGGTCATTTCTTTTGCACTAATTGCACCGGATTGAGTGGCCCGAATCGGACCTACACGGTTTTCATTGTCCGTACCTTTCAAATGGTCGCCCAGATCATTGGATAAGTTGGAAAGGATTTGGAAAAAGAGGGTGGTAATCAAACTGAAAATAAAAATGCCCGTGTTCCAATGTCCGTCGTGAAAAGCAATAAAAGAACCCAAAATAATGCCCGAAAGCGAAAGAGGAAGGGTTCTCAATCGAAATGCCTCCAGCCAAATTTTCAATTTCTTCATGTGGCAAAAATAAGGATTCTATTAAAATGGTTCTCGATTGGACAAGTTTCATTTCTACTTTTCTTTTCCCCTTGATTTTATAGCGCGATAATTCAAAATGGGAAGCCTTAAAAATAGTGAATAAATGAGGGTTTTAGATTAAAATTTATTATGTTTACATAATAAATTTTGACGCATGAGTAAGCCTGCACTTTGTGAAATGTTGAACATTGACTTTCCAATTATAGTCGCGCCCATGTTTTTAGTTTCGAATGATAAAATGGTCATTGAAGCAATAAAAGCAGGAGTAACCGCGGCAATTCCAGCCTTGAACTACCGAACCGTAGATGAATTGAGAGAGAAAATTCGGTTCATTCAAGCTGAAGTGAAAGGACCGTTTGGCATCAATTTAATTGTCAACCAATCCAATTTTCTTTACAAAGAACAATTGAAAGTGATTTGCGAAGAAAAAGTCGCTTTCATCATCACTTCCTTGGGTTCACCCGAAGAAACGATTCGTCAAGCGCATGCCGCAGGTACCAAAGTATTTTGCGACGTTACGGATTTGAAATATGCCCAGAAAGTGGAAGCATTGGGTGCGGATGGGTTGATTGCCGTGAACAAAGAAGCGGGTGGGCACGCCGGAAATACACCAATGAAAGAACTTATTCCTTTGTTGAAAGCCAATTGCAAAATCCCTGTTTTATCCGCTGGTGGTGTTGGTACTGGAAAAGGGATTGCGGAAGCATTGGCATTGGGCGCAGACGGACTTTCCATGGGCAGTATTTTCATTGCCTCGGAAGAAGCACCTGTTTCACCTGAATACAAACAAGCTTGCATTGAATATGGTGCAAAGGATATCGTGATGACGACTAAATTATCCGGAACGCCCTGCTCGGTGATAAAAACACCGTATGTGGAGCAAATTGGTACGGAGCAAAATTGGTTGGAACGTTTTCTGAACAAAAACAAACGTGTAAAAAAATGGATCAAAGCGTTTACTTTCTTGAAAGGAATGAAATCCTTGCAAAAAGCCGCTTTTGGTTCCACCTATAAAACCGTTTGGTGTGCTGGTCCGAGCATAGAACACGTGAAAAGTGTCCGGAAAATGGGCGAAATCGTTGCACAACTTCGCACAGAATATGAAACGGCGATCGCTGAAAAATAAAACCATGGAAGCAAAAATGTTTCGGAAAATCAAATGGGAATTGTTTCTTTTAGGGAAATTGTACATTCCTATATTGGGGTATACGAAACCAAAATTGATTTTTCTTTCAGAAGAAGAGGTTCGCATGAAAATCAAGTTACGCTGGCGAACGAAAAACCATTTGAAATCAATGTATTTTGGTGCTTTGGCGGTGGGTGCAGATACCGCAGCAGGATTGCATGCTTTTTATATTTCCCGTGCGCAAAACTTGAAAATGTCGCTGGCATTTAAAGCCGTAGAAGGTCAGTTTTTAAAACGAGCTGAAACGGATGTGTTTTTCGTTTGCAAGCAAGGTAAAATTGTTTCGGATTGTTTGAAAGAATCATCCAAAACAGGCGAACGAGTCAACCAAGAATTGCTGATTGAAGCCTTCAATACCCACGAGGAATTGGTAGCAACTTTCAAAATGACCTTGTCTGTCAAAGTGAAGTAGATTTTAAACTTTATATTTGCAGAAAAATCAAAGAATGCGCTGGATCACTCCGCAAGAATTGCAAGCCCTTCAAAAGAACGATTCGACCGTTTTGGTTGTTGACGTACGTGAACAATATGAAAACGACATTTGTCACATTCCTTCTTTACATCTTCCAATGGGAGAAATTCTTGCTCGATTTTCGGAAATACCGAAAAATAAAACACTCGTAATTATGTGTAAATCGGGAGCCAGGGCCGAAGCAACAGCCAATTTAATGGAATGTGAGTTGGGTTTTGAAAATTTATTGGTCTTGGAAGGTGGAATTCTCAATTGGATTGCGCAAATTGACACTCATTTAGAACTATATTGATGGAAAACGAAAGAACTTTGCCGCAAAAAGGCTTATTGACTTTGAAAGGATTAGCCATGGGCGCTGCGGATGTAGTGCCGGGTGTTTCAGGTGGAACGATTGCTTTTATCACTGGAATTTATGAAGAATTGATTTCCAGTATCAACAATATCAATTTGGGTGCGATTCGTATTTTGCAAAAACAAGGATTCAAAGAATTTTGGAGACACATCAATGGAACTTTCTTTTTGTTTCTTTTTGCCGGTATCGCCATCAGTATTTTGAGTTTGACCAAAGTGGTTTTGTATTTATTGGAGGAACATCCCGTATTGATTTGGAGCTTTTTCTTTGGATTGATTATAGCGAGTACGTTAATCGTTGGAAAAACCGTGAAGACTTGGTCGATTCCTGTGATCAGTTTCTTTGCACTTGGAACGCTTGCTGCTTTGTATATTTCCTCGATACAAACCATTGCCTCCGTGGATGCCAATTGGTACATTTTTCTTAGCGGCTGCATTGCCATTTGTGCGATGATTTTACCTGGAATTTCCGGTTCCTTTATTTTGGTTTTGATGGGCAGTTACCACATTATTTTGGTAGCCTTGCAAGACCGACAATTGGGTATCATTTTGCTTTTTATGTCGGGATGTTTGGTAGGGATTTTGTCATTTGCTCGTTTGCTAAAATTCCTTTTTGCTAAATTCAAAGAATTGACGGTTGCTACTTTAACTGGTTTCATGTTGGGTTCATTGTACAAAGTTTGGCCGTGGAAAGTGAATGTTGGATTAAGTCCGTTGGTGATTCATTCCGATGGAAAAGAGGACTGGATGACAAGCAATGTTATGCCAATTGGTTTTGAAGGAGATCCACAAGTAGCCTTGGCCATTGCTTGTATGGTTTTTGGTTTAGCCTTGGTATTGGTGTTGGAAAGAGCGGGTAAAAAATTCGCATGAAAACCTACGGACTGATTGGTCAAACCCTTCAACATTCTTTTTCGAAAGATTTCTTCACACAGCTTTTCGCGGAGCAAAAGATCGATGCGCGTTACGAAAATTTTGAATTGGCCGAAATCGAAGCAATTCTCCCGATTTTAAAATCGGGGTCCGTTGCTGGATTGAGTGTGACGATTCCTTATAAAACAGCTGTTATTCCTTTTCTGGATGCGTTATCCGATGAAGCGGCAACCATTGGTGCCGTGAATACAATTGTTTTCCAAAATGGAAAAACGATTGGTCACAATACGGATGCATTCGGTTTTCATCAATCCATCAAGCCTTTTTTGACTTTTCAGCACGAGAAAGCGCTTATTTTGGGAACAGGCGGCGCTTCCAAAGCCATTGCCTATGTTCTGAAAAAAATTGGGTTGGATGTTTTATATGTTTCGCGCCATCCACAAGCCGAAAATGAATTTGGGTATGAAGCCATCAATGAATACATGCTTCGTGCGTGCAAATTGGTAGTGAATTGTACGCCCGTCGGCACTTTTCCCAACCTAGAAGATTGCCCGGTTTTTCCATTCGAATATTTGACCAACGAGCATTTGGTGGTGGATTTGATCTACAATCCAGCGAAAACTCAATTCCTCCAGAAAGCAGCCGAAAATGGCGCAACGATTTTGAATGGTCAAGCTATGTTGGAGCAACAAGCGTTGAAAGCGTGGAGCTTGTGGGGAGGCGTATGAATTATTGCCTAACACAGGCTTACCCCTAAAGCCTCATTATTAAAAAAAAAGGTTTACTTTTTTTGCTTCGTCCAATGTATTTTAACAGCTGAAATTTTGTCCAATTCCAATCGTATTTCAGAGAGAATGTTAAAACCACATTTTTCATAGAATTTCAAGGGAGAAATGTAGGGTTGTCCGTTTTTTTTCTGGTCGTTATCATGGTCTATTACCCAACCATTCAAGGTGGATTCATTTCTTTTGATTTCGTTCAGCATTTTTCGTCCAAAACCTTTTCCTTTTATTTTTTCTGACAAAATGATGGCAAACCACTTTTCATTCGCTCGATCAAAGGTGAAAGCCCAACCTACGAGTAAGTCGTGGTCATTGGTCAAAATATAATGTTTTGGTTCAGCTAGATTTTGCAGGTAACTGTCCAATTCAGCCAAATTATTGTACGAAAGTTTTTCAGGGTATTCGGAATTCCACAAGTCAAACACTTGTTTTTTTGCACCTTCACTAAGTTCAGTCGACTGGGATATTTTTAAGTTCACGTGCATTTGTATGGATAATTGCTTTCTTATTAAACCTTTATGTTTTTTGATTTTCAACGTTCCTCCAAAATTGATTTCCCATTGGATTTATCGCCAGAGGTCCATTGCCATTCTTCGTACAGTCTGATTTTACCGTTTGACATAATTTCAGGCTTTGAGAAACAAATTCCAGTCATCAATTGTCCTTTTGAATTTACTTGATGATAGCGCATTTCGATGTTTCCATTCTCGTCAACCAATCCAATTAAATGTCCGCTGACAATTTCTCCACCACTGTATTCGGATGTCAGAACATTTCCATGCTGCTTGTATTCAAAAATCGTTTCGGCATTCGTTTCTCCGTTTTCTGAATTTTCAATTGGACTAAACTTTCTATTGTTGTAATTCATGTCTAATGATACTTGTTATTCAATCATGTTGTTGTCTTTCGCTTTCTGAATAGCTTCTAATTTGTTGTGCACTTGCAGTTTGGTATAGATATTCTCGATGTGTTTTTTTACCGTTCCTACCGAAAGGATGAGGTTTTTTGCAATCACGGTGTATTTTAATCCTTTGCTCAATTGTTCCAAAACTTCAATTTCCCGCTGTGACAATTTTACATCCAGTAGGTTTTTCTTTTGTTGTAATTCGGGTGGATTTCGGAGCAAACGCAACGTTTTCATCGCGATAGAAGGCGTCATGCCAGCGCCACCCGAGATGGTTTCTACAATGGCGTTGAGCAAGTCTTTTGGGTTTACTTCTTTCAATAAATAACCGTCAGCGCCTGCTTTGATGGCATTGAAAATATTTTCATCGTTGTCGAAAACCGTGAGCATGATGATTTTAATGTGTGGATAGCGATTTTTTACTTCTCGCGTGGCTTCGATGCCATTCATAACAGGCATTTCGATGTCCATTAGGATGACATCAATGTTGTGGTTGTCTTCAAGTTTTAGCAATAAATCTGCCCCATTATCGGCCGTGAATTTTACTTTGGTATCCGGAAAGAAACTTACTTTTTCTTGAATCGCTTTTTTTAAAAAAACGTTGTCGTCAACAATGGCTAATTTGAGCATACTCATTCAGTTTTAGGACAGGTTAGGGTAATCGTGGTGCCTTGAGTTAGTATCGATTCGATTGACAGTTGACCGTCAATTTCTTCCATTCGTTTGCGCATGTTGAGCAGACCATTTCCCAAATCCACGTTGTTGGGATCAAAGCCAATTCCATCGTCTTGAATGCGAATAACAATTTGATGAGCGGTTTCATCGATGGTGACCCGTATTTGGGTCGCTTGTGCATATTTAATGGCGTTGTTGACCGCTTCTTGTAATACACGGTACACATTGATGCCCATCAAAGAAGAAAAGCTGTAATCGGTGAGTTTTTCGGTGATGGAAACATTGAATTTTATATCGTTGCTGGCACCTTGTGCTTTTTCCAAGAAATTGTAGATCCGGTCTTTCAAATCTTCATTCGAAATTTTGGTGGAATTCATGGCCCAAATGGTGTCGCGTAATTCGATAATCGTGGATTTGGCAAAATCGTTGATCTTACTCAATTGCTGATTGATTTGTGGATTTTTAATTTCAAAGGCGTACGTCAAGTTGTCGACCGAAGAAATGATGAAAGTAAGCTGTGCGCCAATGTTGTCGTGCAAGTCTCGCGAAATCTGCAAGCGCTGATTTTGCAAATCATTTCGGGATTCAATTTCTTGAATGGCCGATTTCAATTCAAATTCTTGTTCCTGCTGCTTATTTCGCATTTTTAGTTGACGATAGATGAGGTAACCGAGTCCAACCAAAGCCACTGTAATCACCAACAGCAATTGCAGAAGACTGTTTTTGGATTGAATTAGCTTCTCCTTTTTGGATAAGTCAATTTTGGATTGTAACAGTTTAATTTCCTTCTTTTCGGTTTCATACAGGGCATTGTAATACGCAAAGGCTTTTTCCTTTTTGTCATTCATCAAGGCTTTGTAGGTTTCTTGAAATGCCGCTTGAGCTTCACTCAAGGCTTTGTACTCTTTTTTATCACGGTACAAGTCCATTTGAATGTCATTCGCCTTCAAAATACCATGTTTGTAGTTGGTTCTTTGGGCTAAAATTAAACTGGAGTCGATGTACAATTTGCCTTTTTTCTCGTTGTTTCGGGCAAAAGCAACATGGGCCAAATTGAGATAGGAATCGGATTCCTGCTGAATGTTTTTGTTCAGGCGATCTTGTCGCAAGCATTCTTGGAAGTACACTTCTGCGCTGTCGAATTGATTGTTGTAAAAGAAACAGTTGGCTTTGTTATCCAGAAAGGTGACTTTCAAGCGATAGAAATCGTTTTTTGTACACAAGGCCAATCCTTCTTCATCGATTTCCATGGCTTTTGCAATGTTGCCTTTCATTCCATTGTAATTGGCCAAGGAATGACTATTTACCAAATAGTTGGGTTTGTTTTTGTCTTTCTTCAGCAGGTTGTCGGCCATGTCCAAGTGTTTTTTTGCCAGTTTCAAATCTCCCGTGTACAAATACAAATCGCCCAAACTGCTATGACTGGAACCAATGTTGTACTCATCGTTGGCTTTTTCTGCCAATTTCAATGAAATCAAACTATTTTCAATCGCTTTTGGATTGTCACCATTGGTTTTGAAATATTGACCGATGGAATTGTAGAGTGAAATCTTCAGTGAATCGGCATTTGATCCTTTCAAGAGTTCTTTTGCTTCCATGAAATTTTTGTAAGCCAAATTGTCATTTGATTCCTTGAAATACGAAAAGCCAATTAATAGTTTTCCCATGGCTTGAAAAACGCGTGGTTCCTTCGTTGAAGCTTGTTCAATTCTATCAGCATACACGCGCAACAGGTCCAAATCTCGTTGGGTTTGTTGTACACCGAGTGTGTACCATTTTTCAATCTGAATTTGATTGGCCGTTTTCACTTTTTCCACCTTCTGATTGGACTGACAGCCAACTAAAAAAAGGAGTGTGAAAAGTAGAGTTAGTTTCGTCATGTTCGCCTTGGTTTCAACTAAAGTTAAAGAGAATTCGCTTTTGAAAGTTGTTTCATGAGTATTTTTTGCAAGTCAACAATTTCATTGCCCATGTCAAGGGAGTATTTTTTCAGATCTATAATCGACTCTTCTGAAATTTTTAGTGGAATTTGTTGGGTGTTGCTAATTCCTTCTTGCGCGCTTTTTTTTCTCGCCAAATCGTTCATTTTGTCAAGATGGGAACGTTCCATTCCTTTGGTGGTCTGGATGGTTTTTAAACCCAAAACACTGATAGCGGCTAGAAGTAAATACAGTTGAATCATCTCCGAAATTAGTAAGGTTCAAAGATGAAAATTTAGCGGGTGAAAAGAAATGGGGAGAAAGGCTGATTTTTTAGTGGACGTTCTCTGATGTGCCAAGTTTCGCTTCATCAATAAATCCAAGTGTCATCTGCTCATCGGTTGAAATAGTTTTTATACCATTCAATTTCGTGGTGATCCACTTTGGTTTCGTCTCGTTTGTGTTGAGGGTCAATTTTGGCGTAAAGTATTTCCAACGAGGCAAAGTCACGCTGGCTAATCACCTCAAAACCGTTTTTCTTCAGTTGTGCGGCACTTACACCAGAACCAATTTGGTACACTTTGTTCTCTCCAAATCTATTTCCGCCGTAAATAACTTGACTTCCACAGGCCGCACTGATATCCATTAGAATAGCAATTTCAATGTTTTCTTTTTTAGCAATTTCCAACATTTTTTCGGAAGCTTTGATCATTCCATCGGTCCAGTCTTTTCCCGATTCCGATAAAACCTTTGCTTTGCCATTCAAAACATCCGTGCCTGTCCCACCATGAATATCGCACATTTCTCTGGGCGTCCCAAATGAAAACTCTTCCGGGCAAAATTTTACAATCTTAACGGTGTCATATGTCAGAAATTTCAAGGCACTTGGGTATTCTCCATTGGCGCTGCCATCATAGCCACAGGTGATGCCTGCCAAACAAGCACTCATGAGAATGCGCAGCGGATTTTCTTTGGTCGGAATCCGCAAGTTGTTTAAATAGGTTGTGTTGGTCATTTTTTGTTTTTTAGGGGACTAACGTTTTCAGGGCGGGCTTAGAAAGCGACTTAACAGATTCACTTCCTTGGTAGCACCAACTTTAAATTTACATAAAACTTAGTAGCGAAGCACAATCTCGCTTTTTGCGCTTGCCCAGTGTTAGCAACCGTTAAAGTTTATAGCAATTGATTAAGATCCTGTCTTCCAACGATTGCCATAATTTCCACGATGTCTTCATTCATTTTGTAGAATATACTATCTACTCCACAAACACATCGTCGGTATCCGGGTTTAATAAAATCAACAGATTCGAATGATTGTGGATTTTTCGCAATAAGTTCAAAGTGAACAAAGAATGAGTCAAAGTATTTGTCCGCTTGCTTTAAACCAAATTGCTTAACGCCGTAATGATGGATTCGGATCAAATCTTCCTTTGCAACATTGCTTAATTTGTATTTACCCATTAAGCAAACTTTTAGAATGCTTCAAAATTTCTGATTTGGAATCGTTCGTAAATCCAGATTTTTCAGCTCGATCTAATTTTAATCGAATCAAATCGATTTGATTATTTTGATTTCTAGCTTGACGAATTAAATCATTAACTAATTCACTCTTGCTTGAGTATTCTTTATTAGCAATTTGATTCTTTAACCATTCGTCATTTGGTTCTGTAAATGAAATACTTTGTCTTCTCATGATGTTCTGTATTGTGGTGTAAATATACACCAATAACGCATCAGTTGAAAATTTATTTTTGAACGTTTTTCGGGTGTGATTATGGTTGCTAACGTTTGAAGCAACGCAATGTGCGGATCATTTCCGATATTGTTTTTCCGAAGTTACAAATAGATTTACAAATCCAAAAGTGGTTTTTCGAAGCGAAAACCCGCATTTTGTGTAGCTTGTGTTACCTGCATTTTATTAGAGTTCATTCGCGTGTTTCTCGAATAATTCCCTTAAGTATGGAGAGTTTTTTGGAAACATTATTATTCCCACAATGCCAACTTTCACGTTTGAACATTCAAAACAGATTTCATAAATACCAGAGACTTTTCCTGCTGCATTATAGAATAAAACAGCATGTCTTGGACTATAACACATATCAATAATATTGTTTTCAACTCCGTTAAACATTTCATTCAATGCGAATTTAATTTCCGCGCTGTCTAAAAACATTTCTGATTTTATAAATTCCCGGTCAATTCCATCAAATTCAGACTCGAAAATCATTGAGTCAATATGTTTAAACGGATAATACTTCCCGATTCGAATTATTGATTCTTCATGTGAATGTTTTTTAATCCATTTTTTACGGCTCTGGTAAATCTTTTTTGTTTTCAAGAAATGGTAGTATTCCGAATGCGAATATTTTTTTTCGAGTAAAGCAATAGATACTTTTTCAACATCATTATTTAAAAAACTCTCGTAGATACTCTGAAGTGTATCAGATAGCTCAGTTCTAATGAGTGTATCAAATTTTTCAGATTTAATTTGAGCATAAATTAAACTTGAGTAAAATGTCAATATTGATATTAGTATGAATTTCATAGTTGCAGGTAACGTTTTTCGAATAGGCAAAGGCGCCTAACAAGTATAATCATTTCTGCGCTTTTGTTTATTTGATGTTAGGAGTATTAATTTTTTTAACCCTTTCTACTCCATATTTTGCATTAATGTAACTTAAAACAGTCTCTAAGTCGGGTTCAGGAGTACGAAATTGATTTTCGTCCTTTTTGGTTACAAACATATTGTTTTCAACTTCTATTATAATTGGCTTATTCTCATATCGTACAAATTCAACAATGAATGTTTTGGTGTCTGGAGTATTTGTAAGAACTGTCCTCGGAACATTACGTTGATATCGAATTCCTTTAACTTCTGAATAAGAAATGCTCTCATTTATCAAGTTATCAGTTGTTTGAATTTGCATCGTCTCGGGCAGGAATTTTATTATACCAATTTCATTAATTTTAAATAACCAGATTCTTATTATAAAGTCGAAAAGTAACCAAAATACGCCTAGTCCAATACCAATAGGGATTAATCCAGTCAAATTTAAGTTTTGTAGAATCTTTGGAATTACATAAAACGTAAAGGTTAAAAAAAGCATAAGTCCAATTGATAAAATTATTTTCCTTTTTCGATTGCTTGTCACTGGAGTAACCAAATGAAATTTAATTTGAATTTTTCCTTTCGAATATCTGTCGATTAGTTTTTTCATCGTAATTATACCTAACGGCTGGCGCTAAAAAGCGTTGCCGTCCCGAAGGGCGGCTATGATTTTTTAGCGCGTGTTAGT
Organism: Crocinitomicaceae bacterium; assembly: GCA_041674745.1. GTDB lineage: Bacteria > Bacteroidota > Bacteroidia > Flavobacteriales_D > Crocinitomicaceae > UBA2040. Next base: position 302,502 of record JBAYVD010000003.1, read on the forward strand.
ATTATTTTTTAATTGTTCGGTAAATTCCTTGGTTGTCATTCGCGTACCAAGATTTGGATTTATACGTTTTTGTAAATCTAGATTAAAATTAAGAGACTCAATTCCATTGATAGAAGTCATAAGATTTTTACTGTAAAAGTCATGAATAACAGTCCAAGCATAAAATTGTGCATCTATTGTTTGTGCTCGATTAAATTTAAAAGGTTTATTTCGGATATTATGAGCAACTTCATTTCTAAGCTCTTTTACAAGGTAATCATGATATTCAAAGTTTGTTTTACCAGTATTTCGAAATTCCTCATTGTATGGAATCGAAAGTGAGTTTTCCCACTTTTCAATACGCCTTCTTTCATTTTTGCCAGGTTGACCAAGAATTCCTTCAATAGCTTTAACCGCTTGAATAATTGCAATTTCCAGTCTAGGCAAAGCGAAGACTTCGTAATGCTTATCGAAGTCATGACTTGGATGCTTTCGAAGATTTGGTGGAGATAATTCACAAGTATGACAGTACCAATGATTTTCTAATGAAGATAATAAATGCTGCACAGACCAAAAAAACTTTTCGTCTTTTATTAACGAGGCGATTATGTCAGCATTTTCATATAAAAAATTGAGATTAAAAACACTTCCTCTTTTAATTATTTGATCGACTTCAAATTTGAAAGTGAATTCATCATTTCTGTATCTCTCCAATTCAGCATGAACTAAATCATATGGTTTGAATGTAGGGTCAAAATCTTTTACCCAATGATAATCAGGATCAATTATATCCTCGAAGTGAGTTGTCAGCGCTCTTGTTTGCTTGAGAATTACAGCAAAGGTTTTCCAGTAATTTTTGTCATGAACATCAAGATTGACCTTAGAAACTAATTTAGAATATTCGTTATCCGTATGTGTCCAAACAAATATCTGTTCATTTGGTAACTGAAATATTTCATTTAGTTCACTTAATTCTGGAAAAAAAGAATTGTCAATTTCTACATTAGAAATGATTGCAACATTAAATTCTGAATTAGGAGTATCGATCATTCTTTCAGTGTACATTTTAAGTTAATGCTAACGTTTCCGCGCTTGGCGAAGAAGCCGATTTTTAAAATTAGTATTATTTGCGAACCAAAATCTAAAGTTTTTATGTTAATCGTTGTTCGTTACCAAAATTTCGGCTTTTTTGCTAAGCGTGTGTTACCAGCATTGTTTTTTTGATAATCCTAATAATCCAATTACTCCTCCTAAAAATGGCAATAACCAGATTATTAAAATTTTATTTTTATTTCTTTTCATAATCCCTTTTTTAAATAACCAAAAAGTAATTGCACCAGATAACAATAAGTGAGTAATAAGCATGGGAAGCATATACTTTTTATACTTATTTATTCTTGGCTTTGATTTATAAGGTATTTTATTCTCAGTTAAATACTGAATTGCTTGTTCATCATTTTGATATGCAGCTTTTTTAATTAACCTGATTCCCTCATCCTGTTTAAAAATCAAAGGGTCACCTAGATAAATTTTCCCCAAATAAAATTGTGATGGTGCAAATCCTCTGTTTGCGCTTTTTTTCAATCTTTTAATTGCGTCAATTCGAGCCTGTTCATAATCGGAATTGTATTTTTCACTTTCATACAATACAACACCCATTGCATAATCTGAATCAAGAGAATAAGTTGTGACAGTTCCAATTTGTTCTTTTTTGGTAACTTGATCTAAAAGTACTATTGGTGCAATTATTAATAAAAGAATAAAAATAAATATTGTAGTTTTCATCGAGTGTTTGTCATTGCTGGTAACGGTCCTGCGGTAGGAAAAGTGGCGCTTTCTCTCGAGTTTAATCGTGCGCCATTTTTTTTACTGCATGTTATGTGTCTTATTTTTTAATCATTATTTCATTTAATTCATTGTCATAAATCATGACCAAGTGTCGATCCCAATTCATGAATTCATCACAAGTAAATTCCAACATATCGTCTTTCCATTCTTTAAATTCAATCATATCCATTTCGATTGGACTTTTGATATGTTCTTTAATTTCAATATCAGATGTAATTCTTTCAACATTGTAATAGTCAGCAATAATAAAACTACCATCTGGGGCGGTTGTTAAATTATGAAATTGTGGCTGATCTTCTAACTTCAGAATATCACCCGTTTTCAAATCTAATTCATAAAGGTAGTCAGAAGTCAGTACCAATACTTTTCCATAAACACCCGAAATTGATACTTTACGTGGTGTTCCTCTAAATTGACCGCACCAGTCATTAGCATTATCCTCTTTAAATTTTATCCAAGTCCAATTTTGGGAATTCCACGGACTTTCATTGTCGTAAATGCGTTCCTCGAATTCTCCCGAGTATGGTTGGCTTATTATTTCTGCTTCAATTATCATTTGGGAATGATTGTCTTACTTATTTGAAATATGTTTTATCCATAGCTTCAATAAGTTCAAAGTACAATTCACCAAGATGTTCCAATTTATCAGAGTCAAACATATTGTTGTACTGGGCGTAATACTCACACCACTTTTTATCTTCCTTGGTTAACTTGTGGTTATCTTTCAATGCCAACTTTGCCATGTTTATTGTTATATTTATTCTATTGACAATAGGAGGTAGGCTGTTTACCTTATTTTCGGTATATCCCAGATTGATTAATTCGGTATTTATTTTGTCGATCAAATCTTGAATCATGGTTTGCTCTGGTTAATGACACATAACGTATAGAAGTTTGACTCGATCAGAAATCTCAAGTTTAAAAGTAAACTGAATGAGTCAAACTTCGTGTTATGTCGAGTTATTTTTAAATTAAAGATAGAAAAAATAACGAAGTTGGGC
>JBAYVD010000004.1:0-242942 GCA_041674745.1 Crocinitomicaceae bacterium
CCATTCCGAACAGAGAAGTTAAGCCTGATAGCGCTGATGGTACTGCCCTTTTAAGGGTGGGAGAGTAAGTCGACGCCGCTTTTAAGAACCCTCTTCGAGTAATCGTAGAGGGTTTTTTTGTGCTTAATATTTTCATTCTGCCCTTTTAAGGGCGGGAGAGTATTCCGTTAGCTATCCTGAACTGGCCTGGTGGCAGACTGGGACATCGCTTTTAATTGAGTATATATTAGCTATATCTAATTTTAATTTGTCAACTTCAATTCTTAGAGATTGGGAAATGATTACCTCTTTGATGACTTGGAAGGATAGCGTTCGCGATCAAAATATGGGTACAATATTGTTGGATGAATATCCTGTAAAAATTCAATTCATTTATCGTTTTAATTCTGATAACACGGGAACAAGTGAAATAGGAGATCAAGTTGGTCGTAATTTTAAATGGAGAATAGAGGATAACAATCGTCTAATTATTCAAAGTGAGGAAGGAAATGAAGAATCTTTTGTTTTTAGAAGTAATGGAAAATTTCTAGAAAAGATTCATGTTTTCCTTGAAAAAAAAACAATTTTACGGATATGAAGTAGATAGAAAATTAAAGGAGTGACTTGAATGTTAACAACTCCATCTTATGACCATCAAAAACCCCATACGTCTGGTAATTAATCCATTCTCCTAAATTGATATACGTCGAGTTTTCACCAACGGATATATCAATTGGATAGTGACGATGACCAAAAATAAAGTAATCAAAGTGTTCTTTTTTAAGGGTTTCTTTGCAATAGATAGCTAACCATTCATTGTCGTCACCTAAGTACTTTTCATCAGCCAATGCTGTATGCAATCGGCTTTTTTGAGAAGATTTATTCGCTAACCAAAATGAAAAATTTGGGTGTAAACGAGCGAAAGCCCATTGGCAAAATTTATTCGCAAAAACTTTCTTCAAAAACTTGTATCCATTGTCACCCGGGCCTAAACCATCACCGTGACCGATAAAAAAATTTTTCCCGTTCCAAATTCGTGTGAGGGGTTCTCGATGGAGTTGAATGCCTAATTCTGCCGGTAAATAATCGAACATCCACATATCGTGATTACCGATAAAGACGTGGACAGGAATCCCTGCATCTGTTATTTCGGCAATTTTTCCTTGCAATCGAACAGCGCCTTTTGGAATAGTAAATTTGTGTTCAAACCAAAAATCAAAAAGATCACCTACCAAAAATATTTCTTCAGCATCTCCTTTGATAGAATCGAGCCATGAAACGATTGCTTTTTCTCGCTTTCGACTTTCCTCTTGATTAGGAGCACCCAAATGGAAGTCGGACGCAAAGTATATTTTTTTATTTTCTGTCACGTCTATTTGCCAAAAATCTTTTCTAATTCCATGGCCAAAGACTCTCCCCGAAGTTTTGTATCGATTATGTTTCCTTCGCGATCGATTAGAACCGTGAATGGAATTCCTCTTACTTGATATTTTCCTGCGGCTTTAGAAGACCAGCCCTGTAAATCACTCACATGATTCGGCCAACTCAAATTATCTTTTTTAATGGCTTCTTGCCATTTGTTTCCATCTTTGTCTAATGAAACACTCATTACCGTAAAGCCTTGGTCTTTGTATTTGTTGTACAAACGAACCACATTTGGATTTTCCGCTCGACAAGGTCCACACCAAGAAGCCCAGAAATCTAACAACACTACTTGTCCTTTTAAATCAGACAGTTTCATTGTTGTGCCATCCGCTTTTTTCTCTTCAAAATCAGGTGCTTGTTTTCCTTTGGATAAAAAGTCCAGCGCTTCTTTTTGGGCTTTCAAACCCACGTAGCTGTCGTAGTTGTTTTGGATGGTCTTAGAACCAGGCAATGCATTTTCAAGTTGTTTTGCGATGGCTTCAAAATTTGCCCAATCCGTGTTAGGATCAATTGTAGAAAGAACCGGAAGTAAAGCGGGAGAATTTGGGTTTTGCTGAATGAAGGCTTGACGGCTATTTACAAATTTTGCGTACTCATTTTCCAAACCTTGTTGCAATGCATTTCTATTTTCAGGATGAAGCTGCATCTCTTTTTGAGCTTGATCCTTTTTCATATTCCAAACCTGCATTTCCAAAATGAATTTTTTCATGTTGTTGCTTTCGTCGGATCCCACGATATTGCCAAATGAATTGATGTCTTTTCCGTCGGCGTACACTTGAATATCAGAGCCATCTCGTAGTATCAAATTTACTCTATCGTTGCCTAAGCGCAATACATAAAAGTCTTGCGCTGGAATTGATCCTATCAATGAAAAATCACCGTTCTTTTTTAACGGAACTTTGATAATATCCACGAAATAAGTCCCCATGTATTGCGAAATACTAATGGAATCAACGGTCGTATTGAAAATGTTTCCTGTTACTTTTACCTTTACGTCTTTCTGTGCGATACCTAGATTGACAATTAATAGCGTGAATAACGAAAGTATTTTAAACTTCATATTTTTCTGATTTTTATAATATCTCTTTCAATTTTTGTTCCAAACTTGCGCCACGTAAGTTTCTCGCAATTATTTTCCCTGATTTATCGATTAAAACGGTGTGAGGAATGCTATTGAATCCGTACAATTGAATCAATGGAGTTTCCCACATCATCAAATCACTCACGTGATTCGGCCAAATTAATCCATCATGAAGAATAGCGGCCTTCCAGGCATTTAGATCTTTATCCAATGAGACGGAAAAAACCGTAAATCCTTTGTCCTTGTATTCATTGTACAATCGCACTACGTTTGGATTTTCTTTTCTACAGGGTCCGCACCAGGAAGCCCAGAAATCAATTAAAACATATTTCCCTTTTAAGTCCGATAATTTCATGATTTTCCCCTCAGGGTTTTTCATAGAAATTTCAGGAGCTACTTCGGAAGGTCCATTTTTTGCCAAAGCACCTTCTTGCAAATATTGTTGGTAAGCGCTTTCAATTTGAAAAACTTGTCCTGACATGTTTTCAGCCAATGGCGAACCAGCAAATCGTTTGTTGAAACCCGCACTTACTTCTTTTAAAACTTCTAAATTTTTCGGATCCCAATGTGCAAAACCAACATTTGGAGAAAGAGAGGAAGATAAAATGATGTTAACCGGATTATCTGGTGATTTCAGCATTTGTTTTTTTGCAAATTCATCCAAGGTTTTACGAAGTTCAAAGTATTTCCCCATCAATTGTTCTTCTGTAGCTCCACTTTGCTCCAAGTCAGCTAGAACTTTTTGGTTATCGGCAAAATCAGCAAACAAAGCCATGTATTTCGTCAACGGTTCAGCCCATTCCGTTCCTTTGAAGGTCGGTTTTGTGCTGAAATCGGCGTAAACCGCTTGAATGGAAACTTTGTCGTCTGGCGCCATCGTCAGAGGAATGATTTTGTCTTCTCCTTCACCTAAACGCATTTGGTAAATTCCCATACCCGGAATATTTCCTTCTATGGAGAAAGACCCATCACTACCTAATTCACCTTTTGCGACATCAATTGTTCCGTCAGCGCTAATGGCTTCTATATAGATATTTTGTTCTTTGGCGCCATCAATTTGTCCGCTCACTTCAAAATTGATCGGTAAACCTTTATCGGTTTTTCCAGAATTGCAAGCAAAGAGAGCAAGGCTCAAAAGGATAGGAATAAATTTCATCTTATTTCTCAAGTTCATTTCTTAGTATTTGATTGGCTGATTTTGGGTCTGCTTTTCCTTTGGAAATTTTCATCAATTGCCCCATCAAGAAACCAAGCAATTGTTTTTCGCCATTTTTATAACGTGCAACTTCATCTGGATGTTGCTTTTTCATCTCGTTAATGAATCCTAAAATCGAGTCTTCATTGGAATCCTGAATCAAATTCATCGATTCAGCTAATGCCAATGGATTGGCAGTTGGCGTTTCCAACATCGCTGGGAAAATCTTCTGAGAAGCGATTGTACTTGAAATTTTACCAGTATTGATCAAATCAATCAAAGCTGCGATTTGTTCGGGTGCAAGCGGGAATTCGGAAATCTCTTTGCCATTTGCATTCAAATAGGATTTGATATCGCCCATCATCCAGTTGGCCGCTAGTTTGAATAAATTCGTATGTTTCAACAAATCCTCAAAATACAAGGCAATAAATTTATTGTCCGTCAAATTGTAAGCATCGTATGCCGACAATCCCAATTCTTGTGTGTATTTCAAAAACAAATCTCTTGGCAAAGCAGGCATTTCAGCTTTTACAGCTGCTATTTGATCTGCTGTGACACGCAAAGGCAACAAGTCTGGCTCAGGGAAGTAACGATAATCGTTCGCAGCTTCTTTCGAACGCATGGCATGTGTAACATTTTTCAACGCATCGTATTGACGTGTTTGCTGTTCAAGCGTTCCACCGTTTTCCAACACCTCAATTTGACGTACGATTTCATATTCAATGGCACGTTGAACGTTTCGCATGGAGTTCATGTTTTTCACTTCCACTTTGGTGCCAAATTCAGCCGCTCCTTTGAGACGAACCGAAATATTGGCATCGCAACGCAAAGAACCTTCTTCCATGTTGCCATCGCAAATTTCCAAATAACGAACTAGTTTGCGGACCTCAGAAACATAATTGTAGGCTTCTGTAGAGGAACGTAAATCGGGTTCCGAAACGATTTCCAAAAGAGGAACACCAGCACGGTTTAAATCGACCAAAGTATCTTTCACATCGATATCATGGATGCTTTTCCCTGCATCTTCTTCCATGTGAATTCGTGTTAAGCCAATTTTCTTTTCGTTGCCATCTTCATCGTTGACGATTAGATAACCACCCGTGCAAATGGGTGTTTTGTCTTGGGTAATTTGATATCCCTTTGGTAAATCTGGGTAGAAGTAGTTTTTGCGCGCAAAATATTGGTTTTCGGCAATGTCACAATGCAATGATAACCCCAATTTTATGGCGTTCTCAATTGTTTTTTTGTTCATCACAGGCAACGTTCCAGGATGTCCCAAACTTACCACACTTACGTTGGTGTTCGGAATGGAACCGTATTCATTCAAATCGGATGAATAGGCTTTGCTATGTGTCAACATTTGTGCATGGACTTCAAGTCCAATCACTACTTCGTATTTATCTCTTGTGTTTGACATGAAAAAATCAGTCGTTTGTTAAAATGAAAAAATTAGATTCTTGCTATCAGTTGGCTCATAATTGCCGTCATTTTTGGCTCCTGACGACTGGCAACTGCAATTACATCGGCTACCGAAACTTTCTGAATTTTACCTGGAACGCCTAAATCAGTGATGATGGAAATCGCGAAACAAGGAATATCCATGTGGCGAGCAACGATTACTTCTGGAACAGTTGACATACCGACAGCATCTGCGCCAATGTTTCGTACAAATTGATATTCGGCTGGTGTTTCCAAAGTTGGACCTGTCAAACCTGCGTAGGTTCCAACGGAAACTTTGATGTTCAATTCACCCGCAATTTGCTGCGCCAAGGCAATCATGCTTGGATCGTAAGGTTCACTCATGTCAGGAAAACGAGGTCCCAATTCATCAATATTTTTCCCAATCAAAGGATGCGCCGGGAATAAATTAATATGATCGTTTTGAATCATGATTTCACCTACTGCGAAATCCGGATTAACTCCACCTGAAGCATTACTTACGAAAAGAGCTTCGATGCCCAATAATTTCATTACACGAACAGGAAAGGTAACTTGTTTCATGTCGTAACCTTCATAGAAATGGAAACGGCCTTGCATGGCAACTACTTTTTTACCACCCAATTCTCCAAAAATCAATTTTCCAGAATGACTTTCCACCGTTGAAACAGGGAAATTTGGGATTTGCTCGTAAGGAATTTCATCGATGATGTTGATCTCTTTTACTAAACCTCCCAAACCTGTTCCTAAAATAATACCAACGGTTGGTTTTACACTTGTTTGTGAGTTGATGAATGCAACTGATTCCTTAAACTTTTCTAACATATTCTATTAATTTATCCTTCAATTCTTGTTCTCTATCTATTTCTACGGTGATTTTTTGAATGCACCAAGGGTATTTTTTCAAAAGTCCAATCTCTTTAAATTTCTCCAATCGAACGGCGTCTTTTTCCGTCGTCAAGATGATTGTTTTTTCGCGTGCGAAATTACCAAAAATCCCGTGAATATCCTCTATATCTGGCTCCTTAAATTGGTAATGATCTGGGTAAACGACTGGGTGAACGTCGTATTTTTTCTTCAAATGGGTTTCCAACGGTTCTGGATTGGCAATTCCCGTCACTAGCACCACATACTCAATTTCAGGTTGGAGTAGTGATTTGTCAAGGGTTTCGATGTCGGAGTAGACGATAGAAGAAAAGTAAATTGTGTCTTTCTTTCGTTTGATTTTACTCGAAAAGGCTTCTTTTTTAGCGGGGGAAAGATCAACGGGAGTTTTGGTTACAATCACATAGTCGGCTCGTTTTATTCCCAATCGAAATTCTCGCAAATTACCAGTAGGCAACATAAAATCATTGAAATAGGGTTTGGAAAAATCCGTCAAAACGATATTAATACCCGCTTTTACATGGCGGTGCTGAAAAGCATCATCCAAAAGAACGACAGCGTTTTCAATTGGTTTTTTAACGAGGTCATCAATCGCCAATCGTCTTTTTTCGCTGACGATGACCGATGGTTTCGGTTCGGCATGCAAAAACAACAAAGGTTCATCGCCGATACTTTCAGCCGTCGAGTTTTCATCTGCCCACAAAAGACCTTTTGTTTTTCGTCCATATCCGCGGCTGACAACGACTACTTTTTTTTCTTTCGAAAGCCATTTGTTCAAAAGCAAAACATGAGGTGTTTTTCCCGTTCCACCAGTGGATAAATTCCCAACGGTAATAGACGGAAAAGGAATATTGAATTGTTCCTTCAAACCGAAATCAAACAATTTATTTCGCACCCAAGTTACAACTCCGTAAAGCAGAGAAAAGGGGAGAAGTAAGAAGCGCAACAACCGCATAAAAAAAATTTGGTTTGAAGATAATGAAAATTGAGGGTTTGCATTTGAAATTAACAATTTTGGTGAGTTGAATGGTCAGTTTGTATGGCAGAATCATTCATTCAAAAGATTAAAATGAATTTTTATTTGGGAATTTGGGAATTTGGGAATTTGGGAATTTGGGAATTCCCAAATTTACGAACGAGGTCCAGAAATCAAATATTCTCGATGTATCGGGTCGAATTGACAATTTCTTAATTCATCTCTGCGAAAATGAAAATAGTGGATAAATTCTGAAATCTTCCTTTCGAAATATTCGTCCACTCATTTTATCTTTGACGCATGAGAAATAAAATCATGCTTTTGGGCTCCGGCGAATTGGGGAAAGAACTCGTTATCGCTTTGCAAAGATTAGGACAACACGTTGTTGCTGTTGATAGTTACGACAACGCACCCGCAATGCAAGTAGCGCAAGAACGTGAAATTATCAACATGTTGGATGGAGATGCATTGGATGCAATTGTAGCCAAACATCAACCAGATATCATTGTACCTGAAATAGAAGCGATTCGTACCGAAAGATTGTACGAGTATGAAAAGCAAGGCATGCAAGTGGTTCCTTGCGCAAAAGCGGCAAATTTCACCATGGACCGAAAAGCCATTCGTGATTTGGCAGCGATAGAAGTTGGCGTGAAAACGGCTCCTTATCGGTATGCCAGTTCTTTTGAAGAACTGAAAAAAGGCGTTGAATTTACAGGTATTCCATGTGTGGTGAAGCCATTAATGTCCAGCTCGGGAAAAGGACAATCCGTCATCAAATCAGAAGCGGATATTGAAAAAGCATGGGATTACGCCATGGCTGGTTCTCGCGGTGATAAAATGGAAGTGATCGTCGAAGGTTTCATCAATTTCGATTATGAAATCACGCTTTTGACCTTGACACAAAAAGATGGAACGACGTTGTTTTGTCCACCCATTGGCCATCGTCAAGAACGTGGAGATTACCAAGAAAGCTGGCAACCCATGGAAATGAATCCTGAGCATTTGAAACAAGCACAACAAATGGCTGCTGATGTTACAAAAGCTTTGGGTGGTTCTGGAATTTGGGGCGTTGAGTTTTTCGTTTCCAAAACAGAAGGAACCATTTTTTCCGAATTATCACCTCGCCCGCACGATACCGGAATGGTAACGTTGGCAGGAACGCAAAACTTGAATGAGTTTGAATTGCATGCACGAGCTATTTTGGGAATTCCAGTTAAACAAGTGAAATGGGAACGAAATGGAGCAAGTGCAGTTGTGCTTTCGGATCGGGAAATTTTAACCTGGCCAACATTTGCTGGAGCAGAACACATTCACAGTTTGGAAAATCAAGATTTTCGCTGGTTCGCGAAACCCACTGCACGACCGTTTCGAAGAATGGGCGTTGCATTGGCGTATGGAACAGAATCGGTGAAAGAATTGGTGGAGAAAGCCAAGCGTTTGGCGACTCGAATTGATATCCTACCTTAAATCAACCCCAAACAAATCTTCATACGAATTACTTTTTTTGCAGACGTTTCAATGCGTTTTTTGAAGGCTGCGTCAGCTTGGTATTTCAGGTAGATTTCGCTGAACGCATTTGCAGTATTTTGGGGCATTAAGGTAATGTCACATCCCGCTTCAATCGAACGCAATTCAGCAGATTTGAAATTGGTTACTCCGCCCATGTTCATCGCATCGGTCACAATCAATCCTTTGAAATGAAGGCTGTCGATCAACAAATCGGTCACTATGTTTTTTGAAATAGTTGAGGGTAAACCGTTGGTGTTGTATTCCGAATTGTTTACCACGGCTAAATGTCCCACCATAATTGAAAGCACCCCATCTTTGATTAACTCAGGGTAGTTTTTAACTTCCTGTAAATCACCATCAATCACTTGTAAAGCTTTGTGCGTGTCACCAGAAACGAGTCCGTGCCCTGGGAAATGTTTTGCCGTAGCAACCACATTCATTTTTTGAGAGGTTGCAATAAACGCTTCGGACCAAGGCACAATGTTCGCTGGATCTTTTCCAAAACCACGGTAACCAACCGTCGAGTTTTTCGACATGTCAACAACGGGCGAGAAGTTGTAATTAATACCAATTTCCTTTAGCTCTTTAGAAATCAATGCAGCGGTTTGATTTACTTCTTCAATAGAAGCAATCTCACTTGCTTTTTTCACGATTGGCGTGCCCGAAATTTTACGGTTGAAAAGTGTAGGTTCTGCATCTGCGCTGTACAAAAATGGCAAACTATTTTTTGATTGATTGATGGCATTGAATTTCGTTACCCATGTTTTGCATTGATCCTTGCTACCATTCAAGAGCAATAAACCACCAATTTTTCTAGATGAAACCAATTCCGTAATGGTTGCTTCTTCGTCACCATATTTGCCGATGGCTGGCATGATAACTTGAGCTACACGCGCAGTATCGTCCAATGACTCATAAATATCATTGACGATTTTATCCAAAAAGGGATTTTCGATCAAAAAATCTTGCAAATTAAAGTGATCCTTTTTGAAGGCAATTTCTCTTTCTATGGTTCCCTTGGTATCCCGGTTAACCGGTGTTTTTTGACTACAAGCAAACGTTGTGATTCCTAACCCAAACGCAATTAATATATATTTTGTCATTTTTCTAACTATCAAGTAAAAGGTCGTCAAAATTAGTGGTATTCCTTACCAGCTTCTGTTCCGACCAAAATTCTTCTACACCTTCCATTGTCAATAATCATACCAAGAGAAAAGGTGTTCGTGTTTCTACGAATTTCCTTCAGATTTAGTTACAGGGTATGACTATTTAGTCAAACATACCTACTTCTTTTTTTTTACGATGTCAGTTGAAAAGCAAATAACTTTTTTCGTAACTTAGGTAGAAACACAAATCGATTACTATGCAAATGAACACTACTATCAAACTGTGGGCGGAGGATGATCGCCCCAGAGAAAAGATGTTACTGAAAGGAAAAAATGCGCTATCAGATTCTGAAATCATTGCTATTTTACTAGGTTCTGGTTCTAGAAATAAATCAGCCGTTGAATTAGCACAAGAAATTCTCAATGCCCACCACAACGATTTACACCAGTTGGGAAGGTCCAGCGTAAATGAATTAACGATTCACAAAGGAATGGGTGAAGCGAAAGCTTTGACTTTAATGGCAGCATTAGAACTAGGGCGACGACGAAAAGAAGCCGACAAAGCGAAAAAAGTCAAAATCGAATCTTCCAATGACGTATATGAATTGCTCAATCACTTGTTTCAAGATCTGCAACACGAGGAATTCTATGTGGTGTTTCTTGACCGTGGCAACCATGTTTTGCGTTATGAACAAATATCCAAAGGCGGCATTTCAGGAACGGTCGCAGATGGCAAAGTTATTTTCAAATCGGCTTTGTTGCACCAAGCTTCCGCCTTGATTTTAGCGCACAATCATCCCAGTGGGAATCTGGTGGCGAGTCCGCAGGATATCAAGTTAACCAAAAACTTGAAAGCGTTCGGCGAATTCATTGGCATCGAGGTGCTCGACCATGTCATATTTACGGATAATGGTTATCTTAGCCTCGCAGACAAAAATATTGCGTTTTAGCAGCATGAAAAAAATCATTACGATCGTTGGCGCTCGTCCACAAATCATAAAATCATCCGCCATTTCTAGGGCAGTCCAGACTGTTTTTCAAGATCAATTGGAAGAAATAATTGTTCACACAGGTCAACATTACGATGAAAACATGTCCGACATTTTTTTCAATGAAATGGGAATTCCTCGCCCCAAGTACAACTTGAATGTTGGGTCCGGTGGGCATGGTGCCCAAACCGCTAAAATGCTGGAAGGTTTGGAAAAAATATTTCTGGATGAAAATCCAACTGCCGTTTTGGTCTATGGAGATACGAATTCTACGATAGCGGGTGCGTTAGCGGCCTCCAAAATTCACATCCCCGTTATTCACGTGGAAGCCGGTTTGCGCAGTTTCAATAAGCGCATGCCCGAAGAAGTAAATCGTATTGCGTGTGATCACATGTCGACAATGCTCTTTACACCCACAAATACAGGTTTGCAAAATTTGCAAAAGGAAGGGTTTGATTTAACAATTGCCGAGATGGTGAATGAAGATCACCCGTTGGTGCTGCATTGTGGTGATGTGATGTACGACAACAGTCTTTATTTTTCGAAAGTATCCGATGAGAAATCCACGATCCTTTCCGATTTGAATTTGACCTCCAATGCGTTTATTTTGTGCACCATACACCGAGATGCCAATACAGATATTGCCGAAAATTTAAAGTCTATTTTTAGTGCGCTCTTAACGATTCAAACGCGATCCAACAACAAAATTGTATTGCCACTGCATCCGCGCACAAAGAAAAAAATGGAAGAATTGCTTGGAGAAGAATTGCAACAACGATTGGAGCAAAACCCACACATTCAAATCATCGACCCAGCCGGTTTCTTGGATATTATTTCCTTGGAGAAACACGCCAGAATGATAATTACGGATAGTGGCGGTTTGCAAAAAGAGTCCTTTTTCTTTCAAAAACCTTGCATCATTCTTCGTCCGCAAACGGAATGGGTGGAAATCGTCGAAAATGGAAATGCGATTTTAACCGATCATGACGAGGAGCGAATCATCGCTGCCTACGATCATTTTGAATCCGCTCAAGGTTTTTCATACCCCAATTTTTATGGCGATGGAAAAGCAGCTGAATTCATCTGTGAACAAATTATCCGATACTTATAAAATGCTAGTAGTACAGGTTGACGAGGTCAATGAGCGCTGGGAATATACCTTGGATTTTATCTTTGGTTTGCGTGGAATTGAGTTTCAATTAACCGATTCGACTACAGAATTTGATGCAATAACATCGCCGAAAATTTCTTTTTCAAAATGGAATTCGGGACAGGTTTTGAATGAATCTGGTTTGACTCAAATGAAAATTGGAAAATCCATTTGGAAAGGAATTGAATGTCTTGCATTTGATGGAGAACCCGACCCAATTTCATCCATTTTTTATGTTTTAACCCGAATGGAAGAGTATCAACCGGTGGTTTTAGATCAACACGGGAGATTTATGGGCAATGAAAGCGTGCAATTCAAAAATGGATGGCTGCAACAATGCATTTGTGATCGTTGGGCTTTGGCAATAATTGCAGAAATTGAAAGAGAAATCCAGCAGCCATTGGACTCAAAAATTCAAATCGGTCAGCTCATTCCATCCTTTGATATAGACAATACCTATGCGTATCTTTTAAAAAGAGGAAAGCGTAAATTGCTTTCCATGGCAAGGGATGTTTTGCAAGGAAATTTCAAAAGATTACATGAGCGACATCGAGTTTTGGCGCGCAAGAAAAAAGACCCATATGACACATTTGAATGGATTGGCTCGGTAGCTCAAAAATTTAAAGTCCGTATTTTTTGGTTGGTAGGCGACTATGGAAACTTGGATAACAATATTTCTCGCCACCAGATTGCGCATCAAAATTTAATTCGAAAAATGAGCGAAAAAGCGGAATTTGGCATTCATCCAAGCTATGTTTCCAATGAGAAGTCACATTTGTTGAGCGAAGAAAAAGCCAGTTTAGAGGAAACTCTTCAAAGAAAGGTTCAAATTTCACGGCAACATTTTTTAAAATTAAAATTCCCTACTACCTTTCAGCATCTGATTAACGAAGGAATTCAAGAGGATTTTACGATGGGCTTTGCAGATGAAATTGGTTTTAGAAATGGGACTGCCCATAAATTTCCTTGGTTTGATTTGTCAGTTAACAAAAAGACAGACCTACAAATTCGCCCTTTTGCCTATATGGACGGGACCTTGCTGGAGTATAAAAAATATTCAATAGCAGAATCCAAATCGAAAATTCAGGATTTGTTCCAAGAAGTCCAGCAATATGGAGGAGATTTTATTTTTCTCTGGCACAATGAAACCATTGGAGATTACGGAAAATGGAAAGGGTGGAAGAATGTTTTGGAATATACCTTAACTTTGAAAAACGACTCAAATTTATGAAACAGAAAACAATTTTTCTTTGGGCTATTTTTTTCATAGCTACGGCAATCATTCTTGGCGCATTTGGTGCACATGCGTTGAAAAAAGTTCTTACGCCTGAAAGTTTGCAATCTTTTGAAACAGGTGTTCGTTACCAAATGTACCAAGGATTGGGTTTATTGCTAATAGGAAGTTTTGCGGATAAATGGAATTTTTCACTAAAATGGCCCGTTCGTTTATTGATTTTTGGAACCCTGTTTTTCTCTGTTTCCATTTACGGACTTTCGATGCAAGCACCAATGGATATATCACTTAAATTTTTAGGACCGATCACACCAATTGGCGGTTTACTAATGATCACGGGATGGTGCCTGTTGGGCATAAAAATTTGGAAAGAAGCGTAAAATGGAAAAGATGAAAGTTACTTTTCTCGGCACAGGAACTTCACAAGGTGTTCCGGTAATCGCTTGCGATTGTATTGTTTGTCAATCATCGGATCCAAAAGACAACCGCTTGCGCAGTTCGGTCATGCTATCGTTTAATGAAAAAAACTATGTCATTGACACAGGACCTGATTTTCGTCAGCAAATGTTGAAGGAAAGGGTGCAAACCTTGTCGGCAGTCGTTTTTACACATGAACACAAAGATCATGTGGCTGGAATGGATGATGTACGTGCTTTCAATTTCAAAGAAAATCGAGATATGCAAGTCTATTGTACACAAGAAGTACAGCACGCGCTCAAAAGAGAATTTTCATATGTTTTCAACGACAATCCGTATCCAGGAATTCCAAAAGTTCATGTAAATCTCATCACCAATCAACCCTTTGTGGTCGAAGATTTGGAATTTATTCCTATTGAAGTACTGCACTACAAAATGCCTGTTTTTGGCTACAGAATAGGGGATTTCACCTATATCACAGATGCGAAAACCATTCCAAAAATCGAAATCGAAAAAATAAAAGGAACGCGAATTTTAGTCGTAAATGCCTTACGTTTAACCGAGCATATTTCGCACTTTAATTTAGAACAAGCACTGGCTTTTATTGATGAAATCAAACCTGAAAAGGCCTATTTGACGCATATCTCTCATCTCTTAGGTTTGCAGAAAGAGATCTCAAAAATACTCCCAGAAAATGTTGACATTGCGTACGATGGCTTGACAATTGAAGTGTAATCATCTTACCGAAAGTACGCTTTCAAATTTTAATTGTTCAAGTTCCAGTTGTATTCCTTGTAGGTGATTTTGGCATCTGAAGGAATTTTTGAATTGGAAAATTTATTGAGAAACGGGATTATTCCGCCAGTGAAATCTCCCTGATACCAATCAAAAATACTGGAGATTTGTACTGTTTTTCCAGAAAATGAATTTTCATTGACATCATTGATGTAGCGCTTGGCTTGTTTATCCAATAGCGTATTCAGGTTACTGGAAGTATATTCCTCATTCGCCAATTTCGGACAGGAAATACTGGCACAATTCACAGCAAAGTGAATGCGCGGTTCATTGAATTGTTTGCGGATAATACCATTTTCGATATCGTTCAAACTCATCGTTTTTCCATCCAATTGGATGAATTTTTTATCCCAAGGTTTGCCACCAGCAATATTTTTGATGGACGTTACGGGATAATTGTCGATGATCAATTTTATCGTAAATAGGTTATAAGCATTGATCCAATAAGCCAATTTTTTGGAGTTGCTCCAATCACCTTGAGGCGTGTTATCCTTAAAGTACGCAATGGCTTGGTCTAGTTTAGCTGCATTTTTCTTGATGCCAGCATAATTTACTTTTCCAGCAGAAGAAACATATTTTGACAATAATTCCGCGTAAGCACCTGAATGATCCGCTTGTGAATTTGTTTCAAGTTTGTCAACTATTCGAATTTGCTCAGGCCGCTTGGATAAAACGTTTTCAGTTCGAATACCAGTCCAGGTATTTTGGATGGTTGCATTTGCTTTGTTGTCCGCACTGGAGAATGCGAGGAAAGCAATCAATAGGAAATTGGAGATGTTTTTTTTCAT
This sequence comes from Crocinitomicaceae bacterium, assembly GCA_041674745.1. Lineage (GTDB taxonomy): Bacteria > Bacteroidota > Bacteroidia > Flavobacteriales_D > Crocinitomicaceae > UBA2040. The sequence goes on from JBAYVD010000004.1 coordinate 14,967, forward strand.
GGTAAATTTTTATAATAGTTAATCCATTCTGGGTCGGTCACTGATCGCATCAGTTTCCAGAAATTGGTATCAACGAAAAAGTCATGGTCAATATTGTGGATACCAAATTCTTTGTAAAGATATTGTTCTTGTCCGGAAGAGGGACGAAAACTTTTTCCACTCCAACCTTCTTCTTGAATTCCTTTCATGGGGGAAATACCAAACCTTAGTTTCCACAAGGAGTCCATGGGGGAACAGTACAAATATTGAATTTTTGTAGACGGATCTACTTCAATTCCGCAACCGATTCGCTCTGAAGCAAAAAGGTTATCATTGTCGCTGTTGTAGATACTTGGCCAAAACCCGGAGGCATATTTAATGAATTCATCTTCAAGAAGTCTCCTTTTATTTGAAATGCCATTGGGTCCTTTCATATAGGCAATATAGGTGGTATAAGCGCCATTTGCTTGATAGGAAATACAAACGCCAAACACACCTTTACCTGTTGGGGCCCAGATTACGGAACCCAAAACGAACCAGATTAAAAGGAAAAGCCACTTCATTTACAACTATATACGTGTGTTTACACAATAAGGTTGACAAAAACAGCGCCAAAAATTAAAATCGATATACTTTTTCGGGAGTAACGCAAGCATGTAGCTTGATATCGTTGGATTCTACATCGTCAATCTTTTCGATGGGTGGAAAAATGGAAAGACCGATGAATTTACATTGTGGATTGCATTTTTTCAGGAATCTGTCGTAATATCCACCGCCATAGCCAACCCGATGACCTTGTTCGTCAAAACAAAGTAAGGGAACGAACACCACGTCAATTTTATGTGCTGCGATTATTTTTCCCGATTGAGGTTCAGGAACTCCGAAGTCATTGACAGCCAATTGATTTTGGTTCAAAAACAAAATGTGTTTCAAATCTCCTTTCGCGACATTCATGACAGGAATGGCAACTTGACCGCCGAAACCCGTTATTTTTTCCCAGAGTGAATATGTATTGATTTCTCTCTGAAGTTCAATGGGCAAAAATAGGCTGACCATTTTATCCTCCATTTGAAAAGACGAAAGTGCTTTTTCGACAATCTCGACTGACTTGGCGTTCAATTCACCTGGTGAAATTGCCTTGCGCTTTTCCTTGTAAATTTTCCGAATTTCTGCTTTGTTCATTTGTTTCAAATGGTGGCACTAAGCTAATGATTTTTCTTCATTCTTAAAATTTGCTTAAGTATGAAAATAATTTTGGAAAAAAAAATAGTTTTCCTACATTTACCGAACTCTTTATTTTTCCTTATTAATGAATAAAATTCTCTTTTTCTGCACAATAGCATTTTTAATCTTGCTATTCTCTTTTAGTATTGAACGGGGTGAATGGACCTCTGTGAACGAAAATACCTTGGACGAAATGTCATTGGATGAAGTCCGAATGGCCCTTGGAGGCGAAAAATCGGAGCATTACATGGCCGATTACAATCCGGAAAAAGCCAGAATTGGTTTGGAGCTTATTTTGAATGGAAAACGAAAAAAAGGACTTTTCAAAAGCAAAGCTATATCTTCCTATTTCGTCTGTACGGATTGTCATAATTTGAACGCTGAATTTAGTGATGCGGCAGATCAAAATCCAGTAGATCGATTAGATTATGCCCGAAAAAATAAAATACCTTTTTTACCAGGCTCGACTTTTTGGGGAATTTACAACCGAAAAACATTCTACAACGACGACTACGTTAAAAAATATGGTGAGTTAATAGACAAAGCCAAAAATTCACTTCCTGCTTCGATTCAGGTTTGTGCGAAGTACTGTTCATCGGGGCGAAACTTAAAGGATTGGGAATTAGAGGCAATTATGCATTATTTCAAACAAACGGAATTGCACTTAAAAGATATCCGATTGACATTTGATCAGAAACAAAGCCTAGCCAATCTTCAAAAACTTTCCACAGAAGAGAAAAAAGAATTGTTGAAGGAAATTGAATCAAAATATACGTCTGGCTATTCAGCTCATTTCATGGAAACTATGCCGAGAGACGATCGAAAGTATGGAGCAGGAGGAGATGCAGAAAAAGGAAAATACATTTATGATAACTCTTGTTTGTTTTGCCATTTGGATGGTCGAGTGACCTATTTGAAACTGGATAATGACAAATTAAGTGCAAAATTATTTTTGAAAAATAAAACCAACTACAGTGATTTGTCGATTTATCAAATCATCCGTCAAGGTACGTACGCTATGCCAGGACGAAATCAATACATGCCTCGATTTACCAAAGATAAAATGAGCGACCAACAAATAGAAGATTTGATGGCGTATTTGAACCAACTTGCTGAAAAATAAAGATTATGAAGAATTTAGGATTAATAGCAGTATTGTTTTCTATTGGCCAATTTGGCTATGCGCAGGATGTGACGGGAACATTCAATTCTACCCGTATTGTGAATTCCCATTCTACGGAAATGTTGGGTAAAAAAATGTGGGAGTACAGAATTGAACACCGATTCGGAGATGTAGCTGGAAGCAATGGAGGTGCACAAACGGCCTTTGGATTTGATAATGCAGCGGATATTCGCATGGCCATGGAATATGGAATTTCGGACAAAATAATGGCTGGTTTGGGAAGAAGCAAGGGAATTGGAAGACCATATACATCTTTGGTGGACGGCTTTATTGCTGCGCGAATTTTGACACAGAACAAAGAAAATGGAATGCCAATTTCTGCGGCGTTGGTCGGGACGATGTATTATACCTATATGAAACAAATATCGGATCCACAATCTGTTGCAAATTTTGAAGGGAAATTTTCAAGAAGAATTGCCTATTCGTCGCAATTGGTGCTTTCTCGTAAATTTTCAGATCGAATCAGTTTTGCATTGATGCCAACGTATGTTCACCGCAATTATGTGGCGCAAGATGACTTAAATGATTTAGTGTCTCTTGGTGCAGCCTTAAACGTTAAAATCAATAAAAGCATGGGCGTCATCCTAGAGTATTTTTACAATTTTGAAAATGAAAATTTTAGAACCACCGCAACCAATAGCATTGGTTTAGGATTCGAATTTGTTACCAACGGACATAATTTCCATATCAATTTCACCAATGCAAGAGGTTTTGGTGAATTGCAGTATGTTGCCTTAACACAAGAGGATTGGTTGAAAGGCCAATTCCGACTAGGATTCAGTATTTCTAGAAATTTCAAAATCAAAAAATCATGAAAGTAAAATTCTTATTTCCCATTTTAATTATCGGTCTATTATACCTTTCCATGCAGGTAAGTTCTTGCACAAAGGAAAAAGTTCCAAACGTAGTACCGGTAGTTGAGTGTCCTGACACCATTCATTTCCAAGCGACAATTCTACCCTTGATGATGGCCAACTGCAGTACGTCGGGTTGTCATGATGCATCGAATGGAGCCGGAGGATATACCTTGGAAGATCATGCTTCAGTTAGCATGAGCGCTGATGTGATTTTAACGTCCATTCGTCACGAAGGAGGTATTCCACCTATGCCACAAAACTTACCAAAATTATCAGATGCTGATATTTCGAATTTTAATTGTTGGATGCAACAAGGCATGTTGAACAATTAAATTGGTGGTTTCACTTTAAAAGAAGAACTTTAACCATTAGAATAATACGTTCAAAGTATATTCTTGCTAAATAGTTATAAAACGATATGAAGAAGCAACTCATTTTTTTGCCTTTAATTTTTATTGGCATTCTTGGCATTTCTTGGCAAAATGCGCCTGAAATTCAAATTCAAAAATTCAGTAAAACCATCCGCCATAATTCAGGGTCACCTACAGCAAAAACAGGAGCACCGGGTGAAGGAAATTGTACCGTTTGTCACATCGGAACGGTACAAGATGGAAGTATTGAGAATCAATTCATTCTCGTTAATTCGTCAGGTGCAGTTACGAATTACGTTCCAGGCGAAACGTATCAAATTAGTTTGTTCTTGGCCTCAAACCCAAGTAAAAAAGGATTTCAAGCCACCGTATTGGATGCTACTAACACGTTTGCTGGAACATTTACGCCTGCTGCAGGTGGAGTGAATTTCACCAATTCAGGTAGCCGATTTTATGCCAATCATACAGCAGCAAGTACCAATGGTTCGACTTTCCCTTTGTGGGATTGGCAATGGACAGCTCCTGTTACAGATGTCGGTCCGGTTACATTTTATGTAGCAACGAATGTGGCAAATAACAATGCGCAAAACACAGGTGATGCTATTTATTTATCCAACTACACAATTAATGGAACGGTTGGACTAGAAAATAAGCAGATGGCAACTTTAACAGATTTCACAGCCTCATTTTCAGCTGAAAATCATTCCATCAACATAGCGTTCTCGACTTTGATCAACGGAAATAAAGTGGTCAATTTGGTGGATTTAAACGGTAAATCTGTGTTGAACATGAATCTTGGCACGAGTGCAATTGGATTGAACCAAGAAAAATTCCGAGTTCCTGATCACATTAAAAACGGCATGTACATTGTTCAATTTTTCGTCGACAACCACCCAAAATCTCAAATGGTAAGTATCCAACGGTAATGTTCTATAAAATTCTTTAGAAATCCGGTACTGAACAGTATCGGATTTTTAGTTTAATCGTTTTTCAGCGATTTTATTGACTTTTTTGAAAAACTGGTAAGGCGAAAAAGTACGCCAATCGAAATCATCCAATTCGCCACCACTTATAAAATATTGGTCTAAATTTATTTTGGCGAATTCGCGGGAAACGTGGTCGTGAAAATTAATCATGGCTACCCATCCTTCGTCCAATTCATCAAACCATTCTTCGTAATAGCTTTCATCTGAGTAATGAAAATTCAATACGTTTTCGCCAATCAACATGAATTTATTGATTCCCGTCGCCATGAGTTCTTCAATTATGTCGCGTTTAAAGGTCATGATATCGTTTTCAATCGCATCATTCCATTCCCCAATCATTTCGATAATGGCATATTGGTCATCGTATTCAACAAATAAAATTTTTATGAATAGAGTTTCCGAACCGATAGAATCCCATTGAGGATGAATGACATAATTGTAAATTTTATGTTCAAATTCAAACTCAGAATACACTCGATCAAAGAAAGGTGATTGAGGATCTTCGGAGGCGATATAGAAATCGCGCCACTCGTAAAAGGGTTCTACATAATGCATAAACAAAATTAATGTAAGTTGGCACAATCTTGGTATTTCAAGTGGAAATATTATTTTACTTTTGACGCATAAAAGCACTAAAATCATCTACATGAAATTTTTAAATTACCTAGTTCCCTTTGTTTTTGTTGTTCTGTTTCTTTCGTCTTGTTCAAGTGACACGGATGATCGAAATGTGGAAGAAAACGCTTCCGCTTTTGTGCAAGCCAACAACAAAGTCGTTTTTTTTGGTTCCATTGATTTGAAATCGATTTTGAACAAAGCTGAATACAAGGCGGTACCAAAATTTGGTGGCATTATTCAAGGTGAATTGAAAAACATTGAAAGTGGTCTCAATTTGGATGCGAAAGTTTATTATGCCATTGAAGGTCCTATGGATCCAAATAATTTGGGAACGGTGTATCTTTTCGCGGAAGTGAAGAATGCCGACAGTTTAAAATTGCAATTGACCCAGCGAGGCTATGATTTGGAATCGGATGATGACATTGATTATTTTCAAAGTGGAGACGTGGCCGTTGGAATCAAAGGAAAATTGGCCTTGATGATGGTAAAAAAAGGCGGTTTCGAAGTGAAAACAGCCATTGCAGATGCCATGGAGTTAACAACGGGTAAAACACTTACTGGAACGGCGGCTAAATTGATTGCAGAAAAGTCCGATATTTCTTTGAATCTTCACTTGTATAACAATTACATCAGCAATGAAGCACTTTTACCCAAATTGGCGAAGGACAAGAAAGCGCAAATGGAAGAAATGATGAAAGAATCGTTTTCTCAAGCCAACATCTATTTCGAGGAAGGTCAATTGCGAATGGCGATGAAAAATCACTTTTCAGCTTCTCTGCTAAAACGAACCATGCTTCAAACGGATGAGCAGGCTATGATTCGCGAAAATATTGGAAGCGGTGAACCTAAAATCGCTATGTCGATGAATTTGGACATGGTGAAGTTGCAAACATGGATGGATGATTACGCTCCTGGCGTTTTGGATAAATTGATTGAAAATGCCGGACCGATGCAAATGGCCATGATGATGGCGGGTGGAAAATTATCCAATTTGATGAGTGGAAAATTGGGATTTGCCATGTATGGCAATCCAACGGCGGGTTCCATGGTGCCTGATTTTGCTTTTTATATGGGATTTGGTCCACAAGGAAAACCGATGGCGGAAATGGCTCAAAACTTTTTGAGTGGCGGCACTATGAAGTTGGATATCGATGAAAGAGGAGTGAGCGGTATCTCTTCGGATGCGTACAAATCCGTGCCAGGTTCGGCTATTAAAGTACCCGTGGGATGCGAAACGTTTGGAAAAACAGCTTTTTCTGGATTTGCCAATTTGGAAAACATGGACATGGCCGGTTTTGAGTTAAAAGGTGGTGCGAAATTGGTTGAGCTGGTGAAATATGTCAACTTTACCTTCGATGTGAATGGAGGTGAAATATTGGTGAAATTGAAGGATCCTAAAACCAATGTTTTGAAACAATCCGCTCAATTTATGATCAAAGAGTTTGAAAGTCAAATTGGAGCAATGAATCCGTAATAGATTCGAAAATCATTATTTAAAAAAAGCCGTTCATCTGAACGGCTTTTTTTGATTTATTATATTTTTTCAAAGGTTAGCAAGTCTGTGCCTCCGTTACCACCACTGACATCGATCAATTCTAATTTAGAGTTAGTTTGTGTAACGATATCCCAATCGTCGCTTAATTCATCAAAATTATTTGTGGTAGGAAAAGTCAGTATGAAATCAACATCACTGGAACTGTCATCATTGCTTTTGTCTTTTTCAACAGCCCAAGTTCCAGAAATGTTTTGCGAACCATTTGTTCCTACTACAGTGCCGTTTTCATCAAATGAAAAGGTGTAGCTTGAAAAATCATTGAGGTGATCTTCACCGTCCTCTGAAAAAAGTGTTATTTTCCATTGGCCACCAGTAATATCTTTTTCTACTGATTTGGGTTTTACTTTGTTGCAAGCGCTTAACAGAATTGGAAAGGCAAAAATCAACAAGCTGTTTTTTCTCAATTGTTTCATAACGATGTAATTTTTGGTATAATTACCAAGGTAAGTAAACAGTTGTTCAATTTCAAATCAGAATTTGCGAACAATTGGAAAGCTACCTAGGTAACTAAATAGCTTAATTCGGTTCAATGTGAATCAAAATGTTCCCCAAATCGGGCAAAACGGATTGCAATTTATCCTTCAAACGATGCGCAATATCGTGACCGATTCGAACACTACAGTCGCCTTCGACTATGATATGGAGATCAACGTGGTAATGGATACCTGATTTGCGTACGAAACACTTTTCAGTGTCTAGAACTCCGTCTACTTGTTTTGCAATGACCCGAATTTCCGTGATGAGTTCATCGTACACATGCTCGTCCATTATTTCACCCAAGGCAGGACGAAAGATGAGGTAACTGTTGTAAACAATGAAACCGGAAGCAAACAAAGCGGCCCAATCATCGGCTGATTCATACCCCTTTCCCATGATCAGAGCAATTGAAATACCTATAAAGGCTGCAATAGAGGTGATTGCATCACTGCGATGGTGCCAAGCGTCGGCTTTTAAACTGGAACTTTTTGTTTGTTTGCTTTTTCGAATCACATACTGGTAAGAAGCTTCTTTCCAAAGAATAATCACGCCCAAAACATATAAGGTCCACGATTTTGGCGCCTTTTGTGGCGTCAAGATGTTCATAATACTTTCGTGAGCGATGAAAGCAGCGGTCGCAACCAGAAAACCAACTACCAAAAAGGTAATCAAGGGTTCAACTCGTCCGTGACCGTAAGGATGATTTTCGTCGGCAGGACGATTCGCATATTTCAATCCGAATAAAACGAGAAGAGAGGCAAAAATATCTGTAACCGATTCAATCGCATCGGCTATCAAAGCATACGAATTACCGAAAAACCCAGCGAATCCTTTGCAGGCTGCTAGCAGGATATTGCCAAACAAACTGTATATAATGGTCGAAATAGCTATTTGCTCGTTGGATTTTTGCATTGGATTGCGCTTGTATTGGATTTCAACAAAGGTAATTTAACTTGGCAATGGGAGGAGGAAATGAGAAAGTATAATTGCTCTTTTATACAACATTTTTCTATTGGATTTGTTACCTTTAAAGTATGACGAAAGACAAATCCAATTGGAATCAACTCAGCGAAGAAGAAAGCAGAGTGATCTTACAAAAAGGTACGGAATATCCTGGAACGGGAGAATACAATGATTTTAAACTCGATGGCACGTTTGTTTGTCGGCAGTGCGAAACTCCTTTGTATGATTCTTCAAGCAAATTCAATTCAAATTGTGGTTGGCCCTCTTTTGACGATGATTTATCTGAAAATGTAGAGCGTGTATTAGATGCCGATGGTCGTCGTGTAGAAATCGTTTGTAAAAATTGCAAAGGTCATTTGGGACACGTATTTGAAGGAGAACGGTTCACGGAAAAAAACACCCGTCATTGTGTCAATTCAGTATCGATTAAATTTGTACCGAGAGGGTGATTACATGTTGGAGAATAGAATCTTGATTTGAATGTCTAAAATCTGACGTCTCCAGTCGACACGTCTACATCAAGGATACTTACAGAAATACATTCGTTCGGCTTGTTTTTCAACGATTTCGTGCAAAATGAGCTGAGAAGCTAAGGCCAATTGCGTATAATTTTGCGAATTGTTTCCAAAGCCAGCTGCTGTATTTTGCCACATTTCTTTGATCAATTCTTGTCCACCTTGCGTTGGGTTGATTTTATTCATGACGGCGGCAACATTTCCTGCCCCCGCATGGTAGATATGCAAAACAAATAAACGGAACCAAACCTCATTTTCGTCATATTCGATGTTGTGGTTTTCCAAAATTACTTTTGCTTCGGGAATACAAATGCGCGAAATTAAGCGAGAAGCGCCGGTTGCAGAACGTTCAAAGTTTTCTCGTTCATCCACATACTTGTTTACCGTCAAACCTTGAGCTCGCGCCACGCCAGGCATCAACTGAAACGCTCCATAAGCACCGCTGCGCGATTTTTTCATTTGACCTGGACTTTCGATCAGTAAAATAGCTTGTGCATACCAAGGATCAACTCCCGCTTTTTCAAAAGCTTCAACACCCTTAGACAATTGTGGATAGACCGCATCAAATTTGTAGAAATCATTTTTTCCACTTGTCACATACAATTGCTCGTTTTCCGCCAAGCCAAATTCTTTTCTAATTTCAATTTTGTACAGTTCTTTTTGCTCGTTGGTTTGTGCAGACCATTCTTCCACACTTATCTTTTTCAATATTTGTCGCGTAGCCGCCACGTTGACAAGAAATGTATCTGGCGAAAGTTGCATGATTTGCTTCCAAAATTGTGGCTGCGGTAAAGCGTGCCATTCACTCGCGAAAAGTTCTTGGGCACCCATGATAACGCCGTTGTGATTGTCCATCATTACTTCCACTTGTTCCAAAGAATAATCTCGGTCAGATTGGGCCAGTGCGGATACACCAACAAAAAGAAAGGAGGAGAGAAGGAGTTTGTACATAGTTTGTAATGTGAGTTCTTGGTAAATATATGTAATTTTGGAAAAAAAGTTACAGTTTACTAACAAAACTCAACTTTTTTAACGTGACATTAATAAATAATCGTCGGAATACCTCAGAATATGTCCATTTTATGTAGAGTACTACAATTTCCGTTCCTTTTATTGATCAAAGCTTATCAATATTTGATAAGCCCAATTTGGCCTGCAAATTGTCGGTTCGAACCAACGTGTTCACATTACGCTGCAGAAGCTATACAAAAACGAGGAATTTTCGTTGGATTGTATTTGGCTATCCGACGCATTTCTCGCTGTCATCCGTGGGGTGGATTTGGATACGATCCTGTTCCTGAGAAGGAAAAGAAGTAGCATTGCCTCAGACCATTCTGACATAGAAATGGAGTTAGATTTTACAGATTCTATAGGATTTCCTCCCTTGAGGGAGGATTAAGGTGGGTGTGTAACAGAAATAAAACATTTTTAGAATCTTTGCACCTTAAAATTCTCAAAACACCTACCCTGCGGCCTCATTCAAGGGAGGAATGTTTTACTTACTAAATGAATCTATACAAACTTCTTTTTCTTCATTCTTTAATAGTTCAAAAAAAAACGCGCTGGTCAATTTCCCACCCTAAAAACCTTCGGCAATCGCTCTTTCCATTTTTTCGGTTGAACAATTTCCAAAAAGAAGATTATCATGACCACTACATTCATTGCGGCTAAATAATCTCTGAAATCGCTGTGGTGACCCAATTCATAAATTCCATAACTGAAAATCGCGCACCAACTTGCCAAAAGAACAGACCACGAAAACGTAAAAACAGACAAGGCTAAAGGCAAAATCCAATACCACGGGTGAACGGTGCTGGTCAGGAAATAGTAGACCATAGTTCCGAGAAACATTCGCTTCAAGAGATCCAAATGCCCGATTTGTTTTCGATTCCAGGCAATTCCGAGAATAATGACCAAAGCCCAACGCGCCAATTTCGGCGCATACAAGCTCGTCAAATTGTAGCCAAATTTCCATTGACCGTATTGCAGATAAGGATAAAGCAGGTAGGAATTGAATTCAAATTCTCTGAAATACAAGCGCAAACTCATGACAAAATTAGGGAGATTCTCAAAGTTCAACAGGGGCAGGAAAAGCAGGACAACAAAAAAGCCGACGAATAGATAATAGCGAAGTGCTTGCTTCCAACCCAAATACGAAAGCAAAAAGGGCAAGAGTAGGAGTGGAATCAATTTTACGTGCACAGCGAAGGCAAAAAAGAGAGCCGAAAGCCAGAATTTTTGTTTTAATAGCAAATGCAAACTGGCTAATAAAAACGCTACGGTTACCAATTCAAAATGCAAATTGCCCATGGATTCGATAATCACCAACGGGTTGAGCAGCAATAGAAAAATACGTTTGGCAGAGAAATTTAAGAAAATGAGGATCGAATTCAGATGGTAGGCACCAAAAAGCATACTTGCAAATACCAAGGCGCGCATAATGGCAACATTGGTGGCAATATCGTTGGAGAAAAGGGTAGATAGATAGAAATAAGCTTGGTTGACGGTTGGATAGCAAGAATAATTTCGTCGCGACAAATCGCCCATGCCGGCATACAAATCCAGAAAATTGCAATCAGTGAATTTTTGAAATTGAATGATTTGATTGGGTGTGAAATCATACGGGTTGATCCCCAAATGCATCAATTCGCCATCCCATAAGAATCGATAATAATCATTGGAGAGAAAAGGCATTTGCCAGAAAGCCAGCAAATAAAGTAGTATTGTTCCGAACCAAATACTGCGCGTGCTAAATTCATGAGCTGAACAGACAAGGAATAAATAAGCAACAAATGCGATACTGAATAAAGAGCCCAATACAAGCAAATGCATCGATTGACTTAGCTGAAACAACCAAACAAAGGAGGCGAATAAAACCAGCCAGGAGAAAAGAAATCCATTTTTTCTTTGACCGATGGGCAGCAAAACTTATCCTCGGTTTGCGGCTCTCAATTCAGCCAATGTGTAGAAGAAAACCACGCCATAACCTGTCGCCAACATCAAATGGAAAGGAACCATTCCGAAGTCTCCGTAAATAGCTCGGTTGATGGCTGTAAATCCAAATGTCAAGAACAAAACGAATTCACCAATGTTGATGATAGACAAGCTTTTCTTGTCGTATTTGTTGGATTGCTTTTCACCTTTTTTCAAAACGTTGAATTTCGGTGTACGTACGAAGGAGCTTTTAATTCCTAAATAGCCTTCGATTACGGCAACCGTGTTGGAAAGTGAAAGTCCCATCGATACAATTAGGAATTGTAAAAAGCGGACAACAAATTTCCCGAACGATTTCAAGGTATTCTCTGTTTTGTCACGGTACGACATCCAATAATAATACCCCAAGAAAACGGTAGAAAGAATGAATACAGAGCCGATAGAAATGAAGTTGTTCAAGTCTTCAAAACTGTCTTTGATGTGCAAAACAACCAATGACAACAAACTCAAAGTTAAGATGAACAAGAAAACGGACGAGTTGAACAAATGAGAAAGTCCGTGAACTTTATTCCCAACTTTGACGTTTTTCGCTGTTAAAATGCGTTTCCACATTTTGATGAAACATTCCGCGCCTCCTTTCATCCAACGGTGTTGTTGGTTTTTCAAAGCTGACATGGTAATTGGTAATTCAGCAGGAGCCACAATGTGTTCGCAATATTGGAATTTCCAACCTTTCAATTGTGCACGGTAACTCAAATCCAAATCTTCTGTCAACGTATCGTGTTCCCAACCACCGGCATCTTCAATACAGGTTTTGCGCCAAATTCCACCGGTTCCATTGAAATTGATGAAGTGACCAGAGGCGGTTCGTCCTCCTTGTTCGATGGCGAAATGGCCATTCAAACCAAAAGCTTGCAACTCCGTCAACAAGGAATAATCTTTGTTCAAATGTCCCCAACGCGTTTGCACAACACCGACTTTTTCATCCGTGAAATACGCCATGGCTTGACGCAACCAGTCTTTTTCAGGCACGAAATCTGAATCAAAAATGGCAATGAATTCGCCTTGAACTTGGTTCATTGCTGCGTCCAAAGCACCCGCTTTGTAGCCTGTTCGGTCAGTTCTGTGAACATGTTGAATATTAATTCCACGAGCAGCTACTTCAGCTACTTTTTTCGCGATAACGTCTTTGGTTTCATCGGTTGAATCATCCAAGACTTGAATTTGCATTTTATCCCACGGATAATCAAACTCAGCTGCTTTTTCGATAATTCTTTCCGCTACATACAATTCGTTGTACATCGGCAATTGAACCGTTACGAATGGAGCGTTTGCATCGTCCAAAACCGGGTGAACTGCTGTCGCTTTCTTTTTGCGATTTCGCGCATACGTAATCGCCAAAGTCAATTGCAAAACACTGTAGAAGAAAATAAGAATCAAACAGAAACCATAAATGGCCAACAATATTTTGGCGGTGAAATGCGACCAGTAATGTTCTTGGTCACCACGGTCACCCCAGTTGAACATCCAACTCACTTCCAAAGCTGCCGGAATGGGTTCACCAAAAGTAAAATTGTTAATGTGCGCTGAGTCAAAAGTTATTGGGAAAGATTCTGGACGGTAATCTTTGTCAGAAACGTTGAATGAGTAATCCCCAAGTGGCACATTCTTGAACTCGAAGCGGCCATTTTCATCCGATTCAGTCGTAAATATTGCGTTTGTTTTTTTGTTGACCAATTGAACCTCAACCTCTTCAATTGCATTTTCAGTTGTAAGATCAATCATCTGACCGTTCACTGATTTGGCTACCTGAGCAATGCTTGGAAGGGCAAATAACAGTAGCGACAAAAACAAAAAGGACTTTATCATATTGCGTAACTAAAAAGTTTAAAAGTATTTTTCGAAAACAAATGTAACTAAAATAGATATTTAAAAACGGCTGAGATAATCTTTATTCCTGCAAGTACTGTTCCTTTTAATGTGCCAGACACTTTTGATACGCCAATTCTCTTTTTATAATTCACCGGAACTTCCACAAATCGCATCTTTTTCTTGACTGCTTTTATCTGCATTTCTATTGTCCAACCGTAAGTTTTATCGGCCATCCCCAATTGGTCCAGCGAAGCCGCTTTCATGGCGCGAAATGGTCCTAGATCCGTGAATTTTGCTCCGTAAAAAATCCGAATCAATTTTGTGGCGAGCCAATTGCCAAAAATTTGCTGGGGTGTAAGAGAACCTTTTTCTTTTTTTCCCAGTGCGCGAGACCCGATAACCAAATCTAAACCGTCATTCAAAATGGGTGCAATCACATCTGGAATTTCTTCTGGGTAATCCGAAAAATCACCGTCGAGAAAAACCACAATTTCCGTTTTCAATTCTTTGGATTTTTCAATACCGAGTAAACAGGCCCAGCCATAGCCTTTTCGCGCTTCTTCTAATACAATGGCGCCTGCTTTTTTTGCCACTTCGACCGTGTTATCGGTTGACGTGTTGCTGACCACAATCACAAAGTCTACAACAGACTTTGGAATGGCGTCAATGACTTTTCCGATGGATTTTTCTTCGTTAAATGCAGGAATGATTACCGTTACAATCGGTTTTGACATGGATAAAAGGAACTAAATTTTGAATTGATTTACATTTCTGAATCGTGGAATCCTTGCAAGGAAATTCCCTCTTTACCGATTAAAATGGGGTTGTCGTTGATGCGACCGTCTTCAGGGCCATTTTCTAATTTCAAAACACCTCGAGGACAAACAGCAGAGCAAACACCACAACCTACGCAACTGGCACGGACGATATTTTGTCCTTTTTGCGCATAGGCCCGCACGTCAATTCCTTGCTCACAATATGTAGAGCAATTGCCACAAGAAATACATTGTCCTCCATTGGTGGTGATTCTGAAACGCGATTTGAAACGTTGAATAATACCCATATAACCAGCCATCGGACAGCCAAAACGACACCAAATACGGTTGCCTAAAATCGGGTAGAAGCCTACGCCAATTACACCCGAAAATGCTGCGCCAACAAAGAAGCCGTACATTTTTTTCAGTTTGCCACTTTCAATGAAAAAAGCATTTTTGTAACCGGCAAAATAACTGATCACAAACAGTACAAAAATGAGGACCATGATGATCATCCCAACCCCTAAATAATGGTGTTTGTGTTCTCTTTTCTTCGATTGATTGTAGAGGAACAAGAATGCCAAAATCAGTAGGATAGAAACAATCACAAAAAACGAATGTTTGTTGATGACTGCAAAACCAATGACGTATTCTTTTCCACTGAAAAAAGGAATCATGACGGCAATGGTCATCAGAAGCACGAAAACCATGACCGAATGAATTATCCATCGCTCAATTTTCCAGGCTTTCACGGTTTTGTTCGACAAATGTCGGAAACCGTCGCCAGCTGTTTCTGCCAAACCTCCGCAGCCACAAATCCAACTGCAATACCAGCGTTTGCCGACCAAATAAGTCAAAAGCGGAGTGATAATCAAAAACATCCCCAAGCCGATGAACAAATACAGCATACCAACAGGTTGATAGACCGGATTGGCGTGCGCCGTGAAACGATCGGGCAAGAAAGCTTCGTAATTGAGGGGCCAAGAGTTGACTGGGTTCGCATTGTAATATCCTTGGAACACGTCTTGTCCATCCACCATCATACTGGCAGAATTATAATTCAAAGCTTCTAATAGATTCGGAATGAAATAGGCAAAAATTAATTGAGATAAAATCACCACCGTTGTGCGCACCAATTGATAGCGATTGTGTCGGTATTTGAGCATGAACTTGGCACCCAAAAAGAGAATGACAAACGTATACAAGGTGCCATAAACGAACCACTTATCGGCCGATTTTCCTCGGAAAACCATCGACAAGGAATCAAATAAACTGATGAGCATCGGGAAAGGATCTTTGCCCCAATACAAAACGATGTAAAAATAGCTGAGCAACAATCCAAATGCCCAACCCGCCATTCCTCGACCGGTTAAAGAGGAAGTCCAAACTCCGTCATTTTTGATGCCAGCACCCGATGTGCCATACAGCGCATAACTGGTCAATCCAATTCCAATAACCATGGAGGAGAAAGAAATAATCAGCGATTGAGTGGCGGGAAAAAAGGCGATACCAGCCCAGGCGAAAAGTAAAATACTAAATCCGAACAGGCTAAATAGCAAAGCCAACCACTGCACGCCGGAAGCGGTTTTTGAAAAAAGTCTGTCTTTGAACAAATTTCCGTTGCGGTAGGTGAAGAAAAAAGAGCCGCTGAGCATGCCCGCAAATGCCAGCATGGAAAAAAGATATTGCGTGTCTTTCTTGGATTGATAGGCTTGAGTAAGGCAAATAATTCCAGCTAAAAATAAGCCAATGCCAATTTTCTTAAAGAGACTGAGCGCTTGACTTTTATCGCCAGAAATTGAAAAATTAGCGTCTTGACTAGTTTTCATTTTTCGCGAGGATTTTTTGCCACCATTTTTTGGGTTGGAGAACAAGGTTTTTATGAAAGAGAGCGTTATAAGATTGGAGCAACGGCTGTTCAAAAGACTTGAAAAATTCAGGATTAAAGTTGGCGGCTGTGAAATTTTGAAGGACAAAATTGATGTCTTTTTTCTCCGTCAACCAATGGTTCATCACTTCGTGGCGCAAGCGAATACCAAAGCAATTTACACCAATGAATTCTTCCGATTTTTTATCGAATACGAAATGAAGCATTCGCTCGTTTTTCTCATCTTTCCATATGAATTCCGATTCGTTTTCGTCACGTTGAGCAAAAACCCATCCGTACGTTTGGTATTCCAAATCGAAGAATTTAGCGGAGTTGAACCAATGGCTCGGTTGATAGGCTGTTGGTTTGTTACAGATTGTTTCAGCGACCACTTCACCCATCATTCGTCCCGTGTACCAAACTTGTTCCACGGGTCTGCGTTTACCAATGGCCGTGCGCATTTGAGCACAATCACCAATGGCATAAATATTTTGAACCGAAGTTTGCAAGTTGGCATTTACCAAAATTCCCCTGTCGGTTTCAATGCCGGAGTTTTCCGTTACTGAAATATTGGGAGAAACGCCAACGGTCAAGCCAACGAGTTGCGTCTCCAAGATCGTTCCATTTTTTAAAACAACACGGGTCACTTCCTCGTTTTCATCTCCTATAATTTCAGCTAACTCTTCGTTGTAGTGCAGGATCAAACCCTTGTGATGACCAATGTGTTGGGAAACAAAATCGGCATCAGCGTCGGGTAAAATTAAATTCCAAAAGCGGGCTTCACGCACGATAAAGTGCACTTCAACATTTCGACTCAAAAGCATTTCGGCCAATTCGATTCCAATCAAACCACCGCCCACAATCACTGCCTTTTTTATTTTTGGACTTCGTTCTTCTAACGACTCTAAATCTTGTTTGGAATACAAGCCTTGAACTCCTTTGAAATGCGTTCCCGGCCAATTGAAAACATTGGATTTCGAACCCGTGGCCAAAATTAAATCATCGTAGGAGATTTTTTCTCCGGATTGTAGCAGGACTTCTTTTGTCGTGCTATCAATTTTTTCCACCCGATTGTAGACCAATTTGATGCGGTTTTTCTCCCAAAAATTGTTTTCGTAGGGCTGTAAATCTTCAAACCGCATGTGCCCCATGAATACATACATCAAAGCCGTTCGGGAAAAGAAATATTGACTTTCTGAGGAAACGACAACAATTTCAAAACCACTTCGTTTGCGGATTTCACGAGCAGCGGTGATTCCTGCTATGCCGTTGCCGATGATGACGATTTTTTTACTCACGCTGAAAGATACATTGAAATATTTATAGTAGACGTTTCAAATTTAAATTTCTTACATTCCAAGTATTAATTTAATGAAATCTTAATAATTGTAAAAAGAAAAAATCCGACTTTGCTACTGCAAAATCGGATTTTAGTTTCAATTGATTTTTATTGGAATTCTATTTCCAAACCCCCATTTTATTGAATTTTTCAATTCGGTCGTTGATTCGTTTTTCGGCAGCAATTGGATCCAATTCTTTCAAATAGGTTTGAATTGCTTTTTTCACGGCAAGATAGGCGCCTTCTGGATCGCGGTGTGCACCGTTGGAAGGTTCTTTGATCACGTCGTCGATGATTTTGTTTTTCAACATGTCTTCGGAGGTCAATTTCAACGCATCTGCTGCGGTTTCTTTGAAATCCCAAGAACGCCAAAGGATAGAAGAGCAAGATTCTGGTGAAATTACCGAATACCAGGTGTTTTCCATCATGACTACTTTGTCGCCCACACCAATTCCCAATGCGCCACCCGAAGCACCTTCACCAATGATGATACAGATAACAGGCACTTTCAAACGCATCATTTCGTAGATGTTGCGCGCAATGGCTTCACCTTGTCCACGTTCTTCCGCTTCCAATCCTGGATAAGCTCCCGGCGTGTCGATTAAAGTGACAATGGGTTTGTTGAATTTCTCGGCCATTTTCATCAAGCGCAATGCTTTTCTGTAACCTTCCGGATTGGGCATACCGAAGTTTCGGTATTGGCGCATTTTGGTATTCACCCCTTTTTGTTGACCGATAAACATCACCGTTCGTCCGTCCAACTCACCAAATCCACCGACCATCGCTTTGTCGTCCTTCACGCCTCTGTCGCCATGCAATTCTTGAAATTTACCATTGGTCATGGCTTCAATGTAAGCCAAAGTATACGGTCTTTCTGGGTGACGAGACAATTGTACGCGTTGCCAAGGAGTAAGATTGGTGAAAATTTCTTTGGTTTTAGCCTTTAGTTTTTTCTCGAGCTCTTTAATTTTATCGTCCATATCTACTTCCGTAGATGCGCCAATTTCTTTTGTTTGCTCAATTTGCTCTTCCAGTTCTAGTAGCGGTTGTTCAAAGTCTAAATACGTTGCCATAGGAATTAATTTTGAGGGGCGAAAGTTACAAAAATACTTCGCTTATGCTACATTTGTTCTATGATATTGTTTTCAAATGCCAAAATCAACTTGGGTTTGTTTATCTTGAACAAACGCCCCGATGGTTTCCACAACCTAGCTTCGTTGAAGTTTCCAGTGCCCTTGACCGATGTATTGGAAATTTTGCCTGCGGATGAATTTTCGCTTCAAATTTTAGGCAAAGAAGTGCAGGGAAAATTGGAGGACAACCTGATTTGGAAAGCGTATGAATTGATTCGGAAGGAGTATTCCATTTCGCCTGTACAGATGATTTTACAAAAAAATATTCCGATGGGCGCGGGATTGGGCGGCGGCTCCTCCAATGCAACTTTTGCGTTGAAAGGGTTGAATGACTTTTTTCAATTGGGTATTTCGGATGAGGTTTTGCGTCAAATGGCAGCCAAATTGGGAAGTGATTGTCCGTTTTTTGTGGCCAATCAACCGCAAATGGCAACCGAAACAGGAACTGTGTTGACGCCTTTTGATTTGTCTTTGAAAGGATTGTTTTTGTATTTAATTGATCCACAAATTCACGTGAGTACAGCCATGGCGTATGCAGGCGTTGTTCCCCGAGAATCCAATTTTGATTGGGAGAAATTGAAATCAAAAGACTGGAATTTTTGGCAAAAGGAATTGAAAAATGATTTCGAACCATCGATTTTTGCGCAACAACCGAAGATCCAAGAAATAAAAAACCAGTTGTATGAGCAAGGCGCTGTCTACGCGTCCATGTCCGGTAGCGGAAGTGCTGTTTATGGTTTGTTTGAGTCGCAACCGCAAGAGTTGAACCGCAAAGATGTTGGGCATTTTGTTTTTGAGTTGTGAAGTTGTGTTAAACATTAAGGAATTAAGAAAAGGAAGGTAATTGGGGTGTGGAGATCGTAAAGTTTTTATTCCTCCTTTGAGGGAGGGCAGGGTGGGTGTTTTGAGATAGTAATTTCTACAAATGCACAAAAAAGGTTCTAATTCCGAGGCACACCCACCTTAATCCTCCCTCAAGGGAGGAAACGATTTAAATCCGTGTAAATCTGAGAAATCTGTGGCTACTTATACAATTCTATAAGAACAAAATCCGCGTAAATCTGATAAATCTGCGGCTACCTGTACAATTATTTAATAACAAATCCCCGTAAATCTGAGAAATCCGTGGCTTCAGTGTTCGATTTTTGCTGGTTCCATCCGATCGAAACTTATTTCAAAATCACGATTCTTTTTTGGCCGATGGATTGGTCTTCGAAAGTAACTTGAACGATAAAGATTCCCGATTTTCCTTCTTCCAAAGCAATTTGCGTAGAAGCATTGTTTTGAGAAATTTCGAATGGGACCGATTGGCCCAAGGCGTCGAAAATGGCAATGGATTTGAATTTGGAGGAATTTTCGTGAAGGGTAAAAAGTCCTTTGGACGGATTCGGGTAAAGCAAGAACTCCTGTTGAGATTTCTCTTCCAAACCAGAACTGCTGTTGGGGTCGACTTCCAAATGCAACAAGCCGCCCAAATCTGTTCCGATAAACAAATCCAAAAATCCATCGTTGTCGATGTCGTTTACGGCGAATGAGCTGTAGCCTTTGCAGTCGATGTTCAAGAAATTATCCGAATGCAAAAAGAACGTTGTATCCACTGCCAATCTTCCATCAATGTTATAATAGTAGTGTAATTTCCCATCAATGGCTCCTAAAAAAAGATAGGTGGTGTCTTGAAAACGAAAAAAGTGTGGAGCGGCAAATCCATCGGGAGACGAAGCATTGGAAACATCGACATTTCCCAAATGATCATTCATTTTTTGAAAGGAGGGAGTAGTGGTGCTGCCCACATTTTTGTAGTACACCAATTTGCCCGATCGTTTCCCGATGATTAAGTCCAACAAACCGTCGTTGTTCAAGTCGAACAATTGAGGAAATGAAAACGTTTCTTCATTGATGGTATTTCCGAGATGATCCACCATGGGTTGAACGGGTGCAGCAAAAACGGCATTTCCGGAGGTTCCTGTGTTTTGGAAATACATTAAATTTCCATTTTCTCTCGATAAAATCAAATCATCGTCTCCGTCGCCATCCAAATCGCCAAAGGTAGGAACCGAGCGCAAACCAAGATTCAAGTTCGTTAAGTTCAAATAGTTTCCATCGATAAATGTAAATTCAGTCGAGCTTCCGGAACTGGTATTTCGATAAACGGCCAATGAGCTTTCCTTGTCCAAGACAGGTTTGTAGCGGTAAAAATTGGCGATAACCAAATCATTATTACCGTCGTTGTTTTGATCGAAAAATAGTGGAATCGTTCCCGTACCGTGTTCAATCATTTCATCCTGTAAGAAATCGGATTGTTGGAAGATAAAATTCGGCAAACTGTTTTGACCACTGTTTTTATAGAATAGAACACTTTTTTCATTTTCAGAAGCATTTTTGGCATTGGCGCCCACCAACAAATCTTTTACGCCGTCAAAATCCACGTCCAAATAAAATCCTGCTGGAAAAACTTGAAGGGACACGGGAATGGAGTTACTCGGAAAATTGTTTTCAAAAGAAATCATCGGCGAATTCAAGTTTGGGGCCGTTCCACCATTGATCAGCTTGTAAAGCGAGGGAGAAGAAACATCTCCGATAACCAAATCGGTTACGCCGTTGTTGTCAAAATCCAGGGCTAAAATGGAAGAACCAGCATGCAATTTGGGATCGCCGCTCGTGTCTTCGGGATTTCCAATTCCGCTGCCATCGCATGGTGGATTGTTGTCATTTAAAGTGACCAAACTGCTGGTCGGATCTTCCGCAAATTTTCCCCAGCATTGATTCTTCAAAACATACAGAAGCGAATCAGAATGGCCATAGGTTTCTTGACTCATATTTTTGTGGTATTCCATGTGGGAACCACCCAAACTGAAGGTCAAAATATCCAAATCGCCATCGTTGTCTACGTCATAAATGGCCGGAATATCGGCTGAACTAACGTAGAGATTTTCCATAGAAAAAGGAAATTGAGAATACAAAAGATTGCTCGCCAATTCCCATTGCAGTCCTACTCCGGCGTTGCCCGTATTTTTATAGACTTTGATTCCTCCAATTCCATAGGTAAATAGGTCATTTTTTCCATCTTGATTGTAGTCGGTTAGAAAAACACGGTATCGGATGTCTGCTGGAAATAAATCGCCGCCTTTGTAGACAAAATGATATTCTCTTCCCGATCCCACGACGTCATTTCTATACAATTGAACATTGTTGTTATCTCGGTCGAAAGCAAACAAATCTAAGTCGCCATCGAAGTCGAAATCAATTTCCGAAAGTTGAACGTAATTCAATCCGCCAGCCCAGGCATTTTTCAGTGTATTTCCACTTTTTGAAACGGCTATTTCCGTTGAATATTCAAAATTAAATTGGGCACTTAAAGGAAAGCTGAACAAACCAAAGAAGAAAACAAGGAGGATACATCTCATAATCCAAAATTACGAACTTCCATCGGAATAGAAAAAATGATTTTTTCAATAAACAACAAGTCTTTTTGTGAAATTATTATCCGAATTCAATTATTAATTAATATATTTATAATCAATTAACTAACTATTTAATATGCGGTATTATTAGTAAATGTTAATTTATCGAAATTTAGATAAATAACAATTGATAATTATCTGAATTTTTATTTTTTGAACGTTTAAAATTAATCTACATTTTTGTCCCTAATTAAAACAGTTAAAACTATGAAAAACGGTCTATTCAAATCACTCATTCAGCTTGGCTTAACCGCTGTGCTGCTGCTTTTTGTGGTTGGAGGCGCTTTCGGTCAGTTGACAGGAACCAAATCCATACCATCTGATTATGCCAGCTTAAGTCTTTTCGTTGCGGATTTAAATACGCAAGGAGTAGGAGCGGGAGGTGTAACATTAAATGTTCCTGCGGGATACACGGAAACATTGTCTGCACAGTTGACAATCACTGCAACTGGAACGGCTGCCAACCCAATTATAATACAGAAGTCGGGAGCCGGTTCAAATCCAGTGTTTACTTCGTACGTAGGTACGAATACACCAACAAGTGCAACACGCGACGGTATGTTGTGTTTATCAGGTACAGATTACTTGACTGTTGACGGATTGGATTTCCTTGAGTCGGCTTCGAATACTACGGAAACTACTTGCATGGAATATGCCATAGGTTTGTTCAAAGTAGATGGAACAAATGGTGCGCAAAATAACACAGTTAAAAATTGCGTTATTACTTTGAATCGTTTGAGCTTTACAACTTGGACAGGAACAGGACACAATGGTGCTTGTGGGATCATTATGTTAAATTGCGCGAATGCGGCGAATACAGCAATTACGCCAACTGCTGCTTCAGGGTCTAACTCCTACAACTCATTTCAAGGCAATACGATTCAAAATGTGAATGCTGGGATTGTTTTCGTAGGTTATGTTGCCCCTTCACCTTTTACTTTAGGAGATCAATCCAATGCAATTGGCGGTACTTCTTTGGTTCAAGGAAATTCAATTTTGAATTTTGGAGGAGCTGCAGCCGCAACCAACCCATCTACAGGTATTTTTGCCAGTAATCAATGGGATTTAAATTGTTCTTACAATACTATTAACAACAACACTGGTTCAGGCGTGAATCACGTAAGTACCTTAAGAGGTATCTTCTTAAATGCTTCTTCTACCAGTGCAAGTGTGAATTGTACTTATAACAACTTGAACATTCAAGGTGGGGGAACTACTTCACAAGTTTCTTGTATTGAAAATAGCTTTGGATCAACGGCTGCAGGTAATACTGTGAACTTGAACAACAATACTATTACTGGTTCTTATTTAACAGCGACAACGGGTACTTTCTATGCGTTGTATTCCACTTCATCGGCTACGAATGTAAATATATTGAACAATACGATTTCGAATATCAACTACAGTTCTGCAGCCTTAACAGGTACGGGATCAAATTATATGATTTATAATTCTGGAGCAGCGACAAATGTTACTATACGAAATAACACAATTGCGAATATTTCAAGAATTGGAACGAGTGGCGGTACTACTTATTGTATGTATGCTGGTTCAGGGGCAAACCAAACATTGAAATTAAATACAATTCACGATATAAATGTTAACGGATCAGCAGGGACAGCAGGAGCAATTTATGGCTTGTATACCACCACTGGAATAATTGTAATTGATAGTAACACAGTTTACAACTTAATCAATACAAAAACGACTGGCACAGGGGTTATTTATGGTTTGTATAATTTGTCATCCCCTACAAATGAAAATTATCGATCCAATACCATTTACAATTTGTTGCACTCTGGAACGGGAACGGTTTATGGTGCCATTACAAATACAACTTCTGGAACGAGAACATTTTCCAATAATTTAATTTACAACCTTTCTACAGGAGGAAACACAGTTGCTGGTTACCTTTGTACGACAAGTAGTCCAACTTTGTTTGGGAATAAAATATACGGATTAACAGCCTCAGGTACCGCTGCTACGGCAATAGGACTTTCTATAACTTCCTTAGGAACGGCTGGTGTTGCAAATGTATACAACAATTACATTGGTAACTTGA
The DNA here is from genome assembly GCA_041674745.1 of Crocinitomicaceae bacterium. Taxonomy (GTDB): domain Bacteria; phylum Bacteroidota; class Bacteroidia; order Flavobacteriales_D; family Crocinitomicaceae; genus UBA2040. Next base: position 39,118 of record JBAYVD010000004.1, read on the forward strand.
ATGCACCAAATACATCTGGAACCGCAACAGCTCCAAGTGTTAGAGGTATCTCCATTACGGCTACAACAGCCAATTCGACATTAAATGTTCGAAACAACACCATTTACTTAAATGCTACAAGTACAGGAGCCAATTTCTCCACTTGTGGAATTTACCAAACCGGTAATGCAACGGCTACAACCGCTTCATTGACCTTAAATGGAAATAACATTGTTAATAATTCGGTTCCAAATGGCACTGGTTTAACAATGGGGATTTACAGAACACTTGCTGCTTTGGCAAATTTCAATGTTGCTTCCAATCGGAACAATATTTATGCTGGTGCTCCGAGTGCGACCAATTTATTGTATTCTGATGGAACAGCTGCATATCAAACTTTAGCCAGTTACCAAACTGCTTTGGCTCCAATGGAATCTAGTTCTGTGTCTGAAAATCCAGCATTTTTGAGCACAACAGGATCCAATGCGACTTATTTGCATATCAATCCTGCAACAGTAACTTATTTGGAAAGTGGTGCTGAAGTCAGTTCTTTGATCACATCGGATTACGACGGTGATATCCGTGCAGGAAGTGCAGGTTATGCTGGGTCTGGTTCAGCGCCTGATATTGGTGCCGATGAGTTCTCCGGTATTTCACCTGCTCCGCAAATTGCATTTACATCCATTAGTCCTTCAACGGCTCCTCAATGTATTTCTGCTTCAGCAAGAACGGTAACCGTCGACGTTACTACTGCCTTAGGAACCATTACATCTGTAACTTTAGATTATTCATTCAATGGAGTAGCGCAATCCGCTATTACTATGACGAATACATCAGGATCAATTTGGACAGGTACAATTCCAGCAGCCTCTCCTGCAAATGCGAATGTAACCTGGAAAGTGACTGCTTTAAATAGTGCCTCCATTAGTTCCATTTATATTGGAACACCTTATGCAGATGTACCTTTGTTGGGTATTTCAGCTGCTGCGACAAACTCGCTTGCGTCTGTTTGCGAAGGAAGTGCGACTTCTGTTTCTGCTTCTTTGGTGAGCTCTTTGGTATCCACCGCTTATACTACCCCATCTGTATCAAATCCAACTACAGATGAAGATTTTGGTTCCATCACGATTATGCAAGGCAGTACAACGGTTTTGTCCAATACATCCACAGCGAACTCCCTTGTAGGTACTTTGGGTACGGCAACAGGAACAGTTGGTGCCTATTCTAATTTCACTTCCTTTGGGCCTCATAATATGACCGCTGGTTTGGTATATGATTTTTCTATTGGTTCAATAACTGCAAATGCAGTAACCAACTATAATAATACCATGGCCATTTTCATTGACTACAATAGAAATGGTTCCTTCGCAGATGCTGGTGAAATGGTATACACGGGTGCTGCAACCGTTTCGGGTGCACATACTGAAACAGGAAGTTTCACCGTTCCATTAACCGCATTCAATGGTTTAACGAGAATGAGAGTCGTAGCAAATGAAGGATTAATTGCTTCTTCAGCAACTGCGCCTAGTTATGGTGAATTTGAAGACTATTTGTTGAACATTACAAGTACGAATTCCGGCGGAGGAGCTGCGCCAGCCATTTCTTCCATTTCTTGGTCGGATGGTTCAACAGTTGTTGGAACAGGAAGTCCATTGACAGTAAATCCAACAGCGACAACAACTTACACTGCGACTATTACGACGTTGGGTTGTCCAACAACTGCTTCAACGGTTATTACAGCTTTGGCTTTACCAGCTGCTCCAATTGTAACCAACAGTACACATTGTGGTGTGCAGGTGCCAACGGCAAGTGTGGCTACAGGCGCAGGAGTTGCAGGGACAAATGTTTACAACTGGTTTAGTAATCCAGCAGGAACAACTTTGGCTCAGCCTTACAATTATGGTCCGCTTTCCACGTATTATTCTAATAACTTCTCGTCATCCACCTTTACGAATTCATCCATTATAGGAAATGCTTCCGTAGTTGGCAATAGTTTAGAAATGTACCCAAATGCGTTGTCTCAATTTGGGGCATTAACAGTGAATCCTTCTGGAATGAACTCCAACAAATATGCGTTCGATTTCAAATTGATTACGCAAGGAGCTTCTGCAAGTAATATGGCGGATGGGCTTAGTTTCAGTTTCGGTGATGATGCATCAGCGCCTGTTTCAGCTACAATGAATGCTGAAAATGGAACAGGAACGAAATTGAAAGTTGGTTTTGTTACGTATACGAATGGAACCAGTACGCAAGGAATTTACTTGATGTACAACAGCACGACAAACGAACAATCACCAACTAGTCCAGGTGTATTGGCTTACAACAACACCAATTTAACTTGGTTGAATGACACGTCGCTTGTAGCAATGACTATCGATTCATTGGGTGTATTTAATATGACTTTGGATGGAGTTGCTTTGTTCACAAACGTTCAATTGCCAGCAGCTTTCTTAACGGCAAATAAATCAACTTGGGCATATGTTTTCAAAGGTCGTTCTGGCGGTATTTCTAGTGGAACTACGATTGATGATGTAGTGATCAAAACAAGTCAAGTTATTCCTGGTAATACAACTTTGGTAAATCCAATTGGAACAACCACAATGTATTATGTAAGTGAAAACGGTTCAAATGGATGTGTAAGTCCTTTGAGCACAGTAGTTGCTACAGCAACACTTCCTGCTCCAATTTCTACTTCTGGTCCAGATTCTATTTTCTGTTTGGGAGGTACTTATTCTGTAACGGCAAGTTCAACAGCTTCGCCAGCATATACTTATACTTGGACAGCGAGTACAGCAACTGGAAGTGGTGTTGCAACTAGTTTGGTGGGCGCGAGTCAAACCATTACCCCAACGGCTGGAGGTACTTATTCTTATTATGTTACCGGTCAAAACGGTATTTGTACAGCTGTTGATACGGTGGTTGCAGTGGTGAATAGTACATTCCCATCAGCACCAATTGCTAATCCAGACTTATTTACAACTTGTACGGGTTCAACAACATTGCCAATTTCGGCTACAGGTTCACCTGTTGTGGGTTCTGTAACGGTTCCATTTGGAACAGGTTTGTCAAATTATGGAACTACAGCTACGGTTTATCCCGCTACAATTTCAGGTGTACCAGTAGGGGCAACTATTACATCAGCTCAATTGTTGATGACCAATGTGAATTCAATCAATGGCTCGTACAGAAGTGAAATTAGAGTAGCCACGTCAGGTGCCTACACGTTGGCGCCTACACAAATTTCTACTTTAACTACGTCTGGAACTATTTCACCAGATCCAACGATTACTTTGGCAGGATTCAATGCTACATCAGGCGTCATCAATTTATTGTTGACTGAAACGTATGATGACGGCGGCGCTTCTGTTGTTGATGCAACCTTTGGGTCAGTTTCTTTATTGATTAATTATACATTGCCTTCAGATGTGAATTGGTTTGCCAATCCTACAGGAGGAATTGCATTGGGATCTGGTGCGACTATTGAATCCGTTGGTACATCTGTACTTGCTTCACCTGCTGCGAATGGAACGTACCTTTACTATGCTGAAGGTGCAATTCCTGGAACAGGAGGATGTGTTAGTACAACACGTACAACTGTAACTGTAAAAGTGGAAAGTGTAAATGTTACTTTAACGCCTATTGACGTTACTTGTAATGGTTTTGCAAATGGTTCGTTCTCTTTGGGTACGGTACTTTGCGGTACTGCACCATTCACATACTCTATCAATGGAGGGGCATTCGGCGCCATTCCAACCAACTTGACTGCCGCAACATACAGTGTTGTTGTTAAAGATGCTTTAGATAATTCAAGTAGCCCAGTTTCAGTGGTTGTAGCTCAACCGGCTTGGACGATTAATAACCCAATCGCATTAGCCGGCACAGTATGTTTGAATGATCTTAGTGAGATTTTAACAGCGTCGTCAACATTGACAACAGGTCCTTCTGCGAGCATCGTTTGGTATGATGCAGCAACAGGAGGAAACCTTCTTGGTTCGAATACAACACTTCAAGCAATTGGATCTTCTGTATTGCCAACTTCAACCGTTACTGGAACGTATAATTTCTACGCACAAGGTACTAACGCAGGTTGTTTCAGTGCTGCTAGATCTTTGGTGCCTGTTACAGTGTATGCTTTGCCAACGGTAAATGCAGGTGTTGATGTGGTGATCTGTTCAAACAGTGCAACAAATGCACAGACCTTGACAGGTTCTGGTTCTGCAACATCTTACACTTGGAATAACGGTGTTACTAATGCGGTTCCATTTAACATAGCGTCAACTACAACTTACACAGTTACAGGTACAGATGTGAATGGCTGTCAAAATACGGATCAAGTATTGGTTACTGTTTCTGCTTTGCCAGTGGTAAATGCAGGTCCTGATTATACGGTTTGTGTAGGTCAAAATATTACTTTGTCTGGAGCAAGTGCAGGTAATACATTGACTTGGAATAATGGAGTAACAAATGGTTTAGCTTTCACAGTAAATACTGTTGGAGCAACAACGTATACCGTTACTGCAACGAATGCATTGGGATGTCAGAATACAGACCAAGTAATCGTAAATGGTAATCCTACACCAACTGTTTCTGTAAGTGCGAACCAAGTTGTTTGTGCTGGAAGCCCTGTTAACTTTAACGTTACGACGGCAAATGGAACAGCAGGTTTTTGGTCAACAAATGGATTGGGTACGATTACACCAAACGTTTCGAATTCAACGATTGCCTACACAGCAGCTTTGAATGATAATGCAACCGTGCAAATCAGTTACTCTTCTTTCAATGGTTGTGGTTCTACTTCTGATACAGCAATTGTTACCGTAAACGCTTTACCAACCGTAAATGCTGGTTTAGATGTGGTAGCTTGTGCTGGATCGAATGTTTCCTTGACCGGTACAGGTTCAGGAACTTTGTCATGGGACAATGGAGTTGTCAATTCAGTTAGTTTCCCAGCGTCTGTTGGTGCAACAACGTACACATTGACAGTAACAAATTCCAACAACTGTGTTTCTACGGATCAAGTGGTTGTTACAGGAAATGCACTTCCAGTAATCAATGCAGGTTCAGATGTTACTATCTGTGCTGGTGACGAGATTACGTTGACAGCAACAGGTGCTTCTACCTATGCTTGGGATAACAGTGTTGTGAATGGTGTTCCTTTTGCTCCAACGGTTTCTGGAGTATACAGTGTACTTGGAACAGACGGTAATGGTTGTGAGTCTACATCTTCTGTTAACGTTACGATCAATGCACTTCCTGGAGGTGTAGCGACAGCATCTGATGAAATAACGATCAATGCCACAGCTACGAATGCAACTTCTTACCAATGGATTGACTGTGCAACGAATCAACCAATTGCGGGTGAAACATCAGCAACTTTTATAGCAACCGTTAATGGTTCTTATGCTGTGATTACTACAAACGCAAATGGTTGTTCAGATACATCCAACTGTGTTATCGTAAGTGCTGTTGGTTTAGGCGAGATGATTAAAACGATTGAGGCAAATTTATATCCAAACCCAACCAGTGGGAATGTGTATGTAACGCTTTCTAACGAAGAATCAGTAAACGCTACCATTTTTGATGCGCAAGGAAAAGTAGTGGTTGTTGAAATGAACGTACAAAATGGTTCAAGTATTAATATGACTAACTTGGAAAGAGGAATGTATGTTGTTCAACTTACATCTCCAAGAGGATCTTTTGTTAAACGAGTTGTGAAAAACTAATCGTTCGACATTAATTCATAAAAAAATCCCCGCTCAATTAAGAGCGGGGATTTTTTTATTCAATTTTTTCACTGTTAAATCAAGCCAAATTGTTCGAAGTGATGATTCAAATGCTTGTTGTTCAGTAAAAGCCATTGACGGTAGTTCAGAGGTCCATAGAAGGAATGGATTTCCGTGTGTTCAGGATTGCTCGTATACACTTCTTCAAAGTTCAACCATTCATCCACTAATTCGTCAATCGCCTCTTCGATTTCGTCGTTTCGGAGCGCTTTGTTTTTTGGCGCAAAAGGAACTTCAATGTTTCTCGCCATCGGTTTGTCTGTTTCCAAAAAAGCTTGCATTTTCTCGATTTTTTCTTCTGGAATTAGCAATTCTTGCGGATTTTTGCCATTGGCAATTTGCAAGGTGTCGGTTAAATGTTCCACCATTCTCTGCGCACTCATTTCTCCCCAAAGTGGCTTTGAGTTGGCTTTTAATTTGTCGAGTGTTTTAATAATTTTTTCTAGGTTCCAGTTATTTGACATGGCAATTTTTATCGATTAAGATATGAAGACTATTTGGAACCACTTCAATGTTCAGCTCTTTGCGAACTTCAAATGGTTCCCCGTCGTAATGACTTACGGGTGAGTGCAAGATTAATCTGGCTTTTTTGAAAGGAATAATTTCGATGTACTTTCCTCGATGGTTGCTTTTTCTGAAAAACCGCAACAAAACCGCCGGAGCCACGATTAAATTAAAGGGCTTCATTAAGCACAATTCTATGATTCCGTCCTTGATGCTGGAGTTGGGGGAAATACAGAAACCATTTCCATATTCGTTCGCATTGGCAATGGTGCAAAGAAAAAGTTTTTCACTTCTTTTTTGTCCGTTTATTTCAACCGTAAACGTATTGGATTTATAAGAGAAACACTGTTTGGTGACCAATTTGACATATCCCCAAAATCCACGTCGATCGTGGTTATCAAAACTTTTTGCAATCGAGGCGTCAAATCCGTAACCACCCACATTTAAAAAGGCTTTGTCGTTAACCAAAACGGTATCCATCGTTTCGGATTTGCTGTTGTTGATGGTTTGGATGGCTTTGGCAAAATCCATGGGAATTTGAAGGTGTCTCGCCAATCCATTTCCAGAACCAGCAGGAATAATGGCCAAATGTGTTTTCGTGCCAATCAACGCGGTTCCGACTTCATGAACCGAGCCATCACCACCCACGGCACAAACAATATCGTACCCTTCCAAAGCCGATTGGTGCGCTATTTCCTTCGCATGTTTTTTATATTCCGTGCTGACAATATCAAAATCGAATTGGGTTTTGTCCAAGTATTTTTCAATCAGATTTGGAAAATCCGTTTTTTGCTGCACCCCAGATTTCGGGTTGATGATGAATCGAATTTTCTTTTTCATTTCACGTGACATTGATTATTAATCAAATCATGGTTATAACGTTGAATGATAGCTCTCAATCTATTTTCTTTTCGCGTTAATTCTTTTTTAGAAGCATTTTTCTCGTCGGAAGTAAGTTCTCTTTTCTCGGTCAAACTATACAAATTTCGTGCCTCATTCCCTGCGAAATTAATCATAAAAGGTTGATTGAAATAGTAATAAATTCCTTCCAGGAAAGTAATGGCTTCTCGATCGGTCTTTTGAAAAATGGAATTTCCAAAGGCGTAAAAGGGTTCTTCAAAGTTGAGCAAATCCATCAAAGTAGGCAAGATGTCGAGTTGTTGGAAAATTTCACTTCGCTTTCCTCGCGGCAATTTGCCACTTGGGTCAAAAAACAACATCGGAATCCGGTACATTTCAGCGCGTTGACTGAAGATTGGAGAATTGGTCGAAGGTGTGTGATCAGCGCAGATGACAAAAATGGTGTTTTGATACCAGGGTTGTTTACTTGCTTCTTCAAAGAATTTTCGCAAGGAGTAATCACCATAACTAATACTGGCGCAAATCGGTTCTGGACCATGGACAACCTCATTTTTTCGATCTTCCGGAATGAAGTAGGGGTGATGAGAGCTAATCGTAAATAAAGTAGAAAAGAATGGTGCTTTTAATTTGCTCATTTCTTTGGCCGCCCAAGGATTGAAATATTCATCTAAAATACCCCACGTTTTATCAAAATGGTCGTCGTTGTTGTATTCAAAACGGCCGTAATAATTTTCAAATCCAGCCTGCGCTGCAAATCCGTCGAAGCGCATAGAACCATTTGTGGCAGCATGAAAAAATCCGTTGCTGTATCCTTTTTCACTGAGAATATTGGCCAAGGATTTGATTTTGTTGTCCCCGTAAACCGATGAAATGTAGGGATTATTCATCAAGCTAGGAATAGAGGAAACGATTGAAGGAACCGCTTCAATGGATTTTTTTCCATTGGCGTATGCATTTTCAAAATACATACTTTGATGCGCCAAAGAATCCAAAAATGGCGTATAGGATTTTTCTAATAAAGGATTATTGAACGCCACCCATTCGTTCCCAAAACTTTCCAATATGATAATGACCACGTTGGATTTGTCGGGTAAAATATTTGCTGGCTTGGCTTTTTTGATTGGATTAAAAAGTTGGTTGCACTCACTTTTAGTGAAGTAATTTACTTCTTCTAAACGCTCCGTTCCGAAGGATTTTATCATGGTAAATCCGGTATTCAAAACAAAGGCTGTGTTGCTCGGTTGGGTATATTGTGCCGTTTCAATGATACCTATCGGACGCAATCCCAATCCTCCACGACCAATAAGAACGACGGCGGCAACGGAAAGCAACATGACAAAAAAATGGGGAATTATTTCCTTGTTTGTCATTTTCTCTTCTTTTACTTTCGAACGATTGAAAACCCAAATCAAGCCAACAATCATTGCGATAAATAGAAGCACCAGCCACCAAAATTGAGCAAAAAAAGTGCCTATTAATTGGTTCATATCATTGCCCGTTGAAACCATACTGAGTAAATCACTCGTGGAACGTTTGCCGGTGTATTTGAAATATTCAATATCGATTAAATTCAATACGATCAACGTTGTATTGACGAGTGTGAAATACACCAAGGTCCAAATTCGGTAGATTTTATTGCTTCTATGGGGTAGTGGAAGAAAGTGCAACAAAGTGTACGGTAGATAAACTATGCAAATGGTAATGAGATCAAACCAAGCGCCCGCCAACCAATCACTCACATGGATTTCTAAAAAGGCTACGTGGTGAACGACATAAAATAGAATGCGCAAAATAGTCATCACAACCCAAGAGAGTAAAACCATGCGCCAAAAAATTTGCGCATGTTTGGGCCATAATTTGCTCATCCATGTTTTCCACATATTCTAGGCAAAAGTAGCTATTCTAAAAATAAGAAATTCATTCCCAACCTGAACAAAATACTTAAATTTGTATAAAATCGGTTTCAATCATTCATCCGTACCAATCTTTCATCTTAAATCAGTCACCATGGACAAATCTCAATTACGCAGTATTCTTCACATGAAATGTCCTCGTTGCCAAGAAGGAGATTTTTTTGTTTCAACTCCTTATGATTTGAAAAATGCAGGGAAAACGCATGAAAAATGTCCCAAATGTGGTTTGGATTACCGAAGAGAACCAGGCTATTATTTTGGTGCACTTTATGTTTCTTACGGCATGGGCGTAGCACTATTTGTTACGATCTACTTAAGTTTCGTCTTGTTTTTCCCCAACTACAATGTTTGGTGGCCGATTGTGTTGATTGGAATTTTTAGTTTGATTTTGGGACCGTACTTGTATGCCTTGTCAAAAGTGATTTGGATTCATTTCTTTGTCAAGCCAGCGAAAAAAAATCAGGACTGATTTCTCGGATGATAACTCAAAATAGCTTCTTTCAAGAAACTTTGATCCAAGTGTGTATAGATTTCTGTCGTTGTGATGGATTCGTGCCCTAACATCTCTTGAATTGCCCGCAAATTGGCACCACCTTCTAAAAGATGGGTCGCAAAAGAGTGACGAAAAGTATGAGGCGAAACATTTTTCGTAAGCCCAATTTCTGCCGAAAGATTTTTGATGATTGTAAATATCATTTCACGTGTCAATTGACTTCCACGACGGTTGAGGAAAACGATGTTTTCGCTTCCTTTTTTGATATCCAAATGATTGCGAACGGAGGTTTTGTAAAAATTGATTTCCTTTTCTACGGATGGCGAAGAAGGCACCAACCGTTGTTTGTTTCCTTTCCCGATTATGCGAATAAATCCTTCGTCAAAATACAAGTCGGAAAATTTCAAATTGACCAATTCCGAAACACGCAAACCGCAACTGTATAACGTTTCTAAGATTGCTTTGTTTCGATGCCCTTCGGGTTTACTCAAGTCAATGGCATCAATTAAAGCATCAATTTCTTCAATGCTCAATACTTCGGGTAATTTTCGTCCAAGTTTGGGTAATTCGAGCGATTCGCTTGGGTCGGTTTGAATGATGTCATCCAAGAGTAAAAATCCAAAAAACTGTTTGATACCACTGATGATTCTAGCTTGACTGCGTGGATTTAATCCCAAATCGTACAATAGTCCTACAAAATGATTCAGATCAACGTATTCTAAATGAAGAATTTCTTTCTTTTCGGCTGCGCAAAAGTCAACCAATTTCTGGACATCCCGCTGATAGGCGAAAATAGAATTGTCCGCCAAACCCTTTTCGATTTTTAAGTAAGCGACAAATTGCTTAATATAGCGTTCCGAATTAGACATGATATGAAAATATTGATACTCAACGGTCCGAATTTAAACTTAATTGGTCAAAGAGAACCTGAAATTTACGGGAAACTTTCCTTTGAAGAATCGATTCTTGATTGGCGACGTGAATTTGATGCGGAGTTGGACTATTTGCAATCCAATGTGGAGGGAGAATTGATCAATTTCTTGCAAAATGCTGGTGCAGATGGAATCATTTTTAACGCTGGAGGATATACTCATACGAGTGTTGCTTTGCGGGATGCCATTGCGAGTATTTCAGTTCCTGTTGTAGAAGTTCACCTTTCGAATATCACGAAAAGGGAAACCTTTCGTCATGAATCGATGCTTTCGCCTGTGTGCGTTGGTTGTATTTTTGGCTTTGGCATGGAAAGTTACCGCATGGCCATTCACTATTTTTTAGACAAGAAAGGCTAAAATCGGTCCTTCGGCAATTTGCTAAATTTGTCATTTTTACGAACGTACCGTTGCCACAAAATACTTCCGTTATACAAACCCGTCGAATTGAAAGTCGAACTGATTGCACGAATCTGTTTTCGTTTACGGAGCATTTTTGGCAGGTTTTTATAGGCATTCATGTGGGCATTGAAAATACTCGCAAATTGTTTTCTTTCACCTCGTATTAAAAATCGAATGGCGGCAATTCCGTCAATTACCAGACGGTAAAATAATTTGGGCAACCACCAACCATCATGGTTTTTAATCAGCATGTAAATACTATTCCGAAAATTCAAATAGGTTTTAAAAGGCGATGAATAGGGAAGCGTGCCACCACCAACGTGGTAGACGATTGAACTAGGAACGACTACAAATCGATAATTTTGTTTTTTTAATCGCCAACACAAATCGATTTCCTCCATGTGTGCAAAGAAATCATCGTCCAATCCACCCACTTGATGGTACAAATCTGCCCGAATCAAAAGCGCTGCTCCTGTCGCCCAAAATATTTCGATGGGATCATCATACTGTCCACTGTCTTTTTCCGTTTTTTCTAATATTCGGCCACGGCAAAATGGAAAATAGTTGTGGTCTAGAAATCCACCAGAGGCACCTGCATGTTCAAATTGGTCTTTCTTTTGGTAGGACAAGACTTTGGGTTGACAACCTGCGATCGATTCATCCTCCATGATAGAAAGTAGTGGATCGACCCAGTTGGGCGTTACTTCAATATCACTGTTCAGTAACAGGTAGAAATCACTTTTAATTTGTTTTAAAGCATCGTTGTATCCTTTTGCAAAACCACCATTTTCTTGATTGATAATCAACCGAATCGAAGGAAAATTATTTTTCAAAAAAAGCACAGAATCGTCCGTTGAGCAATTATCCGCGACTATAATCTCGTTTTCACCACTGTGCTGAATAACATCGGGTAGAAATTTTTCTAGAAAATTGCGCCCATTAAAGTTTAAAATGACAATCGAGAGTTTTTTCACGTTGTACAGTTGGTATAATAATTATCTAAAATAGTCGCTGGCTTGTCCACCCATTTGAGGTGTTGCATCCGTTTGTTGATTGGCGTCAATTAAGGCACTTCTGTTCTTCAAAGCATTTGAGTAATTCAAATTTTTGGGTTCACCAATCAAATCCGAATGAAGTAGTCTGTAATTGTTTGCAATCAAATCAGGGTTGTAAAATAAAAATTTCTTGTTTGAGAACTTACCAATTTTGTTGTATTGCCAGATTTCCCAAGGGAATTCGGTAGGTGAAACTTCTCGGGCAATAATATTTGTAGGGGCACCGTATTGTAAATATACGCGACCGCGATCGGTGTCGTAACCTCTTAAAAAGTTATTAGAATACAGTCTCTCGGTATATAGAACCTGTGCTTTGTAAAGCAACCAACTTTCGTAGGCATTCGTTGGATTAGTTGTTCTCCAAAACGTTTGAATCAACAAGGAAGCTTTTTCACTATTTTTTTCTTTCAAAACACTGAGAATCGTTCTGTCTGTTTGTTGTCCTGCAATGGGGATCAAACTTCCTAAGTAAAACAATGCGCTGTCTATCGGAATACTTTTTGCAAAATCTGGATTCAGAATTAAGTCGGTTTCAGTCAAATCCATTTCTTTTTCATTCGTTCGTTCGAAGAAGTATTTCTTTTCGGTAACAATTTCCATTTTTGAATCAATGATGGAAAGTGTCAAATAATAGTTTCCGCTTTTTAAACTAGCAATGTCCATTTTTCTCAGAATAGGCACAACCGTATCTGATTTGTATCGAATATATTGCGTGTATTTTTCCAGTTCCAATTTTGATTCAGCGTCTACAATGGATTCCTTCAAACCAAATTCTTTGTTGTTGAGCAAATTTGAATTATAAACCTCTGTATAATAGGGCAGCCAAGTTAATTCTTCAGGATAATAGTTTGACAAGCGGGGAATGATTTCGTAGCCACTTTTGTAAAAAGGGCTGGATACATTTCCTTTGTTCGCCACTTCAATATTTTGAATATCACTAAATTGAATAGATTTGCCTCGGGACTCTACCACGACAGAAATAACGCCTTTGATAGACGCAGATTTTCGAATTAAATCAGAAATTTCTAGATGCAATTCATAACTTCCTGGGTTGAGTGAAAAACGACGTACATCATAAAAATCTTCCAGAATGCTATCCTTCATGAAGGGAGTTTTCATCCGGTAAGCATCCGAAACGATCGTATCACCCTCTTTCACGAAATCAAGTAGAACGGCTAATTCCCCTTGAAGGCCACCATTTTCACCAATGTATTGCAAAGTTGGGCTTACAAATTGAAAATTTACTTCGACAAAATTGCCCAACGAGGGTTCATAGAATTGTTTTGTATCCAAATAAACACGCAACTTTTGTTCTTGACAGGTTGCCCAGCTATTCATTAGCAAACCAAAGAAAAGCAAGTAGATTAATTTCATCGGTAAATTTTAAGCTCTAAAGTTACGAAATGTTCTAATTCCTGATTGAATTGTGCCCAACTATCTATTCAACGGAATGAAATTCACTTTGAACGGTTGATTTAACTATTTGTTAATAAGAGCAATGAAAAAATATTTGTTTTTTTTTCTATCGCACCCTTGCCAGTATTCAAAGTATTAGTACTTTTGTCGCGGAGAATTGGCAGAGTGGTCGATTGCGGCAGTCTTGAAAACTGTTGTACCGCAAGGTACCGTAGGTTCGAATCCTACATTCTCCGCCAAAAGTTCAGACAGTAGTTTGGACTTTTTTTTTGCTTTAAAGCTTTGTGTATTCCTGAAAGTTGGGGATTAGGAATAAATTGCGTTTCGACTAAAATTTTCTCTTCTTTTCTTTTTCTCCGGGAAAAAGTAAAGAAGCAATCTGTCCGCCGGACACATCAGTAGTAGGAGGAAAGAAAATCCTCCCGCTTAGGAAAGAAAAAGGTTCTTCGCTTGTCATTGGCGACCTTTTCGTTGATCCTACGTGGCTTGCTATCCTACCACCACTCCGGCTAACCCAAGGTGCCCACCAATGTCTGCGCTGCGAACCTTTTTCTTTCCTAAGGCGATTTCAATTTCTAATTGGAGTTCGAAAATCAGATCGTTTCGAAAATCAAATAAAAACAAACGAATTACATCTAAATTTTGGTTTAAAGCTTCGATGTTAAAGAGAATTGGGTGTTCAAGATTGATTCTTTTTCAAAATTGTAGTAATTTTCCAAGATGAATCGGAGTACCATTTTTACACTTCTTTGTTTGAGCCTTCTTTTTCCATCCTGTAAGAAAATGGGGTGCATGGATGTGAATGCAACAAGTTATGAGGTCGTTGCGCAAAAAGACGATGGTTCCTGTACGTACAAAGGCTCCCTTGGAATTTGGTTGGATGAAACAAAAGCACAAGAATACGTGTCACTTGGAATTGACAGTTTGTATTATTTTATTGATTACAAAGAAAAAGCAGGTGCTTCAGTAGCGTCCTTTTATCTAAATCCACCCAGTTGCGGAGATGTGAATGTAGTGACGTTAAATTTTGATTTGGGTAAATACTCTTCCAATAATTATACGCTTTTGGTGAAAAGTGAAACGGGCGCGGTTGTCGATAATTATCCTGTAACAGTGGAAGGCAATAAATGCACTTTATTTTTACTGAAATAAATTGAAATACGTAGTATTTTCAATTTCCCCAAGCATTATCATTGCTTTACAGAAAACAAAGATTCATTTCATGGAAAAATGAAAATGAATAGAATGCTACTTACTTTTCAAAATAATTAATGATTAAGTTTTTCCAATTGTCAATAAAAATCATTTAATTCACAACTTAATTAAACGTAACCACCATGAAAAAAATCACTGTATTTGTATTATTAACCCTCGTTTTATGTATTTCTAACGCGTGTAAAAAAGAAGGCTGCATCAGCAGTGACGCGGAAAATTATAATAGCGAAGCCAAAAAAGACGATGGATCCTGCACCTATAAAGGAAACTTAGTCATGTGGTTTGACGCGAACAAAACCATCGAATACTCTGCTACGGGAACTTCTACCTTGTCTTTTTATTTGAATAGTGAATTAGTAGGCACTCTCGCTTTAACTGATTTTTTGACGAGTACGCCTCTTTGTGGTGGTGCGCAGGCAATTACCGTACAGCGAGATTTAGGAGGTTCTTCCAGCGCAAATTATAGTTTACAAATCAAAGGTTCCTCGAATCAAGTGTTGGACAATTATACGGTCACAATAAAAGCGAAGAAGTGTACCTCGTTTCTTTTGAATTAATGAATTAAAAACGTTGGGGTATTGGTCCATTGAAAAACCAAGCGACAGCGTAGGGAAGGAACCTCCGACCTGAATTCACAAAAGTAAGGACATAAAAAAAAGCATCATGAAAATGATGCTTTTGTGGGAGTTGAGGGATTCGAACCCCCGACCCTCTGCTTGTAAGGCAGATGCTCTAAACCTTAATTTCCTTGCTCCATGGGCTTTTCATAGCTTGTGCAATTAAAATTTGCAGGTGAATTGACAATAAAAGACTTGGTTTATATTCTTTGAATTGAAACTTTAGTTAATGAATTACGTTAAATAAATTATATTTATTATTGTAACAACAATGTGATAATTTTTTGAGTCAACTACTACTAAAACAAAAAAAATCAATGACTTACAAATATCAGGAAAAATTAAAGGATCTGAGTTGTGAATGTCCTCAAGAGGATTTACTAAAACCTTTTAAAGGAAAAGCATATAGGTTTGTCCATGAAGATGAAAATCATGTAAATAATTTCTTACCTGTACTTATGATATCACCATCTAGAATTGAGGATTTTGAGGAGTGTTCCAAAAAATGTATCGGCTATGGATTGTCGTTATATGATGATTTTAATAAAGCTGAAAAAAAACTAATTTCGCATTTAAATAGAAAGCCTCTATTGGCGGATGTTTTGGGGAATTGTGTAGCTGAGGGCAATTTAACCCCTTCAGATGGTAAAGCAAGTGAAATTGATTCAAATGGTCACTTTACTTTTCATGAAAGTGCTGAAAGTAATATCAAAGTACAATTCACACATTTGAAAAAAGTTATATAGTGAAGATTGAATTAAAACATATTAAAGGAATAAAAATCCATCAAATGCCAATTGAGATTGATTTAATTGGTCATTTAATATATTATGAAGGTCCTTTAATGAGTGTTTATTGTGACCAAGACAGGAATGCATATATTTTGGATTGGGTTGAAAAAGATGAAACAAAAAACAGATGGCTTCTTTATCAGATAGAAAAGTATATGTTAGCCGACTATATATTTGGTAAGGCAACTCATTTTCAACTCATTAATAATCCTGTGAATGACTTAATTTATGTTTTAGATAAAGATAGACAGGGTAATATAGAAAATTGTATTATTTGCACCTCAAGAGGTTTGCCATATGATTATCTGCCAGCGAATTATTTAAAATTTGAACCTGAAGATGCGCAAAATTTGGAAACTGTTGTGCAATACTTTGATTTATCAAATTCTATTAATATTGAAAGTGACAAGGATGTTTTTGACATTTTAGAAGAAGCGGATAAAACGGATGAAGAGTTAATTAATTTACACATCAAATCTTCAACAAGAAATGTAGGTTATGGTAAAATAAATAGTGCAGTCCTTGGGAAAGTACTGTCTAGTTATAATAATTTGACTGAGGAAACGGCTCTTAGTTTATTTGATCATAATGGGAAATTACCTAAAGAAGAACGACCAAGAAGGAGAAAAGGAGAATTAAGAGACATAAAAAAATTAGCAGGATTGGAATTTGTTTATGCTCGTGCTGCATCGTTTAGTGTTTTCCTAAGACCAGTCTCACAAAGAACTAACTTGTTTGATGCACAAACAAGTTCGGAAAAAATAGCATCCAAGGTGTTTGAACTTTTTGAAGCAAGTACAAGTCCAGCAAATTTAGGTAAGATTAAATCTTCTCTAAGTGAGTCAATGCTGAACTCGTACAATCAATTTTTGAAGAATATTGATGACTGTAATATTTCAATCAATTTGCAATATGCAAACCCAAATAATAGGGTAGTTTTAAAAAATGAATTAAGTCCAATTAAAGTTAAGCGAATATTAGAGAACCTATCTAAATTGGAATTTGAAAATAAGTTTGAGATAACCGAGCAGGGTAAATTCATTGCTTTAGATATAACCACATTTGCATTTAAATTTCAAACAGCTGATGATGATGTATACTCTGGGAAATTTTCAAGTGAACTGCGTGAATATGTGTATGACTATAATTTAAAAAATGAATACAAGGTCCTCATATCAGTTGATCAATCAAAAATATCTGGCAAAAAAACAATTTCAGAAAAAGATACAATGCTAAGGTGCTATAAAATTGAAGAATTACCCCCTTTTAATTTGCCTATTTCTAAACCAAAATTATTGGATTAACCCATCCTCAGCAAAACTGAAATAACCATTTGAAGTAATTATTAAATGATCTACAACCGCCATTTCTAGCATCTTTCCTGCTTCAAATAGATTTTTTGTGAGTCTTTTATCTTGCTCGCTGGGTTTAAGATTTCCTGATGGGTGGTTGTGTGCTAAAATTATTGCTGAGGCATTGCATTTAAGTGCCACCGAGAAAATTATCTTGGCATCAGCTATAGTACCTGAAACACCTCCTTTGGACAAATTATGAATACCAAGAACTTTATTGGCTCTATTAAGAAGAAGAATTTTAAACTCTTCTTGTAGATCTATGATATCCATGTCCCAGTGGGTCATAAATAGCTGATGTGCATCTGAACTGCACGTAATTTTTTCAGTTTGCTTTGATCTGTTAATGTATGAAACTTTGATTTCTGCTATTCTGTTCATGAGTTTAGTTTTAAGAGTTACGGTAATGGTTTACGATAAGTACAATGATGATAATTACACCTACTAGGATTGTACCTAAGGTGATGAAAGGTTGGAGGTACAAAGTGATCACATCCAAAAAGAAAATGAACGCTAAGAATAACGCACCAATAATAAAAGAGATTAAATACTTCATGTAATAAAAGTTTAAGAATGAATAAAAAAGTTGCGGAGCCGCTGCGAGGTATCTGAGGGGTCCTTGGGCGGGAGTGCGTAGCACGGAGCAAAAGGATATGTTTTGTAGCGTAGCGAAGAAACACTAGCCCCGAAGATTGGCAGGCGAGCTAAAATTATTAAGCGGATGTAGATTTTTCGCAGAAAAAGATGTATTCATCCGCGAATGAGGAAGATTGCAGACAAAACAAGTTTAGTGACAAGAGAAGCCATGGTTTGGCGGTAAACTTGTGGTCAAATGATGACGAATACCTTATTTCCTGTTCTACTATAGAATCTCATTAATCATTTAACAGCTAATGAGAGTCAGCGGAATACAGTCTTGTTCTATTTGTAGAAATTGTCTTGGCATCAGACCTGCCGTTTACCTATTTAACACCAATAGCTGGTACATTGAAAAATAAATAAACTTCATTTTTCGCCATCACTTTATTTTGGATGCTGAATCAGATAAATTTTCTCTTGGATTACAACTCATAGGCAACAAAAGTCACTAAAACGGAGAATAAGTCAAGGTTTTTGTGACAACAAAACTTGTTACAACCTTGATGTTTCGCAGTTGTGGCTAAATTTGCCCTTGAGATGTAATCAAAATTCAATTTTAATTAGGAAATGATAATAGTAATAGGCTTTTCCATGAATGTAATAGACCATTTTACCGTCTTTTGATAACATCACAGCCTGAACAGGGTAGATGAAGCCGTAATCTAAATGTGGAACTTCAGCGACATTTCTTACCTCAAATGGACAAGTAAGTCTTCTCAGTTCACCGTTTAAAGTTACTATGAGAAGACAATTTGTATCAAAATCAGGAAAATCGCTTTTTTTCAGAGCCATTAGAATATCACATCATCGGCAATCGTAATTGCTTCTGGTTGGTATTCATAAGTGAAATCAATTTCCACCTCTTCACCATTTTTAGCTATGTATGTGAATGGCTCACAAGGCATTTTGGAGATGACTCCAGGCATTTTTGTGCCAATCATTTGTTTGGCTACTTCTTCATCAAATGTGCACGGTACAGAAGCATTTTTGGTAGTCGCATAGAACTTGCCAGTTTTCTGACTTTTAGCCATTTCTACTCCACCTGTAAGGAGTAAAGCAACGAATTTTTCACCATCCGTATTTTCGCGGATAGCATAGTTTGAAATTACAACCATGATAAGTTAATTTAGTTATTTAATAATAATGAACGCGGGGTTTTTCCCCTTCCCAAAGTCATGAAGGGGTGTTATTCTAGTTACTTTACTTCTTGAAATACGCGGAAAATTTTCAGAAAAAATCCAAAAAAAATAATTCAATGAAAGCGATAGCCCTGAGGTTTAAATCAAATCAATTATATTTACCACTTTACAAGAAAAAAGGACCTTGTACGCACCATTTATGAAAAATCGACTTACTATTAAATCACTAAACGGAATAAAGCGTTTTAATCCACACGATTTTAAATAATTGATTGCACTCAAAGTCCCTGTTTATAAGGAAAATTTAAAATAATAGAATCATAATAGATGTTTGAACAATCATTTAAGAATATTGATGATATCCTTCACAAGGATGCAGGCTGTGGAAGTGAATTGGATTATGTGGAACAAACCTCTTGGGTTTTGTTTCTCAAATACCTTGACGATTTAGAAAAAGACAAAGAAAATGCTGCTTTGTTGTCTGGTGAAGAATATAAAAGGCTTATAGAACCCAATTTCCAATGGACTAAATGGGCTGCACCGAAATTAGCGGATGGGAAAATAGACCACAATGCTCAAACAGGAGATGATTTGTTGGACTTTGTAAACAATGAGTTGTTTCCCTACCTAAAGAAGTTTAAATTAAGCGCTACAGGTGCTGATACCATTGAATATAAAATTGGTGAAATCTTTAGTGAGTTAAAAAATCGGATTCAATCAGGATACAACTTGCGTGAAGTAGTTGCACTTATTGACCAATTGCGTTTCAGAACCCACGCCGAGCAATTGGAAATGAGCCACCTTTATGAAGGCAAGATTAAAAACATGGGCAATGCAGGGCGAAACGGTGGAGAATACTACACGCCACGTCCACTAATTAAAACGATTGTAAAGATAGTTAACCCTCAAATTGGTGAAACAGTATACGATGGTGCAGTAGGTTCAGCAGGTTTCTTGGTAGAAGCCTTTGATTACATGCGGAACAGCAAGAAACTTTCAACTGCCGAAATAGAAATATTACAGAAAAAAACATTCTACGGAAAAGAGAAAAAATCCCTAGCCTATATTATTGGCATCATGAATATGATTCTGCACGGGGTAGAGGCACCAAATATTGTTCATACCAATACTTTGTCTGAAAATATTGCAGACATACAAGAAAAGGATCGTTACAACGTAGTCTTGGCAAACCCACCTTTTGGCGGTAAAGAACGGGCTGAAGTACAAGAGAATTTCCCCATACGCACAGGTGAAACAGCCTCTTTATTCCTGCAGCATTTCATTAAGATTATGAAGGCAGGTGGAAAAGCCGGTGTGGTAATAAAAAACACTTTTTTAAGCAATACAGATAATGCCTCAATTGCGCTGAGAAAGGAATTGTTAGAGAATTGCAACCTCCACACGGTATTGGACTTGCCAGGAGGAACCTTTACGGGTGCAGGGGTAAAAACAGTTGTCTTATTCTTTGATAAAGGGGAAGCAACCAAAAAGGTATGGTTTTACACCTTGAATCTTGACCGCAACTTAGGCAAAACCAATGCACTTAACGAAAAGGATTTAGAAGATTTCGTAAAGCTCCAAAAAACTAAAGAAGAGAGTGAAAATTCTTGGAGCATAAAGGTTAGTGACATTGACCAATCCACCTTTGATCTTTCTGCGAAGAACCCAAATACACCTGAGGATGCTCCTTTGAGGAAGCCAAAGGATATTCTATATAAAATGGCTGATTTAGATAAAGAAATGTCTTCAATTATGAAGGAATTGAAATTGTTAATTGGAGATGAATAAGAAAAAAGTGAGTTTACCCTTTGGTTGGGAAGTAAAACAATTGGCTGAAATTTCAGAATTTCAACGAGGACTTACTTATAGTAGAAATGACACAGCAGATTTCTCTAATAATATTGTCTTAAGGGCTACCAACATAAGTCTGGAGAAAAGTTGTCTTATTTTTGATGAATTAAAATATTTGAATGACACTTTTTTTGTTGACGCCAAGAAAAAGGTAGTTAAGGGAGGTTTATTGATCTGTTTATCAAGTGGAAGTAAGGATCACTTAGGAAAAATAGCTCTTATAGATAAAGATTATGATTATGCGTTCGGTGGATTTATAGGTCAAATAATCCCCAATAATTCTATCCTTTCAAAATACTTATTTTACAATTTAATTTCGAGTGATTATAAAAAGTACATTTCAGAATTAACAGATGGAATAAATATTAACAATTTAAAAACTCAAGACCTAAAATCATTTTGTATTGCAACGCCTTCAATTCCGGAACAAAAACAAATAGTCTCCATCCTTGACAAAGCCTTTGCAGCAATAGACAAAGCAAAAGCTAATGCAGAACAAAATCTAAAAAACGCCAAAGAGCTTTTTGAGAGTTATTTGCAGGAGGTTTTTGAGAATAAAGGGGATGATTGGGAGGATAAGACTTTGGATGAGGTATGTTCAATTGGAGACGGAAATTATTCTTCAAAATACCCAAAAGCGTCAGAATTTGTGTCAGAAGGCGTTCCTTTTCTCACGGCCACAAATCTGAAGGAAGGTACAGTGATACCTAAAAAAATGAGGTACATTTCAGAACTTCAACATTCCACACTCTTGAAAGGTCATGTTAAGGAAGGTGATTTAGTAATTGTTGTCAGAGGAAGTAGCACTGGAAATAACAGTATAGTTCCCAAAGAATATGAAAATTCAAATTTAAATTCTCAATTAGCTTTTTTAAGAATTAGAGACAAAAAATTAGTCAATAATAATTATTTGTTCAATGTGTTCAATAGTCCTAATATTCAAAATATTGTTCTAAAAACCATTTCAGGTGCTGCACAACCCCAATTACCTAACAACAAGCTTCTCAAAATAAAAATACCAATTCCTTCACTAAAAGATCAAGAACAAATAATAAATGAGCTAGAATCCCTTTCATCACAAACAAAAAAACTCCAATTAATTTATTCCCAAAAAATTGACGAGCTGAATGAATTAAAAAAGAGTATCTTACAGAAAGCATTTTCAGGTGAGCTAACCACTAACTAATGTCCCATGAATGAAGCAGAAACTAGAGCAGAACTTATAGACCCAAAACTTACAGAAGCAGGTTGGGGAGTTGTAGAAGGATCTAAAATCCTTAGAGAACGCAATTGCCAAATAACTGCAGGTCGTATACAAGCAGGAGGCAAACGTGCAAAGCCGCTTATAGCCGATTACATTTTGGAGTACAAGGGTATTAAGTTGGCAGTGGTTGAAGCAAAAGCAAGAGGTTTGGTTGTCGGTGAGGGAGTTGGACAAGCAAAACTTTACGCAGATAAACTTACGTTGGATACTACTTATTCCAGTAATGGAGATGAGATATATCAAATCTGTATGCAAACAGGGGAAGAAGGCTTGGTGTCTCGCTTTCTAACACCGCAGGAATTGTGGTTGAAAACCTATCCTGTGCACGTGGGTTCTGAAATGACTGAAATATGGCGCAATCAATTTTCAGCTATTCCCTTTGAAGACAAATCGGGTACATGGCAACCAAGATATTACCAAGAAATTGCCATTAATAGAACGCTGGAAGCTATAGCACAAAAAAAAGATAGAATCTTACTTACGTTAGCTACTGGTACAGGAAAAACAGCCATTGCCTTTCAAATTGCATGGAAATTATTTCAAACACGTTGGAATGTTAGCGCCAATAGCCAGTATGAGAAAAGACAACCCAGAATCCTTTTCTTAGCTGATAGGAATATCCTAGCCAACCAAGCTTTTAACTCCTTTTCCGCTTTTCCAGAGGATGCTTTAGTCCGGATTAAACCAAAGGAGATCAAGAAGCGTGGAAAAGTACCAACCAATGGAAGTATCTTCTTTACTATATTCCAGTCATTGATGGCGAATGATAACACAGCGGATGTAGATGAACTTGAAGAAGAGAATACTACTAGTTTTGATGAAGAATCTGCTTATTACAATCAATATCCAAAAGATTATTTTGATCTGATTATCATAGATGAGTGCCATCGTGGTGGAGCAAATGACGAAGGTACTTGGAGAGGAATTTTAGAGTACTTTTCACCTGCAGTGCAATTGGGTTTAACCGCTACTCCAAAACGAAAAGATAACGTGGATACTTACAAGTATTTTGGAGAGCCAGTTTATATTTATTCGCTTAAAGAAGGAATCAACGACGGATTCTTAACGCCATTTAAGGTAAAACGAATTAAAACCACACTTGATGACTATATCTACACTGATGACGATATTGTAATTGAAGGTGAAATCAAAGAAGGCAAACTATACAAAGAGCAAGACTTTAATCGTACCATAGTAATACCAGCAAGGGAAAGGTATCGTGTAAAAATCTTTATGGATGACGCAAATGAAAATGAAAAAACAATCATTTTCTGCGCTACACAAGAACATGCCGCCATGGTACGCGATTTAGTGAACCAATATAAAAAGATAAGCAAGAACCCAAATTACTGTGTTCGTGTAACAGCTAATGACGGTGAAATTGGTGAAAATGCTTTGAAGCAATTTCAGGACAATGAAAAAAGTATCCCTACCGTCCTCACCACTTCTCAAAAACTTTCCACTGGAGTGGATGCCCGCAATGTTAGAAACATTGTGCTCATGCGACCAGTAAATCAGATTATTGAGTTCAAACAAATAGTTGGAAGAGGAACGAGAACCTTTGATGGCAAAGATTATTTTACTATTTATGATTTTGTAGACGCTCATCAACGCTTTTTAGACCCTGAATGGGATGGAGAGCCCGAAGAACCCGTAGCTTGTGCAAAATGTAATACCACGCCTTGTATATGCGAAAAAAGAAGCTATGAACCTTGTGAGGTTTGTGGACAAAGCCCTTGTGTTTGCAATATAACTACGCCAGTTGAATGTCAAGTGTGCGGCAATGTGCCTTGCACTTGCAAAAAGGTGGTTAAAATTAAACTCAACAATGGTAAAGAGTTAGAAATTCAGCACATGATGCAAACCTTGTTTTGGGATGCAGGTGGTAAACCAATTTCCTCAGAAACATTTTTGAACAACTTGTTTGGTGAGCTTCCAAATCTCTTTAAAGATGAAGCGGAGTTGCGTGAACTTTGGAGCAATCCAATAACACGTAAAACCTTATTGGAAAAATTGGAAACTGCAGGTTTTGGAACAGAGGAACTCTCTGCCTTGAAAAAGCTGGTAAATGCTGAAAACAGTGACCTATTTGATGTGCTTGAATACGTCTTTAATAGTGAAATCAAGCCAATCACGCGTGCGGAAAGAGTTGCGGCAGCAGAAGCCACCATTTTCACCTTAATGAGCGATAAACAAAAGGAATTCATTGCGTTTGTATTGAGTAAATACATAGAAACTGGCGAAAGTGAGTTGGATCAAGCTAAATTGCCCATTTTGCTATCAAGTCTTTTCCAATCTCAAGCGGATGGAATTTCTGAATTAGGCGGTGATGTTTTGAGCATTAGAAAACTTTTTATAGAGTTTCAGCAGTATTTGTATAAAACGGCATAGTAGCGCCTTAATTTTTAATTAGTTGTCGTTGAAGAAGAATTTTCTGTTTTTAATTCTTCCATCCAATCAACGAGTAATTTTTTCATTCTTGGGGAAGGTAAAAAAAGCTTAATAGATTCACCTTTTCTAATTCTACTTCTGAAAATCCATTGTAACATTTCAGCTAATGCATATTTATCATTATTTACTGGAAATCTTTTTGCAGCAAAGTAATTTGAAATAGGGGTATAGGGATAAAGATTGAGCAAATAAGCAACTGCCTCAACATCCTTGTATATATTGGTAGCTCTTGAAGTTAAACTTAAAAACTGTTTTGTATAGCCTTTACCTTTTACTTTATTGATCTGATCAAGATAAACGGTCCACAGTTTTTTATCTGCATCTATTCCTCTACAAGTATTGTTGAAAAAGCTTTCAGTGGCTTTTTTAATAAACGAGACTTGGGTTGCCGTTTTACCTTTATACCAAGTACTTGATAAGGAATTCATTCTTAATGTTTGAATTTCTGAGGAATTGTTCCTTGGTATTTCAATTAAATTCCAATACTCTGCAGGATCACCATGGTTTCGAATTATTTTTGTTACGCTGTAAGATATATTGTAGAGATCAAAGTAGGATTTACAGATGCTACCTTCAAATATGTAGGTTAGTAGGTGAATTGAGCGAAAGGCGGTAAAATACTCAGGAATAAATCGCAAAAAGAAAATACTTGCATCATCCGAATATTGAACTACTCTTTTTTGATCTATGTAGTATTTTAATTTTTCATAGACATCCCATCGCTCTGCTGATTCTGTAATATTCCAAGACACAATATCATTTTCATCTGAAGTTATGTTCCCAATTTTTTGAAGATTTCTAATATCATTACTCGTAATATCATCTGCTAGATCAGTAATACTTCCAAATAAATTTGGCGTTTCATCAATTATCAGCTGATAATCTCGTTGCTTTATTAAATTTAAAAGTTCTATGTCAAAACGTAGAAAAGCTGAATGCGTAATAACTATATCCTGATTATGATAAATGGCTTCTTTGATGCCTGCTAACCTCCCGCCACTTAGTTTAACCGGTAACACAAAAAATCTATCTGTTTCTTTACGTTCTCTATAAATTACATTCCCATCACTATCTCGTCGTTGCTCTTTGTTTGCATCTCTTTCCGAAAGTTCTGAAATATCATATCCGTCATAATCATTGGCATGTTCTCTTGGGATTTCAATCGGAATTGACCCGGCAATCCTATGGCACTCCATTGTAAAAGGAGTCACGAAAATAAACTTTGGGTCCATTCTAGAACCATAGTGCGGTATAGTGGTTAATTCATTGATTAGTTCAAAGGCTCTTGTCGTTTTTCCTGATCCACAAATTCCATCAAATACAATAACGTTTGGTTCAGATACCACCATAAAATTTCATTTGAGCAAAAGTACAACTTTTTCAAAGCGCAAAAGTTGTTGTTTGAAAATAAAACTCAATTAATACGGGCGATGTAGAAGGTAGTCCTTTACAGTATAGGATATGAATTTTCACTAGCTGAGAAATTGATTTCTTATATTTTTATTATACAAGCTAATAGAGATTTAAAATCCTTCAGAAAAAAAATCTGGTATTGATATATCTAGAGCTTTAATTACCTTAAGCAAGCTAGAATACCTTAAGTCTTCACCATTCTCATATCTGCCATATTGAGCTCTGGGGATGTCATGGTCAAAAGCAAAATTTTCATAGTTGGAATAGCCTTTCTTAATGCGTAAATCTTTAATGCGTTTAGCAAGTTTTTGAAGTTCCTTGTTTGTAAATTCATCCTTTTGTGCCATAAGGCAAAGATGAATTAGATACACTTATTTTGTTACCCCGAATCAGTTACTACGTAAAAGTAGTAAAATTTTATTAATTTTGAATATGAAAACACTGATTAGGGCACTAGCAATTTTTTTCGCATTAGGAATATTGGGTAATATGATGAATCATAAATTCAGCCCTGTGGTATTTATCTTAGATTTGATTTTATTCTATTTTGGATGGAGAATAACGGATAAAGAAGATATTAAACCAAGTAAAGCGCAAACCACAAACGATATAAAAAATCAAAATAAGGTATTTGATGTAAAAGCTGTACCAAGTTTTTCAGAAGCGCAAAAACAGGCACTTATTAGCGTTCTTTATGTTGTTGCAGCCGGTGATGATGAACTCCATCCAATGGAACAAAGCTATATACAACGAATTCATAATGAAATTAAGTATTTTGGCTTAAATGAAAATCAAATTCTAAATAATACTGAAGAAAATCGAATCCTGATTATAGAAGTGCTGATGGGGTTTAGTGTTTCTCAAAAAACATATCTTATGAATTGTTTAGATGGCGTTTTAAAATCTGATGGTCTTGAATTGGAAATGGAATTTGTTTATATAGGTAGTATATTAGAGTCAATAGGTATTGACTTTAATTTATTTTTAAAAACGACAAATCGTCAAAACCCATTTAATGATGAAGCCTATAAAAGAAATTGGAAAACGTCATTTAATGAAACTCAAAAAAAGGCAATTCTAGCAATTCTTTATGGAATAGCCGTTGACTCCAATTTAGAGTTTTCTGAATCAACATCCAGAAACTTTGCTATGAACCAGCACATGCTGGATCTCCAATGTGATATTGATGATTTAAAGAAGTTTGTTAACGAAATTGATAAAGAAGTTACACAGATAATATTTGGGATGGGTGAACAACAAAAAAAAGTCTTTCTTATCCTTGCCTGTGCCATGGGTAGATCCAGAAAATTAAATCTAGATAAAATTTTTGAGGCAGATATTTTAATGAGACAATGTGGAATTAGTTCCGATGATTTTATGAATGAGTATTATCAGAATGAAGAATGAAAATGAAAGGGATTTATCAACAAAATCAATAATTAAATTGTACAGACTTATAATTAACACAAAATCAGAATTTGACACGGTAATTTGTGAGCTTTTGGTGAGCCATTTTGGTGAGCTTGAAATAATTCCTTTTTCTGATAGGTTTTGCATTGTACAAGCTATTAAAATTGATGATGAAAAAGAAATGTTCGTAAAAGCATCAGAGTTCACAGAGAATAACCCCGAAGTCTTTGTTAGAGCCCTTTTAACGATGTCTAAATCAACAAATGATGATTTGGTTGAATTGCTATATAATACTTGCTATTTGGGCTTTTTTAGTGACATTGAGCCACCTTTGGAATTAATGGGTAATCAAATAAGAGTGGAGAATAATTTATGGACCAAAATGCCCTTGACAATGGATGACGAAATTTTTGATAAATTGAATTTTCAATTTCCACCGTTTTAAAACATTAAAAGTCAAAAAAAGGGCTTCACTCCCAATTAATTACGTACTTGCCAATAGTTTCGTTTTTTGGGGAAGATTTCCCCACAACGGTCAATTGTGGGAGACAAAATAAAATTTAATGGAAAGTATTAGGGGACAATGCCAACAATTTAATTTCAAATATAACCTTTGATTTATCTACAATGACTAAAAATGAAAATTTAAAAAAGCATGTCCAAAATTTATGTTCTGTATTAAACAAGAATGGTATAATTGATGAACATTCTTCAGAATTTAAAGAATCTGGTGAAGTTACCATCTGGGAATGCGATGGCTTTCCTGAAGATGTATTTGGCGGTGGAATTGCATGTGATACAAAAGCATTCAATTTCCTCAAGAAAAATGGACATATAGATATTGGTGTATGTTGGAAATGCGGGAATGAACCTATTGACAACACATACGTGTTCACTGATGGTTTTGACCCATCAGTGAAATACTATATCTGCAAATCTTGTTACGGTCGGGGTAAACGTTTTCAAAAAGAAATGTTAGGTGAGGAAAACAACTCTAAATGTTATGTGGCGACAATGTGTTATGGAGATATTAACGCTCCGCAGGTAATCCTTCTTAGAAAGCACAGAGATGAAGTAATGCTCAAAAAAGTTTCAGGAAAAGCGTTGGTTTGGATCTATTATAGAATATCACCGTCTTTTGTAAGAATAATGAAGGATAAACCTAAAATCAATGGATTTATTAAAAGTAATATCTTGGATAGGATTGTTCGGAACATAGAAAATTCATAACAGAAAGAAGGGGGAAGCTAATCCCCCTTCATAACTTCATTGCAAACTACTTTATTCATTTCATCAACTAGTTCAATATTATAATTTTCCAAATAGGCCGATGAAACGGCTAAGCCATATCCGTGCCCTAGTGATTCAGAGATTAAATCCTTGCTAAATCCTAGTTTCTTGCATGCGTTGGCGTGAGAGTACCTAAAAACGTACGTAGAAAGGGCTTCATCTATTTTCAATTTTTCACCAATTTTATTCAACCATTTGTTGCATGTTTTTCTACGTTGCATAATTTTGGCTGGTAAGTTTGCAACATCATCAAATTCTTCATTTGTGAGTATTGGAAGTAGCGTTTTACGCTCATTGGAGGCGTATAAAGAGAGTATTTTCATTGTATAAGGTAATAGCGCCACTGAATACATTTTTTGCGTTTTCTGGCGATGATATATTAGCCTTCCATTTTTCAAATTTTTTTTAGTTAACATGGCTAAATCAGCAAAATTGATTCCTCGTAATAAAAAGATTAGTTTACCATAATTGGATGCATTATAGGCGTAATCTTTTTCATTAGGAGTATGCTTGAAAAAAGTTTTTAGTTCTTTAATTGTTGCCACTCGAGGAGTAGAAGACTCTTTTTTAATTTTAAATCTTCTAAACGGATAACTATTGACGTCAATTAACTCATTATTAATGGCGCAATTATAAATACTTCTCAAAGCGCGAAAATAGACGCCAATACTGTTCGTTTTTAAACCACTGGATTTCATTTTTGTTTCCAATTCAGTTAGCCAACGGTAATCTATTGCTTTAAATGGAATTTTAAGAGTAGAATGTTTCTCTATACCAAGTTTAGCGCTTTTGTAATTGCGGGCATTTCCAAAATGTTTTGAGGTTTCTAAACGTTTTGTTTCTTGAAGCCAAAAGCTGTGCACTGTAATATCTGAAGATGATTTGTGTGATAAAGCATCCTTCACAGATTGAATGTTGTTTAATTCAGAGTCTTTTAATTCTAGGTCTCTGATTTTCTCTAACAATGCAATATGTTGGTCGTGTATTCTTTTTGCTTCAACAGCTAATTGGTCTGACTTAGGTTTAATGCGGCAATTGCTTTCATCCCAATCATCAGCGTGGCAGGAATACCCGCTTGCAATGTCGCGTGATTTGCCGTTTAATGTGATGCGAAACACAATAGGGTGTGTTCCATTCTTTTTAGTTCTGCGATGATCACAGGTAACTTTTAAATGTATCATGACTACTTGGTGTTGTAGTCTTTTACTGTCAAGAAATTTGCAGGTAAATTTGCATGTGAGACGATAAAACAAGCTATATTTTAACTTTATCGGCTAATAGGGCTAAAATAAAAAATCCTCAACTAATTGATAGTCAAGGATTTTTGTGGGAGTTGAGGGATTCGAACCCCCGACCCTCTGCTTGTAAGGCAGATGCTCTAAACCAACTGAGCTAAACTCCCTAAATTTTCGCTGTGAGAATCGCTTTCCTCAAACGCGAGTGCAAATATAATCAGCTTTTTTTTATTTGCAACCATAAAAATGAAAATTATTTTAAAAAATCGTGCAATAAAAAGAAGCTTCCAAAAACCAGTATTGTTTCCGTATTGTTAGACAGATGTTTAGCTTCTGTTAATGCGTTCAATGGATTTTTAAAAAAAGTTGCATTCAAATGTTGTTTGGCTGCCTTTTCCTTCAAAATTTCGATTGTGGCACTTCTATTATTTTCAAATTCCGTAAAAAAGTAGGTGTGTTGCGGTGAGAAAAGAGGAAAAATTTCGTCGAAATTTTTGTCGGCACTGGAGCCATATATTATTTTCAAAGTTGTTTTCTCCCTTTCTAAATAATCCAAGGTTGCTTTAATTCCTTCGGCATTGTGCGAAACATCAAACAATACCCGTGGATTTTCTTCCATGATTTGCAATCTGCCTTGGAAACCGGTATTGGATTGTAGGTTTTTCAAAGCTTCTTCCATTTTATCCATAGAAAGCGTAGGAAAGTGATTCCTTAAAATTTCGATACCCGAGCAAACGGTTTGATAATTCTGTCGCTGGTAGTCTCCCAAAAGCGGAAAATTGTCTGGAATAGGGAAGAAGTGGTCGGTTGCGAAGCGCATTTCAGCATTTTCTAATCGTGCTTTTTCTGAAAATACTGGAAAAGTGATTTCATTTTTATGACCGATGACGACGGGCACATTTTTTTTGATAATTCCAGCTTTTTCGAAAGCGATACTACTCAAATCATTTCCGAGGAAATTAGTGTGTTCTAAGCTGATGGTTGTGATGATGGAAAGGAGTGGGGTAATTACATTGGTAGCGTCTAGTCTGCCGCCCAATCCCGTTTCTATGACACATATTTCGCAGTTTTGCGTGTTAAAATAATCCAGCGCCATCACAAAGGTGATTTCAAAAAAGGAAGGTTCAAAATCGAGCGTAATTTGATTTATTTTCTCGCAGAAATCTACCACTTCAGCTTCCGAAATCATTTCTCCATTTACACGAATTCGTTCTCGGAAATCAACCAAATGCGGCGAGGTGAATAAACCTGTTTTCAATTCGTTTTCGGTCAAAAAAGAGGCCAAGATAGAGGAGGTGGAACCTTTTCCATTGCTGCCTGCAATGTGCACGAATTGTAATCGATTTTGAGGATTGCCAAATGCTTCGCATAGAGAAAGAATATTTTCTAAGCCTGGCTTGTAGGCAGAAGCGCCAATGTTTTGATAAGAAGGGAAGCGCTGAAATAGCCAATCAATCGTTTCTGAATACGATTTAGGTTGCACTTAAGTTCACCGTTAGATAAACAATTTCCAATGTAGCACCGGCTTTTTTATTGTACTTGACTTGATTCCGGACGGCCGCAATTACTTGATTGAGTATTCGCTGGTCGGTTGTGGTAGTTTGAGAAGCGATATTCCGTACGTCCACTACATTTCCCTCAGCATTGATGGTCAATCGCAAGTTGATTCTGTGATTGTCATCTGAAACAATGTCTTCTACGCGAGGATCATTCAGTCGCGTTCGTCCATCACCATTACCAACTCCACCAGGGCCAGTTCCCGAACCTGCTCCTGCATCGTTTCCAAATTTACCGCCACCGGTTCCGTTTTGTCCACTTCCTCCACTGCCAAAGGGATTGTTGGATTGTTTGGAATTGGAAGGGTCATTTTGCGAATTGGGGGCATTGGTTTTGGTTCCTTTTCCCGTTGGAACTTTGGTGTTTTCGTTGTCTTTTTTGGTTAAAACTTGCTGTGTCTCCGGTTTTGGAGGAGTCACGGGTTCATCGGAAGGTGTTCCTTCGCTTCCACCGCCTGTTTCAACTTTCAAATTCTCCAAAACAATTTCATTGATTTCGGTTGTAGCGGGTTGCTTCAACGGTTCAGGTTTTGGATCCGCAATTTGGTATTTGATCAAAATCAGGATCAAAAAAAGAATCAACAAAGCAACGGCAGCCCCAATGAGGCCGATTTGCTCGTCTTTTTTAGTTGAAACTGGTATTGCAGACATACTACTGTTTATTTATCGTAAGCAATTACGGGATCCCATTCGTTGGCTTGTGCCAAAGCAAGAACTTTGAAAACCGCTTCGTAAGACGCTTCTCGGTGACCAGCCACTTTCAGTTTCAATTGTCCTGAGTTCATGACTGCTTGCGCCGTTAATTCTTTGATTTCATCAAATTCCATCGGTTTATCCATGGATCCACCGGGCATTACAACGTACTTGTTGTCTTGCGTAATCATTACCATGGCTTGAACCGGATTGGTATCAGGTTGAACTTGTTCATCCGTTTTCGGTAAATCCAAGGGTGTTTGATTGTTCGACATCAAACTCATGATGATGAAAAATATGAGCAAAAGGAAGACCAAGTCCGTCATGGAAGCCATCCCGCCCTCAAGCTTGATTTTATTTCTTGATCCTAAGTCCATAATTTATTTTCCGGGTGTGTTCAACAAATCCATGAATTCTAGCGCTGCATTTTCCATTTGGTACACTACTTTACCAATTCGGCCTACCAAGTAGTTGTAACCCATGAAAGAAATAATACCAACAATTAGACCCGCAACGGTGGTAACCATCGCTGTCATGATTCCTGGAGCAATCGTTTTGATTTCCAAAGCGGCTGCATTTTCCAAGTCAATAAACACAACAACCATACCAATGGTCGTTCCGAGGAATCCAATCATCGGAGCAGCACCTGCTGCGGTTGCTAAGAAGGAAAGTCGTTGTTCTAAACGAAGCACTTCCAACTTACCTGTGTTTTCAATCGAAGCTGCAATGCTTTCAATTGGTTTACCTATTCGAGCAATTCCTTTTTCCAACATACGCGCGGATGGTGAAGTTGAACGAGCGCAAAAATCTTTCGCTTGATCAATTTTTCCTTCTGACAAATATTCTTTGATTTTAGATAAGAAATTATCTTCTTCGTTGCTCGCTTTGCGCAAGGCTAAAAAACGTTCTACAAAGACGAAAACAGCATAACCCAGCATCAACGTCAAGGCGATGTTAATGACCAAACCAAAACCTACGCTTGATCGCGCAACAATGGTCCAAAGAGACTGTTCTTTCGTTCCTATGGATTCTACAGCCGTTGCAGCTGTATCTGCAATTCCTGTTACTTGAAGTAAAAATGATAAACTCATAATTTATAAACGCTTAATAAATGTATATATTCAAGGCTAGTGCATTTTAAACTAAAAAATCTGTAATTATTTAATTATAAGTTAATACGAAAAAAAAAGAATTTTGTTACAGATGACAAAGCAAAATAAATCGTAGAAATAATCTTTATTGCTCGAATTTATGTAAATAGAAACAAAAATCCAATGCCAACGAAATATCCAATTGAGGCAAGAATCGTGATGTTTTTCAAATACCAGCCAAATGATATTTTCTCCATTCCCATGGCAACAACACCTGCTGCCGATCCAATAATTAACATACTACCACCTGTTCCAGCAGCATACGCAACTTCATGCCAAACATTTGCATCAGCAGCTTCTTGGAACATTCCAATACTTGCAGCTACCAAAGGTACATTGTCAATAACAGCTGAACTGATTCCCATTAACGTAACAAACACACTTTGAGGAATAGTTGCACTCACTTGTTGACCAAAGTTAAAAATCAATCCCATTGATTCCATCGCTGCAACGGTCATTAAAATACCTAAGAAGAAAAGAACAGATGGCATTTCAATTTTGGATAGTGCATGCATAGTGGGTCCTTTATGATGAGGCTCTTCAACTGCGATTTCAGGATGAGTGAACGAAAAATGTCTTTTTGAATAAAATTCAGCAATAATTGCAAAGATTGCCAATGACATCATCATGCCCAAGTAGGGTGGTAAATGCGTGATTGTTTTAAAGATTGGAACGAAAACAACCAGTAATAAACCAATAATAAGCATTCTGCCACCATATTTATTTGTCTTTTCTTCTGATTGTACACTCTCAACATTCCCTCTAAAAGCAGGCAAAAACGAGCCTATTACAGCCGGTACAATGATGTTAAGTAGGGAAGGAATTAACAATAATGTCATCAATTTTCCCGTTGTTACTTTACCAGCCATCCAAAGCATCGTCGTTGTAACGTCACCAATTGGCGTCCAAGCCCCACCCGCGTTAGCAGCAATAATTATGAAGCCTGCGTACCACATTCTATCTTTTTGTTCAGGAACTATTTTTCGAAGAATGGAAATCAGAACAATCGTTGCTGTTAGGTTATCAATAATGGCAGATAATACAAAGGCCATACCAGCAATAATCCACAAAAGAGTTACTTTTTTCTTCGTTTTTATTAGTTTTTTTATGGAGGCAAAACCTTCAAAATGATCGATCATTTCAACGATTGCCATGGCTCCCATCAAGAATACAAGTATTTCGGCTGTCTTACCAAAATGATGTAATAATGTTTCTTCTAAAAGATGCATTTTTTGTTCGTGATCCATATCAGAAAGACTAATTATGCCGCCAGCTTGCGGATCAAACCACGTTATAATGGAATCCATTCCCAAAGCAATTGCTGCCCAACTAATTGCCATCATGAGGAGTGCAGGAATTAATTTATCCAGACGCAAAGAATGCTCTATTGTGATGGCTACATATCCAAGGATAAAAATGATTAAAATAAAAATTTCCATATTTCTTTTTTATAGGTTTAACATTAAACTAATTGTTCCAAGGCGATACTGAAGGCCGTTTTTGCAATACCAATTTTATTCGGTCTTTTTTGATGGGTTTTTTCCATCGCTTTTCGAATGATGTCACTGGTATCAGTGAAAATTCCGTTATCTGATATTTCACCCAGGTCATTACTCATCAAATAAGCAAAAACGCGCGCCATTCCACAATTGGAAATAAAATCTGGGATGATGGAAAGATGTTCATCCGCGTAATCAGCAATTGGTCCAAAGAAAATTTCAGGATCAGCAAATGGAACATTCGCTCCAGCTGAAATAACTTCCATGCCACTGTTGATCATGCGCATCAATTGGTCGTTTGTAATCAAACGAGAAGCAGCACAAGGAATGAAAACTTCTGCTTTCAAATCCCAAATTTTCGCATTTACTTCGTCGTACGACAACATATTCGGATGCACCAATTCGTTTCCGTTTTTCGTTAAGAACAAATCTTTGATTTCTTCAAAAGAAAAACCATTTTCGTTGATCAATCCACCAACTCGGTCAATAATACCAACAATAATAGCCCCTTCTTGGGCCAAATAATAAGCTCCAGCAGAACCTACATTTCCCCAGCCTTGAACAATCACGCGTTTCCCTTTCAAGTCGCCACCCCAAATGTTGTAATAGTGACGAACGGATTCAGCAACGCCGTAACCGGTAATCATGTCTGCGATCACATATTTTCTTGCAACATCAGGCGTGTATTTTGCATCCTCGATCACTTTCAAAACGCCGTAACGCAATTGACCGATTCTATTTATTTTTTGAGATTCTCTTGGTTGAAAATGGCCGTTGAACACACCTTCTTGTGGATGCCAAACACCGCAATCTTCCGTCATGGGAATTACTTCGTGAATTTCATCCACGTTCAAATCACCACCTGTACCGTAGTAATGTTTTAATAAAGGCGTAACGGCTGCATACCAACGTCTCAAAACTCCTTCTTTTCTTGGATCCTTTGGATCGAAATTGATTCCAGATTTGGCACCACCAATTGGAGGACCCGCTACTGTGAATTTTACCTCCATTGTTTTCGCCAATGATTCGACTTCTCGCTTGTCTAATCCTATTCTCATTCTCGTACCGCCACCAGCTGCACCGCCACGAAGAGAGTTAATTACCACCCAACCAACGGCTTCGGTTTCTGGGTCTTTCCATTCAAAAACAATTTCTGGTTGTTTGTTTTCAAATTTTTCGAGCAAATCTTTCATTGTACTATAAAATTGTTGCGCAAATTTAATAAACTATCCGAAGCATAGCTTTGAAAATCCATCAAAATCTTTTCTAAGGACAATGATAAACTCCTCCAATTACATTTTTGGAAGCACCCGTTGCCGAGGGAACGTTGTTGAATTCCTTTGCCAAATACAAGGCAGCCAAAAAGCCAAAGATGATAGATTCTTTGAAATCAATAATTTCTTTCGATGGCAAAAGGATTTCAGCCGAACAATAATGTTTCAAACGTTCTATTAAGTAAGCATTATGGGCGCCACCTCCCGTAACGAACATTTTTTTAATGGGCTTATTTTCTGTGGCTTTCGAAATTTGGATGGCCACATGTTCAACGATCGTACAGAGATTGTCATCCGTGTTTTTGGAAAATTTAATCAATGGGTAAAATTCTTCATCCAACCATTCCGTACCCAGCGATTTTGCTGAATCCAATGAATAGTAAGGGATTTTATTTAGCAAGTCCAAGAGGAAAAAATCAACGGTTCCCTTTCTTGCCCAATCGCCATTTTTATCAAAAGATTTCCCTTTTTGTTCCGCAAGCCGGTTCAAGGGCAGATTACACGGGCCAATATCAAACGCTTTCCATTCGTCGTGTGAATTTTTAAACGACAAATTGCAAAAGCCACCCAGATTCAAAAAAGCATCCGCTTGGTCCGAAAATAAGAGTTTATCGCCAATAGGAACCAAAGGAGCACCTTGTCCACCGGCAATGATGTCTTTGTTTCTGAAATCATTGATAACGGGAATACCGGTTGTAAATGCCAAGCTGCTGCCACATCCAATTTGCAAACTAAAGCCATTGGCTGGTTGATGAAGAATGGTTTGCCCGTGAGAGGCGATCACATCAATCGCTGATGCATCGATTTTCTTCTCTTTTAAAAATTGCAAGACCAATCTCCCCATTTCTCTCCCAAACTGTTTGTTCAATTGTTGAAGGGACGAAACGGAGAGTTCTTTGGCGTGATTTAAAGAATTTCTTACGTCATTGGAAAAAGGAAAAGTCAAGGCGTTTTTTAACTGAAATGTCCATTTTCCGTCTACTTTGGAGAAGATGGTATGCGTGATATCCAAACCATCCAAAGAAGTTCCAGACATTAATCCAACAATTTCGAACTTTGACATGTTATAGCTAGTGTATCAAATGAAAATATTAACGTAAATTTGCAATTAATTTGCGAATAATAAAATCGAATTAACAGATGAATTTTGAATTAACAGAAGAACAATTAGCAGTGAAGACGGCAGCAAGAGATTTTGCTCAAAATATTTTGAAGCCAGGAGTAATTGCCAGAGATAATGAACAACGTTTTCCCGTGGAAGAAATGAAGCAATTGGGTGAACTTGGTTTTTTAGGAATGATGGTTGATCCACAATACGGTGGAAGCGGCATGGATACAATGTCTTATGCTTTAGCGATTGAAGAAATTTCAAAAGTAGATGCTTCTGCAGCCGTTTGTCTATCTGTTAACAATTCCTTGGTATGTTGGGGTTTAGAAAAATACGGAACGGAAGAGCAAAAACAAAAATATTTGGTTGACTTGGCGACAGGAGCTAAAATTGGGGCGTTTTGTTTGTCGGAACCAGAAGCGGGTTCGGATGCAACTTCTCAAAGTACTACAGCAATCGACAAAGGCGATTATTACTTGTTGAACGGAACCAAAAACTGGATTACCAATGGTTCAACGGCATCTACTTACTTAGTGATTGCTCAAACGAATGTGGAAGCGGGGCACAAAGGGATCAATGCTTTCATTGTAGAACGTGGAATGGAAGGTTTTGTCGTTGGAGCGAAAGAAGATAAATTGGGAATCCGAGGAAGTGACACGCATACCTTGTTGTTCAATGACGTAAAAGTGCCAAAAGAAAATAGAATTGGTGAAGATGGATTTGGATTTACTTTTGCTATGAAAGTTCTTTCTGGCGGTAGAATCGGTATTGCGGCGCAAGCTTTAGGTATTGCTGCTGGAGGTTTGGAATTGGCTTTGGCGTATTCAAAACAAAGAAAAGCGTTCGGTCAAGAAATTTACAAACACCAAGCCATTGCCTTTAAATTAGCCGATATGGCAACAGAAATTGAGGCAGCGCGTTTGTTGGTCTATAAATCAGCGACAGACAAAGACATGGGTAGAAATTACGACCAATCTTCTGCTATGGCGAAATTGTACGCTTCGAAAGTAGCAATGGAACAAACGGTAGAAGCGATTCAAATCCACGGTGGATATGGATTTGTGAAAGAATACCATGTAGAACGTTTGATGCGTGATGCGAAAATTACACAGATTTACGAAGGAACGTCAGAAGTACAGAAAATTGTAATTTCTAGAAATATCCTGAAATAATAGATTGAATCATTGAATTCTGATAAAAAGCTCAT
The DNA here is from genome assembly GCA_041674745.1 of Crocinitomicaceae bacterium. GTDB lineage: Bacteria > Bacteroidota > Bacteroidia > Flavobacteriales_D > Crocinitomicaceae > UBA2040. Next base: position 77,608 of record JBAYVD010000004.1, read on the forward strand.
TCGAAAGGATGGGCTTTTTTTGTTACAAAACGTCCAGCAGCTTCTCCAATTGAATTCCGCGCGAACCTTTCAGCAAAACCAAGGCATTTTCTAAGGGAACATTTTCCAATTCCTCTTTTAATAAATCCACCGAAGCATAGGTTTTTACATCTTCTGCCAACGAAGAAAATACGTTGCCAACCAAAATAGCGTCTATTTTTAGGGTTTTCAATAACGCAAGGACTTTTTTGTGTTCTGCTACTTCCTCGTGCCCGAGCTCGCGCATATCACCTAAGATTGCGATTTTCTTGTCGTGTTCAATCATTGAAAAGCTGCGTATCGCTGATTCCATGCTTGTTGGATTGGCGTTGTAACAATCAACGATGATGGTATTCTTATCGGTTTTGTTGACTTGAGAACGATTGTTCGTGGGCGTATACTGACTTAGAGCGTGATTTATTTTCTCAGGGCTTACATCAAACAATCGACCAAAGGTAATCGCTGCTAAAAAGTTGTAGAAATTGTATTCACCTACCAAGTTTGTAGAAATGGTAGGAGAGGAGTAGGCCTCTGAAGACCATTGCAGTTGAACAAACGGAGTTTGCTCCATTAGTTCACCGGAAATGTAGGCCGATGAATTGTTTTGTCCATAAGATATATTTTTAGTATTTCCAGGCAGAATATCCGTTAAAATAGAATCATCCGCGTTGTAAATAATTTTGCCTGTCGTTCTGCTGATAGAATCGTACAATTCTTTCTTGGTTTTTAGCACGCCTTCAAAATTGATGAATCCTTCCAAATGTGCTTTCCCGATATTCGTAATCATACCCATTGTTGGTTCGGCTATTGCGCACAATTCAGCGATGTCTTTGAATTTGTTGGCCCCCATTTCGATCAGGGCGATTTCATGCGTTTTGTTTAATGCCAATAAAGTTAAAGGAACACCAATGTGGTTGTTCAAATTACCTTTTGTATAATGAACGTTGTATTGTTCGGATAATACCGCAGCAATTAATTCTTTGCTGGTAGTTTTCCCATTACTTCCGGTGATACCAATTACAGGAATGGTGAATTGTTTCCGATGATAAAGCGCCAAGTCTTGAAGAAATTTCAAAGAATCTTCTACAAGAATTGTTTGCTCACTCGTTTTATAATTGACTTCATCGACAATAGCGCATAGAGCACCTTGTTTAATCGCTTCTTCAGCAAAGGTGTTGCCGTTGAAATTTGTGCCTTTTAGAGCCACAAAAAAGCAATCCTTTTCAATCTTGCGCGTGTCCGTGCAAACTCCAGAACTTTTTAAAAAAAGTGAATACAGTTGTTCCATATCTTTTGGTCAAAAAAAACGCCCTTTCAAATGGAAGGACGTTTTTTTTTATAATTCAATTTTCTATCTTTTCTTTTCTTTTTTCGTGCCGGCGTAGTTCATACCCATTGGCGAACCGATTCGATCCATAGCACAACGGAATCCTAAAGTACTCATGGATTGATCTTCATCCAAATAACGTCGATTTCCTCCAACTAACCAATAGGCTCTGTCTTTCCAAGAACCACCTTTGTACACGCGTGATTTATCAGAAATCAAAGTGGACGGCCATGAAGTTCTATCTTTCGGCGCAATAACACTTCCATCCAAACCATATTGTTCATACTCATTTTGGTACATCACTAAGTTTGGATTTCTTGTTGCTTGGTTGATAGCATTTTTACGATCGTCGTTGTTGTAAGACAAAGAGCTTTCGATGTCTCCATCCAAGTAATCAATATAGTCATCACGTCTGTAGTTCAATCGACCGATGTTTTCTTCCTCGGTAACATTTCTGTATTTCAATTGACCCGGTGTATTGATAATGAAATCCGTGAAACCTTCTCTCAACATAGAGATTACGTCAAACGCGTATTCTTCGCCATCTGGACCTTCACGCAATTCATCTGCAAAAATACCATCAAAGATTTCATCTTGAATTCTTGTATTCGCTTCGATATCATGTTTGTTGTTCAAATCGTTGATGGACAAGTCCAACATGTGATTGATTTTGCCAAGCAAGGCCAACTCAACTGAATCTTTCTCATTACGGTGAGATGTGTAGAACGGATCCGGAGCGTATCCTTCACGAACTGGATTTCTTGATTCAACTGTTTTCATGATTCCAGACGTAACCACTGTGTCATTGATGTCGTGTTGTTTAGCTGAAATACGTTGGTAACGAATACGTTCAAATTCGTTCAAGTACTCTTTCATTCCATGAATGTCATATTGTACTTGAGCATTTTTGATGTCGATAACACCTTCGTTGTTCAATACTTTCGTTTTGAAAACATTTCCTCTGAACGGTCTGAATTCATCAAAATCTTCTGAACTCAAAGGACGGTAAACATCCAAAACCCATTCGGATACGTTACCCGCCATGTTGTACAAGCCGTAATCATTTGGCCAATAGGATTCAACAGGAGCAGTTACGTCAGCGCCGTCATTCAAGTTTCCAGCAACACCCATGTAATCTCCTTTTCCACGAACAAAGTTCGCACGAATAGCTCCTTGAACTTTCGGATCTTCTTGACGAACAAAATGCCCATCCCACGGATAATTTCTTCTTTCTGAGATAACTTCCGTTCCGGGCTGTAAGTTCCCTACCAAACCATAGTAAGCAAATTCCCATTCCGCTTCCGTTGGGAGGCGATAACGCGGAAGCATAATACCGTCTTCCATTCGAACGATACGTTTTCCAAGTCTTTTACCATCCACATTCGATGGATTTAAATCGGTAATGTTATTTCGAACAGCTTCTTCATATTGACCAGCATAATAAGATTCGGAAGTATATACTCCATCATCTTTTTGCTCGGTATTGAAATCCAAGATTCCTTCACGAATCAAAATGTATTCGTTTACACGGTCCGTTCTCCATTTGCAATAGTCGGATGCTTGCAACCAAGAAACACCAACTACAGGGTAATCTCTGTAAGCAGGGTGACGAAGGTAATAATCAACAAACTTCTCATTGAAACCTAATTTCGAACGCCAGCAAAGTGTATCTGGCAAAGCGTTTTTGTATACCATTGGATAACTTTCACCGTACGCACGATTTACCCAGTACATGTACTCCAACCAGTTGAAATTGGTTACTTCTGTTTGATCCATGTAAAAAGAGGATACGGTAACACGAGCTGGACGATTGTTCCAGTCAAACATTACATCATTTTCAGATTGTCCCATGGTGAAAGTACCACCTTCAATTAAAACCAAACCTGGTCCAGTTTCCTGATCCACGAATGGAACCTTTTGAAAACCGCCATTGTTGGGGTTGTTATATTCCCAACCCGTATTGGAAGATGTTTCTCTTGCACACGAAGCTACTAGGCCTAAACCGATGATGGCAACGAAGAGTAATTTGGAGAATTGCATATTAATTTTCTGTTTGTTCATGATTCTACAACTGACAAATTTAATCTTTTAACGTTACCCACGAAAAAAGTTACAAGTATTTTTTTAAAACTCTTACTATTTTATTTTTTTCAAACCATTTGGTTCCTCTTGACGTTAATGAAAAGTAAGGTCTAAAAGGAATATAACTCCTCCGGATGTTAAAAGTTACATTGAATTGAAATAATCCGACAAATACGCCGTTTTATTTCATGTTCTTTCTAAGAAAATTGATATTTGTACAATGACAAAAACAAGTTTATTATTCTTTCTCATTAGTTGGCTACTATTTGGATCAATCGCTTTTGCTCAAGAAAAAATAGAGGTATCTATTGATTGGCTTCAACCGAAGGAAATCAATCAAGACAATAAAATTTTTAAAATCCCACAAATCAAGGATCAAGCGTACAGCTTGAACAAGCCTAATTTTTACTGGGTGAAAGAATTGGATAAATCTTTGTCTTATTCTTTTGAATTGGAATCTTACGAAACGCTGCCCAGCGATGAGACAGATGCTAAATTTTTAATGGACCAAGGAATTGAGATTCCGAAAGATTTTCAGCCGGATTTTGTGGTAAGAAATGGAGGCGGGAAACAATATGCTGTCATTGATTTCTTCCCGTACCTATCTGAAAATGGTACGTTGAAAAGAATTGGTAGCGTAAACGGAGTGCTTACTGTTCAGAAAAAAACTGGAAAACCAATTCAAGCGAAAAGTTTTGTGACGAACTCGGTTTTGAAAGAAGGTTCAGGAAGTTGGTATAAAATCAGTGTTACTTCGGATGGTATTTATAAGTTGGATAAGCCGTTTTTAGAAGCGTGCGGTATTGATGTCGCGAATTTAAATCCCGCTCATTTAAATATTTTCGGAAACGGTGATGGCATGTTGCCAGAATTGAATTCAGTTCCACGGACCGATGATTTGGCAAAGAACGCGATTCAAATTATCGGAGATGCGGATGGTGTATTTGATGATACCGATTATGTTTTGTTTTATGGTTGGGGACCCCACCGTTGGTTGGCGAATGGAACGGCAGAATTTCAACTGAACACCAATGTTTACAGCGACTATTCTTATTATTACATCAATGTAAATGAAAATGACATTCCACTTCGCATGTCGTATGAAGGTTCAACTGCCGCAACACCTACGCACACCATCACCGAAATGAGTGCTCGATTACATACAGAAAAAGACTTGACGAATCTTGTGAAAGGTGGACAGCGTTGGTACGGAGATTTGTTTGATGTGAATTTATCGTACAACTATGGTTATTCCATCCCGAATGTAGTTTCCTCATCGCCAGCTACCTTTAAAATTGCTATTGCTGGAAATTCTGGAAGTTCTGCAGCCAACTCAATAAAAGCTACGATTGCTGGCACAACCCTCTTTACAGAAAACGTTCCAATTGGCGGAAATGGTGATTACAGTCGGAAAATCATTAATTCTACTTGGGCAAACCCAAGCGCCAATTTCACTTTGAATTTAACGGTTTCAAGAAACAGTCCGAGTGTTTTAACCTATTTGGATTATATCAATATTAACGCCAGAAGAAGTCTGATTTTTTATGGTGATGAAATGAGTTTTAGAGATTTGAGGTCAGTTGGAGTTGGAAATGTCGGAAAATTTTACCTGTCAAATGTGAATCCTTCTGTCTTCATTTGGGATGTTACCGATCGTCATCAACCAAAAATTGTTCAAGCGAATCTGGTTGGGACAGATTATGAATTTGTTTTACCAACAGACGAAATAAAAGAATTTGTAGCCAGCAATGGACAGAATTACGCTACTCCGACAAGAGTAGGAAATGTTGACTTTCAAAATTTACATGCTTTGCCTCAAGCAGATATGTTAATTGTGAGTCCAGATCAATTTCTTAGTCAAGCGAATCGATTAGCAGATTTGCACCGAAGTGAAGGGTTAAGTGTGCATGTGGTAACTCAAGATCAAATTTTCAATGAGTATAGTTCTGGGATGAAGGATGCAACGGCGATTCGGTTTTTCGCCAAAATGTTTTATGATAGAGGTCAAGTAACGAATGATCCTCCAAAGCATTTACTCTTGTTTGGTGATGGAACTTTTGATCATCGAAACAAAGTTTCAAATGCGAACTACATCATGACGTATGAGGTAGAAGTAAGTGAAGATCACATTGGAGCTATGGTTTCAGATGATTATTTTGGAATGCTTGATGAATTGGAATCTTTTTCACCGAGTGATATGGTGGATATAGGAGTTGGTCGTTTATTAGTTTCTTCACAGCAAATAGCGAAAGAACAAGTAGACAAGATTGAACATTATTTAAAAAATGGTTCTTCTTTCTATTCCGACCCAGGAGATTGTGATTGCCCTACCGCAAGTACATTGAATACCTTCGGTGATTGGAGAATGAAATATGTACAAATTTCAGATGACATGGATATGAGCATTGGTGCGGGGTACGATTTTGTCATGCGCGATTTAGAGCCACAAGTCGATATTGTTCGATCCTATCGAAAAGAAATGAATGTCGATAAAATTTACAGCGATGCCTATCAGCAAATTTCAGGTGCGGGCGGACAAAGGTATCCTGCAGTAAACGATGCGATTAGTGATCATTTCAGAAGAGGTTCACTTTTAATTAATTACGTTGGTCACGGAGGAGAAGTTGGCGTAGCGGAAGAACGAATTATTACAATTCCACAAATCAACACCTGGAAAAACAGCAATGCCTTTCCGTTGGTTGTTTCTGCTACTTGTGAATTTACGAAGTACGATGATCCAGATCGAGTTTCAGCAGGTGAATTGGTTTCGCTGAATCCAAACGGAGGCGCAATAGCCTTGATGACAACTACACGTTCAGTCTATTTTGATGTTAATTCTGATACCGGATTGAAATTTTACAAAGAAGTTTTCCTGCGTGATGCGGATAGTTTACCTAGAACGTTCGGAGATATCATGATGACAACCAAAAATACAACGGCGGCTTCTGCCAATAAAAGAAGCTTTACACTAATTGGTGATCCCGCTTTGCGCATCGCTATGCCTAGGTTGGCAGCAAAATCGGATAGTATTTATAGAGAAGGAAGCACGAACTTGAGTGACACGGTGAGAGCCTTGGACAAGATTACATTGGTGGGTCATTTTGAGGATTTATTCGGAAATGTTTTAACCGATTTCAATGGTTTTGCGACTCCGACTATTTTTGATAAGCCAAAAACAGAGTACACCTTAGCGCAAGATCCTGGTACGTGGGTTGTGCCGTATGTTCAGCAAAAAAATGCTTTGTTCAAAGGACAGGTGACCGTGAAAAACGGGTATTTCAAAATGACATTTGTTGTTCCCAAAGACATTGATTTCACGTATGGAAATGGAAAAATAAGTTTGTATGGATACAACGCTACTACGGATGCAATGGGTTCGGATACGACAGTGATTGTCGGCGGGATTAATCCAGATGGAATTGCAGATGACCAAGGTCCAGTAGTGGAATTGTTTATGAATGATTTTTCATTCGTTAACGGAGGGTTGACCAACGAAACTCCGATTTTATTGGTGAAGTTATTTGATGAAAATGGTATCAACGCCGTTGGAAATGGAATAGGACATGATTTAACGGCCGTGGTGGATGCCAATTCTGCTGCTCCCATCATTTTGAACGAATATTACTTATCGGATTTGGATACCTATAAATCGGGGCAAGTGAATTACAACATGAGTAAAATTGCTCCAGGCCCTCATACCTTAACATTCAAGGCATGGGATGTGAACAACAATTCTACGGAACGAACTTTGGAATTTGTGGTAAAGGAAAAAGAGTCGCCTGAATTATCGCATGTGTTGAATTATCCCAACCCGTTTACCACGAGTACCCAGTTTTTCTTTGAGCACAATCAAGTAAATGCTGCCCTGGAGTCACAAATACAGATTTTTTCTATTTCTGGAAAATTAGTGAAGACGATTAATACATTGGTAAACACCAAAGGTTTTAGAACGGAAGGTATTCCTTGGGATGGAAAAGATGATTTTGGAGACCAGTTGGCAAAGGGTGTTTATGTGTACCGTTTGAAGATTAAAACAGACGACGGTGGTACGGCTGAAAAATTAGAAAAATTAGTTATTTTAAAATAATTCACACAATATAAAAGGTCGAAAACCGTATATTTGTCAACTCAAAAAAAATTCATGTTCAAGAAAATCATATTTTCTATTATCGCCCTAACGCCAATGGCTTATTTTGCACAACCAACAAGCAGTGGAGTAGAGCAGAGCGATTTACAACTCAATACGATTACAACGGCTTTACCCTTCATGTCCATCACGCCAGATTCAAGAGCGGGTGGTATGGGAGATGCTGGAACGGCATTAAGTCCAAGCTCCATGTCAATTTATTGGAATACGTCCAATTTGATATTTTCGAAGGACAAAAATGAAATTGGCCTATCGTATGTGCCTTGGTTGCGCCAGTTAACCAATGATATTCATTTATCCTACTTGTCTGGTTACCACAAAATTAGTGATCGTCATGTCATTGGTGGTGCCATGCGTTATTTCAGTTTGGGTGCGATTACCTTTACGGATGGGCAAGCTAATTACATTCGGGAAGATAAGCCTGCTGAGTTTCAATTTACAGGATCGTATGCATTCCGTTTATCTGAAAGAATGGCGATTGGCGTAAACGGTAGTTTTGCGAATTCAAATTTGACAGGCGGTTTGATTATTGCTGGTATAGATTCTAAACCAGCTCGTGCAGGTGCAGCGGATTTGTCTTTCACGTATTTCAATGACAATGCAAAATTTGGTAAAACAAAAGGAACGTATACGTTTGCAGCGACCATCAACAACATTGGAAATAAAGTAGCTTATTCCTCTTTAGCAAAAAGAGATTTCATTCCAACCAATTTGAAAATTGGAAATGCTTTCAAATTCGATTTTGATGAATTCAATTCCTTGACTTGGTCTTTTGAATTGCAAAAATTATTGGTTCCCACACCACCAAGATTTGACAAAGATGGAAATATCCTTGCAGGAAAACAGAATGATGTTGGTGTTATTGCTGGGATGTTGCAGTCTTTTACAGATGCCCCAGGTGCTGCGTTGAAGGATGAAAATAACAAAACACTATACAACGAAGACGGAACAGAACAAATCAAAAAGAATACGCGTCTTGGGGAAGAGTTGAATGAAATCAACCTTGCTACAGGAGTGGAATATTGGTACAACAAAATTATAGCGATTCGCGCAGGTATTTTCTACGAAGCGAAAACAAAAGGAGATCGTCAATTTTACAATGCAGGGGTTGGTTTGAAATACAATGCCTTCATGATTGATATTTCTTACTTAGGAAGTTTAAATGGTCGTCAAAGTCCATTGGCGAATACATTGCGTTTCACGTTGCGCATGACAATCGGTAATTAATCGACAAAGTTTCATGGATATTCGCGTTGGTTTTGGAGTTGATGTACATCGTTTAGAAGCGGGGTATGACCTTTGGCTGGGTGGAATAAAATTGGAAAGCGAAAAAGGAGCGGTAGGTCATTCGGATGCGGATGTATTGCTTCACGCCATTTGCGATGCTTTGTTGGGCGCTGCGAACCTCCGTGACATCGGTTATCATTTCTCGGATACAGATCCAAAATTCAAAGGAATTGATAGTAAAATCTTGTTGAAAGAAGTATTCAATTTGGTGCAAGAAAAAGGTTTCTTCATCGGTAATTTAGATTGTACAGTCGTTCTTGAAAAACCAAAAGTAAATCCGCACATTGAAAAAATGCAAGCCGTAATAGCTACCATTCTTGAAATTGATTCGGATCGTGTTTCCTTAAAAGCTACGACACATGAAAAAGTAGATTCTTTTGGGGAATGGAATGCGATTAAAGCCTACGCAACCGTCCTGATAAAACGTTAATTCTCCTTTAAAATAGGCGTTTTCAATAATTTTACTCCTTTAAATTTCTTATTTTTGCTGGCTTGAAATGATTTTTAAAATTCGTTCGAAAAGCAAAAAATATGAAAGTTAATCCTCAATACAATTCAAAAGAATCATTATTAGCTCTTTACAACAAACCTTTGTTGGAATTGGTTTTTGAAGCCGCTACCGTACACCGTGAATTTCACAATCCGCGCGAGGTGCAAATGGCTTCTTTACTCAGTATCAAAACAGGTGGTTGTCCGGAAGATTGTGGCTATTGTCCACAAGCGGCCCGTTATCATACAGATGTGGAAGCGCAGAAATTGATGAGTGTTGATTCCGTTATTGAACAAGCCAAAAATGCAAAAGCCAATGGTTCTTCTCGTCTTTGCATGGGAGCAGCTTGGCGTGAGGTGCGTGACAACAAAGATTTCGATTCCGTGGTAGAAATGGTGCAAGCCGTGAACGACTTGGACATGGAAGTATGTTGCACCTTGGGCATGCTAAATGAAGAACAAGCGCTTCGTTTGAAAAATGCAGGACTCTTCGCCTACAATCATAACCTGGATTCATCAAAAGAATTTTACAAGGATATTATCTCCACTAGAGAATACGATAACCGTTTGGATACAATCGCTAATGCACGTAAGGCCGGTATTTCGGTTTGTTCTGGTGGAATAATTGGAATGGGCGAAGCGGTAGAAGATCGTGTTGGATTGCTATTTTCGTACATGGAAATGGAAACGCCACCCGAATCGATTCCGATCAATGCTTTGGTGGCCGTTGAAGGAACACCTTTAGCTGAGCAGAAACCGATTGAACAGTGGGAAATGATACGAATGGTTGCCACCACCAGAATCGCGTTCCCAGAGGCTGTCGTTCGATTGTCGGCGGGTCGAACTAAAATGTCGATGGAAGCGCAAGCTTTGTGTTTCATGGGCGGTGCAAGTTCTATTTTTGCGGGAGACAAGTTGTTGACGACACCAAATCCAGATTTTAATGAAGATCAGGAAATGTTTCAAATTTTGGGATTGATTCCGAAAGAAGCTTTTGCGCACGGAGAAAAACCGGTGACAATTCCCGACGAAAAAATTATAGCCAGAAAACTAAAGGATGCGGATCGTGCAGCTGAATTGGCCGCCGCGAAATTGAAACCGAAAGATGAAAACTTTCAACCCAGAAAAGTTTCTGTCGAAAATTGATCGAGAATGGATCAGCGTTTAAAAGATAAATTGATAAAAAGAGAAAAGGAGGGAACCATGCGTTCCCTTTCTTTATGGGACAATTTCACGGATTTTTATTCAAACGATTACTTGGGATTATCCAATTTCGATTTTACTACATCGAAGACAGTGGGTTCTACCGGTTCTCGATTGATTTCGGGAAATTCCACGGAGGCCATTTTATGCGAAAGGGGATTGGCCAATTTCTTTCAAGTAGAAGCCGCATTGGTGTACAACTCCGGATACGATGCGAATGTGGGTTTTTTCAGTTGTGTTCCGCAAAAGGGTGATACGATTCTCTATGACGAAAAAATTCATGCCAGTATTCGTGACGGAATTCGCTTGAGTTTTGCCACAAGTTATTCTTTTCGTCACAACGATTTAAAGGATTTACAGGCGAAATTGACAAAATCCTCCGGAGCGATTTATGTTGTTGTTGAATCCCTGTATTCAATGGATGGCGATAAGGCACCATTGGATGAAATTCATATGTTCTGTAAAGAAAAAGGCGCTTATTTAATCGTTGATGAAGCACATGCTTGTGGGGTTTTCGGAAAGGCTGGACGCGGAATGTCAGATAATTTATTGGATAAATCAGCACTTTTTGCCCGAATAGTCACCTTTGGTAAAGCCTACGGTTACCATGGTGCTAGCGTGTTGGGTAGCAATGATTTGATCCAGTATTTGATTAATTTTTCTAGGTCGTTTATCTATACAACGGCGTTGCCACCTGAAAATTATGGCCAAATTTTAGCTCGTGTAACCAGTTCTGAGATTCAATTTAGGCAAAATAAGTTGCAAGAAAACATTTCCTTGTTTGTGGATCATTTTCCAGAAAAAACCTTTGTTTCGGAAATCAATTCACCCATTCAAGTCTTGCGAATAGGAGATGTAGTAAAAACAAAAAGGATGGCGGAACAAATTGGTTCAAAAGGGTTTGCGGTGAAAGCCATTTATTCACCCACCGTTCCGAAAGGAGAAGAAAGCATCCGTTTTTGTCTCCATTCTTTTAATTCGAAGGAAGAAATAGACCTTTTATCGAAAATTATTTTAAGTCAATTGCCCAGAAAATAAGGCGCTCGCAAAATCGAACATCAATTTTTACATTTTTTTTGATTCTAATTCATTTAAAAGTATTTACTTTGAAACTCAAAGCACTTTTAAATAGTTGAAATGGAAGAATCAAAACACCTCGAAAATCTCCAAGAAATTCGTTCCATTATGGAACGTTCAAGTCGCTTTCTATCGTTGAGTGGGTTGTCAGGGATTGTTGCGGGAATTACAGCTTTGGTTGGCGCTACCATAGCGTATTTCAGAATTGAAAGCTATTTTCAAACAGAAGGAGGGTCGTATCGCGAAATGCGTGATTTGGAATCAGATCTGCTTATAATAGCCGGGATTGTTTTGGTTGCCGCTTTAGGTTTTGCCTATTTTTTTACTGCCAGAAAAGCAAAGAAGGCAGGGGAAGTTGTTTGGAACAAAGCAGCCAAGAAGCTTATTGTAAATTTAGCTGTTCCACTTTGCACAGGTGGATTAGTGGTCCTAATTTTACTCGAAGATGGAAAAATTGGATACATTGCACCCTTTACCTTGGTTTTTTACGGATTGGCCTGTATTAATGCGAGTAATCAAACTGTTCGAGATATCTATTATTTGGGTCTTACCAATGTTATTTTAGGGATTTTCGGATTAATTTTCATTGGCCAAGGCTTATTATTCTGGACATTAGGATTTGGTTTTGCGCACATTCTTTATGGAACTTTGATGTATTTCAAATACGACAGAAAATCATGATAGAAGGGTTAAACAAACACTTCGAAAGTAGAGTTCGGCTTGGCGTGATGGCCTTGTTGAGCATTCACGAACGAGTGGAGTTCAATACATTCAAAGAAGATTTGGGTTTGACAGATGGTAATTTGGCTAGTCATCTTTCAGCTTTGGAAAAAAATGAATACATCTTGGTGCAAAAAGACTTTGTTGGTCGAAAACCAAGGACACAATACCAAATTACAAAATTGGGTCGTGTGGAATTTGATAAACACCTGAACGCGCTTGAAATTTTGCTAAACCAGTCTAAATAAAAAAATTTGCCCTTTAACTTTGAATTACAAAGTACTTTTAATTTAATATATAAAAAATATGAAAACCATCAATCTTGTTGCTTTAGTGTTTGGAGCGTTTGCCTTTCATTTTATTTTCTGGGGAGAAGATCTCGGATTAAATTGTGCGCTTTTAAGTTTATTCAGTATTCTTATCAACTATTCCAATTCACCTATAATTTTTGGAAAAAGGACTGTTCAGATTGTAATGGCTGGACATTTGATTTCGCTAATTTTCTTTCTTTATCATCACAGTTTGATAAGTGAAATAGCGGCAATAATCACCTGGGTTGTTATGATCGGATTCTTTCAATATTCTGACTTGAGAACCACTCATCGAGCTTTGCTTTCGGGATTTATTAATTTCTTTCGAATGCCACCTGTTCTTTCTGGATTTAAATTGGAGAAGCAGGAGTTTAGTTCATTCCGATTCGAGCGAGAAGTAAAAATCATACTTGTTCCCTTGGTCGGTTTGTTGGTTTTCTATTTAATTTTCCGTGAGGCAAACAATGTATTTCGCAGTATTTCGGATCAATTTTGGCACGATGTTCAATGGTTTTTTATGACTCTATTTTCTAAAATATCGCTACCAAGAATCACTTTCTTTGTCTTCGGTTTTTTACTTTGCAGTTGGTTTATTTACCAAGTGACCTATGGATTTTTCTCCGAAAAGGAAAAAAACAAAACGGATGGATTGTTTCGTATTAGAAAAAGAATATCACCCACTTCGATAAAGGCTTATGGCAACAAACCGGGTTTGGGAACGGATTTGAAAGTTGAAAATCGGACTGGAGTCATCATGATGGCTATGATTGGTATTTTACTGGTTTTTATCAATATTTTGGACATAATATATGTGTGGTTTGGCTATGATTTCAATCCAGAAACAAATTTTTCAGCAGACGTACACAAAGGATTGAACTTATTGATATTCAGTATTTTTCTTTCCATTTTTACCATGATTTATTATTTTCGGAAAAACCAGAATTTCTATTCAAATAATGCTCGATTGAAAAAAACCGCTTATTTCTGGATCATTCAAAATTTCATTTTAATTGTTTCGGTTGTATTTCGAAACATTCATTACATTCAATACCAGGGATTAACCCACAAGAGAATTGGTGTATTTTTGTTTTTGTTGATTGTGAGTATTGGATTGGTTAGTCTTTATAGGAAAATTGCAGAGAAGAAATCTTTCTTTTACATGTCTCGAGTAAATTCATGGTCGGTTTACGGCTTGCTGGTTTTCTTAGCGTGCTTCAATTGGGACATGATCATTTTTAATTACAATTTCAATCATCGATCTTCCATTGAATTTGATCGTTACTACACGCTAGATTATTTATCCGACGAGGCAATTTTGAAAATGAAATTTTTGGAAAGCGAATTGAATATCGACAATGATTTAAATGAAATAGAGAATTACCAGCAGTATAGAAGAAATACTTTGGAAGACAGGATACAGCTTATTAAATGGCAATTAGTTCATGACAAAACCTCCTTTTTCTCCTGGAATTATAGAAAATACCGTCTCCGAAAATTATTTCCGAGCCAATTGGATGCACAGAATTATTTGATCAACGAACCAAATTAACATGTCCGTGCAAAGTCCGTTTGTCATCATTTCCAGCGTTGGTGGTATAACGCACTAAATAAGTATATATTCCCTCAGGACAAAGTGTGCCATTGTATGTTCCGTCCCATTGTTGATTGATATCTGAGGATTTGAAAACCAATTCGCCCCAACGGTTGAATAGTTGAATTTCGAATTTGCCTAGATTATCTCCAGTTGTTCTTAAATATTGGTTGTGTTCATCACCGTTTGGAGTGAAAGTATTTGGAATATAAACTGTGGAATAACAATCGTCGCCAATTGTAATTGTCTGGTCATCTGTATATTCACATCCATTATTATCTTGAACGGTTAAGGTAAACGTCCCTGCATAGTTCACGTCAATTTGCGGTAAATTTGAGCCGTTGCTCCATTGGTAGAAAGCAAAATTTGCATTCCCAATTAAGGTTGCGGGTTTTTGTGGGCAAATGGTGTCGTCTGGACCAAGAAAGAAATCGACTACAGGATAGACGGTAATGAAAATATCGTCGGTATTTTGACAATTGTTGGCGTCCGTGCCAATGACTGTGTATGTTGCGGAAAGTGTGGGAGCAAACGCAACTCCGTCGACTATTCCATTGTCCCAATTGTAACTCACGGCTCCAGCTCCCGAAAGAGTGTTAAATTCACCAAGACAAACGGCTAGCATTGTTGCGTTTGCAACGACGTTTGGCAATGGTAAAACGGTTATTAAAATGGAGGTTGTGTCCACACAGCCAAAGGCATTTGTTCCAATGACAGTGAATGTTGTGCTAGAATTTAGAGTAAAACTATTATTGTTCGTTACGCCATTGTCCCATACATAAGTAGTGGCGCCTGAACCTGAGAGGGTAATATTTTCGCCTGCACAGAAATTATTGTTGGTTGTATTTGCCCCAACCGTTGGGCTAGGATTTACTGTAATGGTAACGCTTGCTGTATCTCCGCAGCCATTCAAATCCATTCCTATAACAGTATACATCGTTGTTGAATTCGGCCCGATACTATCTCCATCGGTAACACTATTGTCCCAAACATAGGAATTTGCTCCAGACCCTGTTAGTTGTGTAAACTCATTGTCGCAAATTGTAGATTCTGATGCATTTGCAATAACAATAGGTTGAGGATTCACAACAACCGTAATGCTATCAACGTTTTGACAATTGTTGGCATCCGTGCCAATAACCGTGTATGTAGTGGTAGCTAATGGATTCATGCTTGCATTGTCCAATGCGCCATTATTCCAAATATAACTTGTAGCACCTGTTCCAAATACCGTGGTTGGGAAATAGATGCATATGATTGTGTCAAGCGAATTCGCAACTACTTCAGGCAATTGGTTTACAACAATTTCGATACTTGCTGTATCCCAACAATTGAAGCCATTCAAACCGAGAACTTGGTATGTTGTCGTTACAGTGGGATAAAAAGGATCATTATCAGTCACGGCGTTGTCCCAAATATAGGTTGTAGCACCAGCTCCATTCAAAATTACGGAGTCGCCAACACAAAGCACGCCAACAGAAGAATTGGCAGTAACAATTGGATTTGGATTCACAGTAACGGTAATTGAATCTATGTTTTGGCATCCATTTGCATGGGTTCCAATCACCGTGAAAGTGGTTGTCGTTGAAGGGCTTATGGAATCGGTATTCATTGCACCATTGTTCCAAACGTAGGTGGCTGCAGTTCCAGACCCAAATAAGAAGGTGGAATCGTTGGCACAAATAGTCGAAGCACTCGCATTCGCTACAACCGTTGGAAGTGGATTCACGGTGACGGTAAATGTCGATCCGCTAGTTCCTCCACAACAATTTAAAAAGTTGGTTGTGCCAATAATTGAATACGTGGTGGTTACGGTCGGGCTTTCATAGAAACTATCTCCGTCTAGAGCGTTGGGCAAGGTGAAGGTGGAAGTTCCATCAGTATATTGAATATTGACAGGTCCTGCCGCGCCACTGATATGAACAGTAATTTGGGTTGAATCGCCTTCGCAGATTATATTGTTTCCAGAAAAGGTAGCTCCAAGTGCATTGTAGGCAAGTGTGATATAGGCAGTGGAATTCACGGCTATTTCAGCTGTGGAAATCCCACTAATATTAACGTAACCATTTGAATAAGTAAATGTTAAACTACCACTTGGCGGAACAATTGTGGCATTTGTAAAGTCCCCGTCAGTATCGATCAAAAGGCTAAAATTAGCGACATTCACCACTCCGACTGGTCCTCCAGAAAATGCACAAGTATCCAATTTGATATCCATATTGAAAACTTGATTAAAATTTGTATTCGTAACTTTCCATTCCTTTGCGATTCTGGATTGAATACTAGCGGGAGCTTCGGCATTGGATGAAACACTACCACAACCTGATGCTGTATTTTGACCGAACATTAAATACGCCAAGTCGTTGTTAAAAACACCCGAATTTGCGTCATTGGAACTTGCTAAATTGGAAAGATAGACTCGGTAATTATCGTTAAAAGCATGGGATTGTTTTTGAAGTAAAGATTGTGCATCATCTCTTCCAATTCCGATTACGTTGTTGTGAAAGGCAGGATTTACGCTGGCATCCTAAATGGTTGTGCTGTTTGTGGCAACATAATCTCCCTGCGTACCTCCGCCCGTATTGCCAAGAGTTACACCATATTTTATCGCCAAATAGGTATGTACTTTGCTTATTTCAAGAGCGGTCAAATCTCGATTGTAGAAGATAAACTCGTGCAAATAGCCATTGTAAGGTGAAGTTCCGTTTCCTGGGAAAAAGCCAAAATAGAGTCCTGCTGTCCCAGACGATTGGGAAGCAATTCCAGCAGGAAATGTAACTCCACGTTCAAATGCTGTCAATGATGTAGCAGAACTTCTGTTGCCCTTGTATGAAATGATGTTGGGCACGAATTCTTCTGACCAATCTCGTGAAGCATTTGTACTATTGGACGAAGAAAGTCCCACGGCCAAACGGCCAGACATTCCTAAATTTCGAAATTGAATGGCATGAGGTGTTTGGTTGTACAGCATCATGTGGTTATTCACCGTGCCAGCATTGGGGAAATAGTAGGCACAGAAAAACGTCCCTTGAGCGGAAGTTGAATTGTTTTGCAACAAACTCATTGTTCCTGTATTTTGCAAACCTTGCAAATTCGTCAGAGTATTGCCAGAAAAATAGAGTGTTTTATTATAATTGGAAATATTTCCAACAGGAGTATTGGTGGCTTGCGGGTACGGTGCTGAAGGATCTGAAACAGTAATTCCACCAACGGATGATAAAGTTGTTGACCACGTTGAAACATTTCCCAATGGAAGCGCATCAGGTTTGAACCATGCAGTTAAGTTTGGTGTCCCAAGATTCCCGGGATTTTGACCAAATACGCAAGCCGAATTCAACAGGAATACAAAAGCAACAAGGCTTTGTGTGAAATTTCTCATAGTTCTGACTTCAAGCAATCAAATGTAGGATTTTCTGCTAACATTTCCACTGTTAAGTTTCTAACAAACCTTGTCTTTTCTCGCTTGTTAAGCAAATTATCAAAATAACAGAAGTGCGTTAAATTTTCAAATTCCAGTATTGTTATTTACAATTCCCAAACACTTTTATAGGCTCCAATTTTTTCAACATACTCCAAAAAAGAACCGTAAAATGAGTCGGTACCCAAGGTGGCGCTGTCACCGACTATCACTAATTTCTCTTTTGCACGAGTCATGGCTACATTCATCCGGCGGTAATCTTTCAAGAAGCCAATCACTTGATCTACGTTGCTTCTTACGAGTGAAATCAATACAATATCTTTTTCTTGACCTTGGTAACTGTCGATGGTGGAAATACGGATTTTAGCATCCAGTGTTTCACGTAAATAAGCCACTTGTCCCGAATAAGGCGAAAGAACGACGATTTTGCTCGGTTCCAGTTGCTCCATTTCAATAATTTTACCAATGGCTTCTGCTTCTCCTGTGTTTTTTAAGCTCATTCCTTCATCGCGTTGTTGTTCGTCATAACCAGCGCCCGCGGTATCGTAAAATTCAATGGCATTGGGCGAAGCCGCTTTGAAAGATTCTAAACGATTTTCATAGAAATACTGACTGGAGAAATCAGCTATGTTTTTAGGCATTCGATATTGTAAAGGCAAGAAGTAAACAGGATAATTGGCTTCTATGCAGCGCTCTAAAATAGATTTATTCAAACCTAATTCACTTGCTTTTTGGGAAAGTATGGTGGGTGGCAATTGAAATGGATCGCCTGCTAAAATGATTTTTTGAGCGAATGGGAAAATCGCCCAGGCCAATGGTTCCAAACATTGGGCAGCCTCATCAATGACCAAAACATCAAAGTGATTGTAATCGAAACTTTGGTCGACAATGGCAACTGGTGTTCCCAAAACGACTTGAGCTTTGTCGAACCATGTTTCTTCGGTGTCATGTTTCATTCGTTTGATTTGGTTGCGAATGTTATTTACTTCCTTGAAAAGTAGAGAACGCTGTTCTCGTTCGGCTTTGCCAAAATTTCGCTTGTAGGAATGGGCCATTTTCCGCAATTGTTCCGCTTGAATTTTTAATTTTTTCAAGGTTTTCAAATCGGAACTGTTTTGCCATTTTCCTTCCGGAGTGAGCGGAAAAACGTCTTCTCGAACCTTCACAGAGTTCCCAATTCGCAATACGTTGAATTCTTTGGGAAGTAAACTCGCCACGTGGTCAACTGCTGTATTGCTGGGAGCAGAAACCAACACTTTTTTTCCAGCTTTTACCCATTGATGAATCGCTTCAACCAAGGTAGTCGTTTTTCCCGTTCCGGGAGGGCCGTGCACAATTCCCAATTCAGCTTGTGAAAGCAGTTGAGTTACCGCATTTTTTTGACCCTCATTTAAGTTTTGATTTTGCCAATTGGAGATTTCTAGGCTTTCACATGTTTGAATCGTTTGAATGGAAGAAGCGTTTTCTTTGGTTTCTTTTTCCAACGCCTTTCGCATAATGGTCAACGTTCGAATGTCAGGTGCTAATTTTATACCGGTATCGCCGTCTTCCAACCAATCTGGAAAATCGGGCGCGAAAAGTCGGATTTCTCCTTTCTTTCCATCCAATTGCAACAATATTCCTTTGATGCTTTCTTCACCTGGACAGAAAATTTCAATAGGACTGGAATCCCGAAAATGATTGCTTTCAAATGGAAATGGATAGTGAAAAGAGACTTCAGGGTAATCCGCAAAACCAAAACTTTTTCGATTGATTTTAATTGGGTGCATCGCTAGCCCTGAGCGTTTCAATTCCTTTAAACTTTGTCCATTTTCAAAAGAATAACGACGGGTTTCTTCCTTTTCCTCTTCCTCCAAGGCCAAGAAAAGTTTTGGGAAATAATTTTCAAATTCGAGCATGATGCAAAAATAGGATTTATCAGCTTGTGTTTAGGAGGTAAGAAATAATTAGGATGGAGAAATTTAAATCTCATTGAAAAAAAGTACCTTCAACCCATAAAAATAACATTATGGAAGAAGTTCAGAAAAAAAGTGGGTTTAAAAAGTACTTGATCTTGTTTTCACTTAGTTTGCTATTGGTCCTTTCTGGTTGGATGTATTTCCGCTATTGGTTTGTTTACAGCGAAGGAACACGCGTTGGTATTCTCTACAAATTTTCAAGAAAGGGAACGATTTTCAAAACCTATGAAGGTGAAATGTTGTTGCCGGGTGTTGGAAATAAAAAAGCAATTGTAGGTGGAACGACGACGAATAATTTTCTTTTTTCGGTGGATGATGAAGAGTTGGCTAAAAAACTGATGACGTTGCAAGGAATGGAGCTGGAGCTGCATTACCAAAATTACAACAACGCTCTGCCTTGGCGAGGAGACAACTATGACAAAGAAGACGGACAGTATGTGGTGGATAAGATGATTCAAATCAAGAACAAAACACCGAATGGATATGGTTTATAACCGTAAATGATTTCAATAAAAAAGGCGAATCTCTATGGGATTCGCCTTTTTTATTGCTTTTAATTTGTTTTAAGCTTTGCGTTTATCATCAATCTCAACAGTTGCCATTTCTTCAGATTTGTAGTCACCTGCATCCAATTTTGTTTTGATTTTTTTGAAAGTTTCCACTGTGTAGGCAACATCTTCCAATGTATGCGCTGCAGTTGGAATCAAACGCAACATGATCACATCTTTCGGTACAACCGGATAAATTACGATTGAACAGAAAATATTGTGATTTTCTCTCAAGTCAAAAGTCAAGTTAGTTGCTTCCGCCAAATTCCCTTGCATGAAAACGGGTGTAACGACTGTATTCGACTCTCCTAAATCAAATCCAGCGTCTCTCAAACCTGTTTTCAAAGTAGAAGCAATAGTCCATAATTTTTCTTTTAATTCGGGACGTGTTTTAAGCATTTCCAAACGTTTACGAGCACCAATGGTGTTTACAATAGGCAAAGCTTTTGCAAACATTTGGCTACGCATGTTATAACGGAAATACTCAATAATGCTTTCTTCAGCGCAAACAAATCCACCAACCGAAGCCATAGATTTTGCAAAAGTTCCAAATAAAACATCAATTTCGTTTTGAACACCTTGCGCTTCACCGGCTCCTTGACCTGTTTCACCCAATGTTCCAAATCCGTGTGCGTCATCAACGAACAAGCGGAAACTGTATTTGCATGATTTACGGAACTCAATGATTTCTTTCAATTTACCTTGGTCACCGGCCATTCCGAAAACACCTTCTGTAATAACCAAAATACCACCACCTGTCGTTTCCGCCAAACGAGTGGCATTCGTCATTTGTTTGTCGAAACTTTCCATGTCGTTGTGTTTGAACACAAAACGTTTACCATTGTGCAAACGCATTCCATCCAAAATACACGCATGTGCTTCACTGTCGTACACAATGATGTCATTTCGGTCAACCAAACAGTCGATTGCCGAAATCATACCTTGGTATCCAAAATTTAATAGGATGGCATCTTCGAAGCCCATGAAATCTGCGATTTCATTTTCGAATTTTTCGTGCTCACTTGTTTGACCCGTCATCATACGAGCACCCATTGGATAAGCCATACCGTATTGTGCAGCTGCATCAGCATCTGCCTTACGTACTTCAGGATGATTGGCTAAACCTAAATAGTTGTTCAACGACCAAACCAAGCATTCTTTACCGCGGAAAATCATTTTGTTTCCCAATTCACCTTCCAATTTTGGAAAGGTAAAATAGCCATGAACGCCTTTTGAATACTGTCCAATTGGACCTCTGTTTTTTCTAATTTTTTCGAATATGTCTGCCATACAAGTTGTTTTGGGTGCTAGACTTTTACGTCTATTATTACCTTAGTTTTTAGACCGCAAAGATAGCAGTAATTATTCTGACATGAAAATTATTTGTGAATGGTTTAACATTTGAAAAAAATCATTCGCTCATGGAATGTACCTGAGTCTACCGAGTCGAGCGTTGAAAAAAGAAAAGAAACTTTTTACAAATAGCGTTCTTGAATGATTTTTACATGATGCATAGCATGACCTACGATCATCCAACCGGCACTTCTTGCCGAAAAAGGATGATCGTTTGCTGTCCCCACAAAATCCAAATTGCTTTCATTCATGCCTGCAAAAAGGATATTAGTTCCCAAACGAACGATATCAAATTCGTGAATTAGTTCTGTTACCGAACGGTTTTCCAAATTGGAATGAGGTTCATAAGCGTTTTCATCGAATCCAGGTAAATTCGTAAGATCGTGTCGACTGTGGCGCATGGCTCGGTATTGAAATACTCGTTCCGTGTCAATAATATGAGACACAACTCCTTTAATCGACCATTTATCTGCCGCGTACCGGTCATCCCATTTCTCTTGCGGTATAGATTGCAAGAATTTTATAAATTCATTTCGATTGTCTTCCAGTGCGTTGAGTAAATCGTCGTACTTTTCAATGTAATGGAAATACCGATCAGCCGCCCATTTCGGTGCGTGATTGGGATTGGGTTGACCTTTGAAGATTTGTTTTTCGCTCATATTTTCTTTTTTCGAACAAAGAAATGCATTCACCAATTTAAAGATTCTTATCCAATAAATAGATCAAACTGGCCATTGCAGCACAACCTAACTCCAGTTCCCGTTTGTTGACATTCTCAAAAACATCACTTTCAGCATGATGGAAATCGAAATAGCGTTGCGAATCGACGGCAAACCCGAATAGTGGAATGGCGTCATATTGTTTTTTCAATGGGTTGATGTCAACGCCTCCGTATCCTTTTTCAAATTGATTTATGAAATAAGGCTGAAACAGAGGGGCAAAGCTTTGAAGTAATTTTAATTGTTCATCCGTGCCATCCAAGTCAAAACCTCTCGGTGAAAATCCACCTCGATCACTTTCAATCGCGGCTATTTGTTTTTCATTTTTGTCTTTTGTCCAAGTTGCGTAGGTTTCTCCACCACGATTTCCATTTTCTTCGTTCATGAAAAATACGAGTCGAAGTGTATGTTTTGGCTTGTAATTCAAGGTTTTCAGTATGCGCAAAGCTTCTAAACTGTGCAGAACACCTGCGCCATCATCGTGAGCACCTTCGCCAGTATCCCAAGAATCGATGTGACCACCAAACGTGATAATATCGTTCGGAAATTCACTTCCTTTCAATTCGGCAATGATGTTAAAGGAAGTCACATCAGGGTAGTTCTGACAGTCCATTTCCAAAACCAACTGGCATTTTCCTTTTTTTAATTCATCCGAAAGAAATTCGCAATCTTTTGTAGAAAGTGCGGCTGCCGGAATTTTTGTCACATCCTCATCGTAATGCATAGATCCTGTGTGCGGATGATCATCAACTGGCATGGCAAGTGAACGAATAACAACTGCTTTTGCTCCTAATTTTGATGCTTCAATGGCTCCGTTTCCACGAATCGAATAGCAACCACCATACGCTCTGAAAGTTGAAATTTGCGCCGCATCCATCGGTTGATTCAAGAATACGATTTTATTTTTGACAGTTGAAGAATTGGCCTTTTTCAAGTCGTCCAAGGTTTTAAACTCGATAATTTCTCCTTCCAGCACTCCATCTGTAGCTATGGAACCGCCAAGAGCTAAAACTTTCAATTTGTGTAAAACGCCTTTACTGTCTTTGAAATAGGCACTTTCTTTGGTGCCTCTTTCCCAATGTGGCACTTTGATTTCTTGCAAGTATACTTTATCAAAATTGTAGGATTTCATTTTTGCTTCGCTCCAATAAACAGCCATTTCCGCAGCCGCTGAACCTGATATTCGTGCGCCAACGTCTTTGCAAAGCGAACGCAAATCTTCATGCGCTTTTCCCTTGGTTAAAGCCTCATCGAATATTTCACGAATAAAGACAGAATCAGTTTGGGCAAAGGTTTGGAATGTGATGATGAAAAATGGAAGTATAAGTTTGTGCATAATCATTCGGTCATTTAGGAGAACAATTCTCGGTCTTTTTTTTTGAAATTAACCCGCCATACATGTTTTTGACGAGCTGAAAATACAAAATGTGCAGAACTTGAAGAGGAATTAACATCCGAATAATCATTCAATAATTACTGTTTTTACGAACTGCTCGTTTTCAAAATTCATCCGTACTTGGTAAACACCTGCTTTGGCGTTTAAAATATTTATTACAGTCGAGTAAGATGGAGTTAGGGATTTTTCATAAATTATTTTGCCATTGGCATCCATCAGTTCGATTCGATCAAATTGTTTTGCGGTATGAAAAATCGTGAAATTTCCATGATTCGGATTCGGGTAAATAGTCAAGTCCTTTTCAAATTCAGCAGGGTGAAGACCCACATGATTGAATTCCTGATTGACTATAATGTATCCGCTGTCGCCAACTGCAAAAACGACCGAGTCATTATAAGAGTCGATGGCATGAATGGAGTTTTCAACGGTGGCGAAAGTCCAATTTGAGGATGATCCATCACCCACAAATATCAAACCCGGAATACTTCCGACACCATTGGAACTTTCACCTCCAACATATATTTGACCATTTCCAGCTTTTTCGGATGCATACATTCTTGGGTAGTCGAAAGTTGCAAAATCCATATCTGCCTGCCAAGTCAATCCTGTGTCGGTAGAAATAAGCACGCCAAATTCAGCACTTTGATTATGAAGATAAGTGGCTAGAACAGTAGAATTATTGATGAACAATACCGATGTTAAAGTATCTGCGACATCCAGCGTATTTGGAATTGTATCCCAGGTTATTCCACCATCCATTGTTCGGAAAAAATAGTGACTTGTTCCGGTTGCAAGTCCCATATCCGTTGTATTAAAATCGAAATTATTGACCAGACCATTTGATTGAATGAACAGTGGATTCATGTTGGATTCTATCCAAGTTCCAGCTGACAGTTTATTGACTATTTCACCAGAAAAACAGCCGGCGCCCCCTAAAAATCCATTGTTTTCATCAAAAAAGTAGAGTCCCGAGTTGTAACAAGCATAAATGTTGTCAATTACTGTCCAGGTGGCTCCACCATCGATTGTTTTGTAGGTTCCGGAATAGGGACCAACTGTCATGAAACCCACTGTTTCACTTACAAATTTCAAATTTAAAATGGCATCACCACCAGGGTAAAAGGTGACACCGGTAAACGATAAAGGTGACCAAGTTGCACCACCATTTGTGGTTTTCAGGAGCACACTATCTTTTCCTCCGATGTAACCGACCGTATTGGAGGGAAAACAAATCGTATTTAAGCTTTTTGTCGTCCCTGATGCAACTTGAAACCAACCTTGTGCACAAGTATGAAACGAGAAGGTCGTTAAAAATAGAGCAAAAAAGTATTTTAAAATGAAATTCAACATGAATCAAAAATACCGAAATCAATCCAATTAACCAAGGCGCTAGTAGACAGACAGGTATAGCAAGTGCTTGAGATCCATAAATTTTTCTGGTTGGAATTCCATTGTTCAACTTCGTTGATAATCTTGCTTCCCCATCAAAACGAAACTTTACCTATCTTTGCACAAAATTTTACAACCATGGCTTTAAAATGCGGTATAGTTGGTCTTCCAAATGTTGGGAAATCTACCTTGTTCAATTGTTTATCGAGTGCTAAGGCACAATCGGCGAATTTTCCTTTTTGTACGATTGAACCGAATATCGGTACCATTTCTGTTCCAGACCCGCGTTTGGAAGTATTGGAAAAAATTGTGAACCCAGAAAGAGTTGTGCCAACGACCATGGAAATAGTGGATATTGCTGGTTTGGTAAAAGGGGCATCGAAAGGGGAAGGTTTGGGAAATCAATTCTTGGCCAACATTCGTGAAACAGATGCCATTATCCACGTGATCCGTTGTTTTGCGGATGACAATATCATCCACGTTGATGGAAATGTAAATCCAGTTCGCGACAAGGAAGTCATTGATATGGAGTTGCAGTTGAAAGATTTGGAATCGATTGAAAAGAAAATTTCTTCTTTGGCACGTGTTTTAAAATCAGGGGACAAAGACATCATCAAAGAGCACGATTTGGCACAACGAATCAAACTGCATTTGGAAGAAGGAAAATCGGTTCGCGCGATGGAATTAGATGAAAAAGAAATCGTGATTGTAAAATCATTTCATTTGATAACCGCAAAACCTGTTTTGTACTTGTGCAATGTGGAAGAAGGTGCAGTGAAAACAGGCAATGAATATGTAGATCAGTTAAAAGCTTCCGTATCTGCGGAAAATGCAGAAGTTATGGTGATTGGTGCCAAAATTGAAGCGGATATCAACGAACTAGATACTTACGAAGAAAGAGAAATGTTCTTGGAAGAATTGGGCTTGGAAGAGCCGGGTGTAAACCGTTTGATTCGCCAAGCATACAGTTTGTTGAATTTGCAGACCTATTTTACCTGCGGCGTAAAAGAGGTGCGCGCCTGGACCATCGAAAAAGGAATGACGGCGCCGCAAGCTGCCAGTGTTATTCATACCGATTTCGAAAAAGGATTCATCCGAGCAGAGGTAATGAAATACGAAGATTATACAACTTTAGGCTCTGAAGCTGCGGTAAAAGAAGCAGGTAAATTCAAAGTGGAAGGAAAAGAATACATCGTTGGAGATGGCGACATCATGCATTTCCGATTCAATGTATAAATAAGAAATCATTCAATTGATGAACGACTGTTTTCTGAGCGGTCGTTTTTTTTTGAAAGTTAATTTTATCCAACGGAATTGAAAGAATTTTCGTTCTTTTAAAAAAAAACAAATGTGATACCCGTGAAAAATAGTTTACTGATTTTGCTCCTGATTTTTTGCTCCTTCAATTGGTCCTATGCTCAAGGCTTGATAGTTGAAAAAGGAATGAATGATCGCTATGCGCAAACAATTTTGGATGTATGTGTGGTTGGTTCCAATACTTATTCTGTAATTGACTACAACATGGACGGCGTAATTATACAAAAAATGGATGCGCAAGGAAATGAAATTTGGAATGCTTCTTTGATGCAAATGACCAACAACCAAACGCTCTTTTTGAATGAAATGGTAGTAACCAATGATGGTAATCTGTGGTTGGCGGGACAAGGTGTTTTGGCTTGTGATGTGCCTGTATTCAGTTATTTTGTTGTCTGTATTGATTCCAACGGAAGCTACGTAAACCATTGGCCTGTTCCAGCTTCCTTTTCAGCAGTTCCTTATTATTACGGATTGAGTACGACAGGAAATTCTAAAGTTGCAGTGAATTTTAGGGATGGAACACTTTCGGAAATTTACGAATTTTCTCCAACACAAAAAGTAATTGTACCCAATCCAAGCTCGAAAAAATTCGATGGATTTGCTCGAGTTAATGCCGCTAACTTTTATGGTTATTACGATTCCACCTTGTACCGAATGAATCCATTTGGGGCAATCCTTGATTCAATTTATTGGGCGCCATTCAGCCAAATCACTCAATTCGACAGCCATATTTATGCCATTGCGGGCAATGATCTTTTCAAAGCTACATTTGATTTTAATGCTTTGTATGTTGCCACCGTTGGTACTTCTCAGTCGCTTTCTCATTTGAAAGTGAATTCAATGTCTGCGCGATGCATAGAGAATTTATCAAGTGAGAAGCATATTATTACAGTGGATCCAGCATTTTTAAGTGTCTCATCCACTACACAATATTGTACTGAGCCAAATAGACAATTGTTTGATTATGACAATAGTTTTAGTTTACTGCGAGATTACAGTCTAACGAATTTCACCGCCGTTCGTTTTCAAAATTATGCCTTAAATTCAGCTACGAATTCCACTGTGAATAGAACAGACGTAGCGGTAATTGGAATGGAAATAGTGGATCAATCCATTCAAAGTATTGCGCCAGGAAATATATTTAGTGTGAATGCAAAAGTCAAAGTTTTAGTGAAAAATGAAGGTCCAAATTTGTTAACCAGTTGTCGATTGAATCATTATATAGGTCCTTCGGCCATTTGTTATGAAACCGTTACTTCCATTGATTTCGCCAATTTAAACGTTGCGCCAGGCGACAGTATCTGGATTGAAATGGGCTGGTTAGGCGCATATACAAATCAAGTTTTCAATGATTCGATCACACGTGAGTATTGCGTTTATTCCAGTAATCCAAATGGAATTGTGGATTTAAATGTGCCGAATGACAAAAGCTGCACCACTGCATTTTTTGGCAAGTTAGGTCAACAAGAAATTCCAAAAAACGAATTTAAAATTTTTCCCAATCCAGCAACGAGTCGGGTTTATGTTGTTTCAGCAGGAGCGGGTTTTTATCACTATCGTTTGATGAATTTAGTAGGTGAAGAGGTTCAAAAAGGTGATTTGTTAAAAGGTGAAATCGATTTGCTAGCATTGAAAGAAGGCATGTACATCTTGACCATTTTAGACGGCAATGAAAATAATCGGATGCAACAGTCCATTGTGAAATTGTAAAAGGCGTTAAAAAATAGTATTTTCAGGGCAACAAGGTTTATCCAGAAAGGATTCAATGGCACTTTCTCCAAGATTCTAATTAACTTTGTTCAACGTACAAATCAGCAAAAAAACATGAATAATCCAGCAAATAACCCAGAACTTACATCGTGGGTAGAAGTACCTCAAAATTCAGATTTCCCAATTCAAAATATTCCGTTTGGTGTTTTTAAAACAGTCAACTTGGATCCGCGCGTGGGTTCTCGTATCGGAGATTTTGTGGTGGATTTGAAATCATTATACGTTTTAGGTTACTTGGAAAATTTGCCTTTTGAAGCCACTGATTTTAGTGCTGATGCATTGAACCCAATGATGAAAAAAGGGAAAAAAGCGACACGGGATTTGCGTAATCGAATTTCAAAATTATTGAGTACAGATCACAAGGATTTGAAGGCGAACGAACACCATGTTTCACAAATATTAATTCCGGTTGACCAAGTTGAAATGCTATTGCCTATTCAAATTGGTGATTACACAGATTTTTATTCGAGCGAGCAACATGCTTTTAATGTTGGGTGTTTGTTCCGAGATCCAGAAAACGCCTTGATGCCAAATTGGAAACATATTCCTGTTGGTTATCATGGAAGATCGAGTTCCATCGTTCCGTCTGGTGTAGATTTTCACCGACCAAAGGGGCAAATGAAACCACCAACTTCAGATATTCCCGTTTTTGGTCAAAGCAATTTATTGGATTTTGAATTAGAAACGGCTTTCTTTACCTATGAGGGTAAACCAATGGGTGAGCACATTTCCACAGAAGAAGCTGACGAGTATATTTTCGGAATGACTTTGTTAAATGATTGGAGTGCCAGAGATATTCAAGGCTGGGAATATGTGCCTTTGGGTCCATTTTTAGGGAAAAATTTTGCATCTCATATTTCTTGCTGGGTCGTAACTTTGGACGCTCTAGTACCATTTAGAACGGCTGGACCAATTCAAGATCCTAAAGTATTGCCGTATTTAGAATATTCTGGAGACAAGCATCTAAATATAAAATTGGAAGTAGCAATTCGGCCAGAGAATAGCGAAGAAACAATTGTGTCAAACTCCAATTACAAATACATGTATTGGAATATGAACCAACAATTGGCTCACCATACAATAAATGGATGTAATATCAGAACTGGGGATTGTATGGGATCTGGAACTATTTCAGGACCGAAAGAAAACGAATTTGGCTCCATGTTAGAATTATCATGGAAAGGAACAAAACCGTTGAAAATGGCGGATGGAACAGAAAGAAAATTCATCAACGACCACGATACAGTTATCATGCGTGGATACTCAGAAAAAAATGGTGTTCGCATTGGTTTCGGAGAAGTAATCACAAAAGTTTTGCCTGCGAAATAAATTATGGCTGAAAATCCTGTTTTTGAAATAGATTTAGAACAAGAGAGGAAAGAAATACTATCTGCCTTTCGTTCCATGTTGCGCTCGTGTAAAAACCGTTCGAAAGAAGATACACGTCAAATTCGAAAAGCCTTTGATGTTGCCCTGGATGCGCACAAAGACATGCGACGCAAATCGGGCGAACCGTACATTTATCACCCCATTGCCGTAGCGAAAATCTGCACCGAAGAAATAGGTTTAGGAGCCACAGCATTAATTTGTGCTTTGCTGCACGATACAGTGGAAGATACACACATTACGCTCGATGATGTAGAGGATTTGTTTGGACCGAAAGTTCGAATGATTATTGATGGATTAACGAAAATTCCGGAGGTATTTGACGAAAATGCATCCATCCAGGCGGAGAATTTCCGAAAAATGATTTTGACCATTTCCGATGATATTCGGGTGGTATTGATAAAATTGGCCGATCGTTTGCACAACATGCGAACGTTGGGAAGCATGGTTTTCGACAAACAGCAGAAGATAGCAGCTGAAACCAAATTTCTGTATGCACCTTTGGCGCATCGCTTGGGTTTGTATTCCATCAAAAGCGAATTGGAGGATTTGTCTTTACGGTACACAGAACCAGAGATTTATGATCAAATTGAAAACAATCTAAAATCAACCAAAGACGTTCGAAATCGATTTATTCGCCGATTTACTGCACCGATTCGGGAAGCATTGCTCGAGCAAAATTATAAATTTGAAATCAAGGCACGCACCAAATCCATTTCATCGATTCACCGCAAAATGATTTCGAAAGAAATTCCGTTTGAGGAAGTGTATGATTTGTTTGCCATTCGCATTATTGTGGATTCTGAACCCTTGATGGAAAAATCGGATTGTTGGCGTCTGTATTCCATTGTGACAGATTTCTACCAACCGAGTCCAGACCGTTTACGTGATTGGATTTCAACACCGCGTGCAAATGGATATGAATCCTTGCATACCACAGTGATGTCCCCTTCTGGAAAATGGGTAGAGGTTCAAATTCGTTCGAAACGAATGGACGAAATCGCTGAAAAAGGATTGGCCGCCCATTACAAATACAAAGAATCCAATAGCAACGACTCAAAATTTGATCGTTGGGTTGCAGAGATTCGTGACTTGATGGACAATCCGAATGGCAATGCCATGGATTTTGTCGATGAGTTCAAAATGAACTTGTTCGCGGAAGAAATTTATGTCTTCACACCGAAAGGAGAACTACGGGTATTGCCGGTAAAATCAACTATTCTCGATTTTGCTTACGACATTCACACAGATATCGGAGATCGATGTATTGGTGCAAAAGTGAACAACCGATTGGTTCCTTTGTCTCATCAATTGGAAAGTGGTGACCAACTAGAAATCATAACTTCCTCAAAGCAACGACCGAATGAAGAATGGTTGCGCTTCGTAACTACCGCTCGGGCCAAGCAAAAAATAAAATCTTCCCTGAACGATGAACGAAGAGTCATCGCCATGGATGGAAAAGAAATTTTAGAACGAAAATTCAAACAACACAATATTCGATTCAACTCTGAAAATATTGGTGTTTTGGAACGTTTTTATGTCCAATCCACAGCAACGGAATTGTATTTTAAAATAGCCAAAGGAAAAATTGATCTCACCAAATTACGTGAAATTGAAAACGACAATGGCATGCTTCAATTGGAGAAAAAAGTGATTATTCCTCCTAAGAAAAAAGTTAGCTCTGTCACAAACATTGATCAAAAAAAGGATACGATTATCATCGGCGACGATTTTAAAAATATCGATTATCGTCTGTCAAAATGTTGTAATCCAATTCCTGGTGATAAAGTCTTTGGTTTCATTACCATCAATGAAGGCATCAAAATTCACCGTTCCAATTGTCCAAATGCAGAACATTTGCAATCGAAAATGGCTTATCGTTGTATCAAAGCACGCTGGAAAGGAGAACAATTTACGGAACGCGTTGCCAGCATTCGTTTGAAAGGATTTGATAGTGTGGGTTTGGTGAACAAATTGACGGAGATTGTTTCCAATCAATTGAATGTGAACATGAGATCCATCTCTTTTGAAACAGAAGACGGAATTTTTGAAGGCAAATTGAAAGTACTCGTTTTTGATACGATTCACCTACAGGAATTGATGTCTAAATTTGAATCGGTTGAAGGTGTTCAGCGCGTTGAGCGTTGGGATGAAAGCATCGACGACGACGAAGAAACGATTTCCTAAGCCGACTGTTCTTTATTCTCAATTCAAATTCTGTATCTTTGCGGCATGAAAGCAAGAACGCTTAAAAAAAACAAAGTCAATGTTGTGACACTCGGGTGTTCAAAGAACATTTTTGATTCCGAAGTGATGATGGCGCAATTGAAAGCCAACAATTTTGACGTAGAACACGAATCTACCAGTGATGACGCAGAAATTGTCATTATAAATACCTGTGGTTTCATCGATAATGCCAAAGAAGAATCCATCAATACGATTGTTCAATACGCGGAGGCCAAAGCAGCAGGCTTGGTGCACAAAGTATACGTTACAGGCTGTTTGTCGGAGCGTTACAAAGATGAATTAGAATTGGAAATCCCAGAAGTAGATGCCTTTTTCGGAACACGCGATTTACCGCGTTTGTTGAAAACATTGAAAGCTGATTATAAACACGAATTGGTGGGGGAACGGTTGTTGACAACTCCCAATCATTTTGCTTATTTCAAAATTGCTGAAGGTTGCGATCGACCTTGTTCATTTTGTGCGATTCCATTAATGCGAGGTAAACACGTTTCAACGTCCATTGAAGATTTGGTGAAGTCTGCTAAAAGTTTGGCAGCAAAAGGAGTCAAAGAATTGATGTTGATTGCACAAGATTTGACGTATTACGGATTGGATATATACAAAAAAAGAGCACTAGCTGATTTGTTAGAGCAACTTTCGGAAGTAGAAGGAATCGAATGGATTCGTTTGCATTATGCTTTCCCAGCAGGTTTTCCAATGGACGTATTGGACGTGATGAATGCAAAATCCAATATTTGCCTGTATCTCGATATGCCTTTGCAACACGGTTCTACGAACATGTTGAAATCCATGCGACGAGGAATTACCCGTGAAAAAACAGAAGAATTGGTGAATGAAATTCGAGCAAAAGTGCCAGGTATCGCCATTCGAACCACTTTGATCGCTGGTTACCCAGGAGAAACCGAGCAGGATTTTCAAGAAATGTATGAGTTCGTTGAAAAAATGCGTTTCGATCGATTGGGGATTTTCACCTATTCACATGAAGAAAATACACATGCGTACAGTTTAGAAGACGATGTGCCAGAAAAATTGAAGAAAGATAGAGCTGACAAAATCATGGCTTTGCAATCGGATATTTCCTATGCCTTGAACCAAGAGAAAGTGGGAAAAACATTCAAAGTATTGTTTGATCGTGCTGAAGGAGACTATTTCATCGGACGGACAGAATTTGATTCGCCCGAAGTAGACAATGAAGTGTTGGTGAAGAAAGAAAATACGTATGTGCGAATTGGTGATTTTGCTGACGTAACCATAACATCGGCTGATCATTACGACTTGTACGGAACGGTAGCAGAATAAAATTTATAGAAATTAAAAAAACCCAATTTCAGTTTGAGATTGGGTTTTTTAATGCGTTTTATTTACCGATGAGGTGGAAGAAAGAAGTTCCGCTGATGGTTTCTCCATTGTCCGCTTTCAAAATGTAGGTAACATAATAAACTCCATCGTCCGCAACCGCTCCCGATGAGGTTCTTCCATCCCAACTTGGTTGTGATCCTGTATTGTAATACATTACATTGTTCCATCTATTGACAATCGTAATTGTTTGCTCTGAAATATTGGTTGCATCAATGAAGAAAAAGTCATTTTTATTATCTCCATTTGGCGAGAAAACGTTTGGTATGTTGTAGGTGGGAAGACAATCGTCCGCCAAAAACAACACCAATTGATCTGTATACAAACAGCCATTGTAGTCCGTAACCGTAATAGAAACCGTTCCAATTGTTCCAGTCGTTAAAGACGAACTGGTTTCTCCATTGCTCCATAAATAACTGGCAAATGTTGGATCAGCATAAAGGGTAATTGGGTTTTGCGGACACGTTACCGAATCGGGTCCGATGGAGAAATAAAGCAATGGATTCACTGTAATGAATATAGAGGCCGAGCTCGAACAATTGTTTGCATCCGTCCCAATAACGGTGTAATTTCCGCTGACTGAAGGGACAAAAGGAACATTGTCGATGATTCCTCCAGACCAACTATATGTATCAGCACCTTGCCCAGACAACGTTGTTCCTGCACCTTCGCAAATCGATTGTGGATTTGCAATTGCAGTTACGATTGGATTTGGATTGACAGTAACGGAAACTAATGCAGTATCCAAGCATCCATTTAAATCGGCTCCTACCACAAAATAATTGCTCGATGATACAGGCGAAATGGAATCACCGTTGGTGGTGCCAGAACTCCAGACATACGTATTTGCCCCACTGGCTAAAAGTTGACTTTGTTGCCCCGCGCAAATAATAGTTGGACTTGCCGAAGCGATTACGTTTGGTAAACCGTACACTTCGATAAAAATGGCATCACTTTTTTGGCAGCCATTTGCTCCCGTCCCAGTTACAGTGTAAGTCCCGGATACGGTCGGCGTGAATGGAACATTGTTGGTAATTCCGCCCGTCCAAGTGTAGGAAAGTCCTCCACTTCCAGACAGAGTAGTAGGGAAGCCCAAACAGATCGTACTGTCGGACGCTAATGCCACCACATTCGGTAGAGGATTGACTACCACCGTGACATGTGCTGTATCAAAACAACCACTCGCATTGGTTCCAAGAACAATATAATTTGTGGTCGAAGAAGGTGTAAAGGCAACTCCATTGATGACAGAATTGCTCCAGTTGTAGTTCAGTGCACCCGCAGCGGTTAAGGTAACTTGAGTACCTGCACAAACCGGTGAAGCCGATGAGGAGGCCGTCACATTCGGATTGGCATTCACTGTCACAGTCACACTTGCCGTATCGGCACAACCCGCCGCACTTTGCCCGATTACAGTATAAGTTGTTGTTGTGATCGGGCTTTGACTCGATCCATTGATAATGCCACCATTCCAAACATAGGAAGAAGCTCCAGCACCTGATAAGGTAGTCGATTGGCCGTTACAAATGGAGGCTGAACTTGCATTGGCAACCACCGTCGGATAAGGATTTACGGTTACTGTTAAAGCGTTTCCTCCAGCACTTCCACAGCAATCCATAAAACTTTTGTATCCAATCACAGAATAAGTTGTAGTCGCCGAAGGAGTAACCGAGAATGTATACCCATTCGTAATTCCTGATAATGTTGTCGTCGAGGTTCCATTTGAGTATTGAACGTTTATCGGTCCAACGGCATTTTGAATGTTGACCGTGATAGTAACCGACCCACCCGCACATACTGAATTGTTTCCACTTAAGTTCACCGTTGTTGTGTTGTAAGCAACCGTAAAATAGCGAGTTGAATCAACTGGTAAATGAATATTCGAAATTCCTAAAATGGACACAATCCCATTCGAATAAGTAAAACTCAATCCTCCACCAGCTGCATAAGAAGTCGCATTTGAAAAATTACCGTCCGTGTCTACCAATAGTCGAATGTTTGCTAAATCCACAATTCCTACAGTAGATCCGACAAATGTACACGTGTCAATTTTCAGATCCCAGTTGAATGTTTGGTTGAAATTCGTATTCTGAACTTTCCATTCTTTCGCAATTCTAGAGGCGATTCCAGCTGGACTTTCTGTATTAGAAGTCGAGGTTCCACAACTGCCATCCAGCGTTTGCCCCATGGTAATATAGGAGATATCATTATTGAAAATACCAGTATTTGTTGCATTGTTGGCAGCCAAAGAACCTAAGTAAACCCGGTAATTGTCGCTGAAAGAATGGGATTGTTTTTGCATCAAAGCTTGGTTGTCATCCCGTCCTATGCCAATTACATCGTGATGATAGCTTGGGTTGACACTCGCATCCCAAATCGTCGTTCCATTCGTGCTTAGATAATCTCCTTGAACACCTCCGCCTGTTGCATCCAGCGTAACGCCATATTTAATAGCCAAGTAGGAATGAACTTTCCGCATATCCGTAGCGGACAAATCAGCATTGTAAAAAATGTATTCGTGCAAGTATCCGTTGTAGGCAGAATTGGCATTTCCAGGGTAAAAACCCATGTACAAACCTGTTGGGCCCGAAGATTGAGAGGCTGTACCTCCAGAAAAAGGCATATCCCGCTCAAAAGGTTGCATACTCGTCGTTGTGCTACGATTTCCTTTATACGAAATGATAGTGGGTACAAAATCTTCTGTCCAATCTTTGGAAGCATTAGTGCTATTAGTTGACAAAAGTCCAATAGCAAATCGACCGCTAGCGCCCAAATTCCTGAACTGAATGCCGTGTGGTGAGTTATTGTACAAAAGCATGTGGTTGTTCGTCACGGTATTTCCCGCTGGAAAATAGTATGCACAAAAGAAAGTTCCCTGTGATCCTGATGCGCTGTTTTGCAATAAATTGATGGACGCTGTATTTTGTAGGCCTTTTAAATTGGCTAAGGTATTACTCGTAAACTCTAACGTTGTATTATAATTAGACACATTTCCCGCCGGTGTATTCGTTGCGAGCGGGTAGGGTGCTGTTGCATCCGTTACTGTCACAGTTCCTAGTGTTGATAATGTCGTCGACCAAGTGGTAACGTCACCCAAAGGCAAAGCGTCTGGCTTGAACCAGGCACTTAAGTTGGCAGCGCCAATATTCCCGGGGTTTTGAGCGATTAAACTCATGCATAATGTTAGAAAATAAATCGAAATTAATACCCTCATAGTTCCTTTTTGAGCTTTAAAATGCAAAATACGCTAAATTAATTGACGTGTAACCAGTTATATAGGTTGTCTTTAGGAATAAAAACAGAAAAAGTGTTGAAATGTTAATTTTCCAATTAAAAAAGGCCCAAATTCTAGTTGAAAATGGACCTTTATAAATAGGTTGTAAAAAGTTATTTTAGTTTTTAACGCGTTCGACGTAGGTTCCTGTTCGTGTATCGATTTTGATTATTTCTCCTTGGTTTATGAACAATGGGACGCGCACTTCCGCTCCCGTTGCAATGGTAGCTGGTTTCATCGTGTTGGTGGCTGTATCACCTTTGATTCCCGGTTCAGTATACGTTATTTCAGAAATAATATGCGTTGGCAATTCAACTACCAAAGGAGCTTCTTCTTCAGCATGGAAAAGAATATTGCAAATCATTCCTTCTACTAAAAAACCTGGTTTTTCAACCATCGGCTTCGGAATACTCACTTGCTCATAGGTCTCGTTGTTCATGAAAATGAAAAATTCAGATTCTTCGAATAAGTATTGGTATTCTCGGTTTTCAATTCGTACTATATCAATTTTATGCCCTGCTGAAAAGGTATTGTCTAAAACTTTTCCCGTTTCAATTTGTCTCATTTTTGTACGAACGAAAGCGGGGCCTTTTCCTGGTTTTACGTGTTGAAATTCAATTATTTGACAAAGTTTATCATTGAACTTGATGCACAATCCGTTTTTAATGTCTGCTGTAGTTGCCATTTTGTTTTTTTTCTTTGGATGGCAAATTTAGAGAATTAATCGGAAAAAAGCGGCGTAAGTGATTGACGAATCAAAAATAGACGGAAATTTTGCATTTTTGTACCATGACGTGGAGTGAGTTTTTTAAATATGTTTTGTTCGACATTGGTGATTTCAAATTACAAGTAGGTCGACTGATCATGACAATTTGTGTAGCGCTTGTCACCCTCATTTTCTTAAAAGGCCTTCGCCGAGTTATTTTGGGTGGCGCCAATCAAATTTCCGAAGTCGATGAGAAAAGAAGACATTCCATTTACTTAATTATCAAGTATTTTATTTGGATAATTTCGATTGTACTCATGCTGGAAGTACTCGGTATCAAAGTTTCATTGTTGCTGGCTGGATCGGCAGCACTTTTGGTAGCGGTTGGGTTTGGATTACAACCCATCTTTTCAGATATCGTTTCGGGATTCTTTTTACTCTTTGAAGGAACCATAAAAATAGGTGATGTCATTGAAGCTGATGGTGTGATTGGAAAAGTGCATGAAATCAATTTGCGTAGCTCTGAAATTCTAACACGAGAAAATGTAGTCATGATTATTCCCAATAGTAAATTCATTGTGGAGAAGGTAATCAATTGGAGTCACAATGCCGAAAGCGTTCGTTTCACAGTTGATATTGGTGTGGCGTATGAATCCGATGTGGAGTTCGTTATTTCTTGTTTGCAAGAAGTAATGGACCAGAATGAACACATAGAAAAATCACCGAACTCGTTTGTTCGTTTTACCAATTTCGGCGATTCCTCCTTGGATTTTCAGCTTATTTTCTGGACGAAAGATCCGTTTACGGTTGAAAATCTTAAATCAGATCTGAGAAGAGCCATTCATGCCAAATTGAGAAAAGAAGGCATTTCGATTCCATTTCCACAAAGAGATTTGCACATTAAAACGTTTATTCAAGACATTTTACCGCCGAAAGGAAGTCAATAATAATATGTAAAAAAGGGCGTTTAATTAGCATGCTGAAAATTATATTCATCTTGCTTTTTCTTTCAAATTTTGCATTGGGTCAGTCCTTTCAACAATTGGCGCCTTTCGGTGTCGATGGTCGCGACGATGGCGTAGCCTTTTCAATTGGAAAATACGGCTATTTGATAACCGGAAACATGGGGGGAGCAGCAGGAACAAGTGAATTGTTGCAATTCGACCCCAGTCAAAATACCTGGGTAAAAAAGGCGCCATTTCCTGGAATTGAACGTCAATATGCAGGGCAATTTGTTGTGCACGGCAAAGCTTATTTATGCTGTGGAGTATCTTTTTCCAATCAAACTCTACAAGATGTTTGGGAATATGACCCGCAAACAGACCATTGGACTCAAAAACAAGACTTTCCAGGCGAAGAACGACGGGCATTTTTCACATTCTCCCTCTTGGATTGTGGCATTTTGGGTACGGGATACAATCAAAATAAGTCGTTCGATGATTGCTGGAAGTACAATCCTCTGAAGGATAGCTGGAGTCAAATTGCTTCTTTCCCAGGTGGAGAAAGACGCGAGGTGGTTGGTTTGTCGCTCGCTGAAAAATGTTTCGCCGGAACGGGAATTTCGGGTTCTCCTGATCAGTACAACAACGATTTTTACGAATACCATGTAATGACCGACACGTGGACACGAATTAATGATTTCCCCGGAGTGGAGCGAGCCTACGCTGTGGCGCAAGGGGCTCAGTTTGTTGGAATTGTTGGTTCCGGATGGAAAAGCAACGGTGAATTTTACAAAGATTTTTATCAAATTAACCGAAACGGCGAATGGTCCAGTTTTCCTGATTTTCCAAATGGAGGTATTCGAGGGATGAGCTCCTTTACCATTGGCAATTCCATCTATTTAACCACTGGTTTGACAGAAAATTTTGCACGCGTAGTAGATCTTTATTTGGTTGAAATGAAATCAGCGGACCAGCTGGCGCTTTATCCAAATCCTTCTGTGGGAAAGTCGGTTTTGGTGGCGCCAATTGGAACTCTTTTTTCGCTGTACGATGAAAAAGGACTTTTAATTTTGGAACAGCCAATGCCTGATGTGGGCTACTATGAATTACCGGATCTATCGGCTGGAATTTACCTGATAAAAAGTAATAAAGGGGAGAATGGTAAAGTGTTACGTTATGTCGTCGTAGACAAATGACTTTTCGCATTATTGTTATTTTCTTCTTAAAAGCCAAAGGAAATTGAAATCGTTTTGAACGAAATGCTTATTTTCATAGGATTCTAAACTGTATTTATGAAAGAATATTGGACTGATTTAACTTCCGGTCAAAAAACGAAGTTGGTCTTAAAGATTGTTTTGGGCCTATTCGCCTTAATTTTTGCCGTTCGAAATTGGCAATCCACTGAAGTGGTATTAATTTTTTTCAAGGTAAATATGCCTTTAACCGTCTTGATTTTGGCCTGTTTGGCAATCGGTTTTGCACTCGCTTCTTTGTTCGACTATCGAAAATTCAAGGCGAAAGACAAAGAAATTACGGATCTTAAGGAAAAGATGAAAACGCTATTGAATCCATCAAACGAAGAAAAATAGAAAAATGATAAAAATGAAAAGAATAATTACAATTGCCTGTATGCTATTAACAACAGGAACCTTTGCGCAGGAAATATTGGTACCAACGAGTATAATCGTTACAGAAGCAAAATATGCGCTTGATGGTACAGATCACAATGGTTTTGACGTCGTTTTGCAAGGAAGTGAAAAGGAGGTGAACAATGCTTGGTCGAAGTTTCTTGAAACGAAATATGGTTTTAAAGTAAAAAGCAAAAATGGTAAAACGAGTGGCGAAGAATTGATGAACAATAGTTGGTCCAATCAATCATTTGGATTGGAATCCGAGGCTGTAAAAGATGCATCGGGAACTCACATTCGCTTGTGGGTGTTTTTAGGAGTAGACACTTTGGTGAATGCCAAGGAGTATCCTGCTGAAAGCGCCAACATGAAGGTGGTGCTGAAAGAATTTGCCAAAACCTATTACATTGGTGTATTCAATGAAGAATTAGCCGATCAAAGTAAAGAAGTAAAATCTCAAGGCAAAGAAGTAAGTGGCTTGGCAGAAGACAAAGCAAAAACGGAAAAAGCCATTGCGAAAGAAGAAGCAGCGATCAATAAGGCGGAAAAACAAAAAATGAAATACCAAGAGCAAATTCAAAAGTATCAAACCAAATTGGTGAGTTTGGATGGAGATATTCAGAATAGCCGACAAAAAATTGTAGAGAAAAGATCTAAAATTGATAAAACTTCCAATAAGTTAGGAGAAGCTTCGGATAAATTTGAAGACGTAGAAGCAGCACAAAAACGGATCAAAGAAAAAATTGCGGCGGTAGAGAAACTATAATCGTCAAAAAAATCAATAAAAAAATGCTCTTTCAAATTCATTTTGAAAGGGCTTTTTTTTATTGAAACAATTGAATTCTCAAACTATTTTCCGACCTTTACCTATCGATTTCGCACTACGGGTGTTGTTCATCGAAGTTCGTTTTTACGAATGCCCATGCAGCTTATTTTGAAGCTTAACAATTTGACAATAAGGGGCGTCTCAGAAAATCAATGGCGGGCCGCAAGCGATTCGTCGCAAAGGATTTCCTTTCAGTGGATTACAAAGATTTTCGGCAAACCGAATCCTGTTTTCTGAAGCTTTCAGGAGTTTTACTGCATGGGTTTTTTATCGTTTTTAACTATGGAAAAATACAATACTGCACGCGAGGAGCTTATCTTGTTGGACATGCGCCCAATTATTCCGCTTGAGCAAAATCAATTGGATACAGAAATGGAAACGTTTCAAAACAAAACGTTGCGACCGATTCTAAAAATGCAACACAATGTGCTGTTGGATGTATTGTTGTTGCAACCCAATGTCGACTCCATCCTCAAATACAGAGAAAGAAGATTTGCTTTTAGAGATCGATTAAAAGTTTTCATGAATCAAGCTCAGTTAAAAGGTATGTTTATAGGCATGATCATCGGGCATTTCACGCGAGAAGAGATGAAATTCTATTTGCAAAATAGCAAAGAAGGTAACAAGCGAATTTTACACATGGTAATCGACAGAATAGCCGACTCTATTTGATTTTAATTACATAAAAAACCCCATTTACAATAAAGTAAACGGGGTTCTAATAGGATAGTTGAACGATTAATTCACCACTTTTTCATATTCTGCTTTGAATTCCTCGTCATTTTCAAACCAAGGGGCCGCTTTGTTGAGCAAAGATTTTGCTTTGTCCAATTGACGAGCACTAACGTAACATTCAGCCGTTTGAATAATGCCCATTTTCATTAGTAAAACATCGGCAGCCGTCCAGTCCTCAATACTTTTTACATCTGACAAGGAAGCTTCAGCCAGTTTCCATGCGGCATTTGCCCCACCTTTGTCGGCATTTCTAAATTTACAAGCACCTTCCATGAACTGAGCACCGACTACATTTTTACTAATTTTCATGTATTTGATGTTCCAGCCATATGCTTTTCGGTAGTCTTCAGCACCTACGTCATTCATGATTCGTTCGACACATGCATTCGTGAATTTCACGATGAATTCGTCATTTTCTGTTGCGCAGGAGCCGTCAGCATCGTATTTCATCATTTTCCCTAAGGCACCGATGGCATCTTTGAAAGCATTTTTAAAATCGTCTCCACCTTCTCCTGAAACTGAAATTTTGTAGTATCCTTTTGCCATCCACAAGTACACCCAAGGATCTTTTTTTGTATTGTCTTTGTCTGCGTACTTTTCACATTGGCTCACTAATTTTTCATAATTAGCATCGGCATACAATATCTTTAAATCATCAAAATCAGGCGATTGCGCTTGCGCGGCAAATCCGAAAAATAATCCAACTACTGTGGCAATAAATAATTTCATACTTTTTTTATTTAATTCGTTACCAGCACAAATTCAAACTTCGTGCCGAAACTCTATTTTTCAAAAATATGTATATAAAGTGAGAGATACAAGTCACCTTTCTTTAAGATACACTTTCAATCAATAATTCTAAAATTTCGATCGCGGCTTTTGAAATTTTCGTACCGGGTCCAAATACACCAAAAACGCCCGCTTCAAAGAGAAAATCATAGTCTTGCTTTGGAATTACTCCACCGGCTATCACCATAATATCTTCCCGACCCAAGGCTTTCAATTCCGCAATTACTTGTGGAACCAATGTTTTGTGACCTGCGGCTAAAGAAGATACACCCAAAATGTGCACATCATTTTCTGTGGCCTGTTTGGCCGCTTCTTTTGGCGTTTGGAAAAGTGGCCCAATGTCCACATCAAAACCAATATCAGCAAAACTGGTTGATATTACTTTTGCACCACGATCGTGTCCGTCTTGTCCCATTTTGGCGACCATAATTCTAGGTCGACGACCTTCCAATTGACTGAATTTCTCTGCTAATTCGCGTGCTTTTTCAAAATCTTTGTCTTTCATAGCTTCGGATGAATAGATGCCACTTATGGAACGAATTGTAGCTTGGTAACGACCAAATGTTTTCTCCATGGCCGAAGTGATTTCGCCCAAAGAAGCACGTTTACGTGCGCATTCAACGGCTAGTGCCAATAAATTGCCGGTTCCGTTGGCCGCAGCTTCTTCCAATTGAAGCAAAGCGGCTTGTGTTTCGGCTTCATGGCGGTTGGCGCGCATTTTTTGCAAACGATCAATTTGAGAATCTCGCACCGCTGTATTGTCAACGTCTCGAATTTCCATTTCGGATTCTTCCGCTAATTCAAATCGGTTTACACCAACGATAATATCTTTTCCGGCATCAATTCGAGCTTGCTTTCGAGCAGCTGCTTCTTCAATTCTCATTTTGGGAACCCCCGATTCGATGGCTTTTGCCATACCGCCCAATTCTTCTACCTCTTGAATTAGGTTCCATGCTTCTTCCACCAATTGAGCCGTTAACGTTTCCACGTAAAAACTGCCGCCGTAAGGATCAATAAAATTCGTAATGCCTGTTTCTTGTTGCAAATAGATTTGCGTGTTGCGGGCAATTCTTGCGGAGAAATCCGTCGGCAAAGCAATCGCTTCATCCAAGGCATTCGTGTGCAAGGATTGAGTTCCACCGAGCGCTGCCGCTAAAGCTTCTACGCAAGTTCGAGCGACATTGTTGAAGGGATCTTGTTCGGTCAAAGACCAACCAGAAGTTTGACAATGCGTGCGCAAAGCCATGGATTTGTCATTTTTCGGCGCAAATTGTTTGACCAATTTTGACCAAAGCAATCGTCCAGCCCGCATTTTGGCAATTTCCATGTGGTGATTCATGCCAATCGCCCAGAAAAAACTCAATCGAGGAGCAAATTCATCAATCGCCATACCGGCCTTGATTCCTGCTCGCAGGTATTCCAATCCATCCGCTAATGTATACGCTAGTTCAATTGCAGCTGTTGCTCCAGCTTCTTGCATGTGATAACCCGAAATAGAAATGGAATTGAACTTAGGCATGTTTTTAGCTGTATAATCAAATATATCAGCAATGATTTTCATGGAAGGCGCAGGTGGATAAATGTAGGTGTTGCGCACCATGAATTCTTTTAAAATATCGTTTTGAATTGTACCGGATAATTTACTTTGGTCAACGCCTTGTTCCTCTGCAGCGACAATATAAAAAGCCATAATTGGTATCACCGCACCATTCATTGTCATGGAAACGGACATTTCATCCAGCGGAATTTGATCGAAAAGAATTTTCATGTCTTCAATGCTGTCAATGGCAACACCCGCTTTTCCCACATCGCCTTGCACACGTTCATGGTCTGAATCATAGCCTCTGTGCGTAGCCAAATCAAATGCAACAGAAAGACCCTTTTGACCCGCAGCTAAATTTTTACGGTAAAAGGCGTTCGATTCTTCCGCAGTTGAAAATCCTGCATATTGACGAATGGTCCAAGGGCGAATAGCGTACATGGAAGCGTAGGGTCCACGCATGAACGGGGCAATTCCAGCTCCAAATTGAACATGTTCCAATTCATTGGAATCCTTTGAAGAGTAGAAATTTTTCAAGTGAATTTTTTCTGCTGTTTCAAAATCAGGGGCGCTTTTCGCGTTCATGATTTCGATTTCTTTCGGAACACTATTTTGAAAATTGATCTTTTCCATGTGTTAGTTTTTTTCAAGGATTAGGGCAGGTAAACCAAAGTAGGAGGGAACTTCCATCCATTCTACCGGTTGTTCATCTGGATTGGGGAATTTGTTGATACCAATCAAGATTTGTTCGCCGTTTTGAATCCGTTCTATTCGTTTATTTGCTGTATTGGTAATTTCTTTTCGCAGGCTTTCACTGGCTTCTTTGTTGGGAATCCCACCTAGTTTCTCAATGGCCTGAAATAGTTGCCATGCATTTGATTCCAAAGTATTAGACAAATCTTCGAGGTTGTAACTGCCACCCAATGGATCGATTACACGGTCCATATAACTTTCTTCTTTCAAAAGATTGGAAATATTCAACGCCATTCGCTCGCTCAAGACTCTGTCAGCGCCTTTAGCGAATTTATCATAAGCCTGCACTTGAATTTCATTTGCACCGCCTAAAACAGCGGATAGGACTTCGGTAGTTTGACGCAATAAATTGGTATACGGATCCTTCAATGATTTGTTAACAAATCCCGTTTTGGCATAAATAAAGCAAGAATGCGAACAGTTTTCTTTTGGTTCATAGGCAGCAACGATGTTTGCCCATAATTTTCGGAAAACTCTAAATTTGCTGGCCTCCACAAAATA
Source organism: Crocinitomicaceae bacterium (assembly GCA_041674745.1). GTDB lineage: Bacteria > Bacteroidota > Bacteroidia > Flavobacteriales_D > Crocinitomicaceae > UBA2040. The sequence continues at coordinate 122,410 of JBAYVD010000004.1, forward strand.
ATTGGCGCCGATTCCCATTTCGAAACGGAGCATAGCGGAAGCTTGGTCAATTGAGAACCCGGTTTCGAGCAATTGATGCAAACACACATGACCAGCCGACAAAGCAAAAGCAATTTCTTGGGTTGCGTTGGCACCAACTTGATGAATACCAAAACTGTTTATCGAATAATGGACAAACGATAAGTTTCCGTTTATGGCTTTGTTTTCTAGCCAATCATTGAGTAAAATCAACGGTTTTTTGGAAAAGCTAGGAAAAACGGTGGAAAGTGCATCCGTTTGTTCTTGGTCCAGGGTTTTAAATTGAACTTCAATGAAATCCATACCAATTTCGTGGAACAAGGCTTCCCAAAGCACATTTTTCTTTTGCAAAACAAAGGTAATCGAGTTGGCGCCTTGATTCAATGCGGTCAAGGCTTCGTGGTTGGCAATTTTCTCGTCCTTAATGTCAATTGATTTACCAATAAACCAGTCGTTGTTCGCAGATTTGGAAGCGCGTAAAAAAGTCAACGACTCTTTGGATTCTTTTCGGGTATCGGCGAATTTTGAAAAATCAATTTCTTCAACGGTATCGGAACTTACCAAAGTCGTTTCAAAAGGAAGACCTTTTAATTCTTTTTCAACAGCTGCGCGCCATTCTTCAGTTGTTGTTGGTTTGAAATCTGTAAAAAGTTTCATTCGTTTGTTTGGGTTTGAATGTCAAGTTTACCCATCATTTTAAGAAAAACATGGGTGGAAGCAATGGTTATTATGACCGGAGCGATGGCGAGGCCAATCACAGGGATGAGTAAAATAATCGAAAAGAAAATTCCCGTCACCAAGGTGGGGATTGCATATTTTTTGGCAAAACGAAAACTTCCCAGGACACTTATTTCATGCCGTTCTAGACTATAATCGTAAAACGAAAAACCATAAAAGAAGGCGGCGGTCATGAAGAAGACAAAAGGTGTGAGAAATTGAAGGCCAAAAAGCCAAGCGAAAAAGGACCAAACTCCCATGAGCAGCCACTCCATTGCAATGGCTAGCGTAACAATAAAAACCATTCGGATGAGTTCATTGACAAAACGAATCAAGTCAAATCCCACTGTTTCGCCAGTCAATTGTTTGTCAACAGATTCAGAAAGAAAAGTATTGATAGGAGAAAATAGGGTTAGAATAAAAAAGATAGCGAGTTGATGGAAAAAGAAGAACAAAAAATGACCTGTTTGGCTAATTGCCTTTGCCCAAAAATTGGAATACCAGTGGTCGTTGGCAGCAACATTGTCGGTTGAAATCAAACCTTGACTCCAATCTTGCAGCCACCAAAACAAAAGTGCAAACAAAATCCCAGGGATAAAATAGACCAAATATTTCCCTTTGGTGAACTGTAAGAAGGTCCATTGCAAAGCATTGAAATGATGTCCGATGGTTTTCACGGGATATGTTTTAGCGAAAATACAAAAAATGAAAGTTGTGGTGTTTTAGAAATGGGAAAACGTTTCAATTAGTTTTTCAAATGCTTGAATCTCTTTGCATCGATTTCTTCAAATTTTTGATCATAGTCATCGCGCATCGTTCCCATCCATCGGTCCCAGAATAAAAAATAGAGCCCATAATTCCCGGTTATTTTTTCATGGTGTTGATTGTGATTGACGGAAGTATTCAACCATTTTCCAATGAAGTTTTTGTTGAATCCTTTGGGGTAAAGTTCATATCCTAAATGACCGTATACGTTGTAAATTATCATGAAAAACAAAAAGACAATAATCGCCGACACATGATGGGGAATAAGGAATACGATCGGGAAAATTACGCCCGCTTCGATAATTCCTTCCAAAGGATGAAAAGCATAAGCCGCCCAAGGCGATGGATTCAAAGATCGATGATGCACCAAATGGAAAAGATTGAATATTTTTTTGTGGTGCATCAAGCGGTGGGCCCAATAAAAATAGGTGTCGTGCAACAGAATCATGAGCAGGATACTCAACCACCAATACCCGACAGTTCTGTCTGAAAATTCAGTGTAACGGAGCGTGAAATTAGAAATGGGTTCCGAGACAACTGCATAACCAATGATTGAGAAGAGAATTACGGTTACCAAAGAATACCCAATTTCTCTTCGGTAATCAGAGCCTTTGGGAAATACCGATTGGATTTTTTTGAATTGCCATTTCTTTTTAAAAAGGATGTACCAAATGAAATAACCTAGAACCGCGAAAAACGCATAGCGAAATAAATTAAAAACGAAAAGTCTTCTAAGAACCTGAATCGCTAATAACATACTATTTTCACACAAAAGGTTTAACAATCTGATAAAGCAAACCGTAAATCCCAATCGTACCCAAAACAAAGAACGACCAAGATTTATACCCCTGTTTGCTCCAATACCAATAATTCAATCCACCCAAGCCAATGGCTGGAAAAATAATTGCAAGGGGGAAGGCCAAACCCAATATCATTTTACTTCAAGGTTTACTGTCTGACGAAAAATTATTTAATCGCATCTGCTTTTGCTTGTGCAGTGGCCATTAAATCATCGGCTTTTTTGTTCGCGGCGGTTTCTATAGCTCCAGCTTTTTGGTCGGCTTCTTTTTTCAATTTATTTCCCGCCAATTCAGCTGCTTTTTTCTTGATTGGGTTTGAACCCGCTTCCGCCATTAACTTATCGATTTCAGCATTTGAAGAAGCACGCGCTGCATCCGCTTGTTTTTTACCCTCTGCTCGTATTTTATCCGCCTGAACCTTTGCATCGTCTATTATAGCTTTTTTCTTCGCATTCAAGTCTTCTCGAACTTCATTTACTTTGTTGGTCACCACTGTTTTCACGGAGTCTTTTGCTTGATTCACCAAATCTTTACCTTTGTTAATCAAATTGTCTTTAACGCTTCCAGAGGCTTTCATCAAGGCTTCTTTGAAATCGGTGGTTACTTTCGGGTCGGTCATTTTGCCGATTACGCGCACTTTTACAGGAATGACGTCCGGCAAACTTGCTAGATTCAATTTTGGCGCCAGAGAGTTCAATTTTGCAATGCCTTCTTCCGCTGCTTTAATCATGCTGCCTGGAATTTGATCTTTCGGCACGTTCATCAATAAATCGTAATCGATATCTTGTTCGAAGGAAGAACTACCCGAAATATTCGTGGCAATTTTACCCAATTTCACATCGAAAGGTGTCAAATTCAATTTTCCATCCTTGAATTTGAAATAGGTTTTCAAATCTTTGATAGTTTGAGAATTCAAGCTGTTCATTTTTAATACATCTCCAATTTTCTCCAACGGTTTGAAACCTGAAACTGTAATGGATTTTGTAAAGAAATCACCCGCGCCTGTCAAGGAATTGTAGACCGGTTCCAAGGAAGGCTGTAACAAGGTTGTCATGTTGAATTTCGAACTAAAATTACCTTTCGCATATTTCGCAATCGGCGCCAATTTTTCGATAGAGACGAAATTGGAGGCCAATTCTTGGATATCGATATTTTGCAAATCATAGGCAAAATCCAATTTGGGTTGATTCGGATTCGTTGTGTTGTAGTTTCCTTTCAAACCAACCGTTCCGCCCATGGTATTCATGGTCAAATTGTCCAAATAAGCAACTTCTTCTTTCACACGAACGCCTCCGTTGACATTTTTAATGTTCATGCCATCGTATTTCAAATTGGTGATATTGGTCATCAAGTCAAAATCAATATTGCCCGGAATCAACAACGGTTCTGTTGTTTCAGTAGTCGCTGGCGTTGTTTCTGTTGCTGGAACTTCAGTCGTTGGCCCCATTAATTGGTCCAGATCCAAATTTGTAGAATTGAAGGCAAATTTTCCCTTTAACAATTCATCTCGGAATACATACCCCAAATAATTATCGATTGTACCTTTCATTTGGAAGTCAGAAGCTCCCATTTTAGCATCCAAACTTTCAAGAGCCAAATTTTGAGGTGAAAAACGAAGCAACATGGTTTTAATGTCAACTGCTTCTGCTATATCGGCAGATTTGTAGCGCATATTTGATAATTGAACCGTTCCCAAAGCGTTGAATGCTTCGTAATTTTCCGTTTCAATGGCACTCATTCTTCCGTTTAACGTTACGTCAGCATCTAATTTTCCATTGTAACTTTCACCTTCTGCCAATGGCATTACTTTGCCCAAAGTAGACAAATCAACTTTCGCTAAAATTTTGGAATCAATCAACGGGTCGGTCATTGGATTGCGCATTTTTAAGGTAGCATCAATCACATTGCCTACAAAATCCGCATGGAATTTAGGAACGTCTAAGGTCATCAAATCCATGTTTGGACCGCCTACAAATTTAGAACCTGCTTTCAAAGCAATGTTGTTGATGGAACCAGGAACATCTGGGTATTTAATTTGAGCGTTGTCCACGGCTAAATTGAAATCCCAACCAGGCATATTTACATCGTCCATTTTTCCTTTCACAAAACCGCTCAAGGCCAAATTGCCTTTTGTCACCATACTTTCATAACCGGACTGATAGAAAGTAGGAATCAAAGAAAGAAAATCTTTGAACGTAGCTTTGGAAGCATCCAGCGTCAAGTCCATGTTGTCATATCCTTCCAACATTTCGTAGAATCCGTTGATGGCAAATTTCAAATTGTTGAGGTTGATGGTGTTTTCTTTTAAGCTGAATTTGGATGTTTTTTCCGTGAATTCCATCAATAAATTGATTTCAGCATCCGTTTTCACTTTGGTCAAATAGGGAATGCCACTCATGGAATAAGTCAATTCATCCATCGTAGTTTTCGTTTGAAAATCAATGATATCCGCTGTTAAATCTCCTTTTCCTTCGTGATTTAAGTTGATGATTTCTGCAAACATATCGCCTTCACGGTCATCGTAACGTATTTCGCCACCTTCGATGGAATATTTCTGCAAACTCATCTTGAAATTGGATGGTTCTTCCGCTTGTTCTGGCGTTTGCAAAGAATCTGGAATGGTAATGTCATAATTTGCCGTACCATCTTTCAAGATGCGCACGTCAATTTTTGGTTCTACCAAAGCGATATTTTGAATCGAGATTTGGTCACCGGAAATCACATCCCACAATTTGACTTGTGCTTTGATGTTTTTCGCATGGATCAACTCAACACCCTCAAACGCGCCTTTACCGACAATTTTCGTGTCGATCAATTGAACCGTTAAATTGGGAAAAGTACTGAACCAAGTTAAATCAAAATCTCCCAAAGACACCGTTGCTGTCAACGATTTGTTTGCTTCGTCAATCACCATGTCTTTCAACTTGTCTTTGAAGAAAAACGGAATAGCAATCATTGCTCCTATGACAATTAAGAGAGTGATTCCAGAACCGATAAAAATTTTCTTTAACCAGCTTTTTTTTTTCTTTTCCATAACTTACGTTTCAGTTGTAGTACAAATTTGCGATATTTGTTTTATTACAACACAAATATCAAGCCTAAAATTAATGGAAAAAGCTAAATACCTTGTGGCTCTTTGGGCTTTATTAACAAGTCCGATACTATTCTCTCAAATTGTTGGAGGTGGAGAACCTAAAAAAGAAGAAACCAAAAAGGAAGAGGATCCGATGATAAAAAAAGCTGGGAAGGAAAGTACACGAGAAGTGGACAATCAAACGCAACTTTATTTCAATACCAACTGGTCGAATAGTTACCGTACATTATCGCCCAATCCAGGACTTTTTGCTGGTGAATTGGGGAAACGTGTAGACGAGAAAAATGCCAACTTTTGGTCGTTCGGTCTGGGCTTTCGGAATAAATTGAGCGAGCATCTTCAATTATCAGCTGGATTGGGTTTTGTTAAAAACGGCGAAAAATATGCTTTTGTAGGCACAGATACTTCTTTTAACTATGTAAGTACGTATCGATATGTTTCCATGCCAATCGTACTGAATTTTACCTACGGGAAAGACATTCAGTTTTTCGTCGGTGCGGGTTTCATGCCTCAGATGACATTAAAATATACACAAGAACAAAATTGGACCAACCCAGATCAAGTAAAAAGTTCCTATACTGTTAAGCTGAAAGGAACGGATCCGAGTTTTAACCCTGTTACCGTAAGCGCTTTGTTCAATGCAGGTGTGCAATTGAAATACAGTCAATTTTGGTCGATTTATTTGTCGCCAGAGGTGCGGTATCAATTGTCAAGTTCCTATAGTAAAACAAGTCCTTTTGTGCACAAAGCCTACACAATCGGTTTTAATGTAGGACTTACTTACCAATTGTAAACAATGAAAATAAAAGAAATCACCGATTATCTAGAAGAATTAGCGCCGCTTACAAGCCAAGAGAATTATGACAATTCAGGATTGTTGGTCGGTTCGCCGAACGATGAGGTAACCGGTGTTTTGATATCGTTGGATTGTATTGAAGCGACCGTTCAAGAAGCCATTGATAAAAATTGCAATCTCATCATTTCCCATCATCCGATTGTTTTTAGTGGATTGAAAAAATTGAACGGTAAAAATTATGTGGAAAGAACCGTGATAAAAGCGATTCAAAACAACATTGCTTTGTACGCCATTCATACCAATCTTGACAATTACCAATACGGTGTAAATTTTGAAATAGCCAAACGATTGAATTTGAAAAACTCAAAAATTTTGGCACCCGTGCAAGGCAAATTGATGAAGTTGAGTACCTACGTTCCCGCGGAAAATAAAGAAACGGTTCTAAAAGCAATGCACGAAGCCGGAGCTGGAAATATTGGAAATTATTCGGAATGCAGTTATAGTTCCGAAGGTTGGGGAACCTTTTTGCCCAATGAGTACGCCAATCCTGCCAGTGGAGAAAAACACCTTTTGAGCAGAGACCCAGAATGGAAAGTAGAGGTAATTTTACCAGTTCATTTGCAATACCAAGTGATTGCCGCTTTGAAAAAAGCACATCCCTATGAAGAGGTGGCGTATGAAATATTTTCCATTGCCAATTCCAACCAAGACGAAGGCGCTGGACGCATTGGTGAATTGGAAAATCCGATGGATGAAAAAGAATTTTTGTCCATGCTGAAAGAAACCTTCACTTGTGGCGTGATTCGACATACGGAATTGGCCGGAAAGCCAATAAAAACAGTAGCTTTGTGCGGTGGTTCAGGTTCTTTTTTACTGAAAGAAGCGAAGCGTCAAGGCGCCGATATTTTTATCACGGGCGATTTCAAATACCATGAATTTTTTGATGCCGAAAACGAAATAATTATCGCAGATATCGGCCATTTTGAGAGTGAACAATTCACAACAAATGTTTTAGGTGAATTATTGACGAAAAAAATGCCTAAATTTGCGGTTCATTTAACAGGAATAAATACGAATCCGATCAAATACTTTTGACAAATGGCTGCAACAGCGACGAAAAAAGAAATGACAATAGAGAGCAAAATGGACGCTCTTCTTCAATTGCAATTAATTGATTCTGAAATTGATAGAATCAGAACGATCCGTGGTGAATTGCCATTGGAGGTTCAAGATTTAGAAGACGAATTGGAGGGATTGGGTACACGTATCTCCAACATGCAAGAGGAGATCAAAGAGATCGAAACAGAAGTTACAGATCGTAAAAATGCGGTAAAAGATGCTGAGTTTGCGATTTCTAAGTACAAAGAACAACAAGATAAGGTTCGAAATAACCGTGAATTTGAATCTTTGGCGAAAGAAATTGAATTTCAAGAATTAGAAATCAAATTACACGATAAAAAATCCAAAGAAGCGAAAATTAGAATTTCTTCGAAAAAAGAGGTTTTGGATGAAGCGTTGGAAAGAATGGAATTCCGTAAAACGGATTTGAAAACGAAAAAAGCAGAATTGGACGAAATCGTTGCTGAAACGCAAAAAGATGAAGACAAATTGCAAAAAGAATCAGATGCAGCGAAAGCGAAAATTGATGCGCGTTTGATCACAGCTTATGAGCGTTTGAGAGGAAACTCGAAAAACGGTTTGGCAGTTGTTAGCGTTGAACGTGATGCTTGTGGTGGATGTTTCAATAAAATCCCGCCTCAACGTCAATTGGATATCGCGACAAAAAGAAAAGTAATCGTTTGTGAGCACTGTGGCCGTATCTTGGTTCCAGCTCCAGAAGAAAAATAATTAAAACAAAAAAGGAAGATGTCGGGACGGAGTGAATTCATCCCGACATTTTTTTTATAGTAACTTTCCGATATGAAGTTCAACGATTATCCCATAGCCAACTCCATCAAATCACAATTGGAGCGAATGAAGTTCAACAAACCGACCGACATTCAATTCAAAACCATTCCCCATGTTTTAGATGGCGAAGATGTGATGGCGATTGCACAAACCGGAACGGGTAAAACTGCGGCGTTTGTAATTCCAATTTTGGATAAGTTGGAACGAAAAAAACGGAAGAATTACGATGGAATTCGTTGCTTGGTCATGGTGCCTACCCGTGAATTGGCTCAGCAAATCAATACTGTTTTTCAGGAAATGGGAAAAGAAACCACGGTGAAATCTTTTGGTTTGTACGGTGGAGTAGAGCAAGAACAACAAATTCAACGTTTGTCCAAAAAAGTGGATGTTTTGGTCGCTACGCCTGGTCGAATGTTTGATTTGATTTCGCAAGGTTACATCGATGTTTCTCGTGTTGAACATTTGATTCTCGATGAAGCCGATTTGATGTTGGACATGGGATTTTTGAAAGACATTCAAGACATTGTGTTGAAAATCCCGAAGAAACGACAAACGTTATTTTTTACCGCGACGATAGACAAGAAAATCAAATCCTTGGCCTATTCAGTTGTTCGAGATGCTATAAGAATTCAAATTTCTCCGAAAAATCCAGTTGCCAAAAATGTAGATCACGCCGTGGCATTTGTGAACATGGACGACAAGCGTTTCTTTTTGGAAAACGTGTTGCGCGAATATGAAGAGGATATGTTCATCGTTTTTGTACGTACGAAAGTTCGGGCAGAACGGGTGGTGGCAGCGTTGGCAAGAGCCGGAATGGAATCCTTTTTCTTTCACGGAGGAATGGAGCAAAAAGATCGTTTTCAAACGTTGGATAAATTCCGAAAAGGCGAATTTCGCATTTTGGTGACGACGGATGTTGCGGCAAGAGGAATCGATATTCCTTCGGTAAAATATGTCATTAACTACGATTTACCCGAAGAACCTGAAAACTACGTTCACCGCTGTGGACGCTGTGGTCGTGGAACCAATCGCGGACAAGCCTTGTCTTTTTGTGATGTAAAAATTGAAACCGAATTCTTGGAATTAATCGAAGAATACACAGGCGAAACCATTACCCGTCATGAAATTGACCCCAAAGAATACAAAGCCATTATTTTCGATGCCGAAGACCCAACGTACGATTGGAAAAAACTAATCGAAGAAGACAATAAATTTTCCGGAACGGAGGAAGAATGGTAGTTTGACCGTCCGATGTGGCGAACTGATGGAGTAGGGACCACTTCGTTGCTGGAGTATGGACTAAATTACATACCATGAATTTATTGGAGCTATTTATAAAAATCCAGCAGGTAACTTCAGTTACCGTTCCATGTTCCAGACTCCATGTTCTAGATAATATTCACTTCCCGTTCCAAATCCACACCAAATGTTTCCTTGATGGTCGCCAAAATTTTGGTTGAAAGCGCATAAATGTCTTTTCCTTCGCTACCGCCGTAATTGACAAGAACCAATGCTTGTTTGGCGTGTACGCCATAATTTTCAATCCGCATGCCTTTGAATCCCGCTTTTTCGATCAACCAACCCGCGGCTAATTTAACGAGCGTTGGATCCAGACGATCTGGGTAATTTGGCATGTTTGGATAGGTTTCCAATAGTTTCTCCACGACAGATTTTTCGACCACCGGATTTTTGAAGAAGCTTCCTGCGTTGCCAATTACTTTCGGGTCGGGTAATTTGGATTGACGAATCGCAATCACGGCATTGCTCACATCGCGAATCGTTGGGTTTTCAATTCCTTGGGCAAGTAATTCATCGTTGATGGCACCATACGATGTATTTACGTTTGCTTCTCTATGCAATCGGAATTCTACGTTTGTAATTATGTATTGATTTTTCAATTTTCGTTTGAAAACGCTTTCTCTGTAACCGAATTCACATACAGCACCGCTAAAATAATGAAGTTCTTCTGATTCTATGTGCAACGCTTCCAATTGAAAAAACACATCTTTTATTTCCACGCCGTACGCACCAATGTTCTGCATCGGACTAGCGCCCACACTGCCTGGGATTAAGGATAAATTCTCGATTCCGGCTAAATTATTGTCCAAACATTTCATCACAAATTCATGCCAAACCTCTCCAGCACCAGCGCGAACGATCACCTCGTTTCCTGCTTCGTGCAAGATTTCAAATCCTTTGATTTCATTGCGTAAAACGATTCCGTCGAAATCTTGGGTCAACAAAATGTTGCTTCCACCACCCAAAATCATCAAAGGCAATTCCAATCGTTTTACTTCTGCCAAGGCAGTTTTCAATTCGGCAAGAGTGGAAAATGTCCCAAAAAACAGACATTGCGCAGAAATACCGAAGGTATTGTAGGGTTTTAAATCAAAATTGGCTTGAAACATGGGGTAAAGATAAAGAGAGTTGAGGGATGATTTGTTGATGTTGATTGGATAATTTGAAGAGTGGATGGTTGAAAAGGTTGGGGGATCGGTTTGGGGTTTAAATGGATTATTTCTTTAGAAAAAATTAAAAATAAGTCAATTGAAAATTCCATGTAAAATTTGGGAATTCCCGAATTCGGGAATTCCCAAATTTACGAACGAGGTGTTTGTATTTTAGGTTATAAATCTGAAATATAAGCTCTTAAAATTATAAATTCTCAAAAAAATCGTCGTAAACATTTTCATTTCGATAAATAAAAAAACTGTTCATGAAAAATTCTGTTCGAATCAATTGAGCAACTTCTAATTTTTTCAAATGATCATGAACGGTTGATTTACTTAAGTTTAGAATTTTTGACAATTCACAATTCCGGACGTATCCTTTTTCGTCTAATACGGTTAAAATTCGAACTCGAGCCGGATGTGCATGTGCTCGACCATACAAAGCAATTTGGTTTTCTTCGGGTGTAAAAAAACTCTTTTTAGAAGCAGGCATAAATATTGATTTAGTAGTAAGTAATTGTATAATTACTACTTAAGATAGTGAAAAAGATAATTTTTATCAAAATAAATTCTCAAATTTTTATTTAAAATTTGGGAATTTGGGAATTTGGGAATTCCCAAATTTACGAACGAGGTCGGTTTTTTGTCAAGAACCCTTTTGTATAACAACCTCTTTTTTACCCAACAAAAATGCAAATTCACAAAACAACAAAACCTCTTCAACTGTTTTAACCATTAAACAGACCTTTTCATTAATTTTACGGTCATGAAACTAAAGCAAGTTCCAATTGCCCAAGTAGAGGCGATGTTCAAAAACACCATGATGGAGTTGTTGGGCATACGTTGTGTTGAAATTGGCGAGGATTACATTGTGGCCACCATGCCGGTGAACGAGAAAACGCATCAACCGATGGGTCTTTTGCACGGCGGTGCGAGTGCAGCGTTGATTGAAAGTATTGGATCTATGGGTTCCACTTTGTTGATTGATATCACAAAAGAAGTTCCTGTAGGTTTGGAAATCAATGCCAATCATTTGCGAGGAATGAAAAGTGGCTTGGTGAGAGCCGTGGGCAAAATTGTTCATGCCGGCCAGCGCACGCACGTTTGGCAGGTGGATTTATTTGATAACGAAACAGAAAAATTAGTTTGCACAGGCCGTTTAACGGTTATGATTGTGCCAAGACCCTAGATGGCGGATATTTTAGCATATCGTGTTCCGAACAAGGAAAAAGTGATGAAAGCAGGCCAATTTGCGCGTGCTTCGAAACCTTTTTCGTCCGAAGGTTTTTTCATATCCAACCACGATAAAACAGCTGTTTTTTCTTTTCAGGAGGATGAAAAAGCGAAAGGAGATTTCTTTTTTTCTGAGCGAGCTCCGTACACGGTTTCCAAGAAAGAATACTTGATGGGGGCCGAATCTTTGCTGAATTCTTTTAACTTATTTGGTCTGCGAAAAGCGGTTTATGGCCGTGTGAAATCCGTTCATTTTGATGCAAAAAAGTGTTTTGATTTGTACGAGAATTTACTAGAAGCCCATCCCAATGCGTTTGTTTATTTGATTTCCAGTCCACTTTTTGGAACTTGGATTGGTGCTACGCCAGAAGTGTTACTTTCCATGCACGGAAAACAAGGATACACCATGGCGTTGGCGGGAACGAGAAAAGTGGGGACTGTCGTGCAAGAATGGGAAGACAAAGAAATGGAAGAGCAATATTTGGTAACCGAATACATCCAAAATCGTTTGTTGACGCAAGAATTGCAAGAAATCGAATTGCACGGACCTTTCGATATGGAAGCGGGTCCCGTTCGGCATTTGCGCACTGATTTTTCCTTTTATAGTCCCGAAAAAAGTGCCATGGAAATCGCTTTGGAATTGCACCCAACGCCAGCCGTTGCAGGTGTTCCAACGAAAGTAGCACAAGATTTAATTACCACTTTAGAACCGTTTCACCGCGATTTGTACACCGGTTTTATCGGAGTCGTTAGCGAGGAACACAGTTATTTATATGTCAATTTACGCTGCTGCCAAATTCAAGAAGGAAAAGCCTTTTTGTACTTGGGCGGCGGTTATACCAAACAATCGATTCCTGAAGACGAGTGGGAAGAGACCGAGAACAAGGCGCGAACTTTGCTGAATTCCATGGAAAAAGTTACTGCGCAATGAGTTATAAAACAAGTGCCAAAGAAAACGTTTACCTTTTTGTAGAAACCTGTGTGAAAGCAGGATTGAAACATGTTGTTGTTTCGCCTGGATCACGCAATGCTCCGTTGTCGATTTCTTTTGATGAACATCCGGAAATCAATTGCCGCATGGTTCACGACGAGCGAAGTGCTGCTTTTTTTGCGCTAGGCATCGCATTGGAATTAAAAGAACCTGTGGCGGTCGTTTGTACTTCTGGGTCCGCGGTTGCCAATTATTTTCCTGCGGTCACAGAAGCTTTTTACCAAGGTATTCCGTTGATTGTCATCAGCGCCGATCGACCGCAAGAATGGATCAACCATGGCGATGGTCAAACCATTATGCAATCGCAACTATTTGGCGACCATGTGCATCAATTCATGCAATTGGAGGACAATGATGAAAGTTGGGAATACCAAACGGAATTGCGCGACGAAACCATGGCGATTTTTCATTTGGCAACCGGTGAGTGGCCTGGACCTGTACATATTAATTTTTCGTTAGAAGAACCCTTGTATCAAACCAAAGAAGTGGAAGCAGTTGGGCATGAATTGTTGCGTGAATTTTCGGTTGAATTAACGGAAATTGAACAAGAAATTGATTGGGCAGTTTTGCAAAATCAGTGGACCAATACAGACAAAAAACTCATTATTTGTGGACAATTGCCAAAAGATGAGGCGCTGTTGCACCAATTGAAAATCATGGCGGATGACCCAAGTGTTTTGATCATGGTGGAAAATACTGCAAATTTGGTTTTTCCAGCGTTTGTGCATTGCATCGATCGAACCATTGAACATTTGGACAAAGGAAACACCGATTTTCAGCCCGACATTCTGATTACTATCGGTGGAGCGATTGTATCGAAAAAGATTAAAAATTTATTGCGTTCTTGGTCCATTCAAGAACATTGGAAAATTGGCTACGACTTTCCGGATATGGATACGTTCCGTAAGAAAACGAAATCGTTGTTCTGTTCCCCTAGTCACTTTGTTCGAAAAATGAACGAAGTTGCGCCACAAAGTTATTTCCCCTTTGCTCCAAAATGGAAACAAATTGATTTTATTCGTCAAGAGTTTACGAGAGAATATTGTGAAGCCGCACCTTTCAGCGATTTGTCGGTTTTCTATTTGTTGTTGGATTGCCTGCCCGACCAAAGCACTTTGCATTTGGCCAATAGCAGTGTGGTGCGCTATGCACAATTGTTTGATCCTTTGTCGAGTGTGAAGTACAACTCCAATCGCGGAACGAGCGGAATCGACGGCAGTACCAGTACAGCTGCGGGCGCGGCATCCGTTGCAAAAGAGGATTGGCATGTGCTTATTACCGGAGATATATCCTTTTTCTACGATAGCAATGCCTTGTGGAATCAACATTTGACGCCGAATTTGCGCATTTTCATGATCAACAATGACGGAGGTGGAATTTTCAAGATCATTCCTGGACCGAACAGTACCAATCAATACGAATCGTATTTTGTGGCCAAACACCATCATTCTGCGAAACACATTTGCAAAGCTTTTGATATCGATTATTATGCGGCTACCGAAAAAGAAAATTTGCTCAATCAAATGGAGGATTTTTACACTTACCATCAGAACGGCCGACCGAAATTGATGGAAATCTTTACACCAAGTGATTTGAATCCAAAAGTTTTAGCGGCCTTTTTTGAAGGATTGAAAAATTGAAAAAAAAATCACAGGATCCTATTTTAACTTGTTTTTTTGTTAAAACAATGATCTTCAGTTGATTGATAATTTTAAAATTTTAAAATTTGGGAATTTGGGAATTCCCAAATTTACGAACGACAATTGATAATCAATAAGTTGTGATTTTTGTAAAAAATCTGATTTTCGATTAAGTACCAGGTTGAAAACCAAATAACTAATTTTACCAAAAAGAATTTTAACGGCAAATTTTAATAAAATGACCATCCTTCCCATTGCTCAAGAAAACAATACAGAAATCGCACGCGTGATTCGTTCTGTTTTGGAAGAATTTGGTGTGAACAAACCCGGAACGGTTTACACAGACCCAACCACCGATCAATTGTTTGAATTATTCGAAAGCGTATCGAAATCGGCTTACTTTGTGCTTGAAATGAATGGAAAGCTTGTTGGCGGTTGTGGGATATTCCCGACGGAAGGGTTGGATGCAGATTGCGTAGAATTGGTGAAACTTTATTTACTAAAAGAACACCGTGGCAAAGGCATAGGGGAAGAATTGATTCGTCGGAGTTTGTTGGAAGCGAAGAATATGGGTTTTGAGAAAGTGTACTTGGAAACCTTGCCAGAATTGCACAATGCCATCGGTTTGTATGAAAAAATGGGTTTTAATCGATTGGAAAAGCCCCTCGGAAATTCAGGTCATTTCGCTTGTGATTTGTGGATGCTGAAAGAAATTTAA
The DNA here is from genome assembly GCA_041674745.1 of Crocinitomicaceae bacterium. GTDB lineage: Bacteria > Bacteroidota > Bacteroidia > Flavobacteriales_D > Crocinitomicaceae > UBA2040. The sequence continues at coordinate 137,540 of JBAYVD010000004.1, forward strand.
ATCTGATCAGTATCCCAGGCTATCTGTTGACGGAAAGGTAGGGAAGCATTCGAAAAAACAACTCGGCGCTCTCTGCGAAATCTTTGCGCACTTTGCGGTTAAAATGAATAGATTCGTTCCACTTTTTCACTACATTTGACCCCTTAATAAAATAAAATATGTTGAACTTGGATTTCCCTTTGTTGTTGACGACTACGGGTATATTTTACTTTGTGATGTTGAGTTTGCTGGAGATTGTATTGGGAATCGACAACATTATTTTTATTTCCATTATCACCGATCCTTTGGAAAAAGTCCAGAAAAGAAAAGCCAGAAACATTGGTTTGACTTTGGCTTTGGTCATCCGTTTGATTTTGTTGAGTATTGTAGCCTGGATTATCGGGCTAACGGAACCTTTTATGTCAGTGAATGGCTGGGATATAACGGGTCAAAAATTGGTTTTGTTGCTGGGAGGTTTATTCCTCATCTACAAAAGCACGATTGAAATGCACCGAAACATTGTAGGGATGGAGGAAGAGCATTCCAAAAAAGCCAAGCAAAAATTGAGTGGAATTATCCTTCAGATTATCATGGTGGACATTGTATTTAGTTTTGATTCCATAATTACAGCTATCGGAATGACCAATGGAATCGCCAAAGAAACAGGCGGAAACCCAATGATTATTATCTATTTGGCCGTTATCGTTTCCATGATTGTCATGATGGTTTTCGCTAAATCGATAGGAGATTTCATCAACAATCGCCCAACGATCAAAATGATTGCTTTGGCATTTTTGGTCACAATTGGGGTTGTTTTAATTGCTGAAGCGTTTGATCAGCACGTGCCAAAAGGCTATATTTATTTTGCCATGGTATATGCGCTACTCGTTGAAATGCTCAATTTGCGCATGAAGAAAAATCAAGCGAAGAAAGGCGAAAATTAATGGAAAACGATCGGTTATTTTTTCCGCACGAAGAAGGCGATGATTGGGAAGAACGCTACGAAGAATTGCTATTTGAAGACAAGCAGTTTTTTACGACAAGAGTCATCGTACCGAAGGTTTTTCGAGCACGTTTGGAAAAAATTAAAAAAAGAGAAGCGGCTTTTCGTAGATTGTCCGGAATTATTCCACGTGAACCGTTGCCTAAAAGCGAATGTCAAATAGCAACAACGGAGTACTTAAAATCGATTTATCTCAGTTTTCAGAAAGATAAGGCTGTCTTATTTCAGCAACTTTATTTGGCGCAAGAATGTGCAACGGTGGTATTTTTAATTGAAAAATTACTGGAGTATTTTCTTCGTTACGCGACCAATTGGAAACTGAGTACCTTGAACGATACGAACGAGATTCTCTTATCCAAAGAACTTGATCCAAGTGAATTGTACAGCGCATTGAGCGCTTTTGATCAGGCAGGCGGAGAATCTGTTAACGAAATAGAAACTTTGTTTTTCGAAGGAAAAAACCAACTGTTAACCGAGGCAAAACGATTATCTTTGCTCCTTCAAAACGAAATGGAATAAATGGATACATTCGAAAAATTACGCGAACAGTTAGCCTTACAAGAATGGCCTGCGGTTTATCTTTTCAAATTCATCGTCGAAAACACCAAAGAAAAATTGGCACAAACTACGGCGCTTTTTGATAGTACAGCGGATATTACATTTCATACTTCTTCCAATAAAAAATACGTTAGCGTTAGCGCAAAAGAACTCATGATGGATGTGGATTCTATCCTTGCGAAATACGAAAAAGCGGCCTTGATTGAAGGCATTATCTCATTATAATACTATGATTTTACGAGTTTCATTTTTCGAAGTTGCTATACCGGTTATGCTGATCAGCATTACACTTTTAATTTTGGTAATCGCTTTCCGAAGATTGCGGGTGCGTTGGGGAATAGGTCAACCGATCAAAGAAAAATTTGCTGTTTTGTATTCCTTGGAAAAACAACCGATTTCGGGCGAAGTAGAAATCTACTACGAATTGGAAGAACCTAAGAAAGTGGCTATTTGGTTGTTGGATGACAAAATGAACGACAAATTGCTGGTAGACGAACGTGAGGCCAAAATTGGTGGAACCAAAATCAAATTTGATTCAAAAATCGTTGAAAATGGTCGTTATTTCTACGAATTAAGAAGCGATAACCAAAAAACAAGCAAGGCAATTTTTGTCGAAAATTAATTTTAGGCTGTCAAGTTGACACGAAAAAAAGAATGGCAAAATAATTGTCATACCTTAATCAAATCGTAATTTTACGGTTCAAATTAGAAACAAATTTTAAAAAATAAATAGTATGGCACTCGAAATCACAGATGCAAACTTTGAAGAATTAGTATTAAAATCAGACAAACCGGTTGTGGTTGACTTCTGGGCAGAATGGTGTGGACCTTGCAGAATGATCGGGCCTTCTATTGAAGAAATGTCGGCAGAATACGAAGGAACAGCGGTTATTGGTAAAGTAAACGTGGATTTGAACCCAGGTGTTTCTGCTCAATTCGGAGTGCGCAATATTCCAACAATCCTTTTCATCAAAAATGGTGAAATCGCTGACAAAGTGGTTGGAGCCGTTCCAAAAGCACAATTGACAAGCAAATTGGACGCGATTTTATAATCGATTCAAGACAATAATTGAAACGGGTGTGAACTTCATACCCGTTTTTTTGTGGCTGAATTTTTAATAATTGTTAAGTTCATTTGAATGATTTTGATTTTTCGGGAGATTTGACCGTTTTTCTTCATCTATTGTTAACTTTGCGCACAACTTTTATCTATGGATTCTTTACTCAAACGATTGAAATATTACGGCATCGGTTTTACCATCGGGCTTATTTTCGTCATCTTCTTTTTTCAAAATAGAGGTTGTTCTTGGACACCGACCAATCGAGTAAAAACGTCTATCTTGGAGCGTGTCGTGGTAATACCTGAAAGCGAAAGTGATTTTACTTCCAATGATGAAGCGTTGCAAAAAGAGCTGAAAAATTACCTAGAAAATGGCGATATTGATTTTGGTGCTTCCAAAAAGAAAGATCCAAACAAATTTTATAAGATTGATTTAAAAGGACATAGAAGTTTGTTTTTCACTTTACCCAACGAAAGCTTTATTTCTGCCGTCTATAGTCGTGAACCGAAACAAGAAAAATTGAAAGGTACCGCTCGATTGCTTTTATTTCCAGAAACACAAGATTTAATTTTTATGGACACAACGGATTTGTTGTCGTGCCAATTATTGGGTTTGGGTTTCAAAGATGAGCGTCATCTGCAAAAAGAATTGATGAAAAATGGCAAAGTGAATTTTGCTAAATCAAACTTTACCAAGGAGGTGGTGAAGCCAGAGCATTATGTGGAATTTCTGTCGCCAAAAGGAAATCCAATCGCAGTGAAAGCTATTTGGTACAAAAGTAAGATCAACGTAACGGCTTTTTCCTTCGCGGATAGTCTCAATTGTCAATGATATGCAATTGTGTTTGTTGAAAATAAGAAAGAGCAGTCAAATTCTCTTTCGCTAGAATTTTTAAATTTGAAACATGGAATTTACTGCTGAGCAAATTGCAGGGATATTGAACGGTGAAATTGTAGGTGATTTAAATGCTACGGTGACTGGTTTGTCGAAAATCGAGGAGGGAACGCCAGGAAGTCTTTCCTTTCTTGCCAATCCTAAATACGAAGAACACATTTATGTGACCAAATCAACGATTTGTATTGTCAATAAGACCTTTCTTCCGACCAAACCCTTGCCCGAGACACTCACGATGGTGAAAGTAGACGATGCACATGCATGTTTTGCTAAATTGCTAGAAGTATACGGTCAAATGACCAAAAAACAACCGGCTATCGAGCAACCTTCCCATATTTCTAACTCCGCAACGGTAGGAGAAGGATTGTATTTGGGCGCTTTTGCCTACATCGGAGAAGCAACAAAAATCGGAAATAATGTCACCATTTATCCGCAAGTTTACATTGGTGAAAATGTAACGATTGGCGACAATTGCACCATTCACCCAGGAGCTAAAATCTACCAAGAATGTGTGTTGGGCAACAACGTTGTGATTCATGCAGGAACGGTGATTGGTGCGGATGGTTTTGGCTTTGTTCCAGATCAAAATGGCGTATTCTCAAAAATTCCGCAAATCGGAAATGTTATCATTGAAGACGATGTAGAAATCGGTTCCAACACAACGATTGATAGAGCAACCTTGGGTTCAACTTTCATCCGAAAAGGCGTGAAATTGGACAACTTGATTCAAATTGCGCACAACGTAGACGTAGGTCAGCATTCAGCTATGGCGGCACAAGTAGGTGTTGCTGGTTCAGCGAAAATTGGTCGTCACGTGATGGTGGGTGGACAAGCTGGAATCAGTGGTCACATTACCATTGCGGATCAAACGCAAATTGTTGGTCAATCCGGCATTCCAAATTCAGTGAAGAAAAAAGCTACGCTGATGGGCTCACCAGGAATTCCAATTGATGACTTTAAAAAATCGTACTTCGGCTTCCGTAAATTGCCGTACATCTTGAATAAATTGCAAGAATTAGACACAAAAATAAAATCGCTTACCAAAGAAAAATAGAAATGGCGGATATGCAAAAAACCCTCAAGGAGGAAATTCATTTGTCAGGCATTGGCTTACACACCGGAGAGAAAGTAAATATTCATATTCTTCCAGCACCCGAAAATCACGGTTTTAAATTCCAACGAATGGATTTGGAAGGTCAACCCGTCATAAAAGCAGATTGTGATTTGGTGGTAGCAACTGACCGAGGAACGACTTTGGAGTTCAATGGCGCACGCGTGTATACCACCGAGCACATTTTGGCGGCTTTGGCTGGAATGGAAGTGGACAATGCGATGATTCAAATCGATGGTCCGGAGATTCCAATCATGGATGGAAGTTCGTTGCTTTTTGTACAAGCCATTGAAGCCGTTGGGTTGGTGGAGCAAGCAGCCGAAAGAAACTATTTCGTTTTGGAAGAAAACGTGAAATGGGAAGACCTCGACAAAGGAATTGAGTTTTTGGCCGTTCCAGATGATCATTATCGCATCACGGTGATGGTGGATTACAAATCGCCTGTTTTGGGTACACAGCACTCTAGCATGTACCACATTGGTGAGTTCAAAAAGGAAATTGCGCCTTGTCGAACATTCGTGTTCTTGCGTGAGTTGGAATTTTTGGCGAGCAACAATTTGATCAAAGGAGGAGACTTGGACAACGCTATCGTATTGGTGGAACGGGAGCAAGTGGATCCTGAAGAACTGAAACGTTTGGCAAAACTATTGGGAAAAGAAAGTCTGGAAATCAAAGTAGAAGGCATTGGAGTGTTGAACACCAATAAATTGCAATTCGAAAATGAACCAGCTCGACATAAATTATTGGATATTATTGGTGATTTGGCTTTGTTGGGTCGACCGATCAAAGGCCACATTTTAGGTGCACGCCCAGGCCATTCTGGCAATGTGCGTTTCGCCAAAGTATTGAAAGAACAAATTAAAAAACAAGAAGGACAAGGCAAATATTTCGATTTAACGAAAAAGCCTTTGTACGATATCAACGACATTGAAAAAATGTTGCCACACCGTTATCCATTCTTGTTGGTAGACAAAGTGATGGAAATCGGCGAAGAAACGATTATCGGCGTGAAAAACGTTACGATGAACGAACCGATGTTCCAAGGTCACTTCCCCGGAAATCCAGTTTTCCCAGGTGTTTTGCAAATTGAAGCAACGGCACAAGTAGGAGGCATTTTCGCTTTGAGCAAAGTAGAAGATCCGCATTTGTATTCAACGTATTTTATGAAAATCGACAATGTGAAATTCAAACAAAAAGTATTGCCAGGCGATACCATTGTGTTTGAATTGCATTTGCTGTCACCAATGCGTCGTGGATTGGTTCACATGGGCGGAAAAGCCTATGTAAACGGTCAGGTAGTCATGGAGGCAGAAATGTTGGCACAAGTCATCAAAGACAAAGTATAAATGATTAGTCCATTCGCACATATTTCTTCGGAAGCAACGATTGGTGAAAATGTAACCATTCAGCCTTTTTCACACATTTACGAAGATGTAATCATTGGAGATGGGTGTGTCATTCACTCCAATGTTAGTTTGTATCCCGGTACCCGCTTGGGTAAAAATTGTGAAGTTTTTCCTGGCGCTGTTATTGGGGTGGTTCCACAAGATTTAAAATTCGAAGGGGAATACACGACAGTTGAAATTGGTGATAACACCAAAATTCGTGAGTGTGTTACGATACACCGTGGGACAAAAGACAGAATGACAACTAAAATTGGAAAAAATTGTCTGCTTATGACCTATGTGCACATCGCGCATGATTGTCAGTTAGGAGACAACGTTATTTTGGCCAGTTATGTCGGACTTTCTGGTCACGTTACGATCGATGATTTTGCTATCATTGAAGGGAAAGCGGCAGCGCAACAATTCGTGCACATTGGTGCGCATTGTTTTATCGGTGGTGCTTCCTTGATTCGAAAAGATGTGCCGCCGTATATCAAAGCTGCTCGTGAACCGATGACCTATGCAGGAGTAAATTCGGTAGGTTTGAGACGAAGAGGTATGACAGATGAGCAAATACGTGAAATCGAAGACATTTACCGAGTGGTGTATGTTCAGAATAGCAATATTTCCAAAGGAATTGCAACCGTTCGAGAAACGATGGCATCTAGTCCGCTGGTAGAAGAGATTCTTGGATTCATTCAAGGGTCTGATAAAGGCGTAATTCGAGGATTGATTTAATCAATAAAAAGTTACAAGTTACTAGTTGCAAGTTTAAAGGTTCTCACTTTGAACTTGCAACTTTGAATTGCTCAGCAATAACTTGTAACTTGCAACTAATAAAAAAATGAATCGCGGAGAAGTAATAGAAGTAAAAATTAGTGAATACGCTTTTGGCGGTCGCGGAATCGCAAAATTGCCGACAGAGGATGGTTTTTTTGTTGTTTTTGTCGACAATTGTTTTCCTGGCCAGATGGTTCGAGCACGCGTTGAGAAGAAAAAAAAGAAATACGCTGAAGCGAAATTAATCGATGTTATCGAACGAAGTAGCGAAGAAACGGTTTCTGAATTTCAAGAAATTTCAGGTGGACCGTATATATTTGTTCCTGTTGAGCGACAAGAAGAAGTAAAGAAAGCTTCAACGTTAGAAACATTTCGTCGTTTGTCGAATGTGCGCGATGTAGAGGACAAATTTGACACCTTTATTTCTTCGCCCAATCATTATTTCTACCGCAACAAGATGGAATATAGTTTCTCTTGTATTGAGCACGATATTCATACGGGTGAGGAACGAGACGAAGCTTTTGCATTGGGGTTCAAACGACGTGGAACTTGGTGGAAAGTTGAAAATTTAGCCAAACCGTCGGGAATGTTCGACGAAGAATGGGAAACCAAATTGATTCAAATTCGCGATTATTTAGTAAAAACAGGTTTGCCAGCTTGGCACCCACCCAAAAAGCATGGTTTTTTCCGGCACATTGTGGTGCGAAAATCCTTTGCAGAAAACAAATTGTTGCTGAATTTGGTAACGTCTTCAGAAGGACGGAAATCGTTTGATGCACCTGCTTTTGCGGCCTTTGTCAAAGAACTGATGGGGGATCGAGTGGCTGGTTTGTGGCACACCATCAACGACAAAGTAGCCGACCGAGCCAAAATTGAAAATGGCACGTCCAGCTTGCTTTTTGGAACCGAAAAAATCAATGAAACCTTGTTGGGATTGAATTTTGAAATCAGCATGGAAAGCTTTTTTCAAACCAATCCAAAATGTGCTGAATTGTTGTACACCAAAGCATTGGATTACGTTTTCGAAGAAGAATTGAAAGACGATGAAATCATCATGGACTTGTTTTGCGGGACGGGAACCATTGGTCAAATTTTAACGACACGAAAATCCAACGCAAAAATTGTGGGGGTGGACATTGTGGAAGAAGCCATCATTGACGCACGAAAAAATGCGAAGAACAATGGAATTTCCAATATCGACTTTTACGCCGCGGACGTTGGGAAATTTTTGCGAGAACATCCAGAATTTCAAGGAAAAATCGGAACGATCATTTTAGATCCGCCAAGAGCTGGAATTGCGCCAAAAACCTTGCTGAAGGTAATTGAATTGGGCGCGAAAAACATCGTTTACATCTCGTGTAATCCATCTACTCAAGCCAGAGATACAGAAACATTGCTGCAGAATGGTTTTATCTTAGAGAAGATCTCTTTGGTGGATCAATTTCCGCATACCGGGCACATTGAGAGTATCGCGAAGTTTAAGTTGGCGTAGTCAATAATCACATAATCCAATCATTCAGTATCAAAAATGATTTCAATTATTGCCGCAGTTTTCATTGTAAAAAAGAACCAGCTCTTGAATTTGTCCAAAGGATGACTTATCAACCATTTTGTTAAAAGAAGAACAGGTTTCATCCAATGATTTTAATTTTTTCTTCCAATTCAGGGCAATCATAGTAAAATCGAGTTCGGTATCATTTCTAAGTACTGCATGGTATGTTATATTTTGGGCAACCTCCATTTCTTTGGTTGCCTCATTGGTTGTTGTATTGACATTATAAATGAAACACAACATCATAGGGCCATCCACAATAAGTTCTAAAAACATCCAGCTTTTAGCACCATAATTGGCAGGATTAGAGACTCTGCCACTGACAAAAATTCTTCCATTTTGTGAATATCTCAAAATATCCTTTGGCGAATATTTCACCTCCTTTCCATCGATTTGGGCTCGCACTTTCCCTAATTTTGTGGTCAATTGACAAAAAATAGTATCCCTTTCGTTGTTAATTATAAAATCTTCATTTTGAGCATTCAAACTCAATGATGAGGTTGTAAAAAAGACAAAAGTAACTAGAATGAGTTGGATCGTTTCAGCGAATTTAGAGTTCATTTTTTATTGGGTTAACAGTGAGTAATTACCGTAAAAATAAGATTAATTATAAATTAGTTGATTCAAATTACTTTTGGTTTGTACCTTTCTTAGGTGCTAAAATTATTCAGTCGCGGTTCGTAAAGTGCTGTCGCATTGATTATACCTATAAATAGCACCAATTCATTTATTTAAACCCGACATAAACAATCCGTAATTCTTCCATATGTAATCCATTAAACCTTCGTAAATTTGCCACATGAAAGCAGCCCTTATTTCGATTGGCGACGAATTGTTAATCGGTCAAACAATCAACACCAACGCCGCTTGGTTGGGAAAAGAATTGTCTCAAATAGGAATTCCAGTTACGAAAAGTTGGACCATTTCCGACGATCCTGACGAAATCTGCAGCAGTTTGGATCAATTGATTCCGCAAGTTCAATTGGTGATTTTAACAGGTGGTTTAGGGCCAACCAAAGACGATTTGACCAAGTATACGCTGACGAAATATTTCCAGACACATTTGGAAATTGTTCCAGAAGTTTTGGAGCGAATTGCTGATTTTTTCAAAAAACGCGGTCGTGAAATGTCCGAAGTAAACATTCAGCAAGCAGCACTTCCCGTAGCGGCAGAAATCATGCACAATTACCACGGTACGGCTTGCGGCATGTGGTTTGAAAAAGACGGTTGCATTGTGATTAGTTTACCAGGTGTTCCGTATGAAATGCATGGAATTATGATAGATGAAGTATTCCCTAAATTGAAACAACGATTTGATACACAGGAGTTGTATCATCAAACGTTGATGACACAAGGCATCGGTGAATCGTTTTTAGCGGAACGTATAGAGGACTGGGAAAACAAAGTGCGCGACGAAGGTTTAGGCTTGGCGTATTTGCCATCCCCTGGTTTGGTGAAATTGCGATTAAGTTCAAAAAATGGCAGTGTAGACGAAGAAAAAATTCACCGGTATTTGAACGAAGTGATTGATATACTTCCAAACTATGCCTATACCTTGGGCGATCGAAAAATAGCCGATGTATTGGGCAAGTTGTTGCTTGAAAAAGGAATGACCATCGGGACGGTTGAAAGTTGCACTGGAGGAGCCATCGCCAACGAATTGGTTGAAATTGCGGGTTCATCGGCGTATTATGTCGGCAGTATCGTTGCTTACAGCTACGAAGTAAAAGAGAAATATTTAAAAATAGATCACCAGGAATTGGTGGAGCATGGCGCCGTTAGCGAAAAGGTCGTGGTACGCATGGCAAAAAAAGGAAGAAAAAAATTGGGCGTCGATTTGTGTATCGCCACTTCGGGTATAGCCGGTCCAACAGGAGGCTTGCCAGAAAAACCGGTTGGGACGGTTTGGATTGCCATTTCGACGAAAAATAGAGTATGGGCAAAACGTTTTCAATTTGGTGATAACCGAGAAAGAAACATCACAATGACGGCGTTAACAGCACTAAATTGTGCCCGTTGTGAAGTTTTAGGATTAAATTCTTAAAAAAAAGATAAAATACTTTGGTTATTTTTCAAATAATTACTTCCTTTGCACCCCATTTAGAATTTGGAAAAAAGAAAAGAACATGTCACGAGTTTGTCAATTAACAGGTAAGTCGGTAATGGTAGGGAACAATGTATCTCACTCCAACCGCAAAACGAAACGTAAATTCCTTCCGAATTTACTAGTAAAGAAATTTTACATTCCGGAAGAGGATACATATATTTCGTTGAAAGTTTCAGCTGCTGCTTTACGTACAGTAAACAAGAAAGGAATTTCTGCTTGCTTGAAAGAAGCACGTGCGAAAGGATTCTTGAAGTAAATAATTGCGATTCGCGTTAGTGGACGATAAAAAGTAAAGAGATGGCTAAGAAAGGTAAAGGAAATAGAATTCAGATCATATTGGAGTGCACGGAGCACAAAGAGTCTGGTATGGCTGGAACTTCTCGATATATTTCGACGAAGAATAGAAAGAATACACCAGAGAGAATGGAAATACGCAAGTACAATCCAATCTTGAAACGTTACACGGTTCATAAAGAAATTAAATAAGTTAAGACATGGCAAAGAAAGTAGTAGCATCCCTACAAAAAGGTGGTGGAAAAGAGCACACGAAAGTGATCAACATGTTCAAGAACGATAAAGGTTCATACAACTTCAAAGAAGAAATCGTTCACCAAGACAAAGTGAAAGAGTGGTTCGCTGCTCAAAAATAAACTTTGTTTAACATAGTTTTTAGTAGCCTTCGGACTGTTGTTCGAAGGCTTTTTTTATTTTTGTACCCATGGCATTCTTCGGATTATTTTCAAAAGAGAAAAAAGAAACTCTCGATAAAGGTTTAGAAAAAACTAAACAAAGTTTTCTAACCAAGCTCACACGCACGCTTGTCGGTAAATCCAAAGTGGACGACGAAGTCTTAGACGACTTAGAAGAAGTGTTGATTTCTTCCGATGTAGGCGTTGAAACGACTTTGAAAATCATCGACCGAATTCAAGACCGTGTTTCACGCGACAAAGTTTTAGGTACCGGAGAATTGAATGCCATTCTGAAAGAAGAAATTGCCGCCTTGTTGGAAGAAAACAATGTGGGTATTACAACCGATTTCAATATTGCCAAACACGGCGATAATCCACATGTTATTATGGTTGTGGGCGTAAACGGTGTTGGTAAAACAACGACGATTGGTAAATTGGCACATCAATTCAAATCGGCTGGTAAAAAAGTAGTTTTGGGCGCAGCGGATACTTTTCGTGCAGCAGCAGTCGATCAATTGATTATTTGGTCGGAAAGAGTGGGTGTGGATATCGTTCAACAAGGAATGAACGCTGACCCTGCTTCGGTTGCTTTTGATACCTTACAATCCGCGAAAGCGCAAAATGCGGATGTAGTGATTATTGATACGGCGGGTCGTTTGCACAACAAAGTCAATTTGATGAACGAATTGAGCAAAATCAAGCGGGTAATGGAAAAGGTAATTCCAGGCGCTCCGCATGAAATTTTGTTGGTGTTGGACGGTTCAACAGGTCAAAATGCTTTTGAACAAGCCAAACAATTTTCGTTGGCAACTGAAATCAATGCTTTGGCGATTACGAAATTGGATGGAACCGCCAAAGGAGGCGTGGTTATCGGTATTTCAGATCAAATGAAAATTCCGGTGAAATACATTGGTATGGGTGAAGGCATCAATGATTTGCATGTATTTGATAAAACGGAATTTGTAGATTCACTCTTTTCTTAACTAAAATTTGAAACGATGGGCGAAAATCATGATAAAGTAATTTCTATTTTGGCCTACATTCCTTTTTTGGGATGGATTATTGCTTTGATTTTAAACAGTGACAAAGCAGGTGAGGAAAAGTCTTACAACGCATTTCATTTGCGCCAAGGATTGGGACTTTTTGCCCTCTGGCTCATTTATTCGGTTTTGAAATGGATCATTATTTGGATTCCCCTGTTGGGTATCTTTGCTGACCGAATGATTGTCATTGCTTTCATTTTTATAGGAATCCTGGGCATCCTGAATGCTTACAAAGGTTTGAAACGACCGTTGCCACTCATTGGTGAAACCATTGAGAAATTATTAGCATCAGCGTTTGATTAGAGTAATTCTCCTTTTCGAAAATCAACCATCACTTCTCCAACTGTTTGTGTGAACCGTCGCAATTGGGCATTCGTTTCGACAAGCCACAAATACAATCATTCATGCCTTTTCCTTTGAAGATGCGGTCTTTGTAATTATCAATTCGAGAAATACGCGTTGCCGATTGCTTGGCGGCTGAAAAGAACATATTGTACGCCCGTTTTCTTCCCGGTGTGAGGGCTTCAAATGCAGCGTTGAGTTCTGGTTCGTCTTTGAGTTTTTGGACCAATTCATCACAATATTCTACGTTTTCACTCAAGGGTTTGGGCGCTTTTAATCCGGCTTTTTCCACCTCAATGGCTTCAAAAATGTAGGCTTTTAAAACAGCGGCATTAGCTAGAATGTCTTTCACTTTCGTGAATTTAGCGAAGCGAACCGATTGCGAATTTTCTCCCGGCGACACCAAAATTCCGGCAGGATCGGCCAACAAAACCCCTTTGAGAAAACTCATCACGCAATTGTCTTTGAACGAACTGATTATGATGACATTCGTATTTTTAAATGTGTAACAAGGTTGTTTCCATTTCAATTCTTCCGTCAAACCACTTTCCAAAGCGATGGCGCGCAAGGCCTCCATTTCTGTTTGCCAGCGGGTGGCGTTGCGTAGGAATTCGTCTACTTTTGGGTTCATGCTAACTTTTTTTCGAAACTACTTCTTTTTTTCCAAATCACTTAAATGATGTTCCAGCGCTTCCACCGAAATTTGGATTTCTTTGATGAGCACCACCAACGATACCATCAATAAAACCAGCGCCAAACCAAAAACATAAATGGCGATGGTATTCTGGCTCACATAAATCAAAAACATCGCCACCACACACAACAACAAACTCAAAATACCAAAAATCTGCATGGAACGTGTCAGATACAATCGCTTGCGCAGATTTTCTATTTGTTTGATCAAGCCCGCATCATTTTTCTGTTGGTATTGGTCGTGCAAGTTGCGAATCACGGCGGCATAGGCCAAAAATCGATTGGTATACGCCAAAAGAATCAACGAAATGGCTGAAAACAAAAGGGCAGGGGTGGTGAGTGTCAAATCTTCCATGAACGTTTTTTTTCAAAGATAGTGAACTGTCAAATACCTTTGTGATTTGGGTCAAATTCTACCATCCATTCAATACCGTATTTGTCTCGAAACATGCCGAAATAAGTACCCCAAGGACTGCTGGTTATTGGCATTTCAATGTTTCCACCGGCCGAAAGTCCGTTGAATAATTTATCAGCTTCTTCTTTGCTTTCACAATGAATGGATATTTTTGACCTGTTCTCATTTTCATTGGTTTTGCCCATGATTTCGGGAACGTCATTGGCCATCAACGTATTTATACCAATGGGCAATGCAATGTGCATGATTTTATTGGCTTCATTTTCGGCAACCGTAAATTCAGCGCTTGACAAATCTTTGAATCGAACAAGTTTTGCAAACTCACCGCCAAATACAGATTTGTAAAAAGTGAATGCTTCCTCGGCATTGCCGTTGAAATTGATGTGTGGATTAATAAGTGCCATCGTCTTACTTTATTTTTTATAAACTTAGCTTTTTGCATGAAATAAAAAAGGTCTTAAAAGCGGCAAAATAGAGGTGGTTTGCGCCACTTACCTATCTAAAATTCCCCTCTCAAAACGGAGATTATTTTTTCCGAGCCAAAAGAATTGTATGGTATTCAACCACTTCCTCCGAGCGTTGAAAGGCCACTTTTTGCATATTTACTTCTTCAAACCCAATGGTGTGGAGCAAATTTTTGAGCTTTTCCAAATCGTAGTAATAAAAATACACCCGATCGCCAGAAGGATTCGTTTTAAAGCCAGATTCTTCTGGTTCGCCTTCCACAAAGCTGAGATAGAGCAGTCCGTTTTGTTCCAATAAACGAAAACAATTTACCAAGAAAGATTCGGCATCTTCTGGCGCAATGTATGGCAAAATGAATCCACAAATAACGGCGTGGAATTTTGTCGTTAGTTGTGCAATACCATTTCCATCCAGGGCTTCAAATCGTCCACTGGGATTGTTACGTTGTGCGAGCTCCACCATATTGGGGGCAATATCAGTTCCTAAATAGTCAAGATCTGCGCGTTTTTTGAGTAAATACTGGGCAATGTTGCCAGGACCGCAACCGATTTCCAAAATTTTGGCCCTTTTCAGGGGAAGTGCATCCAGGATAGTGTCGTAGGTTACGTTGTAGATAGCCAGATGCATGAACTTTTTTTCGTAAAGCGAAGCCATTTTGTTCCAGGTGTTGGCAGTTTCTTGGTAGTTGTTCATTTTATCTACTTTTTTTTGTTCAATCCCTGATTTTTAGTCATTATTTTTTGTTAGCTCGTAAATTGCACCTTCACGCCCCTCAAAGTCAAAATTTTCTTTAAATGTCATTCCAATTTTTTCAAGAACTCTTATTGAACCAAGGTTCTCCTTCATTGCGCGTCCAACTACTTTTTTAATTTTTAGTTCCGAAAAACCAAAATCAAGACACTTTTTTGCCGTTTCGGTAGCGTATCCTTTATTCCAATAGTTTCTTTGAAATCTAAAACCAATATCATATTCGTTTTTGTCTTGACTATATTTTAGTCCGCACCAACCAATAAATTTTGATGTTTCTTTGTCAATAACAGCCAATCGACCAACTCCATATTTGTCGTATTGGTCATAGTTGGTTAAAAATTCAATATAAGCCTGTAAGTTTTCAAAAGGCTTATCACCGGTATATTTTACTACTTCTTCGTCAAGATTTAAAGCATAAAAATCTTCTGCGTCTGCTTTTGTCAATTTACGCAGTAGGGTTCTTTCCGTTTCTAAATTTTTAATTTCTTTCAATTTTCCTTATGACTTTTGTTTTTAAAATGAGCACTGATCAAGCAATGATTCCTATGCAGTGTTAGCGGGACGTTCCTTTTTCTTTGTCATGAACATATTCTAAAATGTCTCCTGGTTGGCAATCCAATACATTACAGATTGTTTCCAATGTGCTAAATCGAATTGCTTTAGCTTTTCCTGTTTTTAAAATAGAAAGGTTTGATAAGGTCAGTCCAACTTTATCAGAAAGTTCATTCAAGGACATCTTTCGCTTGGCCATCATCACATCAAGGTTTACAATTATTGGCATGGCTTAAACAGTTAGGTCATTTTCGTTCTGTATGTCCACTCCCTTTTTGAAAATAGTGGCAATAATATACACCACAGCTCCCATTACGATAAAGGCATGACTGTCTACCCAAAATTGGTTTAAACTATCGGTGGTATAACCGTAATGAATTAAACTATTAGCTACCTGTCGAGCAATATAACTAAACAGTCCTATTGAAAGGGTGTAATAACTAATTTGCAAAATTTGTTTCGAAACAAATGTATTGAATGGTTTTGATAAATCCATTTTGTGCATTAACCGGATAACTATATAAAATAGGATAGCTTTTAAAATTGAAATGGATAGTATAAAGCAATAAATACCAAAAAATACCAATTTGCTATCAGAATACATATCAGTTAAGTCCAATTTTTGATAAAGGTTTTGGACAAATTCAGGATTGTAAAGACTGAAAAAGAAATTTACGATTAAGCCCCCTGCTTCAATAGACAAACCGACAAAAATGAGCCATGCCACAATATATAAGGACCGAAATACGAAGTTATCTGTTTTAGACATAATTGTATGTGTTACGGGGACTAAAGTACTAAAATTTTATTGATAAACAATAAATATAAGTCTTTATGCAATAAATAATTTTGATTTAACATGTAATCAACAATGCGTCAGTGATGAATGGCGATGTCTATTTTCATGTATAAGGTTTGAAATGGAAAGTGTGTTTTGTTTTCGTTTAGAAGAGGTTCTTTGCAATGTCATATAACGTCCGACGCTAAATACACAAAAACGGTTAGGTGGTTTGGTTTGTGCTTTTTAGCACATGTTAATGGCTTTAATTCTATTCTTCATTATCAATATATTCTTCGAAACTCAACTTTTTAGTTTTCAAATCAAAGTAATGATAAAAGGGAAGCGTATAATCTGTTTCAGGTTTATTAATAACTCCGAAGAGTTCAATTCTTTCTTTGTCTATTTTGTTGAACCAATAATTGTGAAAAATTGCAATTTCCATAAACCCCTTGTCGGCATATTTTGAAAACTGATTCTTTCTAAAAACGGTGTCCAGAAGTGTCTGTGAATTTTGCTTAATTATAAGAGATATTTCGGCGTCTCTATACTTGTCTATTTGTTTCTTGCCTTTGTCTTCGTACTCATTGAGAACATAAGTGTCTAAATCAATTTTTTTAATTATAATTTGTATGTTCGCGATAACGGTGTCAAATTTCTCAATGCCTTTTGTCTCTGGGGAAAATCTTACTGAAGTATTATTTACCTGCGAATTACAGGTGAAAAGCAAAAGAACGAAAGTTGAAATTATTAAACTGTTTCTCATTTGTCTTGTATGTTTTTATAGTTGTCGATAACGGTCTCGGCTATGAGTAGTTGCGTGGGTTAGCACTTAACTTTGCAAGTACACATCAAACTGAAAATCCGCGAGGATTTTCAGAAGAGGCGAGAACAAGCAATTACTTATAGCCATTGTTGTACGTTCGTTATTTTATTATTTCTTTTCCTTTATATTCAATATACTTCACATTATCTTCTGTCGATATTTGAAACTTAATTGTATTTTCTTCTTTAATAAATAGGTTGCTAATTTCTATATGTCCTATTTTTCTTGATGTATTTGGTAATATTACTTCTCGTTCGGAACTAATTACAAAAGTGTCTTCACCAATTGTTGCTTCACGCTCTACTATATTGGAATAATGTTTTTCAAAATCACCTTTTACATACGGTTTATTTATATTTTTTGCCGTATCTGCATTACCTGTAATGTAACAATCTAAATATTTAATCACTTTATTACCTGAGTTATAAGCCCAAACATCAATACCTATAACTGGCATATCAGGATGCTTTTCAAGAAATGATTTTGGTGGTAAATAGGTGAAATGTAAATCAACTTGGGTTTTAGAAAGTCGATTGATAATATCTTTTATTTCCCAATCTTCCATAGCAATAGATTGAAAATTATACCTGCGATAATACCTCTTGTCATTCATTTGGTGAGCTGTATTACTTTTCGGTATTTCTACAACATAGATTACTTGATTATCTTCCTTATTTCCTATT
Organism: Crocinitomicaceae bacterium; assembly: GCA_041674745.1. Taxonomy (GTDB): domain Bacteria; phylum Bacteroidota; class Bacteroidia; order Flavobacteriales_D; family Crocinitomicaceae; genus UBA2040. The sequence continues at coordinate 155,206 of JBAYVD010000004.1, forward strand.
TGAATTGGCGTGATTAAAACTTTAGTTATTGTTGGTGATATAGTACTATTAATTATTTGCTCTAACCATTCTTTAGAAAATTCATTAGCATCAATTGGGTCAATTTTCTCTGGAAGATGTGTTTTGCCTGCTTCATCAAATTCCCTTATGCCATAAATTATCACCCCTCCGTCAGAGTTTGCAAAAGCACTTACGTCTTTAGAAATTTCCTTCTTTTTTTCACCGGACTTTGCTATTGAACCAGCTCCTTTGTAATCAAGATGTATATTTTCCTCAATTCCATCATTAATATGTTGTTCGATTTTTTCTAATGTCCACATAGTTTTTTTCTAATGACGTACAACTTACTTATATGCGATATAAAACTCCCTTTCGTTTCGTATATGCGACCCAAATTCAGGAGATTAGCGATACGATTGTTTCGGTTTATTTTTAGTACAAATCGTCGAATGGACTGCGAATTTGCTGAAGTGATTTTGTGCTGACATGTGTGTAAATTTCAGTGGTTCGTGAACTGGAATGTCCCAATAGCTCTTGTATAAATCGCAAATCAGTGCCTGATTCCAATAAATGCGTAGCGTAACTGTGGCGCAACCAATGCAGTGTAACTGTTTTTTTTATACCTGCTAATGTACCGTTTTTTTTCAAAACCAATTCTAAACTTCTGGGAGAATAGGGTTGTCCCACTTTTTCCCCTTCAAACAACCCTATTTTTGGGCGATATTTTAAATCACTAGTGTCCGATAAAACATTTTTAAAATTTGAATTGACTAACAAATTCAAGGTGTAATTATGAAATTGAAATCCTAGGGCTTGGTTTTAAAAGTATTTGAAAAGAACAATTTTTGGCCTTAGAAGGCAAGTTTTTTAATCCGAACTAAAAAAGTTGACTTTTAGAGGTAGCTGCACAGCAGATCACCGATAAAATCCCGTTTTTAGGAGGGTTAAAAATAAAGCGCCGAAAAATAAAGTTTATTTCGAAGCTGAAATTGCGCTTTAATTGGCTTCTAAAGCCTTGACTTTTGGTTACTTTTCGTCAAGGAAAAGTAACGTAAAATAATTTTAACTGTGGATGCTGAATTTAATCGGACAACAATGATTTTAAATAGTATTCACGTAAAGTATTTAAAATAAATGGACTTAATGGGACCACTCGGTCTTTTTTACCTTTAGATTGGCGAATGTGAATCATCATGCGGTCGGATAGGATGTCTGTTTTCGTTAAATTCAATAATTCACTTCTCCGCAATCCACAAGCATAAATCAACGAAAGCATGGTTCGGTGCTTTAAATTGGTCGGCGCTTCCAAAAGTCTTTTCACTTCCTCCTTACTCAATACGTTGGGCAAAACTTTTTCTCTCCGAGGACGATGAATCAGTTCAACGTTCATGCGTTTTTGTTGCATGGCGGAAAAATACAATTTCACAGCATTCACCAACTGATTCTGGTAAGAGGAAGAAAACTTGTTTTTTAGAATGTAATCGTTGTTGAAAGCAATCAAATCTTCGTTCGTAATTTCTTCCATCGATTTGGTAACGTGGTAACGCATAAAGATTCCAAGCGTTTCTTTGTACACTTTTAAGGTGTTTTTACTGTAACGCTTTGAAAGCATATATCGCTCAAATTGTTGCAGTTCATCCTCTTTTTTTGAATCGAGTGGGGCTAAAAAATGACATGGACGTAAACGTTCTTTCTTTAATTCTACTGACGCAAGGGAAGATTGTTCAAATGTGAAAGTTACCTTCTCATGAAAGAATGAATACAATTCTTCTAAAGAAATTTTTCCTACTTCAAAAACCCAACATTTTTCGAATTTATCCCATTGACAATTTTCCACTTGTTGGAAATAGGCATAAATTAAACGACTGAATTTGAATTGAACGAAGAAATAGCTTTTTGCACCAATTTCTTGGCGGTTCAGGTTGATAATCGGTAGCATATAGAATATTTTTCACTTTAATTTAAGCAAAAAAATGATCTCCAGGCAACCTATTCACCCAAATAATTACACGTTCAATTCATTTTTTAAAACAATTGGCTACCAATCGTTTCCCCCATTTTCAAATACGTCTCAAAACCCGCTTTCGAATTCTTCAGGATATCATCAGACAAGCTAACTTTCCCTTTTTCAATGAGCAAAACCGTCGTAGAACCGCCAAAGGCAAAATGTCCTTTTTCGTCGCCTTTGTTCACCAGACTATTCGGAGTATACGTGTTGATGATGCTGCCCGTCAACGTCGCACCTACATCCGCGATGAGCACGGTTCCAAACTGTTCTGTTTCTTGTAAACAATAGGCCCGCTGATTCTCCAAAAAGATGCGCAAACTTTTGCGCAAGGCGAGAGGAGAAACGGAATAGTAAGAACCTTTGATCACTGTATCCGAACCTACTTTCCCCGTGGCAGGAAAATGATACCGGTGGTAATCTACTGGCGCCAGACGGACAATGACCATCGAACCACCCGCATATTTCTGGGCTAATTTTTCGTCTTGCAAAAAGGATTTCACGTCAAACTCAGCACCTTTGATAAAGAATTTCTGCACATCCGATATTTCTTGAAAAGCCAAAACACGTCCGTCGGCTGGAGAAACCAAACCTTCGCCAATGGGTCTAAATTCGGATTTTATTTTTCGATAAAAGAAATCATTGAAACTACTCCAACCTTTGGCAGGAATCACATACGGTTCCATATCCATTTCGTATTGCTCGATGAAGGGTTGCACTTTTGAAACCGACAGTTTGGACGACATGTATTTTCCAAAAGCAACCGAGAAAAATTTCCGTTTCACGAGCAACCACAAACCCAATTTCCCAAAAGGACCACCGTACAAGAAATTCAAAAATCCTGCGCCAGGCGTTGCTTCGGTCAAGTTATTTCCTTGACGGTCGCGAAAGAGAATAGGAGTTGATTTCGCCATGTTACAAGAAGATTTTTTCGTCCAAATTCAACCATTCCAATGTAGAGTGACAGAAGATATTTTGTTGTACTTCTTTCGATAAATCGCTGTCTTCAATGAATTTACCAATTTCCAAATCCCCCAAAGGGAAAGGATAATCAGAACCCAAACAAACGCGTTTGCTGCCTTGCATGTTCAAGATATATTTCAACGCATCGATATCATGCGTGATACAATCCACCCAAAACTTACCAACGTATTCTCTTGGATTGATGGGATTGTCAATCGCTACCAAATCTGGTCGGCAATTGAAACCGTGTTCTACACGTCCCAAAGTCGGTAAAAAAGATCCGCCCGCATGCGAAAAGCACACTCTCAGATTCGGCAAACGTTCCAAAACGCCACCGAAAATCATCGAACAAGCCGCTCGGGAAGTTTCCGCGGGCATGCCAACCAACCAAGGCAACCAGTATTTTTTCATGGAATCGAAGCCCATCATTTGCCATGGGTGAATCATCACCGCCATGCCCAATCGCTCGCAAGCCTCAAAAATCGGGAAGAATTCGTCTTCGGATAAATTTTTGTCATTGATATTCGAACCGATTTGAATACCGACATGTCCGATGGATTTTGCTCGTTCCAATTCCTTGATTGCGGCTTCGGTATCTTGCATCGGAATGGTCGCCAAGCCAATGTAATTTTTCGGATAGCGGTGCACCAAATCAGCGATGTGATCGTTCAGATATTTCGACAATTCCACACAATCTTCCACTTTTGCCCAATACGAAAACATAACGGGAATCGTACACACGACTTGCACTTGCGTGTTGTATTTTTCATAATCTGTGATCCGCATCGTTTCGTCCCAGCAATTTTCTTCAATGCGGCGAAAAAACTTTCCCCCTTGCATCATATCGGCTGTTCCGTTGTCGTTGTGTTCCAAGAATATAAAATCCCCGTATCCAAATTTCTTTGTCCAATTCGGCAAATTTTTCGGAATAATATGGGTGTGCATGTCGATTTTAAGCATTCTTTTCTTTTTTTGCTGCGAAGATAATGAATAATGGAATATGGAGTATGGACCGCTTCGCTGTTGGAGTATGGAACGTCCGTCGAGACGGACTGATGGACTTTGAAAATAGCAAGTCCATCAACGAGCAAAGCGAGTGTTCCTTCCCCAAAATCCATCAGTCTGCAAAGCTGACGATCCAGCAGGCAGCTTGCTGCCGATCCATACTCCATCAGTTCCGATTTATCGGAACGGTCTATATTCCATGTAATGATTATCTTTGGCGAAAAATAAAGTTAATGGCACAAAAACCATCCATTCCGAAGGGAACGAGAGATTTTTTACCAGTTGAAGTAGAGCGTAGAAATTACCTTTTCGACACGATTAAAAAAGTATTCAAGAAATACGGTTTTGGTCCGATTGAAACACCGAGTTTCGAGTTGTCGACCACGTTGATGGGCAAATATGGCGAAGAAGGCGATCGATTGATTTTCCGCATCTTGAATTCCGGCGACAAAATGCTCAAAGCGGATACCGAAGCCTTGGCGAATAAAAACTTGCCTCGTTTTGCGAATTCCTTGGCAGAAAAAGCGTTGCGTTACGATTTGACAGTACCTTTTGCGCGTTTTGTGGTGCAACACCAAAATGATATTACTTTTCCTTTTAAACGGTATCAAATTCAACCCGTTTGGCGTGCCGATCGTCCACAGCACGGACGCTACCAGGAATTTACGCAATGCGATGCCGACGTTGTAGGAAGTGATTCTTTGTTGCATGAAGTGGATTTGATTTTCATTTTTGATGAGGTATTGTCGACCTTGAAAATCCGGGATTTTTCTGTGAAAATCAACAACCGAAAAATATTGAGTGGCATCGCTGAAATCAGTGGCGAGGCCAAAAAAATCATTGATATCACCGTAGCCATCGATAAGTTGGACAAAATAGGTGAAGAAGGCGTCATCAAAGAATTGTCTGAAAAAGGGATTTCTTCAGATGCCATTGAAATTATCAAACCATTGTTTACATTGCAAGGCGACAACCGAGCGTGTTTAGCCACAATGAAAACGATGCTCGCGAAAAGCGAAATTGGATTGAAAGGCATTGAAGAATTGGAATATGTTTTTGATAAAGTCGATATGTTGGGCTTGTCGGAAGCGAAACTCGAATTCGACGTTACGCTCGCTCGAGGATTGAATTACTATACCGGCGCTATTTTCGAAGTGAAAGCCAATGGTGTGAAAATGGGCAGTATTTGTGGTGGAGGTCGATACGATGATTTGACAGGTTTGTTTGGGATGACTGGCGTATCGGGTGTTGGAATTTCTTTCGGTGCCGATCGAATTTACGATGTATTGAACGAATTGAACCTTTTCCCTGAAACGATTGGGCAAACCTTGGACATTCTTTTTGTAAATTTTGGCGAAAGCGAGCAAGATTTTTGCCTTCCTTTGTTGAAAGAACTAAGAAGTCAAGATATCGCGTGCGAAATTTACCCCAACGCAGCGAAAATGCAGAAACAAATGAAATATGCCAACGACAAAAAAATCCCGTATGTGGCGATTGTCGGGGAAACCGAAATGGCTTCTGGGAATATTGTGGTGAAAAACATGGAAACGGGCGAACAAACTAGCCTTTCAAAAACAGAATTTTTAGCAAAATGGCGGAAATAAAAGAATGGGAAATCAACGAGGATTGGTTGACCTTAGACCAAGTTGAAGAAATAATTTCCAAAAAATACACGCTCAAATTGAGTAAAAAATCAGAGAAAGCCATCGAGAAATGTCGGGCTTACCTGGACAAAAAAATGAAAGCTGGAGAAGGACTGATTTACGGTATTAATACCGGTTTTGGTTCATTGTGCAACACCGCTATTTCCAATGAGGATTTATCTACTTTGCAAAGCAATTTGGTGCGTTCACACGCTTGTGGAATGGGCGAAGAAGTTCCTTTGGAAATTGTAGAACGAATTCTTTTGTTGAAAATTTTAGGACTTTCCAAAGGGCATTCTGGTGTACAATTGGCGACTGTAGAACGATTGATTTTCTTCTTCAACAACAAAATATTTCCGATTATCTATACACAAGGAAGTTTAGGTGCATCGGGCGATTTGGCTCCATTGGCGCACATGAGCATGCCGTTGATCGGTGAAGGTGAAGTTTGGGTGGCGGATAAACGAATGAGCGGCGCTAAAATGTGCAAACAATTCGATTTGAAACCCATTGTTTTGCAATCCAAAGAAGGTTTGGCTTTGTTGAACGGAACGCAATTCATGAGTGCCTACGCCAGTTTTTCAGTAGCACATGCCAAAAAATTGTGGTCGCAATTCAATTTGATCGCGTGCATGTCATTGGATGCGTACGACGGTCGATTGAATCCATTCCAAAGCAATGTGAATGAAATTCGTCAGCAAAAAGGACAAATGGAAGTCGCAGCGATTTTCAGAAATTTGATGCAAGGTAGCGAGTTGATTCAGCGCAAAAAAGAACACGTGCAAGATCCGTATTCTTTCCGTTGCATTCCACAAGTGCACGGTGCCAGCAAAGACACAATTGATCATTGTGCCATGGTCGTAGAAAGAGAAATCAACGCTGTGACGGACAACCCAACGATTTTCCCCGATGAAGACCAAGTGGTATCCGCTGGAAATTTTCACGGACAACCGTTGGCACTGATATTGGACTTCTTGGCCATTGCCATGGCAGAAATGGGAAGTATTTCGGAACGACGAATCTATAAATTAATTGGGGGGACGAGAGGTTTGCCAGCGTTTTTGGTCGCTGATCCTGGATTGAATTCTGGTTTCATGATTCCGCAATATACGGCTGCATCGATTGTTTCTCAAAACAAACAATTGTGCACGCCAGCTTCAGTCGATACGATTGATTCCAGCAATGGACAAGAAGATCATGTCAGCATGGGCGCGAATGCGGCAACGAAATTGTATCGTGTGATTCAAAACTGTTACTCCATTCAAGGGATTGAGTTGTTGAACGCAGCGCAAGCTTTAGAATTCAGAAGACCCATGTATTCGAGTGATTCAGTAGAAGAATTACACGCCGAATACCGCAAAAAAGTAACCTTTATGAGTACAGATGAGTACTTGCACGAGAAGATGGCTGCAAGCGTAGAATTTGTAAAAACGATTTAAACAAGGAGAATAAAAATGAACGATTCAATAATCGAACAAAAAGAAAGACCTCAAATGCTTTTGGTGCTGTGCATCTTAAGTTGGATTTATACTGGGCTGGGACTTGTCACAAGCTTGATGGGTTTATTACGAGGACCATTGGGTGTTGAGAAAATGAAAGAGGTAAAAGTCAATCTCTTGGGTCTGTTAAAAGAAACGGAAGCATTGGAAAGCGATGTGGTAACGGATATGGTTTCTAAATCTATTCGAATTACGGAAGTGCAAAACCAACACCATTACGCCGTTTATACTTTGACACTTTTGGTGATTTTGATAGGTATTTATGGCGTTTACAATATGTTTCATGGGAAAAAAATTGGATTTCATTTGTACATCATCTATTCCCTTTTATCGGTAACACAGATTTATGTTTTCATGAAAGTTCCTGAAGTTTCAACCGTTTCTACCATTTTTGGATTTGTCCTTTCGGGTTTGTTTATTTTCATGTATTCCCGAAATTTGAAGTGGATGAAATAAATCCAATTCAAATAACTTTTCAAAAATCCCTCTTGGTCAAATGAACTTGAGGGATTTTTAGTATTATTGCTTCTTTAATGCTAATTTTTAACCCAACCATCCAGATGAATAGAATCTCCTTAATTTGCTTTTTAGCATTTTTCATTCCGCAAATTCAAGCCCAAACAGCAAGCAATGGCGTTGAGGTAACTTCCAGTAAACCGTATGGGGTTGTCAATGGGGAAAAATATTACTTTCAACGTAATCAAGAAATATTGACGGTAAAAGTTGAAAGTCGACGGTGTGCAGTTCAAAAATTTTCAGGAGTGAATTTTGACGAAGAAAAACGATCAAAATTTTATGAATATCCGATCGGTTTTATGTTTGAAGGCTGTGTAGAACTCCAAAATAAAATCTATCTATTCTTTTCTAATTGGGACGAAGTAAAGCGAAACGAGAAGCTTTTTTACCAAGAAATTGATTACGAAGAATGCGCTTTTGTTGGAGAAGCAACATTGCTTTTCACTGTTGACGAAAAAGTGGCAGGTGTTCAATACAATACTAGCCTGCTGAATCCGGCTGTTTCAACGTATCATAAATTTAATTTTTACACCAATTCCAATTCCTCCAAAGTTATCGTGCATTACCGCAGAGTTCCTGAGAAAAAAAGAGACGCGCTTAGCAAGGATATCATTGGAATGCATTGCTTTGATGCGGAAATGGAAAAATTGTGGAACGATGATGTAGAAATGCCTTACACTGAAAAAATGATGGATCCGAAGGATTATACCATCGACAATGAGGGAAATGGATACATTTTAGCGAATGTATTTAATGATAATTCAAGGAAAATAACGAATAGCCAGGGAGAACCCAATTATAGATGTGAAGTAGTTAGAGTGAGCGCTAGTAACAGAGAAATTCAAACATTCACCGTTGACTTAGATCGAAAATTTATCTCGTCAGTAAATTTCTTTAAGGGGAAGAAAAGCGAGTTGATCATTGCTGGTTTTTACGGGAAAGATAAAAGTTTGCGACCGGACGGAATTTTCCATTCCACTTTTGAAAATGGAATGGGAGAATCCAATTTTTATGAAATTCCAATAGCCACGATGAAAACTTTTTTATCTCCACAAGAAAAAGCAAAATTAGAGAAAGAGGAAAAAAAAGGTGAAGCAAATATCCCACATTTGAGTTTGGTCAATGTTGACTTTTCCAAAGACGGAAGTACCACCTTTTTTTGTGAACAAAATTATATCACGTTAAATGGTCAATCCGTCGTTTATCATTCTGATGATGTTTATGTTGTGCGAATGGATGCCAACCAAGAATTTCAATGGGCAAAGAAAATACCGAAAAAACAGGAAAATGGAACGATATCAATGCGAGGCATGCGGTGTTACACGGCGCAAACTGAAAATTATACGTATGTTATTTTCTTGGATAATGCTAAAAATGAAGGAATTAAAGAAAATACTTCTCCTGAAAAATATTACGATGGAAGAGAGGCTATTTTAACGGCCTACAAAATTGAAAATCAGACAGGTGAAACAAGTCGGTTATCCTTACTCAATACAAAAAACTTCAACGGCATGACGATAAATCAATTTGAAACTTCTAGAATTCTTAGAATGAAGGACAATGAATTCGTATTTGAAGTTTATAAAAAAGAGAAAGAAGACATCATGATTAAAATAAAATTTAAAGAATAACGATCTACTTTATTTATTTTTCATTTCAATCCAATCAACCTATAGCACGATGGGTCTTAACAGCCTGATTTTTTGTCGCACGCCGAAAATAAAAGCACCTAGTTTGATAAAACCTGTAGCCTGTTTTTTTCGAAACGACAGGTAATTCTAAATTTCAGAATTAAGGACAGAGAACTCAGAACGTAGAATCTAGAAAGAAAATCCATTTTGCCTTTTGCTTAAAGCCAAAAGCCTTTAGCCACAGGAACATCCTAAAGTCTTAGCATCCTAAAATCCCAAAGCCAAATTTCTCATATAAATCCCGTATCTTTGCACCAAATTTCTAAGATTTACCATGTTAACAGTAAACAATTTATCTCTTCAATTCGGCAAACGCGTACTTTTTGATGACGTCAACTTAAAATTCATAGAAGGCAACTGCTATGGCGTTATCGGTGCCAACGGTGCGGGAAAATCAACTTTCCTGAAAATTTTAACCGGTCACCAAGACCCAACAAAAGGTCAAGTGGCGTTGGAGCCAGGAAAACGAATGGCGGTTTTGTCACAAAATCACCAAGAATTTGATGAATTTCCCGTTTTGCAAACGGTGATCATGGGGCACAAACGCTTGTTTGAAATCATGCAAGAGAAAGATGCTTTGTATGCAAAAGCAGATTTCACAGAGGCAGATGGCATGCGTACAGGTGAATTGGAAGGCGAATTTGCTGATTTGGAAGGCTGGAATGCTGAAACAGATGCCGCTACTTTGTTGTCCAACTTAGGAATTGAAGAAGCACGCCATTACACCTTGATGGGCGATATGCCAAGCGAATACAAAGTGCGTATTTTGCTAGCTCAAGCGCTTTTCGGAAATCCAGATTTGTTGATTCTCGATGAGCCAACCAATGACTTGGATTTGAAAACCATCGGTTGGTTGGAAGATTTCTTGTTGGATTTTAAAAATACAGTGATTGTTGTTTCACACGATAGACACTTCCTCGATACCGTTTGTACCAACATTTGTGATATCGATTATAGCAAAATAAATTTGTACACGGGTAACTATACTTTCTGGTACGAATCATCACAATTAGCCGCGCGTCAACGATCGGATAAAAACAAAAAAGCCGAAGACAAAAAGAAAGAGTTACAAGACTTTATCTCTCGTTTCTCTGCGAATGCTTCCAAATCAAAACAAGCTACTTCTCGTCGTAAGATGTTGGATAAATTGGATTTGGACGAAATTCAACCTTCGTCACGTCGTTACCCAGGAATCAACTTCAACATGGACCGAGATGCTGGAAACCAAATTTTGACAGTAGAAAATCTTTCAGCGAAACACGAGGGAGAATGGTTGTTCAGAGATGTGAATTTCACCTTGAACAAAGGCGATAAAGTGGCGGTTTTATCGAAAAATTCCGTGGCAATTACCACTTTCTTTGAGATTCTAAACGGACACAAAAAACCAGAAACGGGAACATTTACATACGGAACGACCATTACAACAGCCTATTTGCCGAATGAGAATCATGCGTTCTTCCAAGATAAAATTAGCTTAATCAACTGGTTGCGTCAATATGCGCAAACCGATGAAGAGCGAGAAGAAGTTAACTTGCGCGGATTCTTAGGACGAATGTTGTTCTCAGGTGAAGAAGCATTGAAATCAGCTTCGGTACTTTCCGGAGGTGAAAAAGTGCGTTGCATGTTGTCGCGATTGATGTTGGCAAAAGCCAATTTATTGATGATGGACGAACCAACGAATCACTTGGATTTGGAGTCGATTACGGCTTTGAACAACGGCATGCGTGATTTCCCTGGAAATATGATTTTTACGTCTCATGACCACTTGTTGACCAACACCGTAGCGAATCGAATTATTGAAATTACTCCGAATGGATTCATGGACAAAATGATGCCCTACGATGATTATTTGAACGACGATAAAATCGCGCAATTGCAAGACGAATTGTACGCTTAACAATTGATTTCCTTGATGAAAGAGCCAAAATATTGTAGTTTTTTATGGCAACATAAGCTCATAGGCTTTTTTAGAAATATCGATTTTCCGGGTTTCCGCAAAGTTTCTTTGTTACTTCCCAAATGGCTTCTTCCCAATCCAAAAGCAGTCGGTGAGCACATTTTGAAAATTCCGGCTGGATTCAAATTTTGGATCAATCCCGCCAAAGACAAAGGCGTGGAATTGAGTCTTTTTGAAACCGGAATTTACGAGCGTGGAACACTCCAATTCATCCAAAAGCACTTGAATTCAGGCGATACGTTTGTGGATGTAGGCGCCAATATTGGTTTGATGTCGATTTTTGCGCGGCAAAGTGTAGGCGAAAGTGGCAAAGTGTGGGCTTTTGAGGCCAACAGCAGCACGTTTGAACTTTTGGAAAAGAATCTCGCCTTGAATCATTTTTCCGACGTCTTGAGCTTCGAATGTGGATTGGGCGCAAAACGCGAAACGAAATTATTGTACGACAATTGGGAAATCAATCGGGGGGCCGCATCCACCGTGGTGCAAAGTGCCGGCGCAAAAGCCATTGAAATTTCTATTCTCACTTTGGATGAGGTGGCCAATCAGCACGGAATAAAACCTTCCATGATCAAAATCGATGTGGAAGGCATGGAAGAAGAAGTTTTGATAGGAGCAGAGCAGATTCTTCTTGCCAATCGACCGATATTGATAGTCGAGTTCTCCGCCGAAAGAGGGGGGAATGCAAGAGAGAAAGTTTACAATAAAATTGTATCGATGGGTAATTACAAACTTTTTAAAATAAAGGGATCCAAAGAACGAACGTCAAAATTGGTGGAAATTCATCGAATGGATGACCTGCCCGTTGACGACAATGTTTTTTGTTTTCCTATAGAAAAATTGAAAAAATGATGGTGCACTACAAAATTGGGGTGGAACAACCCAATCAACAATACATTCAATTCGAAGCTAATTTTCCCGTTTCAGGAGAGAAAACAACTATTTATTTGCCCGTTTGGCGTCCAGGTCGATATGAATTGGGGAATTTTGCCAAAAATGTAAGGCATTTTCAGATTTTTGGTGCAGACAATCAGCCACTGACTTTCAAGAAAACACACAAAGCAGTTTGGGAAGTGGAGACAGTAGGACAAACTTCCATTCGCGTGGTGTATCAATATTATGCCAGCGAATTGAATGGCGGAAGCACTTTTTTATCGAAAGACCAATTGTATGTGAATCCGGTGAATTGTTTTGTTTTCACAGATGAAACGAAAGATATAGCCATCGAAGTGGAATTGAAAATCCCAGCAGATTATGAAATTGCGTGCAATCTACCTTCCGAAAATAACATTTTACTGGCTGATTCATTTGAAATATTAGCCGATTCACCTTTTATCGCCTCACCGAGTTTAGCGCACGAAACCTATGAGGTAAGCGGCACGACTTTTCATTTGTGGTTTCAAGGTTTAACCAAAATAGATTGGACTCGATTGAAAACTGATTTTACGGCTTTTACGGAAAAACAAATGGAGAAATTCACGGAATTCCCTGTGAAAGACTATCACTTTTTGTTTCAAATCACCCCGTACAAAGCATATCATGGCGTTGAGCATCATGCTTCAACTGTTATTTTGCTCGGACCGAGTTATTCCGTTTTTGGCGACTTTTATTCGGAATTATTAGGCGTTTCTTCGCATGAATTGTATCATACCTGGAATGTAAAAGCCATTCGTCCGATTGAAATGTTTCCTTACAACTTCAAAGAAGAAAACTTCTCTGAATTGGGTTATATCTGTGAAGGCGTCACGACGTACATGGGAGATTTATTCTTGTTAAAATCAGGCGTTTTCAATTTCGAAGAATACAAACTAGAATTCAACGGACAGTTGCAAAAACATTTTGACAACCAAGGTCGATTCAACTATTCGGTTGCAGAATCTTCATTTGATACGTGGTTGGATGGTTATATGCCCGGCGCTCCAGGAAGAAAAGTGTCCATTTATACGGAAGGTTGCCTATTGGCCTTTGTGACCGATGTACGCATTCGCAGAGCAACGACGAATAAATACGGTTTGGATGAATTAATGAAGCGTTTGTACTTCGATTATGCTTTGGCTAACAAAGGTGTTTCGGAAGAAGATTACAAAGCTGAATTGAAAAATTTGACAGGCGAAGACTGGAGCGAATTGTTCCAAGATTATTTCCACGGAACCAAAGCGTATGAAGTAATTCTAGCCGACGCGTTGGAATACCTAGGCATGGAAATCCAGCATGAAGCTTCCAGTAAATACAGCGAAGCTCATTTGGGTATTAAAACTTCCTTAAATCACACAAATTTCATTATTCAAGCCATTTATCCAGGCAGCACTGCTGACATGGGTGGATTGATGTTGGAAGATGAAATCATAGCTGTAAATGGATATGCTTGTCAAGGCGAACTAGACAAGTGGTTGCGCATGCACGACGAAGATCAAAAAGTACTCTTGATTCAACGAAAAGGAAAAGTAATGCAAATCACTTTGCCGCAACTGAACAGAACTTTCTTTAATGTTTACAGTATTCAAGCGTTGGAAAACCCAACTCATCATCAGCAAAAAGCGCTGGATGCTTGGAAAAAGTAATTAGTCTCGACTGATTTCGCGAACGACGATTTCTTTTACATGAAAATCGGTCAATTCTCGGTCGTTTTCCATGTTCAGGAATCGACTAAAGATGCGTAAACGAAAATAGTTTTCGTCGCCACATTCCGCCGTTAGGCTTGAAAGATTTTCTAATTTCACCGTTTGAGACATTTCAGCCAATCCGCCTTCGCAATTGTAGCATTTGTCACCGTAAGTAACGTCGTATTGCCAGTCCACTTCAATCAATTTGTCCATCGTATTGGTGAACTTCAAATAGACTTCTTCCATTTGAATGCTACTCTTACTGGGATTGCAATCGACTTTTCGGAATTCAATTTTAATGCCTTGTCCTTCATACAAGGTTTGCCACGGGTTTACACTACTTTGAGAATAGCTTAAAGAAGACAGCAGGATGAAGCTGAGGAAAAAAAGGAGAAAGTTGAGTTTTTTCATTGTTTTGGAGAATTAATTTGTATCAAATATAAGCAATTCCAAGAATCAATGAATAAAACGCAAGACGCAAAAATAGGTTGCGTTAAGAGCCGGTCGAATTAAAATTTATAACTCACACCAAGACTTGGAAGTATCGGGAATTGATAAATTGTTTGCTGGGTAACGCGATTGATGTAGAAAATATTTTTTCGGTTGTAAACGTTGGTTACACTCGCAATGATTTCAATTACATCTTTGTTTTTAAACGTAAAGTTCTTTTTAACGGTTATATCTAGACGGTGGTAGTATGGCAAACGCTGTGAATTCAATTCACCCAATTGCGTCGAAATAGTACTAGAATTGTTGTTGATATAATCGGTCGTCACGCCTCCAGAGAAATTTTCAGGTTGGTAATTTCCTGAAGTTGGAGTAAAAGGTAGCCCAGAACCTAAATTCCATCGCACACTTACTTCCAAATCTTTTTTCTTACCCAACAAGTAAGTTCCTACTAAGTTGATGTTGTGTCTTCTGTCAAAAACAGGGTAATATTCTTTCACTCCGTCCCAACGAGTGGATTTACCGTAGGAATAGACACCCCAAAGGAAAAGTCGTTCTTCGCTGTATTTTAACAACAAATCAGCTCCGTAACTTACACCAGATTCAATCAAGAAATCTTTTTTCAAAATATCTGGTACATTCGCAAATTCCGCTACGTCCTCGTATTGTTTGTTGACATTTATGTTGCTCAACTGAGGGAAATATTTGTAATAACCTTCCAAATTAACGGACCATTTTTTCGTTAGGTCAAATTCAGTACCCACAATCGCATGCCAACTATATTGAATGCCATTTTTTGGCGACGTTGTTTTCCCATATTGGTTCACGAAAGTTCCTTGCACATTCGTCGGAGCAGACAACAAACCATTGAATAAGTTCACCACATCTTTGTCGGACGATGCGGAGGTAAAGTTTTGGGAATAGCGACCACCTGACAATTTTACACGTATTTTTTCATTCACGTTGTATTTTGCCCCCAATCTTGGTTCAATGGAAATGGTATTCATCGTAGCGTAAACTTGCGCTCTTACACTAGGTTGAATAACCCAGCGATTGCGAACGATGCGGTAGTTCGTGTACAATCCTATTTCCGTATTGTATCCTTCTACTTTAATGGACTGTTTTGCTTCGTTAGTTGTTTCAAATTTGGTATTAAATGTCCCAATGTTGATGCCAAAATTGAACTCACTCTCTTTTCGCAAAAAGTAGGTAAAGTCAAACCCTAAATCAAATCCACCAATGGAACTGGTGCGTGGAGCGGTTTGCTCTTCATTGAAAGAGGTCTGATAATTGGATCCGTTAACGTGACCACGGATGAAAATGGGTGAACTACTGGGCACCAAGATGAAGTTAATTCCTCCGCCGGTTGCTGTCCAATTGATATTGGCAATACCATAATTGACACTATCACGGTTGTGAAAAGCGAACGCACTAAATTTGGAACCACCATCTGAATTTAAAGTGATTTTCCCATACAAATCGGTAAAATTGAAGGGCAAACCATTTCCGTCGTTAATGCCCGGGTACAATTTGCGAGAAGTATAATCCAATAAGCTGTGTTTTCCGGAAAAGATATAAGATGCTTTGCTCGGTGTTCCATCTTTTCGTTTTGTAAACGGTCCTTCTAATACCGCTTTCGCTAAAAATGGCGATACCGAAATTTTACCCCCGAAATTTTTCCGGTTACCGTCTCGGTACGTGATATCCATAACGGAAGAAATTCTACCACCAAATTTCGCATCAAACCCACCGGTGTATACGTCGGCGTTTTTCACCAATTCCGTTTCAAAAATGGAGAAGAAACCAATGGAGTGAAATGGACTGTAAATGGTCATTCCATCCAATAATATTTTATTTTGAATAGGTGTTCCACCCCGCACATACAATTGACCACCTTGGTCACCCGTGGTAATAACACCTGGCGTCACACTCAAAGCTCCAACGATATCGTTTTCAGCTCCCATACTCGGAATTCGTTCCAAGCCTTTTTTATCCAATTTTATTTGAGAAATCAAAACTTCCGTTTTTTTGTACTTGCTATCCGCAGAAACATTCACCTGATCGATTTCCTTTACAGAATTGTCTTTTTCTAAATCGAAATTAAAATCTTGAATACCGGACGCTTTTTCAACAGTAATTTTTTGTTCAATTTTTTTGTAGAGATAGTTTTCAATGATCAAAACGTAGTCACCTTTGTCCAATTTAGGAATACTGAAAAACCCGTTGACATCTGTAATTGCTCCTGTTACCACTGAACCATCACTTTGTTTGGTCAGTTTTATTTTTTCAAAGGGGGCAACTTCTCCAGTGCTTTTGAGGTGTACAAACCCACGAATATTAAAGTCTTGTGAAAATAGAAAGCCTACTAGGAAGAAGGAAAAAATCGTAAGTATTAATTTCATTGTGTATTACAGTTTGCAAGAAGCCTGCGAATATAAGCTTTTCATTCCTTTATTCAGAGTGGTATACATGAAAAGATTCTAAGCTGTAGGATTCCTTGATTGAACGGTTTTTAATTTGATTTTTGGCGGATTTCTAGCTTGGCTCTTTCCCAATAAACGTCTAACGCTTCAAGGTTCAATTGTCCTATTTGGAGTCCTTCCTCGTCAATGTATTTTTCCATCAATCGAAAACGGGTGAGGAACTTTTTATTTGTTTTTTCGAGTGCGTTTTCAGGATTGATATCGACATACCGAGAATAATTGACCAAGGAAAACAACAAGTCACCAAACTCTTCTTCCATGGCATCGCTTTTGGATTCAGCTTCCACTTCAAATTCGTTCAACTCTTCTTTCACCTTCGCCCAAACGTCTTTTTTATCGGACCATTCAAAACCAATCCCTTTGGCTTTTTCTTGTATTCGAATGGCTTTTATCATCGCTGGAAGAGATTTTGGCACTCCTTCCAAAACGGATTTTTTGCCTTCCTTGAGCTTCAGTTTTTCCCAGTTTTGTTTTACTTCTTCTTCGTTTTGTACGACCACATCTCCGTAGATATGTGGGTGACGGTGCACCAATTTGTCGCAAATTTTGGTTAAAACGGACGTAATGTCGAATAGATTTTGTTCACTACCAATTTTGGAATAGAAAACCAAGTGAAGAAATAAATCACCAATTTCACCTTCCAGTGAGGTCCAGTCTTCGTCCAATATCGCGTCTGTCAATTCATAACTTTCCTCAATCGTTAAATGGCGAAGGGAGGAAAAAGTTTGTTTTTGATCCCAAGGACATTTTTCGCGCAAATCGTCCATGATGTTTAGCAAACGCTCAAAAGCAACCAGTCGTTGATCCATTCTTTTTTTTGCTAAAATTACTTTTTCTTTCGCTAAAATGTAGAATAATCTATTTTTGCGCTATGAATCAAAGACTTTTGCTCTTTTTCTTGGCGCTGTTTATTTGGCACGGAACTTTTTCTCAAAATGAATGGGGCCTTGAGTGCAAAATAAAAAACGGAAATTTGGCGCCACATCGTGCGGTGATGGACCATTTGCGAACAGAACGAGTTTGGTCGGGAGAAATCTCCTATTTCATCGAACTCAACGATACCAATTCGTGGGCAAATTATTATCCAAAACCGAGAATAGGTGTGACGGGTTTTTTCAACCAATTGGGCAACACACCTATTTTAGGAGATGCATTTGGAATCTATGCTTTTGGAGAATTGCCTTTTTTTAGAACCAAAAATTTATCGTTCAATGCACGAGTGGGTGCCGGCATATCTTATATTACTAAAGTATATGACGCGAAAACCAATCCAAAAAATAATGCTGTATCGTCACATATCAATGCAACGATCCTTTTGGGGCTAAATTTTCGGTATTTCGTGAAGAATAATTCGTTTGGAATTGGAGCCGAAATGACACATTTTTCGAATGGTTCAGCCAAATTACCCAATTTAGGACTCAACTTTCCGCTTTTGTCATTATCATATGGTCACGTAATGGGTCAATCTTTGAGCAAGCCCGTTTCTGATCCAATTACCAAAAAAGGATTACCGATTCAACTAGGCGTAAATGCCATTTTTTCTTGGAAGGAAGTTTTGCCTTTGACCCATAAAAAATATCCTGTATACGGCCTCAATTTGTTTGCGCGTAAAATATTTAGTCCAAAAGTGGGGGTAGAATTTGCCTTGGATGGAATTTACAAAACATCCATACTCGATTATTTGCCAGAATTTGAGAAAAAACCTTTGGACATTGTTCAACTCGGTGCTTTTCTTGGGTATGTTCTGTCATACGATCATTTTTCGGCAGTTATCGGAATGGGTGGTTATTACCGAGATCGCTACTTGCCAGAAGATTATTTCTACCACCGAATTGGTATGCGGTATCGTTTTAAATCCAATTTGCAAATCGGCTGGACGCTGAAGGCCAATTGGGGCAAGGCAGATTACTGGGAATGGAGTGTAGGATATTTATTTAACCGGAAGAAGAAATGAAATATCTCTTGATTCTTTTTTTAGCATTCACTGCCTGCAAAAAGCCGGCCGACCGAACGTGCTGGAAATTTACAGGCAAAGACAGCGAGAAATTGGTCAACTTGTATGGGTATTTTTCGGAGTTAGAAATTAATACCTACTTAGCCATTGATTTGATACAAGATTCGCTAAATTATCTTAAAATTTCGGGGGGAGAAAATGTAATAAACGAGGTGAAAGTCGAACTGATAGACGGGAAATTGACGCTGACCAATACGAACAAGTGTAAATTTTTAAGAAGTCCAAAGCACAAAATAAAAGTAGAAGTCCATTTCAGTCAATTGGATAAAGTGATTTTTCTGGGGTCTGAAAATATCAATAGCGTAGGGAAAATTGTTCAATCAAATTTTAATTTAGAAGTTAGAGAAAGTTCCGGAACGGTCAATTTAGAATTGCAAGTAGATGATTGTCAGTTGGATATTGAGCCTTGCTTTGCAGATTACACGATTCGGGGCACAGCTAAAACAGCGCGTTTTTCAGTCAAAGGAAGTGGCTATTGTAATACCACCAACTTTGTCGTTTCCGATAAAATCGTTTGTGTTAGCCGATCCTCTTCAGATCTTTACATCAATGGAGCTACACACTATTTGAAATGCGAAACGACCGACCTGGGAAATGTGTATTATTTGGGAACCCCAGCAGAGATAAAATGGAACGATTACGGCAAAGGGAAACTTTTGCAAGCGCCTTAAAAATGTGTAACTTTGTATAAAATATTAAACAATGAAACTCATTTTACTTTCTATCGGTCTTCTTTCTCTTGCTTTTGCAGGCATTGCTATTAAAATTTGGGCGAAAAAAGATGGTAAGTTCGCTGGAACTTGTGCGAGTAATAACCCAATGTTACAAGAAGAAGGAGCTACCTGCGGATTGTGCGGTGCGCGTCCAGAAGAAAAATGCCAAGCTTAACTTAATCTTTTCAGATTCATTAAGATTTTAAAGGCCGAATCAATTTCGTCTTGACTCACCACAATGGTAAATTCATTGGAGGTAGAAACGACTTGTACAATGTTGATTCCTTCCCAAGCCAATTGCTTCAAAATGTAATAGTACACACCATAAATCTCTGTGTTCACAGTTGGTAATTTTACCGTTACCGAAGCCAATTTTTCATTGTGCGCTTTTTGTTTTTCATTTTTGAAAAATTCTCGTACAAATTCATTTTGACTGGCTGAAATAATGAAAGTGGTTTCGGATAATCCTTGTGAAATGGTATAGAAATTATCGTTTTCACGACGCATCATTTGAATGAAATCACTTTGCGCATTTTTTAGCGTTTCTGAATTTTCATAGGTAAAATCAGACAAATTGCTTCGAACAAGGAAGTCACCTAGTTCCGACATCATGTTGGTGATTTTGATATTCAATCGATGATACAAGCCGGGAGACATCCGTTTGATGGTCATAACGATGGCCCCTTCTTTCACGGGTTTCCCCATTTTTTCTTCGATCTCGGGTTTCAATTTGCGCGCAAGCGCAGATATGTTGATTAGATTGTCCGTAATGGCTTCTCTCAAAAATGGACTACGGTTTATTAGTTCTTCCGTTAGTTTACCAATTGAATCCATGATTTTCTTGATTTAGCGTTTTTAATGTTTCTTAAGTAGTTCTTCTATACTTCAATAGTAACCTTGCATTTTGTTTAAAAAAAAACAATTATTGAAATATTACACAAAGATAGGTTATTTACTTTGAAATTTCATCAATTCGGTTCAATACTAGTTCTAATTGTTGAATTTTTGTCAAATCGCTGTTGTCCAAAACCCAAGCATCTGCTGTTTGAATCAATGGACTTTCCTCGCGCGTACTATCGATGTGGTCGCGCTCTAATAAATTTTTCTTGATTTCCTCCAAGTCTACATTGGAATCGGTATTTTTTATTTCATCGTAGCGTCTTTTGGCGCGTACATCTGGTCGGGCGGTGAGAAAAATTTTCAGTTCAGCGTGCGGAAATACCACCGATCCGATATCTCTTCCATCCATGACAACGCCACCTTTCAAAGACATTTTGCGTTGTTCTTCAACAAGTTTTTGCCGCACTTCTTTGATGGTTGCAATGGGAGAAACAACACTAGATACTTCCATGCTGCGGATCAATTTCTCGACATGTTCTCCATTTAAATACAAGGCAGGTTTCCCGAGAGTTTCATCGAATTGAAAGGTCAATTCAATTTCTTTTAAATGGGCTATGATAGTATCAGAATCAAGATGATTGCTGGAAACCCAGTTGTTTCGTAAACTGTACAAAGCCACTCCGCGATACATGGCTCCACTGTCGATGTAAATGTAGGAAAGTTGCTTTGCAATTTCTTTGGCCAACGTGCTTTTGCCACAGGAAGAGTGCCCATCAATGGCAATCGTTATTTTTTTTACGTCTTCAGCTGTTTTCATCTACTGCGAAAATAATCATTTGAACGCGATTATTTGCGCCACTGACCAAGGTTGGTACTCAATGATAACATGTGTTGGTAGCCAGCGCGAGAAACAACTCCAAATCCATAGTCAACAGAGAATCGCTTGAAATAAAAACCTGCGCCAAATGAAAATCCTGAAACTCCAGGCCGATCAAACAATTTCATTTCTTGTCGTTTTTGGAAATCAAATGCTGTTCGTACATGCAAATTTTCAGAAATGAGGACTTCCAATTGATAGGTAAGATGCCGTGCGGTTTTCTCTATAAAATTGGCAGTGGGAACTGGAATTGAATCGCCCGTAAGTGCGTCGATAGTAGGTTTGGCATTGGGGTCGACATAACTCAAATCCCATTTGTTTAAATGATGCGCCAGCAAGGAGAACCGGAATGGGGCGTGTTTTAATTTTTTAGAAAAAGCCATTTGCAATTCAACCGGCAACGGCTCGTGTTTTCCAGGTGTGAATCCTTTGAACTGATACCCGGCGTTTTTTACCAAAACGGTGGCTAAAAATTCTTTGTCTTCGTTGTAATAGTTCCCTGCAAAGTCGAGGGAAGCTCCGATTGAGGAGTAAGACGACAATTGAGAGAAAATAAAATTTAAACTAGCACCTATGCTTAGCTTTGGTGAGAAAGGTTTCGCAACACTGGCGCCTAAAACAAAATCCATTGGTTTGAAAACACCACTTTCATTACCGTAAATGTCTCGACCTATCATTTTACCATAGTCTACATAGCGAAGGTGAGCAACGCCAACAAAATCATTTTTCAACGTTCGTCCGTAATTGATCATGCCGTAATTGATGCCACCAGGCAACAAGGCTTGGTTGGTGGAGGCACGTTTATTCATTTTCGCATTGATGAGGGAGGGATTGGAAACACCTAAACTCAAATCTTGATCTTTCACTGAAATGAAATCGTTGCCCAAGGCCAATGTTCGCGCATTGTAGGCTAAGTCGAGAAAGGAAAAACTAGTGGTGCCGCCCGTTTGCGCCCAACTTCCTACCGTCAGGAGTAAGAAAAATAAACCAAGCAATGTTTTCATGTATGCCATTAACGCAAAGTAAATAGAAAAATTATGTTCAAACGCGTTTTCCCAGTTCAATTGCTTCCATATCTTGAATTTTATTCTCCGAAATGGTGAACCGAAGCAAGGTGCGAACGGAATGAAATCCTTTGATACCGCAAGCTCCAGGATTCAACCAAAGCAATTGGTGTCGAGGGTCATTTTGGACTAAAAGTATGTGTGAATGACCGCAAACGAAAATATTGGGGCGCTCTTTCGTTAAAAGTTCGGGAATGTCCTTGGCATATCGACTCGGCCTTCCAGCGATGTGCGTCATTAAAATTTTCATTTTTTCCACGTTAAAAACAATCGTTTCCGGCGTTTCTGTGCGCATTTTTGTGTCATCAATATTACCATAAACAATGCGCAAAGGCTTGAAAGCCCTCAATTGGTCGAGAACTTCCAGGCTACCAATATCGCCCGCATGCCATATTTCATCCACATCCTTAAAATGCGAGAAAATTTTGGGGTCTAAATAACCGTGCGTGTCCGAAAGTAAACCGATTTTGGTCATGGCGCAAAAGTAACCGTTTTGATTTTATTTAATGGTAAATCCGTTGTTTTGCCTGAAAAATTTCTACTTTCGATACGATGAAACAAGATCAAAAATTAGAATGGGTAAAAAAACGGAAGGAGCGACGCGAACAGTTGGTGCCTGAAATTTTATTCCAAGGCATTCTAAAACAGGATCGTGTTATTTTATCATCCGCCATTACGCTCTTGGAAAGTTCCCTTCCAGAAGACAACCTAAAAGCAAACGAATTAATAAAATTGTGTTTGCCGCATGCTGGGAAATCAATCCGAATTGGTATCACAGGAGTTCCTGGAGTAGGAAAAAGTACTTTCATTGAGGCGTTTGGACTATTTGTACTTTCGCTTGGTAAAAAAATAGCCGTTTTAGCCATCGATCCGAGCAGCGAAGAAGGTGGTGGTAGTATTTTGGGAGATAAAACCCGCATGAATGAATTGAGTGCGGCAGAAAACGCCTTTATTCGCCCTACGCCATCTGGAGACAGTTTGGGAGGTGTGGCCCGAAAAACGAGAGAGAGTATTTTGCTCTGTGAAGCAGCTGGATTTGATGTGATCGTCATTGAAACAGTAGGAGTAGGGCAAAGTGAAACCTTGGTGCATTCCATGGTTGATTTTTTCCTTTTGCTCATGCTTTCAGGCGCTGGCGATGAATTGCAAGGAATCAAACGCGGCATCATGGAATTGGCGGATCTGCTGGTCATCAACAAAGCGGATGGAGACAACCGATCCAAGGCAAATTTAGCTGCAAAAGAGTATAAAAATGCGCTGCATTTATTTCCACCCAATACCAACGATTGGATTCCGAAAACAATGGTTTGCAGTGCTATCGAAAAAGAAAATATTCAAGAAGTTTGGCAGGAAATAGAAAGTTTCCGAAATCATACTACCTTAAATGGTTGGCTAGACAAAAAAAGACAAACGCAAGATTTACGTTGGTTCAAGGAAGCCTTGAAGGAATCCATATTGCATCATTTTCTGGATCGAAAAGGTGCCAACGAGAGTGTTCATGATTTTGAACGTCAAATCATCGATCAATCCATTTCCCCTTTTGATGCAGCAGAACAGCTGTTGGCCCAATGGCTAAAGGACAAATAAAAAAATAAAATGAAACAAGAATTCAAAATAGAAGGCGATTACATCGAATTGATCCAACTATTAAAAGCCACAGGACTGGCGAGCACAGGTGGTCATGCCAAATTTATTGTTGGGGATGGTATGGTGAAAAGAAATGGCGAAATTGAGCTCCGTAAAAGGGCAAAATTAATTCCCGGTGATGTGTTGGTCATTGATGGAAAAGAATTTACGATGGTCTAATTCCCTTCATTGAAGTTCATTTTAACCTCTTCTCCCTAACGGAATGAACAAACTAACGCGATAAAGTATCGGAATTAGGGCTCCGTTTTGTCCGTTGGGCCCCACCTTCTTTGGGTGATAGGTCGCTCGGTAGGGACTGTTCAGATTGTTTACAACATCGTAATAAATTCCAAGATTCACCCGAAATCGATTCTCTAAAAAAGATTGAGAATAGCCTCCGCCTAAAAATAAAGTAGTGATCCAATGCTTATCCGGTTTTCCGGTGTTAATGGCAAAATAAGGACTATTTAAAAATTCCAGTTCACCACCAATAAACAAATATTGAAACAGGCGCACGTGCAAGAAAGCACCAGCTCCAAAGATATCGTAACTAGCACTATTTCCATAAAGATTTGAATAGGCACGCATCATTCGAAAAGAAGGACCATAAGCAAAAGTACTATCACCCGCAGGCAAAAGTGCTAGCTTCAATCCAAGTGTAAAGTTTCCACCATTGGTTCCAACACTGAAATAGCCATCCAAGCCTATTTCCTTGCCCATTTTTTCCATGTCAACAAGCACTTCGTCGTCCTCCTCTTGTGCCCAAATCAGCGGAGATACAAACAACAACAAAATCCATAATTTTTTCATGTTTCAAATTTAAAGGTATTCTTTCCAAAATCAGTATTCAATGAAAAAATTTAAGCAATAATTAAGGTTGTATTCGAAACTTGTAGGCAAGAATTAGCCAGGCTAATGATTTGAAAATAAAAACGAGAAAACAATTTCGCGAAAAGTATCTATCTTTGCAAAAAAGATCCAGTATGCAATTATTAGACGGCAAAGCAACTTCAGAATTAATCAAAAAAGAATTGGCTGATGCCGTGAAAACGCGAAAAGAAGAAGGGAAGAAAATTCCTCATTTGGCGGCGATTTTGGTCGGAACGGATGGAGGTTCAATGACGTATGTAAACGCGAAAGTCAAGGCTTGCGATCAAATCGGATTCGAGAGTACATTAATTCGCTACGACGATTCCGTGCCAGAAGAAATCTTGTTAGCCAAGGTAAAATCTTTGAACGAAGACAAGAGTATCGATGGATTTATTGTTCAATTGCCCTTGCCGAAACACATCGATGAGTTAAAAATCACCCAAGCTATCGATCCGTTAAAGGATGTAGATGGATTTCACC
Organism: Crocinitomicaceae bacterium; assembly: GCA_041674745.1. GTDB lineage: Bacteria > Bacteroidota > Bacteroidia > Flavobacteriales_D > Crocinitomicaceae > UBA2040. The sequence continues at coordinate 180,499 of JBAYVD010000004.1, forward strand.
CTGTGAACTTAGGAAATATGGTCTTGAATTTACCTGGTTTTCTCCCAGCTACCCCAGCAGGAATTGTTCAATTGATCAAACGAAATGGCATAGAAACAGCAGGTAAAAACTGTGTTGTGATTGGACGAAGCAACATCGTTGGGATGCCGTTGAGTATCATGTTGGCACGTAATACAGACCCAGGAAATTGTACCGTTACGCTGACGCATAGTCGAACGAAAAATTTAAAAGAAATCTGTCTTGGTGCAGATATATTGATTGCGGCCATTGGTAAACCGGGTTATGTTACCGCAGATATGGTGAAAGAGGGTGCTGTGGTAATTGACGTAGGGACAACGCGCATCGAAGACAGTAGTCGCGCTCGTGGCTGGCGTTTGAGTGGTGACGTTGATTTTGAAAACGTAGCTCCAAAAACTTCTTTTATAACGCCCGTTCCAGGTGGAGTTGGGCCCATGACCATCGCGTCTTTGATGATCAACACACTACAAGCGATGGAATTAAAAGGGAAGTAATTTTCAATCCTATTTACAGGTCCACATGGAGTGAACAATTCTCTACAGGTTAGGAAAAAAACTGACTTATATTATTTTTTTGAATTAATTTAATTCGTTAATTTGTCTTTAAACAACTTAAAAACAACTCGATATGAAAATTAATTTACGATTGTCTTTCATGGCTTTGCTCATGATTTCAATGACCTCATTTGGCCAAATTCCCAACAATGGATTTGAAAATTGGACAGATGACGGTTCGGATAATAACCCAGACTTTTGGATAACGAGTAATTCTGATCCTTTCGTTTGCGTTTCGCCCTATACTCCGGCTTATGCAGGTAACTTTTCCATGAAAGTGGAAACGTTTTCTCCAGGATTTGGCATCCTTCCAGGTATCGCCGAATTGGATTTTAATTATTCACAGCGGCCCAATTTTTTAAAAGCGTGCATTAAAACCAACATTGCTCCGGGCGACAAAGTAATATTAATGGTTTCCATGTTTCAGGGTGATTCGATTGTGGCTTCCCCCTTATTTTGTTCCTTTAACGTGGATACGAATATCAATGAATTTACTTGCATGTATTTCCCTATAAGCTATTTATCTTCTTTGATTCCTGATTCAGTGAATATTACGATTGCAGCGGGCATGGGGAATACACAGATGGGAACCTACATTATCGTAGATGAATTGTCTTTTGAAGACGCCTTGGATATCGCTGAAATGGAAAAAAATCCTTTGACTCAATTGTTTCCAAATCCATTTACCGATAAGTTGACGATTGCTTCTGAAATTTCGGATAAGATTGAATTAATCAACCTGCGCGGTGAAGTAATCTCAGTTCCCATAGCCGCACATGACGGATTCACGGATTTGGATACGAGCAAATTACCGGAAGGACTTTACGTAGTTCGCGTTTATGCGAAAAATGGACTTGTTAGCTTTAAAGTGATCAAATAGATTCGCGCGGTTACAATCTTTCTAAGTTGGTTTTTACTCCATTTACAAGTGAGTAACAAGCCAACTTATCTTTGAAAACAGACGTTTTGAAAATTGATTTGTTCAAGAGCATACGAACACATTCTTGAATTCCTTCAACGATGGAAGGGTGAGGGTGCACCAATTCAGCGAGCACCTCGATACCGACATTCATTTTGATCAAAAGTCCAACCGCTTGAATGGCACTCGAAGCATGTTCACCAACTGCGCGCATACCAAGTATTTTCATGTCATTATCGTTGCTGACGATTATTTTGAAAAATCCTTGCGTTTTGCGCATGGCAATGGCTCTGGCAATGACGGAATAGTCAATTTTCACCACTTTTACAGGAATGTTTTTTTCGATGCATTGCTGCTCATTCATGCCTACGGCTGCCACTTCAGGTTGTAAAAACATGATAGTGCAAACATTGTCGTAGGATAGCGGTGCTCGTGTGTTGCCAAATATTTTTTCCACCGCATGTCGAGCTTCAATTTCTCCCATGTTCACCAGAGCAATTCGCCCAGACACATCACCAACGGCATAAATATTGGGAATATTCGTTTGGGTGTCTGCATCGCCGATATAGAGATTACGGGGACCTAAAACAACGCCAGCAGCGGCAATGTCCAGGCCTTCTACATTGGGCAATCGACCAACGGAGAGTAATGCTTTTTGAACACGGATAATTTCTGTTTTACCGTCGTTATATTCCAGTTCATATTCGACTTCGCCTTCCACGATTTCCATTCGTTTCAAGGCAGAATTGTGATGAATAATGACACCTCTTTTTTCGAGATTGGAAGCCACCATGCTGGAGATGTCTTCATCTTCGAAAGGTAAAATTCGATCTTGTCGGTCAATGATGTGGACTTTTGTTTTGCCAAAATTGGAGAATATAGTAGCATATTCACAACCAATTACACCCGCTCCAACAATTACGATACTCTCTGGATAGTCATCGATTTGATCAATTCCATCGCTGGTTAAAATGATTTTTTCGTCGACTACAACATTGGGTATGAATCTGGGTCTTGATCCCGTCGCTAAAATGATATGATCACCCCAAATTACCTTTTGTGTTCCTTCGTGATTGATTTGAATTTCATTTTTTGACAACAATTTTCCACTTCCTCTTTCGTAATGAAAGATTTTGTTCATTGTTTCTGTTTGCAACAACTTTATGTGACATGAATATTGAAATTTTCGCTCAAAAATTGCCTCTTCTAAATTTCTTCGAACATCCGTCCATGGCATCTCGAAATTCATGTGCTCATCGGATTTGAGCATATTGTTGACACTGGCCACACGAGTCGAAAGTTCCCAAAGAGTTTTAGAAGACAAAGCACCGTTGTAAACGCCCGCTCCGCCAACTTTGTCGCGTTCTATGAGACAAACACGTTTACCAAAATCAATTCCGCGCATGGCGGCAGCATAGCCAGCGGGACCTCCGCCAATCACAACCAAATCGTAATGATCCATGAGTATTTTCTAGGTTTTCCAGCAAATATAAGAGTTTATGCGATATTTGTGGAAACATAAAAAAGAAGGCAGTCGTGAAATATCAATCAGAATTAATTGAAGCTGTAAAAATCAAAGAGCAAAGTGCTAAGTTTTTTAAGAACAACAAATTGAAGGGTAAAAAACTCGATGATCTTTTTCATGAAGAACACGAAAAAGTATTTCAGAAGATAGATTGCTTGGCCTGCGCAAATTGTTGTAAAACGACCAGTCCAATTTTTCGTGATATTGACATCAAGCGGATTGCTAAAAATTTGAGAACTACTGAGAAACAATTTATCACCTCTTATCTTCACCTGGATGAGGAAATGGATTATGTCTTGAATCAATCTCCATGTGCTTTTTTGGATGCTGATGATAACAAATGCACAATTTATGAATTTCGACCTTTGGCGTGCCGTGAGTATCCCCACACCGATAGAAAAAACATGCATCAAATTTTAAATCTCACTCAAAAGAATATGGATATCTGTCCCGCTGTTGTTAGAATAGTTGGCACAATTCTTGAGAAATCGACTAAAAGTAAAGTTAGATAATTGATATGGTAATCAAAAATTTAGAGGTAAATTGTAGATTATTTGATGATTATTTAGTTATTTCGTGCAACCAAACGATAGGTTCATGAAATTTGTGAACGTATAACAGAATAAAGAGGAGCCATTTAATGGTTGAAATTAGTAACGATACCGCTGAAATTCTACTTAAAAGGAATTTCGATAGAACAATCAATGGTTGTCTTCAAGACATTGGTTGTTTCTTGTTGCATGATTTTTTAGGCAATATAAATGAAACCACTATCGGGCAAATTTCAAGCTCCGTAGAACAAAAACTTCACCGTGTCGATTTGGAAAAAAACATCAGTAAAAGAGCTTTCGCTATTCTTATTGAAGGACTTCAGAATATTTATCGGCATGCGTTAAAAGACAGTGATGGTCAATCTGTGGGAGGTTTTGTATTGACCAATTCCAATGAGAACATTCAATTGCATTTTTTAAATTTGGTCTGCCAAGATTACGTGCCCAAATTAAAGAAATACTGCGAAAGATTGAATTTAATGTCACATGATGAAATAAAGACTTTGTATATGGAAACACTGACGAATGCTGAAGTGACCGATAAAGGAGGCGCAAGTTTGGGTTGTATGTTGATGAAATTGAAATCGCATCATAATTTATCGTACAACTTTGAATTGGTAGAAAAAGAAATTTCTTGTTTGCATTTGATAGTGTCAATTGCAAAATAGAGCCATGAAATTTATCTTCGTTTTTTTAATCCCCATCTTATTTTCTTCCATCGGTTATTCTCAAACCAATGTTTACCGCGGCGATCGAGCCAATTCAAACGATTTGATCTATCAAATTACGCCTAGAAAAATAACGCGGATGGCTAATAGTCTTTGGGGAAAAGACATTTTGTTTATTCGTCAAAATGAAGTGTACGAGGATATTAATTACTTTACCTGTCGCTACACAATAGAAGGAAACAAAATCTACAAAGGGCAAAGTAATTCTGTTTTTGACGTTTTATACGAAATTGAAAATGGGAAAGTGTATCAAGTTTCAAATTCTTCGTTGCGAAAATGCCTGTATACATTTAGAAATGGTGAGATTTTTCTGGGTGATTCAACCAGCTCGTTTGATTTGCTTTTTAACTTCAGTTTACAAGATGATTCTCCTGAAACTGAATTACTGATTTTTCTTGCCATCGCTCCTTTTTAACTATTTTTTTTGTTGTAAAAGCAAAAGTTGAATGGGTCTTTTTTCGTTTTTTCTTATGTTAAATTTTTAAGGAAATTGAAATTGGTATTGGCAAATGAATTATCTTTGTTTAGAATTAATCTAAATAAGTGAAAACAACCGTTGTTGATACGAAGCTTTTGACTTTGGCACCTTCTTGCCAAGACTGTTCTTGTGACAAAAAGAAAGATTGTTGCAAGAAATACAAAAAGAAAGGTGTGCACTGTAAAAAGTGTCCGAAAATATAAGATGCCTCACCTGGGTAGATCTTGCCTATCTTTTCTCTAAATTTGTTTTTCCAATTTTACAGGATTGAAATTCATACTCATTTTTTTACTTTCTATTTCGTTTGAAGGTTGGTCTCAATCCGACGAAACAAACTCTCATCACATTTACAGTGTTGGTGTTTCCTATCAAAATGAAGATATTTTCACTTCAATAGGTACGGGGTTTCAATATAATTCTCCTTTGATTTTAGAGATTAGATATGGCGTGGGGACAAGGCGCACCTTCTTTCAACAAGCGTTGTTTTCAAAATTTGATTTGCTGCTTCATGGTGATTTTCTCAAATCCAATCGGTGGATTTTAGGTCCCTCGATTCAATTTTCAGTCATGCGATTGTCTCCTAAGTTTTTCAAGCCTATCCAAAAATATGCTACGGCAGAATTGGGCTATTATTTTGCTTTTGGGAAACAATTAAAATTTACCCAATCGGCTTATTTTGGTGGATCGACAACTCATTTTGTGCCCAAAGTCAATCGTTACAATTCCTGGGGATATTCACTTCAAATCGGCATGCGGTATGAAATATAGCCTCCTCTTTCTTCTGCTTCTGGCATCCGCTTGCAAAAAGAAAGCGGATTTGCCCATTTGGGTATTGGGTCATGCGGGAATGGGACTGGAATTTTCTGGAAGCGTCCACCACGCCAATTCAAAGGAGGCAATGACGTTGGCGTTGGAAACTCCCAATTTGGATGGAGTAGAAATGGATGTGCGAATGGCTTCGGATGGAACTCTTTGGTTGAGTCACGATGAAATTTTGGACGATGAAACCAAAAGTTCGGGCTGTGTGGCGAACCAAACAGAATTTGATTTGCAGGCTGTTTTCTATAAAACGCTTAAAAATGAGCCATTGGCTAAATTGGAAAATGTGAATGTTTTTGAGAAAACAAATCGTTTTTTATTGCTAGACATTAAGCACACCAATTTTTGTGAAAATGCGGTTCAAGACGTAAACCAGTTTCTCACTTCACTTGAAAATTGGAGTGCCACCATTGACAATGCAACATCAAAATCCAAAATGATTTTAAGCAATCCTGCCTGGATTGCACCCTTTCTTCAAAAAGGTTGGTCTGTTTTGTTTTCATGCGATGATCAAGAAGAAATTCAACAAGTATTGATTGATTATCCTCAACTCACCGGATTCGTAATCAAAAACAGTGCGTGTACAAAAAATCAAGTGACAGCCTTGAAAAGTGCAGGAAAAGAAATATATTTATACGAAGTTCGTTCACCCAAAGCATTGAAAGAAGTGCGTGAAAAAGCACCGAATGGTGTCATGAGCGACGATGTTCAAGGAGCAATAGTAGAATTTAAATAATGGCTAAAAAACAAAAAAATAGCGGAAACATGGTTTATTCAACAAATCCAAACTTCTCTTTTGAAGAAGAATTGGACGATGCCGTTGAGTCAGTTTCCAATGACAAACAAAAACTCTATGTTTCGATTGATCGGAAAAACAGAGGCGGAAAAGATGTAACGCTGGTGGAAGGTTTTATTGGATCAGATGAAGATTTGAAGGACTTAGGGAAAACCTTGAAAACAAAATGTGGCGTTGGAGGTTCTGCCAAGGATGGTGAAATTATTGTTCAAGGAAATTTTAGAGACAAGGTGATGGCTGAGCTAACGAAAATGGGTTTTAAGGTAGTCCGGAAAGGAGGCTGATTTTTTAAATAAAAAAACCTGATTCTCTGAAATTTCTAGGGGCGAACTATGAAACAAACTATCTTGAGAACCAGGCTTTACCAAAAACTAACGATAAACAAAAAAACTAAAACTATGAATTGTTTTCTGATTCTAAAATACACTGTTTTTGCATCGACTTTTTGAATAAAATGTAAAACGTCACGAGCGTTGAGTAAAGTGTAGAAAATGGAGGATGAAAATTTTTTATAAACTTGGTCCAAACAAGTACTTTCAATTTAAGATAAACGGCTATCTTTGTCTCAATGGAAAATCAAGTCATTCTCAATTCCAAACAATTTGAATTGACAATCAATAGGCTCTGTCACCAGTTGATAGAGACCCATGGTGATTTTTCTTCCACAATTCTTATTGGATTACAACCGCGCGGCATTCATGTTGTTACTCGCTTAAAAGAGCAATTGGAAAGTATCCTGAAAAAAGAAATTGTTTGCGGTAACCTGGACATTACTTTTTACCGCGATGATTTCAGAAGACGAGAACGACCGATCATTCCTAGTACCACCAACATCAATTTTTCAATAGAGAACAAGAACATTGTATTGATTGACGATGTATTGTTTACGGGTCGTACCATTCGTTCTGGTTTGGATGCTTTATTGGCATACGGACGACCGAATCGCGTTGAATTGTTAACCATGATTGATCGTCGTTTTAGACGTCATTTGCCCATTCAAGCAGATTACGTCGGAAAAACAGTTGATTCCTTGGTTTCCGAGCGTGTTGCCGTAGAGTGGAAGGAAATTGAAGGAGAAGACAGAGTATTACTTTTATACAGCAAAGAAGTAAATGGATAATTTGAGCGTAGAACACTTAATCGGTATTCGTGATTTAACGAAATCTGATATTGAATTGATATTTGCAACGGCAGATAACTTCAAACAAGTCATCAATCGCCCGATAAAAAAAGTTCCTTCCCTGCGAGATCTAACGATTGCCAATTTGTTTTTTGAAAATTCAACCCGAACGAGACTTTCCTTCGAATTGGCAGAAAAAAGATTGTCAGCAGATGTTGTTAATTTTAGTGCTTCTGGCAGTTCCGTGAGCAAAGGTGAAACACTCGTAGATACGGTGAATAACATACTTTCCATGAAAGTGGACATGGTGGTGATGCGCCATCCCAATCCCGGTGCCGCTAAATTTCTTTCGGATAGAATATCAGCCAAAGTAGTAAATGCAGGTGACGGAACGCATGAACATCCGACGCAAGCCTTATTGGATGCGTTTACCATTCGAGAGAAATTGGGTTCTGTGGAAGGGAAGAAAATTGTCATTGTTGGTGATATCTTGCATTCACGTGTAGCTTTATCGAATATTCTTTGTTTGCAAAAACTGGGGGCGGAAGTGATGGTTTGCGGACCGACTACTTTGATCCCAAAACACATTGATAAATTGGGTGTGAAAGTTTCACACAACTTGCGTCACGCTTTGGAATGGTGTGATGTAGCCAACATGCTTCGTATTCAATTGGAGCGGCAAGACATTAAGTATTTCCCAAGTTTACGCGAGTATTCCATGCTCTTTGGATTGAACAAAGAACTATTGGATTCTCTTTCGAAAGAAATTGTTGTCATGCACCCGGGTCCAATCAATCGTGGTGTTGAAATTACGAGTGATGTTGCAGATTCTAAGCAATCCTTGATCTTGCAACAAGTGGAAAATGGCGTTGCAATTCGCATGGCAGTGATTTATTTATTAGCTGCAAAAATTGAGCGACAATAAAATTTTGTTATTTTTGGTATCAAACCTGAATTAAAATGAACTTCGAAACCAATATAGATCAATACGGCGCAACGGTTACTTCAAATGTAGAACGATTAAATGCCCAAAATGCATCTGAGCTCAAAGCTGAGCTGGTTTTATTGAACAACAAAGGCATCAACAAAATCATTGTGGACATGACGGCAACAAAATATTGCGATTCGTCAGGGTTGAGTTCTTTGTTAATGGGGAATCGCTTGTGCAAAGACACCAATGGCCGCTTCGTTCTTTGTGGAATGCAAGACAATGTCATGAAAATGGTGAAAATTGCCCAATTGGATAAAGTGCTTTTGTTTGAAGAAAATCATACAGAGGCGGTTGCGGCACTTCAAAAGTGAGTTTCTACGTTCAATTTTTAGGTACCGGAAGCGCACTGCCAACGGTGAATCATCATCCAACTTCCCAGTACATTTTTTGTCAGAATCGACATTTTTTGATCGATTGTGGTGAGGGAACCCAAATACAATTGCGCAAACGCAGTGTCAAGATTCAAAAATTAGACGCTATTTTCATTTCCCATTTGCACGGAGATCATTATTTTGGCTTAGTAGGTTTGCTGAGTTCCATGCATTTGCTCGGCCGAGAAAAATCCATTGACATTTATGGGCCACCACCTTTGGAACAACTGGTGCGTATGCAAATTGAATTAGGTGGCGCTTCATTAGATTATACCATTCATTTTCATGTGATCGAAGATGCTTTTGAAGGATTGCTCTTTGAAGACAAAGTAATTGAAATCAAAACATTCAAATTAAAACACAAAATACCCACCCACGGTTTTACTTTCCGAGAAAAGGAAAAACCACGAAGTTTGTTAGCAGAAAAATTCAAAGCCAGTGGATTGAGTCTGACGCAGATTCCCGATTTAAAAGCAGGGAAAGATGTGATAGATGAAAATGGAAATGTCCATTCATTTAAGTTGTATACTACTAAGCCGAAACGTTCCGGCTCGTATGCATTTTGTTCGGATACGGCCTACAACGAATCCATGTTGCCTTTCCTGGAAAACATTGATGTTTTGTACCACGAAGCAACCTTTTCGAAAAAAGACGAAGACAGAGCGAAAGCCACTAAACACAGTACGGCAGAAAATGCGGCTCAAATAGCCAAATTAGCCAAAGTCACAAAATTGTACTTCGGACACCTTAGTGCGCGTTACAATGACGCGGAAGTGCATCTAGCGGAAGCTAAAAATATTTTTGAAAATTCCTTCGAGGCCATTGAAGGGGATGTGGTGAAACTCTAGGTTTCTCTTTCCTCTTAAACAATGCCTTTTGTTGCCAGATATTGGTCTAGGGTGGTGATTTCTGCATATAGCACGTCACGCGCTTTACTTCCTTGGAAAGTCCCAATGATTCCATGTGCTTCCAATTGATCGACAATTCTACCTGCACGGTTGTAGCCCAATTTCAATTTTCGTTGCAACAAACTGGCAGATCCTTGTTGATGAAGCACGACAATTCGAGCTGCATCCGCAAACATTGGATCAATTTCGTCCAAATCGACATCCACAGATTCTCCACCTTCTGGCACGTATTCAGGTAATAACATGGCTTCCGGATAAGCGCGTTGTTCGCCAATAAATTGACAAACGGCTTCAACTTCTGGTGTATCCACAAAACCACATTGCAAACGAATTACATCGGCGCCGGTAGAAACCAACATATCTCCTCGACCAATCAATTGATCCGCCCCGGACGAATCCAAGATGGTTCTAGAATCTATTTTAGACAATACCCGAAAGGCAATACGAGCGGGGAAATTGGCTTTGATCATCCCAGTGATTACGTTTACGGATGGTCTTTGGGTCGCAACAATTAAGTGGATTCCGACTGCACGCGCCAACTGGGCGATACGAGCGATAGGGTGTTCTACTTCTTTACCTGCTGTCATGATCAAATCGGCAAACTCATCAATCAAAACGACGATATACGGCAAATAATGGTGACCTTTTTCCGGATTCAATCGACGAGCAATAAACTTGGCATTGTATTCTTTGATGGTGCGCGCGGAAGCGATTTTCAGTAAATCATATCGGTTGTCCATTTCGATACACAAGGAGTTCAAGGTGTTCACCACCTTCGATGTGTCGGTAATAATGGCATCCTCTTCTCCAGGAAGTTTGGCTAAAAAGTGACGTTCTATTTTGTTGAACAAGGTTAACTCCACTTTTTTCGGGTCAATCAACACGAATTTTACTTGTGCGGGATGTTTTTTGTACAAAATGGAAATCAAAATGGCATTCAAACCAACCGATTTCCCTTGTCCCGTTGCTCCGGCAACCAACAAGTGAGGCAATTTTGTTAAATCAAAGGTGTAGGTTTCGTTCGTAATGGTTTTTCCCATCACCACCGGCAATTCCATGTCGGAGTTTTGGAATTTTTCTGAGGCAATCAACGATCGCATGCTGACCATTTCTGGATTGGAATTGGGAACCTCTATACCGATGGTTCCTTTTCCTGGAATCGGCGCAATGATTCGAATACCCAGTGCACTTAGACTCAAGGCGATATCATCTTCTAAGTTTTTAATCTTCGAAATACGAACGCCTGGGGCAGGAATAATTTCATACAAAGTAACGGTTGGTCCAACGGTCGCTTTGATTTTGGCGATGTCAATTTTGTAATGGGATAGCGTTTCAACAATTTTATTTTTGTTGTCTTCCAATTCTTTCTTATTGACGGAAATCCCATTGCTACCAAATTCTTTGAGCAATTCTATAGGAGGAAGGACGTAGCTGGACAAGTCTAGTTTAGGATCGTAATCGCCAAATTCGCGCTGCAAATCATTGATTTCAGCATCGCTCAATTCATCGTCGGCGTCGTGAACTTCAACGGCTAATTTTTCAGTTGCAGGAACCACTGTCGATTCCTTCGCGATGGCAATTTCAAAATCATCGTCGTATTCTTCTTCGTCTTCTTCCGCGATTGTATCCTCTTCATCTTCGTCAAAAGAAATCGCATCTGATTTTTTGTCTTTTTCAACTTGTTCATCGCGAATGGTATTGATCACATTCAAATCTGTCAGAGGAACTGAATTTTTCGTATCGACTGCATCTTCGTCCTCTTCACCTTTCCCCCAGAATGCCCATCGATTCCAGATGGCTTTAAAATCAGGGTTAAAAAGTAAGGTGACAATGGCATAAAGAGTCACGATTATAAAAAGTAACGTACCGAATTTACCAACAGACAAACTCAGCCATTCATTGACAAAATAACCAAATGAACCGCCAAAATAATTAGGAATACTTGAGAAGTAGCCTAAAAAAATGGAACTCCAAATCATGAAGATACTGGAAACTAAAACCGTTCGTTTCAGGGGTAATAATTTGATGTTTAATAGGTATTTAACTCCGAAAAGGAAAGCTAAAAAGCTCAAAGCCAAGGAGGAGATCCCGAACCAACGGTAGTACAGTAAATGTGAAATCCATGCGCCAAATTTCCCCAACCAGTTGGTTACAGGAGCTTTGTCTTCTCCAAATAAAAAGGTGAACAAATTGCGGTTCATCACTTGATCTTGGTCTTCTTTCCAAGTGAAAATGTAGGAAACACATGCGAGCAGGCAATAGATTGACAATAAAATCAAAAATGCACCAATCGTATTTCTTGATTTTTTCTTCTGAGTCGGTGTACCTAAATTATTGAGACTTCTTCCTGTTGCTGGTTTTTCCGCCTTTTTTTTGGGTTGACCTTTTGACTCAGGCTTGTCAGCTTTTTTTATTTTTTCAATAATTATATTGTCTTCTGCCATCATCTTGGTATATCCAACGAAGATACAAGAGATTTATGCGCAAAAAACAGCGAAATAGGTTGTTATTTGCACAGTTGAGTGTTAGTTTTATTTGAAATTTATTTTTCAATATTTCGCACGTGCTCCATGAATTCGCTCAAAGTAATGCGTTTGAAATCTGATGGTATACCAAATAGTTCTTTTTCCATTGGTTTTGCTTCGATAGAAAGGAGTGAGTAATGGATGATTCCATCCACCGTGCCAATGTAATAGTCCGCTGGTAAACCTTTGATTCCCGGATAAACATCCAGAATATCAGGTCGAATGGATTTAAAATACCAAATAGTCCTGGTTTCTTTCAAATCATCTCTATAAATAGTTGCCTTTTTCAAGACAAACCCATTGATTTTTTTTCGTCCCCAAAATTTGTAATGAATTTCAAAGGCTTCGGATTTAGAAGAGTCTTTGTTTTGATCCGTTTGGATGGCCAATTTGGTTCCCATAAAATTCATCAACAAATACGATTTTTTCAAAACCATGTGTTTGATACTGACTTGTGGACCCAGAGCATCGTTCATAATTTCCATTCGTGATAAAGTGTCATTGGTATAGACGAACATTTCTCGGTCGTCAATCAATTGCTGCACATTGGTGTCTATCATGCTAACCTTGAATTTGATTTCGCCAACAAAAGGTTTCTGTGCCAGTCCTGTAAAACCAGTAAATATTAAAACCGAAACAGAGAGTAAAATATTAAATAATTTCATTTGAAATGGTTGCGTTGCTTTTAAAACACGAAATTAACGAAAAGAAGTTGTTTGGTTACATAGGGCAGAGTTTCTTTGAATATGCCTACTTTTGCAGGTAAAAAAACAAAGGGCATGAGTAAAAAGGTACAAATACTATTGAATACATCTGAAATAACGGCTGGTACTCGAGGGGCTTCCCTTGGACCACAAGCAGTCATGACAGCGGCACGCGATAAAAATGATACTTTTTTTAGTGAATTCCCCCCCGTTCTCTTAAAGGATGAAAACCATTTGTTGGATGTTCCAGCAAAATTCCCTTTTGCGAAGCGCATAGAAGGGTTGGATTTGATTTTCAACCATGTTATGTCGGAAATGAAAAACATTTACGCCAAGAAAGAAACTCCCGTGCTAATTTCTTCGGACCATGGTTCTGCCGCGGCAACTATAGCGGGTATCAAAGAACAATTTCCAACAGAGCGTTTGGGGGTTGTTTGGATCGATGCACATGGAGATTTACACACACCCTATACAACGCCTTCTGGAAATATGCATGGAATGCCGTTGGCCATTGCGTTAAATGAAGACAATTTGAAATACAAAATCAACGATGTCTCCCCACAAGCCAAAGAAATTTGGGAGCGCTTGCAACGTAAAGGAGGAAATGGAGCAAAAATTTCCCCAAAAGATTTGTTTTTTATCGGTGTTCGTGATACGGAAGAACAAGAAGAACATTTGATGCAAGAAATGGGTATTCGTAATTACACAGTGGCCGAATTGAGGGATAGGAAATGGCCGTCTTTGGCGGAGGAGTTTCAAAAATGGATTGATCAAATCGATATTTTGTACATTTCATTTGATGTGGATTCCATGGATCCAGATTTAACATCCTATGGAACTGGAACTCCAGTAAAAGATGGCATTTCTCCCGAGGAAGCCAACGATATGTTGACCTTTTTCGCAAAACAAGAAAAATTGTGTTGTTTGGAATTTGTGGAAGTAAATCCCTGTCTGGACGATAAGAAAAACAAAATGGCGGAAGTCACCTTTGATTTGGTGAAAAAGGCCGTAAATACCATGACGAAATAGTCAAAATTTAAAATGGAAAATCAAATTAAAAATACAATACTACAAAATCAAGTGGCTCTTTTTGGTGCTGAAATTGATGAAAATTGGATCCAGTTTCAAAAAACACGAAAAGAGCTTCAAGGCGATTTGACCTTGGTTTTGTTCCCCTTTGTGAAAGCATTGAAAACCTCTCCACAGGCCGTTGGCGACAAAATAGCGGCGTTGATTGCTGAATTACCCGAAGTAGCATCCTGCGAGGTAGTTGGTGGATTTTTGAATATTTCTGCTAGCTCTGCTTATTGGATGAATACATTGAAAACGATCGATACCGCGGATCAGTTTGGTTTTCAAAAAGAAAATTCAAAAGGAACAATGATGGTGGAATATAGTTCCCCCAACACGAATAAACCGCTGCATTTAGGACACATGCGAAATATCTTTTTGGGCTATTCGGTGTCGGAAATTTTGAAAGCAGCCGGTTACGATGTAATTAAAACGCAAATTGTCAATGACCGAGGCATTCACATTTGTAAAAGTATGTTGGCTTGGGAGAAATTCTCCCCTTTGAATGAAAAAGGTGAAAAAGAAACGCCTTCCAATACGGGATTGAAGGGTGATAAATTGGTCGGAAAATACTACGTTGAGTTCGATAAAAACTTTGTTAAAGAAGCGAAAAGTATCATTGCTCAATGGGAAAACAATGATTTCGACGGATTCTCAGAAGCGACGAAAGTTGAATTTTTGCGATTGGAAGCTGCCAAAGACGACAAAGACGAAAAAGCGGTAAAAGGATTGAACGATAAGATTTTGGATTTGGCAAAAAACCAAACTTCTTTGCTGTTGGAAGCCAAAGAAATGTTGGTGAAATGGGAAGCGAAAGATCCTCAAACCTATTTGTTGTGGTCGACGATGAACGGTTGGGTGTACGAAGGTTTCGCCAAAACCTATGAGAAGATGAATGTCGATTTCGACAAGATTTATTACGAATCAGACACTTACATCATTGGGAAAGATTTGGTCATCGAAGGTTTGGAAAAAGGAATTTTCAACCAACGAGAAGATGGTTCCATTTGGATTGACTTGACTGCTGAAGGATTGGATGAAAAACTGTTGCTTCGTTCAGACGGAACAGCCGTTTACATGACCCAAGACATGGGAACAGCTTACGATCGTTACCGAGATTACCCGAATTTGAATGGAATCGTTTATACTGTCGGGAATGAGCAAGATTATCATTTTCAAGTTTTGTTTTTGATCTTGAAAAAACTCGGTTTTGCTTGGGCTGAAAATTGTAAACACTTGAGTTACGGTATGGTGGATTTGCCTTCGGGTAAAATGAAATCACGCGAAGGAACGGTTGTGGATGCAGATGATTTGATGGAAGAAATTGTAGGCAAGGCCAAAGAAGCAACCATGGATCGAGGTCATATCGAAGGCATGAGCATCGCAGAAGTGGATGAGTTGTGCAACACCATTGGAATGGGCGGCTTAAAATATTATTTATTGAAAGTAGATCCGAAAAAGCGCATGATGTTCAATCCAGAAGAATCGATTGAATTGAATGGAAATACAGGACCGTTTATACAATATGCTTATGCGCGAATTCAATCGCTTTTGCGAAAAGCGTCTGTTGAAGAACTGAACATGGATTTGAGTTTTCTTCCCGAAGAAATTGAGGTAGTGAAATTGATGAACGAAGCTCCCAAATTGATTCAAGAGGCAGCGGATAATTTATCGCCTGCTTTACTCGCGAATTACTTGTACGAGTTGGTCAAAAGCTTCAATCATTTTTACCAGAACGTTTCTATTTTCAACGAAGAAAACAAAGAGTTGGCAAATATGCGATTGATTTTAGCTAAAAATGTAGGCGAGATTATTGCGAATTTCACGCACTTGTTAGGAATGAAAGTTCCTCAGAAAATGTAATATTGAATTCATAAAAAATAAAAAAGAGACGGCATTTAGCTGTCTCTTTTTTTGTTTATAGATTTTGATTGAACTCGTGAACGAAATGATTTTTTCGTTTAAAACAAATTGCGCAGTCGGAAGGGGTGCGACTGAATATTGACGTTCAAACTAAAGCGTATGCGATTCAAGTAATTACTGCTTGTATAATTGTTGAGTATGTTTTGACTCATAGCGATTGGGAATTGCAATTGGAATATTTTACGGATTTTAAAACCAACACCCAAATTCCAAACGGATTCAATGGTTCCTCCGCTCGAAAAAAGACCGGCATCGGCAAAAATACCCAAACCTTGAATTTTAATAGGTGCTTCCCAAAATAAATTGGCAGTTGTCATCCATTTGGACGCGTTACCAAAAGAGCTGGTGGAACGAAATCCACCCATGTTGTCAGCGCGTTGTGTAACCGAAGTCGCATTGCCTGGAATTCGATTGAAGAACAAGTCGTCAAAGAATAAATCTTGATTTCCATTGTTTCCTGATAAGGCAAATTTAGTATTGTCGTACTCCGAAGCATCCGATTGTATTGACCAAATTTTCCCGGCAAAAACGCGCAATTCAATCCATTTGGTCATTTTATTTTTCAGGTAACGAAAACGGTAAGTGCTGGTAATCATACTTCTCGTGGCTTGAGTTCCCAACGTTATATTTTCATAATGATCATTTTTTACGTGCGTTTCCCATTCATGGTCTACACGGGTAAAATTGAGCATGTAATCCAAGTAACCACCCAACATGGTTTGTTCGCGTGAAGCCAACACATTTTGTCGGAAAACCGTTTTTATCAAAATTTCATTCGACCAAGGTTTGTTCGGACCTCGGTTCCCTAATTTTAATTGTAAATAAGGCGTGATGGCATAGTAATAATCCTTGTTTCCAGCAATAACGGTGTCCATTTTAAAACTCCTTGCGGACACACCGAATACCGACTGTTTAATTCCTTTTTTCGGTAAAAAGTTGTAGTGCGCATCCGCAATTCCTGAAACCATGTGGCGACCAAAAGAGAACATGGGCGCTACATAAAAACGAAATGGGTTGACCGGCGCCCCTAGATTGTGAATGGCAATTCCCGCCATAAATTTGTCCGCAGAATTGAATCCCACGACTGGAGTCCAAAACAAATTGTTGTAATTGGCTTCCACGTCACCATCGAAAAATTCCAATTTCAACGGTTCCATTTTTTTGAACAACTTTTCGGATGTCCAGGTATTGTTGTTGCGGTTGATTTCGGGGATGTTGTTTAAAGAGTCAATTTGAACCTTCGTAGGGTTTTGGGCCATCAAAATGGTTCTTTTTTTGTTGCCGTTTGGATCCAACCAATAGGTGGTTTGATTGGCCCCGTTTCGAACGCTCACAGGAATTGGGCCATTTACTTGGCCAACATTTTTTACCGTGATTTCCGTTTGACCATCTTTGTTGGTTTTTACCTTTGACAGTTTGTAATCGATGTGGTTGGTGGTTTGGATCAAATCATTGAAAAACCAATCAAGATTTTTGCCTGTTTTTGATTCAAAGACGGCGCGAAGGTCTTCCGGTTGAGGGTGACGAAATTTCCATTTTTCGAAATACGCGGACATGCATTCGTCAAACAATACATCCCCCAAATAACTTTTGAGGTAATGGAAAACCAAACCTGTTTTTTGGTACATCACCAAACTGTAATTCAAACTGTAAAAATCAGCACTTTTGGTTTCAATCGGCTGATCTTCCCCAAATCGAGTCATGAGTTGAAATTGGATATCGGCTTGATCGAGATAATCCAAATCGTTCATATGAAAACTGCCATTTAGCGCCATATCCGACAATCGCGTATTGTTCGGGTATTTGGTTTGAATGTATCGAATTTCGTTGAGCGTATTCAGTCCTTCGTCCATCCAGCCGTGGTCGCGCTCGTTGGAACCTAAAATACCATAGAACCAGTTGTGGCCTACTTCGTGAACAATCACGACCTCCAATTCTTCAGCCGAGTTGGCATTTCCAATAACCGTTACATTGGGATATTCCATTCCACCGCCAGCGCTAATCGTTCCATCGACCGCCGTAACTTGGTTGTAAGGATAATCACCATTCCAAAGTGAATAATAATAGGTTCCATCTTTGATGTATTCGGGAGCATCTTTCCACAAATTCGTGTTTCGCGGCGTGAAAAGAGCCCAAGTCGTTACTTTTCTTTTGGAATGAGGCAATTCTACTTCTCCTTTCAATACACGAAAACGTTTGTCGGCAAACCAACCAAAATCATGTACCTTTTGCTGAACATAGCGGATAGTTTTTATGTTTTCAGAAGAAGGAGGGAAGGTATTTTCAGGTCGCTTGGTCAATTTTTCAGTTTGCAATTCTTTGGCGGTTTTTTCAGCCATTTCATTCATGAAGTCTATTTCGCTTTGGGTTTGCAAATCGCCCGTTGCTCCAACGACATAATTTGCCGGTAAGGTAATTGTTACGTCATAACTGCCGTATTCAGAATAAAATTCTCCCTGATTCAAATACGGAATGGCATGCCAACCATTTTTGTCAAAAACAGCCGGTTTTGGATACCATTGTGTAATTTGATAGGATTGTCCGATGTGTCCCATTCTTGAAACTTTTCCAGAAGGAAGTTGAACGTGAAAAGGGGTGGAAATGACAATGCTTTTGCCACTAGGCAGTGGGCTTGCTAGTTGCACTTTAGCAATGTCGATGTTTTTCTCCAAAGCCCAATTGACAGTCAAGCCATTTACTTTGAAATCGAGTTTATTGATACCTCCTTTGATGGAGTCGGCTCCAAAACGGAGCAAATCATTTCCATCTTGGTACAATTGCTTCGCCAAAGCTGTTTTGTCATTGCTGTATGCATTGGGCCACAAGTGTATATAAATAAAGGATAAAGCTTCGGGACTGTTGTTGATGTATTCCATTTCAATGTTTCCATCGAGTGAATGTTCCACATCGTTGAGCTTGACATCAATTTTGTAGTTGACGGTTTGTTGCCAGTCGTTTTGAGCAAAAATGGGTAAGGAGATAAGCAATCCAAGGAATACAATCGTAAGTTTCATTCAAATTCAATTAGACCGTAAAAATAAGTGAATTTTAGCACTATAGGACGAAAGATACTATGGGTTTTTGCAAGTATGAAAACAAAAAAAAGTCGCTTCAATTAAGAAGCGACTTTTTCAATAAAAGAAAAGGTTTATTTGATGATTTTAATCACAGTATCACCTGCATTCGATGTACATCGGATGAAGTAAACACCTTGTTCCCAGCTAGAAGTTGAAATGCTGGTTGATTTTTCAACTGAATTACCTGTTGAAATTAATTTACCTTGAGCATCTATTACGTCAAAAGAAACGATTGAATTTGAAGAATTGTTCAATGTCAATTGGTTGATCACTGGATTCGGGTAAACCGATAATAAATTCGCCAATGTGCTTTCATTTAGACCAACATTGGTTCCTGCAAGCGTTACACAATCAGACGTATCGAAACAAGCTCCATTTGTAATGATTACGGCATAACTACCGCTCGTGATTGCTGTGAACGATTGATTTGTTGCTCCTGAAACAAAAGAGTTTGTAGAACAATCAATCCATTGGTAATCAAAACCTGTTGCTACGGCTTCTGCGGTAGCAGAATCAATTGTGTTGGTTGCTGTTGACGGTGTTGTGCAAACATCTTCGATACTTGACAAGCTACAAGGGAAAATCTGGTACCCTGAATCATAGGGCAAAGAACTGTCGAATTGACCACCAACTCCTGTAACATTGAATGCTCCTTGTGGCGCAGCGCTTCCAGGGATGTCCGTATCTGAGTCAATTCGCATTACAAATGTATTCACCCCGTCGGTTACATCAATATTTGAACTACCAGTAGCAAACGTAGCCATTGGTGTTACCAAGGTAAGATTCATCATTTTGATGTATTGAGATTCTGTTGATTCGTCCAAAGTTATAACAACTGTTGGGCTCATTATGGCTGAACCTTGTGCTAATACCTCAATGGAGTCAACAATGACTTCTAATAATCCATTGTATTGACCAATTTTACCAAACAATCGAATTGAATCACCTTCTGTTGGCGCCGTGTAACTAGAAACATCACTTGGTGAGTACAAGTTGATGCCAGAATTAGAACCGTCAATTAATGTAATACTATATCCAGTATTGCCATCGAAATCTATGCAATAAACTACACCAGTCAATTCAACTAAAACATTCATTGAATCAGCCACGCCGTTGGTATCTACTGTTGAAATTTCGTCAATCATGTAATACACATAGTCATTTGCGAATCCTGAAACCAATACAGAATCATTGTCTGCTCCCATAGAAGTAGCGATAATTGCATCAGCCAACATTCCATAGGCTGCAGCATTTGCACGAGCATAAATGGTGGTGGTTGGAACTGTTCCTAATGTTTGTGATAAAACAATTGAATTGGTAAATCCTGCTCCAGAAGTCAAGGAAATTTCAAAGTTCGTAGGGGCAGTTACAGTAATATCACCCGATAAACTCAAACCAGCTGCCGTAAATGTTTGTTCAGCGGATGGAGTTCCAACAATGTGGTCGAATCCTGTCAATGAACTTGGCGCCAATGTAATCAAAGGGATTGCAGAAGAGCAAGCTCCTGGATCGGTGATCGTTTCGTCCAATGAACATCCCATTGTAGAGTTGTCGATAATGGAAACGATTACGTTACCCGCACCAGCAGAACCACCTTGCAATTGGAAAGAAGTTGCCGCTCCATACGTTCCAGATGTTGGAGTAATGGTTCCAGAAGGAACAGAAACAGTATACGTTGTACCCAAAACAGTTCCTGTAGGATTTAAGTCAAAAGTCAAATAATCATCGGCAGGAATTGAAGTCGTTCCAGCGTCATTACAGGTCAAATTGGTCAATCCCGCAGAAGTGATGTTGCAACTTGCTACACCGGCTGGTGTAACGGAAGCATAGGTCGAACCAGCACGAATTTCATCGATTTCGATATTTCCCGTACCTGCAGCTTGACGTAAAAAGATAGAAGCAAAATTGGGAGAGGTTGTACCAGTATTGTCAGTAAGCGTTGCAACGGGTGCAGCGGCTCCTGGTGTTGGGTTCACATAAAGATTAGCAGTTTGTGCTGCTGTGTCTACACTTAATACAACAAATATAGGTGTATTAACATTGTATTCAGCGGTGGTGAAAGTTGCCGTACTACCTGTATACGTTAAACCCAATTTAAAGGTATTCGCTGCAACTCCTTGCTTGATCCAAATTTTACCATGAAAACTTGTAACAACTGCTCCTGAAGTTGCACCAAATCCATAAAAATAAGCTCCTCCAGCTGCCGTGGATGTATTGGTTGTGTTTGGCAAACTCATAATGAATGAGCTGTAACCAGTTCCTGTAATTCCTGAAATGGCAATATTTGCATCTTCAGAACCATTTGGCATGACGGCTTTGTTTCCTGTAGAGGTCGCTAAGCCTGGATATGTTAAACTAGTGGTTGATGTAATTAATTGTCCTGCAGTTCCACTATGAGTTGTCCAACCATTGGCATTTAAGGCACCGGTATAGTTGAAAACATCAATAACTTGCGAAAAAGTCAATTGACTAATTAGTAGTGTAGTTAAGAATAAGATTTTTTTCATGATTTTTTGTTAAAAATTACGTTTGTAAAATACAAAGATAAGGTACTTTACTCATTTATACCAATTTGAATTTTAAGAAATTGTAAACAAAAAAGGCGAGTTGTGCTAACTCGCCTTGAATAAAAGTGTTGATTTTTAGTCTTTCATGTGTTCATCTTCCTCAGGATCTGGAGGGAACAACTTCGGAGCATCTTTTACATTTTGCAAACGATCCAGCATATCTTCCAACTGGGATACTGTTAATTGTTTTCCAATGATTTTTTTGTTTTCATCCAAAACAAAAATTCGCGGATTGGCATAGATGTCATACGTTAAGTGATAATTCAATGCATCGTACGTGGTGTACTTCGGAACAACGCTTCTCGCATCTTTCGTCACCAAGTCATACAAAGTTTGCGTTACTGCTACATTCGGGTAATTCAAATTATTTGTTTTAATAAAGTCTTTCCATTTCTGAAAATCTTCTCCCATTGCCTTGCAAATACCAAATACCTCAATGTTACGCGCTTTCCATTTTTCATCGTATAATTTCCCAATTTTTGGGGTTGTTTTTTTACAATGCCCACAGTCTGGATCCCAGAAGTAGAGAATAGTATATTCACTTTTCAGGCTATAGAAATCTTTGAAGTTGACATCCCCCGTATCTCTTAAACTAATGTTGGGCGGCGCTATGCCTAAAACGGTATTCAATTGAGCAGGAATTTTTTCGCAAAGTTCATCTAATTTTTCCTCGGGCATCCAGAAGGCAGGAGAACTTCCATCCGGATTTTTTGTACAGAAATAACGGTCAGCCATTAATACATACACTTTGTCCATTCCCATAATTTTACTTTTTTGGAAAGTCGTGATGATGTTGGTAACACAATATCTAAAAAACTCTGATTTCGGCACCAAATTATCACAAAGACGGAAAGCATATTTATTGATGCTATCCCAATGTTGAACCATCATGGTCTTTCCAAAATAGGTTTCAAGACGATTTCCGAAAATGGGTGTATTTACCAAACGGTCATCTTTGAAATCTACGTGGTCGAAATAATGATCGCGGTAATAATGGTAATTGTACAAAGAATCAATTTGCTTTCCGTTGGCATCCAACGGTGCTGGAGGGACAACAATATCCATAGACATTTTCACCAATTTAGAAACCAATGTGGTAGGATTGTCTGCAATCAATTTATTTTGATAAGCCAAAACATCTTTTGATACATTCTCAATTGCCTCTGATTTGGCTTTGAACTCAGGTGTGTCTTTGGTCAGTTTTTTTCGCTCTTCGGTTAGTACGTTTGCTACTTGTCTTTGGGAAGATAGATACGCTACATACTCAAAAAAGATTTTGTTTTCTACTGACTTTTTAACCTTCATGTTGGCTTGAAAATCAGGTCCAGCCGTTTCTAGATTCACATCTTCGTCGTTGTAAATGAATTCAAAAAACTTTTGACCTGGAAGCAAAACACCTAGCATGCCTGGTTTTTGTTTTTTTCCGTCAAATTCTACTATTCCGTTTTTGAGCTGGGCGGTATCTGCGTACAGCAAATTTTTCCCAAAGTATTTGATTAGGTGAACGGTGGTATCTTTGAATCCGGTAACTTTAAATTTCAATTTTTGACCGAAAAGCGAATGACTTGCGGCAAAAAGAAATGTGAGCAGAATTAATTTTTTCATAGATGTTCTTTTGTTTTTCTTTTTAAATTGACGTACAAAAATAAGAATGGTGAAAGTTTTAACAGAATATTAACACGATTAATATTCGTTAAAAATTCCTTTTTTGGCATTTAAATAACTAGCGAGTGCAAATAATGCATAGGCAATTCCCAGTGCGACAATGGCTAACCAAGCAATGTGCGTATCGATGTACAATCCACCTGATTCAAACATTCTATCTAGGAATATTTTGAATATGAAAAAGATTCCAAGTCCGATCAATGCCACTAATCCGAATATTTTAATAAAGTAGGTCGAAAAACTTCGAATCAACTGGCGCGGAGGATATCCCATTCTTAAAAGCGTTTTTACCTCGTACGCGTTTCTAGATAGCAGCAATTGCAAATATTGAATCAATACCAATCCGGAAACAAAAACAGCGATGACAGATATGCCTAGGACGACCAGAAACAAAGTCCCCACTACGCTTTTCAGTCGACCGACAACCATTTGAGAGTTTTTCGACTCCAATCCTTTTTTATTCAGCAAATCTTCCACCAAGCCAAATTCGCTTTCTTTGCCGGAAATCATGATTTGGGTGATTTTGTTTTCTGTCGTGCCCGCATACACTTCATTGCCATATTCCATGAAGGTTTCTGGAACAAGTATGGAAGCAACTTCATTGGTAAAACCAATGATTTTTGCATTGACATGCTCTTCTTTGTCAGAATTATTGGGGTCGCGCAAACGGAATTTGAATTTGATATCCATGGCTAAATCGTCTGAAACTTGCGGAATACCGCTAGCACTCATGAACGTATTGAGCATGACTAAAAAGTCTCTCGGTAGTATCATAGGTACAAATTCATCGCCTTTCTGCCATTTCCATTTTACGCTTTTCACATCCAGAAAATTTTGATCGACTGTTTGGATGAAGACGTCCGAACGGAAATAAGGAACCAATGGATCATTCGTTTCAAAGGAGACATCGAAATTGTTGCTAATAACTGGTTTTACATCTTGGATAAAAGACTCTGCTTTTATCTTTTCAATTTCACGCGTGGAGAAATCTGTTTTTGTCAAATTCAACGAACTGGAATTGGTCACTTTTTTTTGCACAATTATGGTATTCGGACCTAAAATATCGGCGCCTTTTCCAAATTGATTCACCTTGATTAAGTAATGAATGGAAGTAACCAAAAAAGTAATGCCCATGAAAGCACCAATCATGGCGATAATCAGTTGTTTTTTATCTTGATTTTTAAAGAGAATTTTGTTCAACATGGCCTTACAGTTTTAGTTCACGTGAATACTTGTACCCATAATCATCCCCCAAAGAGGTTAAAACAAATCCAGCGCCCAATTTTTCGCAACGCTCGTGGATTAGGTTCAACGCAATTTCAGCATTTTGCCGATCGAGATGGGAAAATGGTTCATCCAGAATCAGCCATTCAAACGGTTGACAAAGCGAACGGATGATGGCAACGCGTTGTTGCTGTCCCATGGAAAGTAAGCCACATGGTTGTTCCCATTTGTCTGCAATGCCCAAGACCAAAAGCATATTTTGTAATTCCGCTTCCGTAAATACGTTTTGCAAATTGTTTTTTAAAAGCAAGTTGTCTTTCACGCTCAATTTTGGAAACAATTGTAAATCTTGAAAAACGACTGACAGTTTGGTTTGTCGCACAGCAGTCCAATCGTCTGGCGTGAAACTTTTGACATCTATACCGTCGTACGTAATTTTGCCTTCATAGTCTTTTCGGAGACCAATGGAAGTGAACGTAAAAGTTGATTTTCCTTTACCACTAGAGGCATTGAGCAAAATTCGCTCGCCCTTTTTTAGTTCTACTTGACTTCCCCAAATACTATCCGAACCATGTTGGATCGAAGCAAGCGGAGTAGGCATAACCTGATGAAATGTAATGTTCATTGTATGGGTTTTCAAGGTAAATTTCAATAATCATTCCAAACTCGCAATCGGTTGATTTTGAGCGCTACAAAATTCAGTATTTTATGCGAAAGAAGCGCGGGAATCAAGCGTTAAATTGCAATAAAATTTCGGCCAATCTTTCTTCGGTCGTTTTTCCGTTTAACCAATGGTTTTCTTCGTTTCGTCGAAACCAAGTCAATTGTCGCTTTGCGTACCGCCGACTATTCTGTTGAATCATCGCAATGGCATTTTCCAAAGTAGTTTCTCCGGCGATATGGGAGAATAATTCTTGGTAGCCAACGGTATTGAGACTTTTCAAATCTCTATGGATCATCACACTTTTGACTTCCTCTAGCAGTCCAGTTTTCATCATTTCCAACACGCGTAGGTTGATCCGTTCGTACAATTCTTCACGCGGCAGATTGACTACGTATCGATGAATTGCGAAAGGTCTTTTGGCTTTTGAATTCGTTCGGACCTCGGCCATGGTTTTCCCTGTCAGTGAAATGATTTCCAAAGCACGCAACAAGCGATGTGGATTTTGCATATCAACCGTTTTGGCGTAGTCTGGATCCTGTTTCTTTAATTCCTGTTGAAGAGCGATTAAGCCTTCCTTCTCCAATAGGTTTTGCCATTTTTGTTGTGTTTCCAGATCGCTAGGCAAAGGGTCGAGTCCATCGCAAAGTGCATCGATGAACAAGCCGGAACCACCAACAACAATACAGTAATCGTTGTGCTGGAATTCTTGTTCAAGAATCGCCAAGGCCTCTTTTTCAAACTGTGCAGCAGAAACCGGTGTTAGAATGGAGTGGGAATCAATGAAAAAATGGGGTATTCCATCCCGTTCCTCCAACGTTGGTTTTGCGGTTCCTATAGAAATTTCACGGTAAAATTGTCTTGAATCTGCCGATAATATGGCACACTTCAACTTTTTTGCTAAAGCAATGGAAAGCGCCGTTTTACCGCTTGCGGTTGGGCCTTGAATGACAATGAGCTGCTTGTTTTTAGACACGACCTATTTGTAAAGTTCAGTGTAAGACAAAAAACGTTCGTAGATTTCATGAACGTATCGATGTGTTATAGTCCCGCGCATGGCGCCGTATTTTACAACAGGATCACCGTAATATTCTCGTTTGGAAAGTTTTAAAATCATTTCCTCTACATTGTCATCCCAGCGTTTTGGATCCAAATCGTATTTGATGGCCAACCGTTGGGCATCCAAAACGTGTGCTTTTCCGCAGTTGTAGGACGCTAAAGCAAATTTGTATCGTTGCAATTCGTCGGGAATTGCCGCCCAAGATTTTAGGTCTTTTCTCAATTTCGCACCGCCACCCATGATTTGAACTTCTGGAGGAGAATCCGGGTGAACACCATATAGCGGACCGATTTCTGGCATGAATTGCATCATGGAATAGGCTCCACCAAAAGAAACGACTTCTGGATTGAATTTTGATTCCTGATAGGCGAGTGCTGCCAACCAGCGCCAATCGATGTTGTTTTTTAAACCTGCCGCCTTGAAATATTGATCATAGAGTGAAAGACTTCCTTTTTTTGTTGGTTTCACAACATCTGCGGAATGAACATTGACCGTGTTCAACTCGTAATATTTGTGGTAGATGTACTTGTAAACGCTCGTGTTGGTGAAATTTTCCAACCAATCGTCGATGCGTGCTTTTAATATTGGGCTAGATTTCCGGAGTCCAAACGCAATTTTCTGTTTGGCTGATATCGCCAAACTGACATCGATGTTGTCGAAAAAGCTTTGGTTTATTTTGGCGATATTTTCCTCAACCACCGTGTAATCGATGATTCCTTCAGAAACTTGTTCGATTAATTCCTCTGAGCCAACCATGCCATTTTCTCCTTTGATGAGAATGGTATCGCCAATTTCTTCTTGGAGATTGACCAATCGGTCGTAATAACTGGATTCTTTCCAAACACTTACTTTTTTGTGGGCTAACTGGGATGGCTCTGTTAGCAAAGGTTCAGAAGGACTTTCTTTTGGATTGGGTTTCCGTTGCACTAAAACTTGTTGAATCGATAACAGCGGAATACTAAAATCAATTTCTTTGGCGCGTTCTCGGGTTACGGTCAAATTACAAGCAATGACGTCACCCGATCCTTCGCGCAACTCTTCAATCATGTTGTCCAAATTGTCGATAATCCGGATTTCGAGTTCTACCCCTAAATCTTTCGCAAATTCGTTCAGGACTTCAAATTCAAAGCCCATTTCTTTTTCGCGGTATAGAAAATACGAACTAGAACTATTTTCCGCCAAGATGACCAATTTGCCTCTTTTTAGTATTTTATCAAGATCGAAATTGTATTCTACCTGTTTGAATGAAGTGGATTTTTTTTCTCCTTCCATGATGCAACTGCTGAGCATGGCGATTAAAAACAATGGCAGGAAAAATAAAAACTTCTTGTCTATCATACTTCAAACCCAAAAAATGGGAAAGGAAAGATACAAATAAATTCCAAATTAACGTAGTTCATCGAGTTCCAATTGATTCAAGTAGGAACTAGCATCGGCCATAAAAAGCTCAAATGACTTTTCTATTTGGGGTTCAAATAACCGAAAAACCTCCAATCCGTCCACTAATTTATTCTGAAACGATAGTCTGCTAGAAACACCTTGACAGGCCTTGTGTAAACCATGGGGGAATTGATATTGGTACAGCCAGTTTTTCTCCATCATTTTGGAAAGCATGAAGCGAAAATTATCGCTGTAATCTGGATGATTGAGTTGCACAGAAGCGTAAAATTGCTGAATAAATTCTTCCAAGGAAGTGGCATGGAAACGCGCCCAATTTTTTGCTAATAAATGATCAAAATACAAGTCCACAGCAATGCCTGAAACTTTTGGCAAGGGTTCATACAACTGGTGTAAGAGTTCCAATACGGCAGGATGATGATCGATGTAGGTATCGATGGCTCTGTGCAGTCGAATGCCTTTTTGAGTCATTTCTTGGAATTTTAGCAAGTCTTTTCCTTTGACAAAATCACCCATGAGATTGGCAGCCATCAAATCGGTGTTGTCGCGGGAAAAATACAAATGTCCGAGAAAGTTCATGCATTAAAAATACAGAATACTTTCTTTTGTCGTGCGCAAAAAAAAACGCCCAAGCGAGAGCAAGGGCGTTGGGATAAAAAGTTATACTCTTTTAATATTCGTCTTCGTTGAAAAGAAAATCTTCACGAGAAGGATAATCAGGCCAAATTTCTTCGATACTTTCGTAGATATCGCCTTCGTCTTCCAAATCTTGTAGGTTTTCCACTACTTCAAGCGGCGCACCTGCACGGATGGCGAAGTCGATCAACTCATCTTTCGATGCTGGCCATGGCGCATCTTCCAAGTAGGAAGCTAATTCAAGTGTCCAATACATTTTTTGAAATTTTAAACTGTTATTTGGCGCAAAAGTAACCTTATTTTCAGAACTTCCAAAGGTTGTTCAAGAAAGTTTAGTTTTTTATTGATATTGGTTCTTTTTTGGGCGAATTCGACTTTGTTGAATTTTTCACATTCTTGGTTTCCAGGGTGTTTCTTTTGCGTTGAGATCGAGTGTCAGTTTTCGACTCAATACAAAAATATAGTCGCTCAAACGGTTCATGTATTGTGGTACAATATCTTCCACCTGTTCATGGTTCATTAGATCAACAATAATTCGTTCAGCCCGTCGACAGATGCATCTCGCGACATGCGTGTGCGAAACTGTCGGATGTCCGCCAGGTAAAACGAAAGACCGCATTTCCGGCAAAAGGGCATCCATTTCATCCATCCAATGTTCTAGATTTTCGATGTCTTGCTGAAAAAGATCCGGAATTTTCATTTTTGATTTTTCGATGTCGGTGGCCAAATGCGAACCAATGGTGAACAACCGATCTTGAATTTCCAAAATCTGACGAATATATTCTGGGTCGATGGCTTGGTCACGAATGAGTCCAAGGTAGGAGTTGAGTTCATCTACGGTTCCGTAACTCTCAATCCGCATGGATGATTTTGGCACCCGTGTTCCGCCAATTAGTGAAGTTTGACCTTTGTCGCCAGTTTTGGTATAAATTTTCATTGGTTATAGCAAGGTTAATCGTTGGTTTTTTAATTCTTGGATGCGCAATTTTTTTTCACCATCCAGCAGTTCCAGTGCTGATTTCGTTAAGTATTTGTGTCTTCCTTCCACATAGGCCAATTGAAAATCTACCCATTCCAAATCTGTAAAGGAAGTACCGTAAATGGCTAATTCATCGCGTAGCTTTTGCGCAATTTTCGTGTAATTGTTTCTGCCAAAGTAATCGTGGTCGCAATCCGACATCAACTCGTCCAAATGACTCGCAGAAGTTGTTTGTCGTTGGGTAGAGTGAATGATGTTCAATATCTTTTGGATTTGCTCATTGGAGTAGCCAAATTCTGGTAAATCCTTTCTCACCATTTCTTTGGCGAATTTTTCATTGTCCGTATATTGCACAACGTATCCAGCATCGTGGTATAAAATGGCGGTGCGCAAAATCAGAAAATCTTCCTCGGATAGGTTTTCCATTTCGCCTAATTTCAAGGCTGCTTTTTCAACGGCCAAGGTATGGTTGATGTCGTGATAAGAAAGATTGGTAGGCAGTTCATTTTCCAACCGTGAGAGGATATTCTCACGCATTTCATTGAATTTGAAGTAGCTATTATTTCTATTTGGCGACATGGGTTAACCTTGATAAGTAAAGGTACGAAAAATACTTATTTTAAAAAAAGCCATTGAACCTCTTGGAAAAAGTCAGAAATTAAAACGCAATGTTGGCCAAAGCCTGTTCAGCTGTAACTGTCACTTTTTTCAATTGAAGAATTCGTTGAATGACACGATCAACGGTTGAGTCTGGGCAGGATGCACCCGAACTGATAATGATCTTCATGATATTTTTGGAATTCAAATTGACCCGCGCTTTGTTTTCCATGTGATGGTGAATATCGTAACTCAACCATTCTGTATCAGAAATCAATTTCTTTTCGTCTTCGATGAAATAGCATGGAAATTTGTTCTCCATCAATTCGACCAAATGGGTCGTGTTGGAACTATTGTAACCGCCGACTACAATCGCAAAATCTGCAATCACATCCAACAAGCCTTTTGTTGCGCTTTGGTTGTCATTGGTGGCATAACACAAAGTGTCTCGCGTATCAGCGATATGATTTTTGATGTTCATATCACCGTATTTTTTGATCATCGTTTGACGCAAGAATTCAGTAATCGTTTGCGTTTCACTTGCGAGCATCGTAGTTTGGTTTACAACACCAATTTTACGCAAATCTTTTTTCGGGTCAAATCCTTCTGAAAACTTGCCTTTAAAGGTCGTCATGAAATCTTCTTCCGTTTCATTTCCTAAAATGAAATCGGCCAATTTGGTCGCTTCTTTTAAATCTTTGATGATGATGCTTTGTCCATTTTGACGACTGCGCGAGAAGGTGGCTCTTGTTTCTTCATGACGAAATTTGCCATGAATGATCGTGGTATAATTATCTTGCCCCAAACGTTCAGCTCGGTTCCATACTTTTTCTACGAATGGACACGTGGTGTTGTAAGCTTGTGTTTGAACACCAATCTCGTTGAGGATATTTTCAATTTCAACTGTGGTTCCAAAAGCCGGAATAATCACAATGTCTTCAGGTTGAATTTCTGACCAAGGAATGATTTGGCGACCAGCTGTATCTTGAATGAATTGGATGCCATGACTCAACAAATCTTGGTTGACACCTGGATTGTGAATCATTTGACTCAGCAAGTATATTTTTTTGTCTGGGTTTTCAGCAATGGCTTTGTATGAAATCTCAATGGCATTTTCTACACCATAGCAAAATCCAAAATGACGAGGAATCCAAAATTGAACTTTCCCAAAGTCGATAAGCGTGGGCTTAAAGTCCTTTTTGCGAGGATCTTCCAGTTTCCGTTTTTCTTTTACGGTTGAAATTATAGGAGAACGGTAAAAACTTGGGATATCGAATTGTTTCATCTGCTTAATAAATACTTAACAAAGGTACGCACTTTGATAAGAGCTTAACGGTGAATTCTGAGTTTTTGTTCGGTTTTTATTGATTTTTCTGAAAGAAAATTTCGATTGAGCATAAAAAAGCGAGGACGAATTTCTAATTCCGTCCTCGCTAAGTTATTTTTTCAATCAATTTTTACAAGTACAAATTCAAATCTTTGTTGTGCTTCACACGGTATTTGTAGTTGATATTGTAGTTGTCTTTTGGTTTGATTTTCACAATCCATTCAATATTGCCTGTTTTGGGATCCAATGTACCTTTGTCCAAACCTTGTTCTTCAATTTCAATTTCTGGATTGGTGGTAATTGGCATTTGATCCAAAACAACAATCTCTACATTGGTTGACTTCAAATTGCGAATTTCGATGTTGTAGGCATTGATTTTCTCTTTGTTGTTGTTCACGATACGTTCTTTGCATTCTTTCTTCATTAACGTGCGTTTCACAATGATGTTAGGATCTTTTCCTAAGCTGAAGGTGATGGTGTCATCCATTTGGGAAGGATTCAAATAGGTTTCACCAATGTAGGTTCCATCAAAGAAGATATTTGCTTTAGCGGGTACCAATTGCAAATCGGATAAATTTGCCAATTCAGCCATTAAGAAAGCAGATTGGTCCAATTTAGGAATGGTATAGTAGCGGTAATTCGCTGGAATATCGATGTTGCGAATCAAAACCATGTGTTGCTCGTTGTTGGATTTGATGGTGTAAGGCAAATCTATTTTGAATTCCGCAGAAATCATGTGTTCGATAACTTGGGTAAAATCAGCCGACGTTTTCGCGTCATACGCCACACCATTGCTATTCATGTAATATTCTTTTTGTGTGGATTCTGCTTCCTCATTTTTTCCGTATCCCAAGGCTTGCTTTTTGATGTCCAAGTTGTTGGACCGTGTTGCACTTGGCAAGGCTTTGTAATTGTTGTAATCAATGTACCACGGATGCAAAGTAGGCAAGGTTTTGTTTTGGTACGGGTTGTTCGTTGAAATACTCAAACGGACATCGTCCCAATCTACACCGGTATTTTGGTACACTTGTGCTTTGTAGTTCATGTTGATTTTGGAACCTTGCACTTCGGCACGCATATCGTACAAAGGCGTCCAACCGGCTTGATTGACCAAATAAGATAAATTCAATCGGCCGCTTATGGCTTCCGTGGCTGACAAAGTAACGGTCACACGATGACTTGGGCCGACCGGTTTGGAATTCAATTGTGCACTGTTTTGGTAATTTTTCAACGCTTTTAAGCGCATATTCATTTCCGCTTGTATTTCTGCCTTGGCACCCTTTGCTCGATTGAGACCTTGCAGATTTTTGTTGATTTCCAGCATTTTCACCGTGTAATAGTCCATCGCTTGTTTTAAAAGGTTGATGGAATCGTTCACTTTTCCTTGACCTCGAATCGCGCCATTGTTGGCCAAGATATTTTTTGTAGCGATATAAACGTCAATTTCATCTTGGATTTGTTGGATTTCAAAACCAATTCGTTTCAAGGAATCTTCTAAAATTTTAATTTCCTTTTTTACTTTCAAGGGCAAACCCTCCAAGTTTTCAGGAGCCGGTTTGGGGTAAAACAAGGAATATTTCGCATCAACGATCACCACATTTCCGCTGGCGAGTACTTGCAAACTATTGGGATCAATGGTTGGACAGATTCCTTCGATGATCACTTGCGTAATTCCCGACTTGATGGAATAGAGTGCTTTTCGTCGCACTTGCGCCCCTTGCGCATAGACGGTTACTTCCGTGATGTTTGATTTGACAATTTCTTCTTCGAAGGAAAAGGCAGAAGAACCGATGAGTATGCCGCAGGCAAAAAGAATGATTTTGTACATGATGTTTAATTTTTTCAACCTGTACAAACAAAAAAGCTTTCCGTTCAAATTAAACTAAAAATAGTCTGAACGGAAAGCTTCAACCTTAGAAATTAATCTATGTTATTGCACCATTAATTTTGTTTGAAAGTCCCCCACACGTACCAAATACAAGCCTGATTTCCAGTCTGTCGTTGAAACTTTCATGTGGTTGGTGATTTCTCCTTTGAATACCATTTGACCGCTTGAATTGTACACGAACATTTCACTTCCTTGCATATCCGTTGTGGACATTTTCAATTGGAAATAATCCGATGCGGGATTCGGGTAAATGGTTATAGTTTTGTTTTCATTGGGAATTTCGTTGATCGACAATCCAGCGGAATTTTGTGCAGAAAACGTAGGGTTCATGGATGCAAAAGACCCTGTTCCATTCGGATAACGTCCGTACGAAATGTCGCTGATTTGCCCTGGAAACGTAATTTGATCGGCCAAGGTAGTTGCATCACTTAACAAATAAATGGTTTCTCCACCTGTAGATAATTTGAAATTGGCATGAAAACCAGTTTGCAGAATATCGTTGTCTGCCCAAACAACCAAATAACCGTTAGCTGGCAGAATGGTTCCGTTGGGAAATGGCCATTGCGTTAAATTGGTGTCGTTGTCGGAAAGATAATAACTGCTCAAATTGATGGGAGCGGACGTATTGTTATAAATTTCAATCCAATCCTCGTATTCACCATCTTGGTCCATCTCATTGGTACTGTTGGAAGCCAATAATTCATTGATGACCACGTCTCCAGCCACTGGTGTTGTGATGGAAATTGTATAAAATTCATGTTCTGCACGAACGGGCGAAAATTTGCCAATTCCTGCGTTTTCAGCATAAATGTAATATTGAACAAAGGTGGTCGATAAAGTAATGGAAGCGCCATATTTACCATCTCCAGCTGCACCGTCGTTGTGTGCGCCATCGTCATACATGGGGATGCGTACAAATGGAGCATACAGATTGAAACGGTGACCTACATACACCGCATTTTCATTCGTGATGTCGGCGGTAATGCTGATGGTTTCATTTAAAGCGGGTGAGCTATTGGATTCAACAATGTTGAGAATAGTTGGTTCTGTTTGCGTAAAATCGCTTTGGGCCAACAAATATGTGTTTCGTGCATTCATCAAATTGGTAATACCAGGAGCAGTGCCACCACCAGGTCCACCGCCGCTGGTCACGTCTAAATTTAAATTATCCGTGAAATTGGCATACGTATAAAATTTATTCGGATCGTTTTGCACGGCTTGACTGATAGTCGTTTGGTAGCCTTGCGCAACCGTAAAGTAGGCGTTGTTGTCGAAGTTTTCCAATAAAATTGTTTTAAAATGCGCCAAATACATGCGCTTGTAGAGCGGATTACTGAGTAATTTGGAAACCAAAGGGTAATTGGCATCACTCACGTGCAAAAGATGCGTCAATTGTTGCTTGGAAGCCGTGGTAGGCAAATTGATAGTGCCCGTCATGGAAAATCTGCCAAAGGATTCATTCATGTCCCAAACGATGGGAATAAAACGCTTGTAATCATCCCGGTACAAGTAATAATTCTGTGCAAAAGCACCAATGTAACTGTCCAAATTCACCAATACATTATCATAGGCCAACATCCAAAGTGCGCGGTCAACATCTAAAATCTCATTCACCACGCTGGTGTAATTGGACAAGGTATCGCACAAGTCCGTCAAATCTTTCCAGCCGTACGTTGATTTCAATTCATAGGCTGCGTAATACAGCGAACTATCCGTTCCTTGATAGACCAAATTCGGGAAATTGGACGATCCAGGACCTGCGCCTGCCGGTGGATTACATTTAACAAACGCATTGTTTTTGGAATTGAAATGCGCATCGGTAAATTTCTTCGTAATAGATTCTGAACTGGTGTACAAGCCAATTAAAACGCCGTTTACGGTTACGTTGGCATAATTGGAAAGCGGTGCGTCCATGTATTGTCGCGCAATTTTGTACGATAGAACTTCCCGTACAAACGAAGGGTCATTTTTCACATTGCTCAATTTTATGTCGGTGTAGCCTTGATAATCTTGGTTTTTGTACGTGTCCAGTTCAATGTGAAAAGGATTTTTTACTTGGCTGGGACTATAGGTACTATTTCCTTTGTATTTCACACCAACGCTATCGAAAACGGTTCCATTAATCGCAACACTTGTGGCCATAATGTAACCATCGGTTGTAGCTGCTTCTTGGTCCAACAAGAAATCCCAATTGGATTGAGCAAAGGTAATTTCAATGGTTTGAATCGTGGCTTCGTCGTAAAAACTTTGTGCTTGTAATCCAGTGGTGGTCAGCAAAAAAGCGCCAATAAGAACTAAATATTTCATGTATGTTAATTGAATATAAACATTGGACGACAAATGTACGTGCATCCTTCGGGAAAGATATTTTTTTATTGAAATTAATTGGGTTGAATTTTAATTTTTAAAAATTTCAAGTTTTTGCTAAATTCAATGAAGAAATGGATGCAAAATAAAATCTGAACATAAATAAACTACGTTCTGGACTATGACTTTTGTGAAAGAATAATTTTCTGTGGAAAATTGATGAATAAGTTAATTTAGAATAGAAAAATTCAATTAAATGATTTGTTACCTTGCGTAACCTAAATAAACAATTAAAAAAATGAATTTTAAGGAAAGTGTTTCTATTGAAGATTTTGATGGACAAACCTTTAAAATAAGGGTGATTGATGGTGCTGAAAATGGAGAGGCAGCCTTTACTCACTATTTACATAACAAAAATGGTGTTTCAAAATTCTTTAAAGGTGAAGCGATATCTCATGTGAAAAGAGTTTTATCCTATAAATTTCCAGAAGAACATGTTTCAGCCGAAGTTGCAGAGCAAGCTCTTCAACAAATGCTTTTTGATTTTAAAAAAGATGTTCCATTTCCAGAACCTAAAAATCCCAAATTCAAGTTTATTGATTTATTCGCTGGAATTGGAGGATTTCGTATGGCATTGCAAAGTTTAGGTGGTAAATGCGTTTACACGAGTGAGTGGGATGCTCAAGCGAAAAAAACATACGAAGCAAACTTTGGTGAAGTTCCATTTGGGGATATTACCAAAGAGATAACTAAAAGTTTTATTCCCGACGGATTTGATGTACTTTGCGCTGGTTTTCCTTGTCAGGCTTTTTCAATTGCTGGTAAACGAGGTGGTTTTGAAGATACTAGAGGAACATTGTTTTTTGATGTAGCTGAGATAATTAAACGAAAACAACCAAAAGCTATTTTTCTTGAAAATGTAAAAGGTTTGAGGAATCACGATGGTGGAAAAACCTTAAAAACCATTCTAAATGTTTTGCGGGAGGATTTGGGTTACTTTGTGCCTGAACCTCAAATCATGAATGCTAAAGATTTCGGTGTTCCTCAAAATCGAGAAAGAATCTTCATTGTGGGATTCAGAAAAGACTTAGGAATTGACAGTTTTAATTATCCGAAATCCTTAAATAAAGCGGTTTCTTTTGAAGATGTAAAAGAAGAAAATGTCGTTTCTGTAAAATATTATTTATCAGATACTTATTTAAACACCTTAATTAATCACAAGGCAAGACATGCAAGTAAAGGGAATGGTTTTGGCTATGAAATTATTCCAGATACGGGAACTGCTAATGCGGTTGTTTGCGGAGGAATGGGACGCGAAAGAAATTTGGTTTACGACGATAGAATAGTTGATTTCACCCCCGTGACGCACATTAAGGGTGAAGTGAATCGAAAAGGAATACGGAAAATGACACCGCGTGAATGGGCGAGATTGCAAGGTTTTCCAGATAATTTTGTTATTCCTGTAGCAGATGCTTCTGCGTACAAACAGTTTGGAAATTCTGTTGCAGTTCCTGCAATTTTGGCAACGGCAAAAGAAGTAATTAAACGAATTCTAGATAAATGAGTTTTACTGGAAATAAAGGGGAATGGAGTGAGTTATACGTCCTTGTCAAACTCTTAATGGAAGGTAAGCTTCATCAGTCGGATTTTGATTTAAATAAGGACGAAAATAATATATACGAGATTGTTAAAGCCTACAAAATAGAGTCAGACTATACGCTGGAATTTGATAGGAAAAATGTAATTGACATTTACAAAACGAACAATACTGGAGTCAAAATCAAGATTGGTATTATATCAATTGATGATTTAAAATCAATCTCGGAAAAATTATTTTCAGGAATAAAAAAAGGTGTAGGTAAGTCATTTTCAATTAATGAGGTAACCGATTTCTTAGCAAAAAATCAAATTCAAAAATTAAAAGCACCTTCCCATATAAAATCTGATATTCGATTGAAAATATATGATCATCGACTAGCGACTGAAACAGATTTGGGTTTTAGTATTAAATCTCTTTTAGGCGGCGATTCAACACTTTTTAATACTGGAAAAGGAAATAATTTTATTTTTTCCGTTAAAGTTTCAATGGAAGAATCTATTGCCAATTTCAACAGGAGAACATATAAGCCACCCAACAATATTGCAAAATTAACTTATCGATTAAAGGAATTAGAAGAACTTGGTGCTAAATTAAAATTTGAAACAACTCAATCCAAAAAATTGTGGCGAAATTTAAAAATGGTAGATGGCGATTTACCTGAAATTTTAGGTTGGGCACAATATTATCGTTGGTATAATCGGGACTCATCTCTATCCGGTGTTTCGGAACAACTTGAGTTGAATGATCCTTTAAATTTTTATGAAGGGCAACCAAGCGAGCAAAGGCTTTATGAATATAAATTAAAACGGTTTTTGACGGAATCAGCCATGGGAATGACGTCAGAAACTCCTTGGTTAGGAGAATATGATTCGTTTGGAGGAGTAATTATCGCTAAAAATGATGGAGATATTGTCTGTTTTCACGTTTACGACTTCAACCTATTTCGAAATTATCTTTTGAAAAATACTATGTTCGAGCAGCCTTCAACCGGTGAAGATGAAAATAACCCAGGCACGGAAAAATCAACAGGTAAAAAATACTATTATGGATGGTTGTATGAAGAGAATAACGAGCTTTTTATAAAAATGAATTTACAAATTAGATTTAAGTAAAATCAAAGAAATATAATAACTCACTCCACCCCCACAACCACCTCATTCCTCCTAAAAAACAAATCAAATGGTGCATTGTAGCCTAGAAAGGAAAAGTTGCTTTTGTGTTGGATGCCTTGGGCATTCAGTGCGGTGATGAGTTTTTGTTTGTATTGGGCTAATTTCTCGTCGCTGGCCCAACCGCCGAAACGAATGGCGGCTAGTTTTTTGGCGGGTTCTTCTTTGAACTCGATTTGGGATTGGTTGGGTTTGGGCAGGTTTTCCTTTTTCAAATTTTTGGGTACGAGGAACATCATGGTCATGGAATCATCCATTGAAAGTGAAACAGGCGACGTCATGGAAATTTTTTCGTTCTGCTCGTTGCCACCAAAGATGTAGCCGGCCAAGATGGAAAATCCTTTGCTGGAAGATTTTTTGTAATCACTGGTACCGAGTTTTACGGAAGTAAACAAACTGGCTTCGTAGGAGCGAATTTCGAAATCGGGGTATTTTTTCACGACTGTATACGAATAGCTTTCGATGTTGCTGCGGCTCCAAACTACGTAGATTTGAAATAGGACAAATAGGCCAACTAGAATTCCGAGGATGAGGTACATTTTTTTCATATTAAGGGTGAGCTGTTTGTTTTTGAAAGAAAGGAGCTGTATCTTCTAAACAACAATATAGGTTAAATGTTTGCTTAAAAAGGAGTTATTCCAAAATCGATGTAAAAGAAGGGACAAATAGCTTTACCTTTAGAGAAACCCAGCAATAAAACGGCTGGCTCGCGAAAACGAGGATCACGAATCCGTGGATACAAAGCGTAGTCCATCATTTGCACAATCCCTAAAACAAATTGTATGTCAAAAGGAAAGGACACCAAGAAATCATCCGACAAAACCGTTGCGTCTAAAACGCCAAAAGAGAAGAAGGCGGAAAAAGCATTGAAAAAACAAACGAAAAACGGCAACGGACGTTTGGAATTGTAAGTTTTATTTTTCCCCAGCAGAAGATCTTTTTCGAGTGATTTTTTGTTGGGATTTTTTTTGTTGCCACAGATTACACAGATTTTTTTTGATTTTTTCCTCCCTTGTGGGAGGGCAGGGTGGGTGTGCATGCTGAATTGGTGCACAGAATAGGCCGATTTTGTCAGATTTGAATGCCTGCCTGTCGGCTAGAAAGGTAGTTTTTCGACATTTATTTCCTACTCAAGTGAGTAGAACGAATAGTACCACTCTAAAAAGTAATTTCTGCAATTTTCTCCACGCAATTCATCCCGTCAATCGCTGCACTGACGATTCCACCAGCATATCCAGCACCTTCAGCACACGGATACAAACCTTTCACTTCAACGTGTTGCATCGTTTCTCGGTCGCGTGGTATTTGAATGGGGCTGGACGTTCTTGATTCGGGAGCGTGCAGGACAGCATCGTTGGAAATAAAGCCTTTCATTTTTTTATCGAAATCGATAAATCCTTGACGCAAACGGGTGGCGATGAAGTCGGGGAGGACTTTGTTCAAGTCTACACTCGTAATTCCAGGTAGATAAGAACTTCTCGGAAAGGAATCGGATACTTTTCCATCGATAAAATCTTTCAAGCGTTGAGCGGGCACATTTTGGGTTTTTCCAGCTGCTACCCAGCAATCGTGTTCTACTTTTTTCTGAAAATCAAGGCAAACCATTGGATTGTCTTTGTCGTCGAAATCTTCTGGTGCAACACTGATGACAATGCCAGAATTGGCATACGGGTTATTTCGTTTGGAAGGCGACCAACCATTCGTTACTACTTCACCAGGTTCGGTTGAGCACGGAGCAATGATTCCACCCGGACACATACAAAAACTAAAAACGCCTTTGTCTTTCACTTGAGTGACCAAAGAATACGAAGCGGGCGGCAAATATTCGTCGCTCAAACGACCGTGGTATTGCAGTTCATCAATAAATTCTTGACGGTGTTCCACTCGCACACCTAAGGCAAATGATTTGGCATTCAGCTTGATTTTTTTTGCGTGCAATAAGTCGAAAATATCTCTCGCCGAGTGTCCGGTTGCTAGGATGAGGTGTTCGACGGGAATTGGTTGCTGATCGTTGATGGTAATTCCTTCCATTGCGCCGTTTTTAAGGCTCAAATCGGTCAGTTTTGCATCGAAATGAACTTCTCCGCCTGCCGCAATAATTTCTTCGCGCATGGCGACAATAATTTGCGGTAATTTATTGGTTCCGATGTGAGGATGCGCTTCCACTAAAATATCACGGTCTGCACCGAAATGCACAAACAAACCCAAAGTTCGGTTCACATCGCCTCGTTTTTTGCTGCGGGTGTACAATTTTCCATCGGAATATGTACCAGCGCCACCTTCCCCAAAACAATAGTTGGATTCTGGATTGACAATATGATTTTTATTGAGTTCCGCCAAATCTCTTCGGCGTGATTTTACATCTTTCCCTCGCTCAAAAATGATGGGTTTCCAACCCAATTCAATGGCGCGCAAGGCAGCAAAAAGTCCGGCAGGACCTGCACCAATAATGTGAATTACTTTCTTGGGATCAACGGTTTTTGGAGCGTAAAGTACTTCTGCTGGCCATTGACTTTGAGCATCGATGTATTCAAACGTTGCATTGACTTTTATCTCTCGTTTCCGTGCATCAATGGAGCGTTTTTTCCAACGAAATTGGAACGCATCCGCCGGCAAGGAAAGTTCTTGGGAAAGACGAAAACCAATGTATTCGTTGTCCGAAACTTGTTCGGGTGTAAGCGTAATTTGAATACTTTCTACCATTATCCTTCAAAGATAATCGATAAGTGCCAAACTCGGTTATAGAGAAAGTCAATTGGTTTAGACGAAGTGGTATTGTCCTGAATAAAAGAGTTAACAAATCCCTGCGAATACTTCACCTCAAGGCCAAATTTGAAATAAGGCGTAAAGAATTCAACACCAGCGCCCGCTTGCGCCTGAAAATCATCTCGTTTTATTTTAATAAACGGATTGGAATTCGATTGATTGGCGTTTTGTTGGGATTGCAAATCGAGGGAGTATTGCCCACCGATCAAAACATAGGTTGCAAAGTTGTTGTGTCGTGTGGTTCTGAATTGAAACATCAACGGGAAGTCCAAGTTGGTGCTGGCAATTCGCTCTTCAAAAGTAGAATCTTTCGAGGGTGTTTTTATACTGGGAAGCGTATACGTCAGCACGCGTTCTTGAAAAGAAAGAGAAGGCAGAAACCGAAGTCGAGTGGTGGGTCCCCACAATTTCAAGGTTGAAACAATTCCCAATTGTCCGCCCGTTTGAGAAGTAGAAACCACCGATTTCACCTTGTACAAATCGAATGAGTTCGCGTTTTGATACACCGTAAATCCGGCTGAATTCACGCCCAACATAAATCCAAAATGCGCTCTTCGTTCATCGAAACGCGAGTAATTTTTTGGCTTCGGACGTTGTCCAAAAGCAATGCTGGAAACAAAAATCAGCAATAAAAGGCTCCATTTCATCATGGGTGATTCAACGCTATTGCGGT
This sequence comes from Crocinitomicaceae bacterium, assembly GCA_041674745.1. Lineage (GTDB taxonomy): Bacteria > Bacteroidota > Bacteroidia > Flavobacteriales_D > Crocinitomicaceae > UBA2040. Next base: position 222,094 of record JBAYVD010000004.1, read on the forward strand.
TTGAATATTGCAAATATCTATTTAATACCCGAATAAATGGTGGCAATTCCGCCAGAAACCAATTGAGCGGCAATGGATTGGTAACCTACTTTCGCTAAAATATCCGTAAAATCTTTTCCTTCCGGGAAAGCTTGCACGGATTCAGGTAGATAGGCATACGCTTTGTTGTCTTTCGAGATGTTTTTCCCCAAGAACGGAATAATGTTTTTGGAGTAGAAACCAAAAGCTTGTTTTACCGGAAATTTCTTTGGTTTTGAAAATTCAAGAATCACCAATTTTCCTCCAGGACGAACGACGCGCAACATTTCGGATAAACCTTTCTCGAGATTTTCAAAGTTGCGAACACCAAATCCAACCGTCAAGGCGTCGAAATAATTGTCTTCGAAAGGTAAATTTTCACTGTCGCCAACCACCAAACGAATGATATTGGTTACGCCTTTTTTCTCAATTTTTTTCTGTCCAACGGAGATCATGCCTGGTGATAAATCCAAACCGACAATTTCTTTTGGTTTCAAAGGCAAAGCCGCCAAAGCAAAGTCGGCAGTACCCGTAGCGATGTCCAATACTTTTTCTGGTTGAATCGCTTTCAATGCGTTAATGGCTTTTTTTCGCCAGATTTTGTCAATTCCCAAAGAAAGGAAATGATTCAAGAAATCATATTTTCCGGAGATGTTGTTGAACATTTCGCGTACTTCTTCTTTTTTCGATTGATCTTCGTTGCCGTAAGGCTTTACAACTTTATTTTCCATTTTCTTTCTAGCCCAACATGGTGTGACCTGTCGGGTATTTATAATTTTTACTAATGACTTTTGTTCCAATCAAATACGCCAAGGTAAGTGTTCCAACCCGACCAATGTACATGGAAATAATCAAAACCACTTTTCCGGCGCTTGTCAGCTCAGGTGTTACCCCGGTTGATAAGCCTACCGTACTTGCGGCAGAAACATGTTCAAACACAAGATCCATGAAATCATATTTTCCTGTGGCCAAAATTTGGGATTCGGTAATTGCCAAAGCAAAGGGACCGATAATATTTCCAATCACAAAAAAGATGGTAATGGCATACGCCTTTAACACCATTTCGTTCTCAATTGTTCGTTTGAAAAGTTCCGTATGTTTTTTTCCTCGAATCGTAGAAATAACCGATGCCCAGATTACTGCGAATGTGGAGGTGCGAATACCACCACCGGCTGAACCGGAAGACGCTCCGACAAACATCAGAAACAAAAACACAATCATTACGGGAAGGGAAAGTTTGGCTACGTCGACTACATTGAAGCCTGCATTTCTCGTTGTCATGGACATGAAAAACGAAGTCACAAAATCACTCAAGAAATTATCGTGACGCATGGTGTTGTTGTATTCAAAAATAAAGAAAACACCTGCACCCAACAGGAGCAGTCCCAACGTGAAATACAAGGAGATTTGCGTCCCAAATTCAATTTTCTTCCAAGGTGTTTTCATACGTTCACGGAGACGACGTATTTCGAACAAATCGAATACGTATATCATTCCAAATCCACCCAGAAAGATGAGAATCATCAAAACGGTTTGAACGAAAGAATTGTGAACCACGTCTGGATGCATCATACCGCCTGTTAGTGACGAAAAACCAGCGTTGTTAAATCCAGATACGGAATGAAAAATCGCGTGAAACAGTCGGTCTGACCATTTTGCAAACTGTCCGTGGTTGCCCAATCCAAAATACATGAGGACAATGCCGATGATTTCGATGGAAGTGGCCCAGATCACAATTTTAGCCAACATGGAATTGGTTTTCAAGATTGAGTCTTGGTTAACGAAATCTTCTATCACTTCGTGGTATTTGATGCCAACGCCAAATTTGGCTACAATCAACATCAGTGCCCCAAACGCAATCGTGTTCAGGCCGCCAATTTTCATCAAAACAATCAATACCACTTGTCCTTTGAACGTCAAATATTGAGAAATATCAAAAGTAGATAAACCGGTTGCACTCACGGCCGACATGGATGTAAACATCGCATCTACCCATTTCAAACCACCTTTCGACATTTCGGGTAACATCAACGTTGCGCCACCCAAAGAAGTCATAATAAAAATAGAAACAATGAACAACCAGCCGGGATGCGCTTTGGCCCAAGGTTTGAAATTTCGTTGTTTGAGGACATTGGTCATCATCAAAATGAAAATGAACAATTGGACAAATACCATTGAAAAATCGGAGAATCGCTTCATGCCCAAGCTAGAAAAGATGGGTTCAATTAGAAAGTGTCCCGTTAAGTTAAAAAACAAACCTTCTAAGGCCAGTATGCCAAGAATAGAGCCTTCAAACCAATTTGATTTGATGAATTTTGGTACATCAAATTCGTAAAGTATTTTAATTAAAAAACGAAGGATATAAAAAGCAAAACTAAATTGAAGCAACTGAAAAGCAAATCTTTTTTCAATTGTGGTGAGGGGGAAACCGTAATAATAAAATAAGATACAAATGGAAAAAATCGAAACTAAAACGTACAGAAAGCTCAATCCAGCAGTCACTTGCGATTTTGAACCGTAAATAAACAGGTTAACTTTTTCTCGAAAGCTTCTAATGTCCATTTCCTTCGTTTAGTACTTCCTCGAGAAGACTATTCTTATCAATTGCGACAACACCGCTCATTTCACATACCAATCCACCCGCGATATTGGCAATACTTGCCATTTCTTCTGGTTGAAGTCCTGCCGCCAAACAGGATGTCGCTACCGCAATAACCGTGTCTCCGGCGCCACTAACGTCGGCAATGTTGCGCAAATGAGCGTGAATGTGTTTGCGTTCAATTCCTTTTTTGACGTAAACGCCATGTTCAGAAAGGGTGACAAACGTAATTTTATTTTCGAGTGCTCCTTCCAAATCAATCACGGCTTGTTCAAACAGACCAAAATCTTCAAAAGGGAAGTCACGTCCCAATCCTTCTTTCAATTCTTTTAAGTTGGGTTTGAAAAGTGTTACACCTTTGTAGCTCAGGAAATTCGTCTTCTTCGGATCTACGGTCGTAATGATATTGTTATCATTTGCTAGTTGAACAATTTCAGAAATGACTTTTTGCGTAAGCACGCCTTTGTTGTAATCTTCTAAAATAATCGCATCCAATCCCGCTTCAATCGCTTTTTTGACCGATTCAATCAACGCATTTTCTTCATCGGTAAGAATGTCATTGGTTTGTTCCGTATCGACACGTAAAATGTGTTGATTGTTACCTATAATTCTTGTTTTTATGGTTGTTTTTCGGTTCGGACTTTTTACCAAACCAGTAGAAGCTATTTTTTCTTTCGTGAGCAAGGAAACCAGTGATTCACCACCTTCGTCTTGTCCAATCACCGAGATGAGTTGTGTGTCAACGCCTAAAGCCACTAAGTTCAAAGCAACATTCGCCGCGCCGCCCAATCTATCTTCTTTGATACTGAAAGAGACAATTGGAACCGGTGCTTCCGGACTAATTCTCGTTACTTTTCCTCGGATGTAGGCGTCTACCATCACGTCGCCTACTACCGCAATACGGAGCTGACTGAATTTATCAAAAGCTTCTTTAACCGTCATTTAGTTCAATTTAGCCAAGGCTACTTTAATTCTCGTTAATGCTTCCGTTAGAATATCTTCAGAAGTTGCATAGGAGAAACGAATACAGTTGTTGTCACCAAACGCATCGCCACCTACAACGGCTACTAACGCTTCCGACAATAAATACATTGCCATTTCGCCAGAATTGGAAACGGTATGATCACCATACGATTTACCAAAAAAGGAGGAGATATCAGGGAAAACGTAAAAAGCACCATTCGGATGATTCGTTTTCACACCTGGAATTTCTTTTAGCATGCGTAAAACCAAATCACGTCTATTTTGGAAAGCAGCAACCATATCGTTCAAAACGGAAGGCTCTGCATTTACGGCAGCAATGGTAGCTCTTTGGGTAATACTGCAGGTTCCAGAAGTAAATTGACCTTGAATTTTTTCGCAAGCATCCGCAATTTGTTTTGGAGCACCAATGTAGCCTAATCGCCAGCCTGTCATCGCCCACGCCTTTGAAACGCCGTTAACCGTAACAACTTGGTTGAATACTTCAGGAAATTGAGCCAAACTTTCGTGGTCTCCTTCAAAGCGAATGTGTTCGTATATTTCATCACAAATCACCACCAAATGTGGGTGTTTTGCAATTACTTTCGCCAATCCAGCAAGCTCTTCTTTGGTATAAACGGATCCCGTTGGATTGCAAGGCGTGGAGAAAATCATCAATTTGGTGTTTGGCGTAATCGCTGCTTCCAATTGTTCGGGCGTAATTTTAAAATCCTTTTCGATGGAAGCGGAAATAATTTTTGGAATTCCTTCCGCTACTTTTACCATTTCCACATAGGAAACCCAATACGGAGCAGGAATAATCGCTTCGTCACCGGCATTGATCAAACTCATTACCACGTTAATAATGGATTGTTTTGCACCGGTTGAAACGACAATATTTTCTTTTTTGTAGTCTAGTCCGTTGTCGCGTTTGAATTTGTTTACAATGGCTTCCCGCAAATCATCGTAACCAGAAACAGGCGTATATTTTGTGAAATTATCGTCGATTGCCTGCTTGGCAGCAGCATTGATAAAATCAGGTGTGAAGAAATCAGGTTCTCCTAAACTCAGAGAGATGATGTCTTTTCCAGACTGTTTTAATTCGCGGCTTTTTTTAGACATGGCCAAGGTGGCGGATTCTTCCATGCTAAGCAATCTATCTGATAATTGTATCATGAGCTGTATTTCAATTTTTTAAAAGACTTGCAAAACTAATGAATTAGCTTGTAGTTTTAAATGAAAAAGCGTTTTTTTTACAACATAATTTGGGGGATTTTTGAGACAAAAATGTTCAGCATGCGTCAAAAAAAATTAAATTAGCAAACGATTCGAAACTTGAATTGTCAAATAGAAGATGAGTAACGCTAAGTTAATAGATATCCGCCAATTAATCGCCAGCAAAAACCCAGGATTGCTGAAATGGTTGCCCGGATTTGTGATTAAATACCTAGAGAATATATTGCACCAAGATGAAATCAATCAGTTTATGGTTGACCATCCTACAGCAAATGACGAAGATTTCTGTGATGCTGTCATGGAGTATTTGAATATTAAAATTGTCATCAATAACCTGGAGAAATTGCCCAAAGAGGGTAAGTTGGTTTTGGCTATGAATCATCCTTTGGGTGGAATGGATGCCATTGCATTGGTTTCCGGTTTGCGATCTACTCGAACCGACTTGAAATACATTGTGAATGATTTATTGCTGAACCTCAACCGTATGAACGGATTGTTTTTGGGTGTAGATAAACATGGGAAAAATTCGCAAAGCAAACGCGACCAAATCAATACCTTGTTTGCGTCTGATTATTTAGTGAGTTTGTTCCCCGCCGGATTGGTGAGCCGAAAAACGGACGGAAAAGTGCGCGATTTGGTTTGGAAGAAAACCTTTGTGACCTTGTCAAAAGCGAACAATAGAACGATTGTGCCCTTGCACATTGAAGGTCATTTGAGTAATTTTTTCTATCGTTTAGCGAATATCCGAACCAAATTGGGAATCAAAGCAAATATTGAAATGTTGTATCTTTCCAATGAATTGTTTAAATTGAGAAATTCAACGATTACTATGACGTTTGGGGATCCGATAGCTACGACCGATTTGGACCCAAATTTAACAGATGCTGAACAAGCCAACTGGGTAAAAGAACAAGTATATAAACTGGAAAGCACCAAATAATGACGAATAAAAAAATCATAGACCCAATTGACAAGGCCGTTCTTAAAGCAGAATTGAATGCGGATCGCTTTGTTCGCACCACCAGAAAAGGGGACAATGAAATTTATTGTGTGAATCAGCACAATTCCCCCAATACTTTGTTGGAGATTGGTCGATTGAGAGAAGTTACTTTTCGTCACGCGGGAGGAGGAACCGGAGAAGAAATAGATTTGGATAATTTTGATACGGATGAAATTTGCTACGAGCAATTAATCGTTTGGTCGCCTGAAGACGAGGAAATAGTTGGTGGATACCGATTTATCGAATGTTCAAAAGCGTTGAACACACCACATGAAATTCATTTGTCGACAGCTCATTATTTCGATTTTAAAAAGAAATTCATCACGGATTATTTGCCACAAACAATTGAATTGGGGCGTTCGTGGGTGCAACCCAATTTTCAACCCAGTGTAAATCCGCGAAAAGGATTGTTTGCCTTGGATAATATTTGGGATGGTTTGGGCGCAGTCGTTCGTACGCGTCCGCACATCAAGTATTTGTTCGGAAAAGTTACCATGTATCCTACGTACAATGAGGAATGTAGAAATATCTTGTTGTACTTTTTGCATTTGTACTTTCCTGACAAGGAGAATTTAATGAAACCTTTCCAGCCTTTGTTGATTGCGCATGCTCAAATGAGTTATACTCAACTTTTTGCAGGGAATGATTTCAAGGAAGATTTTAAAATCCTCAATCATTACATCCGCGAACGAGGTGAATTTATTCCTCCTTTGGTGAATATTTACATGAATCTTTCACCAACAATGAAAACCTTTGGCACGGCGGTAAACCCTGATTTTGGAGATGTGGAAGAAACAGGGATTTTGGTGACCATGGCCGATATTTATGATGAGAAAAAAGAACGTCATGTCAATTACTAAATCGATAATAACGGGCATTTTTACCTTTTTGATTTTATCGTTGCAAGCACAAGACGCGTATCAAGTTGCCGTTTTGAAATACAACGGAGGAGGAGATTATTACGCCAATCCTACGTCATTGCCTAATTTGGTGGCTTTTTGCAATCAAAATTTGGGAACAAAAATCGCGAAAAATGTGCCGTACGTGGATGCAGGTTCAGCAGATTTATTCTTGTATCCGTTTGTTCACATGACAGGCCACGGAAACGTAGTGTTCAGTGCTGCAGAAGCTGAAAATTTGCGAACATATTTGATGGGTGGCGGATTTTTGCACATCGATGATAATTATGGAATGGATGAATTCATTCGGGTAGAATTGAAGAAGCTTTTTCCGAACAAAGAATTGGTGGAATTGCCTTTCAATCATCCTATTTTTCATCAGAAATATGATTTCAATGGCTTGCCCAAAATACATGAGCACGACGATATGCGCCCACAAGCTTTTGCGATAATAGAAAACGGTCGAATTCTATGCTTGTATACCTATCAAACTGATTTGGGGGACGGTTGGGAAGATTCACAAGTACACAATGATTCTCCTGAAAAGCGGAAAATGGCCTTGCAAATGGGGGCGAATATTTTGATGTACGCTTTCATGTTGTGATGAGTTTGGAAACGGAACGATTGGTACTTCGGGCAGCGAGATTGGATGATTTCGAAGCAATTTATCACCTGCGTTCCGATGAAAAAATTAATCAATACATCAAGCGAAGTCAAATTCAAACCCGTGAGATTGTGCAGTCTTTTTTGGAAAGAACCATCCTGAGCGTCGAGAAAAATGAATTGTTTGACTGGGTGATTTGCAGCAAGGAAAATCAAAAAGTCATCGGTTCTATCTGTTTGTGGAACGTGTCGGAGGATCGATCATACGCGGAATTGGGGTATGCATTGCGAACCGATTTTCACGGAAAAGGAATCATGAACGAGGCTGTTTCAGCGGTTTTAAAGTATGGCTTCACCCAATTATTTCTCGATAAAATCGAAGCGTATACTTCAAGGTACAATGTTAAATCCATTCGTATGTTGGAACGAAATGGTTTTCAATTGCTTTCTAATAAAAGGGATGATGGCAATGCGGACAATCGAATTTTTGAGTTGTTGAGAAAAGTCTGATTCTATTTGTTTCTATGAAATTCAGACAACAAAATTCCCGTTGCGGAAGCGACATTTAAAGATTCTGCCTTTCCAAAACGAGGAATGGTGAGTTGGTGGGAGATGAATTGCTGAATTGTATCGGAAATACCATTTCCTTCATTGCCCATAATAAGGATTGCTTCATCAGGAAGATTGGTTTTGTATACATTTTCGCCGTTTAGCAATGCACCAAAAATTGGTTTTTGAGCAGCTTTTAAGTAGTTTTCTAAGTCAACATACTCCAATTGAATGCGGAAAATAGAACCCATACTCGCTTGAATTACTTTTGGGTTGAAGCAATCTACAGTGTCGTTGGAGCAAACAATTTTTGAAAGTCCATACCAATCCGCCAATCGGATTATCGTTCCCAAATTGCCGGGATCTTGTATTTGATCCAAAACCAAGGTGAAATTTTCAATTTGTGGTTCAATTTTTGGATATTTCAGCAAGGCCAAACATTTGTTGGGCGTCTTAAAACTCGAAATTTGTTCTGATTCTGAGGTAGAAATTTCAAAAATGGCAGGAAAATGAATGTTCAAATTAGATTCTTTCAACACATATATTTCTTGAATCAGCGAGGCATATTCCGCTACCGCTTCCAAAACCATTTTTTCGCCTTCAATGAGAAAGGATTGCTCCAAATCGCGGTTTTTTTTCAAACGAAGCGAGCGCAAATGTTTAATCTTGTTTTTGGAAATTCTTTCCACTTGAGTAATTTGTTATTTTTGTCTTTGTAAAATTCTTCGGTGTCGAACTTCAAAACTACATATATTCTCGTAATAATTTTGTTAGCGCTCTTTTCGTGTCGCCAAACAAAGCACGTCCCTGGTGGTAAGTATTTGATAAAGAAGAATGTAATTCATGTAAGCGGTGAGTATTTGGATGCGGATGAAATAAAAGAAATCATCCGTCAACCTGCCAATTTCAAAACGCTGGGCATGAAACTGAAATTAAGAGCTTTCAATTTGGTTGATTCAACCAAAGTCGCAGACAAGCGGATTCGAAAAAATGACCAACTCGACGTTATCAATAAAAATCGAACAACTCGGCAAGATAGAATAAACAACAAACGGATCGCAAAGGCTAAACGAAAAGGAGACGCTCTATATACACGAAAAAAAATTACCTTAAAAGACACCTTGGCACCTCGACTCTTTTTGCGCGAATGGTTGAAATACAAGTACGGTGAAGCTCCGATTATTTTTGATTCGACGGCGTTTTTGAAAACCATTGAACAACATGGTAATTATTTAAAGAAAAAAGGCTTTTATTTTGGATCAAATTCGGCTGAGGTGCGTTACAAAGTCAAACGAAAAAAGGTAATTGTAACCTATAATTTGGTGACAGGTCCACAATATATCATTGATTCAGTTTACACCATTTCGACAAATCCGTCCTTGGCGGCGGATTACTTGAACTTTCTTGGAAAGGAAATGATTCAACCTTTGGTAAACGAGCCATTTGATCGAGACCTCTTGGACGATTATCGGACTACTTTGGCGAAAAAATTCCGGGATGAAACCTACTATGGATTCAGCCCTACCCACATCTCTTTTGTAGCGGATACGAACCAAACGACGATGAAAGTAACGTTAGGTTTGAAATTCAGTGATCGCCAAGTGTACAATCCGTCCAATCCGGACAGTGTAATTAGTGTTAAACATCAATCGACAAAGGTACGTAACGTTTATTTTCACATCAGCGATACCTCGTTTTTCAGAGGAAATTTCAAAGATAGCGTGGCAAAATTAGGATTGAATGTCTATGAAGGTCAATTTTTTCAAGATTTGGACACGACCTTTTATTCTGAAATAATCAATAAGAAAACAGACTCCATCAACTTGAATCGGGAGGCCACTTTTTTATACAACGGAAAACTCTTTGTAACGCCGAGTATTATTGAATCTCAAAATTATTTGGAACAAGAAAATTGGTACAAAGAATATTACGTGGACCGAAGTTATACTCGATTGGCACAGTTGGGGCTTTTCCAATCGATCAAACCACAATTGATAGAAATACCGGGGACAGGCTTGGTGGATGTGCATTATTATTTGATTCCAGCGAAGAAACAAAGTTTTGGTTTTGAGCCTCGAGCCTCCAACTCCAATGGCTATTTTGGGGTTTCGGCTTCCGTGAATTATGTCAACAAGAATTTATTTGGTGGAGCCCAGAAAATGACGATTTCCTTGATGGGTGGTTTTGAATCACAACCGTTGGTTTTTGACGCGAGCACAGACAATACTCAAATCCAAAACATTGGTAAGAGTTTCAATACCTTGGAATTGGGTCCGAATGTTGTTTTTGACATTCCTGGATTGTTTCCTACTAAATTGACCACGCTTTCCAAACGACAACGCCCCAGAACAGTGATGTCGGTGGCTTACAACTTTCAAAAACGACCGGAGTATACACGAAACACCTTCCAAGCCAATTACTTGTGGAAATGGTTTGTGGGAAAAACACAAGTATTTAATTTAGGACTACCTGCTGCTTCTGTAATAAAATTCGTTAGCATAGATCCATCTACTGTTTTTGAAGCAAAGTTAGCTGCTTTGAATGATTTGTTTCTTCGAAATTCCTATTCAGACCAATTGATTTGGCAGGATTGGAAAGCCATTTTTGAATACAATAACAAAGAAAAAGACAACAAGAAAACAAGAAATCAAATTTATTTCAACTCGAGTTTTGATGCGGCTGGAAATATAATGACGCTCTTTCAATCGACACAAGATACCAATGCGGTGGGGCAATATTTGTTGTTGGGTGTTCCTTATTCCAAATTTCTTCGTCTCGACAATGACTTTATTCTTTCGCGGATATTGACGAAAAAATCGAGCATTCATTTCAGGACGTTGGCGGGCGGTGGTATTCCAAACGGAGTCAAACAAACCTCGTTGCCTTTTGATTACAGTTTCTTCGCGGGAGGATCCAATGACAACCGCGGTTGGCGTGCTCGATCGCTGGGCCCAGGTTCTTACAAATACATGTTGGATACCAATCGTACCTTGACACAAATTGGGGATATTCGCTTGGGTGCGTCTGCCGAATATCGTTACTCATTTGGTCCAACCTTGAAAGGCGCTTTTTTCATTGATGCTGGAAATATTTGGACGTACAAAGAGGATATTAATCGACCAGGAAGTCAATTTTCTTCGTCGTGGCACAAAGAGATTGCTTATTCGGCGGGGGTTGGTTTGCGGATTGATTTGGATTTCTTTATTGTGCGTTTGGATTTTGGTGTGCCGTTGAACAATGTAAGTGTTCCACAGAATGCCCGATGGATTTTCCAATCACGCGCACCCATCACGGACGAATTAATCAACAAATTTGGATTGGAAAAATATACAACCTTGCAGGCGGAAGGTCGAATTCCTCGTCCGTTCAATCCTCAATTCCATTTTGGTATTGGTTATCCTTTCTAGTCTTCTAAAACTGTAAGATTCGCAAAGCGCAACAAAACGGTTTTTGCTCCGTGATGCGGAAAGAAAATAGTTGCTTTTTTGTCTTGACCTTCGCCCACCATTTGGGTTACTTTTCCTTTTCCAAATCGATCGTGTTCCACCATGTAACCTACTTTTAAATCCAACGAAGAAGATCCTTTGATGGAACTTTCAGAAGACGTGGTTTTGGCAATGGATTTAAAATTTCCCAAACCGCTCGAAGTGGAAGGGCCTCGATTCAATCCGCCAACAAATGGACGATCGAAAGAGGAGCCATTGAGGGAGCGACCGCCGGGTCGGGGCGTATTTTCAACTTCCAAGAAAACAGGGTCAATTTCACTAATAAAACGACTTGGTTCAGATGAAGTAAGATTCCCCCAAACGAAGCGAGAAGTGGCATAAGAAAGCGTACAAGCATCTTTTGCGCGCGTTACCGCTACATAAAACAGTCTTCGTTCTTCTTCTAATTCTGATCGAGTACTCAAAACCATTTGGGATGGAAAGAGATTTTCTTCCATGCCTACGAGAAAAACATTTGGAAACTCTAGACCCTTACTGGAGTGAATGGTCATGAGCGTTACGTAATTTTTATCATCGTCAGTTTGATTATCGGCATCCGTCAAAAGCGCAACATCCATCAAGAAATCAGGTAAATAAATGTCACCTGATTCATTGTTTGCCACCGTGAATTCTTTGATACCACTGATCAATTGTTCGATGTTTTGGTAGCGTTCAACTTCTTCAACACCTTTGTCTTTGTCAGCAAAAAGTTCTTTTAAAATTCCAGACGAACGTGCAATTTCTTGCGCCAATTCATAGGCGTTCAATTTGCGCAATTGCGCAGTGAAACTGGACACCATGGTGACAAAATCCGAAATTTTCGATTTCGCCCCCGAATTGATGTTGACCGGATATTGATGAAAATTACTGACAACGTCCCAAAGACTAACATTGTACTGAGTTGAGGCGATTAGCAAATTTTCAATCGTGGTTTTTCCAATGCCTCGTTTTGGGTAATTGATGATGCGTTTGAAGGCTTCTTCGTCATTGGGATTCGTCACCAATCGGAAGTACGCTAAAATGTCTTTGATTTCTTTCCGTTGGTAAAAAGAAAGTCCACCAAAAATCTTGTAGGGCATGTTCAGCTTTCGCAAAGCTTCCTCAAAAGCTCTGGATTGCTTGTTGGTTCGGTACAAAATCGCAAAATCACTGTACGGCAAACCTTCGCCTTGTTTGGTGTCGTAAATTCGATTCACAATCACTTTTCCTTCTTCGTTGTCGGTCAGTGTGCGAATGACTTTGATTTTCTTTCCTTCGTCGTTATCGGTCCAAACTTTCTTTTCGATTTGGTCTTGGTTTCGCTTGATAACACTATTTGCGGCTTCCACGATGTTTTTCGTAGAACGGTAATTTTGTTCGAGTTTGTAGAGTTTGAAATCCGGATAATCCGTTTTGAAATTCAAGATGTTTTGAATGTTGGCGCCACGGAAGGAATAGATACTTTGGGCATCGTCACCGACCACGCAAATATTCTCATAAACCGCTGCTAATTTCTTAACAATCAAGTATTGAGCAAAGTTGGTATCTTGGTACTCATCCACCAAAATGTATTTGAATTTTTGTTGGTAGTAGGAGAGAACGTCCGGGAAATCGCGCAGCAAAACATTGGTTTGGTACAACAAATCATCGAAATCCATGGCGCCGGCTTTGAAACAACGCAACGCATAATTTTTGTAAATAGTAGCCATTTCTGGACGTTTTGACATTTTGTCTTCGTCGAGAATTTCTTTGTTTTGCGCGTAGGCTTCTGGTGAAATCAAGTTGTTTTTTGCCGAAGAAATTCGACCCAAAACATTGCCTGGTTTGTAGATTTTTTCGTCCAAATTCAAATCTGAAATCACGGATTTCAATAAACTTTTTGAATCTTGTGTGTCGTAAATCGTGAAGTTGGATGGATAACCCAAACGGTCAGAATTGTAGCGTAAAATACGAGAGAAAACGGAGTGAAACGTTCCCATGGTGATGCTTTTTGCTTCACTTCCGCCTACGATGTGACCAATTCTTTCGGTCATTTCTCGTGCCGCTTTGTTGGTAAACGTCAATGCCATAATGTTAAACGGATCAATTCCTGCTTCCATCATATAGGCAATTCGGTAGGTGAGAACCCGCGTTTTTCCAGATCCAGCGCCGGCAATTACCATCGTGGGACCGTAAATATTTTTCACAGCCACCAATTGGCTTTCGTTTAATTCGTCTAAATAACTCATTGAAAATTTTGCTACAAACAAAGGTAAGAAAAGATGCGTTTCTTCCACTCGAATTTACTACATAATCCTGATTTGAATTGCGGCAATAGCATTTGAAATTTCTTTCAAATTTGCTGAATGCATGAATACAAAACGATGCAGAGAATAGTGACGTTTAAAAAAAAAGCAACTCCAAGTTACGAGAGAAGGATTTGTTCCTTTCCGTAATTTATATTTCAATTCCTTGAATTTTGTTTCTATTTTTTCCCCTTTGAAAAATAAAAATAGGCAGTTTTAGCCTTCATTTTTCGGAATCATCAAACTATTAATTGTTATCTTTGCTTCCTCAATTTTGAATGAATAAAATGGCACACAACATAAAACCAGGCGTAGCTACGGGCGACCAAGTTCAAGAAATTTTCCGTTATGCAAAGGAAAAAGGGTTTGCATTACCAGCAATCAATGTTACAACTTCAAGCAATATAAACGCTGTAATGGAAGCGGCTGCGAAAATGAAAGCACCGGCGATTATTCAGTTTTCGAATGGTGGCGGTCTGTTTTTGGCAGGAAAAAGTTTGGACAATGCTGGAGAAAAAGCAGCCATTGCAGGTTCAATATCTGGTGCATTACACGTGCACCGCATGGCAGAAATGTACGGTGCAACAGTGATTTTGCATACCGATCATTGCGCGAAGAAATTATTGCCTTGGATTGACGGTTTATTGGAGGCTGGCGAAGAACATTTCAAACAATACGGAGTTCCATTGTACAGTTCACACATGTTGGACTTTTCAGAAGAACCGATTCATGAAAACATTGAGTTGTGCAAAACCTATTTGGCGCGCATGGCGAAAATCAACATGACGTTGGAAATCGAATTGGGCATCACGGGTGGAGAAGAAGACGGAGTAGACAATTCAGATGTGGACAGTTCAAAATTGTACACGCAACCTTCTGAAGTGGCTTATGCGTACGAAGAATTAATGAAAATTTCTCCTCGTTTCACCATTGCTGCGGCTTTTGGAAACGTACACGGTGTGTACAAACCCGGAAATGTGAAGTTGACACCGAAAATTTTGTTGAATTCTCAGAAATACGTTCAAGAGAAATTCAATACGGGCGAAAACCCAGTTGATTTTGTTTTCCATGGTGGTTCTGGTTCAACGGTTGAAGAAATTCGTGAAGCGATTGGATACGGAGTTATTAAAATGAACATTGATACCGATTTGCAATTTGCTTTTACGGAAGGTACGAGAGATTACATCGTGAAAAACATCGACTATTTGCACACGCAAATTGGAAATCCTGAAGGAGACGACCAACCGAATAAAAAATACTACGATCCAAGAAAATGGTTACGAGAAAGTGAATTGACATTCATCGCAAGATTAGAAAAGTCGTTTACGGATTTGAATAACATTAATACGTTGTAATTTAAACGTTTAAATTAAAATACTATGAGTTGGTTTCAAAGAAGAAAAGAGGGGATTACCACCTCCACCAAAGAAAAGAAAGAAACGCCAGAAGGCTTGTGGCAAAAATGCAGCAATTGTAAAACCTTGTTCACCGCTGAAGATTTAGTGAAAAACGCGTGGGTTTGCGACCGTTGCAACAACCACGAAAGAATTGGATCTGCGCAATATTTCAGTTTGTTATTTGACGACAATAAATTCAAAGAATTGGACGTGAAATTGACATCGGGTGACCCGTTGGAATTTACTGATACAAAAAAATATACTGACCGAATTAAGGCGACACAAAAAGCAACCGGTTTAACCGATGCGATTCGAACCGCCGTTGGTAAGATGAACGGTCATGATTTCGTGGTAGCAGCGATGGACTTTTCATTCATTGGAGGATCTATGGGCTCTGTGATGGGAGAAAAAGTGGCAAGAGCCATTGACCATGCGATTAAAATCAAAGCGCCGTTTATGATTATTTCAAAATCAGGTGGCGCGCGCATGATGGAAGCTGGATATTCGTTGATGCAAATGGCCAAAATATCTGGAAAATTAGGGCAATTATCAGAAGCAGGATTGCCTTACATTTCCTTTTTAACCGATCCGACAACAGGTGGTGTTACCGCTTCTTTTGCGATGCTAGGCGATTTGAATATTGCGGAGCCAGAAGCATTGATTGGTTTTGCAGGACCGCGTGTCGTAAAAGAAACCATCGGTAGAGATTTGCCAGAAGGTTTCCAAACAGCCGAATTTGTTTTAGAACACGGTTTCTTGGATTACATTGTAGAACGAACAAAATTGAAAGATACACTTTCTCAAAGTTTGAGTTTCTTCCGAAACTAAATCATAAGACATAAAAAAAGGCTTTCCATTGGAAAGCCTTTTTTTTGGTTCTTATTTTTTTAAACAGTCGCTTCAGCAGCAATTTCAGCTTCAATTCGACCTGGATATACTTTTAATGCTTCGCGCAAGCACTCGACGGCGCTTACCAAAGAAGATTGTTGCAATACGTACGCCAATCGTGCTTCTTGTTTTCCTTCACCTGGTGTGGAATAAAAACCACTTGCTGGCGCCATCATCACTGTTTCACCATTGAACTCAAACTCTTCCAAAAGCCATTGACAGAAAGTTTCAGTATCATCTACCGGGAATTTCGCAACACAATAAAAGGCACCACGCGGTTTTGGACAATAAACACCTGGAATGGAGTTCAATCCGTCGACCAAAATATCACGTCGAGCTACATATTCAGAAACAACATCGTCAAAATAACTTTGAGGTGTATTCAAAGCAGCTTCTGCTGCGTATTGATCAATCGTAGGGGGAGAAAGACGTGCCTGACCAAATTTCAGAACAGTCGCCATTACCTCTTTGTTTTTCGTTACCAAAGCACCAATTCTCGCTCCACACATGGAGTAACGTTTGGAAACAGAATCGATCATGATTACGTTTTCTTCGATACCTTTTAGGTTCATTACAGACATTGGAACGGCACCGTCATAGCAAAACTCACGGTACACTTCATCGGAGAAAAGGAACAAATCGTGTTTGATGACAATCTCTCTCAATTGTTCCAACTCTTCTTTGGAATACAAATAACCCGTTGGATTACCTGGATTACAAATCAAAATAGCTTTGGTTTTCGCTGTTATTTTTTTCTCAATTTCAGAAATAGGAGGCAAAGCGAAACCTGTATCAATGCTAGATGTTACGGGAACCACTTTTACACCCGCTGTAATCGCAAATGCATTGTAATTGGCATAAAATGGCTCTGGTATAATAATTTCGTCACCGGCATCACACGTAGAGAGCAAACCAAAAATTAAGGCTTCCGAACCACCGGTTGTGATGATAATTTCTTCGTGGGTAACATGAATGTCATTTTTCACATAACTATCCGCCAATTTTCTTCTATACGATTCAAAACCAGCAGAATGACTGTATTCTAAAACTTTGTTATCGAAATTGTGAATGGCATCAATGGCTAATTCAGGTGTTTCTACATCGGGTTGACCAATGTTTAAGTAATAAACAGAAATACCTTTTTGAAATGCTTTCTCAGCGTAAGGAACCAATTTACGAATAGGGGAGGAAGGCATCGCGATTCCTTTCTGTGATATCTTTGGCATATTATATATAATTTGGCGATAAATTTAAGTAGAAACAACGAGGTAAAATTACAAAAAGATGGCATTTAATAGGTTTTTTCTAAAATGTGGTATTACGGTGTTGATCGCAACTACTTCTTCCTGCCAAGACTTGCAAAATTCGGATCAAAATTTACCAACGGAGAAGGAAAGCGTTGCCAACAAGGAAACGAAAAACAAGGTAGATTTGGAAACAAATCCAGCGTATTCTGATTTAAAAAGAAAGAATGCCACGAGTTTAATGCAATTGGGGTTGGTAAATGTTCGTTCCATAAATTCTTCCATTTATGTTGAGCTGAAGTACGCAACTGCTGACAATTTTATGAAAATGAAGTTATACGATACCTTGACGCATGCATTTTTACAAGAAGATGTTGCACTTCGTTTGAGCAAATGCCAAGAGTTTTTGAATGATCACTATGGAGATTTTCATTTGTTAATATACGACGCTGTTCGTCCAATAAGTGTACAGAAAAAAATGTGGATTGCTTTGGACTCGATTCCTATATCCGAACGCTCTAAATTTGTGAGCAATCCAGCCAATGGAAGTATACATAATTATGGTGCCGCGGTAGATCTAACGATTTGTAATGCACAAGGAGTGGCGCTGGATATGGGAGCAGGCTACGATGACATTCGGAAAATTGCCTATCCATCTTTGGAACTCCAATTCTTGAAATCGGGTGAGTTATCGAAGCAACAGCTAGAAAACAGAAAGATGTTACGAAACGTAATGGAATCCCAAAACTTTCGTAACATCCCTACTGAATGGTGGCATTTCAACGCTTGCAGCCGATCAACGGCGAAAGCGAAATATAAGCCTTTGTATTAATTATCTAAGCAACATGACGTGACCGTGTTTGTAAACCACGTCATCCACATTTTTCATTTTCACTTGGATTTTCCAAACATATGAACCGTCTTGACTTACGATATTATTGTACGTTCCGTCCCAACCAACTTCAGGATCGTGTGATTCAAAGATTAATTCACCCCATCGGTCGAAGATTTGCATAACAAATGAACCTTCTTTTGCACCCAAAACGACTGCTTTGAAAACGTTATTGTGTTCATCATTGTCTGGCGTGAACGCATTTGGAACATACAAGCTAAATCCTTCATCCATTGGAATAATGATACAATAAGTGGATG
Organism: Crocinitomicaceae bacterium; assembly: GCA_041674745.1. Lineage (GTDB taxonomy): Bacteria > Bacteroidota > Bacteroidia > Flavobacteriales_D > Crocinitomicaceae > UBA2040. The sequence continues at coordinate 240,388 of JBAYVD010000004.1, forward strand.
AACAAGAATAGCCTGTATAGTTGTCAGTGACAGTAAGACACGTATTGTAGTCATTCGCAACATCGGATGGGAAAGTAAAGCTAGGATTTTCTGTTGTGGAGAATCCAGCGCCATCAAAATCCCAATAATATTGTGAACCTCCAGCACTTGTATTCGTAAATTCTACCGTATTGAATGTCAAATTTGGTTCATTTGGCGAATAAGTGAAACTTGCTACTGGTGGTTCGCTCACTGTCACGGGATTCACAATTGTCGTGTCAAACTGACATCCAAAAGAGGTGGTGTAAGAGAATGAGATAGAATAAGTTCCGGCATTGTTGTAAGTATACGTTGTAGGCCCACAACTATTCGCCGTAATGCCATTCCCAAAGTTCCATACACAATTCGATATCGTAGCATTATTAGAATTGACCACAATTGTATGCGGAGCACAGCCACTATTCACTCCTGTTATATTAAGCGTTGGTTCTGAGAAGGTTGTTACAACTATGTTCTCGATGACTTGAGCATCACATTGATCGGTAACCGTTACACTATAACTGCCTGCCGATAAAACCGCATACGGAGTTCCTTGTCCAGAAACTGGTGCTGGTGCCCAAGTGTACGAATAGGTTGGTACACCTGTCAACACTGCAATAGAAACTGGAGCTGTTCCACCTGCGCACAAAGTAGTATCATTCAATGCTGTCGTTGTCAATGGATCAAACAAGGTTACAAGTGTGGAATCCGGTCCAGCCGCACAGCCATTTGCATCCGTTGCTGTCAAGTAATAATTTGTCGTTGCAGCTGGAGAAACAACTTGATTAGCTCCAGGGCCAAAACTTGTCCAAGTAAAGGTGTAAGGAGCAATTCCACCGTTTCCAAAGCCCATCAAATTGGCACTAGAATTGGCACAAATAGTTGTGTCATTTCCTGTTGAAATTGTAAACAAAGTTGGCTCATAAAGTGTTGTATCATTGTAGACAGAACATCCATTGATATCTTGTAGCTCAATTTGATATACACCAGCAGGCAAACCAGTAAATGTACCCGTTGTTTGAGTCAGATTCACAGGTCCAGAAATAATGTAATTCGTTGTATTGGTAGCATTGATGTCAATAATACCATCCGATCCACCAAAACAATTCACGCTGTCAGTAGTTAACGTAATGAATACGATTTGAGGTGGCTCAGCAACTGCATTATTAAGTGTATCCAAGATACAACCGTTGGCATCCATCACTTCTAAATCATAGAGTCCATCACAAAGATTGGTTACAGCATTTGTATTTCCTGGATTTGGGGTAATGTTTGTCCACGAATACGTGTATGCACCCGTTCCTCCTGAAATGTTAGCCGTAATAGAACCATTGCATTGGCTATAACAAGTTGCACTAGAAATAACCATTGAATCTACTACTAGAGCGGTTGGCTCCGTAATGACAACTCCAATTGAGTCGAAAACACAAAGGTTTATATCTCGAACAGAAACTGTATACGATCCCGCTGGAAGAGCAAGGTTCGAGTTGGATGCTCCAAATGTAGCACCACCGTCAAATGAATATTGATACGTGCCTGTTCCACCAGTCGCAGAAATTGTAATTCCTCCAGTATTATCTCCATTACATAAATTGGTTGTAATTACAACAGAGGTGATGGAAATTGGCGTTGCTTCAAATAGTTGGAATGAACTGTCCATTGTACAACCGTTGATATCAGTCAGTTGCAAAGTATAGGTATCCGCTGCTAAACCATTGAAGGTGAAAGCCGCTTGAGGACCGGTTACCGCGCCACCAGAACTAGTAATGGTATAGTTCACTGCGTTGTTTGCCGTGATGACCACTGATCCATCCGATCCTCCGAAACAATTTACGGAATCCGTTACGATGGAAGTAATGGTAATTTGCGGAGGAGAAGTAACGAGAATTCCGATACTATCGACTGTACACAAATGATCATCTGTAATGGTGACAGAATAACTGCCCGCTACCAAACCGGTTGCAGTGTTTGAGTTACCCGTAGCTGCATTGGCCGACCAAGTATAACTGTACGGCGCTGTACCACCTGTTGGTGTAACGGTAATGGAACCATCATTGAATCCAAAACAAGTCGCATTTGAAATAACGATGGAAGCAAAGTCAACCGGCGTTGGTTGGCTGATGATTACATTCGTCATGTCGATTTGACACAAGTTGGTATCTCTCACATACACATGGTATGATCCCGCTGTCAATCCTGTCATAGTAGAAGCAGAAACATAGTTGATTCCACCGTCATAACTGTACTGGTAGTTTGGTGTTCCACCTGCCGCAACGATTGAAATCGTTCCTTCAGAAGAGCCAAAGCACAGTGCATCGGTTGATGACACAGATGTTATGGATAAAACAGGTGGATTTGTTAAGCTGATAAAATTACTGGCAACACAGTTATTGATATCACTCAAGGTTACAGAATACAATCCAGCTGCCAAACCAGTAAAGTCACTGTTGGTTTGAAGTGCACCAGCCCCTAATTGGTAGCTATAAGTAGGTGTTCCCGCAGAAGCATAAACGGTTGCAATTCCATCCGAAGATCCA
>JBAYVD010000005.1:0-233951 GCA_041674745.1 Crocinitomicaceae bacterium
AATCGCACTTACCGTTGTAGCGGTTCCATCTGGGTCGATGTTGTTGGCGACCAAGTTCGGTGAAGTTGACGCCGAAGAGGCATCTTCAATGACAGAACCCATCGACTCGTTGCCTTGTGATGGTGGAGTATTGACTCCATTCACTCCAACAACAAGCAAAGCTATGTTGGATGTGTTTCCATCATTGTCATTTACAGTATAATGTGTTGTAGCCGTTCCTGAAAAATTTAATACTGGGCTGAAAGTTACATTTCCTAAGGCATCCACACTCCAATTTCCTTCGCTGGTTGTGTAAGTTGTTTGTTGTCCTGCGGTTAATGTATCCAAATCCACGGAAGCTACATCTATTGTACCATCCGCATCTGAATCGTTCGCTACAACATTGAATAATGCGTTTGTATTTGAATTCGTCGTTGTTGAATCATTGATAGCAATAGGCAAAACCACACAATCTTCCGTTAATAAATCAACCGTAGCCTGTTTTACAATCGTAGAACATCCATTCACGGTTGTTTCATATTGAACAGTAACCGTTGTATTTCCTGTTCCAGTAAAAGTTAAGACTGTTCCTGACAATGTTCCTGGTCCAGAAAGAATACTCAAAGTTCCTCCTGCAGGGGTCGGCAACAAATCGGTGCTCGTTCCGTTGCAATACAATCCATTCGCTCCGAGAGAAGGAGTACCCGTAACATCCACGGATGCTGAGGTTGCCCCACATATGTAAACAACGGCCGTTAAAAAAGTATAAACCGATTCTGTATTTGCGGTTGTGGTTCCATCCCCCATACTGCCATTGGTTCTGTGGCCAACATAACCGAAGAAATCTTCACATTTTTTAGACAACATAGAGGTATGTCCTCCTGTTTCGACAGCTAATATTTTATCCGCTGTTGTAATTCCATTTGGAATACCTGGATCAAAATCAGTGGCTGCACCTCGACCCAACATATCACCATTCGCAACACCCCAGTTGTAATTGGTAGAATCTGAATTGATAATATTGATATTTCCATAATTTTCGTCGTGCTCTTGAGGTGAAATCCATCGGATATTGCTCATTACTGGACCTGCTGCCGATGTATATTTTGGTTGTACCCAAGTTGTTCTGTCAGTTGTTGTCCAATCACCCAATTGTTTGTTGCTATTTTCACCCAATGCATACAAATTACCATTTGCGTTTAAAACGTAATAACTTGAACCGCTTGTCCCTTTTTGTCTTGTCGCACCAATCATTTTGATCGGATTCGCACTTGGCAAAGTCATTAGCGTGGCTCTATTTCTTGAAGTTTGAACTGAAGCATTTCCTAAAAAAGTTTCTGTACCCCAAGTCCATAAGGTTCCATCTGATTTTAGTGCAATCAATGCGTTCGCAGTTCCACGCAATTGAATTACATTCGATAGAACTGGATTTCCTGCAGTGGATTCTGTAACGCGATACCAAATCACCTGCGCAGCGGCGCTCAAGGCTCCAGTTAAACCAGTTCCCGTATTTTCGCCTTGTTGTGTTAGAACCCAGACATCCCCCGAACAGGTTAGTAACGCGACAGTATGAAAGGTCGTAAACATCATTTTTACATCCAAAGGATTTACACCGGCAGGCAAACCATCCGTTTTACCATTCACAGTTAATTTTTGAAAGGTGGTGGAAGTTGTTAAATTGGTTGGTATGGTAACACCTCTTTTACCCCAAGCGAATAATCCTGTGGTGGAAAGTAAAACCCCTTCAGCAGAAGTAGCACTTGTACTACCAATACCAGCCTTCAATACCACACCCGTCAACGCAGGGTAATTCGTAGAGTTAATGATGGTAGGACTCAACAAATCCGTCGTACCATTATTCCCCATACTTTGTCCCCAGGTTTTGTAAACCCCTTCCGAAGTTCTCACAAGAGTTTGGTGATAGCCTGAAATAAAATTGTCAAATTCGATGGTGCTTGCGTCCGTGTTTGACCCAATACCAAAATTCAGGTAATTGGTATTCGAACACGTCGACTGGAAACCGCACTGACCGATAGCATCGGCATTCGTAAACAACACTAAAGCAAATAACATGCCTGAGGTCATCGATGATAAGGATTTGGAAATTAATCTAAAATATTTCATTTGAATTTATTTGAGAATCGTGGGATATGAATAACTAAAATGTCGATCTATAAAATCTATAAAATCAAACATGATAAAAGTATTTTTTGTGGCTTGGCCGTCCAAATCAAAAATGATGGAATTCAAACCGGGATTTAAAACGACTATTTCTTTCGCTGACTTTCCTTGAATTGTCGTGTTTATGCCAGCACTCACTACCTGTAAGTCCGTGAATTTTTTTGATTCGTTGGTGTAACTATAAAATTGCACAGGTATACTAACTGTCTGTCCTTGCATATCCATTCCACCGATAATCTCAGTTGAAAAAGCAACTTCCTCCAATTTAAATTCCATTCGATACGGCAAAACAATCAGTTGAAAACGCTTAAAATGATCTTCGTGATGGCATTCTCCTTCAGTATGCGAAGGCGACAATTCACTTCTTAACACCATATCAAATTCGCCAGGAATGGCAAACTGAAAATCGTGGCCGTTGTCATAGGGAAAACTATCAATCAATTGATTCTTCTTGTCAAAAATTTGAATTTGTAAGTTTTCCAAAGCCATATTTGAAAAAACTTCTGTTGGCAAATTCTCGCCAAAACATATGGTGACAATTTTCTCCGTGGATGAAGAATTCTTTTTGGGTACAGCGCTTGCTTCTTGTGCGAATCCAAAGAATTGAAAAAGACAGATGAATGGTAAAACAAAGACAGATTTGCTTGGAAATCCAAAGGCTCTTAACAGTGACAATATTTTATAACTATTGTTCATCAGAAATAAACACAAACGAATGCGAATCTTACAAAACTTGTGGAGAAATAAGTTTGAAACATGTCCAGCAAAAAGTTAATTTTAAACATTTGTTAATTAAAATAACTACTAATCAAACCATTAAAAAACCACAATTTGGATCTCTTTTGTTTGAAAACAGTCATTCTTAATTTCGCGGCAAAGATAATTTGAATAAAATTCACTTTATTTGCTATTTAATAAATGAGTAATTTTTACAATAAGTGAGTTTTTCATATATTTACAATTGAAAAGCTAACCTAGATATATCAACAAAATAGCCAAGTATGATTCGATGTATAATTGTTGAGGATGATATGGATTCTCAAACCAAAATCACCCGACTTTTGAACCGACTTTTCATTGATGTTGCATTGCTTTCCATAATAAATGACCCCTTGGAAGCAAATTATTACTTGAATAACAATAAAGTTGATTTGGTATTCCTAAATCCGAATTTAGGCAATGGAAAGGGCATCGATTTGCTAAAGAATGTTTCCAATCGCAATTTTAAAGTCATTTGTCTTTCTAAAGACGAGCGATATGCCCTGAAAGCGATGAACTCGGGTGTATCCTATTATCTTTTAAAACCAATCAAAAAAGAGGAATTTGTAATCAGTGTCAACCTGGTATCAGAAAAAATTCGGAATGCACGCAAAAACAACAAACTGCTAATCCCCAGTCTTGGTTTTGACGTTCCAATTCCGCTCACGGATATCTGCTTCCTGGAATCGGACGGATCCTACACCGTAATTTACACACACGATGAGAAAATTCTTTCTTCCAAAAACTTGGGTTACTTCGAAAAAAAACTGCCTCATTCTGATTTCAAACGTGTACATCATTCTTTTATCGTGAACCGAAACAAAATTGATCGAATTGAAAAAGGAAGAAGTGGAACCATAACGATGAAAAACAATAAAAAAGTACCCGTTTCTCAGCGGAAAATGAAAAGTTTTCTGGAGGATTATTTGGTTTGATATAATTTCAAAAACCGAACCAATCTGTCACTCAATTTGCCTCTTCTCAAAGTCATGATTTTTATAGCTTCGAAAGATGTTCATGCTGGATAAGCGTTATTTTGTATTTTCGCCAGACCAACAATAAATCATACCAATGAAAAACATTTTTGAGAAAAATAGTACGGATGAGCTGATTGAAAGAATTCAAAAACTTACACCCGAAACACAAAGAATTTGGGGAAAAATGGATGTGGCTCAAATGCTCGCTCATTGCAGTGTTGCCTACGAATCGGCTTTGGAAAATAAACACCCAAATGCCAAAGGATTGAAAAAATGGTTGTTGGTTCTATTCGTTAAACCCATGATTGTTGGTGATAAACCCTACAAACACAACAGCCCCACGTCGCCCGAATTTAAAATCGTAGATGCAAAGGAATTTGAACAAGAGCGAAAACGATTGATCGCTTATATGCGCAAGACGCAAGAATTGGGCGCAGATTACTTTGATGGTAAAATGTCCAATTCCTTTGGAAAACTGACCCAATCAGAATGGAGCAAGCTTTTTTACAAACATTTAGACCATCATTTGAATCAGTTTGGCGTTTGAAAATTGGCAACACCTCAAGTAAGATTCCTTTCAGATGCCTTCCCTTGGTGGAAGTATGCATATCTTTGTACAATCAATGAGAGGACATGAGTGAGGAAAATTTAACACGAATCAACAAATACTTAAGTGAAGTAGGATTTTGCTCCCGCCGAGCAGCTGATAAATTAATCGAACAAGGCCGCGTAACCATCAACGGAAAAGTACCGGAAATGGGAACAAAAGTAGCTATCGGAGACGATGTTCGTGTGGATGGTAAACCCTTGGTGAAATCAGAAGAAAAGCCCGTTTATTTAGCCTTTAACAAACCGGTTGGAATTGTTTGCACCACCGACACAAGTGTGGAAAGAGACAATATTATTGATTTCATCAACTACCCAAAACGTATATTCCCAATCGGTCGACTTGACAAACCCAGTGAAGGTTTGATCTTCTTGACAAACGATGGCGATATCGTCAACAAAATACTTCGTGCACGCAATCACCACGAGAAAGAATACTTGGTTTCTGTCAACCGACCGATAACGCGAATTTTCTTGGAAGAAATGGCACACGGTGTTCCAATTTTGGATACCGTAACAAGACCTTGCATTGTGGAGCAAAAAGGTCGATTTGAATTTAAAATTATTTTGACACAAGGATTGAACCGTCAAATTCGACGCATGTGCGAATATTTGGGTTACGAGGTTTTGACCTTGCAGCGCATTCGCATTATGAATATTCACTTGGACATTCCTGTCGGTGAATTCCGTGATTTGACAGCGAACGAATTGGCTGAATTGACTCGAATGGTGGGTGATTCCACCAAAGTTCACCTTTCTATTGACGACGACGAAGAATAAATTCAAATCATGAAAAAACGTCTTGTAAAAGCGGCTTCTTTTTTGTTTCCAAAACAAATTTCAAATTTTGCGTACCGTAAATTGACCCATCCTCAAAAACGAAATCTGAAACAAAATGAAGTGATGGAAATGGAAACGGCGGACAAAGAATGGTTCAAATTCAAAACTTTTGACATTCAAATGTACCGTTGGAATGCCGGACCGAAAACAATTTTGCTCGTGCACGGTTGGGAAGGTCAAGCAGGAAATTTTTCCAAAATAATCGAACGTCTCCTTGCTGAAAATTTTTCCATTCTTGCCTTTGATGGTCCTTCCCATGGCAACAGCAAAGGAAATGGCGCCACTAGTTTGTTCGAATTTGCCGAATTGGTAGGAGTACTTGTCGAAAAATTCAAGATAAAATACATCGTGAGCCATAGCTTTGGTGGTGTTGCCACCACCTATTCACTTTCCGAAAAACCGCAATTGAAAATAGAAAAATATCTGCTACTCACAACCCCGAATAAATTCTTGGATCGCATCGATGTGGTGGCGAATCAAATTGGCATTTCTAAAAAGGTAAAACACACATTGCTTCAACGATTGGAAAAAGAGCTAGACATAGATTTATTCACGATAAGTGTCGCCGCCCTATGTAATAAAACCGGCGTAAAAAACGCATTGATTTTGCATGATTTACATGACAAAGTGTTGAGTATTGAAGAATCAAGAGCTGTAAATGACCATTGGCCTATTTGCGAACTCGAAGCCATACAAGGAACAGGGCACTTTAAAATTCTCCAGTCCGAAAAGGTTCTAACTAGAATGGTGAAATTCTTTCAGGATTAAATTTCCAACCCTACGACCAAGACATCATCCGTTTGTTCATTATTCCCTTTCCACGCTTCGAAAAATTCCATAATGATTTCTTTCTGTCTATTCATCGGTAAATCCGAATGTGAGGTAATCAGTTCACGGTAATTAGGCACTTTTAATTTTTTGTTCTTCTCCCCGCCAAATTGGTCAGTGAAACCATCCGTTGTAAAATACAACCTATCCCCTTTGTGCAACTGAATGGTCGTTTCGGTAAAAGGAACAACCACTTTTGATCCCCCAATTTCTTGTTTGTCTCCCTTGTAGATTATACATTCTCCTTGAATTATCCCTCCTAACCAATTTTTCGCACCGGCAAATTTTAAAATTTTTGCCTTCCGATTGTAGAATCCAATTACGCAGTCCATTCCATCTTCAATCACCGTATTCGAATCCGTTTTTTGAAACAAGGCCCTAAATTCTTTATCCAAATAATCTAACACAGCAGCAGGTCCCTTGATTTCAGGGATTTTCATCGCACTATTCAATATCCGAATTCCCAAAACACTGATCAATGCTCCCGGAACTCCGTGTCCCGTACAATCGCCCACGCAAAAAACATCCCATTCTACCTCTTCGTCGTTTTCAACCGTTTTCAAACTAGCATTCCAGTAAAAATCGCCGCTTACAATATCTTTCGGTTGCCCAAAAACAAAACCTTCAGAAAAAGGCTGAATAAATTCCTCTTCAGTAGAAATTAAGTGTTTTTGAATAACACGAGCATAATTGATGGAAGCATGAACTTTTTCATTTTTACTTTCAATTTCCTGCTTGTTTCTTGATACATCCAGCGTACGTTTCTCAATTTCCCTTTCAAGTTCAGTACTTTCCTGTTCCTTCATGACTTTGATTTGATCAAGGGTACGATAGGATTTATCTTTCAATGTTTTAAACTCGCGTATCACAGCCAATGTCAGGAATATCACATCCAAACCAGAACCAAATTGCAAACTATACCTCGTTAAAAAATTGCCTGGAAAAACACCAAAATTGCGCAATACAAAAATTGTTACCCCAATCAATAAAAAACTAAAAGAAAACAAATAATAAATAGCGGGCTTAAAACCTCGTCGAATGGATAAAACAGCTATTGGAATGGTTGAAACAACTGCTATCAACATAATGGCATTCACGGCAATAGTGGAAATTTGATACCCTTTTTCCCAAGGCGAAATAGATAAAACACCAATAATGCCAAGTAATGCGATGAGTACATATTGAAAAACACTGTATCTTTTAGTGAACTTCTTAGTTTTTAAAAAATACATTGCAAATAATATCAAAAAGGTGACGGATACTGAGGCACTTAGCGGCATCAATCGATTTGATAAAAAAGGAGAATCACCCCAAATATATTGCATACCAAAGCCAGTCAATCCCAAGTGACCAACGGCCAATGCGAACAAAAAACAGAGATAATAGAAGGTGCTTTTTCGATGCATCATCACAAATACCGCACAGGAGTACAAAAACGCAAAAACATACACCCCCAAATATAGTCCCCACAACAGCTGTGCATAAAACTCACTTTTCCGGAGCTCATCAGGATCAAACAATTGAATCGGGACAAAACATTGGTCACCCAAATTATCAATTCGAATGAGAATTTCTTTTGGCAAGATTAACGGGAGCCGCACGAGTCGATGTGAACTCTTCCTCTCTGAAAAGGGCATAGCATCTCCAAAGTGCGCAATTTGTTGAAACCCCTTGCCTGACTTTTCGTAAACGGTTACAAAATCCAAATTGGGGTTGGCAAACTCCAGAATCATTTTCCTAGCTCCACGCGTATTCAGTTTGCATTTCACCCATATTGCACCGTTGTAAAAACCGAAATTAGGTGAATGCTTGTTGTATTTTTCAAAGGAAGAATGGGGGATGGATTGTACGGAGAATTTCCGCGAGGGATCCATTAATATTTCTAAATCAGCACCGTAAAGATCCTGCTGCTTAGTGTCATCGTAAATTTTGAAAGAAAATCCATAGAACGGCAGCAAACTCATCAAGAATACACTGAAAAATAACTGACCACTGGTTAGAATGGATGTTTTAAAACCTATGCATTTCTTGAACTTCATTGATTCTCTATCAAATTTTACAATTGTATTCCTATGATGCAAATATCGTCCACTTGTTCTTGTTTTAGCAGCATTTTATCGAACAATTCCACTAAATTAATTTTGCGTTGGTAAACATCATAGGAAGCATTTACTTCCAACAATTCAATCAGATTCATTTTCTTTGTCGCCGGATAACTTAACTCGAGCTGTTTTTCAAAACCATCCGTTTTTAGATACAATGTATCTCCCTTTTGAAACGGTATATGGATAATGGCATACGGTTCATCGGACAGATTTTCCCCAATCGCATTATTAGGACTTTCATATTCTGTCGCCATTCCATCTCTCTCAATACAAATACGTCCGTTGGCGGCAGAAAAGTCAAGGCATTCTGCCTGCTGGTCGATCACGCAAACCGAACAGGACAAACTACGCAATCGTTCCGTTTCGGGAAGTATATCCTTGTAGAGTCGATCGAATTCTTTATTAATTGCATCGAGCACCATTCCGGAATTGGTCACCTCCTTGGTATTGATTACTTCTTGTGCAATTCGAAATGCTAAGACACTTAAAACTGCTCCCGGAACTCCATGATCGTTGGTATCTCCAACGCAAATGACCGTTTTTTCGACCATTTCTCCAGTCACGGTTTTATCCATGACTTTTGTTGACCAATAGAAATCACCGCTTACAATTTCCTTCGGACGGAAACAAACAAACCCACCCTTAAAACCTTGTAAAAATTCTCTTTCTCCTGGAATCAATGAAGACTGAATACGATGGGCATACGTTATGGAGGAGGTCACTTCTCGATTCACAAATTCCATTTCCTTTTTTTGACGGATCAGATCGTTCGTTCTTTGAACTACCTGTGTCTCCAATTTTTTAATTTTGTTCTCCCTCAAATCATTGATGGCAACCATATTACTGGTGATTCTCTCCTGATACTGTTTGTATAAATCAAGTATACTCAAGGTCAAAAACATCACTTGAAAATTAGTCCCCAACTGAAAATGCACGTTGGCAAAAATCGTGTTTTGAAAGAAACCAAACTCTACTAAAACGTTCACTAAATTGCCCAAACCGGCAAAGAGGAAAGAGATCAGGACAAAGCGAACATAAACAAAATTCCTTTTAACCGCTTGCACCAGTATCGGAATCACAACCAAGAACAATAGAATAGACAGCCAGTCAGTAGTGATATTAATGTATTTGTGCAACCACCCAGTATCCGACCAACCTATCAGCATAATGAATAGGAGCAAATACCTAGAGACTGTAAAAATTCGAAAACTAATCCGGTTCAGTCGTTGAACATCAAAGAACCAAATACAAAACTGAACCAGCAAAATGACGGATACGCAACCAAACCAAGGCATAACATGGTTTTGAAAACTCGGAGAATTTGGCCAAAATAATTGAAATCCATAGCCTGAAAAACCCAGGTTGTAAATGAGCATTGATAGAATGTAAAAAATCAAAACTAAATTTTTTCTTCCTCTCATGATGAAAAACAAGAAAACATTGAAAATCAAAACAACAACAAACAAACCCAAATAAAAACCTGCCAACACGTTGCGCTTATACTCTCGTGAATCTAGTCGATTTTGACCATACAATGTCATTTTACAAGAAAGAGCCTCGCCGCGACTTTTTATTTTCACCAAATAACTCCCTGTTTCTGTGATGTCAATTTGAGGAAATCGATTTTTCTTTTTCCGCTCATTAAAAGGAACCATGTCACCCACCGCGCCAAGCGAATGCCAAGCACCATTTTTCAGGATAAAAAGTTCTACCTTGTCAACAATTGGATTGTCTAGCTCAAATACACAATCCTCTGGTAATTTACCTTTTACATCAAATTTGCACCAAAGTTGCCCATAAAAGAAACCGAGATTCAAATCATCGAAGTTGCCTTTTTTGAAGGGCACTTTATTGATAGTATGAATCGTTTGTGTAAAATCGTAATCGACAAAAAATGACAAATTTTTGTCAAGGATAACAATATCCTTATCGGTAGGTTGTTCGTCAAACCCGAATAAAAAACTTCCAGCGGTGAAGATTAAGAAAATGAAAAGCAACCATTTCATACTTAACAAAAATACTAATTTATCACAAATTAACTTAATTTTTCACGTTCTAGATTTTGCGAAAAGTAACAAAAATCATAAAGGCAACTAAAACAAAGGGACATTTGAAATTCAAACAAACAATTAATCAAATTGTTCTGTATTTTTGCCCACAAAACAAGCCGAAAATGCGTGAAGAATTATTGGGGCCAACCGTTGAGAATGTAGCCGTAGCAGTGATTGAAGAAATCACCGAACAAAACGAAAAAATGTACACGGTTTATTTGGCGAATTTCCGAGAAGACATCATGGAAGGTATCATTATTACCAGCAAAGGATATGGTGAAAATGCCAATACCGGAGAAAAAGTTACAACATCCACACTGCGTCATTGCATTGAAGTGATGTTGCCCAACGAAGTGGCCAAAATAGAACCGATAATGCCGGATGTTTTCGGACTTGCCAATGAATATTGGGTGAGCTTTTGGGTGAATGACGTGATGTACGACAAGAAGTTCGTTTTCTTAGCGGAAACCATCAACGAAAAAAATATTCATTTTCTACCCAAATTCAACGCAAATGGTGTAATGATTGGTTAAGTAAGGCTTTTCAAATCATCCACACTCGCAACTGGGTGAATCCACTGTTTCAATTTTTCTACATTTTTCTGTGTTTGAGCTCCGCTGGCATAAATCGGAATCCCCGGAACGTCTTCTTTTAGTTTCTTGAAAAAAGTTTCATAAAAACTATCATCCATAGGCGCCACACAGACTGTCAACAAGGCTTTTGGATTTAGACGTTCCACACATTTTAGCAGCGAATCATACGGCAAACTTTGTCCTAGAAAAAAGGAATTTACACCTCGACTGCGCAAAATGTAATGGTAAAATATCAAACTCAATTCGTGCCATTCATTTTCAGGCAAAAAAAGCAACACGCGTTTGGCATCCTTTTCTGGCATGGGTAAACTGTCGGTAATCGCCATCAGTTTTTGACGAATCAAATGACTCATAAAATGTTCTTGTCCGGGATGTATAGAGCCTGTAATCCACAAAATACCAATTCGTTCCAAAAATTTCGCAATGTGTTTGGTATAGGTATCTACCACTCCATATTTTTGAATCAATTGTTCTAGGGTATGTTGAAATCGAAATTCATCCAGTTCCATCAAAGCCAATAACAAACTTTCGTGATAAATATCATCTGTATCCTTTTCCCACAAGGATAAAACACGTTGTTTTTTTTCAGCGGAATTTAATTCAGCGATAAGTGAAATTTTCAACCCATTTTTATTCAAAATAGCTACATTCAAAATTTCAGTCAAATCGTCGTCTGAGTAATTTCTGATCTTAGTACCCGTTCGCGAAGGATTGGGGATTCCATAACGTTTTTCCCAAATACGCAAGGTGTGCGCTTTGATACCCGTTAATATTTCAATATCACTTATTTTGTATTCTCCCATGTTTGGCAACTAAATCTTGAATAGGAATTCAATGCAATTATCTCAAAATAAAATTAATTCATTTATATTTGTTGCGAAACAGCTAAATTAGTTGTTTCAATGATAAACGTTTTTTTAAAACACATGAAGAATAGAAATTGTTTTGTATTTGGGTTGTTTCTTTTTGGCACCTTCCTATTTTCAAGTTGCAATGGAAATTCGAATGATGACAATCAAGACCTAGATTTGAGTGACAACTACGATGCTTTTCAGTCTTTCGATTTAGCTCCTTTCGATATCAAAGCTTCCATTAAATTACCCGATGAAACGGCGGATATTGGCGCTGCCATGAAACCAGAAGTGCTGCACGAAGAGGACGGCTTTAAATGGGACATCGTTGTAGGGCCAAATTTCAACATTCACGTAGAAGATTGGGGTGCAAACAAAGGTTTAGTAGCCGACAAGAAAAAACAAAACAAAGAACTTGAAATCTTCGAAATTACCTATTTGGTGGATGAGCCCGATTTCATTGTATACAAATTGGCTTTAAAAGTGGAGGGCGATAAAAACGCACCAAAAGATGTTGGTGTTGCTCATGAATCCTATCACGTTTTTGCTGAAAAAATTGTGGATGGCATCACCTATGAATTCCGCAGTCCGGATGACGGATACGAAAAAGTGATCATCGAAATGATGGCCAAATCGATTCGTTCTGTCAAAGGAAACAAATAACTCTTTTACTTTCATTTCCTCTTTCATTAGTTTATTGGTAAATTTGCCCTCACAAAAGGCAACATGGAAATCAATAGAGAAAATATATTGACGGTTCTTGGCGGAATCATCGAACCCGATTTAAAGAAAGACATTGTATCCCTCAATTTCGTTGAAAACATTTCCTTCGAAGGAAAAAATATTCAATTGACGATTCACGTTTCTAATCCGGCATTGCATGCAAGAAAACGCATGCAAGAAGCAGTTGATTTCAACATGAAGCGTAATTTTGGTGACGAAATCTCGGTTCAAACCGAAGTAAAAGGCATTTCAAACGAAGCTCAAAAAGCCCACCGAAAAATTCTTCCTAACGTTAAAAACATTGTTGCTATTGCGTCCGGAAAAGGCGGGGTTGGTAAATCAACGATTACTGCCAATATCGCTGGAGGATTAGCGAAACTCGGTTACAAAGTCGGAATCGTGGATGCCGACATTTATGGACCTTCCATCCCCACCATGTTTGATGTAGTGAAAGAACGTCCAACAATGATTGATGTAGATGGAACGCCTAAAATTGCACCCGTAATGGCTTACGGTATATCGATTCTTTCCATTGGTTTCTTTACCGAAGCGGACAATGCTGTAGTTTGGCGCGGTCCAATGGCTTCCAAAGCCTTGACACAATTGTTTACAGATGCACATTGGGGCGAATTGGATTATTTGTTAATCGATCTTCCTCCAGGCACTGGTGACATTCATTTATCTTTGGTACAAACGGTTCCTTTGGATGGTGCCGTAATTGTCAGTACGCCGCAAGAAGTGGCTTTGGCCGATGCGCGTCGTGGTGTAAACATGTTCCGCATGGATTCACTAAAAGTGCCGATTATAGGGATTGTCGAAAACATGGCTTGGTTCACTCCAGCTGAATTACCGGAGAATAAATACTACTTATTTGGCAGAGATGGCGCGAAAAATTTGGCCGCTGGCATGCAAGTTCCATTCTTGGGTCATATTCCGTTGGTTCAAAGTGTTCGTGAATCAGGCGATGCAGGCCGTCCAGCCGTTTTTCAAGAAAATAGCCTTGTAGGGGCGGCCTTTGACGAATTAGTGCGTACCTTTATTGAAAATCTTACGGCGTTGAAAACTAAAACAGCCCAAACTAGCGATATATGAGTTTGAACAAAGCAGACTTGACAATAAAAATAAATGAGGCACTTTCTTCTCTTCGACCATTTTTTGAAGCAGATGGTGGTGACGTGGAATTGGTGGATATCACCGATGAAGGGGTTGCTCGCGTAAAATTATTGGGCGCTTGTCACGATTGCTCCATGAGTTCCATGACCTTGAAAGCAGGTGTAGAACAAGCGGTTAAAAAAGTGGCGCCGGAAATTGTTTCAGTTGAAGCAGTAGAGGAATAATTTCTCCCATTCCAATAGCCATCTTTTTCGCTAAAGTACATTCAGTACTTCCCAAATTTCCTTCGCAGCCTTGTCCCATGAAAACGCTTTTCCGCGTTCTAGACTTTTTTGCGCCAGATCAATCCGTTTCGCATCATTTGAAGCCATTTCAGTCAATGCAACTTCAATCGAATGCACATCAAACGGATCACAATACAAGGCCGCATCTTTTGCCACTTCGGGCAAAGAAGTCAGATTTCCAGCGACAACTGGAACACCGCATTTCATGGCTTCCACCAAAGGAATTCCAAATCCTTCAAAATAGGGAACATACGCTAGCGCGGCAGCTGCACCGGTAACTTTGGCCAATTCCTCCAGATCCAATCGCCCGGTAAAATGAATTTTGGAACGAACACTAGTGGCAGGCTGTACCGTAAATCTTTTGTTTTGCCACAAATTTTCGCCAACAATCACCAAATGAAAGGCTTCTTCTTTTGCTTTTTCTGCGTAGCCATCAAATGCCAACAGCAAACGTTCTAAATTTTTGCGCGGATGCAAAGCGCCAACAAAAAGAAAATAGGGTTTGCCATCTGAAAGTTCTTTCCGTTTGTTTTCGATTTCTATTTCAGACAAAGGCTTAAAAACAGCCGACGCACCATTCCAAATGGCGTGAATTTTATCTTCATTTAGGTGGTAAGTTTTCGCTATATCCTGTTTGGAATAATTGGAAACAGTAATGATTTTCTTCGCTTTTTTCGCAAATTTCGGGAAGAAATAGCGTAAATAATGCCGGGCAGCAAAGGGGATGTCTTTGGGGTAATATTCAAAATTAATGTCATGAATCGTTCCTATTTGCGGGACTTTTGTGCGCAAAGACAAATAACCATCCGGTGAAAAGAACAAATCAATTTTATACTTTTTCAACGCGCGAGGAACTGCCCACTCAAACCACAAATAGAACAAAATCGGATGCCGAGCAGGTGGTGATAGAACAACAGGTGTAACATTTTTGCCAAAAATGAATCGCTCTTCAAACGGTCGATCAAAGAAAAAATAGAATTCATGTTCCGGATGATTATCCACCAAACGTTTGCAAATTTCGAAAGTATACCAGCCGAAACCTTCCATTTTCCCTTTCAAGAGGAAACGCGTATTGATGGCAATTCGCATTAGAAATTATGAATGTAATTGGTTTTCTTCTCAACGCCAATCGTGGTGTCGTCGCCATGGCCGGAAAGCACAACGGTATCCTCTGGCAATTGAAATAGAATTTCAAAAATCGTTTTTTTCAAAACCTCCATCGATCCACCAGGCAAATCTGTTCTTCCGAAACTTCCTTTGAACAACACATCGCCATTCACCACCAATTTTTCTTTCTCGCTATAAAAAACAACATGACCGGGCGCATGACCGGGCGTATGAAAAACCTGGAATTCCATTTCACCGAACTTCAAAACCTCACCATCTTTCAAAATATGAGACGGTTCAGGTGACACTTTGTAATTTCCCATTCCGTACAGATGCGCATAAATTTCAACCGACTGTAATATCGGAATATCATCAGCATGCAAGTAATACGGTACATTGTACTGTTCCATTACAAATTGATTCCCCAAAACATGATCCACGTGAGCATGTGTATTGAGTAACGCAACCACTTTCAAATTGTTATCCTCAATATAAGATTGCAATTCCAGTTCCTCTTCCCGTTCGTAACATCCTGGATCTACAATGATTGCCTGACCAGAAGAATCTGATAAAACGTAGGTGTTTTCTTGAAAAGGATTGAACGTGAATTTTTGGATTTGCATAAAACAACAATTATTGTCCTACAAAATTAACAGGAATTTGCAATTTTATTTTTTTGGTATGGTTTTGGGGTAGGTGAATCATTATATTTGCAAAAACAAAGAAATCATGAAACGACTGTTTTTCGCCTTGATAGGCTTATCAATTTTAGCTAGTTGTGCTGTTAAAGTGCCGATGACTAAACAAATCAAAGACGATTACAATTTGACGGATCAAAATATGACCAAAGTTCAATATTTTGTTTCTTCAGAAATAATATTGGAACGCTCAATGCAACAAGGTTCTTCTACCACAACCAGTGATGGAACATTGGTAGCGAATAGCTCAAAAATTTCAGACCGTATTATCATTTTACCAAGAACAAAATGTGTTTTGGAAAAAGTAGGTGCCAACGGTGAAGTATTGATTCGTTTCGAAACAGGTCCAGGAAAATCAATCACTTTTGCCACTCGTCCGAATATGGATGCAGGAAAATATTACTTCGTTGCTGATTGGCAGCAAGGAAAAGGTGGTAAAATCAATTACGGTGAAAAAGATGTTTACTTTGCCACTGCAGAAAGCGGAAATGCTTATTTGATGGTGAAAGTGAAAAAATCTCAGAAAAATAAACGCAAAGATCGCGTCGTAAAAGGAATGAAAGTCTAATTTTAAAAAGCCATCCTAAACAGATGGCTTTTTTGATTGTATTAAGTAAATATTAAATTAAAATGGGTTCGGTATTAAATCGTGAGTTGAGTTGGCTCTCTTTCAATGCAAGAGTATTGCAAGAAGCGATGGATCCAACTGTGCCGTTGGTGGAGCGCATGCGGTTTTTAGGGATTTATTCCAGCAATATGGATGAATTTTTTCGTGTGCGGGTCGCAAACGTAAGAAGAATGAAAGCCTTCAGTACGGAAAAAATCGAAGGGTTCAAAGGAACTCCCGCACAATTGTTGGAAACCATTCAACAGGTGGTCATGGACCAACAAAAATCCTTTGAATGGGCCTACAAAAAAATATTGGTCGATTTTGGCAAACACAATGTCTTTCACATTACAGAAAAAGATCTAAATCCTGCTCAAGAAATTGAACTGCGTCAATTTTATGAAGACAAATTACGCCATGTTATTGTTCCGCTTATTTTAGAGAAAAAAACGCCTTTCCCCCGCTTGCGTGATTACCAAATTTACTTGGCGGTAAAAATGAAATATACCACAGCCAATAAAGTACGTTACGCGTTGGTGCAAATCCCAACCCAATACCCGCGTTTTTACCAATTGAAAGATGGCGATAAGCATCAAGTAATTATGATGGATGATATTATCCGTCTCAACTTGAAATCCATTTTTTCAATTTTCAATTTTGAAGAAATAGAAGCGTATACTTTTAAATTCACACGTGATGCCGAGCTGAACCTCGACGATGATTTGTCTGAAAATTTCATTGAGAAAATTGAAAAAAGCGTGAAGCTTCGAAAAAAGGGTGATCCCGTTCGATTTGTTTACGACCAAAAAATGCCGAGTGACATGCTCGATTATTTGTTGCAAGGTTTGAGCGTGAAAAAGGGAATGAATACACTTCCTGGTGGGAAATACCACAACTTCAAAGATTTCACCAAGTTCCCTGATTTCGGTAACAAGGAATTCGTTTACCCTAAAATGCCGCCATTAAAACATGCTTATTTAGAAGGAAAACGGAGCATTTTTAAAGCTATTTTAGAAAAAGATGTCTTATTGCATTTTCCGTATCATCGATTCACCTATGTGGTGGATTTATTGAGCGAAGCGGCAATTGACCCCAAAGTACTTTCGATCAAAATAAATGTGTATCGAGTAGCGGAGCATTCTCAAATCATGAATGCGCTGATGAATGCCGTAAGCAACGGGAAAAATGTGACGGTGATTTTCGAACTTCAAGCTCGATTCGATGAAGAAAATAACTTATACTGGTCCAATCGATTAAAAGAAAACGGAGCCAATGTTTTCTATGGTTTACCCCATCGAAAAATTCATTCGAAATTGTTGCAAATCAAACGCGAAACAGCTGGCAAAATACAAACGGTTAGCTACATAGGTACGGGTAATTTCAACGAAGAAACTTCCAAATTCTACGGCGATTTGGCCCTACTGACTTCTGACAAACACATTGCTCATGAAGTTGAGAAAGTTTTCGAGCTGATTGAATCTGGAAATGAAAGAGTCCATTTTCACAAATTATTGGTTTCCCCCTTCAACATTCGCAGAAAATTGCTTTCACTCATTGACGAAGAAATTAGACTAGCCAAAGAAGGCAAAAAGGCTTTTATCCGACTAAAAGTCAACAATCTTGTTGACAGTCAGATGATTGACAAATTATACAAAGCAAGTCATGCTGGTGTAAAAATAGAAATGATCGTGCGCGGTATTTGCACCTTGATTCCAAATGAACCGGGCCGAAGTGAAAACATCAAAGTGGTTAGTTTGATCGACCGTTATCTGGAACACACCCGCTTCATGATTTTTGGAAATGCGGGCAAACCTTTGTACTTTATCTCCAGTGCAGACTGGATGGCCAGAAATTTAAATAATCGCATAGAAGTCACCGTTCCAATTCTAGATGAACAGCTAAAAAAAGAAATTGACTTAATTTTCGATTACCAATGGAAAGGAAATGTTAAAGTGCGCATCTTAGACAAGGAAATGCGAAATCGTTACGTTCGTAAAGATGGAAAATTACCTTTCAGAGCTCAATTTGAGTTGTACCAGTATTACAAAGGTTTGGAAAAACAGATAACCCAATAACTACTGCACTCTGATTACCAAAGTAGCCGACCCATCAAAATAAAAACTGGCTTCATCAAAAGTAGGTCTTGAAAAATGGCCACGAACATTGTTGCTAAATCCGTAGGGTTCCATAGGGAAACCAAAAGAATTGTTATCCATTTTCTCGTTTGAATTAAGATCATGGCACAATCCTACGGCATACCGACCTTTTTCCAAATTGGTCACGTGCAAACTGGCTTTTTTGTCTTGAATATCCAACTTGTAACTTTTGTACTGTTTGCCAATCGTTGGAAAGGAATCATTGTCTTTGAAAATTCCAACGATAATTTTCCCTTGGTTGGATTGGATCCCCGTCACTTTAATATACAAATGAGTCGCAGGTACGTCTGTCTTTAAAAGACAAATTACAAGAAGTGAAACGAAAAATTTGGAGATCATGAAAACGGTATTATTTGTCTGAATTTTCTTGAATTTTCACCTCTTTAAATCTTAATTCCTGTTGAGGTAAATTGCTTTTAGCCAGAATCCTTTTTCCGACTTGGTGTTGGTACCAGAACCTTAATGCGACTAAAATCAATCCATAAACCAGTAGTTTAACCCAATATTTAGCCGCCATCTTACTTGGCTGAAATCGTTTTAAATTAATGTTAGGCTTCTCGTCCATGGCTTAAAATTACAGCATTTATTTTACCTTTGAAATCAAATGGAAGACAAAAAACATATTTTGGTAACTGGTGGAGCTGGTTTCATTGGCTCTCACACCGTTGTTGCCCTCTTTGAAAAAGGATTTGTGCCGATAATTGTTGACGATTTGCGCAATGCACAAGCCTCTGTATTGAACCAGTTGAAAGAAATAACTGGTCAAACACCCATTCATTTTCCAGTGGATTGTTGTGATAAAAAAGCATTGAAAAAAGTCTTCGAACAATTTCCAATAGCAGGCATTATTCATTTCGCAGCCTACAAAGCGGTGGGTGAAAGTGTTTCTAAACCTTTGGAATATTACCAAAATAACCTTTTATCACTCATCAATATTTTGCAACTAGCCGAAGAGTTTTCTGTTAGAAATATTGTTTTTTCCTCTTCATGCACTGTATATGGAGAACCCGAAAACAATATCGTTGTTGATGAAAGCTTTCCAATTCAAGCTGCGAACTCGCCATATGGAACAACGAAAATTTTCGGAGAAAAAATATTGACAGACTATCAAGCCGCGAGTCCACATGCCAAAGTCATCTGTTTGCGCTATTTCAACCCAATTGGTGCGCACAAAAGTGCTTTGATCGGTGAATTGCCAATTGGCAAACCCAACAATCTAGTTCCCTACATTACGCAAACAGCTAGTGGGAAATTAGAGAAATTAACGGTTTTTGGTGCCGATTACCCGACTCCAGATGGTTCCTGCATTCGCGACTACATCCATGTGGAAGATTTGGCCGATGCACACGTTCACGCCTTAATTTATTCCTTGGAACAAGAAAATAGTTTCATTGAAGCCATCAACATTGGTACTGGAACGGGAACGACAGTTTTGGAATTGATTCATTTGTTTGAAAAAGTAACGGGCGTTAAACTGAATTACACGGTCGGACCGCGACGTGAAGGAGATATTACGGCGATTTATGCCAACAATGAAAAAGCAAAGAAAATCCTGCAATGGAAACCAAAGCGAACCTTAGAAGAATCTATGCTCTCGGCTTGGCGTTGGGAACAAAACAATACAAAATGATGAAACCGATTCTCTACTTCCTCCTCCTGTTTTTTTCTTCTGCTGCACTTGCTCAATACGATAGCAAAGGAGAAAACGAAATTTCACGATTCAGACCGGGTGCATTTTGGTTTTTCACAGGAACACGTCCCGCAAAAATGGAAAAAGTCAGAAAATACGACCGACTCATTTTTGATATTACGTACAACGATTGGACGGGCGATTTAAAACCTTTTCAAGTGAAGCCCACTTCCATTGGATTTGGCGCCAATTTATTGTTCGATGTTCCCATAACGAAAGGCAATACGATTTCGATTGGTTGGGGATTGAATTATCACCGAACTCACATCCAACATGACAATACGTTTTTTACCAATATCAAGAATAGTTGGACACAATATGCTATCAGTCCGGTGAACGGCAAAGGTTCCTTGAACTACAATCAATTTTCCATCCCACTTGAAATTCGTTTCCGAAAAGAAAGCTGGAAACATTTTAAAATTCATGTTGGCGGAAAAATTGGATACATCACGAACATACATGAGAAAAATATTTTGGAAGACGGAAGTGGGCGCACGGTAATCAAAGACTATCATTTCCCAGATATCAATAATTTACAATATTCAGCACATGTGCGCTTTGGATTGCGCAATTACGCTCTTTTTGGTGAATACAATTTTTCCAAACTATTTTCCAATTCCGCCAGTACTCAACTGAATATCCTTCGTTTCGGCGTTAGCATCTCCTTATTTTAAATTATGACTTGGATCGATACCCACGCACACCTTTACACCAAAGATTTTGATGAAGACCGAGCAGAGGTGGTTCAAAATGCCATCCGAAATGGTGTTGAAACCATGCTTCTTCCGAACATCGATGTGGCAAGTATTCCCCGTCTATTGGATTTGGTCGAGCAGTTTCCGAACAATTGTTTCCCCATGATGGGTTTACACCCAGGCAATGTAAAGGAAGATTGGGAACAACAATTGGCGACCATGAAACCCTACTTCTTCTCCCACAAAATGGTGGCCGTTGGCGAAATTGGAATGGATTTGTACTGGGACAAAACTTTTATTGAAGAACAAAAGATTGCCTTTCGTCAACAAATCGATTGGGCGAAAGATCTGAATCTACCCATCGTAATTCATGCGCGCGAAGCTTTTGATGAAATCTTTGAAATTCTCGATGACGTAATCGACGAAAGACTTACAGGTGTTTTTCACTGTTTTACTGGAACATTTGAACAAGCAAAAAAAGTGATGTCTTATCCTAATTTCATGATGGGGATTGGTGGTGTTTTAACTTACAAGAAAGCAGCTTTGGACGAAGTCTTGGAAAAAGTACCCTTGGACTTTCTGATAATGGAAACCGATGCACCTTTTCTCCCTCCTGTTCCCTACAGAGGTAAAAGAAATGAAAGTGCCTACTTGGTTCACACCGCCGAAAAATTAGCCGACATTTACCAAATAAAATTGACTGAATTGGCTGAAATAACATCGCGCAACGCAAAAAAGCTGTTCAAAATTTGACCTTTTACTCAACGAATTGCCCCTTTGAATAAAGAAGGCATTCTAAAAATAATAACTTTGTTTTTTTCGCATTACTATTGATGACTGCAAGACCAAATATATTGTTGATTTACACAGGCGGTACAATCGGCATGATCAAAGACCCATTGACAGGCGAACTTAAATCGTTCGACTTTGACCATCTCGACAAACATGTGCCCGAGTTGAATAGGCTGAACATCAACCTGAGTAGCATCAGTTTCGATGAAGCCATCGACTCCTCCGAAATGAATCCAATCCATTGGGCAAGCATGGCAAAAACGATCTTTGACAATTACGAACGCTACGACGGATTCGTCGTACTGCACGGTTCAGACACCATGGCTTACACCGCTTCGGCGTTGAGTTTCATGTTGGAAAATTTGGCGAAACCAGTTATTTTAACGGGTTCACAACTTCCAATCGGCACCATTCGCACCGACGGCAAAGAAAATTTAATTACAGCTATTGAAATAGCCGCAGCGAAAAATGAAAATGGCGAAAGCAGAATTCAAGAAGTCGCTGTCTATTTTGAATACTCTTTGTATAGAGGCAACAGAAGTTCAAAAGTTTCCGCCAATCAATTCGAAGCTTTTCAGTCGCCCAATTTTCCGGAACTAGCCGTTGCTGGAGTGGAGATCGATTACCGAAATGTGGACACTTTGAAAGGAAAAGGTGACTTTAAAATGCATACCATTTTGGACAATCGAGTGGCTTTGCTGAAACTATTCCCAGGGATAAACTGCCAACATTACGAAAGCATTTTCGACAATGAGCAAGTAAAAGCAATCATTTTAGAGACCTACGGGTCGGGAAATGCACCAAGTGATAAAGATTTTCAAACAAAAATTGAAAATTTTATTTCGGAGGGAGGAATCGTATTGAATGTCACCCAATGCTCCTCAGGAAGTGTGCAACAAGGTAAATACCAAACAAGCTCCTTTTTCCAGAAAGTAGGTGTAATCAGTGGGAAAGACATGACGACTGAATCAGCCTTGGCCAAAACCATGTACTTACTTGGCAAGAAAATGTCGAAGGCAGAAACCGAGAAAGCTTTGCAAGAAAATCTTCGAGGCGAAATCTCAATATGAAGAAATTGTAAATTCTTTCGGTGAAAATTACAATTGCGATGGTGAAAAGTAAATAATTAGTACTTTAGCCGTCCAATAAAAACGACTTGTTTGAATCAGAAACGTTTGATGTCAACCCAGACAAGAAAAAATTGATAAATGGAGAGGTGTCCGAGTGGTTGAAGGAGCACGCCTGGAAAGTGTGTATACTGCGAAAGTGGTATCGAGGGTTCGAATCCCTCTCTCTCCGCATGAATGTTTTGAATTGGTGCAACAAACCATACAGAAAGGATTTCTAGTTTTAGAAACTCTTAGTTGTAGCGTACCTATTGTGAAATATTTTTTTATTTTTGGCTTATATTTAAACTTTGAAGAATACGATTTAATTAATCTTTTAGAACATGAAAAAAATAATTAGTTCTTTAGCTCTAGCAGCTTTTTTAACATTTGGTTTAACAACCAACGTTGTTGCACAGGAACCGGCTTCTACTGCACAAACATCAGTATCTAACGCAGCGAAAGCTGGAGGCGAAGAAAAAGCTGGAACAGCTAAATCGGATGTTGTTGAATTGGATTTTATCCAAACTTTGAAACAAAAATACATTGAAGGTGACGTATTGTGGATGACACCGGTATTGATTTGTTTGATTATTGGTATCGCACTTTCTATTGAGCGTATCGTTTATTTGAACCTTTCTACGGTAAACACTTCAAAATTCATCAATGAAGTTGAAACAGCATTGAAATCTGGAGGTGTTGAAGCAGCGAAAGAAGTTTGTCGTAATACACGTGGGCCGATTGCTTCTATCTATTACCAAGGTTTAGATCGTTCAGCTGAAGGAATTGAAATGGTTGAAAAATCAGTAGTTTCTTACGGTGGTGTTCAAATGGGATTGTTGGAAAAAGGACTTTCTTGGTTGTCATTGTTTATCGCATTGGCTCCGATGTTAGGTTTCTTGGGAACGGTAATTGGGATGATCCAGGCCTTCGATAAAATTATACAAGATGGTCAAGTATCTCCAACAACCGTTGCAGGTGGTATTAAAGTAGCCCTATTGACAACCGTATTTGGTTTGATCGCGGCGATTTTCCTTCAAATTTTCTACAACTATATCACGTCAAAAATTGATAGTTTGGTGAATGAAATGGAAGATGCTTCTATTTCATTGGTTGACATGATGTTGAAACACAAAGTGACAAAAGCATAGTTCTGAGTTAAATTTTAATTCACATCAAAAAACTATAGTATCATGAATAATAATTTAACTAAATGGACAAATATTCTGAAAATTGCCTTGGCAGCGATCGGAATTATCTTGTGCCTTTTCTTATTCGCCGGACCAGCAAGTACTGCTGAGTTGTCCGAAATCGAGAACTACCGTGATGGAGCTCAAATGTCTGCGGCCATTTTGTTCTCAATCTTTATTTTGTTGGCTTGTATCGCCTTGGTTTTGATTTTCTTTGTAAGACAATTGATCTCCAACCCGAAAAAAACAATTTTATCCATTATTGGAATTGTAGTTGGCTTAGTTTTGTATTTATTGTTCTACGCAATTGGAACAAATGATACAAGCGATGGTCTAGGCTTGACAGAATCAATAGGAAATGTAGCTCCAGGAACCATTCGTTCCACTACAGCTGGATTGTATACAGTATTAGCCGGTTTGGTGATTGCCTTGTTGGCAATTGTAGTTACTCCTTTTATCGGGAAATTTAGAAAATAATAAGTATGGCAAAGCGAGAAATTCCGGAAATTAATGCAGGTTCCATGGCGGATATCGCCTTCTTGCTTTTAATTTTCTTCTTGGTTACCACAACAATGGACAAAGACCAAGCGTACATTCGTAACATTCCTAAAAAGGTTGTTGTTCCGCCTACCGATGTTGAAGTTGAGGAAAGAAATGTTTTGGCAATCAAAGCCAATGCACAGAACCAATTAATGGTTCGTTCAGAAATTATTGCTGATCCAGACAAAATTTCAGATAAAATTGTCGAATTCTATCGTACAAACGAGAAAAGCAACAATTCGGAAAATAACTTCCCAATGTATTCTCGGGTAGCTATGAAAACGATTGATGATAACATTCGTACAATTGAGCGAGAAGCGGAAAGTCTAGAAGCACAAGATGCAGATGCTGCTATGATTGAATTTACCTACAGTAAATTGGCTGAATGGGAGAAAAAGAAACGTGCATTGCAAATGTATGGTGCAAATGAATTACCCGAAATTCACTTTCAAGCAAACATTCGTATAGAGGTTCAAACCGCTACACAATACAGTCTATTTGCTAAGATTCAAACGGAAATCGAAGAAGCAATATTTGAGTTGCGCAACGATGAAGCCAAACGAATTTTTGGTGAAACGTATGGTATCATAAAAACTAGATATGCAACGGATGAAGATCCGGCTGACAAAACCAAATTGGATTTGTTGGACATTCTTTACCCAGCTCGAATTATTGAAGTTACTCCTAAACAATAAGGAATTATGTCAAAATTTAAAAAAGACAATAGTAAAACAGTTCCAGGTGTAAACACGTCATCATTGCCCGATATTGTCTTCATGCTTTTGTTCTTCTTCATGGTTGCAACAACAAGTAAAGAAGTCGATCCAACGGTAAATGTGGACCAACCTTCTGGTGCAAAAACAACTGATTTGACACCTTATAAACAAAGGTCTGAAATTGATTTTATTTATCTGGGTCAACCAAGAAATCCTGCTAGAGTTTCAGATTTCAAAATGGGGTATGCGCTTTCTCTAGACAATGTTGTTCAGGCAACGTCAGATGAATTGTACACAACGAATGCTGTGAGTCAATGGAAAAAAGATAAGTTTGAGCAAAAACCACCTAAAATGAAAGCACCAATTGAAGCTGTTATTACTTGTGTAAAAGCTGATAAAAGTGCTCCAACAGGGTTGATTTTCGATATTCGTAAACAATTGCAAAACATTGATGCTTTAACAATAGCCTACGCCGTTCGAGACAACGGTAATATTTAAATCGTATCAAATCAAAGAGTATACAACCCCGAAACAAATTTGTTTTGGGGTTTTTTATTTAAAAACAAAATTATCATGCTAGATTTTGACGTAGTCAACCCAACGAGAATACTATTTGGAACTTCCCATTATCCTATGGTGCCCAACCTGATCAAACAACACACCGCCAAAAAGAAAATCATGATTGCTTACGGTGGTGGAAGCATTTTTAAAAATGGCATCTTTGAAAAAGTAACCAATCCACTTTCAGATTTTGAAATTGTGCAATTTGGCGGCATTGAGGCAAATCCGCAGTTCAGCACTTTGATGAAAGCGGTTGAACTTTGCAAAAAGGAAGACATTGACTTTGTATTAGCCATTGGCGGTGGAAGCGTAATTGATGGTGTGAAATTCATTTGTGGTGCCACAAAATATGCCGGAGACCCTTGGGATGTTTTGCTGCGCAAAGAAAATTGCGTTTTTAAAGAGGCTATCTCTTTTGGCACTGTGTTGACTTTGCCCGCTACGGGGTCTGAAGCAAATTCTGGAGCGGTTATCAGTCGGGACGAATTGCAAGAAAAACGCACCATGGGTGGGCCTCTTTTCTTTCCAAAATTTTCATTGTGCGATCCGACGGCTGTTGCCAGCTTACCAAAACGTCAAATAGCTAACGGAATTGTCGACGCCTTCATGCACACATTAGAGCAATACTTGACTTTCCCGACAGACAATTTACTTCAGGAAAGAGAAGCCGAAGCTATTTTGAGCACCTTACTCGAAATAGGTCCAAAAGTATTGGAAGATCCAAGCAACTACAAATGGGCTTCCAATTTAATGTGGACGGCGACACATGCCTTAAACGGCAACCTGAGATGTGGCGTTCCAACGGATTGGGCCACCCACATGATTGGTCACGAACTAACCGCTTTATTTGGTATCGATCACGCAAGAACCTTGGCCATTATCGCTCCAAGATTGTACAAAAATCAATTCGATAACAAATTTGAAAAATTGGTTCAATATGGAAAGCAGGTTTTTCTTCTTTCTGGTGAAAAAAACGATATTGCTACGCTTGCGATTGAGAAAACAGAGCAATTTTTTCAAAGTTTAGGCATCGAAACGACAATCAGCGCCTACACCAAAGATTGTACAGGTGTATCTTCGAGTATTCAAGCAAGATTTATCGAAAGAGGCTGGTTGAAAATGGGCGAAAAACAAGCTATTGAACCAAAAGATGTATTCGACATTGTTCAGGCAAGCATCTAGAAAAAAGCTGGTTGTCAGATGCATATAAATTAACCAGGAGAAGTCTATTTCGTAAATATTTCGTTAAAAAAGAACAACAACACAACAATTAATTAAATTTGTGAGAAATAATAAGAATAAAATATGAAACTAAAACTATTCTTGCTTGCTGCAGTCTTTGGATTTTCCATTTTTAGTCAGGCTCAAACTGAAGACAAAAAATTGGCAATTGGCATTTACACTGGAATAAGTGATTATCGCGGTGAACTCAACCAACAATGGTTCAATATTAATACCAAGGCTTACAGAGCGCAAGTAGGCGCTACGATCATGGCGTATGTTTCACCATTTTGGAACGCAGGTGTAGACGTTGGAATCGGACCTCATGGTTTTCATATTGAGAATACAGATGGTTATAGAGCGGACATCTTAAAAGCAAACTTTCAAGCCCGTTTGAAATTCAACAATGGAAAATGGATGAAACAGAATGCTCGATTCCAACCCTACCTTTTCGCAGGTTTAGGTGCTGCAGATGTATTTCAAGATGTAGACGCTCCCATGTCAAACGAAGCTGGTTGGGATTTTACAACGAACGCAGGCCTCGGATTCAACGTGATGGTAACAGATTACATTGGCTTGAATTACAACTTAAATTGGGCGTATACGAGCCGCGATTATCGAGATCATGTTTCAAACGGTTTCAATGATCAATTTATGATTCATTCATTGGGTATCGTTATTCCTGTAGGTAAAATCATCGATACCGATGGTGACGGTGTTGGTGATAAAAGAGACCAATGCCCAAATACACCAACAGGCGTTCAGGTGGATCTTTTCGGATGTCCGTTGGATGCCGATGGTGACGGTACGGCCGATTACCAAGATGCTTGTCCAGATGCAAAAGGTTTGCCTTCGATGAAAGGTTGTCCAGACACAGACGGCGATGGAATTACAGACGCTGAAGATGCTTGTCCTACGGTGAAAGGTGTTGCTTCTGCTAAAGGTTGTCCAGATGCAGACGGTGATGGAATTCAAGACGCAGAAGATGCTTGTCCAAAAGTAAAAGGAATTGCAACGATGAAAGGTTGCCCTGATACGGATGGTGATGGAATTACGGATGCTGATGATGCTTGTCCTACGGAAAAAGGATCCAAAGAAATGAATGGTTGCCCTGACACAGATGGTGACGGAATCTCGGATAATTTAGACAAATGTCCAAAAATAGCGGGAACGGCTGCCAACAACGGTTGTCCTGAAATTAAAGCTGAAACGCAAAAAGTTTTTGATCAAGCGCTTAAAGGAGTGCAATTCGAGACCGCAAAAGCAATTATCAAACCGGTTTCTTTCGGAATCTTAGACAACGTAGCAAGTATCATGAAAGATAATCCTACGTACAACTTAGATATCAACGGTCACACAGATAATCAAGGTGACGATGCCAAAAACATGACCTTGTCACAAGAAAGAGCTGCTTCTGTGAAAGCTTACTTGGTAAGCAAAGGAATTGAAGCGTCTCGAATGGAATCTTATGGATTTGGTGAAACACAACCAAAAGCTACCAACGATACAGCGCCAGGAAGAGCTGAAAATCGTCGAGTAGAATTTAAAGTTCGTTTCTAATCCTTTGAATAAAACGATTTGAAAAGAGGTGGGCATGGCTCACCTCTTTTTTTGTTTTGTATTTTTACAAGAAAAAAAATGAAATACCTTGTTGTTGGATTAGGCAATCCTGGAGAGAAATACAGTGAAACTCGTCACAATATTGGTTTTAAGGTGGTAGAGAAACTGACCAAACAACTGGAAGGGAATTTCCGCATTGACAAGTTAGCCGAGGTTAGCGAAATTAAATTCAAAGGACGACAATTGGTTTGTATCAAGCCTTCCACCTATATGAATCTCTCGGGAAAATCAGTAAATTATTGGATGCAACAACACAAAATACCGTTGGAAAACGTAATTGTAATTACCGATGACTTAGCATTGCCCTTCGGTAAACTGCGCATGAAAGGGAAAGGTTCAGATGGCGGACACAATGGACTAAAAGACATACAAGCAACGTTAAATACCGCGAATTATACTCGACTTCGTTTTGGCGTAGGCAACGAATTTAACAAAGGACAACAAGTTGATTATGTACTTGGGGATTGGTCCGACGCTGAAAAAGAAACCTTGGACGATAGAATCAATGTTGCAACCGAATTTATCAAAAGCTATTGCACCATTGGTTTACAATTGACCATGACGAATTGGAATAATAAATAATTTCATTCGTTATCCGTACATTTAAGCATTCAACTCAAGAATTAAATGAACCTGTATTCAAACAAACAAAGATGGAAAATTGCCTTATTGGTCATCGCGATTTTGTTTGTCGGTTTTTCGTTGTTTGTTTCCAATCAAATTGTCAGCAAAGTTCACGAGAGAGAAAAAGAGCGTGCTACCCAATGGGCGGATGCCATCAAGAAAAAAGTGGAATTGGTTCAATTGACCAATCGTACCTTTTCGCAGTTAAGAGACAAGGAGCGCGAAAAAATGCGTTTGTGGATTGATGCTACCAAAGAAGTCTCCAAACCCACTTCTCTGGACCAAAACACCGATTTCAGTTTCCCTTTTCAAATTATCAACCAGAACAAGAACATTCCTGTTATTGTCATCGACAATGAAAATCAAATATCCGGGAGTATTAACCTTGACTTTGACACTTTGCTCATTCGCAAAAGCTATCCAACTGCAACAAAAAGTGAGTTATTGAAAGCCTTCGATGATTCCCTCCTCGACCTAAGTAAACAATGGCAAAAAGCCAATCCACCCTTTACAGTAGAAGTATACGAAGGTTTGTTTATGACCTATTGCTATGGCGATTCTAAAACGCTCGTTCAACTCGAAAAAGAACGTGATTCCTTATTGGCATCTTTCAACCGAGACCTCATCAACAACGAAGGATTGGTGCCCGTATTACTGTACGACGTAAACAACGATAGTATTATTGGCAGTAATTTATCGGACAATGAAGTGAATACGCTTGAAGGCATTGAAAAAACACGTGCTCGGTTGCAATCACGCAACAAGCCCATCCAAATTCTCTTCGGAGAAAAAGACGAAATGCTCCTTTATTACGACAGCAGTGCCGAACTTAAACAGCTTAAGTATTTTCCCTATATGCAGTTCGTCATTATTGGGCTTTTCATATTTATTGGGTATTTGATATTTTCCACCTTTCGAAAAGCAGAACAAAACAAAGTATGGGCCGGTATGGCGAAAGAAACAGCACATCAATTGGGAACTCCCCTCTCCTCTTTAATGGCTTGGACGGAATTATTAGACGAAAATGAATCCAATCAATCCATTACGATTGAAATGCGCAAGGACATTAAACGTTTAGAAAAAGTAACCGACCGTTTTTCCAAAATTGGATCTGAATCAAAATTGGCCGATACAGACATTATCGGGACGATAGAGAGCATTTTAGCTTATTTGCGTCCTAGGATTTCAAATAAGGTTGAAATCACGTTTAAATCCATCCATATGCCAACCATCCACCACAACTCTTCTTTGATGGAATGGGTCATTGAAAATATTGTAAAGAATGCCGTGGACGCCATGGAAGCCAAAGGAAAAATTGAAATTGTTCTTTCGCTGGATCCACATTACGCAAACATTGACATTGTCGACAACGGCAAAGGGATGGATAAAAACCAAATGAATAGCGTTTTCCAACCTGGTTTTTCAACCAAAAAACGGGGCTGGGGATTGGGCCTTTCCTTGGTGAAACGAATCGTCAAAGAATACCACAAAGGCAAAGTATATGTTTTGCACTCCGAAATTGGGAAAGGAACTACTTTCCGCATTTCGCTCCCTTACAAGCCTTGATAGTCTGGAGAGCGCGCAGCCAAAAACAATTTTACCACTCGCTCGCCCACATCAGGAACAATCACGTGAATCAAGTAAATACCACTTGCTACCGGTATTTGCTGTGCATTGGTTAAGTCCCAATCCTGATAAGTGATGGAGCTAGATTTCTTGAAAGTTTTCACCAAACGTCCATTGGTGTTGAAAATCTGAATGGTACAAACTTCGGGTAAATTTGTAATTTTCACACGGTTGTCCAAACGATTTCTTTCGTATTCTGAATAAGCATAATACGGATTGGGCACTACATTGATCAAGTTCAATGCCTCCGCCAACATGCCGCGTACGTCTTTTTTCTGAACCAAATCCGCCATGGACCAAGCATATTTTGGTTGACCTCCATTTTGGCCAGTCGCAGTAAAGTTTTTGTATTCTTTGTTAACACGCACACGAATCCGTACATCTGTTTCAAACATTTTATGGTTCGCCGAGCGAATTGGGTAACCTATCCACGTTAAACTGCTGTAGAAGTTAATTCTAGCCGGACTGTTACCCGATTCCATTAGGTCAATCAGATCTTTTAATTCCGTGCTATTATCCGTGTAAAAGCCCATATCATACAAACTGCTGTAGCCATTGATTTCTTTTTGTTTGTGTGAAAAAACATAGATAGGATGCATTCCGCCCAGCAAAGGATTTCCAGTTTGACCGACCACGTTGGTGGAAGGTTCCCATTTCATATCGTTTCCGCCATCTTGACCCAAAAACGAATTTTCTCCAAACGCCATGTTCAATCGCGCACCGGTTTCAATGTCAATGGCATAACCCGGGAAGTAACTCATGCCTGTACTTCCCGCAATCACATTTCCATTTCTATCCAAACTTGGACTTTTCCGCAATCCTCCTGGTTTTGCGCCACCCACATTTAACGTTGCATCGCGACCCAATTCAAGAACCGGGCACTTCGTCCATTTGGACCGATCCGAAGTAATGACGATATCAATACTTGGTGAAAAGGCGATTGCCGCATTCAAACGCGCATTTCCTGGCGAAGATTCAGGTGAATTTGGATAAGAAGGTGTGTTTTTCCAATACGCCAAGGGCATAAAATCACATTGGTAACCGACGAGTTGATGCGGAGCCATTCCGCCGTTCAACACTTTGGTCCATCTACGACTTGGATCTTTTCCTGCTTCGTCTTTGTAACATTGTCCGCTTTCGTACAATTCTAAAAAATTTGGTGGAAATAAATTGTCAATAGCAGGAGTAGCATCAAAATTGCCCGAACGAATCCAGTTATACGGTGTACGTGAATCATCGTCTGAAATAGTGGACAACCAGCGTTTGGAACTATCCGCAAAAGTCAGAGAAGATTCTAATAAATCGGTTGTTTCAGAAGCCAACGAACCAGAACCAACTTCCGTAAAGTAATTGGTTTGATTGATTTGAACCGAAACGCCCCATTGAGGAATCAACTGTTCGTTGTCCACGTTGATCATTTGTTCTGAACTAATCGATTCCAATAAATTCATCGAGTTTTTCGAATCGTAGCGGTGCACAACCCATCTGGCCGTATCAGCCGCATTCCCAAGGGAAGCAGCATTGGTGGTATAATCCTTAAATTCCAATTCAAAATATCCATCCACCACATTGAGTGGGTCAATTACCTTCACATTGATGGGTCCTTTCCCGCTTTGGTATTCAGGAGTCGACAAAAAGCCATAGTCTACAATAGCATTTTCAGATTCTGCGGTCAATTCCAATACGCGTCCGCCATTACCATGGCCATCCAATCGCGTTATTTTGGGTGTTTGTCCGTATTTGGATAATTGGAGTGTTCCGCCCGCTTCTGGAGCAGGATTGTGGGGGATTGCCTCAATTACTTTTATTTCGCCAACTGCCGCTTTCCGACTTGGGAGATAGACTTTTTTCTGACCATCCAATAAAAGCGGATCTCCCGGTGCATACGGAGAATAATTGTTGTACGCATAGGCGATAGCCATGTAGTAATAGCGCTTGAAATTGACCAGTGTTCGGTTTCCTTGGGCAAAAGCATCTTCCGTAATTTGGAAGGAGTGTCTGATTCCTTTGTCTTCACCATTTACTTTTTCAATGGGATAACCAGCTAACAACACCTCATCCCATTCAAAATTGATCAATCGACCAACGCCATCTTTGATATCGCATTGTGCTACCAAGCGAGCTTTGGTTTTATCTTCCAATTCAGAAGAAGAAACAGCCGCAGAGGCCAATTGAAAAATTTGATATCCTTGGAAATTATAGGTTTTATCGGCATTTGGATCTGGAGAAACGATAAATGGGTCTTCTTCCTCATACGCTTCTTTGTAATTGTTGGAGCCCGGTGTATTGGACAGAAACAGCAACAATTCATTGTTCAATTCTTGAATTTGCAAATTCGGCGCATGCGGTGCTTCAATGATTCGAAAACAATTTTCAAACAAGGCTTGTGCTTTGTCGTCGGCTCTTCTTAAAACTTCTACGCTAGCAAATGGATCTCCTGCGGCACTTCTTGCCCAAGCAACGCCTACCGTAATGTTATTGACAGCGCCAGGTTTTAAAACGAAAGGACCTGCTGATTGTAAAAATCGACGGTCATTCGGTGTATTTCCCGCTGTTTGTTCGGTCCAAGGTGCTTCGACATATCCGCCCGTTCCCCAACCCAATGGGTCGGTATCGCCAGGAAACATAAAATCACAGGGACGATTAGGGTTGGCTTCTGGATCTGAAATGTGCCCGCTTCCTCCATAATAAAAAGGTGAACCGTCTTTCCAGTATCCTCGCAAGTAATTGTAATAATCCGATGCACCAATTGGATCCGTTTGACTTGGTTCGGCTCCGTTCGTGGAGTTACTATAATACAAAAATCGGCGCATCCCAAATCGTTCGTTGTCGACGATTCCATCGCCGTATCCAATTCCGTTTAAAGCTTCCCCTTCTCCAATTCCAAAGGCATTGTCCACCCCATCATCGTCTTGATACGGTCCTTCAAAGAAATCAACTCCAACCGCTGGTGGTGAAGATCCGTACCCTTTGAATCCACTGATATCCGTATCAAAGTTATTTCCATTGTAATAATAACCCAATCCACGGTTGACATCACAACCTACGAAATCATCGTACGGATTGCCCAATGCTCCATCGGTAAAGAACCCAAAATACGTATTGTACAAGGTCAAACTTCCTCGGTTGATCAATTCGTAGTTGTAGAAAGTCATGTTGTTGATTTCATCATTGGAGGCAAAGGCAAAAGCTTGGGCTCGAATTTCCATTCCAATGGGATCGGCACCCGTTTCGGTATGAATGTTTCCTTTGTCATTCATGACCCACCAATAATTCAAATCACCATACAAGGAAACGCGTCTATCGGTTTCGCAATTTTTTGTTTTGTAGATATCATGCCATGGATAATCCCCGTCTTCCCAGTTGTACAGTCCATCTTCATTGTAATCAAAAAATGGAGCCAAATATTGATCTTGCCCTAATGCAACATCTCCATGTGCTGGCCAATTTTTAATGATATCTGGCACTTTGTAGCCAGGAAACTGGCTTGATTGATTGGAAGTTCCGTTTTGTTGATCTTCAATTCCCGCTTTGTACCAGGCAACAAAAGTTTGAACATCATCTTTGGATGTCACAAAATGTTTATCATATTGATTACAAACAGCTGAATTTACTTCAGCCGTAGTTTGAATCAAGGGACCAGTCCAATAATCCTGTCCATCTCGGTAACGCAAAGCAGCTAATTTCAATTGTCCGTTGGCATCTGTTCCTCCCAACCAAAGCGCGGAGGTAAAAAGACACATGATACCGGAATTCTTGGGAACTTCGTACATGGAATTATTCTGCGGATACCGTTGCCACAAATTTCCGGCGGTATGCACCAACATACGAACGTTATTGAATTCCATCGTGGTGGAAGTGTTGGGCGGCGTACAACCCGCTGCCTTTGCTGGCACAAATTTCTTTCCTTCTTTGCCCGCATAAGGCTGAGCGAAGGATAAATTGGTTGCCAAAACAAACAAAATGCCAAGTAGAATTAACTTCATAGTTGTAAAAATATAGTCCAAGTTAGTAAAACCAATTTAATTATTTTGACAAAAATTGGCTAACAATATACCAGTCTAAGGGATTAAAGTTTTTTCACGAAACGTTTTAACAGTTCCGTTAAATCAGAATATTCAGCAAAACTTAACGCTTCGTAGGTATCGTAAATGTCGTGGTAATGTTTGTTTGGTCCCATCGTGTAAATGAAAAAAGCAGGAACTCCCTTCTCAGAGAAAAAGTAATGATCAGAATTAGCAGCCGGACCTCTTGATTTTACCACCTGAAGCAATTTAGCTTGCTTGTTGATTTTCTGAAGTTGTTTGAATTCCTTTGGGAAAAGTGTGGCATTCACCACCGTGATTCCTTCTTCACCACTTCCCATGATGTCCAAATTCATCAAGAATCGCATATCTGACAAAGGAATAATCGGGTGATTTACATAATATCTGGAACCTAACAATCCTGCCTCTTCTCCTGCAAACGCGGCAAAGACAATGTTGTATTTCGCTGGTTTTTTCTTGAAATAACTCGCCAAAGACAACAAAATAGCAGAACCACTGGCATTGTCGTTGGCGCCTGGAAAATAAGTGGAACTGCCCATTTGACCCAAATGATCATAATGCGCCGAAAAGAAAATGGTTTTTTTGGTTTTCTTTTTTGCAGGCAAGTAAGCCAAAACATTGTTAGCAAGGTGATTGGGAATCAATTTGTTTTGAATGTCAATTTCAACCGATTGGTTTTGCCAAAGGGAATCACGCAAGAAAAGGTAAGGGAAACGAAAGGCATCTTGTGCAACCGACCAAGTGAATTTGGCTGAATACAATTCTACCACCGTTATACTGGATGCCCAATTTTTCAATCGAGCCTTGATTATTTTCAACGAATCTCCCTTCGCACCTGATAAATCCGCCACAAGTGCGTTCATGTACTTTTCCTTGTGTTCGAAAAGTAGCGTATTCAAATTCTCTGTTTGATAAATTTGCGTGGCGTTCAATGCAACAAAATTCAATTTACCCTTGAAACTTCCACTGGCTGGATCTACAATGAAATCTTGACCAGGCACCATTTCTTTTCCATCCAAACGAACACTCATTTCTGTAGGAAACGTGTTTACCGGAAATTGAAAAGCCTGCAACATATTCGATTGTCCAGGAATCGGTACCAAACCAATTTTTTGGTATTCACTGGCAAGAAAATTTGCCGCTAAGCTATCGCCACCCGCCACATATCCTCTTCCATGCATTTCAGGTGAACACAAGGTTTTAGTCCAGGCGCGCACTTGATCCAACTGGCCAAAAACCGATTGGGAAACGAGTAAGAATAAAACTAAAAGTCGTTTAAGCATATTTCCGTCTCACGTGCAAAACAAATTCACCCACTGTTTCACTTTCTTTTTCCCAACCTTGCTGATTGGCCAATCGATTGAGGATTGTTTTGCAAGTTGCCCAATCCATGATTTTGTCCATTTCAATGATCGCATTGGAAAAGTTTTCCGCTTCTCCATTGAACAATTCGTTGATATATAAAATGCGTTCATTTAAACCAAATGAACCCGATAAAGCGTGCAAAGTGGTTTGTAAACCTGAACCATGCATATTCAACACTTGCTCAAAATAGACCGACCAGTTGTCTTGGTTGGTATTCGTTGCAACTGGCGTAATTGGAGCTGGTTCTTCCTCAGGCATTACGACCTCTTTTTGAACTGGGATCATCTCTTCTTCTAGTGGTTCCTCCGTTTCAGGCTCGTTTTCTTCGATTGTTTCAGTGGATTGAAAAAGGATGGCAGGTTCTTCCATCGTAAACTCAAAAATAGACTCTTCTTTTTCTGGCGCCGCCAATTCTTCCTCCACCGGTTCGATTTTTTCTTCGAAAATGCTAAAATCAATGGTCGGTGTTGGCGCAGTTTCTTTTGGCAATTCTGTTGAAACTTCTTCTGCCTTATCAGCGATTTCAGCCGTATTCAAGTCATTATTCTCTCCGAATATTTTTTGCTCTGCAACTTTGTATCGCAAAATTAAAGCCCGCTCGTACAAGTTGTTAGAAAGATCCACCAACTCATCAATTTCTTGCGGTTCCAAGGATTCGTTTTCCAATCGATCGTAGATTTCTCGTATTCTATTCAATACTTCAATTCGTTTCATGCGAGTATGACTTTTTTAATTTTTCAACATTTGACCCAAGTTGCTAACTTTCCACTTGAGCTGCGCTACAAAATAACGAATTTTATATCAGAATTGCGTTGTGCAAAGTGCTACCTTTCAAGAATGATATGAACGACCGACTTGTTCATTTCTCAATAAAATAGACGGACTAGAGTATGTTTTTAGAACAATTTCCTGATGACAACCGCACCAATGGTTGGATTGAAGTAATCTGCGGATCCATGTTTTCTGGTAAAACAGAAGAATTGATTCGTCGAATCCGTCGAGCTGAATTTGCGCAACAAAGCATCCTGTTGGTCAAACCGAAAATTGACAACCGTTACAGCGAAGAAAATGTGGTGAGCCATCAAGGAACAGCCATTCAAGCAAAAGCCGTTGATAATTCAGCAGAAATAGTGGCCCTTTGGAAAAAAGAAAAAATAGTTGCGGTCGATGAAGCTCAGTTTTTCGATGAAGATTTGGCCAGCGTTTGCTCGGAATTAGCGAACAAAGGTGCCCGCGTAATTATCGCCGGTTTGGACATGGATTTCAAAGGTGTACCATTTGGACCAATTCCCGCTATATTGGCAACGGCAGAATATGTGACCAAAGTACACGCAATCTGTGTATCTTGTGGAAATTTGGCTCAATTTTCTCACCGGATCGCTTCCAATGATGAACGTGTATTCTTGGGTGCAAAAGAGAATTATGAGCCACTTTGCCGTACTTGTTTTAATAAAATAAAACATTGAAAATAAACTACACAAATAAAGAGATTGCAGAGATTTGCTCTGGTGATTTGGTGCAAAGCGCCAACCACGAGTCGATTCATAGCATTGCCTACGATACGCGAAAAATTCACCAAGGTGATCATACACTTTTTATTTGCCTAAAATCACTGCAACACAACGGACATGATTTCATTGAAGATGCTTACCACAAAGGTGTTCGCGCTTTTTTAATTGACCAAGCTGTTGTGTTAAAAGATTTTCCTGAAGCTACTTTTATTCGCGTTGATCAGGTTTTATCCGCTTTACAAATTTGGGCGAAACACCACCGAATTCGATTTCAAATTCCAGTTGTAGCCATTACAGGCAGTGCAGGAAAAACTACCGTGAAAGAATGGCTGTACCATTTGCTATCCGATCGTTTTGTGGTGAGCAGAAGTCCAAAAAGTTTCAACTCTCAGTTGGGCGTGGCACTTTCCTTGTTTGAAATCGATTCAACTACGCAAATCGCACTGATTGAAGCAGGTATTTCACAAAAAGGGGAGATGCAATCCTTGGCAGAAATGATACAACCGACCTTGGGGATTTTCACCTCGTTTGGCTTGGCGCACCGTGATGGTTTTGAAACAGACATTCAGCATTTCGATGAAAAACTACTGCTCTTTGCGAACGTAGAAAAAATATTTGCTCCCGAGAATCTGAAAGCAGAATTCAAAAATTCTTCCAACGCAGTTTTCAGTAAATCCAGCAAAAATTACAAAGACCAAAATAAATCTTTGATTCGTCTGGTAGCCGAAAACTTAGGTCTTTCTGATGAGGAAATCGAATCCAAAATGACTTCGCTTCCCAAAATTGCCTTGCGCATGGAAAGCTTTGAAGGCATTCACGACAATTTGCTTTTGTTTGATGCCTACAATTGGAATTTAGATGGTTTAGAACAAGCATTGGGGTATCAAAAATCGATTGCAGGAAAGAAAAACAGACTGCTTATTTTGCCCAACAATGCTTTTTCGAATCTTTCAGAAAATATATTCAGCGACTTGATAGCACGTTTCTCCATGAAACGTGTCCTTGCCAATCAAGATGCTTTCATTGTCTTTGGTACAGATGAAATAACGGATTTGCTGGAGGTGAAAAATTCGGTGTTGCTTTTCAAAGGAGCCCAAACGGAACTAATTCGCTTGGCCAATCGACTCAAAGCGAGAAACCACAGCACCTTTGTAGAAATCAATCTCCCCGCTTTGAAAAACAACTTGACAGTTTGGAAAAATCGTGTTCCCAAATCGTGTCAATTGTTGGCCATGGTGAAAGCGCAATCGTACGGAGCGGAGTTGACCAAAATCTCTCATTTCCTCGAGCAACAAGGTATTTCGTATTTGGGAGTTGCCTACACCGATGAAGGGGTGGAATTGAGAAAAAGTGGCGTTCAACTGCCGATTTTGGTCATGAACAGTGATGCTTCTACTTGGCAAGATTGTATTCGATATCAATTGGAACCTTCGGTGTATTCATTTGAGCAAATGGAGGCTTTGGTAACCGAATTGATTCATGAAGGAATTGATCAATTTCCCGTGCATTTGAAATTTGATACCGGGATGCATCGTTTGGGATTTATGCCGGAAGACCTGCAAAAAGTCGTGAGTTACTTAAAAGTACAACCTGAATTGAAAGTGAAATCCGTTTTCTCTCATTTAGCAGATGCCGACAATTTAGAAGATTCTTCTTTCACATTAAGTCAATTGAAAAGCTTTCAGCACGTTTCTGAAATGCTGCAAAAATCACTAGCGTATCCGATTTTAAGACATATTTTGAATAGTGAAGGTGTGAGCAATTACCCAGAATATTCCTTTGACATGGTTCGCCTTGGAATAGGCATGTTTGG
Organism: Crocinitomicaceae bacterium; assembly: GCA_041674745.1. Taxonomy (GTDB): domain Bacteria; phylum Bacteroidota; class Bacteroidia; order Flavobacteriales_D; family Crocinitomicaceae; genus UBA2040. The sequence continues at coordinate 39,575 of JBAYVD010000005.1, forward strand.
TATGAGCAGCAATGCCAAAGTTCAAGAATCCCTTCAGCCCGTTTTGTCTTGGAAAAGTACCATTTCTCAAATCAAAAAGTTGGAAATCGGCGATTCGATCGGTTATGGTAGAACATTTACTTCCGAAAAGGAAATGACAATGGCCATTATTCCCGTTGGTTATGCCGATGGATTTAAACGAATGTTGAGCAATGGAAACGGAGGTGTTTTCATCGCCGGAAATTATTACCCAACGGTTGGTCGCGTTTGCATGGACATGCTCATGATTGATTGTCAATCTTCGGATTTACATGTGGGAGATGAAGTGGAGATTATTGGCGAAAATCAAGCCATTGAAACCTTTGCAGAATCTTGCCACACCATTCCTTACGAGATCATGACCAGTTTATCCTTGCGGATGCCCAGAGTATTTATCGAAGAGGTCGATTAATTCAGGAAAGGAATTTGCATCATTAGTTTTCTCCCATCAATGGTTTTGGTCTCGTCTACTTTTACCTTTTTCGGGAAACCATAGACAGAACCTTTCACATTTCCGGTTAAACGTATTTTCAATTCTTTCTTCAATGAATACTTGACGACTTTCCGAAGTATGCCTTCTTCACCTGCTAGTTGAATTTTGGCGTTGTAGACTTGGGTGCTTTTCCTTTTTATTTTGACTTTTTCAAGCAAATAAACTTTCCCGATGTACTCATCTTCCACATAAATATCCAAAACCGAAGGTTTGATTTTTATCCCGAAAAAATTCGCATTTTCCAATTCTACGTCCACATTCACCTTGGCCATCGTTCCTTCAATGGTTTCCAATTTCACTTTCCCTACAGAAACCACATTCACTTCTTCCAACTCGATACAAGAGGAAAAAAGTAGAAAAAGTGCGCCAAAAAGCAGAATCGTTCGTTTCATTTAGTGGGACAATTCAGTAAAGTATTTATAGAAATAAGGAATCGTTTCAATGCCTTTGTAGTAATTGAACAAGCCAAAATGTTCATTCGGTGAATGAATCGCATCGCTATCCAAACCAAAGCCCATCAAGACCGTTTTTAAGCCCAGTTCTTTCTCAAACATCGCAACAATTGGAATACTTCCTCCACTTCGAACTGGAATAGGTTTTTTACCAAAAGACGCTTCATAGGCTTTGCTCGCTGCAGCATAACCGATGGAATCGATCGGCGTTACCGCTGGTTCGCCACCGTGATGCGGCGTAACTTTCACTTTCACGCTTTTCGGTGCGATCCCTTCAAAATGTTTCGTAAACAATTCTGTAATTCTAGTTGGATCTTGATTCGGAACCAAACGCATGGAGATTTTTGCATACGCTTTCGAAGCAATCACTGTTTTGGCGCCTTCACCAATGTAACCACCCCAGATTCCGTTTACATCCAAAGTAGGACGAATGGAACCTCTTTCCGGTGTAGAATAACCTGTTTCACCATAAACATCGCCTAAATCCAATGCTTTTTTGTAGGCTTCAATACTGAAAGGTGCTTTTGCCATTTCCGCTCTTTCTTCCGCTGACAATTCAACGACGTCATCGTAAAAATTTGGAATCGTGATGTGCTGATTTTCATCGTGTAAAGAAGCAATCATGTCTGACAACACATTGATTGGATTGGCCACGCAACCACCGTACAAACCAGAATGCAAATCACGGTTCGGTCCAGTCACTTCTACTTCCACATAGCTCAATCCACGCAAACCAGTCGTAATCGAAGGAACATCATTGGCTAACATGCCCGTATCAGAAACTAAAATAATATCTGCTGCTAATTTTTCATGGTTGTTTTGAACAAAAATTCCCAAATTAGAACTGCCCACTTCCTCTTCTCCTTCAATCATGAATTTTACGTTGCAAGGCAATTCATTGGCTTGCATCATGGCTTCAAAAGCTTTCACGTGCATGAACATTTGACCTTTATCGTCACAAGCGCCGCGGGCGAAAATAGCGCCATCCGGATGAATTTCAGTCGCTTTGATCACCGGTTCAAAAGCTGGACTCGTCCACAATTCCAATGGATCAGCGGGTTGAACATCGTAATGTCCGTATACCAAAACCGTTGGCAAACTTTTATCAAAAATTTTATCGGCGTAAACAATTGGATAACCGGCTGTTTGACAAATTTCTACATTTTCAGCACCCGCTTGTCTCAAATGATTGGCTACGGATTCCGCTGTTAAGTGCACATCTTTAGAAAACGCTACATCCGCTGAAACGGACGGTATTTTCAATAAATCGATCAATTCGTTAACAAATCGTTCCTTGTTATTTGCGATAAAATCTTGGGTATTTTTCATTTTTGTATTACTTTGGCTCAAAGATGGGGATTTTTTAGGAAATTCCTCAAATATTGAACGAGACGCAACCTATTTTTATAAAATTTCGTCGTCCTTTCGTTCGAGTAAGACATAAAACAAACTATGAAAGCACTTTCGCAATACATTTTCTTTGTTGCCCTGATATTCATTTCGGGTAACGCTAAATCACAAACTTTTACTTATCAGAATACCCTTACGCCAGCTCAATTGGTGCAAGACGTACTAATTGGAAATGGTATAACCGCTTTCAATGTTACCTACAATGGTATTGCGGCGAGTGCTCAAACCACTCAACTATCTGCACAAACTTTTACAGCTACAGCAGGTTTTCCGTTTCCGAGTGGCGTAAATTTAAAAACAGCGGGATCCGCAATGGTTTTCGATGCTGATTTAACTGCAATCGCTTTAGGATCACCTACCAATGGTACTATTATTGAATTCGATTTTATTGCAACAGGGGATACTCTAAATTTTGAATATGTATTCGCCTCAACGGAATACGCTAATTACACCTGTTCAAATTTCAATGATGCATTCGGATTTTTCCTTTCTGGACCCGGCATCTCTGGACCCTATGCCAATTCAGCGGTAAATGTTGCTTTGGTTCCAGGTACGAACGTTCCTGTTTCAATAAATACTGTTAATTCAGGTTTTCCTTCAGGTTTCGGATCTGCTTCAACTTGCGCAGCAGCCGACCCAAATTGGCAAGCGAATGCTGTTTATTTCACCACTAGTTATGGAAATTTTACTGGTCAAGGTTACACAGGAAGTACGACCAATTTATTGGCGGTATCGAATTTGGTATGTGGCGGAACGTATCATATCAAATTAGCGATTTGTAATGTGATGGATACCGGATTGGATTCTGGCGTATTTTTAAAATCAGAAAGTTTCGTTTCGAACGTAGTGACAATCGAAACACATGCTCAAATATTAGGAAGTTTTACGGATACCCTTTTAGCTGAGGACTGCGTTTCCACCGAATTACTTTTTATACGGCCGTCTTTTTATACAGATACTGTGCAAACCTTCACAATATCCTACAATGGAAATGCGACGGCTGCTGATTTTACCACTTTACCCACCTCCATTGTTTTCCCAATTGGGGTAGACTCGGTCAGCTACATCATTTCACCCATTGCCGATGGACTAACCGAACCCATGGAATGGATTGAGATAAAGGGTTACACTATTACGGTTTGTGGTGACACTTTATACGATTCACTCACGCTCTACATCGTGGATCATTACGATTTCACCTTTGACGTACCAGACACTGTATTCGCACTTTGTATCAGTGATATGCCCATGGTAACGGTTACGAATATTGATGGATCCGTTGGCCCTTATGAAACCAATTGGTCTTATGGAGATACGCAGAATCCCACCTATTTTCCGAACAACGGAATTCACCCAGACACCATTCAATACATTGTTAGCGTCGTGGATATTTGTGGATGGACCGTTCAGGATAGTGTTATTTTAGTTGTGGATGACATACCAATTCAATTGCAACTAATACCAAATGACACATTGACGGTAGATTGTATTCCAGATTCAGCTTTGGTATCTGTTTTAATCACAGCTGGTGGTGGCGGACCTTATACCTACGCATGGAGTAATGGTGATACCAACAGCTCTACCTATATTTTTGACGGAGGGGTTAACAATGTAGATATTCCATTCATTGTTAACGTTTCGAATGGTTGTTCATCAGCTGGCACAGCCTTTGGTATCCTTCAGGTTCGTCAAACGCTTCAGGTAAGTTCAACTTTGTCTACCCCTGCGGCATCCTGTTTGCCGAATGGAAGTATAACGGGAGTTGTTTCCGGGCAAACCGGTCCAGTCGATTATTTGTGGTTTGGTCCTGGTCTTGGGAGTCCCAACACCTATCCATCCGCAACTGTCAACAACTTGCCTCCAGGAACTTATTATTTGATTGCTACAGACAATGTTTGCGCCGCAACCGGTAACGTGACTGTAGATGCCTTGAGCGCACCAATAGCGAGCGCCACAGCAACTCCTTTTGTTGGAGTTGCTCCAATGAATGTTATTCTAAGCAACAACAGTCAAAATGCGATAACTTATTCTTGGGACTTTGGAAACGGTGAGGTTGCCAATACATTCAACTTAAACTCCGTTTCAACGAATTATCCAGACTCTGGTCAATATATTGTGCAACTAATTGCGACAGATGCAGCAGGGTGCGCAGACACAACCAATATTACCATAATTGTCAACTTTATTTTCAAACCAGCTTGGGAAATCCCAAATGTCTTCTCGCCAAACGGTGATTTGGCCAATGACTTCTTTTTTATAGAGACGGAAAACGTAAAGACGATTCACATGCAGATTTTCAATAGATGGGGAAATACTATGTTTGATCAAACAAGCGCGAACCCTAGTTGGAATGGTTTAACAAAATCAGGTAATCCTGCAGATGATGGTGTGTATTTCTATAAAATACTACTGAATGGAATCAGTGGACACACTGTAAGTCTCGATGGATTCTTTCATTTGGTACGCTAAATATTTAACAAAAAAAAGGGTGAAATTATTTTCACCCTTTTTTTTGTTTCGATAATTTTTAAAACAAAAAATCATTGTACGGGTAACGTACTTTGAAAATCTCTTTTACATTCTCGTAAAGCATTTCTTTCAGTTCCTCAATGTTTGTTTTCTCTTGAGCGGAAATGAAAACACAATTCGTTTCTTCCAATTTCGCCATCCATGATTTTTTCAATTCGTCCATGGTGGGCGTGTGTCTTTCGCCTGTTTCTTCGTCTTCCAATTCTACGGGCTGGTAGGCATCCATTTTATTGAACACCAAAATAACAGGCTTTTCTTTCTTGTCGATTTCGGCCAAGGTCGTTTTTACGACGCGGAAATGATCCTCAAAATTTGGGTGCGACAAATCCAAAATGTGCACCAATAAATCGGCTTCACGTACTTCATCCAAGGTGGATTTGAACGATTCCACCAATTGATGCGGCAACTTGCGAATAAAACCAACGGTATCGGTCAACAAAAACGGTAAATTGTGAATCACCACTTTTCGAACGGTGGTGTCCAGCGTGGCGAACAATTTGTTTTCCGCAAACACGTCACTTTTGCTCAGCATGTTCATGATGGTGCTTTTTCCCACGTTGGTATAACCGACCAAGGCCACACGCACCATTTGACCGCGATTGCCGCGTTGAATGCCCATTTGTTTGTCGATGTCGACCAACTGAGATTTCAATAACGATATTTTTTGTTGAATGACTCGTCTATCCGATTCAATTTGCGATTCTCCTGGTCCACGCAAACCGATCCCTCCTTTTTGTCGTTCGAGGTGCGTCCACAAACCCGTCAATCGTGGCAACAAGTATTGCAATTGCGCCAATTCCACTTGGGTTTTGGCATGAGATGTTCGAGCGCGACTGGCGAAAATATCCAAGATCAAATTGTTTCGATCCAGGACTTTTACTTCCAATACCTTCTCAATATTTCGGGTTTGACTGGGCGATAATTCATCATCGAAAATCACCAATTCAATATCATTTCCTTCAATGAATTCAAGGATTTCCTGCATTTTTCCTTTTCCTACGTAGGTTTTGGGATTCGGCAATTGAACTTTTTGCGTAAATTTTTTGATGGTCATCGCTCCTGCCGTTTCAGCCAAAAACTCTAACTCGTCAAGATATTCAGCCGATTGTTCTTCTGACATTCCTTGCTGAATCACACCTACCAAAACCGCTCTTTCTTCGCGGAAATCCACGGTAACATGACTGCCGGTTTGTTCCATTATTTTCTAAATTTTTGGATGTATTGAATGACCGAATCCATTTCATCTGGATTGGCAATCAATTCAATTTGTGCGGGCATGGCTCCTTTTCCTTCGTTCAAAATCTCACGAATTTCAACTTCTGTCAAGATGCTTTGCGTTAAATCTTTTGCCCCGGAATTGCCCAATTTACCGTCTGCCCCGTGACAAGCCGTACATTGTTTTTCATACAAATACTGACCCACGGAATAGTCGTCTTTGCAATCCGAGCATGTTTTTGGTTCAGCTTCGCAAGCTACTAAAAACAAAAGAAGAGCAATAAAACCAATTCTCGTTAAAACCATGAACCTCCCAATGATGCTCTAAATGGCCAAGGAATCATCGCCAAAACGATAATCAAAGCTATCGTATAATATACTTTGATTTTTTTGTGTTTGTCGGCTGCCTCAATGGCATTTTCCGATTTTCTTCTTCCAATGGTTACCAAAATAATGGCAATCAACATGCCCAGTAAATGTTCCATTCCAAAGAAACGCAAAGAACCATCTTTCATAAATCCACTTGCGTAACTCACTTTTGGTGAAAGGAAATTCAAAACCAAACCAAACAACAACATGATGTGCATCATGATCATCGTCATCAAATAAAGGGTTCTATCTTTTTTCTCGAAAACATTTTTTCGGGTAAATGCATTGAAAATTGCGAAAATAAGCAAGGCTAAAATAACCCATCGAAAGCCTGAATGTGCGTGTAAAAGTGCGTTGTACATAAGTTCTAATTTCTAAGTACAAATCTACTAAAATTTGCTCGGTATTAAATTGGAAATATTTACTGATATTGGGCAGGTGAATGAATGCGGCAGGAAGGCAGAAACGAACGCGGATAACGTTGCCACAGATTACGCAGATTTTTAGGATTTATAGTTGCCCCGATTTTTGTTTCCCCCTTTGGAGGGGGCGCAGGGGGAGGATATTTTCGAATTAAACTTAAAACACCAATTGAAATACAGAAATTATTTATATCATTTCGCCAAAACAATTCGCTGCTCCGCCAAACCATCCGCTGAAAAAGCACGAACAAAATAAACTCCCGATTCATAGTTCGCCATATCAAGGGTCACTTCAGCTTGTTTAACTTTTTTGCTCATTATTTTCTCGCCCAGTAAATTGAAAACCTCTACTTTATCAATTTTCCTTGTTGATTGGAGCGTAAATATGGCTTGAGATGGATTGGGGTAAATTTGGAAAGCGAAATTTTGTGAAATCTCCGAAATACCAACCCCTTCTATAAATGAATGGATAGTAATGGGTGTGCCACTCAAACCGCCGCCATTGGTGGTTTTCCATAACTCATAATTGGGGTTGAAATTTACGCCTGGTTTGAGCGTAAGCGCATAGCCAACTGAGTCGTTGATCATATCCAAGTAACCAATTCCCGTGGAAGGTGCAACGATAGGCAGTTGTTCAAAACTTGCGCCATCATCCCATGATCGAAAAATGACACCTGCAATTTGCAAGAAAATCCCATGTTCCGACAATTCTAAATCACCAAAATACCCCATATTGGGAAAATGAATAACCCGTTGATCGCCAAAGGGAAGTTCATCAATGATCAAAACACCATAATTATTATTTGTATAGCCTTGTTGCGGACCATCTTGGGCAAAAATCGTTCGGTACGCTTTGTTGTTTCTAAAATTCGAAAAATCAACCTGTCCTTCACAATTGGGCGAATAGACTATGGTTGTGAACGTATCTGCAAATGGATCGTATTGATGCAAAAAACCAAAGTTATAGAGTACGAATTTATCATCTGCTACACCAACATTGGTGATAGATTGATCGGATATTTTTTCCCAGGTTTCAGCATAGTCTTTTGTGAATAATACATTTTGATGGTAAATATAAATACCCATACTATCATTTAAAAAACAAAAACTATTATCACCTACCATTGTATTACTGTTCGTGTCAATCCATTGCGTTGTCCAAGTGGAACCTTGATCCATGGATCGCTTTACACCAATTTTTCCATAGGAAGGTGCCCCAACTGGAAAAACCTGCTCAGTAAAGCCAAAATAAATTATTGAATCTGTTGGCATCTTTAAGTTGTTAGCAAGAGAGCCTGTTGTATTATAAAAAATGGTAGAATCCCAACTTTGCCCTCCATCTTTGGTAATCAAAATTTTGGAATAGGAGATATTCGTAGCACTTGATGTCATGCCTAGACTTAAAATAGCCCCATAATCTTCTGAATAAAATTCCATAGCCTGACCGAAGATATCACCGCCGTCGTATACCTCAGCAAGATCATAGATTTGTTGCCATTGAGCAAAAAAGCTATTTGAAAAGGCAAATAAACTAATCAAAAATAAAAGATTTCTCATTGTTTCTGGGAATATGCGGCAGTTAATTTGGTTCAATCTATTTATCTCTAAGTTACTTACATTTTCGAAATCAACCAAACAAGAAACAGAATTAATATTTTCATTTTCAACAAACAAACGGAAACATTTCAGTATTTACTTTAATTTCCTTCACTTTTTCGACCCAATCCATTCACCTTCTTCTCCAAAATCTTCACGAACTCACCAAGAATTCCTTATTTTCACATCCGCATTTGTAATTTGCAACTATGAAAATCTTTTTGTTTCTATTTTTCAGTATTTCTTTCCTGGGTTTTGGACAAGTTACGCATCCACAAAATGGTGTAGCGCCAACGCCCAATTCCTGCGTTGCACTTACGAACGCCCCGATTTTTGTTCCCCCCTTTGGAGGGGGCGCAGGGGGAGGATATTTTCGATTTAAACTTAAAACACCAATTGAAATACAGAAATTATTTATATCATTTCGCCAAAACAATTCGCTGCTCCGCCAAACCATCCGCAGAAAAAGCACGAACAAAATAAATACCCGATTCATAGTTCGCCAAATCAAGGGTCACTTCGGTGTGTTGAACGTTTTGGCCCATAATTTTCTCACCCAGTAAATTGAAAACCTCCATTCGCTCCAGTAGCGTTTCGGAACGAAGTATAAATTGACCTTGAGATGGATTGGGGTAAATTTGGAAAGCGAAATTTTGTGAAATCTCCGAAATACCAACTCCTTCTATAAATGAATGAATCGTAATGGGCGTTCCACTCAAACCGCCGCCATTGGTGGTTTTCCACAATTCATAATTGGGGTTGAAATTTATACCTGGTTTAAGCGTGAGCGCATAGCCAACCGTGTCATTAATCATATCCAAGTAACCAATTCCCGTGGAAGTTGCAACGATAGGCAATTGTTCAAAACTTGCTCCATCATCCCACGATCGAAAAATTACGCCGGCAATTTGCAAGAAAATCCCATGTTCCGACAATTCCAAATCACCAAAATGCCCCATGTTGGGGAAGTGAATAACTCGTTGATCCCCAAAGGGAAGTTCATCAATGATCAAAACACCATAATTATTATTTGTATAGCCTTGTTGCGGACCATCTTGGGCAAAAATCGTCCTGTACGCCTTGTTATTTCTAAAATTAGAAAAATCAACTTGCCCTTCACAATTGGGTGAATAAGGCATCGAGGTAAAAGTATCGGCAAAAGGATCGTATTGATGTAAAAAACCAAAGTTATAGAGTACGAATTTATCTATTATCCCTCCAGTATTGGTAATGGATTGATTGGAAATTTCCTCCCAAGACTCTGCATAATCTTTTGTGAAAAAAACATGTTGATTGATGCAGTATATGCCCATACTATCATTTAAAAAAAACAAACTATTATCTGGTAATCCTGCACTATAATTCGTGTCTATCCAATGCGTTGTCCAAGTTGTTCCTTGGTCCAAGGATCGTTTTACCCCAGTTTTCGCATAGGATGGGGCGCCAACTGGATAAACCTGTTCTAAAAAACAAAAATAAATTATAGAATCCGTTGGCATTTTTAAGTTATCGGCAAGAGAGCCTGTTGTATTATAGAAAATGGTGGAGTCCCAACTTTGTCCACCATCTTTGGTAATCAAAATTTTGGAATAGGAGATATTCGTAGCACTTGATGTCATGCCCAGACTTAAAATAGCCCCATAATCTTCTGAATAAAATTCCATAGCCTGACCGAATATATCACCGCCGTCATATACTTCAGCAAGGTCATAGATTTGTTGCCATTGAGCAAAATAGCTATTTGAAAAGGCAAATAAACTAATCAAAAATAAAAGATTTCTCATTGTTTCTGGGAATATGCGGCAGTTAATTTGGTTCAAACTGTATTACTCGAAGTTACTTACATTTTCGAAATCAACAAAATAGGAAAGAGAATTAATATTTTCATTTTCAACAAACAAGCGGGAACATTTTAGTATTTACTGTAATTTCCATCACTTTTTCCACCCATTCCATTCACCTTCTTCTCCAAATCTTTACGAACTCAGTTAGAATTCCTTATTTTCACATCCGCATTTGTAATTTGCAACTATGAAAATCATTTTGTTTCTATTTTTCAGTATTTCTTTCCTTGGTTTTGGACAAGTTACGCATCCTCAAAATGGTGTAGCGCCAACGCCCAATTCCTGCGTGGCACTTACGAACGCTACGATTTTGGTGAGTCCAACGGAAACGATTGATAAAGGTACTTTGCTGTTTCGCGATGGTGAAATTATCGAGGTCGGTCGATTTGTTTCGGTACCCAAAGGCGCCGTGGAAATTGATTGCGAAGGAAAAACGATTATCGCTTCGTTTATTGAATTGAACAGCAACGTTGGTTTGCCCGATGTGAAAGCCGCCAATTTTAGTTTTCGTCCGCAATTGGAAAGTTCCAAAAAAGGAGCGTTTTATTGGAACGAAGCCATTCATCCTGAGTCGCGCGCAGATGTAAATTATACCCTTGACACGAAAAAAATCGAAGATTTGCAAAAAATGGGCTTCGGTTTTGCCCTTACTCATTTTCAAGATGGGATAGCTCGTGGTACTGGTTCCTTGGTTGCTTTGGGACAAACAGAAATTCACAAACAAGTTATTGCACCGAACGCTGCCGCCTTTTTCTCTTTCGAAGCGGGCGTTTCTCGTCAAACGTATCCTTCGTCGCAAATGGGAAGTATTGCCTTGTTACGGCAAACGTTTTACGATTTGGAATGGTACAAAAAAGGCAAATCAGAAAGTATCGATTTGTCGTTGGAAGCGTTAAAATCGCAGATGGATTTGCCTTTGTTTTTTCAAACAGAAGACAAATGGGAAGTTTTACGGGCGGATAAAATCGCGAAAGAATTTGGCTTGAATATGATTTACTTCGGAGCTGGAAATGAATACGCCGCTTTGCAAGAAATTAAAAATAGCAACGCTTCACTGGTGTTGCCGATGAATTTTCCGGAAGCGTACGACGTAAACGATCCGTATATCAGTCGTCAAATTCCACTGAGTGATTTGAAACATTGGGAACTGGCGCCCGCGAATCCCAACTTGGTGAAACGCGCCAACATTCCCTTCGCCTTGACAACACAGGGTTTGAAAACTTCGGCCGACTTTTGGAAAAATTTGCAAAAACTGATTGAAGCCGGATTGCCAGCCGAAACTGCCCTAGCCGCTTTGACCACAGAACCAGCCAAAATGCTGAAAATGGAAAGTCAAATTGGCACCTTGGAAAAAGGAAAGAAAGCCTGTTTCACAATTTACAACGGCAATCCATTCAAAGAAAAATGCGACGTCCTGGAAACGTGGATCAACGGCGAAAATAGTATTTACAAAACTGCCGCTGTTGTCGACATTCGCGGAAATTACAACTTGGTGATTGATGGGAAATCGTTTCCGATTGTGATTGAAGGTACGCCAGACAAACCGACAGGAAAAATCGTTTACAAAAATCCAAATCCAGAAATCAAGGACAGTGTAAAAATTGTTCCGTTCCTAGAAGTGACAGGAAATGATGTTGTGATTCAATTTAAAATCCACAACGACGAATGGAAAGGTTCGGTGAATTTGAAAGGAAAATATACTGAAAAATTTGGCGTTTTTGAAGGCGCTGGTCAAATTCCAACCGGAAGTTGGGTGAAATGGTCAGGCGTTCGCAACAAAAAAATCAGAGTCCGTGTCGAAGCGAAAACCTACAAAATTCGAGACATTGCTGGCAACACGTTGCATCCGGTTTCAGCGTATGGTCGCGCAGAAGACACGCTTGCAAAAACCATCGTGATCAAAAATGCAACACTTTGGACCAACGAAGCCGAAGGAAAAATCGAGAAAGGCAACATCGTAATCAGCAACGGAAAAATAACGGCCGTAGGAAAAGATGCCAATGCTGCAGGTGGCATTCAGATTGACGGCTCCAACATGCACGTTACACCGGGTATTATCGACGAACATTCCCACATCGCGATTTCAAAAGGAGTGAACGAAAGCGGACAAGCGATTTCTGCTGAAGTTTCGATTGGCGATGTGGTCAATTCAGATGATATCAACATTTACCGGCAACTTTCTGGAGGCGTTACGGCGGCTCAATTGTTGCACGGTTCTGCCAATCCCATTGGTGGGCAATCGGCTTTGATCAAATTGAAATGGGGCAGCAATCCAGCCCAAATGTTGATTCCCAATGCACCCAAATTCATCAAATGTGCGCTGGGAGAAAATGTGAAACAAGCCAATTGGGGCGATTACAACACGGTTCGTTTTCCGCAAACGCGCATGGGTGTGGAACAAGTTTTCTACGACGGTTTCAACCGAGCCAAAGCCTACGAAAAACAAAAAGCCACCGGCGACTACCGAACGGATTTGGAATTGGAAACCTTGTTGGAAATACTACAATCCAATCGTTTCATTACCTGTCACTCCTATGTACAAAGCGAAATCAACATGTTGATGCACGTGGCCGATTCCATGGGTTTCAAAATCAATACGTTTACCCACATTTTAGAAGGATACAAAGTAGCCGACAAAATGGCGAAACACGGCGCAGGAGGTTCTACTTTTGCCGATTGGTGGGCGTACAAATTTGAAGTCAAAGACGCCATTCCATACAATGCACAAATGATGCAAGAGCAAGGCGTGGTGGTTGCCATCAACTCCGACGATGCTGAAATGGGCAGACGTTTGAATCAAGAAGCCGCCAAAGCGATTAAATACGGTGGCATGAGCGAAATCGATGCGCTGAAACTGGTGACCTTGAATCCAGCCAAATTGTTGCACCTCGATGATCGAATGGGTAGTTTGAAAGTGGGAAAAGATGCCGATGTGGTACTTTGGTCTACGAATCCTTTGAGTGTGGAAGCGCGCGCTGAAATCACGATAGTGGATGGGGAAATACTTTTCGACCGAAAAGTAGATTTGGCTATAGAGAAAAGAGACGCGGTAGAAAGAGCGCGGATTTTATCCTTGATGCTCAAAGCCACCGAAGAAGGCGAGAAAAAAGTGCCTTTCTTCAAAAAAGGAAATAAATTTTACCATTGCGATACCATCGGCCAAGAAGGTACCGAAAACGAAAATCATCATTAAGCCATGAAGTATACCTTCCTCTTTTTACTTCTTTTCTCTAGTTTGGCTTTCGGTCAACAGAAGAAAACCATTTTATTGACCAATGCGTATTTGCACGTCGGCAACGGAGAAACCCTAGAAACAGCCGCCGTGGGAATAAAGAATGGAGAAATCACTTTGGTGAAAAACTCTTTAACCTATTCCTATTCCGTTACGGATTGGGATACCATCATCGATTTGAAAGGACAACATTTGTATCCTGGCTTGGTGGCACCCAACTCTACTTTGGGATTGACGGAAATTGACGCCGTGCGCGCAACCCGTGATTTTGATGAAGTTGGACGACTCAACCCGCACATTCGAGCTTTGATTGCTTACAACGTGGAATCGGATGTGATTTCCACTGTGCGCACGAATGGTGTTTTGATTACGCAAATTACACCGCGTGGAGGAATCATTTCAGGTAGTTCTTCTCTGGTACATTTGGACGGCTGGAATTGGGAAGATGCCGCAATAAGCATCGACGAAGGCATTCATTTGAACTGGCCTTCCTCTTTTCCAGGAAGAAGCAAAGCGACAGATGCTTCCGATGCCAGCAAACGAAAAGGCGAATACGAAAAATCGAAACGAGAAATTTATTCTTTTTTCGCTACTGCAAAAGCGTATGCTGAAAAAAACAACCGGGAAATTCCTGAGCTGCGCTTGGAAGCCATGAAAGCTTGTTTCAACGGTCAAAAACGCGTGTACATTCACGCCAACGAGTTGCAACAATTGCTTGATGTGTTGGATTTTTGCAAAACTTTTGACTTGAAATTTCCCGTCATTGTTGGTGGTTACGATAGCTATTTGATTCTTCCACAATTGCACGATTCCAAAATTCCGGTCATGTTGCCACGGGTGCACATGTTGCCTGAAAACGAAGACGATCCAATCGATTTACCGTATCGTTTACCGGGAATTTTACGCGAAGCCAACATCCAATTTTGTCTACAAAACGAAGGCGACATGGAAGCGATGAATGCGCGAAATATTCCCTTTTTAGCGGGACATACCACTGGTTTTGGCCTAAGTTGGGAAGATGCTTTGCGTTCCGTGAGCTTGAGTGCGTGCGAAATTATGGGCATCGACAAATACTACGGCAGTATTGAAGTAGGAAAAAAAGCGACTTTGTTTGTGAGCGCAGGTCCGGCTTTCGATATGATGACCAATAAAGTTACTTTGGCGTTAATGAATGGAATTTGGGTAGATTTGGACAATCGGCAAAAACAATTGTACCGAAAATACGAAGAGAAGTACAAAAAATAAAAACGACAACGATGAAGGCAGTCAAAATTATTTCGGCATTTTTAATGATCCTTGTGATTACACAATCTTGTACCAATGACAATCCACCTGCCGAAAAAATAAAGAAGACCGCTGAACCGTCGGATTTGGAACGCCAAGTCTTTCTGGAGGTGAAAAATACACTTCCCAACCAAGATTTCCTTCCTGCCATTTTGAAGCAACTAAAATTGGCCGAAAAAAGCATTTACAAAGATTTGTTGGTTGTCAAAGAAATTCCCTACAAAATAGGATTTAGCTTGGTGTTGTTGCCTGAGATTGTGACGATGGAAGAGGATTTCATGGAATTCAATAGTCATATTCTGATTGTCGAAAATTCCACTGGAAATATCATCCAAAAATACTTTGAGAGCAGCGCTACCAATGGCTGGGCTTCCGATGCTGTTGTCCTGCGGGAAATCATAGCAGATTTCACAGAATATCAAGTAAGTCCAGAAAACAGAGCCTTTGGCGTTCGCTTGAAATACCACGGTTCTTCCCGCGCCAATCCGTATGAGAGCGAAGTTATCTCCTTGTTTATTCCCCAAGGGAAGGAACTCAAAAAAGTGCTTTCAGACATCGAAACACATTTGTCTTCTGGCGAGTGGGATACCAATTGTTCAGGAGAATTCCAAACGGTTACGCGTAAACTAAACATCACACCGAAAATCGTCAACGGCTTTTACCAAATCTCGTTCACAGGCGAGTTAATCACCACGAAAAACAAAGTCGTAAACGGGGATTGCGTGGAAGAAATTACCGAGACGAAAAATGAAAAAAATCTTTTGACCTACAAAAATGGGAAATACACAAACAAATAAATTTTGTTAATTCACCAGGATCGCTTCATCTTAAAAATTTCATTCCCTCAATTTTCACTACCTTTGGTAGACAACATTAATATTCATTAAAAACAAAATACAATGGCTTTTGAATTACCAAAATTAGGATACGCCTATGATGCTTTGGAACCAAATATCGATGCGCGTACGATGGAAATCCACCACACAAAACACCATCAAGCATATACAACCAACTTGAATGCAGCAATTGAAGGAACGGATATGGCCAACATGACCATTGATGAAATCATGAAAGTTTGCAAAGACAAGCCGGCTGTTCGCAACAACGGAGGTGGTTTTTACAATCACTCTTTGTTTTGGGCAATCATGGCGCCAAATGCAGGCGGAACACCAACGGGTGCTTTAGCTGCTGACATTGATTCGACTTTTGGATCATTCGATGCTTTCAAAGATGAATTCTCGAAAGCAGCAGCCACTCGTTTTGGTTCTGGCTGGGCATGGTTGTGCGTTTGTGAAGGAAAATTGTGTGTATGTTCTACTGCCAACCAAGACAATCCTTTGATGGGTGAAGGTTGCCAAGGAACACCGATTTTAGGATTGGATGTTTGGGAACATGCTTACTATTTGAACTACCAAAACCGTCGTCCAGATTACATCAATTCATTTTTCAATGTAATTGATTGGAATGCGGTTGCGGAAAGATATGATGCAGCGAAATAATTTGCAGAACATTTTAATGAAACCCTTTGTCTTCGGATGAAGGGTTTTTTATTGGACGAAAGTTTTAAAACGGGAAAGCATCAATCATTTCAACGGAATCAATTCGTACCGATAGAAAGTACAATCAACTGGTTTTTTGACCAAAATGCGAAATTCAGCCTGTTGAAGCAATTCTTTTGTTTCGAATGCATAGGTGAAAAACGCGTTTTGTTTGGTGAATTGGAAGGGAAGTTGAGCAACATCGACAAAACCTAGTGATTTTTGCCCATAATCTGCCGCTACATCGAATAAAATAGACTTCGTGGGTATTTTACTTGATTGCGCATTGGAAACAATTCTAATCTCATATTTCCCGGGCAAAATGGAAATGAATGGACCGAATACAATTACTTTGTCCCGCATTTTTGCGTCGCCCGTTTTCAATTCCAATCGATTGGATTCCGTTTGGAAAAGTTTTGCTTCGCATTTCAATTGGTCCAGTGGGAAAATTTGCGGTTCCTTACTTGCCTTGTATTGGCACAAAGTCGAACCACCCAACTTCCGTTCCTTGCCAATTTTCTTCAATAAAACACCAAATTGAACAATGGAATCTGGAAACTCCTCCATCCACATGTCTTTGGAAAGATAAATTTTCGGTTGCGCAAAAACAGCAGAGACCAATGCCTGGTTTTTCACGTCACTTTGATCGTGCGGCGTGCTTTTTACTTGATCGGGATTCGCAATAGAAAGTCGGTAGGCATCCCAATAATCCCCGATGATGCCGATTTCGCCCAATTCATTCAACTCTTCCGCTGTAGATCGGTAGGAAGTATATTTCCCTTGGTTAAAGTGAAGCACATTGGTCACACTGGAAATGCCCAAAATCAACAAAAGAATGACCGAGAAAGAATAAATGGATTTGGAGGAAAGTAGTTTGAATTTCTCCACCAGCAATAAAAATAAGAGGCTGATAGAAATATAGGGCGCCACGAAATACCAACGACCCATTTCATTGATCAACACCCAATGTGCAAGGAAAATAACCAACAAAGTTGCCAACGCGTCAAACAGCAAAAAATTCATCCAAACCGATTCAAACAAGAGAAAGCTTTTTCGATTTCGGTAAATTAAATACATTCCAAAAATCATTATTACCAATAATATCCATGCACCAAGGGCCAAAAGAAGGTCTTCACTTCCCGATAAAACCGCAACAATTTCCATTCGTACTTTGAAAAAGGCCAATTGAATTTCAGCCCAGGAGTTCATCGACATAAACTCACCCGTTTGGGCGGTCGCATAGGTTTTCATTTTCCGAATCGCTAGAAAAATAAATACGAGCACGAAGGCAAAGACGATGGTGGAAAATTCCAGCTTTTTGTGTTTCAATAGGTCGTGTAAAAACTTCGTGCCAAAAAGCACAATTAGTGTGATAAAAACCAAATCCGAACACCAAACGGCCAGCAACCAAATGATCACAATAGCACCCAAGCGAAACCAATTTGGGAAATGCGTGAGTAAATTTTCCTTCCAATTGATTTTCTGAATAAAGACCAGTGAAAATCCAATTAAACTATAGCCCATTCCAATGGGAAAGGAGGTAATATTTAAAAATCGTTGATAGGGCAAAAACCAGCATAGCGCCAGAAGCAAAATGATTCTATTGTCTTTGAACAAGGTAGACCAACCCCAAAAACCGAGGAATAAAATAAGATAGTTGCTCAGAGAAACAGCATAAATTGAACCAAAACCAATTGCTTTGAAAACCTGACTGATCAACGGAATCAATGTGCCGCCACGATCTTGTCCCCAGCAATACAAATCATGTGGCAATTGATATTCATGCGCCATCAATACATTCAGCGCATCGTCAGAATTTACGAAAGGATAAAAAGCGATGGAAAAAAGGAAAAAAGAAATTGAAACAATGATTCCAATTGCCAAATAGAAACTGTATGTTTTTAAAAAAGACTTTTCTCCTTCAATCATTTTCATTCTTTAGAAAACGAACTTAGTGAAAAATAAGGAATTTGGCTGATTTGCACTCGATTGTATAGAAAATTTGGGAATTTGGGAATTCCCAAATTTACGAACGACCACTGTAATTAATCATTTATAAAATGGAGCAATCATCCAATAAACAATTACCCCCGTAACAGCGACATAAAACCAAATCGGCCAGGCATAACGCGTCCATTTTTTGTGCTTGGTATAATTCCCTTGCCATGCCCACAAATAGGTGAACAAAACTATTGGGATTACGGCTACACTCAACACGATGTGCGAAATCAAAACGGGATAGTACAAATAACCATATTCACCCAAATAAGCCGTCGAGTCACTGGTCATATGGTACCACACATACAAGGCTAGAAAAACAATCGATAGCAAAAGGCTGAACCGAATCAAAGCACGGTGCATGCGCATGTCTTTCGTTTTAATGGCAATCAACGCCCAAATCAACAAACCTGCCGTGCAACCATTGATGGTGGCGTATACCGGCGGAAGAAACGAGGTATCGTAACCTGGAATTTTTACTTTGAACAGGATCGCCACCACCACAGGAATGGCAATGGAAACAATTTTTATACTATTCGTAATCTTCTTACTTCTTGGATCCAGATACGCCATATTCGTGTTTTAAAAGGTTTCGTATATCTTTGGCCATTCGGTCAACTTCCGTTGGCTCTACACCAACGTAAACTCCTCGAATGTAGCCTTCTTTGTCAACTAAAGTAAAAGCAGGAGAATGGGCATACCCACCTGCAGATGCTGCATCTTTTCCTGCGAATAGTTGAAAATTCTCTATTCCTAATTTGTGTGTTTTCGCTTCATCTCCTGTGAAAAACTGCCAATTATTCGCAGTTATATCGTACTTTTTCATGTACGCTCTTAACCGAGTTGGCTGATCTCTTTTTGGATTGATTGAAAACGACATGAATTGAATATCGTCAGACAAATCTGAAAGTTCTTCGTTCAACCGTTTCATTTGCTTGGTCATGGTTGGACAAATCGTTGGGCAAGAGGTGAAAAAGAAATCGGAAACCCATACCTTTCCTTTCATATCTTGCGATCGAACAACGGTTGAGTCTTGATTCAAGTAGGAAAATTCGATCATTTTTGGATAAATCGTATCCACTACTTCCTTGCCATTTACGGTTCGGTATTCCAAATCAAAATTACCCACTTTTGGCAAAGGCGTGTATTCTTCTTGACAAGCACCTAACACTAGACTTATCAAACTTACAATTAACAGAAAACGTTTCATTTTTTCTTTTTACTTGACTCTTTGTCGTATTGCTTCTGCAGCAGGGCCATGTCTTCTTTCATTCTTCGAATCATTCCCTCAGTCGTCCCTGATAGAACCATTCTAAGGTGATTTTGTTTATCCAAAAGCAACATTAATTCTTGAAAAGATTGTCCGCCGTAAAATTCGTCGCCTTCTTGAAGCAGAGATTTCCCATTGTTTTCGAAATCATACAAACTTTTTGCATCGCCTTTGGCTAAAATCCACAGTTTGGGATCATAATCTAAAACACGATCTTTCAACATATCTTCTACCGAGCTCAAGTCATCTACCGAATTTCCTTTTCCATCCGTTACAAAGGATAGAATGCGCACCTGTTTCAACTTTTTACGCTTGTTGGCAAAAATATGCTGGTAAATGCCTTGGTTCAAGTGAAAGAAAGAAATGGCACAAGAATCTGGACAAGATGTTTGTAGCGTAGTTACTAAAACTACATCCCCTTCAAACTCTTTGAAGGTTCTCGTTTTTCCATTTACATCAACAAAGGAATAATTGGTTGCTTTTCCATAATCATCCAATTCCTTGAATTTATGCTCGCAACCGCGAGAGGAAATTAATAGTAAAATAGAAGCCGGTCCAAATAAAAGTAGAAATGTTAACGCTACTTTCATTCGTCCGGCTGCAGTTCTTTGTGCCATAAGAGGACTGGATTAAACTCCGTGAGATGCTAAACTTCCACTTACGTGGATTCCTTCCGTTATAGCAATAAAAATTAAATAACACATAAAGACAAAATATGGAAGCAAAATCACATATTTCAATACTTTTTTCTCATCACCCAAGTGCATAAATGAAAGTACAATGTAACCGGCTTTCAACAAGGTCAAAGCAACGAAAGTCCATTTTACCATCGGCCAGATTCCTGAACCTTGTTTGATAAAGGCACCTAACAAAACCTCAACTGCGGTAACAACCGTTAAAATAGCCGTAACCTTCCAAATTTTCTTTCTCAACAATTTTCCTTCCTCCTCGCTGTGGTGCGTATCCAAGGAATATTCTATAATATCATCTCTTTCCATGATAAACTATTTTCTCTGTAATTAAATAAGATAAAAGAAGGTAAATACGAATACCCAAACTAAATCGACAAAGTGCCAGTACAAGCCAGTTTTCTCAACCATTTCGTAATGACCTCTTTTGTGGTAGGTTCCTTTTACGACTCCCAATAAAACGATGATATTGATCATCACCCCAGAGAATACGTGGAAACCGTGGAAACCTGTGATGAAGAAAAAGAATTGACCGTATTGTTGTGGACCGTATTCGTTTTGCTCCAAGTTGGCACCGTAAATTACTCGATTTGCTTCTCCGCTATTGATTACTTGACCATACAAATCACACGCTTCTTTACCAATTTCTTGACCTACGTGGTATTTTTTACCGGCTTTTTTAATAATCATTGTTACGTCGTGATCTGCATCTTTCGAAACTTTTGCTTTGGAACCGTCATGCAAAGTAATGATTCCATTTTCGATGTGACCAGTCACCACTGCGTGTTGGAATTGGTGCATCAAATCCTCGGTAATTACTTCACCTTTGTGGTGATGTTTTCCTGCTTCAATTACCGTAAAGTTTTTCAACTCACCAAAATGACCTTTCACGACCGCTTGAGAACCGTCTGCTAATTCCACTTTACCAAATTCAGAACCGTGGATGAAGTGACTCCACTCCCACGCTTGAGAACCGACGAAAAAGAAACCACCTATTATCGTTGCTAACAACCATTTTGTCACTCCTTTTTTATCCATTCTATGACCAGCTTCAACCGCTAATACCATCGTAACTGAAGAAACGATTAGAATAAATGTCATCAAGGCTACGTACAACAAAGGAAAACCATGACCTAAAAAAGGCATCGAGTTAAATGTCTCTTCCCCAATCGGCCATGCATCTTGTGCATCGTGTCTCGTGAAACCATATGCCACCAACAAACCACCAAAGGTAAGTGCATCAGAAACTAAGAAAAACCACATCATTAGTTTACCATAGCTTACTGAAAACGGTGATACTTTACCACCCCAAGGATTCGTTGCGCTAGTGTCGTGTGAAGCGTGTCCTGCCATCTTGAATTTTTTTTGTTTGCAAGTTTAATGAATAAAAAGCAAAAATAACAACAAATACAACCACAATAGACCTAAAAAATGCCAGAAAATAGCACCTGACTTTAAGCCCAAATAATCGTCCGCCGTATACCTACCTGAAAATGAATAAATTGTAACTCTTGTCAGGTAAATTATTGCGACCAAAATATGCAATAAATGTAGAAAAGTTATGATGTATAAAAATGAGCTCGCCGTGTCAGAGGTTTCGGTTGCTTTCAGTTGCAAGTAACTACTCAATTTCTTTCCTTCAAATTTCAAGGTTCTATTGTCGTATTCAAGTGGTTTGCCTTTGAAATATATATTGAAATCCTTTCCAATTTCCCCTCGCGCAAAGAAATCGCCTCGGCTATCCCGCACATTGATCGCCAAATCACGCAAGCGTAAACGATCGGTGTAAACCAATTCTTCTCCGTTCTTTTTGATCAAATGCTCATTTTGCAAAGTCAATTCTGTGTTTTCAAAATACAGAACAAATGGTTTGCCATAGCTTGAAATTTTGAATGGTTTTGTTTCGCTCAAGTCTAAAAATTGCGCCATAAAGTTTTGCATGTCCTTCATATCACTTGCTGAAAGATCCTTTCCTTTCCACAAATAATGATTTCCATCCACTTCAACAAAGGCATCTTTGAACTTGATCTCGTAGTAATCACCGTATCGACCATCCGTTACAATCAAGTGATTGTTGACAGGGTGAATTCCTCTATCCATCAATTGTCCGTAGCCTTTGAATTGGAAATAAACAAACAGAAAGCCCAGTAATACCGTGGCAATCATGAACATTTTCAAACCTTTGATATTGCCTTTTTTGACATTTCGCAAGGCCAAAATAAAAGTCAAACTCGACAAGGCAATCAGTACAGTGCTAACATAGAATCCCCATGGCAAAGGAAACTTCAGCCAGAATGAATCGCCCATCATCACCAAATAAGCAGAGGTGAATCCAGCAAACATCATAACCACACTAAAAATCCCGATATAAACGAGATTTTTTTTCATTTTCTCCCGAATTTCGGGTGTCAATTCATCGTTGAATTCTTTTTTCATTTTTCGAACTTTTTAAAAAGGTATGGCGCTTTCAATTCGGTCAAAAACATACACAAATTGAATAATCGGCAAATAAATAAACGATGCAAACATTAGTTTCCGAGCATCTTTGTCATCACAGGACAAAAACAGCTTGTAGGATAACATAAAAAACCAAAGACTCATAATGCTTACAATAACTAAAGTCACCCAACTCGTCCAACCCATCCACCAAGGGAATAAACTAAACGGAATCAATGCCAACGAATAGGCGGCAATTTGAAAGGCTGAATTTTTTGATTTTCCATGAATCGATGGGAGTAAACTGAATCCGCCTGCTCGGTAATCTTCATCCGTTACCCAAGCAATGGCCCAAAAATGAGGAAATTGCCAGCAGAACTGAACAAAAAACAAGATGCCGGGTACTAGACCAAAATGTCCTGTGGCGGCTACAGCTCCCAACATGGGAGGAATTGCACCCGGAAAAGCTCCTATGAACACAGCCCAACTTGTAATTCGTTTCATGGGTGTATAGACAAAAACATATAAAATGTACGCCAACAAACCCAGTAGAAAAGAAGGTAAATTGAGCAGAAATAACATGGATAATCCAACTACTAAACAAAATCCGATCACCCAATAGGCTTCTTTTACCGACATATGTTCCATCGGTAATGGACGTTTGGCGGTTCGTTTCATCAATTTGTCCAATTCTTTTTCCCAAATTTGATTCGATCCATTGGAGGCGGCGGTCACCAACATGCCTCCCACCATCAATAAAAAGATTTCGTAAAGATTGGAGCCATGGTTGAACAAATACCCTGAAAGCGCTGAAACAACGACTAAAAATGAAAGCCTGAATTTGGTAAATGCTACGTATTGTTTGTATTTGCTTGACACGAAAGGACGCTTTTATTAAAACACCGCAAATTTACTTAATAAATTTGCCTGACAAGAAAAAAGGTTCTTCGAAATAACAACATTTTGAAATTACAGTATATTTGCCCCAAAATCAATGTTTCAATTATGAATATCCAAAAGCTTTCCATCCTTATTCCAGCTTACAACGAAGAAAAAACCATCCAAGTTATTCTGGACAAAGTGCGGGAAGTGGAATTGGAAAAGGGTATAACGAAAGAGATCGTAATTGTCAACGATTGCTCAAAAGATGGTACCGTTGCCAAAATTGAAGAATACATAGCAGCGCATCCCGAAATGGACATTCGATTTTTTTCTCAAGACAGAAACCAAGGTAAAGGCGCGGCCATCAATCGAGCAATCAAAGAATGCTCTGGGGATTACTTACTTGTGCAAGACGCCGATTTGGAATACGATCCGCAAGAATACAATTTACTGTTGAAACCTGTTTTCATGGATGATGCGGATGTTGTTTACGGTTCTCGATTCGTTGGGCATCACCCGCACCGAATTTTATTTTTCTGGCATTCCATTGGAAACAAATTTTTGACCAACTTGTCCAACATGATGACCAATCTGAATTTGTCAGACATGGAAACCTGTTACAAGCTGATCCGTTCTTCTTTGGCGAAACAAATCGAAATCAAAGAAAATCGTTTTGGTATTGAACCTGAAATTACAGCCAAACTGGCACGCATGAAAAAAATTCGCATCTACGAAGTCGGAATATCTTATTACGGAAGAACCTATGAAGAAGGTAAAAAGATAGGTTGGAAAGACGGTTTCAGAGCGATTTATTGTATTTTCAAATACAAATTCTCAAAGTAAACCAGCACGGATTCTTCAATTACAAATCGAGGAATTGGGTTTTCTTTGAAATTCTTGGGCAAAAAAATTACGAATTAGGACTAACCTAATTCGTAATTCTCAATTCGTAATTGACTAATTATATTATCAACATTGCATCACCGTACGAATAGAAACGGTATTTCTCTTCTACAGCTGTTTTGTATGCTTCCATCATCAAATCGTGTCCACAAAATGCGGATATCATCATCAACAAAGTGGAAAGCGGTGTATGGAAATTGGTGATCATACAATTCGCGATACTAAAATCATACGGAGGGAAAATGAATTTATTTGTCCAACCATCATAAGGATTCAGTGTTCCATCTGTTGAAACGGATGTCTCAATCGTTCTCATTACGGTTGTACCAACCGCACAAACGCGTTTTCTTTCCTTGATTCCTTTGTTGACGATTTCCGTACATCTTTTATCAATGTGCGCTTCTTCTGAATCCATTTTGTGTTTGGTCAAATCCTCTACTTCTACTGAGCGGAAAGTACCTAAACCAATGTGCAAAGTTACTTCAGCAAAATTTACACCTTTCAATTCCAAACGCTTCATCAATTCACGGGAGAAATGTAGTCCAGCAGTTGGAGCCGCAACAGCCCCTTCATTTTTCGCGAAAATCGTTTGGTAACGTTCTTCATCTTCTGGCTCAACGGTTCTTTTGATGTATTTCGGAAGCGGCGTTTCACCCAATTCTGTAATTTTCTTTTTGAATTCCTCGTAAGGACCATCAAACAAGAAACGCAAAGTTCTTCCTCTTGAAGTCGTGTTATCAATCACCTCAGCAACCAATGAATCATCGTCACCGAAATACAATTTATTTCCAATTCTAATTTTTCTCGCTGGATCTACTAGTACATCCCACAACAAACTTTCGCGGTTCAATTCACGCAACAAAAATACTTCGATTTTCGCGCCTGTTTTTTCTTTGTTTCCGTACATACGTGCAGGAAAAACGCGTGTATTGTTCATAATCATCACATCTCCTTCGGAGAAGTAGTTGATCAAATCTTTGAATAACTTGTGCTCAATTTTTCCTGTTTCACGGTGAATCACCATCAATTTTGCTTCGTCGCGGTTGTCAGATGGGTATTCAGCAATCAACTCTTCTGGTAGATTAAAACTGAATTCGGAAAGTTTCATTTTGCTCATGAGTGTCCTATATTTTTATGGTATTCTTTTTTTAAAAAAAGAGTGCAAAGTTAAATAAAATTGTGCTGAAATTTTTAGAATTTGCCGATTAAATCGAAATCTGTCTTACAAAGCTTTGTAGTTTTCATACAAATGCACCAAATAACCTTTGCAATTCCGGGAGGAGTTTGGCAATTTTTCGGGTGCAATATTTTGATTCAAATAGTCTCGGTTGTCTAAATTGTAAGAGAAATCACCAGCGTCATCTATCCAACCATAACCGCGGGTTACCGTGTGCAAAGCAAAATTCTGCACCGTTGGATTGAGTAAGTTTTTGCTCCATGGATAACGGGAAAGATCACCCTTCATTTGCGCGAGTAAAGTTCCGACAATATCGTGCTGATTTCCAATCACATCATTGGTTTTTCCTCGCCAAGCTGGCTTCAATGCCTCACCAAACAACAAACATGGAATATGAAAATATTTGCCTTGATTTGGGTCATTCTGCTCTGGCGCCGTATGACCGTGATCGGATATCAAAACAAACAAGGTGTTTTTGTACCATTTTTCCTTTTTACAACGCTGAAGGAAATTGTGCAAGGCTTCGTCGGCATAAATCAAACTGTTCATGTAATCTTCTTCCGGCCCTACATAATTTTGATTCTTGTGTTTTGGGAAATCGTAGGGCGAATGCGTACTTCCTGTAAAGGCGCAATGCAGGAAAGGTTCTTTCGTCTTGTCGATGTCCTTTTTCAATAATTTGTACAACTCCTCGTCGTAATAATTCAGTTTTCCCTTGGGCAAATTGGGCGGAAAATCTTTCTCATCTTTTACGGAATCGAATCCGTGATCCGTGAAAAAACTACCAATATTTCCATATTTCAAATCGCCACTGAAACGATATCCACTGTAGTAATTCCATGCTTTCAAATCTTGGTTCAAAGTAGGCTGTTTTCGGTGTTTATCTGGCTGCATGGACATAGAAATTTCTGGCAATGCTGGATAGGCGCTAAAAATACACGCATTTCCAATTTCAGATGTGCCGCCATCCGCGTACATGCGCGTAAATAGCAACCCTTTTTTGGTTAATTTATCAAAATGGGGTGTGACGGAACTGGTTCCTGCCAAAGACTTCATCGCGTTGGCGGACCAACCTTCCAAAACGATAAACACCAAATTCGGACGATTGGTTGTCAATATTTGTGGGAAAGAATCGGTTTCTGTTCGGTACAATTCTGATGTAATCAACGCCGCCGTCTTCGATTTCATCACTGGAAATACATCGTCCAAATTACTTCGGTTGTACAACAAAAAGCTTTTCGCAAAATTATAGGTTGTGTTTACGCTCAAGTCATTCGCTAAGCTCGTTTTACTGAAATAGGCCGCATCCGTATTAATCGGAACCGGCTGTAAGCCGCCGCGAATCAACAAAACCATAAATGGAGCAATCAAAACAAAGGATACAAAAGCCGTCAACTTCGATTTCCAATTGAATTTATCACTGCCCATTAACTGATTCCAGAATATTTTTTTAGCCAGGAAATAAGCGAAAATCCCGCCTAAACTGGAATACAGTAAAAACCAGAAAACCATTCCCCAGCTAGCGGTCCGTCCCACCTCATCTGGATTGGCCAGATGCATAAAAACGTGGCTGTTCAATTTGTGATTCCACTCTGGATAGGCATTTATTTCACCGGCATGGATGAACAATACCATCAACACTTCCAAGGAAAAAATCGAAATGAAAAGTGTTTTAAAAAATTTGGTTGGGATAATTTTCCACAAAACCAAAAACAAAAAAGGCAGAACACTTGCTGCAGAAGCAGCAGCAACATCCAATCGAAAGGAGTAGAGAAATGCTTTGCTCACTTCCAACCAACCTGTCGTCGGAACCTTGTCAAAATTGTGCAGAATGAAAAGAAGGCGCATCACGTCAAACAAAAGCACCCAGAAAAGGATGATTTTAACGACTGCTACTAAATTTGACCAAAAATTTCTCATTTCACAAGTCACAAAGGTAATGCTTTCCAAAAACTAGGCTTGTATCGACGGGTAATTTTCGATTGTCACCCGAAATTGCACCATAGTTTTGGTCTACATTTTACGGTTTTTTAAAATTCAAATTTTATCGTTTATATTTGTCCGTATCGAAGGTTTCGTTTTCCTTTGAAATTAAAAAATCAACTATGGTATTGAATATTCGGATTCTTCTAGCGGTTACTTTGTGTTCAATCGGCTTAGTGTCATCTGGACAAATAGTTCATCCAGCCAATACACAAGCCTTTTTACAAAGTGAATTGGCCGAAGTCCATATCATAATTGATCCTGATAGTTTGCAATATCTTTTCCTTCCTGACAGTCTGGAGTCCAACCACGAGTATCCTGCAACTTTCAAATACATTACTTCCACCGGAGTGGACAGCGTTGCCAATGTCGGCTTCCGTTTGCGCGGTAATACGTCGCGTTATTCTGCCAAAAAATCATTTAAAATCTCTTTCAATACATTCAACACTGGTTCCAGATGGAACGATTTGAAGAAAATGAACTTGAATGGTGAGCACAACGACCCTTCCATTCTTCGTTCTTGGTTAAGCAACACTTTGTTGAGCGAAAATCAAATCATTGCCATTCGAAATAGTTATGTAAAATTGTTTATCAATGGCGAGTACAAAGGGCTTTATTTCAATGCAGAGCACATCGACAAGCCGTTTATAACCCAACGTTTTGGATCGGACAATGATGGAAACCTGTACAAATCCGCATGGGGTGCAAATCTTGCTTATTTGGGAACCAATCCAAGCAGCTATGTCGATAAATATGAATTGAACACCAATACCGATAGTTTTGATTACTCCGGATTGATTCATTTTATAGATGTGCTTAACAACACGCCATCCGCTCAATTCGCTTGCGCCATTCAGCAAGTTTTCGACGTAGAATCTTATCTAAAAACGTTAGCCATGGAAGTGCTCATTGGACATTGGGATGGCTATTCCTACAATCAGAACAACTACTACTTGTATGAAAATCCAGCCGATGGTCGATTTGTGTTTATCGAATACGACATGGACAATACGTTTGGCATTGACTGGTTCAACGTTGATTGGGCCAATCGAAACATCTATACATGGGCGAATTCAGGTGGAGCTAGACCGCTTTTTACCAAATTGATGGCTGTTCCTTATTTCAAAGATTTGTATTCCAGCTATATTCAAAGTTTTATCAACGGGAATTTCCAGGATAACTTCATTTTGTTGGCCTTGCAAGCCAAACAAGCTTATATCCAAAATGCTGCTTTTACTGACACATACAAAGGAATGGATTACGGATTCAGTAACGCTGATTTTACCAATGCTCTGACACAAGCGTGGGGTGCGCACGTCACCACTTCCATATTTAGTTATGTAATAGACCGGAAAAACAGTGCGCATGCACAACTTGTGTTTTCTGGAGCTCCTAACCCTTGTACGGTTGGAATAGAAGAATTGACGCTTGGTGAATTCATTCCTAGCTATGCGACGGATATGATGGGTAAAATCATTCCTTTGGATTCCAAAAATTGTTTAAA
Source organism: Crocinitomicaceae bacterium (assembly GCA_041674745.1). Classification (GTDB taxonomy): domain Bacteria; phylum Bacteroidota; class Bacteroidia; order Flavobacteriales_D; family Crocinitomicaceae; genus UBA2040. The sequence goes on from JBAYVD010000005.1 coordinate 68,819, forward strand.
AATTGTAGTAGGGACCAACGGTCAAATAAGAAAAACCATTGATATAGAATAATTATACACATATGAAAAAAAGAACCTTTGCCTTTTGGGTACTGTTCTTTGTTCAAAGCATTTCATTTGGACAAAAATCAGATTTCAAACATGTTGAACCCGCGAATTGGTGGTCGGACATGAACTTGCACACGATTCAAGTTTTATTCCACGGCGACAACATCGCCGGACTCGAGCCTAATTCTTCAAAAATGCCTATTGTCAAAATCGACAAAACAGAAAATCCCAATTACTTGTTCATCACCTTTGAGACACAAGGATTGCCAGCTGGCATTTATCCAATTGAATTTAAACAGGGGAAAAAGAAAGTAAAAACGTATTCGTTTGAATTAAAAACGAGAGATGCCAATTCCAAAATGCGGGAAGGTATTTCTGCTGAAGATGTCGTTTATCTTTTGATGCCAGATCGATTTGCCAACGGAAATGAAAAAAATGACTCACACCCAAGCATGAGAGAAAAGGGAAATCGAAGTCATCCGGGAGGGCGTCACGGTGGCGACATTCAAGGAATTATTGACCATTTGGATTACATCCATGAACTAGGTGCTACAGCTATTTGGTCGACTCCTTTGCTTTGCGACGACGACAGCACCTATTCTTATCACACCTACGGACAAAGCGACGTGTATAAAATCGATCCGCGCTATGGTGACAATGCAGATTACAAACGTTTGGTAGACGAAGCGCACAAACGAGATATGAAAATCGTGAAAGACATGGTAACCAATCATTGGGGAGCAGCACACTGGATGTTCACAGATTTGCCTACCTACGAATGGATTCATCAATTTCCAGGCTACAAGCAAACTTCTTACCGAATGACCACGATTATGGACCCGAATGCATCGAAAAGTGATGCTGATCTCTGTGAAAAAGGCTGGTTTGTAAAATCCATGCCCGACTTGAATCAGAGCAACCCATTGGTCTTCAATTATCTTACTCAAAATGCCATTTGGTGGATTGAATACAGCGGATTGGACGCTTTCAGAGTAGATACCTACAGCTACAATGAAAAATTCAAAATCGCAGAATGGACAAAAGCCATTATGGATGAATACCCAAATTTTTCAATCGTTGGGGAGGTTTGGTTGAACAATCAAGCACAAATTTCTTACTTCCAAAAAAACAGTCCGATTGGTGCTCTTCAAAACTACAACAGTCATTTGCCACAAGTCATGGATTTTACGTTGTACGATGCCGTCACAAAAGCTTTCAAAGAAAAGGAACAACACTGGAACCAAGGCATGATTCGAATTTACGAGAATTTTGTCAGTGATTTTTTATATTCGAATCCCTTGGAAATTTTGGTATTCTTAGAGAACCACGACACCGATCGTTTCAACCAATATTGTCCAAATTTGGAAGATTACAAATTGGCGATGACGCTTCTGGCGACCACACGCGGTATTCCACAAATTTATTACGGAACGGAAATTGGAATGGCTGGTGACAAATCGAAAGGCGACGCAGCCATTCGTCTGGATTTTCCGGGTGGCTGGACTTCCGATGCCAACAATGCATTTACGGCGTCCGGAAGAACAGAAATTCAAGCGGAGTACTTTGAAATAACCAAAAAGCTTTTGAATTTTAGAAAAACCAATGCGGTTTTGCATACCGGCAAATTGACTCAGTTTGTTCCTGAAAACAATATGTACGTTTATTTCCGCCACGATGCCGATAAAAAAATAATGGTGGTGCTTAATAATTCCGACAAGGAGCAAAACCTTTCCTTGTCCCGTTTCGAGGAAATGATTCAAGGTCATACAGGCGGCCTTGAGATGCTGACTGGTCAATCGGTTTCATTGCTAGAAAAAAACTTAAAAATTGCAGCCAAAACGCCACTTGTAATCATTTTAGACAATGAATAAATTCACACTTTTCTTTCTTTTTATATTCGGAATCGTTTCTGTTTTTTCCCAAGAAAGATTTCTTTCATCCGAGATTACTAATCAGGGAATTAACGTCACAACCTCTGCAGGACTGTATGAAATTCGTCAATACAATTCCACTATTCTGGAAACCTCCTATTTCCCAAATGGCACAGAAAAATCGGATCCAACTTCCCATGCGGTTGTTCTCAGTCGCAAAGGAAATTCATTTGTTCCGCAAGGAAACGCCACTTTCGTTTCCGGAAATCTAGAAGTGAAATTGGCGGAAACAGGACCTTTTTCCATTTCTTATTTTTACAAAAACAAGCAAATCATACGACAAACGGCTGCCCAGAACCAATCGATTCACTTCATTGTTCAACACGACGAAATTCTTTATGGAGGCGGAGCACGGGCTTTGGGCATGAATCGAAGAGGCAACCGATTGCGTTTGTACAATCGAGCACATTATGGCTATGAAGAGCATTCGGAATTGATGAATTTCACCATGCCACTATTTATATCTTCCAAAGGGTATGCCGTTCATTTTGACAATCCTTTCACAGGCTATTTGGATTTGGATTCAAAAAAAAACAACCAAATTAGTTACGAACCCGAAGGCGGACCTTTGCGCTACCAAGTCGTTTTCGGCGAAAATTTGCAAGAAGTGACAGAAAACTACGTCCAATTAACGGGACTTCAGCCTGTGCCTCCACTTTGGGCATTTGGCAATTTCTCCAGTCGTTTTGGCTATCATTCTCAACAAGAAGTACTTTCCACCATCCACCAATTCAAAAAAGATTCGATTCCTGTGGATGCGATCATTTTAGACTTGTATTGGTTTGGAAAAGAAATTCAAGGCACCATGGGTAATTTGTCATTTTATACCGATTCTTTCCCCGAACCAAAGAAAATGATTGACTCGCTTCGAAAAATGAAAGTGGAAACTGTTTTAATCACAGAACCTTTCATTTTGAGCACCTCTTCAAGATGGGATGAAGCGATTGACACTAAAATCCTTGCGACTGACAGCGTTGGAAATCCCTATCGATACGATTTTTATTTCGGCAATACCGGATTGATTGACATCACCCAAAACGCAGGTAAAAATTGGTTCTGGAACATATATAATCAACACTACGATTTAGGGGTGACTGGTTTTTGGGGAGATTTAGGAGAACCCGAAGTGCATCCAGATGACTTGTTTCATGGCACAAAAAAAGCAAACGAAATTCACAACGTCTATGGACATTTGTGGGCAAAAATGGTGGCCGAAGGTTTTCAAAAGAAAGCGCCCAATTTCCGTCCTTTTATTTTAATGCGTGCTGGTTATTCTGGTTCTCAGCATTATGGAATGATACCTTGGTCTGGCGATGTAAACCGAACGTGGGGCGGACTAAAACCTCAAGCTGAAATTGCGCTTCAAATGGGCATGCAAGGAATGGCATACATGCATTCTGACTTGGGTGGTTTTGCTGGTGACAATGACGACCCCAAATTGTACCAACGTTGGTTACAATACGGCGTTTTTCAACCTGTTTTCCGACCCCACGCGCAAGAGCAAGTTGCTTCAGAACCCGTTTTCAAAGATGACCTTACAAAAGCAATCGCAAAAAAAGCAATCGAATTACGGTATGAATTATTGCCTTATAATTTCAGTTTGGCCGTAGCAAATTCCAAAAAAGGAACTCCCTTGATGCGCCCTTTGTTTTATGAAGAGCCTGAAAATAACGCCTTGTATCAAGATGCTAAAACCTATTTATGGGGTACTGATTTCTTGGTACATCCCATAACCGATTCATTGAATTCAATAGACATGTATTTTCCCAAAACAGCCAATTGGTACGATTGGTATTCTGGGGAAAAAGTAGTAGGTGGAACGACCAAAACGATCCAAACGAATCCTTGGAATATTCCGACCTATGTCCGTGGTGGTGCAATCGTACCAACGACTCCTGGAATTCAAAATACCAAAGAGTATTTGAAAGCTGGAATAACGCTGCATCATTTTTATGAACCAACGATTTTAGAAAAAAGTGAAAAAGTATTTTTTGATGGTGAAAACATGAAATTAGATGAAAATGATTTGAAAAGCATCTACATTCAATTTGAAGGATCCGCATCAAAATTGGACTACCAAATCGACAGTCAAATCGAAGAAATAACGAACATTCATTGGGAAATTCATCATGTACCTCGCGCAGTGAAAAAAATAAAATGCGGTGGTAAAAAGGTAAAATTTAACACGGAAAATGGAATTTTACGATTCGAACAATCCTTGTCAAAAACGAAAAATAACCTCAGAATTGTGTTAAAAAGATAAACTTAGCTTAGTGTCATTTGGACAATTAAAAAAATATCCTATTTTTGACATATTATTTTTTAGTATAAATTAACAAAAAGGTAAATCTATGAAATTGACTATTCTTAGGAATAAAGTAGGCCTTCTGGCATTACTTTTCTCCGCATCCTTCGCATTCGGGCAAAATGCGACCTTGCGAGGAGTTGTAAAAGACAAAAATTCTGAAGCTGTTTTTGGAGCCTCCGTAGTATTGGAAGGACAATCCAAAGGTGCCAACACAGATGCGGAAGGAAATTTTCGTATTGACAACATCAAGCCAGGGACGTACAATGTAATCTTTAGAGCGACCGGATTGGCAACAATTACCAAATCACTAGAATTTGCGGCGAATGAAGTAAAATATGAAAACATTGTTTTACTTGATCAAATTCAAGAACTACAAGAGATGGTGGTGATTGGTTATGGTACCACACGAACGTCAGATTTGACAGGTGCTGCTACGGTTATCACAGATAAAAACTTCCAAAAAGGTTCTTTGAGTTCGCCAGAGCAATTGCTATCTGGAAAAGTAGCGGGTTTAAAAATCAACTCCAATGATGGTTCTCCTGGAGGAAGTAGCACCATTCGCATGAGAGGTGGAACTTCTATCAGCGCGAGTAACGACCCATTAATTGTATTGGACGGAGTGCCTTTGGACAATGGCGGGATTGCCGGTGCATCGAATCCTTTGTCTTTGATTAACCCGAACGATATCGAATCATTTGTGATCTTAAAAGATGCATCTGCTACCGCAATTTTCGGTTCGCGTGGTGCCAACGGGGTAATTTTAATTACGACGAAGAAAGGAAAAGATGGAAAAAGCCCATTGAAAGTTACATTTGATACAAAACATTCCTTGTCAACGATTGCTAAATACGCAGATGTATTGACTGCTGACGAGTTTAGAACGTTGGTGAACGAAAGAGGAAATGCGAGTCAAATAGCACAACTTGGGACGGCGAATACAGATTGGCAAAAACAAGTTTTCCACAACGCTTATATCACAGATAACAATGTCTCTTTAACCGGTGGGGTGAAAAATCTACCGTACCGATTGTCGTTTGGAAATCGTTTGGAAAATGGTGTATTGAGAACAGACAAGTTTCAAAGAAATGGACTTTCTTTGAACATGAGTCCTTCCTTCTTGAACAAATCGTTGACAGTAGAGTTAAATCAAAAAATAGTTCAAACACAATCTACATTTGCCAACCGTGGTGCTTTGGGGGCAGCTTATTTTGACCCAACCCAAGAAGTTAGAACTGGAAATGATGTATACGGTGGTTATTATGAATGGTTGAACCAACCAAGTGGTTTGCCAAATACATTGGCTCCAAAAAATCCACTAGGATTGATCAATCAACGAAAAGATCAATCCACCGTAAATCGTTACATCGGTAATTTAACCGTTTCGTATCGTTTACCTTTCTTCAAAGCTGTGAAAGCATCCATGAACGTGGGAACTGACCAATCGGAAGGAAAAGGAAACGTAAGCGAATTAGCGACTTCAGCAAATGGATATTATACAAAAGGTAGTTCATCAGCCTACAGAAGTACCAAAGGAAACAAATTGATTGGTGCTCAGGTGAACTATAACAATGGTGATAAAAAATCCAAACACTTAATTGATGGTACCATTGGATATTCTTACCAAGACTGGTACACCAGTTCTCCTAGTAATCCAACGTATACGGAAGCAGGTGATTCAATTATTTCACAAGCCGCTGCCAATCCGTACTACACGAAAAATGCATTGTTATCTTACTATGCTCGTGGTATTTATACCTTCAACAATCAAATCGTATTGAATGCTTCGATTAGACGAGATGGTTCTTCTCGTTTTAGTCCAGATCAAAGATGGGGTCTTTTCCCTTCTGTTTCTGCCGCTTGGATTGTTACACAATATGATTTCATGAAAAAGGTGAAATACATCAATCTATTGAAATTTAGAGGTGGATATGGTGTTACAGGACAACAAGATGGAATTGGTGACTATGCGTATATCGGTAATTACTTTCAAGGAGCAACGAACGCACAATATGCTTTTGGAGGTCAATACTACACCGTATTTAGACCCGATGGATTTGACGCCAATTTGAAATGGGAAACGACTTCCAGCACCAACTTTGGTATGGATTTAGGGTTCTTCAAAGACCGTGTTAGCTTAAGTTTAGATTTATACTTGAAAAAAACATCTGACTTGTTAGCAGTAGTGAACGTTCCAGCTGGAACCAACTTTACCAACTCTATTTTGACCAACGTTGGAAGCATGGAAAACAAAGGATTGGAAATAAGCACCAACATCGGAATTATCGCGAAGAAAAATTTGAAATTGGATTTAGCGTTAAATGCAACCCACAATATCAACAAAGTAACAGGACTTTCTTTAATTGACGATCCAAATTCAAAAGGGATCTTCGTTGGAGGTATTTCAGGAGGTATTGGTAATACAGTACAAGTACAAAAAGTGGGAAGTCCAGTAAATTCATTCTTTGTATACCAGCAAAAATACGATGCGAATGGAAAACCAATTGAAGTTGGTCAATACAAAGACCCAAACAATACGGGTTTAGGTAAATATACCGATTTGGACGCTTTTGAAGATTTGAACGGCGATGGTATCATCAACGTAGAAGATCGTTACGTCACGAAACAAGTTGCACCAAAATGGTTTTTCGGAACAACATTGAATTTGACCTACAAAAAATGGTTTGCTTCTGCCACCATGCGAAGTGAGATGGGTGGAACGATCTACAATAACATCCATTCCAACAATGCCACTTTCCAATCTGTAAATGGCCCACTTGGTTTCTTGAACAACGTATCTAGTTTATACAACGTTGAAGAAATGCAAACAACCACTGAAAGACAATTGTTGAGTGATTATTACTTGGAAAAAGCAAATTTCTATCGATTGGATTACCTTTCTGTAGGCTACCGTTTTGATAAAATACCAGTGAAAGGCCACAGCTTTGGTCTGACTGTTTCCGGCGTAGTGCAAAATGTTTTCGTTATTACTAAATACTCTGGTCAAGACCCAGAAGTTGGTGGTGGTATTGACAACAATATTTACCCACGTCCAAGAGTCTATTCTCTTAATTTGACATTTGATATTTAATTTTTGAAAAGATGAAAAAATCAATAATTTTTAAATCAATCTTGTTTTTAGCAATCGGCACTTTTTCGTTGACTGCCTGTAAAAAACAATTGAATCAAACCCCAAAATATGGTTTGAATGCAGAAACAGTTTACAGTGACCCAAACAATTACATCCAAGTTTTGGCTAAATTGTATTCCGGACTATCCATGACGGGAATACAAGGTCCTGCTGGTAAAGGTGACATTGCTGGAATCGATGAAGGATTTTCAGCTTATGTTCGCGTTTTGTTCAACTTACAAGAGTTGCCAACCGACGCAGCCGTTTGTGGATGGAACGATCCAGGTGTACCTGAATTGAACAAAATGACGTGGTCACCAGAAACGTCCTTCATCAAGGGAATGTACTACCGAATTTATTATCAAATCACGTTGTGTAATGAATTTATTCGCGAAGCCGCTGAAGACAAATTAAACGAACGCGGTTTTTCCGCTGCCGATATTGCACGAATCAATACGTATCGACAAGAAGCACGCTTTTTGAGAGCGTTGAGCTACTACCACGCGTTGGATTTGTTCGGTAATGTTCCTTTCGTTACGGAAAAAGATAAAGTTGGTGCCTTTCTTCCTGAAAGAATCAATCGATCCGATTTATTCGATTATGTGGAAGGAGAATTGTTGGCCATTGAAGGTTTGTTGCCTGCTGGAGCTGGAACGGAATATGCACATGCCAACCAAGCAGCGGTGCAAATGTTGTTAGCTAAGTTGTATTTGAATGCACAGGTTTACAAAGGAGTGAGTAAATACACCGAATGCGCGACGTATTGCGAAAGAGTTATCGCCCAAGGCTATCAATTGGACAACAATTACCAAGATTTGTTCTTGGCAGACAATCACACTTCATCAGAAATTATCTTCCCAGTGGTATATGATGGATTGTATGCACAAACTTGGGGTGGAACCACCTTTTTAACTTGTGCAGCACTTGGTGGCTCCATGGTGGCTGCTGACTATGGTGTAAATGCAAAATGGGGTGGCTTGCGCGTTACGCCTCAATACGTGGATCTCTACACTGACAGTATGTTGGACAGCCGTTACTTGTTTTACCGAGCTGGTCAACAAAAAGACATCACAAGTTTGAGTACTTTCTCCAATGGATATGGATTCCCGAAATTCAAAAACAAAACGAAAGCTGGTGCGAATGGTTCCAACGGAGCTACATCGGCACAAGTGGATATCGATTACCCAATGTTCCGTTTGGCAGATGCTTACTTGATGTATGCAGAAGCGGCTTTGCGTGGCGGTGGTAGTATTGGTCAAGGGGTAATTTACATGAATAAATTGCGCGAAAGAGCGTATGGAAATGCTAGTTTCAATTTCGGTTCTATCACATTGGACGATGTATTGAACGAAAGAGCCAAAGAATTGAGCTGGGAATGCACCCGCAGAACGGATTTGATTCGCTACGGGAAATTTACAGGTGGTTCGTATGTTTGGTCCTTCAAAGGTGGTGAAGCTGCCGGAGGTTCGGTTCCTGATTTCCGTTCCTTGTATCCAATCCCAACAGCTGACTTGGTATTGAATCCAAATCTTATTCAAAATTCAGGATATTAAAATCGACAATTCCTTGAATCAAAAAAGCCGTTTTCACAAAAGAAAACGGCTTTTTTTTGAGTTCCTATTTTTCCTATTTCAACATCCAACTTCCTCCAACGCTTACTACATTGGACAAAGCAAGATAATCTTGATGGGTTTCTTCTTTGATTCCTCCTGTTGGACAAAATTTCAACGAAGGGAAAACTTCCCCGAATGTTTTCAATGCATGTACACCGCCATATAAAGCGGCTGGGAAGAATTTAAATGTATCGCACCCCAAATGCATGCCCGTCACCAATTCACCCGGTGTAACCGCGCCTGGAATAAACGGAATACCTGTGGCTTGCAAAAGGTGAATCAATTCTGGATAAAAAGCTGGACTGACGATGAAATCTACTTCCAATGCTTTTACGGCATTCACTTGTGCTTCGTTGATCACGGTGCCCACACCTACTTCCATTCTGCCAGCAAATCGTTCTTTCACCAATTGAATGGCGTTCAAAGCGAAATCGGTACGCAAGGTGATTTCAATGCAATTGATATTTTGCGCCAATAATTTTTCAACCGTTGGATTTACTTCGCTTTCTTCGTGAAAAGTAACCACCGGAATTACTGGGTGACGTTCTAAAACGCTGCGCATTCCATTTTGTGTCATATTGTATTTTTTTTAGTATAAAAAGCTGGCTCCGTCTTCTGAATTGGAAACCAGTTTACGCATGTTGGCAAATAACTCACGACCCAACCCAAACGTATTGTCGTTGTTTTTTTCACGTTGCGGTCTTGCTTCCACGCCGGGTGTTACACAGACCAACTCACCCGTATGTGCATTCACGCGGATGATATCGTCGGTTAATATTTTCCCGATCAATCCACCGTTTCTCGCTTCTGGCGATACGTGAATGGCTGCTGGAACTTTTCCTGAGGCACCAGACATTCTTCCATCGGTCACCAAAGCCACTTTGAAACCTCTTTTTTGTAAGATGGTCAAGGTGGGGGTTAATTGATGTAATTCAGGCATTCCGTTTTGCTTCGGACCTTGAAACGGCAAAACCGCCACAAAATCTTTGTCCAATTCTCCTTTTTTGAAGGCCGTGATTAAATCAGCTTGTTCGTTGAAAACGATAGCAGGTGCTTCAATTACGAAATGTTCCTCCGCAACCGCAGATGTTTTCATCACCGCTCGACCAATATTTCCCGACATCAATCGAATGCCGCCTTCCGCATGGAATGGATTTTCTACAGGGCGTAAAATAGCTTCGTTTAAACTGGTTTCACTTCCTTCTTCCCACACCAATTGGTGGTCTTTTATTTTCGGTTCTTGCGTGTATTTGTGCAAACCATAACCCAAAATCGTATGAACATTTTCATTCAGTAAACCGCTTTTCAATAAGGTCCGAATCACAAAGCCCATTCCACCCGCTGCGTGAAAATGATTGACATCTGCTGCACCGTTTGGATATACTTTCGCAATCAACGGAACCACTTTGGACAAATCCGAAAAATCTTCCCAATTGATTTCAATTCCAGCCGCCTTCGCCATGGAAACAATGTGCAAAGTGTGATTGGTAGAACCACCGGTTGCAAGCAAACCAACAATCGCGTTGACAATCGTCTCTTCACTAACAATGCGCGACAACGTCAAATCTAAATTTCGTTCACGACTATTGTGTGCAATGGTTTTGACAATTTCTTCGTTCAACAAATCACGCAACTCCGTTCCTGGATTCACAAAACTAGAACCCGGCAATTGCAAGCCCATGATTTCCATCAACATTTGATTGGAGTTGGCCGTTCCGTAAAACGTGCAGGTTCCCGGCGCATGATAGGAATCTGATTCTCCTTTCAGTAAAGCAGCACGATCAATTTTTCCTTCGGCATAATCCTGTCGGATTTTGGCTTTTTCATCGTTGGAAATTCCAGTAGGCATGGGTCCACCTGGAACAAATCCTACCGGTAAATAACCAAATTGCAAAGCACCAATGGTCAAACCTGGAACAATTTTATCACAAATCCCCATGCACAAAACCCCGTCAAATGTAGCGTGTGACAATCCTATAACGGTTGAAAGTGCAATTACATCTCGACTAAACAACGACAAATCCATTCCGTCTTGTCCTTGCGTAACGCCGTCACACATGGCAGGAACACCGCCCGCGAATTGTGCCACCGCATTGTGCTTTTCAGCATATTTTCGCAACATATCGGGATACTTTTCATACGGTTTGTGCGCCGAAAGCATATCGTTGTAGGCGGAAATCATCCCGATGTTTTGTTTTGCTCCTGCTGCCAAATCCCCTTTTTCCGATTCACCACAACCTGCAAAACTGTGGGCTAAATTACCGCAAGCCAATTTTGCGCGGAAAACACCTTTGTCAAATTGGGCGTCCATGCGTTCTAGGTAATCTTTTCTTGTTGTGACACTTCTATTACGAATTCGGTCTGTAACTTCTTTTATTTTTTGATGTACCATAATTTCTTAATTGCAATAGAAAACCTGCAGGTCTTCTCGTTCTTTGGTAAAATATCCGATGGGCAAACTTTCGTCTTCTGCCAACATTAATTTTCTGTATTTTTCTTCCCCTGTGATGTACAAATACAAATCTTGTGCTTGAAGCAAACTCTTTTTCGAAAAGGTAATGCGGTTGACAGGAGCTGTTGGCGCATGCGTTGCATAAATTCCCTCTTCTTCTGAATTCAAAATAGATTCCGAAGGCAAATCTCTCGGAAACAAGGAAGCAGTGTGTCCGTCCAACCCCATTCCTAAAAGTACAATATCGACTCTTTCAAGGAAAAGTTCGTTGGCCAAAGAAGCTTGCTTTGTATTATTTCCTTTGTTCTCCAAATCGAAAACAAGGCCGGTGATTTGAATCGAAGGGTTGTTGGCTGAATCAAAGGCCTGTTGCAATAAAGCTTCGTTGCTGTTCTCATCATCCAATCCAACATATCGTTCGTCCACCAATCCAATGTGGATTTTCTCCCAAGGCAGATTTTTTTGACTCAATTTCTCGTACACCTTTTTGGGTGTAGACCCGCCTGACAATAAAATTCGTGCATCGCCGTGTTTTTCGATGGCGTTCAACAGTTGTTTTTCAATCTGCAGGGCGAGCGCATTTTCGGCTAACTCTTTGCTTTCAAATCTATTCGTTTCCATTTTTAGAAGATGTCGACCAACGGTGATTCGGTTGCATAACAAGGTCACCTGGACCCCAACCGCCCGCTTCGTATAAAATATTTTTCTGTCCAGATACTTTCCATGCCTCCGCAATACTTTCAATCCAAACCCAAGCAGCTTCCAATTCGTCTTGACGCATGAACAAGGATTGATTTCCACGTAAGATATCAATAATTAAACGCTCGTAAGCTCCCGGGAATCGTTCAGAGAAAGAATCCATGTAATCCAATTTCAAGGAAATGGGTTGATAACGGTATCCACCCGGACCTGGCACTTTGGTCATTTGCACCAATTCAATTCGTTCTTCCGGTTGCAGGCGCATAATCAATTTGTTGCCTGGAATCACCACTTCGTCTGTTTCAAAAACATTGTGTTGAACCGATTTGAAATTGATGACAATTTCTGAATATCGTTTGGTCATTCGTTTCCCCGTTCGCAGATAAAAAGGGGTGTTTTTCCATCTCCAATTGTCGATATACGCCTTTATTGCCACAAAAGTCTCCGTTGACGACTCGTATTTTTGTATGTCTTCCAAATACGAATTCACCAATTTGTCGTTGACTTTTCCTCGTGTATATTGTCCTTTTGAAACGCCCGTCAAAACACTTTGTTCATTGAACAAGCGCATGGAATTGAGCACTTTTAATTTTTCATTTCGCAAAGAATCCGCATCCAATTTGGAAGGTGGTTCCATGGCAATCAAACAAAGCAATTGCAACAAGTGATTTTGCACCATATCCAAAAGTGCACCGCTGTGATCGTAATAATCACCGCGATCTTCTACACCCAAACTTTCTGCCACCGTAATCTGCACGGATTCAATGTGCGAAGCACTCCAAGCATTTTCAAACAAGTGATTGGCAAAGCGCAAAACCATTAAATTTTGAACGGTTTCTTTTCCCAAGTAATGATCAATTCGGTAGATCTGATTTTCTTTGAAAGCTTGTTGGATTTGACCGTTGATTTCTTGAGAAGAAGCCAAACTATTTCCCAACGGCTTTTCTACAACGACTTTCGAACGGCTATTCAAAACGTTCGCGCTTTTCAAAACAGAACAAATTTCACCAAATGCTTTCGAAGGGGTAGACAAATAATAAATTGTCTGGTATTTCGGATTTTTCTTTAATTCTGTAATGAGTGGTTTGTAATCCTCTAAGGTTGGTTTTGCGATTGTAATCAACTTTATTTTTTTCGAAAAGGCATCAAATTGCTTTTTTGAAAAATCTTTGACTGCAAATTCAGCCACGGAATGCTCTAACTTGGCAAAAAATTCTGCTTCGATATCGGTTGACCGCGTAATGGCCATTATTTCAAAATCTGTCTCAAAGTTTTCGTCGATAAATCGATAGTACAAAGACGGATAAATTTTGCGGTAAGCTAGGTCACCATCACCACCAAATACAACAAATTGAAAAGGATCGATTGTAAGATTTATTATACTCATGAATTCATTTTTACAGAACTAGTCTATTTCTTCATTTTATCAAAGGTAAACCCTTTTGGTAATTTATACAATAACTGAGCGATAAATTTCTGTTACTATTTACGATAAGCCGCAGTCGTATCCAAAATGTGTTTCCCTTTTACCGTTTTCAGTGTGAATCCGTCTTACTTTTTTGCCCTAAAAAAGGATTGACAAGCCGACTCTATTCACTATAAAAAACCGTTCATTTGTTCAAATATAAACTCTTTATGTCATTTTTACACTAACTAAAGAAAATATTTCTTTTTACCGACTAAAATCCGAAGTTATCAAATCCTTCCAAGATTAATTCATTGTACTTTTCGTCGTTGAACATATAATACTGAGAAGGTTTGTGTGGAACGCCTTGTTGCTTTTCAGCACAGCTCACCACCAAATTCAATTTCAGCATTTTCCGGCGGAAATTACGTTTGTCCAATTCTCTTCCCAAAATGGCTTCATACAATTTATGCAATTGAGAAAGCGTAAATTTATCTGGCAACAAATTGAATCCAATCGGTTGATTTTGAATTTTATTCTTTAATTTTTTTAAACTAACCTGAAAGATTTCATAATGGTCAAAAGCCAATTCTGAAACTTCACTCACAGGCAACCAAACGGCTGCCTTTGCAAAAGAATGCGGTTCAATATTGATATTCTCCATGTTCACCAAAGAAAAATAAGCCACGGTGATGACACGTATGTTTGGTTCTTCACGAATATTGCGCAACCATTCTTTGTCGCTTTCTTTTTTCAATCGTTCCAAACTTCCAAAGGCACCGACTTGCTCGAGGTAAATATCACTCAAACCTGTCAACTCTAATAAAACACGAGCGGCCGCTTTGTCCAAGTCTTCACCTTCGTAAATCAAATCACCGGGTAAAGCCAACACTTTTTCCTCTCGTCCGAAAGAATCTCGTTCAATTAACAATACCTTTAATTCATGACGATCGAAACCAAAAATGACACAGTCGGTCGAAACTCTCGGATTCAATTCATGTTTATTCTTTCCTTGCATGTTCCAAAGATAAAAATGATTCTCTATATTCGCAATGTGTATTAATGACACTATGAAATTTTTTTAACTATGAAAAATGTATTTATAAAAATCGGCGTTATCGCATTACTGTCTGCAAATCAGAGCTTTGCCCAAGACACTCAACCAACAAGCGTAATTTCCGCTCCAAAATGGACGAAAAACGCAACGATTTACGAAGTGAATATTCGCCAATATACACCTGAAGGAACCTTCAAGGCATTCGAAGCACACCTGCCACGTTTGCAGAAAATGGGCGTTGATATTCTTTGGCTAATGCCGGTTAATCCGATTGGAGAATTGAACCGAAAAGGTGGTTTGGGAAGTTATTATGCCGTAAAAGATTACAAGGCCGTAAACCCAAAATTTGGCACGGACGATGATTTTCAATCGCTCATAAACGCGGCACATGCTTTGGGCATCAAGGTGATTATTGACTGGGTAGCCAATCACTCTTCGCCAGACAATCGCTGGATTGAAGAAGGTCATTTGGATTGGTATACATTGGATTCTTTGGGTCATGTTCAACCAACGATTGGAACAGATTGGTATGATGTGGCGGATTTGAATTACGACAGCAAAGAAATGCGCACCGAAATGATTTCATCCATGAAATATTGGGTAACGAAATTCGATATTGATGGTTTCCGTTGTGATGTGGCGGATTGGGTTCCTGTTGATTTCTGGAACGACGCTCGAAAAGAATTGGACCAAGTGAAACCTGTTTTCATGTTGGCTGAGGCTGAGAATCCCCAACACCACGTTGCCGCTTTTGACATGTCCTACGGCTGGAATTTTCATCACATCATGAATGAAGTGGCAAAAGGAAAAATGAACGCTGCCGATATAAAAAAATACCTTATTCTAGACGAACTTCAATTCCCTTCGAATGCGATGCGCATGCAGTTTACGTCCAATCATGACGAAAACTCCTGGAACGGAACGGAAATGGAACGAATGGGTACTGCACTTGAAGCCTTGGCAGCACTTACCTATTGTGTGGATGGAATGCCTTTGATTTATAGCGGACAAGAAACTTCGTTGAGCAAACGACTCTTGTTTTTCGAAAAAGATACCATTCTTTGGGACAAAATGGACAAAGTGGATTTCTACACGAAAATGAATCGATTGAAAGCTGAAAACAAAGCACTTGAAAATGGTGCTAATGCTGGAGAAACAGAATTCATCAACGAACTTTGCACCAATCAAGTGCTTGTTTTTCAACGCAAAAAAGGATGCAATACCGTAACGTGTGTATTCAATTTATCACCGAATGCACAAACGCTGAGCGGCAATTTGCCAAAAAAATCGGGGAAAGTATTCATCTCGAATGACGCGACTGGCTCCAACACTTTGGCCCCTTGGTCTTACCGTATTTACACAAAATAATTTTGTATTTTAATCCTTAAAAAAGAGCACATGCAAAAGAAAAAACTATCCTTTTGGCAAATCTGGAACATGAGTTTTGGATTTCTTGGAATTCAATTTGGCTTTGCCCTACAGGGTGGTTTCATGTCTAGAATATTCCAAACCTTAGGATCCAACAAAGAAGATATTCCTATTTTATGGATTGCTGCTCCGTTAACTGGACTTTTGGTGCAACCCATCATCGGTTATTTCAGCGACCGAACTTGGCACCCTAAATTGGGTCGACGACGTCCTTATTTTCTGTGGGGAGCCATTTTAAGTTCGATAACCCTACTTTTCGTTCCTCATTCTCCAACTTTGTGGATTGCAGCAGGCTGTTTATGGGTTTTAGATGCATCTATCAATATCAGTATGGAACCTTTTCGTGCTTTGGTGGCAGACAAATTAAACGAAGAACAGCGTTCCTATGGTTTTGTCGTTCAAACATTAATTATCGGAATTGGCACCTGGATAGCGAGCAATTTACCTTGGTTGGTGAATCAAGTAGGTGTAAGCAATGAAGCCGCTCCAGGAATTGTTCCGATGTCTGTTAAAGTGGCATTTGCCATCGGTGCGCTGATTTTTATATCGAGTATTTTGTACACGATTTTCACCACGTCCGAAGAACCCCCTGAAGATATGGAGGCGTTTTTAAAGGAAAAAGAAAAAGGTCATTTTGGGTTTGGAGGAGAAATTCTCAGCAAGATTATTGGCATGCCAAAAGTGATGAAAAAATTGGGCGTTGTTCAGTTTTTTAGTTGGTTTGCTTTTTTCACCATGTGGAGTATGGCGACGCCTTCATTGACAGAATACATTTTCAATGCACCTTCACCGAATAATCCAAAAAATACCGGAGCCGTTGAAAACATAAGCGTTAATGGTTCTCCTAAGAAGGATTTCTATACCATCACGCTGAACACAGGTGCAAAAATTGTGGTGGACAATGAGGTGATGCACCAACCTGAAATTGCCAGTGAAAGTGCCATTGTAACTGGAGGGATTTTATCTACTGACCAAATCATGGAGGAAATCAAAGAACACTGTGATTTCCGCAGTCAAAATCATGCCTACAACAATGCTTCCGACAAAGTTGGGTCGGCAATGGGAATGTACGGTTTGTCGTCAATGGTTTTCGCTTTGTTGCTTACCTTCTACGCTGCACGCAAAAAAATCAATCGAAAAAATGTTCACCTGTTCTCCTTGATTGCAGGTGGATTGGGATTCATTTTTATGTTCGTTTTCAAAACAGAATCGTCCATGACAATCGGATTTATCTTGGTGGGAATTTCCTGGGGAAGTATTCTTTCCATGCCGTACGCCATGTTATCCGGTGCCATCGATGAAAAACAAATGGGGATTTACATGGGAATTTTCAACATGTTTATTGTGATTCCCCAAATTATTGCAGCCATTGGAGGTATTAACTTGCTCAGCAAAATCTTCGGATCAGGCGCCATGAATTCCATGTTGCTAGCAGGAGCTTGTTTAATTATTGCCGGCTTGGCTAATTTATTGATTACAGAAAAAGAAGTTATTTCATGAATTTTGAACACATCAAAGGGTTGATTTTTGATTTGGACGGTGTTATTGTTAGCACAGAGGAAAATCATTTTGACGCTTGGAGAAATACAGCAGAAAGTCTCGGGATACCCTTTACCCATCAAGACAATGAACGCTTGAAAGGAGTAAGTCGTGTAGATTCGTTAAAACTCATTTTATCCATGGGAAATAAAAGTATTCCTACGGAAGAATTTGAGCGTTTACTGCAAGTAAAAAATGACAATTATTTGAACTCCATTTCAGAATTGTCCCAAGAGAATTTGTTACCCGGCGTTTTAAATTTGTTAAGATCGGCGCAATCAAAAGGCTTAAAATTGGCAATTGGTTCCTCGAGTAAAAACGCCCCTTTTATTATTGCTAAATTGGGATTGGACAGCTATTTCACCGCTATCATCGATGGCAACGGTGTGAAAAACCCAAAACCCGATCCTGAAGTTTTTCTCAACGCAGCAAAAGCGATGGAATTAAACGTTTCCGAATGTTTAGTTTTTGAGGATGCAGAAAGCGGTATTCAAGCAGCCAAATCAGGTGGCTTTTTTGCTATTGCGGTAGGGAATCCAGAAATTAAAAATAGTGGCGATTTGTATTTAAATAGCCTAAACGAAATGCATTTATAGTCAGCATGAAAAATTTGTTTGAAATAGACGAGTGGAAGATTATTGAACGAAAATTCGATCCTGCAAAACAAGAACAAGCAGAAAGTATTTTCTCTATTGGAAACGGTTCATTTGGTCAACGGGCCAATTTTGAAGAAAAATATTCCGGTAAAAGTTTACAAGGAAGTTATGTTGGTGGCGTTTATTATCCAGATAAAACACGTGTAGGCTGGTGGAAAAACGGCTATCCAGAATACTTTGCTAAAGTATTGAATGCGGCCAATTGGATTGGAATCAAAGTGGAATTGGATGGCATTGAGCTAGATTTGGCGACGTGCGAAGTGAAAAGTTTTTACCGCGAATTGGACATGCGGACAGGAACGTTGACCCGAAAATTCCGATGTGTCCTCAACAATGGGCGCGAATTGGAAGTTGAATCCATTCGGTTTTGTTCCATGGCACAAGAAGAAATTGCCGCCATCTCCTATTCTGTAACGCCACTGAATTTCTCTGGAAATGTAAAGTTTACACCCTATATCGATGGGAAAGTACACAATTCTGATTCAAATTACGATGAATTTTTCTGGTCGCGTGATGCAGAACGGGTCGGTGTTCGCAAAGGCGTTATTTCCGCGCGCACGAAAAAAACCAATTTCTTGGTGGCAACCGCCATGCGTTTTTCCTTTTGGGAAGAAAATCAGCTATTAGCCATAAACCCCGATGTGAAAACCGACGAATTGTATGTCGACAACCACTTCGAACATTTTCTGAAACAAGGTAAAAAGTACACCTTAAAAAAATATGTTTCGGTAACCAGCACCATCGGCCATTCAGAGTTCAATTCGGTTGCTGCAGCGATCAACAATGTTACCGAAATCTATCAAATCGGTTTTGACAAATTGTATGCCGACCACAAAGCGGCATGGGAAAAAATTTGGCTTACCGCGGATGTGCAAATTGAAGGAGATGCTTCCGCGCAACAAGCGATTCGTTTCAACATTTTTCAATTGTACCAAACGTACACAGGGAAAAGCCCCAAATTGAACATCGGACCCAAAGGTTTCACTGGGGAGAAATATGGCGGAGCGACGTATTGGGATACAGAAGCATATTGTATTCCCTTTTTCTTAAAAACGGCACCTCAAGAGGTTTCTCGTCAATTGTTGAAGTATCGTTACAACCAATTGGACAAAGCCATTGAAAATGGCCAGAAATTAGGTTTTACGCAAGGTGCAGCCTTGTATCCTATGGTGACTATGAATGGAGAAGAGTGCCACAACGAATGGGAAATTACATTTGAAGAAATTCACAGGAATGGGGCCATTGCTTTTGCCGTTTACAATTATTACCGACACACGAATGACAACGACTATGTAGAAGAATTTGGCCGACCTGTCGTGAACGGAATTGCCCGCTTTTGGTCGCAACGATTCAATTGGTCGAATGATAAAAAACAATACGTGATGTTGGGCGTAACCGGTCCGAATGAATACGAAAACAACGTAAACAACAACTGGTATACAAGTTACATCGCTCGCTGGTGTTTGGAATATGCTTTGAAATTGGAAGGCCAATTCGGTAGCAAAAAATCACTTTTGAGTCAAAAAGAAATAGAGCTTTTCACAAAAATCAGTGAAAACATTTATTTGCCGAAAATGGAAAACTCCAATGTTTTCTTGCAACAAGATGGTTTTTTAGACAAGGAATTGTTGAATGCAAGCGATTTACCGGAAGAAGAAAGGCCCATCAACCAACATTGGTCCTGGGATAGAATTTTACGTTCTGTATTCATCAAACAGGCAGATGTTCTGCAAGGAATCTATTTGTTCGAGGAACATTTTTCAGCAGCAGAAATAGTTGACAACTTCGATTTCTACGAACCAAAAACCGTTCATGAATCCTCTCTTTCACCTTGTATTCACTCCATTTTGGCTTGCAAAATTGGTCGTCTGGACAAAGCTTATGAATTGTATCAACGCACCTCACGATTGGACTTAGACGATTACAACCGCGAAGTGGCAGAAGGTTTGCACATTACGAGTATGGCAGGAACTTGGATGGCGGTAATCGAAGGAATGGCAGGTGTGCGTGTACACGAAAACGAATTGCTGATTGCACCTCAAATTCCAATTCATTGGAAAAGCTATGCCTTCAATATCAACTTTGGTGGGAACACTTTGTTCATTGAAATTTCAAAAGGGAAAGTGGGCATAGAAAACCAAGGAAATAGTGACGTAAAATTGATTTTATCAGGAAACTCAGAAACCATACCTGCAGGAGAAAAGATAGAAAAAAGCAACTAGTTTCGACTAGTTGCTTTTTGTAAATTTCTTCGTTACCGTTCCACTTGCATTGCTCAAACGGAAGAAATAACTGCCGCTTTGTAAATTCGAGATATCGATCGCTTCTTCATACCATTCCATCAATTCGCTTTTGAATGAATGTTCAAAAACAATGCGGCCAGACCTATCAATAATGGCGATTGAATTGTTCCCATTTCCCCCATTCGTAACGAAACTCAAACTTTCATTTGCTGGTACAGGAAACAACTCCAAGGCGTAATTTTCCAAGGCCAAATTCTCCAATGAAACCGTGCTCAACACAACAGGTTGAGGAATTCGCGAATTCGTATATACGCGGTATTCGGAAGGTTCTAAATTTAACTGCATGTTGGTATTTGTCACCTCGATACTGTCGCCTGTGAAGTATTCATACCACGTTCCCGAAGAAGGAAAACCGGCGGTTGCAGGAGTGGCTACTACGTTGAAATTACCGATAACCAAGGCGTCCATAGTAGGGTCTTGCAGAATAATTCGCTTCACATTGCTCCCTAAGAAGTATTGAAAATTTAAGGATTGAAAAGCAGGGTAATTATTTCTCAAATTCAGCATGGCTGCATATACCTGATACACTTGTTTTCGATAATTGTTATCGAAATAATCCCAACGAATCGGTTTATTGCAGATCCGACAAATGTAATTGATTGAATAATCGTACCCCAATTCGCCAAATTGCCAAATCATTTTTGGACCAGGTGTGGAAATTAGTATGACAGCCGCTGTTTGAGCACGTTGCAACGCGATATTCAACGCCTTTACGTTGTGCGCAGGATTGGTTGAGTTTCCAAAATTTAACGCTTCGTAGAGGCCCCTTTCTTCATCGTGGCTTTCAATATATGTCACCAAATGTGGGTTGTTCCACCCACGATTCGTATAAACTCCATAAGCCAAATTAGAGCTATACCCTTTGATTGCTTGCAAGTATTCATAATTTAAATTCCCCCACAACATCATGCCGTAGTTCGAAAGCTCTTTTTCTTCATTGTTATCAGCCCAATGTTCTAGAATAACGTAAGCTTCAGGATTTTGAACCCAAAGAGAATCTGCATATTCTTTAAGAATATTGATACGGGTAGTGCTGTAATTCGCCGTGGAATTCACAAAGCCTTTTGTGTAATCAAATCGATATCCATCGATGTGAAATTGGTCCAACCAATACTTGGTTACTTGAAAAACATAGTCTTTGGTAGGTTGACCTTCGTGATTGAAGTCATTCCCCCAACAATAAGGTGGATGCGGACAAACCGCATTGAACCAAGGGCTGTTCAACGCTGGTTGATTATTGGCCGCATCCCAATACATTTGTACCATCGGATTCTGTCCGTATACGTGATTCAAAGCGATGTCCATGATCACAGCAATCCCCAAGGAATGACATTTGTCAACGAAAGCTTTAAAGTGCTCTGGCGTTCCGTAATATTTGTCCAATGCCATGTGAAAACTTGGGTTGTATCCCCAACTTTCATTGCCTTCAAATTCACTGATTGGCATCAATTCAATGGCATTGATTCCTAGGTTTGCTAAATAATCTAACGTATCCGACAGCGTGTTGTAATCGTGTTTCGCAATAAAATCGCGCACCAACAATTCATAAATCATCAAGTCCTTTTTAGCCGGTCGCGTGTAGCTATCATTTTGCCAAGAAAAGGCAGCTGGTTGCGTTTCAAATTGGGTTAGAATACCGGTGGTCAATCCTGTTGGGTAAACATATGGATTCGGATACGTTACTGCAGGAATATACCCGTCGTTGCTCGGATCAGCCACCAATTCGCTCAAAGGGTCAGCAACTTTTAAAACACCATCAATTAAATATTGATAGCCGTATTTCTCATTGGGTGATAGGCCCCCGATTTCTATCCAAAAAGTATTTCCATCCACCGATTGGTTCATTTGATAGGCTAAATCCGGTTGCCAGTTGTTAAAATCACCGACCACATAAATATGCTCTTTCTGCGGTGCGTACAACTGCAAGCGTACCGTAGCACTGTCAATACGGTTCAATCCGTTTTTTGTCCCCATTGGCGCATCCACAATTGTATTTGCTGGGGTTACTAAATAGTTAAAAGAATCCATTACCGTTTCCGATCCGGTTATGGCTGTTAATTTCACTACATGCTGACCAGCAACATTGGCAGATATAGTGTGTAATATCGTTTGTGTATTAATAGCAGACTGAATCGTCGTGCCATTGTCTGTAATCGTTAAATCAGCATTCTGATTGCTTTTACCAACCAAATTTATGGGGTCACCAGAATTTACGATTGGATTGTTTGTTGGGGCAAAGAATTTACTCAATAAACCTGCCCCAGTAGGATAAATGTCGTAGAAAATATCTGAACCGTCAGAATCTCTGCCAACAATGGAGCCATCCGTATTCCGAAAAACCATGGCCAATTGCAAAACATTCGTGCCAGCTGGATACCCAAAAAACACATCGATATCGATGGTGATCTGAAATAAATTGGGCCCAATCTGTGTCATCGCTGTTGGTGGATAAGCCACTCCCCAAGTTCCTTGTACAAATTGCCAATTGGAAGGAGAGGTACTTGCACTGGTAATTAATCCAAAATGGCCGTACACTGGTGAAATACCGTTCAAAGCCCCATTTCCTTCATTTGCCTTGTAGGTGATGGTAACCACATCATTTACGGTAGGAAATGCGGGTGAAACATCGAGAACTTGACTCATTGTGGTCAAGCTACAAACTAGTGCAAAAAGAAAGAAATATATTTTTTTCATAACGACCTATTTAAAAAAAGAAAAACCCAAGTTTCCTTGGGTTTTTCAGAGAATTTTTTGTCTTCAATTAGAATTTAGACAATTTTCCTGTGCTAACTTTTTCACCTGCAACAATTGTGTAGATGTAAGAACCTGCGTTCAAATCAGCAACATTCATAACAATAACGTTTGCTTTACCAGAAAGGTTTGAAACATTTTGAGTTGCAACTACTTTACCAGCAACATCGTAAACATTTACAGAAACATTTTCAGTACCGTTCACATCAAAAGAGAATGTAACGATGTCTTTCACTGGATTTGGAGCAACTACCAATCCATTTACTGCATTGTTTTCAGCAATTCCAGCTGGAACTAAAGTAAATGTATAGTCACCTGTAGAAATATCAAAAGTAATATCATACAAACCAGCTGTAGCGATTGGAATGTTTGGTCCATCTTGTGTACCTGTTCCTGCAGGAAAATCTACTGCACCCCAGTTGATAGCCCAGTCATTGTCTTGACGGAATTTTGCTTCACCAACTACTAAATCAATTTGACCAGTAAACATTACATTATCAGTTGTAGCTAGATCGATGTCAACTGACCAATCGTAAGGATCAACAGAACTACCAATAAGACCTACTGATTGAGAAAATGCGTAAGCTCCTAAGAACATTACAGAACATAGAGTAAAAATTTTTTTCATAGAAAATTGTTTTATATAGTTAAAAATACTCGTTAGTGTCATTTTGACACTGTAATTACACGACCAATTTAAAAATAAATTCTATTACCACAAAAAAAAATTAAAATTAACTTGTCATTATGACACTGTGAACAAATGTAAAATGCAATTCCATCAAATATTTATACCCAATCGGACATGATCTTCTTCCTCGTGTAATTTTTTTACTTGTTCCAGCGCATCAGGCACTACATCGCTACAAATAACAATGAAGGAATCTTTTTTGGCATTGTTTACCGCGTATTGGATGGCCTCACTTTCTTTCGGAATAATGGTTACTTCCATAGCAGGATTCACAGATGCAATTCCCACTTTCATCAAATTGATCAAATTTTCTTCGGATCGACCACGTAAATTTTTGTCTTGACGGATGATAACTTTATCAAACATTTTCGCGGATAAAGCACCCAATTCCAAAATATCCTCATCACGACGATCACCGACACCCGCAATGATTCCGACTTTTTCGGTAGCCTCTACGCTTGACAAAAATTCAGCGATTGCCTGAAAACCGGCGGGGTTGTGTGCATAATCCAACATCACATCGAAATTCTTGAAGCGGAACATATTCATACGACCCGGCGTTTGAGCAGGTGAAGGAATAAATGTTTCCAACGATGCTTTGATGTCCGCTATTTTGAATCCACGAATGAAACTCGCCATGACAACAGGCAATGTATTGGCAATATTGAATTTTGCTTTCCCTCTAAAAGTTAAAGGAATATTGACATCTTTCTCCACGCGCATTTTCCATTCTCCTTTGCAAATGGTGATGTAACCATTTTCGTGGATAGCCGCTAAACCACCTTTTCTGCAATGCTCAATAATTCTAGGGTTGTTTTCATCCATACTGAAATACGCGATGTTGCATTTCAAATTTTTGCGCATGTCATATACCAAATCATCGTCTGCATTCAATATTGCATAGCCTTCTGGCAGAACACTCTCCGCCACAACGGCTTTAACACGTGCCAATTCCTCTATGGTATTGATTCCTTTCAGCCCTAAATGATCCGCAGCAATGTTGGTAATAATCGCGATATCACAGTTTCCGAATCCTAAACCAGAACGTAGAATCCCACCGCGTGCCGTTTCCAAAACAGCAAAGTTTACGGTTGGATCACGCAACACAAATTCAGCCGAAACTGGACCTGTGCAATCGCCTTTTTGCAACATTCTATTTTGGATGTAAATTCCATCCGATGTAGTAAAACCAACTTTGTAGCCCATATTTCGAACCACATGCGCCATCAAACGCGTGGTAGTCGTTTTACCATTGGTACCTGAAACAGCAATAATTGGAATTTTAAAGGGTTCACCTAATGGAAAAAGCATATCAACAACATTCCCGGCGACATTTCTTGGCAAACCATGTGTTGGTGCCAAGTGCATTCGGAAACCTGGACCAGCATTCACCTCGATCACGGCTCCCCCGTTTTCATCAATCGGCGTTGTTAAATCAGTCGCTATAATATCAATTCCACAAATGTCGAGACCAATGATTTTTGAAATCCGCTCGGCCATAAATACATTGTATGGATGAACAATATCCGTTATGTCTTCAGCCGTTCCTCCTGTACTTAAATTCGCTGTAGGCTTTAGCAACAACAATTCACCATCTGGCACAATGGAATCCAACGTTAAATTTTGCTCTTTCAACAATACTTCCGTGTGGTGATCTACTTTTATGGCCGTCAACACTTTTTCGTGCCCATATCCTCTTCGAGGATCTTTGTTTACCTCATCAATTAATTCTTGAATTGTCGATTTACCATTGCCTAATACGCTCGCAGGCGTTCGTTTTGCGGCGGCAACAAATTGATGATTGATGACCAACAAACGGAAATCGAAACCAGTAATGAATTTTTCTACAATAATCGAGCGACTGTGCTCTCGAGCAGCTTCAAATGCAATTTTTGCATCTTCTGCATTCATAATATTCGTCGTGGCGCCTCTTCCGTGGTTTCCATTGATTGGTTTTGTTACAACTGGATAACCGATTCGATCGATTGCATCAAACATTCCCTCAATCGAATTCACAATTTTCCCTCTTGGAACGCTAATTCCATTGTCTTCCAAAATATCTTTTGTATCCTCTTTGTCGCAGGCTATTTCAACGGCTATGCTTCCTGTTGTACTGGCTACAGTCGCTTGAATGCGTTTTTGGTTTGCACCGTATCCCAATTGAACCAAGGAATAACGATTCAAACGCAACCAAGGAATTCCACGGCTCACAGCTTCATCGACGATGGAACCGGTTGAAGGCCCTAAACGATTGGCTTCTCGTAGCTCTCGCATTTCTTGAATATCCGCTTCCAAATCATACTTTTCTCCAGAAATCAATGCTTCTGCAATTCGTACGGCTGATTTGGCGGCAAAAACCCCTACTTTTTCTTCCGTGTAGGCGAAAACAACATTGTATTCGCCATAGTTGCCCGTGCCACGCGTTCGCCCGAAACCTGTTTCCATATCCGCCAAAGTTTGAATTTCCAGCGCAATGTGCTCAATAACGTGTCCCATCCACGTTCCTTCGTGCACGCGTTGAAAAAATCCACCCGGTTCACCCACCGAACAACGGTGTGCAAACATACTCGGAAACATTTCTTTCAACCGGTCTTCGAAACCGTCAATTTTATTTGTTGGCAACTCTTCAAGCTCCTCCAAATCAAGCACTAATACAATTAACTTATGTCTGCGAATTGACCAATAATTGGGACCTCGCATTACTCGGATTTCATTAATTTTCATAGAAAAGGATAAATTTTAGCGAGCTGAAAATGCTTCAGCTGAGCAAGATAATAATATCTTTTTATTTTCAATACGCCCTCTGTTTATTTCTTGTAGATAAAAAAATAAGATACGCGAAGTTTGATACACCTATTCCATTGTGAAATCTTAATTTTGCAGCGTCAAACTTGAAAAATAGGATTATGCCAATCGGAAAACTGATATCTATTGGGGGGAATGAATTTAAATACCAAGACGAAGACCAAAATATCATCATCGACATGCTCAATCGAGATTTCTTTGAGTTGCGCATTTTGGAACGATTTGTCAAGGAATCGGGTGGAATTGACGCTCCTATTGAGGTAATCACTACTGCATCCAGCATTCCACATGAAGTTGGCGAAAGCTATCAACACGCATTTACAAAAATCGGCTGCACCAATGTTGGCTATTTGCACATCCGCGATCGTGAAGATGCCTTGAAACCGGAATATATTGAGCGTATTGCAAAAGCCAAAGGCGTTATGTTTACCGGCGGTAATCAATACCGTTTAACGACTATTTTTGGAGGAACTGACATACTTTCTATCCTGAAAGACGGCTACGAAAACAAAGGTTTAATAATTGCCGGAACCAGTGCTGGAGCGATGGCTATGTCTCAAACGATGATTTACCAAGGTAGCAGTACGAAAGCTTTGCTCAAAGGAGAAGTGAAAATCACCACTGGCTTTGGCTTTTTACCGAATGTTATCATCGATTCTCATTTTATTGCACGCGGACGATTTGGTCGATTGACACAAGCCGTAGCGAGCAATCCTTCTTGCATTGGGATTGGATTAGGAGAAGATACTGGGATTTTAGTTTCGGACGGCGACAATTTTGAAGTAATTGGATCCGGACTAGTTTTGATTTTTGACGGACACGAAATCAAACACAACAATATCAGCGATTTACCAGAAGGAACACCCATTAGTATCGAACACATGATCGTTCACGCTTTGGCCAAAGGGGACAAATACCAAATTTCGACACGCAAATTTGAAGCGGCTATTTGGACTGGAACTTTAGAGGATTGAGTCAATTACGAATTATTCAATTACGAATTACGAATTGTTGAATTACGAATTGTTGAATTAGGCATGGTGAGATTTTGATTCAATAAATCATTATTTTCATTTCTTGGTTTTCTTTCACATAACCACGGTACATGCCCGGTGAGTTGAATGGAAGACAAATATTTCCTTGCGCATCAATGGCGACTAATCCACCTTCTCCGCCGAAATGGACCAATTTCTCGTTGACTACTTTTTGACAAGCTTCTTCCAAGTTCAAGCCTGCATATTCCATCAAGCAAGATATATCGTAGGCAACAACTGAACGTAAAAAGTACTCGCCATGACCGGTACAAGATACGGCACATGTTTTATTGTTCGCATAGGTTCCGGCACCAATAATCGGGGTATCGCCAATTCGTCCAAATTGTTTGTTGGTCATTCCGCCAGTAGAAGTCGCCGCAGCAATGTTTCCATCTTTGTCTAAGGCAACGGCTCCTACGGTTCCAATTGGTTTGGTGGTGGATGAACCATGATCCAAAGCCACTTCGGTGGTTCCCACCAAGGCTTGCCATTGATCATACCGTTGTTGCGTATAGAAATAATCATCCGGCTTTTGTTCGATTCCAATAGATTTTGCAAAATCCAAGGCTCCTTGTCCAGCCAGCATAACGTGAGAGGTTCGTTCGGATACTTTACGAGCTAAAGAAATTGGGTTAGCAATATTTTTCACCCCCGCAACAGCGCCCGCCGTTAAATCTTTTCCAAACATGATGCTGGCATCCAATTCAAAACCACCGTCTGCACAAAATACGGCCCCACGACCAGCATTGAACAGCACATTGTTTTCCAAGGAATTCACCGCCATTTCTACTGCATCCAAAGCCGACTTGCCCGAAGCCAACACTTCCTGTCCAGCTTTCAAGGCGTCTTCCAACGCTGAGCGATAGGCTAACTCTTTTTCAGGAGTCATTTCTGATTTGTCAATGGTTCCGGCTCCTCCGTGGATGGCAATTGCGTACATACGATTTGATTTACTATCGGCTAAATTTAGCGAGAAACTTGCTGTTTTGGATAAAATAGTTGCGAGAAACTAATTTAGAATTGGTCTTAACTATTTTCTAGTATCTTCGAAAAAACAATCCAAACGCCATGCCTTTCAATCGTTTAAATCATACTGTCCTCGGTGAAATTCGACCTCGGTTTTTCTTGAAAACCACTACTAGTGTTGAAGAATGTCTGGATCATGTCGTGAAAAGTTTGAAAACCGAAGTAAATGTTTCAGGCATGCGCAGCGGTGAATTGATTTTTTTAAAAACACCCAAGCACAAGCAACATTACTGGTCACCAGAGATGACCGTTCGAATTGAAACCAACGAATACATTGATTACACCCGCGTTTGTTGTTTAATAGGCCCTCGACAAACGGTTTGGGTGATGTTTGCTTTCATTTATGCAGCCATCGCTGTGGCCACTTTGTTTGCTTCTATGTTTGGCTTTGTGCAGTACGCGCAATCGGGATATAGTCCGTGGCTATGGGTAATTCCAATAGGATTCGTGTTGGTTTCTTCGGCTTTCATCGTTGCGAAAATGGGGCAGAAAAAAGGTCGAGATCAAATGTTGTATCTCGTCAGTTTTATTTACCACGCGCTGGATGAAATTGGACCAGTAGAACGAGCAGAAAATCGTTAGATACCAGCTCCGTTTCCGTTAGTTCCCGAGACTCCGTTTTCAATTAAGATTAATCAGGCGCTTGATTTCTGAGTTTTTTAATATCTCCACGGTGTTTTTTCGCTTTTAGTCTTCTTTCCTTTACGCTCTTAGAGATTTTTGTAGGTTTCCTTTTTTTCTGAATGATAAAGCAAGCTTCAATTAATTCTTGAAATTTCTTGATTGTCAACTGTTTGTTTCCCAATTGACTTCTTTCCGATTGCGCTATTACTTGTAAAATTCCCTCTGCCGTGATTCTAGCACTTAATTTTTGTTCGATGATTTCTTTTTGTCGATCCGTTAAAATAGAAGAATTTCGCACGTCAAAATCCAATTCTACTTTCGTGGCTACTTTGTTCACATTTTGGCCCCCCGCTCCTCCACTTCGCGAAGTTTTAAAAGTGATTTCTGCAAGAAGTTGTTCGCCATTGGGTTTCATGTAGTAAAAATACTGTAAATCATTGCAGGAAAATTATCTCTCGATTTTTTTCATCGATATTTGATTGGAAATGTGATAGAAAGCGCCATGATTGTTCCAATTGAATCTTCAATCATATTTGTATATTTGTTTTCTAAATCTAACAGTCATGAACTATTTAACCGGTATTTTCTTTTTGCTATTCAGTCAAATTTTACTCGCCCAAAATCAAGGTCCTCCTCCTCCACCCAAAGCAGCGAATGCTGGAACAATTGCAATTGAGGAACAAATTATTGAATTTCCAGAAGTAGAGGCCGAATTCAAAGGTGGAATGAAGGGTTTACAAAACTACATCGCAAAAAACATTCGGTACCCAAAAGAAGCAATTGCGAATAATATTGAAGGCAAAGTTTACCTTGCTTTCACCATTGACGAGAAAGGAAAGGTGGGAAATATCGTTGTAGAAAGAGGAGCCGACCCAGCACTTGACAAAGAAGCCATTCGTGTCATCCGCCAAATGCCCAAATGGAAACCAGGGAAAATGAAAAACAAAAAGGTGAAAACACGCGTCCGATTGCCGATAAATTTCACTTTGAATTAAAAACTTAAAAAATACGCTAAACAAAAAAAAACAGCTCCGAAAGCTGGTTTTTAAAATGGTGACCCCGACTCCCGATAGCTATCGGGACAAACCTGTAACCCTCAGAGCCGAAATCTGATGCGTCTGCCGCGGCAGATTGCGCCTAGAAAATTGATTGAAACAAAAAAACCAGCTCCGAAAAGCTGGTTTTTAAAATGGTGACCCCGACAGGATTCAAACCTGTAACCCTCAGAGCCGAAATCTGATGCGCTATTCAGTTGCGCCACGGAGCCTTTTTTGGCGATTGGGTGCAACTAAATCTTTTTAAAGAAGTTGCGCCACGGAGCCTTTTTTGGCGATTGGGTGCAACTAAATCTCTTTAGAGAAGTTGCGCCACGGAGCCTTTTGCTGGTGCAAAAATAACCAATGCATCCGAAATACAGGAAATCTATTGAAGTTTTTCTCGAATTATCGGTAGAATAAAAATAAATTTGGGCTTTTGGCGTTATTTTGCCACTGTAACTTTCTTTGCGTGATTGGTAAAACAAAAATTTCTTTTCTACAATTCAAGCAAATTGCCTGGATGGCACTTGCCCTTTTTCTAATCCAACCCTTTCAATCCATTGGTCAATCTGCCATGGGAGAATGGACATTGCACGTTCCGGCTCGCGAAGCGTTAGGCGTTGTGGCGCACAACAAAAAAGTGTATGCGGCATTTTTAAGTGGCGTTTTGCTTTACGACGAAGAAACCAAAGAAAAATCCTTACTCACCTCTGTCAATGCCCTTTCGGATGTAGCGGTTTCCACCATTGGTTACGAGCCTATTTCTGGAACGGTCATCGTTGGATACGAAAACGGAAATCTGGATTTATTGACCGACAACCGCACGGATAACATTCCTTTCATCAAACTATCTTCGTTACAAGGTTTAAAAACCATTCTCCGCATCGTTTGTCGAAACGGCAAAGTATACGCCGCAACGGGTTTTGGAATAGTTGTTATCGATCCGGTAAAACGAGAAGTAAAAGAAACGTATTACCCCACTGAGACCAACGACGCCATTCAAGACATCGCTTTTTTAGGAGACACTATTTTTGCTTTGACCAACAACAAAATGTGCTGGGCAAAAATCAACAATCCTGCCTTAGCCGATTACAATCAATGGACGGTGGACAACCGCGTGCCAAACAATGCTGTCAGTACTTATAAAGACATTGAAATCATAAACAACGACTTTTTCCTTTCCACCCATGATGACGCGTACAGCACCGACACCATTTATACGATTCAAGCATCCGGCATCGTTCCCTTGGTTTATCCAACTACTGGTTTGGAATTGAACTCCCTCAGTAACACCAATAATCACTTGACAATCAACACAGATGGTGGAGTATTCATTTACAACGACAATTTGGATGGATATAGTTTTGGATACAACGTTTATCCATTTGGAAGTTATGTAAATGCCACAAGTAGTTATATGCATGGTACGGATTTGTATATTGCGGATCGTGTATCTGGATTGACAAAACTCGGTAATGACTTTAGTTTAGTCTCCCTCTCCTTTGACGGACCACCCAAAAACAGTTTTTATGCCATGGATTGGTACAAAGGAAAGTTAGCCGTAGCGGGCGGCGGATTAAACGGTAAGAAATATACATTTAATAATTCCGGTTGCTATACGCTGGAGGACGGAAAATGGGATTTGTATGCGCGTGAAGTTATCAAAACGTGGGATACAGCAAATCTATACGATTGTTTGGCTCTGAGCATCAATCCCACGAACCCAGATGAATTTGCGATTGGAACCTACTCTGATGTTCCTTTGAGTACAATTACCAAGGACAAAGTGGTGACCAATTTATTTGACAACTCCAATTCGCCTATCGCTTTGACGAGTCTCGGGAACGGTCACGCTTTTATTTCCGATGTAAAATACGACGAGGAAGGCAATTTGTGGATGGTAAATGGCTATTGCGATAAAGTTTTAAAGGTTTTTACGGCCAACAAAGATTGGTACAGCTTTGATTTGGGCAGTAGCTCTTACAATGGTTATACGGGTAAAATGGCGATTGACTACAACAAAAATGTTTGGTTGAGTGTGGATGGTAAAGGATTATTTGGATTCGACCATGCTGGAACGATAGACAATCCATCCGATGACCGTATCCGGCAGATCGTAAAAAGTGATTTGTCAGAAAACTTACCGTCCAATTCCGTGCGGGCCATCGCAGTAGATTTTGACAATGAAATTTGGATAGGAACGGATGAAGGTTTTGCCATTATTTACAACAGCGAAAGCGTTTTTTCCTCTTCCACTCCACAATATGTTCCCCAAAGGATTAAAGTTGATTTTGAAGGAAATGTCGAATATCTTTTGGGCTCAACAGCCATCAACGATATTGAAGTAGATGGAGGAAATCGCAAATGGATGGCTACCGATGGTGCCGGTGTTTTCTTGCTTTCACCAGATGGGTTGACAGTATTAGCCAACTACACGGTTGAAAATTCGGATTTAATTTCCAATTCGGTCATGGATTTGGAAATAAACCACACAACAGGGGAAGTATACATGGTTACGGACAAAGGGTTGATTTCGCTTCGGACTGACGCATCTTACGAAGACGCCGAATATTCAGATGTTCGCGTATTCCCAAATCCTGTTCAACCTGATTTTAGTGGAGTAATTACGATTCAAGGCATTCGCTACAATTCGGATGTAAAAATTACAGACATGGGTGGAAACTTGGTATACAAAACAACCAGCAATGGTGGCACAGCGATTTGGAATGGTAAAACCTTGAATGGTGAAAAAGTAGCTTCAGGCGTTTACCTTATTTGGACGGCCGCGAATGACGGCAAAGGACGTAAAGTAGGCAAAGTGGCGATTATCAACGAATAGAAATGAAAGAAAATGACATCGGCATATTTCTTCACCGAACTTCGTATGCTGAATCCAGCGCAATTGTCAGTTATTTCACGCGAAATCACGGATTTCAAAAATTTATTTTCCGTGGTGCCAAGAAAAAATCCAGTCATCTTTTTCCCTTAAACATTCAAGAAATTATTTCGTATCGTCGACCGGAAAGTGACTTAGGCAATTTGAATTCGGCGGAATCAACGATGGAAGTTCAAAATGTGCCGTTCGACCCCGTTCGTTCGAGCATTGCCTACTTTCTGGCTGAAATTCTTCAAAAATGTTTAACGCATACGGAACGTGATGAACGTTTATTTTCGTTTCTGCACCAACAGATTCTGTTGTTGGATCAAATTGAAAATCTGTCCCTATTTCCCAGTAATTTTTTAATTCAATTGACTTTTCATTTGGGAATTGAACCGCAGATTGTCGACGAAAACTGTAATACCTTTCTACTGGCTGAAGGAGAATTTGTGTACGCCAACTCGCCCGACCCTCATTGTTCAAACGCGGCCACGGAGGTTATTTTATCGCTGCTTCGAGGCAATGCGCCAAATGTTACCCATTCCACTCGGAAAGAGGTGCTAAACGCGCTCATTTTGTACTACAAATTGCACATTGAAAATTTTGGAAATTTAAAAACAAAAGATATCGTGGAGGCGATCTTAGGTTCATAAAAAAAGTCATTCCCGCGGAATGACTTTTACAAATGCAAGCTGAGAGCCATATTCGTTAAACAAAATGCTCCATCATCGTCGTGGAGCTTTTATAAAGATAGTCGATAAATCCAAAATCTCCATCGGATTTGGAATAAAATTTTTGACTTTCACATTCACCAAAACAATCAAATCGTCCGTCAATATGGGCATACAAACGGCGTCATCCACCACTTTTTGATCGGCGATGACGAAAAATTGGTTGCGAATCATTTCATTTTGTTCCTTGATGGCTTGATCCAAAATATCATCAAATTCAGCACTTCGGTAATGGAAACTATTGACAGGATTATTTTTACCAATATTCCGACTATAAAAAAGGCTCAAGAAGTTTTCTGGATAGGCATAATCCGCAATCCAACCCGCACGCCAAATTTTTGCAGTCCCATTTTCTATGGCTCTGTCCCGCTCACCAATGGTACACAATTCAATGCCCAAATCAATGCCTAAATTCCGTTTGATTTGATCCACAATGCCGAGTGTCATTTTGTGTGCTGGCGAATTTTCTTGGGCATTCACATATATTTCCACTTTTGGAAAACCTCGCCCGCCAGGATATCCTGCTTCAGCTAATAATTTTTGGGCTACAATCGTGTCATACGGCAGAGGTTTTACATCATCGTTTGGATAAAAGTCGAGCGGAGGTATAAAACCATGTTCTGCAGGCCAACCTTCACCGCTCAACCAATTGTTGACCAATTCGGATCGATTCACGGCCATATTGAAAGCTTTGCGTACGCGCACATCTCTAAATTCTCTGCTTTCATTCGCAAAACCTATATAGGTAATACTCATGCTGGGTTCCGAATGCACTTTGTGGATGACATTTTCCCCTTTCTGCGCATCCTGCAAGGAACCTAAAATGTAATCGATTTGCTCCACGGGAATATTCAAGACGAGATCAATTTTCTCGTTTCTGAAATTTTCCAATTCTTCTTTTTTCCCTTTGGAATACGTCATTTCTACGCCGTCCAAATAAGGCAACGCATTTCCCAATTTGTCCTTCCGCCAATACTTATCGAATCTTTTGAGCGAAATTTTTTCATTGGTGACCGACTCCAAAATAAACGGACCCGTGCCAACAGGATGAGTTAGTATTTCTTTTCCATACATTTCTATGGCTTCACGTGGCACCATAGACAGGCTATTATGCGACAGTATTTTTTCGAATCCAGAAAAAGCTTCTTCCAATTCTATGCTCACAGTGGAATCGCTGAGCACTTTAATCCCACTGACACCGGACCGCGTTAATTTGGTTTTCGTTTTCGCATTATATTGTCGTGCTCCTTTGATTTTGTTGAGCAACAAATAACTGGCTTTGTTGATTTCGAGTCCAGAACAAGCCAAATCCAAAGAATATTTTACGTCCTCCACTGTTAATTTCCGCGGTGTTTCCCCAAAACATGGGTCTGGATGAAAGTATACGTCTTTGCGAATTTTGAGCGTGTACACATCTCCATTTTCAGAAACTTCAAACGACTTTGCAATGTTTGGAATTGTGCGCATGGTGCGCATATCCGTTTTCAACAAGGGCTCATACATTTGGCAAGTGATGTTTCTAGCATACGAATTGGTCGTCGCCAATGGAAAAAGAATATCAACTTTTTCGGGGGATTGAAACTTTAAAATGCTCCCGTAAATTACATCTCCTTTTGCATTTCGGTTGAGCGTATTTTCCACAACAGGGTCCTGACAAGATGAAAATACCACCGCGACCAATAGCCATAAATATGTAAAGGAAATCGGTTTCATTTTGGATTTTTGTTCCATACGAAGTTAAGAAATTCCGTGTCTTATCAATAACCTAGCTTTTCACGGGTGCGCTTTAATACCTCTTGTGCAATGATTCTCGCTTTCGCTGAACCTATGGCCAACGCGTCATCGATTTCGTGTTTGTTGTTCATCAAATAGGCATAGCGTGCTCGTGCAGAATGGAATTTTTCCAAAATCAAATCATACAACGCTTGTTTTGCATGTCCGTAGCCGTATCCGCCAGCCAAATAATTTTGACGCATAGTTTCGACTTGAACCGGAGAACCCAACAAACGGTACAAAGCAAACACATTGCACGTTTCAGGATCTTTAACATCTTCCAATTCTTTGCTATCCGTTTGAATGGCCATAATTTGTTTGCGTAGAGGTTTGTCTTCCAGGAAAATATTAATGAAGTTATTTCTGGATTTACTCATTTTTTCACCATCAGTTCCAGGAACAATTTGGGTGTTCTCGTCAATTCTGGCTTCTGGTATTACAAAGTTTTCTCCCATTTGCAAATTGAATTTGGTCGCCACATCGCGGGTAATTTCCAAATGTTGCAATTGATCTTTACCAACAGGAACAAATTCAGCATCGTACAACAAAATATCCGCCGCCATCAAAATTGGGTAGTTGAATAAAGCGCCATTCACGTCTGATAAACGATCAGCTTTGTCTTTGAAGCTATGTGCCAAGGTCATCCGCTGAAAAGGAAAGAAACTCAACAAATACCACATCAATTCCGTTACTTCAGGAATGTCACTTTGTCTATAAAATACCGTTCGGTTCACATCCAATCCACAAGCCAACCAAACGGCCGCCGTCGAATAGGTGTTTTCACGCAAAACTTCTCGGTCTTTTATTTGAGTCAAGGAATGCAAATCAGCGATGAATAAAAAAGAATCGTTCGCCGAATTTTCCGCCATTTCGATAGCTGGTAAAATGGCGCCCAATAGATTTCCCAAATGGGGTGTTCCCGTGCTTTGTACTCCTGTTAATATGCGTGACATGCTTTTTATTTTTCTCCCAAAATTACGATTTTCATCCTATTTTTGAAGACTCCGCTGATTTCGGGACAAGATTTGGTTATTTTTGAACAAATGAAATGGATAAAAGGCATCTTTTTCAACCTTTGGAAGTTATACGTTGGGGCTATTTTTAGCGTTACGGCCACCCTTCTATATCCTTTTTTTCTGGTTGTTTTGGCCTTGCCAAATGGCAGAAGCAAATCCTTTCATTTGTTTGTTTTCTGGAGTCGATTGATGCAAATTTTTTGTTTTTATCCTTCTCGAAAAAATAGAAACATCGGTATCACCGACAAACCTTTTATCATTTTACCCAATCACACTTCTTATTTGGATATCTTTTTGATGTTTTCACTTTTCCCAGAAAAACCATTCTTGTTTATGGGGAAAAGTGAAATTTTAAGTTACCCCATCATTTCAACGTATTTTAAAAATCTGAATATTCCTGTCGACCGAAAAAATAAAATGAAAGCTGGACAAGCGTTTGTTAAAGCCAAACAAGCCTTGGAAGAAGGATTCTCCTTGGTGATTTTTCCTGAAGGAGGCATTCCTGATTTACCCGCGCCTCAATTGGCCAATTTCAAAGACGGCGCTTTTTTACTGGCACAGAAAACAGGCGTGCCCGTTATTCCTGTTGCCTTTTTAAATCATCATCAACTCTTTTCAGATCCTGGTAATTTCTTGGGTTCAGCACATCCCGGTTTGTCGAAAGTCTTTGTTCACGAACCCATTTTTGTGGGCGATGACGTCTCCACTACCAAAAAACTTTGCCGTTCTTTGATTCAGCAAAGCTTGTTGGATGCGCAAAAAAAGAAATGATTGTCTATCTTTGTCCAACAAAACACATCCATGAAAATCTCAGACGAAACAGTTGATCACATTGCCCACTTGGCACGATTGGAATTTGAAGGCGACAAAAAAGTAGCCATCAAAGCGGATTTAGAGAACATTATTTCGTTCATGGATAAGTTGCAAGAAGTGGATACGGAAAACGTAGAACCGCTTATTTTCATGTCCGACGAAGTAAACGTATTGCGCGAAGACGTTGCCAAAGACACGCTTACCCAAGCCGAAGCTTTGAAAAATGCTCCGAAAAAGGATTCTGATTATTTTAGAATTCCGAAGGTTTTGGATAATAAATAAAATAGTTACTAGTTGCAAGTTGTTTGCTTCGCAAAGGCAAAGTTGCAAGTTCTGTGCGCTTCGGGGCTGTTTGCTTCGCAAATTCGCGCTTGATTCAATAGAAATTTTATTGACCAAATAATTGGATAATTTCCGCTTCTGACGGTTTTTTTAAGAAATCATGAAATGCCACATAATTTGCTCCTGCAACCTCAAACAAATCACGATAAATACGTTTTTCAACTTCACAAATTGGCTGATAATGCGGATCTGATACAATTGCGACGATTTTCAATGATTTTCGGATTTTTTTTCCCTTTTCATCAAGTAAATCCGAAATTAATTCCTGCAGAAGCATAAACGCAACTTGAAAATTGGCAATAATCAGCCGTTCATTCGAAAACGAAAGCGATGATTTTCTCATCAATTCTTTTTGTTTGCGAATGTCCTTTACTAAAATATGATTTTGCGATAGCTCAACATAAACTAGTTATGGCTTAAAGGATTTCTCAAAAATTTTACCAAAAAAACTCATATTCAAAACAATATAAAACATCAGTAAATAAAACTCGCAACTTGAAGAGCGTTTCGCAGAAATCGCTCAACTTGTAACTTGCAACTTGTAAAAAACTCAATAAGAAATCTTCGCCTTCTCGTAATTCGGCACAAATTTTTCACTCACCAAAGCCGGGTATTTCGGGTCCATTTCTTTTAACGTTTGAATCAGAATTTTCGCCACAGCGTTCAGTTTAACAGCATTTTTATTGCACGGAACGATATGCCAAGGTACCTCGTTGCACTTTTCAAAAATACGCTCGTACACTTCCATAAATTCATCCCAATGTTCGCGGGTTTCCCAATCGCCATCGGTGTGTTTCCAATGCTTTTCGGGTGTGTTGACGCGTTCAAGCAACTTGCGCTCTTGCACATCTTTGCTCAAATTGAGGTAAATTTTCACCACACGCGTGCCGTTGGCTTCTAGGTGTTTTTCAAAATCATTGATTTGCTTGTAACGCTTGTCGATGATTTTTTTATCGATGAAACCGTACACAGAAGGCACCAAAATATCTTCGTAATGCGAGCGATTGAAAACCGTAATCATTCCATTTTTTGGTGCTTTTGAATGAATTCTCCATAGGAAATCGTGCGCATATTCCTCGTCGGTTGGCTTTTTGAACGAATGGACATTCACCCAAGCGGCACTGCTCTTTTGAAACAATTCTCTTGTCAAACCGTCTTTCCCAGAAGCATCCATTCCTTGCAATACAAGCAAAATACTTTGCTTGCTTTCAGCGATCAATTTTTTGGAATATTCATAGATTTCGAGCAATAATTTCTCGTTTTCTTTGTCCAATTTTTCTTTGTCCAAACCTTTTGGTCCGTCTGGATCGTGCTTTTTTAATAAACCACTCATTTTTCAAGAATTAAATAAACGGGTAAATGGTCAGAAAATCCGCCATAATATTCGGGTCCACCGTACGTAGAATTCGGTTTTTGCCCGCCGTTGCTGTAGGTAAATAATATCGACTCGTCTTTGTAGACGTATGCTTTGTTGTCTTTGATTTTCAATTCGGTGCCTGTCAAAAGGTTCTGTGATACCATCATTTGGTCAAACATCAGCCATTCTCGTTGGTGCACAATCGATCCTTCGCCATCATAGGCCATTTCCGCCATCAAATTGAAAAGCGATGCATTTTTTCCTGCAGCGTTGAGTACTTGTTGGATACTTTTGTTTTTCGGTTCATCGTTGAAATCGCCCATGATCAGGATTTTTGGATCTTTCTCTTCTTGCCGAATTTCCGCAATGCGTTCCTTCAAAACCGTGGCTGAGCGTACTCGTTTCACTTCGGACTCAGTCGTTCCTTCTCGTCTTGATGACCAATGATTGACAAAAACATGAACGATTTCGCCATCCGCCAAAGTAGCTTTCACATGCAAAATATCGCGTGTGGCAAAATCACGGTTATCGGGTAAACGAACGACCAATTTCTCTTGTTCCAGCACTTTCATGCGTCGAGGATCGTAGAGCAAAGCACAATCGATTCCGCGTCGGTCTTCCGATTCAAAATGCACCAATTTGTAGGGTGTATTGGCGAGATTGCCTGTTTTCGCCAAGTCTTCCACCACTTTATGATTTTCAATTTCCACCAAACCAATCATCATGGGACATTGTTCACCCAAAGCAAACAACACCGTTGAAAGATTTTGCAATTTTTGCTCATAGCGTTCTTCCGTCCAATGTTGATCGCCATAGGGCGTAAAATCATCGTCTAAGGTGTTGGGGTCATTTTCAACATCAAACAAATTTTCGACATTGTAAAAGGCAACAATTTGATTATTGGGGGAAAGTAATTCTCCGTTGTTTGTCATTTTTTGTTCAGGTTGAGTTTTTGGCGCATCGCAAGCAGCAAGGGAAGCCATACAGAGATATACGATTAATTTCTTCAATTTATTGTTTGTTTGCCACACTTGGACGAATTGACACCAATATACGCTTGAAAATTGTAGTATACGTAGCTTTTTAATTTATTTAACGCCCAAAACACCAAGAATCCCTCGCGCCAAAACACCGAATAAACTATTGTCTTTTGTTTTTCGGGTAGCACCGCGGGTAATGTCTTTCCACATACGTTCGTTTTCGGCCGCTTTCGCTTTTTCATCTCGTTCTTGGATTTTTCGTAAGCGTTCGATTTCCTTTTGTTTTTCGGCTATGCGTTTGGCTTCCGCTTTTTGCAATTCGGCTAATTCCTTGTCTTGGTCCGAATTTTTCTTGGTTTGCTGCTCGTCAGAAGCCGCCTTATCGATTTTTCCTGAAAGTATTTCGTAGGCACTTTCACGGTCGATTTCCTGGTTGTATTTCGCTGCAATGAAAGAATTTTTCACCAATTCATCGACTTCATTTTCTTCCAAAACATCCATTCTTGTCAACGGAGCACGGCAAATGGTAACGGCCAAGGGTGTTGGGATTCCTTTTTCATTCAGCGCACTCACCAAAGCTTCCCCAATTCCCATTTGGGTGATGACTTCATTGGTTTTGTAAAATTCCGTGATCGGATAATTTTCTGCTGCTTTTTTAATCGCCGTTCGGTCTTTTTCGGTAAACGCTCGCAGAGCATGTTGCACTTTCAATCCCAACTGCGATAGAATCGCTTCCGGAACATCAATCGGGTTTTGCGTACAGAAGAAAATTCCCACGCCTTTCGAACGAATCAATTTGATAATGACTTCCAATTGGTCCATCAAAGCATCCGAAGCTTCTTCAAATACCAAGTGGGCTTCATCGATGAAAATGCACAGTTTTGGTTTGTCGGCATCGCCCTCTTCTGGAAAAGTAGCGTAAATCTCCGCCATCAAACTCAACATAAACGTGGAGAACAATTTCGGTTTGCCTTGAATATCCATCAAGCGAATAATGGAGATAACGCCGTTTCCATTTTTGTCGAAACGAATCAAATCTTGTGGATCAAACGAACGTTCGCCAAAGAACTGCTCAGCGCCCTGTTGCTCCAATTCAATCACTTTTCGCATGATGATACCCACTGTTGACGAGGAAATGGTACCGTATTCTTTTTCCATGTCTTCCTTTCCCTCTTCCATCAAATATTGCAAGGTTTTTCGCAAATCTTTCAGGTCTATCAGCGGCAATTTGTTGTTATCGCAATACATGAAAACCAACGAAATCACGGAGGATTGAGTATCGTTCAAACCCAATATTTTGGACAAAAGTACGGGGCCAAATTCCGTTACGGTTGCTTTCAATCGGGTTCCTTTGCCTTTTGTCAAGGTCATCAATTCCACCGGCATGGCTTTCGGTTCGTAGGGCAAATCAATGGCGGCATGACGATTGGCAATAAAATCATTCGTTGTTCCAGCCGCTGCCAAACCGCTCAAATCTCCTTTGATGTCCATCAAAACGGTTGGAATTCCTTTTTCAGAAAGTTGTTCGGCAATAACTTGTAAGGTTTTCGTTTTCCCTGTACCCGTTGCACCGGCAATCAAACCATGACGGTTCAATGTTTTCAAGGGAACTTTGATGTGAACACCGGGCACACCAGCATCATCGTATTTCGCACCACCCAAAATAATACTATCGCCTTTGAAAGTATATCCTGCAGTTAATTCTTCCTTAAATTGATCTATTTTTGACATAAAATTGTCTGTATATTTATCGTGAAAAACCTAAATTAATCACATGACTTGTAACATAAATAATCATAAGCAAAAGGAATAATTTCACCAGCTTGCTATGAACTTCGAATATAACACTTGTTTTTTGACTAATTCCGTTTC
Source organism: Crocinitomicaceae bacterium (assembly GCA_041674745.1). GTDB lineage: Bacteria > Bacteroidota > Bacteroidia > Flavobacteriales_D > Crocinitomicaceae > UBA2040. The sequence continues at coordinate 111,115 of JBAYVD010000005.1, forward strand.
AAGCAAAAAATCCAGAGTTTATAGGACTATGAAAGGATAAGTTCAATAAATTACTCTTCGAATAATTTTCCTCCTCCAGAATTTCCTGTATTGATATTGGTAATTATTGGTGGGTTTCCTCTTAAATAAATATTCCCAGTACCCTCAATTTTATACTGAATTTTTTCTTCAACAAATAGTGTGCAATTTAATGTCGTGTTGGTTTCGATAATGGCCGTCTGTGTAATCAAATCATCCACGTTTACATTTACCAATCCGCCATACCACAACTTCAAAACTTGTGTTTTCCCTTTCAGTTTAATTTCTCCACCAGCGTTGGACTCATTCCAAAAATAAAAAACGTCATTCTCTAAATTAAAATCAACCCAATTGCCTTTCTTGTTAAATACAATACCTATTTCCATAGATTTCATCAACCCTTCATTGGATAAATTCACGCCGCCGTTGACAGTTACTTTGTGAAAACTTGGTGCACATATTTTCAGTTTAATTTTATTTTTTGGACTTAGAAATTTCATCTTTCGCAAATCTGAAATCACAAGAACTCCATCGAGTACCTCGGTTTTAATTTTATCAATATTTTTGTTTCCTTGAATTTCAATCTTGCAGGCATTCGTGTCTTCTACAAGAACGACTTCAAATGCATTTCTTATATCAATATTGTGAAAGGGCAAAACTTCAACCGTTTTACTCTGTGAAACATTTTCCTTCTTGCAACTCAATGCAATCAAAAGAAACGATAAAAAATAAATTATTTTCATGCACTAAAATTTATATCCAAAACCGATTTCTGGATAATCCGCAGTTAAAAAATGTGTTTTTAAGGATACTCTGATATTATAATTTTCGCAGAAGGTATAATTCAAGAAAACTTTCCAATACACGAATTCCATTGTTCGACTTTGCATAAAGTTAATTCCTTCCTGCAAGCCCCAATGAAAATTTCTGTATCGCATCGACTGGCTGATAAATACACCAAGGTAATAATTGTCACTCGGCTTAAAAGCTTCGTGCTTCTTTTGCAAATCAAATTCTATCGATTTATCGTGAAACAAATCTACACCAGCACCGAGTTGGTACTTGTTGGTTATTACCTTCGTATACTGGAAAGAAAGATTAGTAGGAAAAATATCTTTTTGACCGTTTGGTTTGTTTCGAAATCCAACATTAAAATAAACTGCGAAGCTACTTTTATGTGGGATTTTTATTCGTTCATTTTTCATTTCGAAGCTTTGCAATTTACCAAATGAATAAGCCAGACCTAGATTCGTAGTAAAATAGTTTATTCCCAAATTTGGACTGAATGTATTTCCATTTGAAAAGTGACCGAAATAGAGTCCGCTGTTCAACAACACTTTATTCGTTAGCGAATAGCTAATTCCTAAATGGTAATTAAAATGTGCATTAAATCTTGAACCTATAGCCAAATTTTTCACATCGTTGTAAGGGTCAAATTTTTTTGTAACATATGACAAACCAATGCCTATTTTTGAGAATAGTTCAAACTTATTTTTACGATATAATGTCAATCGAAAGTTTGGAACAATTGAAATCTCATTTCCAAAAACTTGCTTGTTTCCAAGGCTTGTGTACAGTAAAACAAGCTCCAATTCAGGATATTTATAGATTTTATCCCAGATGGAGTCTTTGGTCATTTTACAGGAATAGGATATATCAATAGATTTAATTGGAGAATTTACATTTTGATAGATTAATTCATAATGGGGTAAAATCGCACCAAAATGTCCTCGAATTCCAATTTTATAGCGTGACATTTCGCTTTTCTGAGCCAATACATTCGAATTAAATGAACTATAGAAAACACAAAACATCAATAAAAATGCGAATCTTGATTTTATTATGCTCTTTTCGAATAAATTCCCTTGTCTCATTTCTTTCAATTAGCCCTATCTTTTTTGATTTACGGAAATAGAATTTTCATCAAATTTAAAATAAAATAACACGATTATTATTCCTCTCTTTCATTTTAAAACTTCACTTTGAAACATTGCAAAAACACCGAGATTCATAAATTCATAATCGACTTCCAATCTATTCCTGAATCGCGCCGAAATTTCTTACTTTTGCAACGAAAATTAGATTAACATGTTCAGATCACACACGTGCGGCGAATTACGCAGTTCAGATATCAATACCGAAGTGACCCTTTCTGGTTGGGTTCAAAAATCTCGAGATTTAGGAGGAATGACCTTCGTAGATTTGCGCGACCGTTATGGCATCACGCAGTTGGCTTTCAACTTGGAGGACAAACCTGAATTGACGGAAGTAGCGAGTAAATTGGGTCGTGAATTTGTGGTGCAAGCCACCGGAACCGTGATTGAACGAAGCAACAAAAATAAAAATCTAGCGACGGGCGATATCGAAATCTTGGTGTCGGAATTGAAAATTTTGAACGCCGCCAAAACACCGCCATTCACCATCGAAGATGATACCGACGGCGGTGAAGAATTGCGCGCACAATACCGTTATTTGGATTTGCGTAGAAAACCAGTTCAAAACAAATTGCAATTGCGCAACAAAGTCGCGCTTCAAACGCGTGTTTACCTCGACGGCGAAGGTTTTTGGGATGTGGAAACGCCTTACTTGATCAAATCGACGCCGGAAGGAGCCCGCGATTTCGTGGTGCCAAGTCGGATGAACGAAGGGCAATTTTACGCCTTGCCACAATCGCCTCAAACGTTCAAACAATTGTTGATGGTTTCCGGTTTCGACCGTTACTACCAAATCGTAAAATGTTTCCGTGACGAGGATTTGCGTGCCGATCGTCAGCCAGAATTTACACAAATCGACTGCGAAATGGCGTTTGTGGAACAAGAAGATATTTTAAATACGTTTGAAGGATTGATCAAACACCTTTTTAAAACGGTGCGCGATATCGAGTTTACAGAACCGTTCCCGCGCATGGCGTACAGCGAAGCAATGGAATTGTATGGTTCCGATAAACCGGATATTCGTTTCGACATGCGTTTTCATGACCTGACGAAATTGACCCAAGGCAAAGATTTCGCGATTTTTGACCAAAGCGAAGCCGTGATTGCGGTTGCGGCACCAGGAGCGGCAGAATACACGCGCAAACAATTGGATGCGTTAACCGATTGGGTTCGCCGACCGCAAATTGGCGCCAAAGGTTTGGTGTATGTGAAATGTAACGCAGACGGAACCTACAAATCGTCAGTGGATAAATTCTATTCACAAGAAGATTTGGCGGAATGGGCAAAAGCGACCAACGCACAACCCGACGACTTAATTTTGGTTTTAAGCGGCGATTTGGACAAGACCCGTAAAATGATGAACGAATTGCGTTTGCACATGGGTAACGAGCTAGGATTGCGCAACCCGAACGAATTCAAACCACTTTGGGTATACGATTTCCCGTTGTTGGAATGGGACGAAGAATCCAACCGTTACCACGCGATGCACCACCCGTTCACGTCTCCAAAACCAGAAGACATGGATTTGATCGATACCGATCCCGGAAAAGTTCGCGCCAATGCCTACGATTTGGCCATGAACGGTGTTGAATTGGGCGGTGGTTCCATCCGTATCCACGACCGAAAATTGCAATCCAGAATGTTTGACTTGTTGGGCTTCACACCAGAAGAAGCACAAGACCAATTTGGTTTCTTGATGAACGCTTTCGAATACGGAGCACCTCCACACGGTGGTTTGGCTTTTGGTTTGGATCGTTTGGTGGCAACCATGGGCGGATCAGAATCCATTCGTGATTACATCGCCTTCCCGAAAAACAACTCCGGCCGCGACGTAATGATCGATGCGCCTTCTCCATTGGATGAAAAACAATTGGCAGAATTGAATATAAAATTGCGATAAATAGCTTTTATTTTATTGAGGACACCTCCTTTTCGCACTTTTTAGAGAAGTGAGAAGGAGGTATTTTTTTGAGGAGAAATAGTTACCCTCACCCCCTTTTGGAGGTTCAACAATTGAATATCAATATTTTAATGTAAATAAGTAAACCAAAATTTTCATAACTAATAAAAATTTTATTTACATTTATAAGCATTGTACTAGCTTTTTATTACAACTATAAACTAAATCACTATGAAAAAAATTTCCATTGTATTATTCAGTCTTTTTCTTTCATTTATTGCAAAATCTCAATTTGTTACGATTTCCGATGTAGGGTTTAAAAATTACTTAACATTTAATTATCCATCTTGCATGACAGGGAACCAAATGGATACAACTTGTCCGGCAATTTTAAATGCTCTTGTGGTCACAATTTCAAATTCATATGCCGTTACAGACATTAATGGAATTCAGTATTTTGACAATTTACATACTTTGGATATTAATAATAACTTTGTAGATTCGTTGCCATACCTACCGCAGAATTTAATAAACTTAGCAGTTGCGAATAATGGGTTGACTTATATTCCAAACTTGCCATCATCATTATTGACATTGGGAATTCCTTGGAATTCTGCATTAAACTCAATTCCTGCGCTCCCTTCTGGTTTGCTTGGCTATGAAAGAAGTGCTACGCCTAGTTTACCCATAGAAACAACTCTTCCTCCATTATTACAATCGTATGGAATTTCATATTGCAATGTAATAAATGTGCCACCGTTTCCTTCCTCTTTGACATCAATATCTTTGGATGGGAATGTTAATATGGTAATGCCAATTTTTCCTAGCTCAATAACATGGTTGTCAATTGGAGATTTAAACTTGAGTGTATTACCACCATTGCCAAACACCATAAAATACCTCTTTGCTTTTCAAAACAATTTTACTAGTTTGACTAGTTTTCCTTCGGATTTAGAAATTCTTTCCGTGCCATCTTGCACAATGCTGACCTACATTGCTAATTTACCAATTTTAACTAATCAACTCACTGCAGACGATTGCATATTAGATTCATTAGGAGTGTTGCCGAATTCAATTCAGTCTATCAGTGTGCAAAACAATAATTTAACAGGTTTGCCAAACGTTCCAACCTCCACAACTAAATTAAATATAAACAACAATCAAATAACAAATTTACAAAGCTTACCTGCAACTATTTTCGAATTAAATATTTCCAATAATAACCTCAATTGTTTGCCTTTTTTGCCAAGTAGCTTGATTTATCTTTCAATGAATAACAATCCTTTTACTTGCCTGCCGAACATATTGCCAGTAATGAATGCTACTTTTCAAGCTTACCCGTTATGTTCTCCAAATGATCCTGTGAACAATCCATTTGGGTGCTTAGGGGCAGAAGGAATACAAGGGTATGTATACGTCGATGGCAATTCTGATTGTTTGTTTGACCCAAATGATCTTCCTTTGAAAAACATACCTATAAAACAATATGATGCAAGCGGAGGCTTTGTTGGTTCAACGTCCACCTTTTGGAATGGGCGATATTATTTCAATACACTAACAGGTCAATTTAATATTATTGTTGATACAATCAACAAGCCTTATGAAGTAGATTGTGTTTATCCGGGAGCTGATAGTATAGTTAATGTTACGACCGCAAGCCCTTTAATTTCCAATGTGAATTTCGGACTAAAATGTGGTACTGGTTTTGATGTTGGCGCAATGGCTGTCCATGCAATTGGCAATGTTTTTCCAGGTCAATATCATACTTTGCAATGTGTTGCGGGTGATATGTCGACTTTCTATAACCTAAACTGTGCCAATGGGCAATCTGGAATTGTGACGATAAACGTTACAGGTCTTGTTAACTATTTCGCTCCAGCCGCGGGAAGTTTAACGCCAACTGTATCTGGTAATACTTTTTCTTATTCAATTGCAGATTTCGGAGCCATAAACCCATTGATTGATTTTGGGTTGGTTTTCGAAACGGATACTACTGCAAATTCAATGGATGTAGTTTGTGTTCAGGTAATCGTTGCATCAACGACGGCAGACAACAATTCTACAAATGACACTTTAGTTTATTGCTACGACGTAGTCAACTCGTATGACCCGAACAATAAAACCGTTTATCCAAAAACAGTTCTTCCTTTGTACGAAGACTATTTAATTTATACGGTCAATTTTCAGAATACTGGTACCGCACCAGCAATAAATATTCGTTTGGAAGATCCTTTGTCTAGTCTTTTGGATTATTCTACTTTTGAGGTTATCAATTATTCTCACGATATGTATTTCGGATTAAACAATGGCATTGTTAAATTCCATTTTCCAAACATCAACTTAGTTGATTCAAGTGTTTCGCAAGCGAATTCAAAAGGTTTTGTAACATACAAGATAAAGCCAATTGGAGGATTGACTGAAGGAACGACAATTCCAAATAAAGCCCATATTTACTTTGACTACAATGCCCCCATTACAACAAACACAGTCTTCACAAATTTTCAAACTACAAATTCATTGGCCCATTTACAATCAGAGAAATCTATTTTATATCCGAATCCAAATGACGGTTTGTTCAGTATTACTGGTACAAGCAATGGTGAGGAAATTTATATATACGACTTCATGGGACGGCAAATGGATTTCCGTTCCTCTATAACCAATGGTACCCTACAAGTCGAAATTGAAAATGCTCAAAAAGGAATTTATATTATAAAACTTTTCATCGAAAACACTGAAAAATATATCAAAATTCAAGTTTTATAATGTAATTCTGGGCACCTCCTTTTAGACTTTGTTGAGAAGTGCGGGGAGGTGTTTTTTTATGTGGGTATATTCAAAAAAAACCTATTTTTAAGTCAATGAAAAAGCAAATTCTATTTTTTCTTTTGCTATTTACGAGTGCAACTAGTACCGCACAAAATGACTATTTCAAACCGAGCGACACTACTTTTAAATTAGGAGCCATTCTCGAAACCGATTGGGATTTCAGCTATCCATTCTGTGTTAAAAGTGACTTAAATAACCGCGTTTCATACATGAGAAGACCAGAATTCTTAGATACCCTCTGCTCTTTTCTGAAAAATCATCCAGAAATAGTACTTGAAATATCAATACACACAGTTGCTCGTGGAAGTGAAAAATCGAATTTGACATTATCCGAAAGCAGAGCAATTGAACTTGCAGAAATTCTCTTGAAAAAGGGGGTCTCCAATCATCAATTAAGCTGGAAAGGAATGGGAGAATCTACACCACTTGTGCTTTTTAATTGCAATGATGCATTTGCAAAGTTTTCCGTTCCCAATGTTGATTGTAAAACAATAACACTAACCGAAGATTATATAAATTCGTTTAAAATAAACGACAAGGAAACTTTTGAACGATTGCATCAGATGAATAGAAGAACGGAGTTTAGAATTGTGGAAATAAATAATTAACCTTTAAGGATAAGACCAAAAATAATCGGAACACTTAAAATTCATAAAATGATGGCGGGAAATTGGGCGGTGATGAATGATATTAAAAACGCTCCAAATAAAATTATTGTTCCTTGCCGAACTCTTCAGCATGGTGAGGAAATTATTAAAAAGATGGGAAGCATGGAGATGTTATTCATGTTGGGTGAAAATTGTTAAAATGAACTCAAACTATATTATCAAATCAACTGCAGGTCTCAAGGTACGAAAATCAGCAAGCGGAATATATACTGTTTGGGCCCCAAACCATCAAGGAATAGTAACACCAAAACTTACATTTAAAGCTGAAGAAAATGGTACCGTGAAATTCGTGCGTTCCAATCGTCAATATAGACCAATTGCCATAAACTCCCTTGTTACGTATGCACTGATGATAACGTTTTATTTTTTCGATTCCGAGCAATATTTTCCATTAGAACAGGTCGTTACTATTTTTCTAGGTATTCTTGGTTTCTTCATTTTACTAAATAGTATGTTAGTCCATGCAACAAAATCGAAAGTGAGGCGACAATTGAAAAAAGTAAGGAATTAAATCAAAACTCAATCACCAAAAAAAACCCTTATCTTTGATACACTATGATCAAGCAGGTAAAAGATAGCTTAGAGAATATAATTGCACTTTGCAAAACGCATGGTGTAGATTCTATTGCGCTATTTGGTTCTGCGGCTAGTGGCACTATGAATGAGATCGCCCAAAAATCCTGTTTCAATTGAAGAAATCACGCGTTCAAAGGTAGATTTCAAAGCAGCCTAAAATTCTCAAAACCTTTCTCCCCGTATTTTCAGAAAATTGTTAAATTCGAAGGGAAATAAACGATTGTAGGAATTTTTCAATTGTTGTATTGCCAAAATATAAACCTAGTAACCTCGTTAAAAAATAAAACCCATGACGACAGCAGCAGAAGCCGTAAAAAATATAAAAAGTGGCGACAACGTTTTTATTCACTCTGCAGCAGCGGTGCCTACTTCTTTGGTAGCCGCCATGACGGAACGACACGAAGAATTGCGCGACGTAAGTATCTACCAAATTCATACGGAAGGTCCCGCGCCTTATGCCAATCCGGCCTACAAGGCTTCGTTTAAAGTAAAGTCCTTTTTTGTTGGATCGAACATCCGTGACGTGATTCAAAACGGAAGCGGTAGTTACATTCCCATTTTCTTGAGTGAGGTTCCTGGTTTGTTTCGAAAAGGAATTATTCCCATTGATGTGGCATTGATTACGGTTTCACCTCCCGACAAGCACGGTTATTGTTCGTTGGGAACTTCTGTAGACATTTCACTAGCGGCAACACAATGTGCGAAAATCGTGATTGCACAAATCAATGATCAAATGCCGCGAACACATGGCGATGGTCTGATTCACATCAGTAAAATTACGCACCAAGTAGAACATTCTCAACCGTTACCCGAAGTAAGTTATCCAGAATTAACGGACGAAATTAAAGCCATTGGCAAGCATATTTGCGAGCTAATTGAAGATGGATCGACTTTGCAAATGGGCATCGGTGCTATTCCAAATGCGGTCCTTTCTTATCTTGGCAATCACAAGAATTTAGGCATTCACTCTGAAATGTTTTCGGACGGTGTTTTGTCCTTGGTGGAAAAAGGCGTTATCAACGGCTCGCGCAAGAAGAAATACGTCGGTATGGTGGTTTCGTCCTTTGTGGTGGGAAGCAAAAAATTATTTGATTTCATAGATGACAATCCAATGGTGCAATTGCTCGATTTTGAATACGTCAACAACACGGCCGTGATCAAGCAAAATCCAAAAGTGGTGGCCATCAATAGCGCGATTGAAATTGATTTGACTGGTCAAGTTTGTGCCGATTCCATTGGCAACAAAATATTTTCAGGCGTTGGTGGGCAAATGGATTTTATCCGCGGCGCATCGCTTTCAGAAGGTGGAAAACCAATTATCGCGTTGACCTCCACGACCAGCAAAGGCGAATCCAAAATTGTTCCTTTCCTGAAACAAGGTGCGGGCGTCGTGACTACACGTGCGCATGTGCATTATGTGGTAACGGAATACGGTGTTGCGAATTTGTATGGAAAAACAATCGGTGAACGTGTGAAATTATTGATCAACATTGCACACCCCGCGCATCGAGAGCAATTACTAGAAAGCAGTAAACTTATTTTGGCGTAATCGCTTGTTTAGGGCAATCGATTCATGTTCATACAAAAAACAATTCTTGTTCCTCTACTCATTTTTGGGAGCAATGTTTGTTTTTTACTCTTGTATTTCGTTCTCTGTTTCAACAATAGATTAGCGGCAGATGATTTCCATTTCCTTCACAACGTAAACGATTACGGAGTGATGGCTGGAACCCTTGAAGAATACGCCAGTTGGAGTTCGCGTTGGACATCGGTTGGGCTCAATCACTTGGTTTTGTGGTTTTACCAGAAGACACCTTTCGCCTTGTTTCTTTTTGGCCTTTTCAATTTAATGGTATTCGTTTTCACGCTTTATTTTTTAGCCAAAAACGTGCTGCTGTTGCTGAAAATTTCACCAGAAAGTCTTTACTCTGATCATTCCGTGCGCTTTAACCGTTGGCAGCTACTCAACAACGGTGTTTTCTTGGTGAGCATTGCCTTTATTGCTTCGATTAAAGTCGATGAAACTTGGTTTTGGCTTTGCGCTTCTACCACTTATTTGTGGAGCAATGTTTTGTTTTTGATGGGTTTGGTAACGGTCATTTCACAAAAGAATAGTTCGACGATTACTTTTTTGGGCCTATTCGCATTTGTCTATGTTGGCGGAAGCAGCGGACCGTTGGCCTTGATTGCGCTGTTGATATTGGTGTTATTGCCCGTCTATTTACTCCGCAAGAAATCCACTTTTGAATTGAATAAACCACTGCTCCTCCAACGTTCCGCGCTTGGGTTTGTATTTTGTTTGGCCGCTCTTTTGATTCTCTATTTCGCAAAAGGAAACCGAGTTCGAGAACAATTTTTTGACGAAATCAGTTTTGGCTACAGCCTGGTGTTGAACGTGAAAATGGTTGGCATTCTTTTTCTAAAACGTATCGTCTACGTCTTGCCGTTCATCCTGGTGCTTTGTCTGCCGATGGTTGCCATCGCCAATCGTCACAAAGGAAATACGGCGGATTCCAACTGGAAACGGAACCTGGTTTATCTCACCTTGACTTATTTCATCACCGTTTATTTGTTCCAACTTTCCATCACCTACAAAACGCAAGATGTCGGCGCCTACCGAGCGTTGTTTTTCGTCACAATTTGCACCATCGCGTACGTTTTAGCGCTTTATTATCAAATTGGTAAGAATCTATCCTTCAGTCGTGCTTTTGCGTTTTATTCAACGGTGATTCCACTTGGCCTTTCTACCTTGTATTTTGGCTATCAATTTGTGCACCAGCAATCCATCGTGTCAAAGTATGCAAAAGCGTATGACGAGCGCATCCAGTTGGTAAAAGCGCAAGACAGCACCCTCCAACTTTTGGAACTAAAACCTTTACCGAATTCCGGGCTACTTTATTCCGCCGAGTTATCAGCCGACACGACGTATTTCACCAATCAACATTTCAAGGCAGGATTGAATGTAAAGTTTAACGTAATCGTCCAAAAAGAGGATTGAATTTGGGTTAATTGACAGACTTGAAGGTCATGTACACTTCAATTCCAGCGACGTTGTTGTTGCGCAAAGCAATGGTTCCTTGGTGCAATTTTACAATCGCAGAACAAATGGCCAATCCCAATCCAATGCCTTCGTTAATGGAAGCCGATAAATCTTGTTCAAATGCCTTTAGCATCGTTTCCGACTTACCTGGCGGAATTCCTTTTCCATTGTCCCGAAACGAAATTGCATACCCCTCTGGCAAAGGCCAATAATCGATTTGAATCACCGGATCCACGTCGATTTGGCGGTACTTTATACTGTTTTGAAGAAGATTTTGAAACAATTGAATGAACAAAACATCGTTTACCAGCAAGGTCGCAGGAAAATTCGACAACTCAATTTCAGCGTTATTCATTTTAATTTGTTCCTGCAAATTGGTAGTAACCGCCCCCATTATTTTTTTAACGGAAACGGTCGAAAAGGCAACTGATTTCTCTTGGAACCGCAGAAAGGTCATGATGTTGTTGATCAACAAATTGGAGTTTTCGCACGTATCCAAGGCGGCATTCAAATAACTTTGGGATTGGAAATTCAAGTTTTTCTCGTCTTCCAACACATAACCGACCAATTTGGAAATGGTGAAAATTGGCGCTTTTAAATCGTGTGATACTATTCGTGAAAACATTTCCATTTCGCTGTTGGCTTGTTGTACTTTCACCAAGGCTTTTCGCAAGCGTCTGTCCAATCGCAACATGAAATAAAGCAACACCAATAAGATTCCCGCGAAAACTGAAATTCCCAGGATCAATATTTTGTTTCGGTCCAACAAGTCATTTTTTTCTTGAATGTTTTGTTCCAATCCACCGATTAAATACTCCCGAATGTTGATGGCATGCCGCTGACTGACTTCTTGAAATTTCTCCGCTCCCATTTTTTTGTAAAACAAAGCCCGTTCGATATTTCCCTTTTTCTCGTACATTTCTGAGATACGCGCATACGGATCTCGACCCACATTTAGATCCAAAAATGCTGGAAACATCGCTTTTTGTGCCCAAAAAATAGCAGAGTCCAATTCGTTTTTGGCTTCGTAAAAATCCATGTAGGAAAAATACACGTCTGAATTCAGCTGGATAATCTTCGATTTTTTGGTTTCCACAAAAGCCAGATCCAACTGCGCCAATTTCGCTGCATCCGTTTTCGAGAATTTCGATAAAATCAGATGACCCAATAAGCGCGAGGCTGCAAAGTCATTTTGTTGTCCAAACGCCCGTATTTTTTCACCCAATTGGACTTGTTGAGCGGTATCTTTTACAGAACAGAAATTGGATTCCAAGGTGTACAACTGGCTTTTTTCAAACAGCCCCATGTCCTTTTCGCGACTTCTCAATTCATCCAAAATTTCACCGGCTTGGCTGGAAAGTCGATTTTCTTGGAATGAAATCAATTGCAAGGAAATAAACTGATTTGAAAAATAGATTCTTGGGTTGTTTAACACGTCAACTTCTTCCATCGCTCTTTCGAGACTTTGGTACCCCAATGCAGTTTGATTGTTGAGAATCAAGTAATGGCCGTAGAGCAAATTTTTATAATACACGATTTCTGGCGAACGATCCGTTATGCGCGGCAGAAATGAATTCATTCCTTTTAAATCTCCTTGAAAAAAAGCGATTTTGGCGGCATAGAGATAGGCGTATTGCTTATCAGTAGGAATTTTTGACCTTGCCATGGATTGAACTATTGTCTTCGCTTGATCCAAATCGCCCGAATAAAGTGCGTTTTCAACTAGTGAAATGCGTTTGACTACCGCTGGATTTTGACCAAAAGCTGGGAGACAAAAAAAGAAGAAAAAGACAAATTGCAGGCGCATTTTTTAAAGTTTTCTGCTAGTAAAATTTAAAGATAGCATTCCTGCCTGCAAGTTTTGAAAATCTCCCAAAGTTTTCTACATTTAGCCTGAAAATACGCATGTGTTCATGCTATTTATGAAAACATTCAGCAAACTACGTCAATTCAATCATTGGAGACAAAAATTATAGTCGGCATTATTGACGACAATCCTACTTTGTCGGAAGGGTTGCGCCTGTTCATGGAAGACAAAGGTTTTTCCTGTCAATTTGCTGTCAACTCCAAACTACAATTCCAAGCAGAAATAGAAAATCAAGCGGTGGACGTGGTTTTGGCGGATGTAATCATGCCCGATGTGGTCGGATTGGAATTGTTTGAATGGTTGGCTGAAAAATATCCTGCTACGCCTGTGATTGTCTATTCCAACATTCGCAACATTCAATTGATCAATGAACTTTTCCGTTTCGAATCTGTGCATGCCTTGGTTTCGAAAAATGAACCGTTGTTGGTTCTTCCAGACGCGATTCGCCAAGTTGTTTTAGAAAAAAAGAAAATCTTTCCTGACGAATATGCGCACTTATCTCCGCAAGCTATTTCTTTGAAATTGACAGAAAGAGAAATACAAGTCCTAAAATTAATGGCAAAAGGGGAATCTAGCAAGGCCATTGGCGAACAACTGGGCATCTCTGAAAACACCATTTTATTTCACAAAAAAAAGCTATTCCAACTTTTCAATACCAGCAACATCTACCATTTAATCGTGGAAGCAAAGGAATGTGGATTTTTAAATTAGCATGATCAGAGTAGCCATCATAGACGATAATCCTGCCATTTTATATGGCGTTCAAGCGGCGATACAGAAAAATGACGCACTGGAATTTGTGTTTTCCAGTGCAACGGCAGACGACTTTTTAGAGCAACTGAAAACGCTCCAAGTCGATGTGTTGGTGGTGGACATTGTGCTCGAAGATGGCATCAGTCTCAATTTTCTGGATTTGTTGCGCAAAACCTATCCTACTAAAAAAATTATTGCCTTTTCGAATGCCGAAGGAAACTCCATCCAACTTTATTTGCAACGCATCGGAGTAGATGAATTGGTCAGCAAAAAAGAACCAATCGAAACGTTAATCGCCAGTATTCTGCAGTTTGACCCTGAAACAAATTCAATTGTGGTGCGCACAAAAAATCAAGAGTCTTTGGTGCTTTCAGAAAGAGAATTGGAAATTATTCAACTACTGGGGAAAGGATTTTCCAGTCCTGACATCGCTGAAAACTTGCACATTTCCCACAATACCGTCAATTTCCACAAAAAAAAATTGCTCAAAAAATTCCACGTCGATTCCATTGCCCTCTTGATTCGTGATGCGGTGGAATTGGGCATTTTACGCGATTAAATTCATCCTTTTCCAAAAGCGAATTGATTCCTGTTTTTTCTCAACACATTTGCTCTTTTCATGAAATAAAGGATTCCTTTTTTAAATACTACCAATTCTTGTAGTGGACACAATCAAATAAAATGCGTGACTTTGTAGTGTACAATAATTCTAAACGTCATGAAAAGTATTATCACTCTGCTTATTTTTTTTCAGTTCTATACATTCATGGCATTTTCAGCAGAAAGCAATTACAACAAAAAAGATTCCTACGCGACTGTCATTGCACAATACGGTTCGAAAGTGGAAAAACTAAATTTGAAACAAACCTTGAAATTGGCTTACAGCTATTACAAAACCAACAATTTCTTCCAATCAAAAATTTTGTACTACAAAGTGAAAAACAGAAGAGAATTAGCGGATGTACACAAATTAGCTTTGGCGGATATCTTGTTGAGCACCAACATGCTCGATTTGTCAACCGATTTGTTGGCAACCTGCAAAGACAAAACGACTCCACAATACCAAAACATTTCCAAAAAAATTAGTTGGACAAAAGCAAACAATAGCAATTTGACCAATGGAACGACTGAAAAATTGAGTTTTCAGCAAACGCCATTCAATACTTGTTTTGCAGCGTACCAAAACAAAGTAATGAGCAAAATTCAATTGGACCGTCGAAATCCAATTTCAGTAGAAAATCAAACCAATTTCGCCAATATGCCGGAATTGAACTATACAGTAGACTTAAAAACATTTGCTTCCGTCGAATCCATTCAAGTGAGAAATTCATTTGTGTTGACCGAAGACAACACCCTATTTTTTGCCTCTCCGCAAAAAAACGATGGTTTCAATCGAAACCACAACTCATCACTTTCAATTTCCTGTGCCAAAGTTGAAAATGGAGCCATCGTTTCTTTTCTTTCTCTACCGTTCTGTTCCCCTACGAGCAATTACGTTTCTCCTTTCTTTTCTAACAACAAGCTGTATTTCTCATCCGACAAACCAGGCGGTTACGGCGGATATGATTTGTACAGTGCCACATTAATAAGTGACGGAACGTGGACAGAACCTGTCAACTTGGGCAATCAAGTCAACAGCGCGGGCAACGAAATGTATCCAACGCTTGTGGAAGGAAAATTGTATTTCTCTTCTGACAGCCATCCTGGTTTTGGTGGAACGGATCTTTTCTGCTCGTTGCCACAAGGAAACAACTTTGGTCAACCAATGAATCTAGGCTTGGGTATCAATTCTGGTTACGATGATTTCTCCTTCATCAAAACGGAAAACAATACCTATTTGTTCCTTTCCAATCGGGACAATTTAAAAGGCTACGATGAAGTCTTTGAAGTTCAAAACTACATCGAAACCGCGCCTATCGAAAATTTGACTGTAAAACTTTAAGCATACAAATTCCTCCTTTTTTCTAATGTTTAGTTGAAACAAATGCCTCTTATTGCTAGTAAGAGGCATTTGTCTTTTTGCATGGAATTGAAAAATAGGGTATATTAGAGTTCAAGAATCGATAAGAAAAAGTGATTGATAATATGCCTACCATGAAATTCAAAATCCTTTATTTTTTCATTTTTATAGTGATTTATACTGACAGCCTTGCACAGAGCGATACGCTCAATCGTGTGGATGCCAACAACCATAAAACCGGATGGTGGATGGTTTATCTCGACCCTTATTTAGCGGAAACAACAGATTCAACAAAGGCTGCTTATCTAAAATATACCTATTACAAGGGTAAATTTGACTATTTCAATATGGGTAAAATTGGCGCCAAGAAACACCCCGTTGTATCGTCCACGAAGACAAGCCAAAGCGGAATCGTGCTCTTGAATGGTGATTACAAATCCAACTTTAAAAATGGTCAAACTAGATTTGTTCTTTCGGCAAAAAATGGCAAACTCATCGAGTACAAAGAATATTATTCCAACGGCGTTTTAAAAATCCGTTTTGATTATACAGCATCTTGCGGTGACCATCCCTTTCAGTATTGCATCTATCAATATCGAAAAAATGGTGTTTTAAAACACACCAGTACCACTCGAAAACCTTAAAAATCGAACAAGAATCATCAAAAAAGGCCGCTACACAAATTCAAAACCATTTCACTAGCTTTGCACCATGAAAATATTCCTTTTGCACGGCAATAGCCAAACAACGACTTCTTGGAGTGGCGGTACAACAACCGAATTATTCATTACGCCGGATGGCGCCACATTTGCCGATCGCAATTTTGATTTTCGGGTAAGTACAGCAGAAGTATTGGCGAAAACGTCAGAATTCAGCTCTTTGCCAGGCTACAACCGTAAATTGATGGTTTTGCGCGGCGGAATTGAAATTGCGCACAAAGATCACCACACGAAAAAATTGGAAGCACAGGAGCAAGATGAATTTTCTGGTGATTGGGAAACCACTTCAGTAGGACAATGCATCGATTTCAATTTGATTTGCTCGTCAAAAGCAAGTGGAAAAATGAAGGCACACGAAATGGTGAAGCCAGATGCTGTGGAAGTAAAAAGCAACGATTCTTTCTTGTTTTTCTATTGTGTTGTCGGACATATGGATGTGCGCGTAGGAGCGAAAAATTTCATTTTACAATCAACCGATTTCTTAATTATCCGCGATCCACGGGGTGTTGAGATTGAAATTACGACTTTGACGAATGCTTATTTCGTAGAAACGAAAGTGAATGTCTAAATTTCAAAAAATGCATGTATTTTTGAAACAAAACCAAAAGTAAAACGCATTGCATTTCTACGCTTCGAAAAACCAACTAAACGGCTTACTTCTCTCCCTGGGAATGATCTGCTTTATGACGTCTTTTGGTCAATCTGCGAAATGGGAGAACGTGAAACTTTCCTTGAATTACCAACGTGGTTTTTCCTTGCCAGAATATTCCGTTACCAATTACATTTCCACGCATCCAATTCAATCCTGTTCTTTTCACATCAGCAAAGAAACCACTGGGAAAAATCAGTGGGAAAAATTGTACCAATTTCCAGAATACGGTTTGTCCGCTTTTTACACAACCTTAGGCAATGATAATGTGATGGGTAGAGCCTTTAGCTTAAACTATTTCTTTCGCGTCAATTTCATCAACAAAAAGCGTTTTCAGGTTTACAACCAAACCGGAATGGGATTGGGTTATCTCACCAAACACTTTGATTTGACAGAGAATTACGAAAACGTCGCCATTGGTTCACACGTGAATGCTCACTTCAATTTGCGGTTTGGCTGCAATGTCAAACTGACCAAAAAAATAGACACACAAATGGGACTTTCGCTGGATCATTTTTCCAATGCGAACAGCCACGACCCCAATTTAGGCATCAATCTCTTGACAGCTTTTGCGGGTGTGACCTATCGTCTCCATCCTGAAAACGAAAAAGAAACCAGTCCATTGGAAAAACACCAACGAAAAACGAATTTTGAAATCGTCCAGAGTTTTGGCGGCAAACAAACGAGAGCCTTGTCTGGTCAGTTTTTCTTTACCTCATCGCTTTCAGGAGGCATCAATTTTGAATGGTTTCGTGGTTTCAATGGCGGCATTGGCGCGGATATTTTTTACGACAATTCAATGAAAACCTTGGTCGAATCGAAAAACAAAACCTTTCATACATCCGATAATTTCCAAACCGGTATACATATTTCGCAAGAATTTGTGTACAATCACTTCAGTGTGATTTTACAAGAAGGTGTGTACGTTGGTTTGGTAAACAAAGGTTTGGGCAAAACGATGTACAACCGCGGCATCGTTCAATACCGCTTTACCGATCATTTGTTGATTCGGGTGGCCATGAAATCACATTTACACATCTTGGATTTTCCAGAAATCGGATTGGGCGTCAAATGGTAATACGAAATCTCATAGCCTTTTTTGCGTTGTCAATTTTTTTGACAGCTTGCCAGAAAAACAATCCTGAAGGAATTATTACAACTCCATTAGCTGACTTCCACGAAATTGAAATCAACAGCAATTTTGACGTTTATTTGGTAGAAGACAGCGTTTTCTTTGTTGAAATTCACGGACATGAAAAAACCATTCAGAAAGTTACCTGTACAGTAGAATCAGAAGTTCTCACCATCGACAATCTTCAAAAGCAAAAATTCACGCACCCAAAATCAAACAAAGTTACGTTGTACATTCACGCCAAACAATTGACCAAAGTGAGTGCTAATGAAACCTGTCAATTGAAAACCGTGAATGCCATTCACACCACAAGTTTTACCTACACCGCAAAAAGCAAAGCAAATTTTGCCGATTTAGAGGTAAATTGCACTGATTTCGCTTACTGGAACAATTTCCCTTGCGGTGGAAAGATCACTTTGCGCGGGACAACCAATCTGTTGAAAATTTGGAATACGGCCATCATGTCAATCGATGCAAAAGGGCTTACATCAAGTTATGCTTATATCGAAAACAGTGCTAAAGGATTGTGTGAATTAAACGTAACTAATAAATTAGAATACAAATTATTAGGTGATGGAAATATTGATGTTTATGGTGCTCCTTCCGAAATCAATGAATTGGCCAAAACGGGCAAGGGAACTTTGATTCTTCATTAAAATAACAACAATGAAAAACAGCAAAATAAACCAACTTACACCTGAAATCCTTTGGACAGGTATCGTTTTTGTGATTTTGTTGTTCATCAATGCACAAACCAATGGTACGGGCGACTCGGGCGACAGTATCAAACACTTTTTGTACGCCAAATACGCTGTCGATTACCCCACTTTCTTTTTCCACCACTGGGCCAAACCGGTTTTTGTTTTGCTTAGCGCTCCTTTTGCTTGGCTTGGATTCAAAGGAATAATTGTCTTCAATTCGCTTTGCGCTTCATTGATTGGTTATTTCTCTTACAAAACGGCCGTTGAATTGAAACAACCTCATCCTTGGTTGGTCTTTTTGTTTCTGTTCTTTGCACCGCTCTTTTTTGCTTTGATTTTCTCCGGGTTGACAGAATACTTATTTGCTTTGTTTCTCATTCTTGGTATTTATTTGTTTACCCGAGAACGATGGGTTGCCGCTTTGATTCTGATTTCATTTTTACCTTTGATTCGTTCAGAAGGTTTGGTCATTCTTATTGTTTTTGGTGTCTATTCAATCTGGTTGCGGCAATTCAAAATTCTGCCTTTTCTGTTTGCTGGTCAAGTGTTGTATTCCATCGTTGGAGCATTTTTCTACAAAGACTTGCTATGGCTTATCCACGAAATTCCGTATGCTAGTTTGAAAGAACGCTATGGAAGTGGCACTCCTTTTGATTTCGTGCATCGCCTGAATTATGTGATCGAAAAACCCATCTATCTTTTACTCGGGATAGGTGCATTGGTCGTTGGTTTTCAGTTTTTGAAAAATTACACATCCAAAACAGCTGGGTTACTTTTCTTTTTAGTACTCGGATCTTTCTTGTCGGTTTTTGTAGCACACAGCATTTTTTGGTGGAAAGGAATTTTCAATTCCATGGGATTGCCCCGTGTTTTATTAGCCGTGCATCCAACCATCGCTTTGCTTGCTTTGGTCGGCACGAATTGGCTATTGAACTGGGTTAAAAACGAAAAAGTTAAAATGGGCTTGCTCATCGGAATTTGTACTCTGGTGGTCGTTTACCCGTTTACCAATCGCAAGGAAGGAGTCGTTTTCAATAAAAATTTGTTTCACACGATTGAAAATGAAATGATCGAAAAGGATGTTAAAGCTTTTTTAGAAGTAAATTATCCTAACTATATGGAAATGAAATTGTATTATACACATCCAGCGATTGCTTTTGTCTTCCAACAAGATTATTTCAACACCGACATTCACCAAGAAATCCACGAATTGCCCGCGAAGAACATTCCGGCTAATTCCCTTGTAATTTGGGACAACAAAATGGCGGTTTTGGAATCGGGTGTAACGTTGGAGTATTTGAAAAAACGTACCGACTTAAAAGAAATCGTCGCTTTCCGCCAAACCAAACAAGGTGAATACAACGAATTTGTCTTGTTTGTCGCGCAACCCTAGTCAACACAAAAAAGTATCTTTGTTCCACAAAACTCTTTTCTATGACCAACAATGATGTTTTACGCCGCTTACGCTTCACCTTCGAATTGAACGATGACAAAGTGATGGCGCTATTTGCTTCTGGCGGATACGAAGCGACGCGCGCTGAAATCAGCGATTGGATGAAAAAAGACGACGACGAAGCCTACAAAAACTTGGGGGATAAATATTTGGCCGCTTTTCTAAACGGTTTCATCAACCACAAAAGAGGAAAGAAAGAGGGTCCACAGCCAGAACCCGAGAAAAAAATCAACAACAACCTAATTTTGCGCAAATTAAAAATCGCCTTGAATTTACAAGACGACGCCATGCTAGAAATCTTGGATTTGGCCGATTTGCGTTTCAGTAAACACGAATTGAGCGCCTTTTTCCGCAAACCCGACCACAAGCATTACCGCGAGTGCAAAGACCAAATCATTCGGAATTTCCTCCACGGTTTGCAAATCAAGTACAAAGATTCTTTGGAACAAATTGACTAACCCAACAATTCAGCCACAACACGTACTTCCATGATTGATTTTATTGGTTACCTCGCCTCTGCCCTCGTGCTTATTTCTTTCATGATGAAAGACATTAAAACCTTGCGCTGGGTCAACCTTCTCGGCTGCGCAATTTTCATCGCTTGGGGAATTTTAATTGAGCGCTACCCTGTTATTGTTACCAATGTTGGTATTGTTCTGGTCAATATCTATTATTTATTTTTCAAGAAGTCGGCAGAATAGAAAAGGATCTTCAATTCAGATAGCGCATGCCAACTTCTGCTATGAAAATCGCGAGCAAGAGTGCGAAAAATACATAACCAACATTTCTACTGGCTCTCGTCTTGCCTTTTTTCAGCTCTTTTTTATCGAAAAGATGAAAATAACCGAACAACGCCAAAGCAGCGACCAAGACCGCGGATATTTTTCCAAATATTTCTAAAATTGAAGTATGCTGGATTTTAAAAAGAACCTCTCCTAGTATATACCCAAAAAAGTAGCCACCTATACTCACCAACAAAGCAAGGAATAAAACCAACGGAATCAAGGCTAAACTTACGGCAAGTGGCATTCTCCTTTCGTTTGATTCTTCCACTTCAGCAAGAAGTTTCGCGACTTTTTCCCGTTTCGGTGAAAGGATTTCCGGTTTCGGTTTTTCAAACAATTCGGGTGAAGTCGTTGAATTATTCGCCAATACATTTTCAGTTGGATCCGTGTTTTGCTCAGACGTTAAAACGATTTGAGCTGAGTCAACGATTGGTTTATCGGTCAAATTTTCGGGAAGTGCATCGGAATTGGTTGTAATCAACGCATCTTTTTTATCCGTCTCATCGGCCGATCGATCCCTGTGGTGCCACGTGACATCGTAACCCGCCCTGAAATGACGCTTCGTGATGCTGCAACTGATTGTGGCTAGACTTACTAAAACGGCAATAACTAGTTTTATTAGGCTCATGTGATTCATGGATGGTTACAACCAAAAATATTCATTTCTTTCTGTTTCACGAAATTTTTCGAGGTTCATTAATTCCTTATATTTGTTCGCGCAGGAAATTATACAAGAAAATGAGTCGTCAAAATCTATCAATTTACAATAGTTTAACCGGAAAAAAAGAGAAATTCACGCCAATTCAAGCAGGCAAAGTGGGTATGTATGTTTGTGGACCGACGTTGTACAGCGATCCGCACATGGGCAACATGCGTACCTTCATCAATTTCGATTTAATTTACCGCTATTTACTAGCGATTGATTTTCAAGTAAAATACGTTCGAAATATCACCGATGCTGGACACATTACCAATAGCGCGGGCGATGAAGTAGACAGCATTGGTGTAGCCGCCAAAAAAGAGCAGATGCAATCCTTGGAAATTGTCTACAAATACAACACCATTTTCCAAAATCTACAACGCACCTACAACTTGTTGCCGCCGAGCATTGAACCGACCGCAACGGGTCATATTGAAGAACAAATTATCATCATCGAAAAAATACTGGAAAACGGTTTGGCCTATGTTGTCAACGGTTCCGTTTATTTCGACACGAAAAAATACAGTGAAACCTTTGATTACGGCATCCTGAGTGGACGTAAAATCGACGAATTAGCAGAAGAAACGCGGGAATTGAATGCTCAAGACGAAAAACGCTTCTTCGCCGATTTCGCGCTTTGGAAAAAAGCCAATCCAGAAGACATGCAAATCTGGCGTTCGCCGTGGGGAAATGGAAATCCGGGTTGGCACATTGAATGTACAGCGATGAGCACCAAATATTTGGGAAAAACTTTTGATATCCACGGTGGTGGAATGGATTTAAAATTCCCGCACCACGAAGATGAAATTGCCCAAAGTTGTGCTTCCTTGGGTTGTTCTCCCGCAAATTATTGGATGCACGCCAATATGCTGGAAGTCAACGGACAAAAAATGAGTAAATCGTTTGGCAACTACTTTTTGCCCATGGAAATCGTGGAAGGAAGCTCCAAATTGTTTGAAAAACCATTTTCAGCCAATGTAGTTCGTTTTTCCATGATGCAAGCCCACTACCGAAGTACGATGGATATTTCCAATGAATCATTATTGGCGTCTGAAAAAGGGTTGAATCGTTTGTTGGAAGCCTTGAAATCCTTGAGCAATTTAACGGCCGGTGCCGCGTCTTCTTCGGATGTAAACGCCATGATCGATTCGTTCTACAATGCCATGAACGACGATTTCAATACACCCATTTTGGTGGCGAATTTGTTTGATGCGGTGAAATTCATCAACAGTGTGAAAGATGGCAATGCGACCATTTCGGCAGTCGATTTGGAAAATCTTACAACGGAAATGAATCGTTTTGTTTTGGATGTTTTGGGTTTAAAAACAGAGTATTCCACTTCCGACGACCGACTTGCGCCCGTGATGGATCTTGTACTCGATTTGCGTCAAAATGCGCGTACCAACAAAGACTGGACAACTTCCGATCAAATCCGAGATGGATTGGCAAAGGCTGGAATCGTGGTAAAAGACGGAAAAGACGGAACAGAATGGAGTTAGCATCCTTTTAACTTCTAACCATTCGTTTCGGATGATTTCGATTTTCATTAATTTTTAAAAACGAACGCATGAAAATGAAATCATCAAAAACGAAAATTTTTACAGCTCTTTCCCTGACTTGCTTGTTGATTCCTTTGAGCCTGTTAGCACTTTGGATACATGTCTTCGAAAAATCAACCATTCAAACGGAACGGATTGAGTACTTCAATGCCTATTTGCCCCGTTTCCTGGAAAACCCAAAAGTGGCCACAGTCGTCTGTATTTTGTTTTGTCTGCTGGCCATCACATTCTCTACCATCGGTTTAAAATCTAGGAATCTTTTTGGTTGGATCATCCAACTTTTTATCACCGCTTTGAGCATTTTGCTTCTTTGTTGGTTTGGATTTACCCTACTTTAAAAAGATCGGTGAATAAAAGCTATCTATTTTCACAATTTTTAAGCCCGCAAAATTTGTTTTATTTGCAACTTAGTGTATTTTTGACATTAAGTATTGAAAGTAAGTCGGAAATAACTGATTTCAATGTATTTGCACTAGCTAACAACGAGGAATAATTAGACGATTATGATAAAAATAGGAATTAATGGGTTTGGGCGAATTGGTCGATTGGTGATGAGAATCGCTGCGCAACGTGACAATGTACAAGTTGTTGCCATCAATGATTTGATTGATGTGGATTATTTGGCGTACATGTTGAAATACGACTCCGTTCACGGAAGATTTGACGGAACAGTGGAAGTCATCGATCATAAACTATTTGTCAACGGAAAAGAAATTCGTGTTACCGCAGAAAGAAATCCTGAAAACTTAAAATGGAATGAAGTAGGTGCTGATTATGTCGTGGAATGTACGGGTATTTTTACCACACTCGAAAAAGCCGATCTTCACCTAAAAGGAGGAGCGAAAAAAGTAATTATTTCTGCGCCATCCGCTGACGCACCGATGTTTGTAATGGGTGTGAACCACAAAGAATTGAAAGCAACTGACACCATTATTTCCAATGCTTCTTGCACCACGAATTGCTTGGCGCCCATTGCCAAAGTTTTGCACGACAATTTTGAAATCACCGATGGTTTGATGACGACCATTCACTCGACAACCGCCACCCAAAATACCGTTGACGGTCCGTCTGTTAAAGATTGGAGAGGCGGTCGAGCCGCTTTGCACAACATCATTCCTTCTTCTACGGGAGCGGCAAAAGCCGTTGGCAAAGTAATTCCTGCCTTGAATGGAAAACTAACCGGTATGGCGTTCCGCGTCCCTACGATGGACGTTTCTGTGGTAGATTTGACCGTGAACATCAAAAAAAGCGCCACCTACGAAGAAATTTGCAAAGTGATGAAAGCTGCTTCAGAAAATGAACTGAAAGGAATCCTTGGTTACACAGATGAGGCGGTAGTTTCGCAGGATTTCGTTGGTGAAACTTGTACTTCCGTTTTTGACGCGAGCGCAGGAATTGCGCTAACCGAAAACTTCATCAAAGTCGTTTCTTGGTATGACAACGAATACGGATATTCCTCCAAAATTGTGGACTTAACGGAATATGCCGCTTCGCTGTAATTGATTCCTTTTTACGAATTTCTGGGTATCTTTCTGCAAGAAAAGAGGATTGAATTCATTCTCTTAATAAAAAGATTGTGCATGAAACGTTTCTATTTAATTGCCTTAGCTCTTCTCATCGGTCATGCTGCTTATGCAGATCAATTGGACGGTTTAGAGGATTTGGGAACGATTGTCACCGTGATGGTGATTGCCATTGTGCATTTGTTCCTCTTACTTTTTTCAGGTGTGCGGCGCTTTTCGCAAAAGGAATACAAGGTCAGCAAATCTTTAAATTTTGCCAGCACGGTTTTAATTCTTTGCTCCCTCATTGCCCTTTCGACTTTAGGTTCGTCCATCGATCCTGGATTTCGTTTGATATGCATCGGAATTTTGCTGCTCGCTGGAATGGCGATACTGCTGAACTATCGCGTGGGAAAGAAATCAAAAAAATAACGACTTTTCCCAGAAAAATTAAGAATATTTAGATTTCCACACCTTGTAAATGGCCGAAAATATTGGATTTCTCTTAAAATTGACTAACTTGAGAGGAAACCCATAAATAAAGATGAAAATTAAAATTATAGATGCCATCAACAAACCATCGATTAACGAAAAATCGGAAATTGTAAATTTTCTCCATGAGCATCTAGACGAATTCGGTGATCAAAAAAAAGACATAGTAAAAGCCATTGAATACGCGGTAAAAGAATTTGTATCGCTTGGTGGATTCGTAATTCTTCTCGTGGAAAACGAGGAAATTATCGGTGCAACGGTGGTCAACCAAACCGGCATGGGCGGCTACATTCCAGAAAATATTTTGGTCTACATTGCCATCCACAAAGAACACAGAGGCAAAGGTTTGGGCAAAACCTTGATGCAAAAAGCCATTGAAATTTCCAAAGGCGACATGGCGTTGCACGTGGAAGCTACCAATCCAGCGAGATTTCTGTACGAAAAACTTGGTTTTACGAATCCTTATTTAGAGATGCGTTTAAAGAAATAAATCATGGCTGAGTTAATTATTCACACCAAAAAAATCCAAAACAACATCAAATATTTGAGCGCTTACTTTTGCTTGCACAACATAAAATGGAGTTTGGTAACCAAAGTTTTTTCCGGCGACAAAGAGTTCCTGAAACAAGTACTGACCGATGACGTAATACAAAACATCGATTCCGTTGGCGATTCGCGTTTGACCAGTTTGAAAAACTTAAAGGCCGTTAATCCGAAGTTGCGTACGATTTACATCAAGCCTCCAGCTAAAATCTATGTCGACGACATTGTAAAATATGCCGACGTTTCGCTAAACAGTTCTTTCTCAACGATTGAGGCCTTGAATAAAGCGGCAAAACGAGCGAATAAAATTCATCAAATCATCATCATGGTGGAACTGGGCGAATTGCGCGAAGGGGTTATCCGAACGGAGTTGATGAGCTTTTACGAAAAGGTATTCGATTTCCCCAACATTGAAGTAATTGGCATTGGCTCTAATTTGGGTTGCATGTATGGAATAGCGCCTACGTACGACAAATTGTTGCATTTATCCTTGTACAAGGAACTGATTTCGACCAAATTCAAGCACGATTTGAAATACGTTTCCGGCGGAACATCGATTACCTTGCCCTTGATTGAAAACAAAACCATTCCAAAAGATATCAATCATTTTCGCGTGGGCGAAGCAGCTTTTTTTGGACTCAGTCCGTATGCCAACGAACCGTTCAAAGAATTGTCCATCGACACCTTTGAGTTTTGCGCCAACATTATTGAACTCGAAGAAAAAGATCTCTTGCCAGATGGCATTATGAGCGATTCGAACATAGGCCATTCAGCAGAATTTGATGCCGACAGTGAGAACGGAACCACCTTCAAAGCCATCCTCGATTTCGGACTGTTGGACGTAGATCAAAAAGATCTAGAGTTCGTGGATCCGGATTTAACCTACGTCGGGATTACTTCTGATATGCTGGTCATCAATCTGGGATTGAACAAAACCAAAGAAGGCAAAAAGAAATACAGCATTGGCGACCAAATTCATTTCAAACCCAACTACATGTCGGTTGCGCGTTTGTTGAATTCCAAGTTTATCGATAAAAAGTTTTTATAGCTTCGTATTCATTGAGCAAATGAAGATTTGTCTGGCGACATTGACTTTTAACTAAAAACCAACCGATTTCTTATTTTTATCGTTAAAATTGCCAGACGAACACCTAACCATGAATAAACTATTGATTCTTAACTATCATGCTATCCTCTCGGATAAGGAAGAAGCAATAAGTGATTCTTTCACCTTAAAATTTTCCCAATTTAGAGAACAAATCAATTGGATTGAAAAATCTCAGATCCCTGTTGTTAATTTGACGACTTGGCAAAAAAATCGAGGTGCTTCCAATACATTATCCATTGCATTAACCTTTGACGACGGTTTTGCTTCAGATTTTGAATTGGTTTTGCCCGAACTTATGAAACGAAACATTCCTGCTACTTTTTTTCCCATTGTGAGCAAAATAGGACAAAATGGGTTTTTGAATTGGTCGCAACTTCAAGAAATGCATGAGAAAGACTTTGAAATCGGTTCACATGGTTTGTCGCACAAACGACTCACATCATTTTCAACTGTAAATTTGAAAGAAGAAATTGTGCATTCCAAACAGATTATAGAACAGAAATTAAATCATCCGGTTACACTATTTTCGATTCCATTTGGCATTTATAGTCAAAAATTGCTGCGTTCACTCGCTGACCACTATACCTTGGTCCTGACTACCCGATCCATACTCAATACAAATGACTCGTCTTTTTTGATGCATCGCTTCAATTGCAAAAACACTCACAGCTTCCAGGAATTTCAAGCATTAATCCTTGGAAATCCGCAAGCATTGCGCAAACGAAAAATTCGATCCTCACTGGCCTTGAGATGGAACAAAATCAACGGATTTCTCGACCTATTTACAAAGAAAAATCAAGTGATATGACAACCGTCCTCTATTTCACATTTGTATTGTCGTTAACTCCCTACCTGATTTTATTTGCTCAGATTGTAAGCAGTTTGTGGATTAAAAAAGTCAGTAATAAAGAACCTACTCCCAAAAAAGAATTCAGTGCCCCAGTAAGTTTTATCCTTACTTGTTACAATGAAGAAAAACATTTTTTTCGCAAAATAAACTCTTTGCTCGACGAACAAGATTGGATTGAAGGCTCTGAAATTATTATTGTATCGGGTGGTTCGACCGATTCCACTGACGAACTACTCAAAACGTTTGAAAATCATCCCTTTGTACAACTTCATCGTTTCGAAAAAAGAGTTTCAAAAATAGCAGGAATCAATTATGCAGTGAAATTCGCAAAAAATGATTTTTTCGTTTTTTCTGATTTCCGTCAAGAAATGAAACCTGGTTCTGTCCACATTTTGATGAACAATTTCAGTGATCCACAAATTGGCACTGTTACGGCCACATTAGTCGATTCAAAAAACGCTTCCCAACCCTCATTTGCCCGTTCATTAATGAATAAAATGGGGTGGCAAACCAGCCAACATTCATCCTGTTTAAGCATTTTTGGCGCCTTGTACGCGCAGAGAAAAACAAATTTCAGGGAAATTCCAGAAGATTTGTTGTTTGACGATTTATACGTTACTGCTTCCGTTTTGGGACAAGATACCCGGCTGATACAAGAAAAAAACGCCATTATTTATGATTTTAATTTCCTTCAGTACTACGACAAAGAACGCATGATGAGATTGACTCGTGGATTGCTGTTGTTTCTCTTTTTACATTTCGATGTGATTCGAAAAATACCGTTCCGATTGCGCATTCAGTTCCTTATTTTCAAATACATGAAACTCCTTTTCCCTTTCTCTTTGTTGCTTCTAATGGTTTCACTAACGCTTTTATTGGCACTAGGAGAATATCTTGTGCCCTTTGCAGTTGCCTTTTGCACGGTGCTATTTTTGTCCATTCCTGCTACTCAGAAAATACTTTTACAGACGCTAAAATTTCATTTTTACTTTGGGCTTGCAATCGTTCGTTACATTAGTGGCAGAGAACGTTCTGTATTTTGGGAAAAACTGAAAATCGACCGATGAATGTATTGCAAGTTTGCTTCAAATTGCCCTATCCACCAAACGATGGAGGCGCCTACTCACTTTACAATTCTGCGTTGAGCCTCTTGAAAACTGAGCAGGTGAACTTGACCGTTTTAGCCATGAAGCAGCTGAAAAACAAAGACGATGCTGCCAAAATTCCAACTTCATTTATCGATCAAACCGATTTTTCCTTTGTTGAGATCAACAACAATATCAACCCTTTCAAAGCATTTCTGACTATTTTTCAATCGACTTCCTATTTGGCGAATCGGTTCTATTCCAAATCCTTTGAAAACGCCTTGCTCGAACTCATTCACCAACATTCCTTTGATATCATTCAATTGGAACACTCCTATTTGGCTGTTTATTTAGAGGCAATTCGAAAAAATTTCTCAGGTAAAATCGTATTACGTGCTCAAAATGTGGAACACAAAATATGGGAATCGTATTTGGCGCAACGAAAGGGGGTCACGCCATCGAATCTGTATCTTCGGTTGATGACCAAACGACTAAAAACGCTCGAAACAAATGCTTTGAAAAAGATTGATGGATTGATTTGTCTCTCAAAAGATGATGAAGCAGCTTTTCAAATTCTCCATCCAAATCTACCCAAAACGGTCATTCCCATTGGTTTTGATGCTGAAAAGTTGACGCATTATTTTCCTAAAGAAAATTCAACGAAAATTTACCATTTGGGCTCTATGGATTGGTTGCCCAATATTCAAGGAATAGACTGGTTTTTAGAGCAGGTGTTGCCAAAACTTCAGTTTCTCACAAAAGATTTTAGTCTTCATTTGGCAGGAAAAAATATGTCTGAGAAACTGAAAACTCTTCGACTAGAAAATGTAGTTGTAGATGGAGAAGTTCCTGATTCACTTACCTACCAAGCCGATAAATCCATTTTGATTGTACCATTGCTGTCCGGTGGTGGCATTCGGGTGAAAATCATTGAAGCCTTGGCTTTGGGAAAAGTGATTGTTTCCACATCAAAAGGTGCGGACGGAATTTTATTTACCCACAATGAAAACATCCTGATTGCCGATACGCCCGAAGACTTCGCCCAAGCTCTTTTATTTTGCTTAGAATCTCCCGAATTGCGAAAAAAACTGAGTAAAAATGCCAAAATACTTTTTGAAAAGCAGTATCAATTGTCGCCTGTGGGCGCGCAAACGGTGGGATTTTATGAAAAGCTAATTGCTTTTAAAAAATGATGCCATTTTTACAATACCCAACTACTTATTCTTAGATATAGTTAGGTTAAAATAGTATCTTAGACTCCAAGGCATCCTTTGAACCATAATCATTGATTCAAAATGGATCTTTTTTTTATTTAGCAATTGTTTTAGAAGACAAACGAATTCAAACGCAAAGAATCAAACCGTTAAAACTCCTCTTGTATTGTTGTTTTTTGGCCTTCCTTTTCAATAACCGCATCAAACTAAGCAGTAAATTATGTTTCGACACAAAGGCAAAACTAGAACAGTGCACCATAATTTGAGAGTTGCATCCTTGCTATCGTTTGTAGCGGGCATTGTGAATGTAGCCGGATTTTTAGCCATCATGCGTTTGACAACCAATGTAACGGGGCACTTTGCCTTTTTTGTAGATGAAATTTTCAAATTCAACTTTTGGCAAGGAATTATCTACATTCTCTACTTTTTTTCATTCTTACTGGGCTCTTTTGTCTCTAGTTTAATCGTTGAATCCGTTTCAAAATCAAATGATAGATTGGTTTATATAATTCCTATCATCATAGAAAGTCTAATCTTGTTTGTAGCCGCCTTTTTCGGAGAATATCTCATAACACACAATCCAAATCTGCTCGCTTTTTCGTTGCTTTTTGCCATGGGGCTACAAAATTCTCTGGTGACAAAAATTTCAAATGCCATCGTTCGCACCACCCACTTGACGGGACTTTTTACAGACTTAGGTATTGAATTGTCTCAATTGTTTTTTTACAAACAAAAAAAACAACGAAAAAAACTTTACGCTTCCATTAAATTACGTCTGACCATCATTAGCTTTTTCTTTTTAGGCGGCACTTTGTGTGGAATATTTTATACAACCATTCAACTTTACGTTTTAGTTTTTGCTGGAGTTATTTTGCTGGTAGGAATAATCTACGATGACCTAAAAATGCTATTCTTACTAAAGAAACGAAGTCGAAGTATCTAGTTAGATAGACTATTGGACTTTATAGAATTTTTTCTTCAACCAAAAAGCCACATTCACCATGATAATTAAGGCCGGAACTTCCACCAAAGGACCAATCACGCCTGCAAAAGCCTGTCCAGAGTTGATGCCAAAAACACCGATGGCCACGGCGATGGCGAGTTCAAAATTGTTGCCTGATGCTGTAAATGAGAGCGCGGCATTGTCCGAATAATCTGCTCCTGCCCATTTGCCCAAGAGAAACATCAAGAAAAACATAACGGCGAAGAAAATAACCAAAGGAAGGGCAATCCGCAATACGTCCGTCGGGATGGAAACGATCATTTCGCCTTTTAAACTGAACATCACAACAATCGTAAACAGCAAAGAAATCAAAGTGATGGGTGATATGAAGGGAATGAACTTCGTTTGGAACCATTCTATTCCTTGGGTTCGGATCAAAACAAAACGACTGATCACCGCCGCCGCAAAGGGAATTCCCAAATAAATGCCTACCGTTTTGGCAATTTCAAAAATGGTGATGTCTATTTTCAAGGCATCGATTCCAAACCAAGGCAACACAATTTCGAGGTAGAAATACGCATACAAACTGAAGAAAAACACTTGCAACAAACTGTTGATGCCCACCAAACCGGCCACCAATTCCCGATTGCCATCCGCTAACTCATTCCAAACAATCACCATGGCAATGCACGGCGCTAAACCAATGATAATCAATCCTGTCATGTATTCTGGATAGTCTTTCAGAAAAAGTACGGCCAAGGAAAACATCAAAAAGGGACCAACAATCCACGTCACAAAAAAGGAAAAGAGCAACAATTTTGGCTTTGTCAGCACTTTTGGAATTTTCGAAAATTGCACCTTGGTCAAAGGCGGATACATCATCAAAATCAAACCAATGGCAAGCGGAATATTGGTCGTGCCATCGGAAAAGAAGTTGATGAAATCGTCCGCTGACGGTATGAAATACCCAATGGAAATACCGACCGCCATGGCGAGAAAAATCCAGAGGGTGAGATATCGATCGAGAAAACTAAGTTTTTTACGCTCGGCTGCTGGAGCACAATTGTTGGCTGTCATAAAATTATTTTAAGAATGAATTTTGGAGAAAACATACATCATTTCCGTCCCGATTTCAAAGGAACGATAGTCGTAGAATGTCGCTTCTAAAGGTGTGTCATCATAGTTTTTCGGATCTTCGTACCGAATCGGAATGCGTTTTTCGCAACCCGCTACATAGGGACAGTTTTCGTCGGCATGCGAACAGGTCATGATGGCCGCAAAACCAGAGGTCGGATGACTTGCATCGTCATACAATTTGGAAAACAGCACAAGCGAATGTTTAGAATCGTTCCATTTGACGGTGTATTTCGGATTTTCATTGCCTTCTCTTTGCAGGTCAAAACCGAATCTTTCCAAAGAAGCTACCGCGCGTTCGTTGAAGGCTGTAACCTCCACTCCTCCACTGAAACAGGTCACTTCAATTCCGTAATAATCGGCTGCTACTTGCGCCCACACTTGCGAAAACTGACTTCGGCGTGAATTGTGCGTACAGATGAAATTTAAAAGAATCGCCGCATCTGCTTTTCGCTTTTCCTGCACGTAATCTATCAGCAGTTGCAATTCCGATTTTCGCTTTTCCGAAATGGACGAAGAATCCATTTTCGCTAGGACTTGTTGAATCTTAGGAAACATGCTATTTCAATTTAACAACATCCACCACCTGGCGTGCAACAAGCAGCGCTGTCATTTCCCAAAGTAGAAAGGGAAACTTTCAATTTTTCAGTCGGAATACCGCAATTGTCTTTCGCCAAACAATCGGTTGTCAATGAGGTTAAAACAAATTGATTTCCTTCTACTTCCAATCCGTATTTCCCGATGGTGTCGCCTTGGTATTCCACTTCGATTTCTTCATCCGTTAGTCCCAATTTGTCTTCCGAAAGTTGAATAATGGATACCAATTTTTCAGGATGCAAACGATGGTCGTAGTCATTCGCTTCCCACAACTGAAAATTCACCCGTTTTTCCTCTCGAATCGTCCCTCCACAATCGATGAAATGCTTGGTCACGCTACCTACTTCCGTTACGTGGAAATGTGCTGGAACCAATGTTCCGTTTGGCAAACGAAAAGAGATTTGCTCCATTCCAACCAATTTGGTTTTAAAATCACTCAGTTTCATATTCTACTTTTAAAAGGTTTATTGTAATATTACGATAGTTGAAAGCAATTTTTTTTAACAACAAGATTCACCCGAACAACACGCATGTTGATCGAAAAAGCATTCAAACGTCGATTTAAATTCCAGCCATTTTTCAGCATTGATGCAATAATTCATACTTGCACCTTCCACCGTACCTTGAATGATGCCGATTTGCTTCAATTCTTTCAAATGCTGACTGATTGTCGCTTGCGCCAAGCCCAATTCCTGCACCAAATCCGAATTGATACACGCGTTGGCTTTCAACAAATGTTGCAAAATCGCAATGCGCGCAGGATGTGAAAACACTTTTCCAATTTGCGCAAAGGTGTTTTGTTCGCTGGTAAATAAATCTGTTTTTGTGATTCCCATAATTACATTGCAATATTACGATGAATATTTGAACCTGAATTAAAAGAAACAAAAAAAATGAAATATTTTTCCATCCACTAATCGTTCTTATTCTTTTTGGACAGACTCAAAAATGGCGTGATAGATTTTACTAAGCCAATTTAATTTTTTGATATATTTATGGGAAATAATTTTCTTGCAAGCAAGAAACTATTGAACCGATAGTAACGGATTGAAAACATCTTTTTATTTGATTTCGAAGCAGTTAAATAATTTTTATTAAATAAATAACCGTAGAATTAAACGGATAAATCTGCGGTTGAGTGGTGAATATCCGGTTGTTAACTACAAAAATATGAATAAGATTTTTTCTATATTTTTTGGCGTTTTTTTGAGCGTAGGAGCTTATGGACAGCATTATTTAAGTGAAACTGATACCTCGATTAATTATAAGGACATTTTTTATAAAGGTGGGCAGCTTGATCTTGACGGCTATTATGTTTATGTCATTGACACTGTAGATTATTACTCAGGTGCCTCAACAACTTATTATGACTTTCAAAAATTTAATTATGGTCCTGAGATTGACTCGAACAAAATGTTCAAAGTATGGCATGGGAAATGGAAAATTGACTATGAAGTCAAAAAGGGCTTCATTATTAAACGGAAAAGAGAATACTATTATCTGGGTAGATACGAAGGCGGTTACTTGCAAAGTAAAAAGTATGACTTTAATGATAAAGGACGGTTAATATCTACGCTAAAACGATACCCCAAAATTAAATCGGTAATATATCAAGGAACACAACTAATTCTGTATGATAAATTCGGAAATATATCTTCAATTCATTACAATAGATTTATTCAAGATGAAGACCTAACTTTTTATTGGTATGACTTGTATTATGATAAAAAAGGAAACTTAACATATTATACATTCATAGACGACAAGTTAGATACAAATGAGCATTGTAAGTATAATGAGCATGGTGAATTAATTGAGTTTTATAAAAGAACACCAAAGGAATGGATAGATAAAAAGTGGTCTCGAAATAGAAATAGACTTAAAGTAATTGAATATAAAGTTGGCTCAAAAACGATCAAAAAATACCATAATGGTGAACTTGTAAAAGAGAAAACTAAATAAAAACTTAAGAATATGTAGCTAACAACAAATAAGTCCAAGCGGCGAACATTCATACTTGGTAGCCGTATGTGCCTATTTGCACACCATTAATACCACAACATCCAATTCTTCAATCATTCCCTCGCAAAAAGTTTAAATTTGAACCTTGATCGGCATTAAAAGAAACACAATCCAAATGAAATATAATTTTCACCTCCTTCTCATCCTTCTTCCCTTTTTCGGCCAAGCGCAAAAAAAAGCGGTTGCTTACGAAGTGAAATACGATCTCTACGAGAACGAACAAAAAACTGCGGATCAATTTAGTTTTATCTACGATCAAGGCGTGGTGTATTTATCGAAACCCGATAGCCGCAACCAACAATTTATCGATTTCAACAAAAAGGAAAACAGCACGACCTTACAATACGAAGACCAAACTTATCGAAAAGTTACGCCGTTTGCAAAACTCCCAGAAGGTAGAATGGACGAACGTTCCAAACCCTTGTTGGGCTTTGCCTGTCGTTTTGCTACTTTTTCGTATTTCTCGAATACCATTGATGTTTGGTTTACGGAAGAAGCGAAAGCCAAGGGTTCACCTTACAGCAATTATTTACCGTCTGAAAATGCCTTGGTACTGGAAATCAGTGTCAACGGAAGTTTGCGCATGCGGGCCAGTTCCATTGAAAAAAAACCGCATTTCAACGCAGCGAATCGCCTAACAGGCAGCGAAATTTTGGTGAACGATGCCGAATTTGAAGAACTAAAAATCAATTCGCGCTACAAACGTTTCACGGTATTTTCAGAAGAAAAAATAAATTTCGACCCTAGCATTTTGCCTGCTCAAGAAAGAAATTTAGCGCTGGATTCGGTTTATCACTTCTCAAAAGGAGCGGTGATCCTAAAAAAAATCAAGCTGCCGGCCGAAGCAAAAAACAGCGAATTTGTTTTCGCGAAATTGACGTGTCGATCCAACGGCGACGCTTACGACCGAACGGGTTCTGTTTTTATGGTGCCGGCGCAGGATTCGTCGCTTGTTTCCGTGCTGACGGCTTACCAATTTGGTTTGGAAAAATTGCCCATTTTCACTGATAACCAAGGCAACGAATACCAAGGAATAGTGCAAGAAAAAAACTATGCGCCACCCGTGGAATGGATGCGTTTTTATACCTCGTTTGGAGTGGGAAATTTCAATGACAAACGAAAAATCAACCACTACGATTGGGCTGAAAATGCCGTTTACAAACAAGACATTAGCGCGTTGGTTCCTAACAACGTCGATGAGTTTTGGGTCGGAGTTTTCATTGGCAATTACGACAAAGGCGGACACATCGTCAGTTTGGAATTGGACTTTTATCCTTCGTTTGAAGCACCGGACAGTTTGGCGACCGAGAAATTCATTTCACCCCTGTTTTCTACCGTGAATACACTCGAAATGTCGGGACAAAATTACGGGAGTTTGTTTGGCAACGATACCTTGAACGTCACCTTCACGATTCCGGAAAATACGACCAATTTAAACTTGTTGTACACATCTACCGGTCACGGCGGTTGGGAAGGTGGCGACGAATTCAATCCCAAAATGAACCGAATTTTCATCGATGGAAAAGAAATTTTTGCCATCGTGCCTTGGCGAACGGATTGTGCGACGTATCGATTTTATAATCCAGCATCTGGAAATTTTGAAAATGGTTTGTCCTCGAGTGATTTGAGTCGATCGAATTGGTGTCCCGCCACGATAACGCCGCCCTACCAAATTCCATTGACCAACTTACAACCTGGCATGCACACCTTGGAAGTCATTATCGACCAAGGCGTAAAAGAAGGAAACAACACGAGTCATTGGAACGTGACGGGTATTTTGACGGGAAAAAGACCGAAAATTTGATTTTTCATTCCCCAACAAGCCGTATTTTTGCACCATGAAGAAAAAAGTGGAGATACTCGCGCCGGCGAAAAACTTGTTTCAAGGAATGGCCGCCATCAATGCAGGAGCCGATGCCGTTTACATTGGAGCCCATTTGTTTGGCGCCCGCAGTAACGCGACCAATTCTGTGGGTGATATCGCCGAATTGGTCGAGTATGCGCACTTATTCAAAGCAAAAGTTTTTGTGGTGGTAAACACCATTTTATACGAAAACGAACTCGAGCCTTGTCAAAAATTGATTCATGAATTGTACCGAATTGGTGTGGATGCACTGATTGTTCAAGACATGGCCATACTCGAAATGGACTTGCCGCCGATTGTGATTCACGCCAGTACGCAAGCGAACAACCGAACGCCCGAACACGTGAAGTTTTTAGCCGATGCAGGCATGAAAAGGGCGGTTTTGGCGCGGGAATTGAATCTCGACCAAATTCGAGCCATTCACGAAGCAACCGATATGGAATTGGAATTTTTCGTTTCCGGGGCTTTGTGCGTTTCCTTCAGTGGCAACTGTTACATGAGTGTGGCCAACGGAGAACGCAGTGCCAATCGCGGTTCTTGTGCTCAAAATTGTCGTTTGCCCTACAACCTCATCGACGGAGATGGCAAAACTTTGTTGACCGAATCGCATTTGCTGTCCATCAAAGATTTGGATTTAAGCGACCATTTGCCGGCCATGATTGAAGCCGGAATCACTTCCTTCAAAATTGAAGGTCGACTGAAAGATTTGGTCTACGTAAAAAACAATGTTTCGCATTTGCGTCAGCGTTTGGATGCCTTTTTGGAAGGAAATGAGCAATTTGAAAAAGCCTCTTCGGGTCGAACTTTTTACAATTTCGATTCCAAAATGGACAAAAGTTTCAACCGCGGCTACACCGATTATTTTGTCAACTTCCGAAAAGCTAGAATCGGTTCGTGGGAAACACCAAAATCTGTCGGCGAATACATTGGCAAACTGATCGGAACCGAAGTGAATGGTTACCGCATTGAAAACAGCGATGTGTTGAGCAACGGCGACGGTTTGTATTTTGTCAACGACGAAGGAAAAGCCGATGGTGATCGCGTCAACATCATCATCAACGGATTGGTTATTCCGAACAATTTCAGAGAATTGCCCACTGGAACCGAGATTTTCCGAAATTACGATGCAGCATTCAACCGTTTGTTGGAACGAGACGATGCCGCCGTTCGAAAAATTGGGGTTTCGTTGCATTTCAGTGAATCGGCCGATGGATTTATTTTAACCGCAACCGACGAAGACGGACATTCCAGCTCTTCAGAGCTCGTTTCTCCCAAAGAATTGACCAAAACGGGTGAATCGATGGAAGAAAATATTCAGAAAAATTTGGCCAAAACTGGCAATACGCCCTTTATCGTGGACCAACTAACGATTGATTTTTCGCAAGCGTGGTTCTTGCCCATTTCAAAAGTCAACGAAGTGCGCCGCGAAGTTTTGGAAAAATTAATCGAAACACGTGTGACAGAATACCACCGTGAAGAAGTGCAAATCGTAAAAACGGATCATCCGTATCCGAATGAAAATTTGGATTTCACCTTCAACGTTTCCAACAAATTGGCCCGCCAATTCTACCACCGCCACGGTGTGAAAGAAATTGAAAAAGCTTTTGAATTGCAATGGGATCCGGGAAAATCGCGCGTGATGACCACCAAATACTGCGTGAAATACGAGTTGGGCAAATGTCCGCGTTTTCAGCGAGAAACCATGGGTGAAAAAGTGAAAGAACCGTTAGTATTGAAACAAGGCGAAATCGAGTACAAATTGAAATTCAACTGCAAACCTTGCGAAATGGAAATTTGGGAAAAAGACGCCGAATTTGAAATTGAGGAAGAAGGTATTTGGGACGAGGAGTATTGATTTTTAGCTAGCCTTTCAAAAACTTTCTTCAAAATTCTAGATTAGAAATCATCATTTGACAAAAAGAGCTTACATTTATTTGGAAACAAATAAGCTCGTTGTAGATGGAAGATGCTCAATTGGATTATGATTACATCATTATCGGCAGTGGTTTTGGCGGTTCTGTAAGTGCCTTGCGCTTGTCCGAAAAAGGCTACAAAGTCTTGGTGGTTGAAAAAGGGAAATGGTTTCAAGCAGCGGATTTCCCAAAAACCAACTGGAATTTCAAAAAATGGCTCTGGTTACCCGGTTTGCGCTTTTTCGGCATTATGAAACTTTCGATTTTCAAACATGTCGCCATCCTTTCTGGAACAGGAGTTGGCGGCGGTTCACTGGTTTATGCCAATACACTTCCGATTCCGAAAACAACTTTTTTCACGACAGGCAGTTGGGCGGAATTAAACGATTGGGAAACCGATTTGCACCCTTTTTATCAGACTGCTCTGCACATGTTGGGGGCTACCAAAAATCCTACATTATTTGATGGAGATCGAGCACTACAAACGCTAAGTGAAAATTTAGGTATTCCAACGAATTTTGAAGCAACCGATGTCGCCGTCTATTTTGGCGAGGCGAATGTGAAAAACCCAGATCCGTATTTTGACGGTGAAGGTCCAGAGCGTGTTGGTTGCAATTTTTGTGGGGCTTGCATGACCGGCTGTCGGAACAATTCCAAAAATACCTTGGACAAAAATTACCTGTATTTTGCTCAGAAAAAAGGGGCGGAAATATTGGCAGAAAAAGAAGTTTGTGATGTTCGCCCAATCAATCAAACAGATGGCGCAACGGGTTACGAAGTCACGCTGCGGTCCAGCACGAAACGCTTTCAAAAAAAGACACATTTCAAAACCAAAGGCGTCATTTTTTCGGGTGGCGTACTCGGTACTGTGAAACTACTCCTTCAACTCAAAAAAAAATCGCTCCCAAACCTTTCCAATAAAGTTGGCGACGATGTTCGCACCAATAACGAAACCTTGATCAGTGTTTCCAGTTTGGAAAAAGACAAAAACCTTTCGCAAGGCGTTGCCATTGGCAGCATTTTGCATCCAGATGAAAACAGTCATCTAGAAATTTGTCGCTACGCAGAAGGTTCGGATGCTTGGAAACTCGTTCATTTTCCCTTTGTAACCGGCAACAATGTCTTTGTTCGATTAGGGAAAGTTGTGTTGGAATGGGTGAAATCTCCCGCACACTATTTCAAAATCTACTTCAAAAATTCTTGGTCTAAAAGTACGGTTGTTCTGCTTTTTATGCAAACCTTGGATAGCACCTTGAAATTCAAACGAAACTTTTTTGGCCAAATGGTTTCGCGTATGAGTTCGGGTAAAAAACCTTCTGCCTTCATTCCAGAATCGATTGAATTGGTGAAACAATACAGCAAAATCATCCATGGAAAAAGTACATCGTTTGCCTTGGAAACGTTGGCAGGCATTCCTTCCACAGCGCACGTTTTAGGCGGTGCAGTGATGGGAAAAGACGCAAACACAGGAGTGATTAACAAAAACAATGAAGTCTTTGGTTACCAAGATCTGTACGTAATCGATGGTTCGATGATTTCAGCGAATCCAGGCGTCAATCCTTCGCTTTCCATTACGGCGATTGCGGAAAGAGCCATGGCACAAATTGAAAAAAAGTCCGTTTAACCACTACCGCGCTTCTTCCTGCATACAAAAACCAGTAGAAATTACTATTTTCATCTAAAATATCAATCATGTTGGATACCCTTCTGCAAACCATACCCAAAGACAGTATCAATTTTTTACTTGTGGTGATTTTCTCTTTGTTGATCGGTTTAGAGCAGAGAAATCAGCACAATTTTGATAAAAACGAAAGTCGTTTCGGTACCGACCGCACCTTTACGTTAATCGGTATTTTAGGCTACGTTCTCTACGTTTTAAGTCCGCAGAATTTGATGTTGTTCATGGGCGGAGGCATTGTCATTGGTTTTTTAATGGGATTGTACTACACATCGAAAATGAAGGCGACCAATGAATTTGGCATTACTTCCATCATCATTGCTTTCATTACCTATTGCTTGGCACCATTGATCTACACGCAATCCAATTGGTTGGTGATTTTAATTGTCGTTTCCGTTTTGATTTTAGCGGAAATGAAAAAGTCTTTCATTGATTTCTCAAAAAAATTGGACCAGCACGAATTCAGTACTTTGGCTAAGTTTTTAGTCATTGCTGGGGTGATTCTCCCTTTGTTGCCCAACGACATCATCAGTGAAAATTTCAACTTTTCACCCTACAAATTTTGGTTGGCGATTGTGGCCGTTTCGGGTATTTCGTACATCAGTTATTTGCTGAAAAAGTTTGTTTTTCCAAAATCAGGCATCTTGCTCACAGGAATTTTAGGCGGATTGTACAGCAGCACCGCCACCACGATTATCTTAGCGCGACAAAGCAAAAAAACACCGGGCGACAAACAAATTTCAGCCGCCATCATTCTGGCCACCACCATGATGTATTTGCGGATATTTCTGTTGGCCTTGTTTTTCAATCAAACCCTAGCGTGGCACTTGGCGCCCGCTTTTGCCGTAATGATTCTGCTTTCCGGTGGATTGGCGTTTTATTTTTCTAAAAAAGCATTTAAAACAGGACTTCCCCTCACTGACGTAAACACAGAGAACAGCCAAACGAATCCCTTGGAATTTAAAACTTCCTTGCTCTTTGGTGCTCTTTTTATCTTTTTTGCGGTACTGACGAGCTTCATCACCCAACATTTTGGTGGAAAAGGAATCAATGTGCTTTCTTTTTTGGTCGGTGTTACCGATATCGATCCTTTTATCATCAATTTACTCCAAAGTAAATTCGAATTGGCTAGTTCGTTTTTGGTAATGGCCATCGTGAATGCCACCACCAGCAACAATTTATTGAAAATGATTTATGGTTTGTCGCTGTCGGATAAATCCATTCACCGTGACTTAGTGGTCGGCTTCGGAATTCTTGTCTTTTTTGGATTGGTAGTTTCTTTTGTTTTTCTTTGATTTAAAACCATTGAATGATTCACAAAACACCCACGCTTCCTAAACTCCTCCTTTTTCTTTTGTTGGGCCTTGTGGTGATGGATCGGATTTTCACCTTGCAGCATTTTGGTTTCCTTTACACCGACATCGATCAAGTGATTTTATGGAATGGCGCCATTGATTACGCACAAGGAAATTTCTATGAACCCTATTTTTACGGTCAAGCGTACAATTTCATGTTGGAGTCGCTGCTTGCCGTACCACTGATTTGGATGAATATCCCCGTTAACGAGGCGCTCCCAATCGTGACTTCCTTCCTAACTCTTCTGCCCTATGTGGTTTTAGCATTCTTATTTTTCAAGAAAAAACAATTCTTCTGGGCGTATTTCGTTCTTGCTTTTCCCTTGTTTCTGCCCTTAGATTTTCAACTTTTAACGACACTTCCACGCGGTTTTGTGCAGGCGTATTTGTTTCTTCCTTTGCTTTTTTTGCCGCTATTTTGGCCGCAACACAAATTTGCTCTTCCTATGCTTTTCATTGGTACGGGTCTGTGCTTTATTGCCAACCCAAGTTCGATCTTGATCACACTTCCTTTGTTTGTTTTTATCGCCAGTTCATATTTTAAAGAAAAGCGTCTGTATTTGAATGCGCTTTGGATGATTCCCATACTATTCCTCGGTCAATTGGCATCCTACTTTTATCAATTACATCCCAAACGAATCCGACACGAACTGGTTGGTTTGAAACTGGATGCTGGCACTTTCAAGGCGAGTTTTGGCAACCAACACCTGTTTGAAAATCTATTTCCTTTTGTTTCGCTTGGGGGATTTCTTTACCCTCTTTTGTTCCTTGCTTTGGCCGTCATCGCTTGGAAAAAGGGAAAAAAGAAGGCTTTTGTTTTGATTGTGTCAACGCTAATCGTTCTCCTGTTTTCTATGGCCGTGCCTAAATTTCAAGAAGGGTATGAAGGAGCGGGAATTTTCTTTACGTCGAGTCGTTTGTATCTTTCTCTGCCTTTGCTTTTTTTACTGTCTCTATTCTTCACATTTGAAAACCGTCCAATAAAACCAGTATTCCAATTTCTAGTCATGGGTATTGCACTTCTGTCTGTCATCCTTCGGAATGACCATTTGGATGAAAAAATTGGAATGAAAGTGGAAAATATTGTTTTCCCTATCTCCAAAAATGAGGAATTATTGAAACGAACCGACGATTTGGTTTCAATAGCAAGCAAATACAACGTCGACGTAATTGTCAACCAAAATGAACCGGGCTGGGATTACCTTTTGGATATTGAGACGTATGCTTTTCATGCGTTGCGACCCGACTTTTATCCCCAACTTATTTGCCTCCGACTGTTGAATGATCGAAGAAGTTGGTTGTACACGCCTGCGATGAAAGGAAAAACTATTTTGTTGAACGGAATGACACTTTCCGACTCGCTATTGAAACCATTCGACTCTGAAATTTTGTCCCCAAATCAAGTGGTGATTAAAAACAATCAACTGCCTTTGGATACACTCTTCGTTCAATTGGAACGAAAATTTGGGTTAACTTTCAATAAGCACTAGACGAAAACGCAAAAAATCGTCGCAAAAACTTATCCTCGCGATGCGGTCGTAAATTCTTTATTTTTTAATGCTAAAAGCATAGTAAGTCGTATAAATGACGTAAGAAAGTCCGCGAATTTCCGTTATAAAATGTTGAACGGGCAGTTAATTTTGAAAAAATGAAAAAGAACATGCACAACATTGGAAAAAAAATCAAGGAAATTCGATTAACAAAAGGCTTTTCACAGGAAGAGTTGGCAGAAAGATCTCAATTAAATCTTCGTACCATTCAACGAATAGAAAAACAAGAAACAGAACCGAGAGGTAAAACACTTCATCTTCTCTGCCATGCGTTGGAACTAAACCTTGAAGAAATACAACCCGATAAGAGTCAAAACACTAAAAATACTTGGGGAGCTTCGGCTTTGAATCTCATCTATCTAGTTTTATTAAATCTATTTTTCATCACGATAATCAATTTCATGACTTTAGATGTGGAAGCGACACTCAACAGCCGAGTCGGAGGATTTTTGCTGAGCTTTTGTATCCCTTTTGTCGTCATTTATTTTACTCAAAACATGAAACCAACTCAAAGAGTATTGAAATTTGGTGGTGGGTATATTTTTGACATTCTTTTTTTGTTCACCATTCAAGGTTGG
Organism: Crocinitomicaceae bacterium; assembly: GCA_041674745.1. Taxonomy (GTDB): domain Bacteria; phylum Bacteroidota; class Bacteroidia; order Flavobacteriales_D; family Crocinitomicaceae; genus UBA2040. Next base: position 154,786 of record JBAYVD010000005.1, read on the forward strand.
CACGAAGGTATGAAAGCAGGTATTCAAACTGGGCTTTTTCTCTGTTTAATTGTGTCAATTGGCACGTTGTTTTATGGTGATAGCTTGATGAGAAAAGAATTATTTGAATAAATGATAGAGTGAATTTCCTTGAAACTCTACCGTTTGATGTTTGAAAACCACTCACTATTTCTCTCAAATTTCACTACTTTTAATTCCTCAACGAAATTGAAGGGAAATTGGTGATTTTTTAGAATTGTCAATTGACCATTCTCAATTGCCAATTAAAAAAAATGCTTACACCCGTAGTAGACAAAAAAATATTCCTTTTAGACGCTTTTGCCCTGATTTACAGAGCGTATTTCGCTTTTGCTAAAAATCCTCGTGTGAATTCAAAAGGTCAAAATACCAGTGCGGCTTTTGGCTTTACCAATGCCATGATCGATATCATTCAAAAAGAAAAACCGACACACATGGCCGTGGTTTTTGATGCTCCGGGCGGAGCGACCAATCGAATGGAAGATTTTGCAGCCTACAAAGCGAACCGAGAGGAAATGCCCGAAGACATTCGTTCCATGTTGGAACCCATCAAAGAAATCATCAAAGCGTTTCACATTCCCATGTTGATGTTGCCCGGTTTTGAAGCCGACGACATCATTGGTACGCTGGCGAAAATGGCTGAAAAAGAAGGTTTCCAAACTTACATGATGACGCCCGACAAAGATTTTGGTCAATTGGTTTCTGAAAATATATTCATCTACAAACCCGGTCGTGGAAAAGATCCTGCTTCCATCATGGGTGTGAAAGAAGTTTGCGAGAAATTTGAAGTGGAGCACCCGCTGCAAGTCATCGACGTTTTGGGTATGTGGGGCGATGCCGTCGACAATATTCCTGGCATTCCTGGAGTCGGTGAAAAAACGGCGAAAAAATTCATCAAAGACTACGGTTCGATGGAAAATCTTTTCAAAAACACGGCGGATTTGAAAGGGAAAATGAAGGAAAATGTGGAGAATTTCCAAGAACAAGGTTTACTCTCCAAAATGTTGGCCACCATCATCATTGATGTTCCCGTTCCTTTCGACCCTATCGATTTGCGTTTGGATGAACCCGACAAAGAGGCAGTCCTTAAAATATTTACCGAATTAGAATTCAGAAACCTGGCAAAACGTGTTATCGGCGAAGAAATCGTTGTAACGGCGGCAGGCAATAGCGAAGACGGTCAATTGGATTTGTTTGGTCAGCAAAGTTTGGTTGTGAACCAAGAACCGATGACTACGGCTGAATTGAAAACCATTGCCACGGAAAAACCGTCGTATCATTTGGTGAATACACCGGAAGAACGCTCAAAATTGTTGGGCTTGCTCTTGCAACAAACCCAAGTTTGTTTTGATACTGAAACCACCAGTTTGGATGCTCTGCACGCTGATTTGGTTGGTATTGCTTTCTCTTTCAAAGAGCGGGAAGGCTATTATGTTGCAGTTCCGAAAGAGTTTTCCGAAGCAAAAAAAATTGTCGATTTCTTCGAACCGTTTTTCTCCAACACGAAAATTGAGAAAATTGCGCACAACATCAAATACGATTTGCAAGTTTTGAACCGTTACCAAATGAAAGTCGCTGAACCGACATTTGATACCATGATTGCGCATTATTTGATTCAACCTGAATCGAAGCAATCCATGGATTTCTTAGCGGAATATTACTTGCGCTACATGCCTGTTTCCATTGAAGCCTTGATTGGCAAAAAAGGCAAAGGCCAAGGAAATATGGGTGATTTGGCACCTGAAGAAATTGTCGATTACGCCTGTGAAGACGCGGATATAACTTTTCAATTGAAACAAATTTTTGAACCAGAAATTCAAAAACCGCATTTGAAAGATTTGTTCTACATCATGGAAATGCCCTTGGTTGAAATTCTTCGCGCAATGGAATTTGAAGGCGTTGCTATTGATGTAGATGGGTTGAAAAAGTACTCAGAAGAACTCGCCATCACCTTAATTGAATTGGAGAAACAAATCAAAAGTTTCGTGGATTTCGATTTCAATGTCGATTCGCCAAAGCAACTAGGCGAAGTGTTGTTCGATCATTTGAAAATATCTTCCAAAGCGAAAAAAACAAAAACGGGGCAATACGCAACATCCGAAGATATCTTGGTAAAACACGAAAAAGACCACGAAATTATTCCGTTAATTTTGGATTATCGTCAGTTGCGGAAATTGAAAAGCACCTATGTGGATCCGTTGCCAACACTTTGCGACGCAGTCGATGGACGCATTCACACCAGTTACATGCAAACCGTTACGGCAACTGGTCGATTGAGTTCAAACAGTCCCAACTTGCAAAACATTCCCATCCGCAGTGAGCGGGGAAAGGAAATCCGTAAAATGTTTATTCCGCGTAGCCCAGAATTCAAATTGCTTGCCGCGGATTACTCGCAAATTGAGTTGCGCATCATCGCCGCTTTGAGCGAAGACAAAAACATGATTGAAGCGTTCCAAAAAGGACACGATATTCACGCAGCAACGGCAGCAAAAGTATTTCACGTTGCCTTGGAAGAAGTCACGCGTGACCAACGTAGCTCAGCCAAAGCAGTGAACTTTGGAATTATTTACGGCCAAGGCGCCTTCGGTTTGGCACAAAATCTAGGTATTTCTAGAACCGAAGCCAAGGGAATCATTGACGGTTATTTCGAGGAATACGGTTCCATTAAAACCTACATGGACAAAGCCGTAAACGATGCGCGTGAAAATGGGTATGTGGAAACAATTATGAAACGTCGACGCTACTTACCCGACATCAGTTCAGCAAACGCAGTGGTTCGCGGTTTTGCCGAACGGAATGCCATCAACGCGCCGATTCAAGGTTCTGCTGCCGATATTATAAAATTGGCCATGGTAGCGGTGCACAACGCGATGAAAGATAAAAATTTACAATCACGCATGATCTTGCAAGTGCATGATGAATTGGTTTTTGATGTACACATCGATGAAATGGAGACGATAAAAACATTGGTAAAAACAGCCATGGAGCACGCGATTAAAATCACCGTTCCAATGGAAGTGGAAATGGAAATCGGTGACAATTGGTTGGATGCACATTGACAAATCGGAGTTTAACAAATTTGTAACATTCACTCTTTTTTCACTATAAATCATTGATATTGTTACTATTATAAATTACTATTTTTGACTTCTGAAGGAATTTCAGAAAAAATTGAACAACAACTATTAAATATTTAACACTTTGGCACAGTTGTGGATTTTCACTCTTCAACCCCAAAATTTTACGTTATGAGAAAAATATACGCACTTATCATTTGTTTCACCTTGGTTCAAATGACATTTGGTCAAATTTCGACCAATTACAATGCGAAATGGTTTTTTGGTATCAATACTGGAACCACTTGGCAGACCACCGATGTTCAAAACAAAAACAATTGGGGTTGGGGATTGACATTGGGAAAATCCTTTAACTACAATACGGGTACTTTGGTCAGTTTTGACATACGCGGACGATTTTTACGTGGTTTTTGGTACGGACAAGATCGTCATTCCAGTGATTTTACCGTTCCGAATACCACGTTAAGTCAAGGAGCAACCAATTACAAAGACACGTTGGGCTTTGCCGTTCACAATTTCCAAACGGAGAATTACAATTTCAATTTGGAATTGGTTATCCACGCCAATCGTTTGCGCGAACGTACGCGTTGGGATGCTTATATTTTTGGTGGAATTGGGTTAAACTGGAGTCAAACCTACGGGGATTATTTGAACACCGATCAAACAACAGGAGAACAAAGCTTGTACAACTGGGATGTGAACAGCCTCAGCCGTAGCTACCTTAAAAAAACCCAAGATGGCGTGTATGAAACTGCTTTGGATGGAAGTCAACAAAACAGCTACAGTTTTAATGCCTCCAGCAGTTTAGGCTTTGGGTTGGGTTACCAAGTTGGAAAAGCAGTTACAATCGGTGTAGAACACTTGACTACTTTTACCAATTACGACCAATTTGATGGTTTTTCAAAAAATAGCAAATACAAACAAGATTTGTATCACTACACGAGTGCCTACATTCAGTTTCGTTTGTTTGGACACGACCGTTACAAAGATGATCCAACACCGGATCGTACTACCACTACAACAACGACCAACCAAAACATGCCGCCGGTTGTAACGTACACACAACCTAGAACCTCCGGAACAGAAGTCACAAACCCTAATTACATTGTTCAAGCGAACATTACGAATGTATTTGACAAAGAAAACGTCACTTTCACGCAAAACGGAGTCTACAATGGAAGCTTTCTGTACAATGTAAACAGTGATTTATTTAGCTGCAATGTAGTTTTGCAACCGGGTCAAAATCTTTTTGAATTAACCGGAAGCAACCAATACGGAACGGATACAAAAACCACGATTGTTATTTACAAACGAGAAGTAGAAACACCGCCCGTTGTCAGTTATCAACAACCTGGAACGAATCCATTAACCGTCAATAACGCAAATTTCAATGTAATTGGGCGAGTATTGAACGTGAAAACAAAAGATCAAGTAGCGGTGAAATTCAACGGACAACCCGTAACGAATTTTTCATTCAATACTTCGAATGGACAAGTTGATTTCCCAGTTGTCTTAAACCTTGGATCCAACAACGTAGAAATCAAAGGAACGAATACCGCTGGAACCGACACGAAAGTAACGACCATCATTTATCAGCAAATCCAAACGATTCAGCCACCAGTAGTTTATTACACCGATCCTATTTCAACACCAACAACCGTTGGCACTGCCAATTTCACCATTCGTGGAAAAATTGTGAACGTGGAAAACAACGCGAATGTGATTTTCAAACAGAATGGAACCAGCAGAACCAATTTCAGTTCCAATCCGACAACCGATGATTTTGTTTGCACAGTGGTTTTATCCCCTGGACAAAATATTTTTGAATTGTACGGAACGAATGCTGCAGGAACCGCTTCGGCTTCCACGGTCATCAATTATGAACGTCAAATTGCGACGAAAAACCCTCCAATTGTATCCATTTCCAACCCGAACAGTAGTCCAGCAAGTGTAAACAATGCCAACTTCCAATTCAGTGGAACGGTGTTGAATGTAACGGCTAAAAGTCAAGTTACTTTTTTGGTAAACGGAACTGCAAACAATGGATTCAGCTTCAACGCAACCAATGGTAGTGTTTTGGCTAGTTTAACCTTGAACCCTGGAGCCAACACCATTTATTTAAAAGGAACCAATGTGGATGGAATGGACAGCAAAGAAGTAACGGTTGTTTATACACCTGTTCAAACAGTTCAAGCGCCTGTTGTTACTTATGTAAACCCATCCAACAATCCATTAAATGTTACCACGAACTCTTATGCAGTTCAAGCTACCGTTACGAATGTAAGCACACCAAGCGGGATTAACATTGTCTGCAACGGTCAAAATGTCAATGTTTTTGCCTACAACAATGGGCTATTAAATTTCAATTTAAATCTGGTGCAAGGTGCCAACGTATTGACTGTAACGGGAACCAATACAGCTGGAAGCGATTCAAAAACCACCACCATTTTCTATCAGCCGATTTCAACAGTTGTTCCACCAGTTGTAAATTTCGTCAACCCGTCTAGCAATCCATTGAATGTTTCCGTAGCGAACTATAGTGTTCAAGCCAACGTACTGAATGTAGCAAGCAAAAATGATATTACCGTAAAAATTAATGGTGTTGCGACGGCTAATTTCACCTATTCCAGCACCTCCAAAATGGTGAATTTCACAACGTCTTTGGTTGTTGGTGCCAATAGTATCGAAGTAAAAGGTACCAATACAGCGGGAAGCGATACAAAAACAACCACCATAGTTTACCGTGAACCGGCGCCTCAAACTCCACCGACCGTTCATATCGTACAACCTGTTTCAAGTCCATTGACTGTAAACAATGCTCCTTATACGGTATTGGCCGATGTAACGGAAATCAGCAATGCAAATGAAGTAGCGGTGAAAGTGAATGGATTGGCCATTAGCGGTTATTCTGTAAACATTGCCCAACAAAAGGTAACCATTCCTTCGACTTTAATGGAAGGAACGAACGTGTTTTTAATTACGGTGACTACTTCAACTGGAACAGCCAATGATTCCAAAACCATCATCTACCAAAAACCGGTGGTCGTTTTGCCACCAGCCATAACCTACACATCACCTTCAACGCCAGGAAATACGGTTGATTACAATCAATTTACGATGACTGCCAAAGTGCTTCGCGTCGATACCAAACAACAAATTGTCCTTAAAAAAGATGGTCAAATTGTGAACGCCTCAGGCTATTCTTATACCAACAGTACGAATCAACTTTCGTTTCCGCTTACCTTGAGCATAGGCAATAACCTTTTTGAGATTACAGCAACAAATGATGGTGGTACCGTAAGTTCTTCAACGAACATTGTATATGTTCCAAAAGTGATTCCTTGTGATAAACCGATTATTTCGTCAACTAAACCGACTAATTCCGGAGAAATCGTAGCAGTCGAGAATTACACCTTTGAGTTCAACATTAGCGGCATTAGTGGAAGTCAAAATGTTCAATTTTTGTTCAATGGAAACCAAGTAGTTGGAAATTCAACTGGCGGCGGAAATTATGCTATTCCAGTTGTATTGAACATTGGAAACAATATCTTACAAGTTTCGGCAAGCAATAGTTGTGGTACCACCACTTTAAACACAAGTGTTGAATACCGTAGAAAAGAAATCCCTTGTTTCATGCCAGTCATTACTCCTCTCATGCCGACTGTTCAAAATAGCAGCACGAACAATCCTGGAGCAACGATTCAATTGAGCTTTGCGAACATTCTTGCAGCAAATCAAATTGTCTTGAAAGTAAACAATCAAATTGCCTCGTTCAATTTTGATGTGGCCCAAAAATTGTTGACAGCGGAAGTCAATTTAGCGGTTGGCTTGAATACGATCACAGTGGTTGCCACAAATTCATGCGGTTCTGTAAATTACGTTTACAACATTACGCGAATAGCTTGTGCTAAACCGTCTATTTCCTTAGTTTACGCCAACGTAGCCAACAATCAAACGACGTTTGCTACTGATTTGAATATGACCCTGAGTTTGACGGAAATTGACAACAACAATCAAATTCAAGTATTGCTGAACAACAAGCCAATTGCTTTCAATTATTCGGCTTCAACGGATATCTTGGAAGTAAATTATACCATTAATTTGGGAATCGCTCAGTTCAAAGTCATTGTAACCAACAACTGCGGAACGGCACAATACCTTCACACCATAACGCGCGAAAAATCGCCAACGCGCTCTGCTCCTACAGTTGGGTTTGCGAATCCAGCGGGCAGTCCTATCAATGTGACTATTGGCGTTTATACAGTTCAATTTGTGACCACTCAAATCATTGATGCGGCAGAATTAATTCTGAAAGTCAATGGTCAGCCGGTCAATTTCTCATTTGATCGTTTATCTAATAGCGGATCGGCTACCATTAATTTGCAGTCTGGCAGTAACACAGTGACGATAACAGCGGTGAATCCTGTTGGAACAGCCAATGCCTCGACAACGATTATTTATGCTTCAGCTCGTGAATCTGCAGTGACACCAACCATTCAATTTGTCACACCGAACAGCTCGCCAAGCACGATTCAATTGGGAGTCAACAAAATAAAAGGAATCGTTGAAAATGTAAACAGTACCAATGCCGTTACCATAAAAGTAAATGGTGTGGCTGTGAATCGAGTGAACAAACGAATGGAAAATGGAAAGATTGTTTTTGAATTTGATCTGAACGCAGTCGTTAACAAACCGATTTATCAAGTAGAGGTAATTGCCACAAACAATGGTAAAATTGAAATGGCTACGCTAGAACTGCACTTAAATGCGACTCAAATTCAAGAAAGAATAGAAAGGCCCAACACAACGCCTGCACCTACTCGAGGAGGAACCCCCAATACGAGAGGAGGAAGATAATAAAAAGCAAAAGCGCCCATTCGAAAACGATGGGCGCTTTTTTTGAATTATTTTTAATCAACGAAACAAGTGTAAAAATCCGTTCCCTTCAAAAATTTCTTTTTGAGCACCTGTGGCTTTGTAAACATAAAAGTAAACGCCATCATTGGCTTCAATTCCCTCCGGGGTTCTTCCATCCCAAAAGAATGTCGCAGGATTATTACATTGGTACATCAAATCACCCCAACGGTTGAAAATAGTCACTTCCAAGGAAACAATGTTTTCCATTTTGAAGGTGAAAAAATTATTAGAAGCATCCCCATTCGGTGTGAAGACATTGGAGGTTTCAAAAACTACAGGAAAAAATTCTGGCAGTGGAACGGGAACATTAGGTGGATAAACATAGATCGTATCAAACATCGTATCTGAGCACGCACCGCTGTAGGCAACCAAATAAACGATGTACACACCGGTGTCCACATAGGTTTGATTTTGATCATCCAAATTGGGGGTGGTCAAACTATCTCCATTGCCAAAATTCCAGTAATAACCCGTAGCCAACTGACTTGTGTTTTGAAAAAGGACATCCAAAGGAGCCGTTCCACCCGTGGGTGTTGCGGTAAACGAAGCAATCGGTGCACTGTTCACACCTACTTGAACAAAAGTATCTCGGCTACAACCATCAGAGGTTACCGTTAAAAAATACATTCCTGCACTCAAATTCGATATCAGTGGTCCATTCGTTAGTATTGGGTTGCCCACTCCTGGGCCGCTCCAAGCATACGAAAATGGCAATGGTGGTGGTAATGTGCCGCTAATTGGCAAAACCAAAGCGGCGGCCTGACCTGTGCTATCACCACAATCTGATGGAATTGAACCCAAACTATCAATAGACCAGTTCATTCCTCGAACCGTAACATTTACGTTGTCTGTTTTGGTGCAACCAAATGGAGAAACCGCTGTAACGGTATATACACCTGAAGTAGTTGGAACAAAAGTACTGCTTCCGGGCGTTCCACCAGGAGTCCAAGTAAGCACATTGTTTACATTATTGGTCGTTGCAACCAACGTGTCAGTATCCCCTTCGCAAAAAGAAAGATCGGGTCCACCATTGACTTGAACATTGTTCACCGCCACCACAATTGTATCCTTTTTGGTACAAACTTGACGGAAAAGAATATCGTCTACAGAAAAGTCATTTCCAGATGAAGCCGTGGATTGATTAACAATTTTCAAGATTGCATTGGTAGTCGCATTTCCAGCCACCCAAGTCCCGTTGTATTGAACCCAAGTACAAGCAGTTGAAAGTGGGGATCCGATTGCAGAAATCGGCACATTATTCACATACAATTGCAACTGAGCGACCGCAGGGTCATTCAAGGCATTTGCCACCCAAAAGCTAAATAAATATCCTTGTCCAGGGATGACAGGAACGGTTTGAGTCCAAACAGTTGTATTAGAAGTTGATGCACCGTTTGCTATGAGCATATTCCCTGATCCAGAGGTGTGATCACCACAAACAGAAAAATTGTTGTGAACCAAGCTTGGTGAAGTTGATATAGCGTATTGTCCAGGGTTCGTTAACAAACCCCATGTGCCACCAGTTCCAGGCACATAAGCCGTAGTAAAATTATTCGCTGCTGCCGTTGTTCCATTTTCAAAATCGCCGTTGAGCACCAAATTAGGTCCAACTAAGCTAGCAATTGTACTGGATACGGTATAAGTTCCTGGATTTAATAAGCTGATATATTGAGCTTGAGATCCATTCGACCAAGAATAATTGGAATAACCCGCCGGTCCGGTTAATGTCAGAACAGTTCCTGAACAGATTGTCGTGTCAGGCCCCAACGAATAAGGAGGCTCTAAACCAGTACATTGGCTGAATCCATTGTAACCAAATAACAATAAAAGGAGAAATAAAATGTATTTCATTAGTTAAAATATTAAAGCACAAAAATAACAACTCTAAGACTACTTTGTGAAAGAAAAAGTTGCATGAAAACGTTTTGTCCCGAATTTGTCTCGCGCTGTCCAAAGGGTCACTGATTCAATTTGACAATCCTTTTGTTCAATTTTAATCTCGGGCCATATAAATCTCCGTCAATCGATTTCGGTCTGCCTTTCCATTTTGATTCAAAGGAATTTCTTGGACCGTTTTGAAATCGCTCGGAATCATATAAACGGGCAAACTCTCAGCTAGTAATTCTGACAAGGCTTCTTTTGTTCGCTCCATTCCTACTTTGAACTGAACCAAAGAGACAATTTTTTTTACTTCCCCATTTCGTTTCAAGGCAATCGTCGCCGCATTTTCTATACATGATTGCTTCAGAATCGTGGCATTGATTTCATTCAATTCGATTCGGTAACCGTGCAATTTAACTAGATCATCGTTTCTGCCGCTAAAAAAAAGCATGTCTTCTTTTAGAAATCCTTCATCGCCTGTTTTGAACGCTCTTTGACCCTCCAAAATGATGAATTTTTCTGCATTCAATTCCGGTCGATTCAAATAACCAATCGAAACGTTGGAACCTTTTAGTATAATTTCGCCGTCCTCGAAAATGATCTCGCTCTCCGCTTTGCATTTACCAACTGGAAGAGGATTGTGCTTTTCTAGGATTTCCTCCGTAATATCCACCAAAGTCATGGCTACCGTGGCTTCTGTTGGGCCATAAGTGTTTAGAACACGTGCTGTGGGGAAATTCGTCAATAAACTTTTTGCCAAAGGATTGGGCAACACTTCGCCACAAAACAAGAAAGTATGAATACTTTTCATGGTAGTATTCGCTTCCAATCGGGCATAAATGATCGCAAATGAAGGTGTCGAAACCCAGACAGTGCCTTTGTATTCATCTACGCGGCCCACCAACAAACTTGGCTGCGAACTTGTAGCTTTGTCATTAAGCAAAATCGTTCCTCCGATGGCGCCAAATGTCATTACTTCAAAAACAGATAAGTCAAAACTTAAAACGGCCGTATTGATAAAAACATCCTGCTCTGAAAAACCAAAATCTGTGCACATCCAGCGCGTAAATGACTGCACCGCTTCCGAACTAATTTGAACGCCTTTTGGCTCTCCAGTGCTTCCCGATGTGAAAATGATGTAAACAATTGGGTCTTTGGTTGGCAATTTAAGGCTGGATGCACTTACGGATCCTGTAACCTTGCAATTGATTTCATGCTGAAGAATCTGGATTTCAGCAGTGTTTTCCATCGACAAAAGTTGGTTTGTGGTATTCAACACCCACGCTACTTCACCTATTTCTTTTACTTTCTGGATTCGATCCATCGGGTAAATTTCATCAATGGGTATATAGGCAATTTCGGCGCGCATGCAAGCATACATCGCCACCAGCATGTTGGCACTTTTGTGACCGTACAAAATAACTGGAAATGGACTCAAATGAATTTTCTGTTCTTCTAGAAAAAGCTTTAATTTCTCTACAGCTACTTCAAACTCCGTCCAGGTTAAAGAAAAATCACTTCCCACAACCGCTAGTGCATCTGGACGATGGGTTCTCTCAATAAATTCTTTTGAATCAAAACAAAAACGCATACTTAAAACAATTTACCGCTAAAAATGTAAATAGCAAATGCCACAGAATTAAACATCAAAAAGATAGAAATCACTTTTATCCATTTTGCCGACAACTGTCCAAATACTCGATCTCTTTTTTGTTTCTTTGTTTGATAAATATAATAATTATGAAGCACTGAATACAATCCAAATAACATACCGCTCAGAACAAAATGCAACTCAAAACCATTCCAAAATCCCATTAGCGTGAAAGTGAGAAAGAGCGCCACACCTTGACGTTGAATCGACGTCCCATACTTTTTTGTGGTGAGAAATTTAAAAATAGGTTTGAAGAAATAATCATTTAACCAATCTCCTAAAGTAATGTGCCATTTTTTCCAAAATTCTTTTGGATTTGTTGCAGAAAATGGTCGGTCAAAGTTCATTGGAACATCAATTCCAATCAAATTACCAAATCCAACGGCAAGAAAAGAGTACCCAGCAAAATCAAAAAACAGAAAAAACAAGTAAGCATACATGTAGGAAAGATGGTACAGCAAACTGCCATCTTCCACCAAATGTTCCAAGACCAACTTGTGCACGGCAGTTGCCAGTATAAACTTAAACAACAAACCTTTCACTATATTTTCCCAACCCCGCCAAAATCGTTCTGAAGTCAAATTATCATAACCTGCTTTTACATCCTTCTGAAAACGTTGATGTCGATCAATTGGGCCAATCAACAAGGTAGGGACAAATGCACTAAAATTAAAAAAGGACAAAAAGGGAATTGATTCTTTTGAATTTCTTTCATCTATATAAAGTCCAATAACTTTAAAGACCAAGTAGGACATGCCCGCTATTTGAAAAATAGAGCGAAACGTGATAAAACTGGTCGCTTCAGAATTCATTAAGCCTATTGATTTCATGGCCATCAAAGGCAACGCCAAAACTACCATCGGAAAGACAATGTTTTCGCCTTTATACCATTTGCGAAGTCCGAGTACAACCAAGTACAAGTACAGAATTAATCCTAGCAGATAAAATGGTTTATCAAAAAACACCACCAAATTCAATATGGATATGATTGTCAGCACCCATTTATAGGGAAGAAATTTGGAGTTGAACATTTTTCCTAAAAATACCAACGTCACAGCGAGCGCTATGTACACGAAAAAATGTTCTGTCGTAAAAGGAAGTGCCTTTTCTATCCTCATGGTTTAAAATTGCTGGTACACAAAATCTATTTTCGACTCGGTTTTTTTAACATGATTTGGGTAGACGATTCTTTCAATATCTATTTCATACAAGTATAAATAACCGGCAATCAATCCAAAATAAAGTAAAAAATATTTCAAAAATTTATTCTTCTCCATATGTGTTTTGTAAAAACTGGCTTACTTTCATCCAACCATAATCACTAAAATGCATAACGTCTTTCAAAATTGCGGGTTCATATTGCTCTTTTTTATTGACATATAAGTTCAATAGCGGAAATCCTGTTTTTTTTACCAATCCAATAATTTTTTCCATTGCCTCCGTATTGATCTCCATATTAGTATAATGATAGGGATTCAGCGGTTGCATCACAAAGGTGCAGTTCACTTTTTGCTCCTTTAAAAAAGTCAGCAGCATTTTTAGATCTTCAAATTCATCATTTGCCGCCAATTCAATAATATCCATGTTACCCGGCAAATGTTTACCATTTTGGTCAGAAATATAGGTCGTATAATAATTGCTGTCTACAAATATGCTATTGTTACTGAATCGACCGAGAACATCTTTTTTCGCTGCAATTGCATCCTTTTCAAAATTAGAATAGTCACTTCGCATCAATTTGGGCGCCAATGCAAAATCGTATTCAATCTTTTTTATTTTGTTAAAGGATTCTGGAAAGGTTTTTTTTGCGGTTTGAACCAATTGGTATTCAAATGTTTCGATTGGTTGAGCACCACTTGAATTCAACTGTTTATCCATCCTATAAAGGTTTAAAAAACGATCCATTTCGGGCGAAATCGACGTGAAAACATTTTTATTCTTGTGGATGAAAGCTCCAAGGTGAATTTTGTAACTTTTCTTTATCTTGGAATCCAACCAAATGCGATCCAAAAAATTGGGTCGTACGAATTCCAAAAATGCTTCAGCATTGGTTCCTGCTGATTCAAACCACCCTGGGCTTAAAACGATACAGACTTTTGCATCGTTCAAATATTCTCTACCCGCCATTAATTCTGCTAAAATGGACAAACATTGATGGTGAGCATGACCAATCGCTAATACAGGAAATCCCAACGAATCCGGTAAGTAATTTAATGAGCAGTAGGGTTCATCTACGAGTTCAGAGGAGGCAAATAACGTGAGTTGATTCCTGTTTTTCAAACTCGCCATTAAATCAAGTTCGGCTTTCTCGGTCTCGTCGAAATTGACTCTCCAACGTAGGTTTAAATCTTGTTGGCCTTTTATGTGGATGGGCAATAAAATTGGTTCATCATGAGCATTTTTAGCATACGCTAGCCCATAAATTCCCGCAATAATGGCAAGTATAGCCAAAATCAATGCTACAAAGTGTAGTAGCAAATTTGATTTAGCCCACTCGCTCATTTTGTTTCTTTTCAATGAAAACAATCAATTGGTCAATGGTCATAAAATTATCTTCAATTATTTCATCAAAGGCAATTTTGATGCCATACTCTTCTTCGATTTCTACAGCCAATTCAACTATCGTGATGGAATCCAATATGCCCGTATTCCATAATTTTTCTGATCTTTCTACTTCAGAAAACGCTATTTCTTCAATCTTGCTTTTTAAAAAATCTTCCATTTATAATTCAGTTTTTAATGCTTCAATCCAATCTTCAACTTGCACGGCATCTTCGATGGACAATTCCCCTGAAGCCGTTCTTCGCAAAGCAACCAATGTAGCGCCACTGCCAAGTTTTTTTCCAAAATCATTGGCAATGGAACGAATATAGGTTCCTTTTGAACACGAGATTTCAAAATCAATTTCTGGAAACCGAGCTGAATTTACCGAAAAAGAATGTATTTCAATGGTGTTGGTTTTCAATTCAACCTCTTTTCCAGCTCTCGCCAAATCATACGCCCGTTTTCCATCCACTTGCTTGGCGGAAAAAATAGGTGGCATTTGCTGTTGAACGCCTAGAAAGGATTTTACCACCTCTAGAATGGCTGCTTCCGTTATATGATCCGTTGGATATTCAGCATCAAAATCTTTTTCCAAATCGTAGCATGGCGTTGTTTTTCCGAGCAAAAATGTTCCCGTGTAGGTTTTCATCCCGCCCATGAAACTGTCGATTTTCTTGGTGTCCTTGCCGATACAAATAATCAACAAACCGGTCGCCAAGGGATCCAACGTTCCCGCATGACCCACTTTGATGTTTTTCACCCCCAACTTCTGTTTTAAATTCCACCGCATTTTATTGACCACGTCAAACGAAGTCCATTTGTACGGTTTATCAATTAATACAGTCGTTCCTGCTTGGTAGTCAATCATGAAAAAGTGAAAAAAGCAATCAACAAAATACCGACAACAATTCGGTACCAACCCCAAATTTTGAAGCCGTATTTTTCTATGATTCCGATAAACAATTTGATGGCCAAGGCTGCAACGATAAAAGCGACAACATTTCCAACAAGGAAGAGAAACATATTCGAGGAGGAATCTGTGATCATTTCATATCCTTTAAGGTCTTCACCTTTGTAGGTCCAATCTTTCAAAAAGAGCGAATACATTGTGACAGCCAACATGGTTGGGACAGCCAAAAAGAAACTAAACTCGGCCGCCATTTTACGAGTCAATCCTTGTTGCATGCCACCAATGATAGAAGCCGCAGAGCGACTCGTCCCAGGCATCATAGCCAAACATTGCCAAAAACCTATCGTTACTGCTTTGCGAATCGTTACTTTTTCTTCCGTATCAATCGAGGTGTTTTTAAATAATTTATCAATGAATAACAAAACAATTCCTCCTATTACCAAGGCGATAGCAATGGGCAATGGCTTTTCCAAAACGGCTTCTATTTTATCATCAAACAATTTACCGAGAATCAAAGCTGGAACAACCGCAAACGCCAATTTGTAATAGAATTTTAAATTCTTGAAATCGAAAAACTTCTTCCAATACAATGCTACAACCGAAAGAATGGCGCCAAACTGAATGGAAACTTGAAACATTTTCACGAATTCGTCCCCTTCTGTACCGTAAAAGGAGCTAATGAAAATCATGTGGGCCGTAGAAGAAACAGGCAAAAACTCCGTCAATCCTTCAACGATTGCGAGCACCAAAGCTTGAATTAAATCCATGAATCTTATTCTTGGTCTACTTGTTTGCTTTTACGCATAATAGCGTAAATTATAATCACATAACCGGCAACAATTAAAAAGGGTGCCACTGTGATTCGCGTAGTACTGAACAAGGCACTTGCATCAAATTTGTTGGGATCTTCAGACCCACCACCTATCATCAAAATAAAACCTATTACATTGACTGCTAATCCTATCAATAGTAAACGATAATTTTCGGGCCGGAAGGCAAATTGCGGTTTGTTTTTTTCCATAATTGCAATATTAGTACAAATCGTCCAATTTCATGCGCAAATATTTGTTAAGCGCAAAGTACGTAGAGACAAATGTAATGATTACACCAATTACGAGCAAACTGCCGAAGATAAAGGCGAAGGTATACGGGTCGAAACTGATTTCAATGGTTTCAAGAAAATTATTGAAGGCATAAAATAAGGTGACCATGAGCGCCATGCCAAGTATAGCAGAAACTATTCCTTGTAAAATAGACTGATACAAAAACGGTTTGCGAATGAAAGAACTGGTCGCCCCGACCAATTGCATCGTTTTAATGGTAAACCGCTTGGAGTAAAGAGCCAATCGAATCGTGTTATTGATCATCGCCACAGCCACAATTATCAGCAAAAGGGCTACGACCAAAAAGAGAAAGACAAATTGCTTGAAACCCAAATTCACCGATTGTACACTAGACTTGTCATAATTCACCTCATCAATTTCATTCGGGAATTCTGTCATGATTCGATTCACAATGTGGTTCATTCCTTCCAAATTGGCATACGCTTCTTTTGGACGAAAAGAAATTGTTGGCGGCAGGGGGTTCTCACCTTCAAAAATGGATAATATTTCTTCAGAATTTTGTTCGTCTGATGAAAACGCTTCAATGGCCCGTTCAGGGGAAACAAAGGAAACTTCCTTCAATTCATCCCAAGATTTCATTTTCTGCTCAATCAATTTGATATCCGCTTCCGAATTTTCCGGCATAAAAAACAAATCACCTTGTAGACTTTCTTTGGCTTGACGTTGCACATTGTCCAGACCAAATACGCCGCCTAAAACCAAACCGATCATAAACAAAACGAGCGAAATGCCCACAACAGTGGAAACGTAGCTCGTTCGCACACCACGACGGTTGTATTTGTCAATTAGTTTACTCATACACTACGAAAGTAGAGCTTTTGAACTCTTTGTTCCACCGCTGCACAAAAAGGTTTCAAACAAAGTTATTCACGGAAATTAGAAGTCACCTCATCAATTCAATCCACAAAAAAAAGGGTCAGCCAATCGGCCAACCCTTTTTCTATAAAATCGGTTACCATTACATTTTCGTAATTTTTCGTGTAATCTGTCCGGCAGCGGATTCCACCACTACTTGGTACATTCCATTCGTCAAACCTGAAATATTCAATTCATTTACGGAACTATTTAAATTGTTTCGTTCCATCAATAATTTTCCAGATAAATCGTAAATGCGCACGGTTGCTTCGGAACTCAACGCCGACAAATCGATCATAATCACATCAGACGCAGGATTTGGATAAATTTTGATGCCTTCTAATACGTGTTTCTCTTCCAAACTCACACTTCCATTGCAAGGATCCCAAGAACCATCCAATACCAAAACCCCCGTATTCGTTGGATCCAAATAAGTTTTCAATTGTTCATTTGCAGGCGTTCCATTGGAAGTCCAGTGGTAAGACATTTTCCCATAAGAATCAGGTGAGTTTGGCGACGTGCAAAATGAACTTCCACCTGTCAAGGTTCCAACAATTCTTGAATTCCCACCATTGAAAGTAAATATTGGCGAACCCGAGGATCCTCCTTCCGTCACGCCATGACCATTGGTCGTTGCATCCCATTTTACTCTCCAGTGTGTTCCTGAAATACCCCATCCAGTCGTTGTCAGCGTCGTTGAATACGTCGAGATTTTCTTGATATCACCTGCCGGATGATGAATGCTTACACCCCCAGTTGATGCGGTTGTCGTTGCATCCCAGCCGTTCCAAAATGCTTTGTAATTTGGACCTTTAATTTTAGCAATGGTCGTCGCTTCAGTTGCCAACGTTCCCATCTGTACCAAAAGAAAATCAGATCCTGAGTTTCCACCTCCGTCATTGGAATCGGCTAATTTTACACAACCCGTTACGGAATGACTAGCCAAAGATCCTACTGAAGTTGGATTAGTACAACCTGAAGCTTCGTATCCAAAGTAGAATTTAAATTGATTAAAATTAGCTGCTGAAGAATTCACTCCACAATGCAAAGCGGTAAGCACAAGTGGTTTGCAGTCGCCTGCTTTATTGTTTACTACTGAACCCGAGCACCAACCAGCACCAGCCGGTTCAACAACGTATACTCTCACAACACCTCTTTGTTCCTCCAAATATTCGTTTCCTTCTGGAGAACAATTTGCATTGACTTCACAAGGATCTGATTCGTTAATTTTTTCAATCGATGAATTGTACATTCCACGGTAGGCGAAATGGATGGTATTGATATAAATTTCAGAAGGTGTTGTTCCTTTTGGCTCTACCAATTGTAAAATCATATTACTACCCGCACACAAATCCATATTTTGACGACCATGCTCCAAAACTTCACTGGCATCAAACGTAGTGTGTAATTTTTTTCCTTCTTTGGAAAAAGCATCAAACGTGGTATTACCGTGTACAACAAATCGTTCAAACAAAAAGCTCAAACCAGCCGCTCCAGGATAGGCTACTTCCAACTGCCAAACGCGATCACCATTGAGTTGGGTAAACCAAGCACCAGAATTTTCTGTAGTTATGTTCACTTGTGTAGCTACCGCAAAACGGTACAAGTAATGATTCGCATCGTTGATAGCATCTTCTTCATGGATTGCCTTCAAATTGGGTGTTTGCAAACTCAAAACGGGTGTATTGACATGCGATACATACCCATCTTTGGGAGCGCTAAAAGTAGCCGCGAAACTGCTTGTTGTAATAGCACTAAAGGATAAAAACAATGCTATTTTAAATATTCCTCTTTTCATTTTTTTGATTTTATAAGCTTGCCGAAATTATTAAATTTATCGTAACGAACAAAATAAAGGTGTATACGATACTCGTATTCCTAACTATAGGTTGACAATTTACCTATCTTTCCACTTTACAACCCTCCGAAATCGTGAAAAGGAAAATAAATCTTCCTTGTTTTATCTTCTAAGTATTGCCATTTCATGTATTTGCCAATTTCAATTTACAAAAAAAACCGCAAATCCTTCGCGTAAGAAAGATTTGCGGTTCAAAAAATTACTTCTATTAATTTATCGCAAGACCCGGGAAGGCTATTTGAATCCGATAAATTCGTCTTTTGATTCAATAATACTTTTCACAAATGCTTTAAATTCAGCGTAATTTTCAGGGCTAATATTTTCCGTACTCGGTTTCGCTATAACTTCTATACGCAGATGTTTGGGTCCAACTTTCTTGTATGTTCTTACATAGCTGTGTCCTTTGTACGTCAAATTCTTGTTAGCTGGTATTTCAAAGAATTCTCCTGGTTCGTCCAAAAATACGTCGTAGTTGACTTTGTAAATATCTGTTTCCTCGTATTGCTGGTACTCAATCATGTGTTTTCTTTCTGTTTCGGAAATAATACCACCAGTGTACTCAAAATTAACATAGGGGATTTTCAATATTTTGAAATTTCCAATTTTGTTCAATTTTTCGTTCAACGATAATTGGGTTTCATAGCTCAATTCTTTGGCTTCTTTCCCCGTAACCAACGTAAATACGGTATCCAATTTCACACCGCTATTGATTCTCTTTTGGTAATATTCACTGATGGTTTTTTTGTACGTTTCATACGTTGGCGAGTCAAAAACGTCAGCCCAGTAGCTTCTATTTTCACCTTCCAAAGTCGTTTTCAATTTGAAAGTCTGATTTTCGGTTGTTACGTGCATTTCAACCTGATTAGTCAAGGTATTCATCATCCGAGTAGGGTTTTCCAAGGTTCTCAATTCTGAAGGTTCACCCGCAGAATTGGAGTTTTTAGGAATCACCAAAATAGAAGAATTTCTCACTCCGTTTGGCAAAGCTTTGAACGGCAAGTTTTTATCCGTTAATTCCAAGAATTGCTCTTTTCCATTCAACATCACCCGAACAATGCAATGATTGAAATCCTGACTTGGCAGCAAAATCGATTTTTTTCCATTGTCGGACGTTAAACACAAAACCAAATCCGCATCCAATCCCGCCAATCGGGCGAAAGTCACAAACACCGTCGAAAAATCTTTGCAGTCACCTAATTTGGTCAACAAGGTTTTGCTCGGTTTTTGAGGAATGTATCCACTTTGTCTGAAGTTCACGGATGAATAGTTGAAGTTTTTCATCATGTAGTAGTAAATACGTTTCGCTCTTTCTTCTTCAGAAAGTCCAGTAACATTTTCTTCCGGGAAAATTACTTTGAATTCTTTTTTCACCTCGTTGTCAATGATCATTTGCGAACGAACCAAATCCGAATACCAATTGGCAATTTCATTCCAGTTCTTTATCGTGCTGATATGCAATACACTTGCGAAATCGACCAATTCAGGCATGTATTCTTCACTATGCGCACAACCAGGATGATCTTTCAATTGCCATGTATAAATTTTATTTCCGTCCTGCTCCTTCGTCGAAAAGTCCAAACCTTCTTTGGTGACCAAATAGGATAATGGTTTATCCTGTGGTGCAATCAAAACATATTTTTTGCTCACCACTGGATGAAATCCATCAAAGGTGAAATAATCTACAAAATCCTTGTAAAAACGTCCAAAACTGGTGAATCCTTTTTGGTAGTCGATCAAAACCACATCGCCAATACTCAACCCGGTAAAGACAAAGCTAGAACCGTTAGCGTCTGCCGGATTAATGCTACCTTCTTTTTTTACGATTTCCGATTTGATGATGGTGTAATTTCCGTACAAATTCAAGTTGTATTCTTTGAATCGTTCCACGCCTTTGTCAGAGGTTATTTCATACGCAGTAGTGTATCGACCGCGACCTCCTGCTTCTGAATACAATTCCAAAATGGCATCATTTTTCAAAACGTTGAAACCATAATTGTTCGGGATATTCTTGTTTTTTGTTTGGGCAATGTATGCGTAAATGTCTTTTTCAACAAACTCCTCAATCAAGTCTTTTTTGTTGGTAATGTCTTCCATTTTGCGACGCAAATCTGCATTACCACTGTTGTAAATTAAAGATTCACCGTAGCATTTCAACGCCTCATCTTTCCGGTCCAATTGCAACAAGGCATCGCCTTTTAATTCCATAGTAATAAAAGAATACGGGTAGATTTGCAACATTCTTTCCAAATGTGGCAAAGATTCCTTGTAGCGCTCATGCTTTTGCAAGTAATATACCAAATCACGAGAAGTCAAGAAATCGTTGTCCATGTTTTTGGCATTTTCCATCAAAAACGCGTAGGCTTTGGGCATTTTATTGATATCATCATAATAGTTTGACAATTGACTGCGCACATCGTAATCGAAGAATTTTTTATTCATCCCTTCTAAAATTTTCACGTGTGTTTTCGTGTCATTGAAAATAGAGGAATAGATTGGCGTATAGGCCTTCAATAAATTCACGCTTTCCATGGAGTTCGCCACTTGGATTAATTTGTCCAAATAAACACGCGTCTGACGTTTGTCTTCTTTTCGTAAACTGGAAACCAACTGAACTGTGTAAGTGATTAAATCATTTTGCACCAAATCGGAATATTTTTTCAGAAAGGCCTCCATGTCTGTCATAGACATACGGAACAATTCATCCGTATTTTGAAATTTGTATTCCATCGACAAGTGATAATTTTCATCATCTTTTTGAAGATTCTCTTTTAATTCATTCAAAGACGTGTAATTCTCTTCCAAATAATAAATTTCAATCATCAGTCTTCTTAAGATTGAACTTTTTGGATTCGCTTCGTATAGTGGCAAAATAACGTCCTTGGCTTCTTGGTGTTTTTCATTCCGCAAATACGTTTTTGCCAAACAGTACGTGTACAAGAAATTCGTTGGCTCTGTGGTTGCTTTGTGTTCGAAATAAACTTCGTATTTTGTTTTGATTTCGTGAACGTCCAGTTGCTCAGCAGTGGATGTGTTGTAATCACTGTAATCGGAAGAATACGTCATACCAGTCAAAATATCTCCATTTCCATCCGTAAAGCGCGCACTGAAATAACTTGAAGAAGATTCGCCTGAAACTTTGATTAACAATCGGTTTTTGCCTTTTGGTAAATTCAACATCACATTGTACGCATCAATATCCGTATTGGCATTTCGGGCACTTTCAAAAACGACTATATCGTTGATCCAGGCTTTGATTCGATCCGAACTACCCAAACGAAGTAATACTTTTCGGTCAGTATCATTGTTAACGAAGGTTTGCGCATAATGCACACCACTTCCGTATTCGTTGTGACCCGAAAACAACGTATATGATTCCGTTGGGTCTACTACGGCAGGTTTGTACCATTGCACTTTCCCATTGCTATTCGCTTCAAAGGGTTTTGTGTTTTTTGGATTGCTTTCTGGATCATAAATAATATCCAATCCACTTTTGTTCATGTTTTCAAAAACGCCACAAAATTGCCAATCTCGGATAACTGAAATCTCAGCATTGCACTTTTTATACAATGAAAAATTGTTGTAATTTCTTGCGGTGATTCCTTTCAAATAAGCGATTCCGGAAGAAAGTGTTATATCCGAATACGTATGATTGTAGAAAGCATTTACGTTATCAGATATTTCCTTGGAAAAACCAGCGGAGATATAATCCGAAAAGATGAATCGTTCGTTCCAAAGCGCATACAAATAGAACGGAAAATCACCTTGTTTCATGAAGTCTGAACTAAAATTGGGTGAAGTTGAAAATGCACCGGATTCATTGCGAATAATTTCCCGAGAAATTAAGTTTTCGATGGATTTACTGTCGTTGTAGGCTTTGTCCACTTTGGATAAGCCATTGGATCGATCGTTGTTGATGATATCAACCCAATACGATTGACCGTAGGAAAACAGTACGTTTACGAATAAAACGAGTGAAAAAGTGATTTTTTTTAACATGGGTGAGGTTTATTAAATTTGAAAATAGCTGAGCCAAAAATAAAGGTAAAATTCATTTTATCAGACTTTAAGCCGAGTATTTTTTAATAAATCAGTGTTTGAAACCAAAAAATCGACTGATTTTCTATTCACGCGCACCGCGCTATTTCCCCTTTTTCCGTCGTTCCTCCAACCATTTTGGAACCGGTTTTTTGGAATCGTTGGGGCGCGCGGTTTGTTGTTGTTTCATGGGGCCAGCGTCTTCGTCGAGCAATTTGGCAATCAAATCGGGGCGTTTGGCTTTTTGCAATTGCTTGCGAATGTAATCGCGGTTTTCTCGCTTGTACCAGAAAAAGAAACGGTTTTGGTTCAATTTCTCTTCTTTTGTTTTCACAGTATTCACCGGTTTCAAGGTGTACGGGTGCACCCCAGAATAATAGATAACGGTCGCAACGGTCATCGGTGTTGGCGTGAAATCTTGTACTTGTTCCAATTGAAAACCCATGTCTTTGGTTTCCGCTGCCAAGTTGGCCATGTCTTCTTCTTCACAACCGGGATGCGAACTGATGAAATAGGGAATCAACTGCTGTTTCAATCCGTGTTTTTCAGAAATCTGTTCGTATTTCTCCTTGAATTTATGGAAATATTTAAACGACGGTTTTCGCATCACCCGCAAGGTGGCATCCGATGTGTGCTCTGGCGCTACTTTCAATCGACCACTGACGTGGCGTGTGACCACTTGTTCAATGTATTCGTCGTGGTTGTTGTCTTCGTTGTTTTTATTAAAATCGTCCACCAACAAATCGTAGCGAATGCCAGAACCCACGAAGGCTTTTTTCACTTTTGGATGCGCATCTACTTTACGGTACAATTCCGTCATCGGTTTGTGAGAGGTATCCAAATTGTTGCAAATCACAGGGTGAATACAACTCGGACTCGTGCATCGTGCGCAGATGGCTTCATCCTTGCCTTTCATTTTGTACATATTCGCCGATGGTCCGCCCAAATCAGAAATATATCCTTTGAAAGTTGGGTCATTGACTACCTGCTCTACTTCTTTCAAGATGGATTTTTCACTCCGTGAAGCAATGAATTTTCCTTGATGCGCCGAAATGGTACAAAACGAACAACCACCAAAACAACCTCGGTGCATGTTGATGGAAAACTTGATCATATCAAAAGCGGGAATCGCTCCTCGGCTTTTGTATTTTGGATGTGGAGCGCGGGTGTAAGGCAAATCGAAGGATTCATCAATTTCCTTTTCCTCCATGGTTTTGTAGGGCGGATTGATGACCAAAGTTCGTTCCCCAATTTTTTGTGTGATTCGGTTGGCTTCCCATTTGTTGGACTCCACTTCCACCACTTTGAAATTGGCTGCGTATTTGATTTTGTCTTCTAAACAATCTTCGTGACTGGACAATTCCACTGTATTCCACGATTTGTTTTTTGGCAATTCTTCGTCTGCTTCCTGAATAAACGCCACTTGTTTCAAGGTACGCAAATTGTGAAACGGAACGCCTTTTTTCAATAATTTCAACATTTCCCGCAAGGGTTGATCACCCATTCCGTACACCAATAAATCCGCTTTTGAATCTTCCAAAATACTTGGAAACAAGCGATCGGCCCAATAATCGTAATGCGTTACTCGTCGCAAAGAAGCTTCAATTCCACCGATCAAAACCGGTACATCTGGATACAACTCTTTTAATATCTTGGAATACGTCGTGGTCGCATAATCTGGGCGAAAACCCGCTTGTCCGCCAGGCGTGTAGGCATCGGTAGAACGCAAACGTTTGTTCGCCGTATAATGATTCACCATGGAATCCATACAACCCGCTGTTACGCCAAAAAAGTATTTGGGTTTTCCGAATTTTTTGAAATCGCGCAGATCATCTTTCCAATTCGGTTGTGCCACTATGCCGATTTTAAATCCTTCGGATTCAATAATACGACCAACTACAGCCGTTCCAAACGCTGGATGATCGACATACGCATCGCCTGAAATCAGGACAACATCCAAATCATTCCAGCCGCGTTTGTCGGCTTCTTTTTTCGTTAAGGGCAACCAATCAGTTATCGGGCGTTCGTCTATCACAGCACAAAAGTACGGAATTCCGCTCCCGTCACAAAAAAGAAATTCTTTCCGACAAATTCCTTACCTTTAAAGTCTCGAGACGAAAAACAATATGCACGCTAGATTCATTTCACGAATTACCGCTTCCTACTTCTGTTTAATCCTACTTTTCTTGTTTTCTTGCCAACAAGAGGGCAAAAGAAAGATTTTTGGCAGGAGCCACACTTTTTCCGCCTCCATCATTCAAAATCAGCTGTTCTTTTCCGAACGTGCAATGGATTATTCCTTTCCACTTTGGTTCAACGATTCTTTGATTCGCCATCATGCCATTGAAAGCGTCACACGAAATATTTATAGCCGCAACACCATTCTCAATGAAACACAAGATTCCTTGGTTGAATTCCCCGCAGAAAGCATCTGTTACCAATTCAATGAAAAAGGATTTGTAAACAAAGTGAGTCACATTTATTATTTCGATGACCGAAAAATCAGCCAGTTCGATTTTTTTTACAGCAAAGCACCCAACAAAAATGGTTTTTCTTCGGCAAAAATTGACTCTATGGTAGAGTTCAAGGACAACATTCCATTGCCGCTAAGTTCCAGTCGAGATTTGGAAATGTTTGCGCTTTACAGTCAAAAACAAACGGAAAAAGATTTTTCTGTGTTCAGAAATAGATTGACCGGAGACTATTTGTTTGCAGTCTTCAACAAGAATATTTGGGGAGCATTGAGCATTGATGCCGAATTTCACCCCACTCCAAAAGACAAAGTTCTTCTAGGAACCCTATTGAAACCTGAAAAAATTTACCGCGTTGAAAACAAAGTCAAGGAAAGTGAAGTCATCGAATTCGAATACAAAAAAGAACGTATCACCAAAATTCTCAACTATCAATATCCCTTTATCGAACAACGTAGCTTTAATTATGACAAGCAGGGCTACTGCATTGGGTTCATCGATTCTACTTTTTCGGAGAAAATATTCCTGACCAAAAGCGTGGCAACATTTGAAAACAATTCGCTTGGTTCACCTACGCGAATCGTCCATGAAAAAGAATTAGAAGTTGGCAAACTGAAAACGGTGAACTACGAAGACATTATTTACAAATACAGAAAATAAAATAGATTCTCCCAGAATCGTATTTTTGCAAAAACATTTAAAAAATGGAAAAAGAAAAGGAACTAGATTCCCTTCTCGATATAAAAGTGGGTATTTCATTAGGTGACATCAATGGCATCGGACCAGAAGTGGTGATCAAAGCATTGATGGACAATCGAATATTGTCGAATTGCACACCTATTATTTATGGCTCTGCAAGTTTGATGAAGCATTTTCGCAAAGATATTCAAGGCGAAGAAATGGTTTTTAATACGTGCAAAGACGCTTCTGAAGCCCGCAATAAAAAAATTAACGTGGTACAGGTTTGGGATACCGACCCCGAAATTGACTACGGCAAAGCCAATGAAACCGGAGGTAAATATGCCTTTCTTTCATTAGAAGCAGCGACCAAAGATTTGTCTTCCAACAAAATTGATGTGTTGGTGACGGCTCCCATTTCCAAAGAAACGATTGCCAAAGCTGGTTTTCAATTTCCAGGTCACACGGAATACCTTGCCGACATGGCGGGACAAAAAGAAGCGTTGATGATGATGGTGGCGGGCGATTTGCGCGTAGCTTTGGTAACCAGTCATGTTGCTTTAGCCGATGTCAGTGGTTCGCTTACACGTGAAGGGATTTTGGATAAAATTGAAGTGCTCAACCAAAGTTTGCAAAAAGATTTCGGGATCCAACGTCCACGCATTGCCGTTTTGGGTTTCAATCCGCATGCCGGAGAAAATGGAAAAATGGGCAATGAAGAGGCAGAAATCATCACTCCAGCGATCAATATGGCGAAAGGAAAAAATATTTTTGCCAATGGTCCCTTCCCAGCTGACGGTTTTTTTGGCTCCCCTGCTTTGAGTCAATACGATGCTGTTTTGGCGATGTATCACGACCAAGGATTGACGCCCTTCAAAGCATTGGCCTTTGATGAAGGTGTGAATTTTACGGCTGGTTTACCCATCGTTCGAACTTCACCCGATCACGGTACAGCCTTTGATATTGCTGGGCAAGACAAAGCTTCGGCACAATCCATGCGCTGCGCAATTTACATGGCCATGGATGTCTACCGAAAGCAAAAATGGTTGAAAGAAATTAATCTCAATCCTTTAAAAATTTCAATTAAAGAAAAGCGAAAAGGGTACAACAATGAGATGGAGTAAACTGATAAAAGTTGCTTTTGTAAAAAAATAAAAGATGCTTTTAGATTCTTTAGAATTAAAATATTACCTTTGCCCTCCAATTTTTTAATAAAGTGAGCAGTTTTAAACGTCCTTTTGTTATTTCCTTTGCTGGATTGAAAATAGGCAAACATGAGTATGCTTACGAAATTGGGAAAACGTTCTTTGATGAATACGAATACTCAGCAATAGATGACGCTGATTTGCAAGTGAAAGTTATTCTTGACAAAAAAGAAACCATGATGATCGTGGAATTCTTTCTTGAAGGGGATGTTGCCACCACTTGTGATCGATGCATGGATCCTCTTGAGCTGAATATTAAAGCAGATTACAAACAAATTTTCAAATTCGGACATGAAACATCCGATGATGAAACCTTGACTGTACTGCACCCAGATGAATACGAAATAGACGTCAAAAATTTTATTTACGAGTTTATCATTGTATCACTTCCAAGTAAAGTTGTTCACCCAAAAGGCGAATGCAACGAAGAAATGATGGCAACGATGGAAAAATATACCGTAAATTTAAACGACGACGACGAATATGATGATGACGAGGAGGATGACGACGACGACGAATCACCTTGGTCAATTTTGAAAGATTTAAATTAAAAAACTTTAATATAACAACGTAAAATGGCACATCCAAAGCGCAAAATCTCGAAAACAAGAAGAGATAAAAGAAGAACTCACAAAGTTGCAGTAGCACATAACATCGCTATTTGCCCAACTACGGGTCAGCCGCATTTGTTTCACCATGCTCATTGGCATGAAGGAAAATTGTACTACAAAGGAAGAGTAGTAGCGGAGAAAGAAGTAGCAGCGTAAGCTGTTTAACGAAACTTCTTCTTGATGAAGATCGGAATAGATATATTGGGCGGTGATTTTGCTCCTGATGCGAATATCGCTGGGGCAGTTTTAGCCAAAAAAGAACTTCCTCAGGATTGCAAAATAGTATTGATAGGCGACCAAGAGCAAATCTTAGGTGGCCTTTCTTTGTTGGGTGCAAGTTCGGATGATTTCGAAATTGTACATGCACCCGATTGCATTACCATGCACGACCACCCAACGAAAGCAATTCCATCAAAACCCAACAGTAGTATTGCTGTAGGATTTGATTTGTTGGCCAAAAAGGAACTAAACGCTTTTGCAAGCACCGGTAATACGGGTGCGATGCTGGTTGGTGCGATGTTTAAATTGGGTGTGATTGAAGGAATTTCAAGACCGTGCATCACCGGTGCATTGCCTCAATTGAACGGCGGCCAAGGCATTCTATTGGATGTTGGCACCGTAACCGATTGCAAACCAGAATATTTGGTTCAATTTGCCATTTTGGGTAAATTGTATGCACAAAACGTGCACAACATTGAAAACCCTCGAATTGGTTTGCTCAACATCGGTGAAGAAGATGCGAAAGGCAATTTACTTACCGTGGCTACCAATGGATTGTTGCGCGACAACAAGAGTTTAAACTTCATTGGAAACATTGAGAGTCGATCTCTTTTTGATGATGTAGCTGACGTGATTGTTTGTGATGGTTTTGTTGGCAATGTAATTCTTAAACAAGCGGAGGGTACGTATACTTTGATGCAAAAAAGAGGGTTGCACGATGCTTATTTTGATCGATACAACTACGAAAACTATGGCGGTACGCCTATTCTTGGAGTCAAAGGAAACGTGATCATTGGTCATGGAATCTCCAATGACATAGCCGTAAAAAACATGATAAAACATGCTTACGAGGTCGCCAAATCCGGCTTAGCCACGAAAATAAATGAAGCTTTTAACTGATTTATGGGGAAAATAACAGCAGCGATTACAGGCGTACAAGGCTATTTGCCTGAATACGTTTTGACCAATGAAGAAATGTCAAAATTCGTAGACACTTCTGACGAATGGATCCAATCCAGAACAGGGATTAAAGAAAGAAGAATCATGAAAGATGGTCACACATCAGACATGGCTGCTTTTGCTGTTATTGACTTACTAAAAAAGAAAAATATTGATCCACTTGAGATTGATTTGGTCATTGTAGGTACGGTTACGGCCGATTATCCCTTTCCAAGTGCAGCCAATTTGGTAGCGACGAAAGCAGGCATGAAGAATGCGTGGAGCTTTGATGTAAACGCGGCTTGTTCAGGATTTTTATACGCTCTTTCTACTGGCTCTCAATTTATTGAAACAGGCAAATACAAAAAAGTAATTGTGGTAGGTGTTGACATGATGTCATCCATTATCGATTACGAAGACCGCACCACTTGCGTTATTTTTGGCGATGGAGCCGGCGCTGTATTGTTAGAGCCAAACGAAGAAGGTTTAGGGATTCAAGATTTCCTTTTACATTCCGATGGTTCTGGTGTTGATTATTTGGTTCAACCGGCGGGTGGTTCTGTGAATCCAGCAAGTCACGAAACTGTTGACCAACGTCTTCATTATGTGAAACAGGAAGGAAAGCAAGTATTCAAATTTGCGGTTACCAATATGGCTGAAGTTTCTGCTGCCATTATGGAGAAAAACAACCTGACCAGCGACGACGTAGATTGGTTGGTTCCTCATCAAGCCAATTTGAGAATTATTGACGCTACAGCGAACCGTATGGGATTGCCTCCTGAAAAAGTGATGGTGAACATCCAGAAATATGGAAATACTACCGCTGGAACTTTGCCGCTATGTTTATGGGATTATGAATCCCAATTGAAAAAAGGGGACAATTTAATTTTGTCTGCCTTTGGAGGAGGATTTACGTGGGGTGCCATTTATTTAAAATGGGCATACTAGATAGATAATAATTTGTACATTTAAACGCTTTTAAAATCGCTAAAATGAATATTCAAGAAATTCAAGACCTCATCAAATTTGTATCAAAAACGCAAGTGAGCGAGGTTGAAATCGAACAAAAAGATTTCAAGATTATCATCAAATCTGAAATGAAATCGAGAACAGCTGAACAACAACCCATTTATGTTCAAGCTCCAGCAGCCGCTCCAACGCAAATTGCCGCATCAGCAGCCGCTCCTGTAGCGCCAGCCGCTCCAACGGCTCCAGTTGCGGATGAATCCAAATTGTTGACCATCAAATCTCCTATGATTGGTACTTTCTACCGTTCACCAGGACCAGACAAAGATGTATTCGTTAATGTTGGTGACACTGTTTCTGCAGGATCTCCGGTTTGCATTATTGAAGCAATGAAATTGTTCAACGAAATCGAGTCAGAAATCAGTGGAAGAATCGTAAAAGTCTTGGTGGACGACGCGTCACCAGTTGAGTACGATCAACCTTTGTTCTTAGTAGAGCCATAGGCTTCACAAGAATTCAAAAACCATTTGATAATCAAAAAAATTAAGGCATGTTTAAAAAAATATTGATTGCCAATAGAGGAGAAATAGCCTTACGCGTCATTCGTACGTGCAAAGAAATGGGAATTAAAACGGTTGCGGTATACTCTACTGCCGACAAGGATAGTTTACCTGTTCGTTTTGCTGACGAAGCCGTTTGTATCGGGCCTCCACAAAGTTCCAAATCGTATTTGTCGATTGCGAACATCATTGCGGCAGCAGAAATAACCAATGCAGACGCCATTCACCCTGGCTATGGTTTTCTCTCTGAGAATGAAAAATTCTCAAAAGTTTGTCAAGAACACGGAATCAAGTTCATCGGTGCTACTCCTGAGCAAATCGCAGGAATGGGAGACAAAGCATCCGCCAAAGCAACCATGATAAAAGCGGGTGTACCTTGTATTCCTGGTTCAAAAGGATTGTTGATAGATGTTCCTGATGCAAAAAAACAAGCGATAGAAATCGGCTACCCAGTTATCATGAAAGCAACTGCTGGAGGTGGTGGTAAAGGGATGCGTATTGTCTG
The DNA here is from genome assembly GCA_041674745.1 of Crocinitomicaceae bacterium. Lineage (GTDB taxonomy): Bacteria > Bacteroidota > Bacteroidia > Flavobacteriales_D > Crocinitomicaceae > UBA2040. The sequence continues at coordinate 185,810 of JBAYVD010000005.1, forward strand.
GAAAGAGGAAGATTTGGAAGAACTGTGGGATTCCGCTCGCCAAGAATCTGCCGCTGCTTTTGGAAATGATGGTTTGTACATGGAAAAATACATCGAAGAACCACGTCACATTGAAATTCAAATTGCAGGGGACAAATTCGGTAATGCTTGTCATTTATCCGAAAGAGATTGCTCCATTCAACGTCGTCATCAAAAATTGGTAGAGGAAACCCCTTCTCCCTATATGACAGATGAATTACGCGATAAAATGGGAGAAGCTGCGATCAAAGCAGCCAAAGCCGTAAGTTACGAAGGTGTTGGAACGGTAGAGTTTTTGGTGGACAAACACCGTAATTTCTACTTCATGGAAATGAATACCCGCATTCAAGTTGAGCATACGATTACAGAAGAAGTAATCAATTTTGATTTGATAAAAGAACAAATCAAATTGGCAGCTGGAGATAAAATTTCTGGAAAAAACTATTACCCGCAAATGCACTCTATTCAATGTCGTATCAATGCAGAAGATCCGGATTATGATTTCCGTCCTTCTCCAGGAAAAATTACAGATTACCATTGTCCAGGAGGACACGGAATCCGTATCGATTCTCACGTGCATGCAGGATATACTATTCCACCATTTTACGATTCAATGATTTCAAAATTAATTGTAGTGGCTCGTACGCGAGAAGAAGCAATTTTGAAAATGAAACGTGCCTTGGGTGAATACATCATCGAAGGTGTTAAAACAACGATACCATTCCATGTAAAATTGATGGACAACGAAGATTTCAACAAAGGAAACTTCACCACCAAATTTATGGAGACGTTTGAATATTAAAACAGTTCAAATTCACATTTTAAAAGACTTTTCGGTAACGGAAAGTCTTTTTTTTTGTTCAACCAAAATACTCTACCTTCACGGAAACATATACTTTACTACATGAAAAAAATTTACGCATCCTTCATTTTTGTATCCACGGCGATTTATTCGTTCGCCCAACCCAACATCAACGGTTCCGATATTAATGCGGTTGTTGGTGAACAAATTACCATTACCAGAGCTACCGCCATGCAGCCTGACGGACCAAATGCATCCAACGTAACCTGGGATTTTAGTTCAGCCACACCCATGAGCAATTCTACCATTAGCATGTCAGCTTCAGACGCTGCACATCCTGGGACGAATTTGGTGTATGATTATGCTGGTCAAGCGCAACTCTATTATCAAATGGACAACACACTACAAAGTGTTAAATACCAATTTGCCAGTGGCGTTTTGATCAATTTCAGCGACCAAATGAAACTCATGGAATTTCCGCTGAACAACAACACAAATTTTACAGATGCTTTCGCAGCCTCATTCAATTCAGGTGGCATTAACTTTGCCCGATCCGGCACCACCACTATTACGTACATGGGGTACGGAACCATGATCACGCCAAACGGAACCTATTCCAGTTGCATTAAAATTAAAATGGAACAAATCTACTCGGATGTATTCGTTGGCGGAACCATCAATTACAATACAACAGGCTATTACTGGTACAAGGCTGGTTATCATTACCCAATCGCTTCAAGCGTGACGTTTACAGATGACCTCGGTACAAATGAGCAATACACAGATTACTATGGTAGCTCCAGTTTGTCCGTTTCTCAGCAAGATTTAGTTGATTTTCAATTGTATCCCAACCCAACGCATGATAATTTATTCATTAGCTTACCTTCGAATCTGATGCCTGTTGAATACAGCATTTCGGATAATAACGGTAAGGAGGTGATGCAAATTCAAAATAGTAACACTTCAATTGATCTCTCGAACTTAGCTTCGGGGATGTATTTCCTCTCTATGACTCTAAAAGACGGTTCAATTTTGCGAAAAACATTCCAAAAACTTTAAAAACAACAGTGTTTAAATTAAAAAGCGGCTCTGTATCAAACGACAGAGCCACTTTTTATTCAGTGAAATATTGAATATCAGGAATTAATTCATGAAATCGGAATAAGAATCTTTTGCTAACTTCGAGTTTTACATATAGGGTAGCCGATGACATTTCAAAATTGCATATTGATCACGTTAGTTCTGTTTTTCAATGGACAACTATTTGGACAAATAGCAAAAGAAGATTGGTCAGAAAACGAGAAAAAAGCGCAAAAAGAGTTGGTCATTTCGGAAGATTTAGTTTTTAAAAATCTGGAAAGTGCACTTGAACATGGGATAAAAGCAGAAAAACTACTACCGACAATAAAGTCTACCATTCTGCAGTGTCAAATACTGAACAACCTAGGAGAAATTTACATGGCAAAAGGCAATTTATCCGAATCCATGCAGTATTTGTTACAATCCAAATCCTTGATAGAAACGGCTTATCTAGAAAATTCAAACGACGCAGAAATTGTACTAGCTAAAGCGGACGTATTAATAAAAATAGGGACTTTAAATTTACAATTGAAAAATTACAACCAAAGTTTATCCTATTATGAAGAAGCATTGCTGGTAATAAAAAAGTTAAACGCGCCTTCGCTTCTAAAAAAAATAGAGCTCCGAGAATTAAAGATTTACAACAACATCGCTGCCGTTCTCATGCAAGAAAAAGAGTTTGAATCGGCTCTTGTTTATCTTCAAAATGCCCTCAAATCGAATAATTCAATTGGAAACGCATCAATCGAAAGCACACTTTACAACAATATAGGAATCTGTTATTTGGAAAAAAAGGAACACGATTTAGCCAGTCATTATTTGCAAAAATCTTTGGCCCTCCGAAAGAAATCCAATGACAAACAAGGACAAGCCCAAGTTTATAATAACATCGGTAAAAACGAAATCTACAACGGAAACTTTGACGACGCGAAAGTCCATTTCATAAAAGCCTTGCAACTTAGCCAAGAAATTGGTAGTAAACAGTCTGCCTTAGTTTCCCTAGAAAGCTTATACTCCGTAAATGATACGCTTGGCAATTACAAAGAAGCACTCCACTATTTTCGGGATTTCAAAATTTTAAATGATAGCCTTTTTAATACAGAAAGTCGCACCGCAATTATCAATTTAGAAGCATCACACAAACTTGAAATTGAAAAAAAACACAACGAGGCCATTCGACTAAAATCTCAAATAAGAAATTATATCCTGTTCGGATTCCTGTTGCTTCTGCTTGTCATTTCCATTTTTGTTTTACTCTCCATGCGAACAAGAATGAAAAACAGCCAATTAAAACAAGAGAAACTAGAATTAGAGCAAGAAAATTTAAACCTTGAGCATCGCACGTTGTACGAAAATTTGGATTTCAAAGATCGAGAATTGACGGCCAATGCACTTTACCTCCTTAAAAATAATGAACTGATACTTCGAATTACAGAAGACTTGACAAAAGCGAAAGCATCTTTCTCTAAAGAGAATCAAATCCTGATTCAAGAAATTCTGCATGATTTGCGCGACAATCAAAACAATTCCATGTGGAACGAATTTGAAGCGCATTTTACGAAAGTCCACACGAATTTTTACCCTGCACTCCAAGAAAAATTTCCCAACCTCACTTCCAATGAAAAGAAATTATGCGCGTTTTTGCGTCTAAATATGTCTACAAAAGACATTTCTGCCATCACTCAACAGTCTATAAATAGCATCACCGTTGCCCGTTCTCGACTGCGAAAAAAGCTAAACATTGAAGGCGAGGACATTCATTTGATCAATTTCTTGATGAAAATATAACTGCTTAACTATTTTATATACAAACATTTACAAAAATTGTATTGTAAATGTAATAGCTATATCTATCCTGTACTGTTTTTGTAAGTTCAAATAATGGTCGTTTCCATTTTGTTTCATCTACATTTGATTTTTACTCGTCAAAAAATAGAATTTACCAATTGTTCAATTGGCAACTTAAACAAAATAAAATGAAAAAAACAGTACAGATCATTGCAGGATTTTTCTTGTTTTCATCATCGGCTTTTTCACAGTTCATTGTAAAAAACACGTATTTTGAATCTACAGGAATTTCCAATCTAGGCCAAGTAGTTGGTTACGAAGGCTGGGCAGGACCCTATTCTACTTGGACACCCGAAACACAAGTTGTGGATACCATTTATGGATTGGCACCTGGAAATGGCGTTGGTGGTCAAGCGCATTACTCCAATGATGGCAATTATATTTCAGGGACAATGCAAGGCACCCCAGGGCCAGAAATGGCTCGTTACAACACTACAACCAATTCTTGGACATCGCTAGGAAGCTTAGGTTTTTCCATTGGCGGTGTGTATAGCGGTGGATATTCCATTTCCGGCGACGGTTTAACGGTTGTAGGAAATTCCTATGCTGATACTACAACAGGATTAGGATATACAGACGCTGTTGCCTGGAACGCAGTAGATGGCATCATCGATCTTGGAACATTGTTTGCCGGAAAAAGCACAAGGGCGAATGCAGTCAATTCAGATGGCTCTACTATCGTTGGTTGGCAAGATTTCAATGGTCCATGGAAATCGGCCGTATGGAGAAAAAATGCAAGTGGTGGATATGATGCCAACGAGTATTTACTCATCGACCCGCAAGGAAGTGCAACGGATGAATACAATCAATTGGGCGAATGTACAGCCATATCAGGAGATGGAAACTGGATCGGTGGATACGGTGACTTTGCTACAAATGGCAATCCTTATTTGTGGAACGCAACAGCGGGATATGTTGATTTAGGTAATTTATCACCAAATGGTTCTGGCTACGTTGCAGGTATTAACAACGATGGTTCGATGGCCGTTGGTCGCATTCAACAAGGTCCTTGGGATCCTGAATTACCTTTTGTTTGGACAGCTGCTGGCGGCATGCAAAACTTGAACGATTATGCAAACAATGTATTAGGCATCAGCACTGGGACGAAAAAAATCTATTCGGCCAATTGTTTCTCAAAAAATGGTGTTTTCATTGCAGGTTACGGTGTTGATACCGTTACCTATGAATACTTCACGTACCGATTGAGCCTAGGAAACCTTTCTACAGAAAACCTTACAATGGAGTCGATGGAAATATATCCAAATCCTGCACAGGATTATTTCACGGTTAAAAATACCGGTGTAGCCATGGTTCATATTACGAACTTAGAAGGTAAAAATATTTATGCCGCGACCATCCATGGAGACCACACAATCGATGTATCCAACATCGAAGCTGGAATCTATTTTATCACATTGCAATCATCCGAAAATCAATTGATCCAACAATCAAAATTGGTGATTGAATAATACAATTTAGTTTATTTGTTGAAAGGTCGTTCGAATTGAGCGGCCTTTTTTTATTGAACCAAACGAAAGCATTTTTCTTATTCGCATTTGAATTATCTTTACCAAAAACAAACTTTTGAAAGACCTTCTTCTCATAACGCCGCCTTTTACGCAGTTGAATACCCCTTACCCTGCTACGGCCTATTTGAAAGGTTTTTTAAACACGAAAAAAATTACTTCTTTTCAAATGGATTTGGGCATCGAAGTAATCAACGAACTTTTTACGCAAAAAACATTCGCACAGCTATTTACTTTAGCGAAACAGTCGACCCAAACAAAAAGTGACAATTGCAAAAGAATACTGGCATTAGAATCCCACTATTTACAAATTGTAGAAGAGGTTATTCATTTTCTCCAAGGAAAAAACCCCACGTTTGCTCGGCAAATTTGTACGGAAAACTTCTTGCCTCGTGCCAGTCGTTTCAATCAATTGGATGATTTGGACTTCGCCTTTGGAAACATGGGAATGCAAGACAAAGCCAAGCATTTAGCCACTTTATTTTTAGAAGATTTATCCGATTTCATAATAGAGTGCATCGATGAAAATTTCGGGTTCAGTCGATATGCCGAGCGATTGGGCAGAAGTGCCAATTCGTTTGATGAATTGCATATTTCGTTGCAAGAAAAAAAGACGTTTATCGATGACATCACGTTGCGATTGCTCGATGAACAATTGAAAAGAATACAACCGAAATTGGTCTGCTTTTCCGTTCCTTTTCCAGGAAATTTGTACAGTGCTTTTCGCTGTGCTCAATTCATTATACAGCATTACCCGAGTATTAAAATCGCCATGGGTGGCGGATTCCCCAATACAGAATTACGTTCTGTTTCAGATACACGGGTTTTTGATTTCTTCGATTTCATTACCCTTGACGATGGCGAATTACCCATCGAATTACTTCACCAATCTATTGTCCATCCAACAGGCGAATACAAACGCACCTTTTTACTGGAAAATGGAAAAGTCGTTTACACCAACAACAGCTCCAAAAGCGACTACAAACAAAGCGAAGTAGGAACACCGGATTATACAGATTTACAGCTTGATGACTATATCTCGGTTATCGAAATCGCCAATCCCATGCACAGTTTGTGGAGCGATGGTCGTTGGAACAAACTCACCATGGCGCACGGTTGCTACTGGGGAAAATGCACATTCTGTGATATTTCCTTGGATTACATCAAACTTTACGAACCCATTGCGGCAAAAACCTTGGTGGATCGCATGGAAGAATTGATCGCCCAAACCGGCGAAACGGGATTCCATTTTGTAGACGAAGCCGCACCGCCTGCTTTGATGAAAGCATTGGCGATTGAAATCATCAAAAGAAAATTGACCGTTACGTGGTGGACCAACATTCGATTCGAGAAGAATTTTACCCAAGACCTCTGTTATCTTTTGAAAGCATCTGGTTGTATTGCCGTTTCAGGCGGTTTAGAGGTCGCTTCTGATCGTTTATTGAAATTAATCGACAAAGGTGTCACCGTGGAACAAGTAGCGCAAGTAACGCGTCATTTTACGGAAGCCGACATTATGGTCCACGCCTATTTGATGTATGGCTATCCTACCCAAACCATTCAAGAAACCGTCGATAGTTTGGAAATGGTGCGTCAATTGTTTGAAATGGGTGTTTTACAGTCTGGTTTTTGGCATCAATTTGCTTTGACGGCGCACAGCCCTGTTGGGTTAAATCCGAAAGATTTCGGCGTCGAACCCAATTTGAAAACCATTACGTTTGCCAACAACGATATCGACTTCACCGACACAACCGGCATCGACCACGGACAATTTAGTTTTGGACTGAAAAAGTCCCTTTTCAATTACCTGCACGGAATAGGGTTCGAATTGCCCTTGCAAGATTGGTTTGATTTTAAAATCCCGAGAACAAAGGTTCATCCCGATTTCATTGCCGATTGTTTGGAAAAAGAGGCTTCCTTTGCAACAAAACCAACGGCGCAGGTACTTTGGATTGGCACACAGCCAACGACGGAAATCGTTTCCAAATCCAAACGGGGCGAAACGTGGAACAACCTGCAATTTACCTTTCACGACACAACAGAAACGGTGCAAATCACCACGGAACAGGCAAAAGGCGAATGGTTGCAGGCGAAACTAATGCAACTTACGTCTCAGGAAAAACCACAAACGTTTGCTGAACTCAAAACAGACTTTGAAACAGTTTTCCCAGATTTTGAATTGTTTTGGTTTTCAAAATCGCTTAATCGGTTGAAGGAAATTGGGTTGTTGGTCATTTGACAATTCAAAATAAAGTGATAATTTAGCTGAAACCAATCTCAACCCTGTGAAAAAACTGGCTTTCCTTTTGATTTTTGCTCTTATCCTTTTTTCATGTAAAAAAAGTAAAGAAATTACGTATCCTACAAATACTGCCTCTGGTGAAAATTTGCTGAATTTAACTGTTGTAGAAATAGACAAAGATTATAGTATAGCTGCCATGCTCGGGAAAAAAGCCAAATTAAAAATTGTATTGACGAATTTATCTCCAATCCCTGCAAACGGAGGAATGCAACCAATATGGTTTTATACTAGTGAGCAAGGTTGGACCGTTTCCGACTACAGTTCAGATAATACACAAACATTTACCTCCAATCAAACAGGTACTATTGATTTGAATATCACGTTTATTATCAATGGAGGTTCCTGCCGAATCGACTTTTACGAAAATTCAGAGAAAATCACCAAAACGAAAACGTTTACTTGGTAAACCAGCATCCATTACCAACATCATTATAACATCAATTTTTAAGTAACTTCCGATAGTTAAATATTGATTATGACTTACCCGTTTTTATCCAAGTTGATTTTTCAAACAAGATAAGTTTCATTCTCCCCTATCGCACTTACTAATTTGGTCAAAAATCCAATTATATTCGCGCAAATCATCTGCCAAAATCAACTTTTTGACTATCTTAAGTAAGAATTGAGAAATAAATCCATGAACGAAGCCAGCGAATTTGCAGAAAAATTCATTAATCAAACCAGTCAACCCATTTTTTTAACGGGTAAAGCAGGAACCGGGAAAACGACCTTTCTTCGACACATCGTTGCTTCTACCTACAAGCAAACGGTAATTGTAGCGCCAACCGGTATTGCAGCGCTGAATGCAGGAGGTGTCACCATTCATTCTTTTTTTCAATTGCCCTTTGCGGGTTTCATTCCCGAATTTCAAGAAGGATTGCATATAGATGGCTCCGTAAAAATTGAATCAAAAACCACATTAATACGTCATTTTACAATCAATTCACAACGTAAAAATCTGATACGGAATTTGGAATTATTGATCATTGATGAAGTGAGTATGCTGCGTGCCGATTTGTTGGATGCCATCGATTGGACCTTGCGAAATATTCGTGGAATCAACGAACCTTATGGCGGTGTTCAAGTATTGTTTATCGGTGATTTGTTTCAACTTCCACCAGTTGTAAAACCACAAGAATGGTCGATTTTGCACAAATATTATAGTGGAATCCATTTTTTCAATGCGCGAGTCGTTCATGAAAAACCACCGTTGTACATTGAATTGAGTAAAATTTATCGTCAACAAAACGAGGATTTTATTGAGGTACTCAATAATCTACGCAACAACCGCCTGACCCAAATGGACGTTGAATTGCTGAACCAACATGTGCAGCCCGATTTTGATCCAACGCAACACGATGGGTACATTACGCTCACCACTCACAATGCAAAAGCGGATGAAATGAATCTAAATGCCTTGAAAGCATTGGAGGGAAAAAGCTACGAATTTGAAGCAGAATTAACCGACGAATTTCCACAGCACTTGTTTCCATTGGATCTTGTGCTCGAATTGAAAATTGGTGCGCAAGTTATGTTCATCAAAAATGATTTGGGGTTGGAAAAACAATTTTACAACGGAAAAATGGGCATTGTCACCAAATTGGACCGCGATGAAATTGAGGTAACCTGCGTGGAGGACAAAACCGTCATCAACGTCGAAAAATACGAATGGGAAAACATCAAATACGCCAATAATCCGAGCACAGGTGAAATTGAAGAAGAAGTAATTGGCACGTTTGTTCAATTTCCGTTAAAATTAGCTTGGGCCATTACAGTGCACAAAAGTCAGGGTCTAACCTTTGATAAAGCCGTTTTAGAAGTGTCCAATGTTTTCGCTCCCGGACAAGCTTACGTGGCTCTTTCTCGTTTGCGCACGTTGGAAGGGCTGGTACTATTGTCCCCTATTCGACTCAATGGATTGAGCAACGATGAAAAGATCATTCAGTATTCTTCGCAAAGCGAGCACATGGATAAATTACCGAATTTCTTGGATACGGCTAGCAATCAATTTTTATACGATTACCTGAACCGGACCTTTGATTGGGTCGACATGGCTGCGAAATGGAGTTCGCATGAGAAAAGTTACCTCGGTTTAGCGCCCAAATCAGAGAAAATTAAAAGTCAGAATTGGGCAACCGTCCAAAATCAACAAATCCAAAAAACAGTGGAGCCTGCGCGAAAGTTCCGCAATCAATTGGCCGTAATTTTCAGTCAAGAAAAGGTAAACAAAGCTCATTTACTGGAACGAACCGAAGCGGCTCTGCAGTATTTTTTACCCATTTTGGATGGTGTTTATTTCTCCATTTTGAAGAAAATTGCGGAACTCCACAAAATCAAAAAAACCTTAGCACAAACAGAAGAGTTACAGGAATTGGAAGAGGCGCTGTTTGAAACCATTCTGCAATTGAAAAAAAGTTTGTTGGTAACCGAAGCCAATGTCTTCCATCGAGAATTGACCAAGCAAACTTTCCAACGGGAAGAAATTCGCAATTATCGTTTGGCTAAAATTGCCTTGGTGAAGAGTGAAATGCAAAGCAAAACGGATATGTTTTCTGTGCAGGAAGAAATTCCCGATTCCGTATTCGAGCGCAGCACAACAAATTCCAAGGCAAAGAAAGAGAAGAAAGCAGATTCAAATTCCACGTATGAGCAAACGCTTGAATTGTTCATCAAAGGTCAAACTATCGCACAGATTGCCAAACAGCGCAAATTCACCGAAAAGACCATTTATACGCATTTGGAAAAATTGATTCTACAAGAAAAATTACAAGTAGACGATGTTCTTTCCGCAGAGCTTTTGGAATTGTTAGACGACCGAATCAACATCGATGAAGCCAAAACCCTTTCTGAGCTAAAAGAACAGGCTGGCGAAGAGGTAAGTTGGGAGGAATTAAAACTGTATCGAGCCAGTTTGATCCGTTAATTCCGCTACTTATTTCAACACGTAACCCAATACAAATTCGTGGGTAGGTTTAAAAAAGGAATTGTTCAATTTGCTATTGACAATTTCCATAGAATAGCCAATTCTAAATTTTTCTTTCACATCGTATTGCGCGATGAACTGAATCACATTTCTGTTTCCAACACCTATGCCTAAGGAATATTTTTTCATGTAGGTAAACAAAGCATTTACTTCTGTCGTTTGAACGTTCAAATCTGTGCGGTAATAAAATCGTGGTGTAATGGTGAAATTAGAGCCGACGTTCCAATTATACGAGACCATTCCAAAGAAATGAGCCGCCAGTAGGTAATTTCCGTTCGATCCTGCTCTTCCGTTGATTTGCGTAGAACCTACCCCTACTAATAAATTTTTCCAGTGGTAGGCCGCACCCGCATTGATCTTCAAGTAGTTTGTAGTGAGATTGAGCAAAGATGGGTCAAATGGCAAGCCTATTGGAAGGAATGAACTGTAATCAACAACCGTATTTCCAAAGCCAACACCCAATCCCACTGTAAAAAAATGTGCTTTTTCTTCATTCAATAGTATTCTATAATTGTAGTTAATCACCGCCAATTTCGTCTTGGTCAAACCAATCTCATCCGCCACAAGATTCACGCCTAGACCGTGTTTCCCTTTCAGCAGCGTATTGTAATTGGCTAAAAAAGTTCTTGGGTTTCCGGTAAACCCACCCCACTGATCACGATACGTTACCGAAGCCTGATGTTTGTATTCCACGCCACTCATAGCTGGATTAAAAAATGAATAATGATTCCAAAATTGAGTAGTCAAAGGTTCTTGTTGCGCCCAGAGAGGACTACAAAAAAAGAAAAACAAGATAATAAATGAATATTTCACAAGGATGGCGTTTCTATTAGAACATCTATCTAACCCATAATGTTACACAAATATAACGCTCAATAGTTTTCGACGGAAAATGGATTTTTTATCCCGTGAAACAAATGTACTTTTGGTGTTCCATGAAAACAAACGCAAACGTAGATGCAAACTCAGAATTGGATTTCAATCGAATTTCAAGTGCCATTGGCTTTATTGTTTCGCGGTTAAAGGAACAACCTACGATAGAAGAAATCGCGGCTCATGTTCATTTGAGTGAAGATCATTTCAGAAGAATATTCAACCGTTGGGCAGGTGTAAGTCCAAAGAAATTTATACACTATTTGAGTCTTCAATATGCCAAGCGTTTGCTGCTGGAAAAACAAGCAACTCTATTTGAAACAACCCTAGAAATTGGACTTTCCAGTACCAGTCGATTGCATGATTTGTTTGTGAAAATGGAAGGAATGTCCCCAAAAGAATACAAAAACGGCGGGGAAAATCTCCAAATTAGTTATTGTTTTTCTTCCACCCATTTTGGAGAAATTATTATCGCATCCACTGGAAAAGGCATTTGTTTTTTGAGTTTTCACCAAGAAAATGAAACGGCGCTTCAGGATTTAATGTGCCTTTTTCCAAAAGCATATTTCTACGAAAATTGCGACAGCCATCAAGCAGCCATCATCACTTTTTTTGAAAACAAGACCCATTTTTCCTTGCCAATTCATCTGCATTTGAACGGAACTTCCTTTCAAATGAAAGTTTGGGAAGCCTTGTTGAAAATACCAAACGGTGAGGTGAGCACATACGGAAAACTCGCAAAGTCCATTGACAATCCCAATGCTTCTAGAGCAGTTGGAACGGCGATTGGCAGCAACCCGATTGCATTTATCCTTCCCTGTCACAGAGTGATACAATCAACAGGAAACACAGGCGGATATCGCTGGGGCGAAACACGAAAACGGGCCATTTTAGCTTGGGAAGCCGCTCAAAATACTTCCCGTAACGATTAAGAAGCGTATGGATTTATTCGGATTTGATGAAGAAATAAATTTGTTACCGAAAGATGGCAGTGTCCATTATTTTGGCACCCTTTTTTCAACGGAAGAAAGCCAACCTTATTTTCATCAATTGCTTCATTCAATTGACTGGAAGAATGATGTGGCTATTCTTTTCGGCAAACGAATTGAGACGAAACGCAAAGTGGCCTGGTACGGTGACAAACCCTATAAATACAGCTATTCCAACAATACCAAAACCGCCTTGCCTTGGACAAATGAGTTGGTCGAATTAAAAAAAAGAATCGAAGAAAAAACGGGTGAAACCTTTAATTCTTGTTTGCTCAATTTGTACCACAACGGTAGTGAAGGAATGGCTTGGCACAGTGATGGTGAAAAAGACTTAAAAAAACACGGCGCCATTGCTTCGGTAAGTTTTGGGGCAGAAAGAAAATTTGCATTTAAACACAAACAGACGAAAGAAACCGTGAACATTCTTCTTCAAACAGGCAGTTTATTGGTCATGAAAGATGAAACCCAAGATTTTTGGTTACACCGACTGCCACCCACCAAAAAACAAACGGGTCCTCGAATAAACTTGACATTCCGAACGATAATTGAATGATATAGAAGCGTTTAAAATTAAATGCTATATTTGTTATACAACCTTAAATTACGGATATGAAAAATACTAAACAGGGACTGATGTTCTTATTTGTCGCGTTAACAGGAATAGCCTTTTCCCAAAAAATTACCATTCTAGAAGGTGATTTATCCTTTTTAAAAGGTGAAAAAATATTGAACGTTGAATACGATTATTCCAATTTTGGCGTCGGCAAATTCAAAACTGAAAAAGAATATGTCGATAAAAAAGTGGCGGAATACAACGCGAAAGAAGCGGGAAAAGGAGACAAATGGAAAGATAGCTGGGAAGGTGATCGAGCAGGAAGATTCGAACCTCAATTTGAATTATTGTTCAATAAAACAATAGAAAAACAAGGCATATACTTAGGCAACGAAAAAAAAGCCAAATATAAAATGATCGTACATACCACTTTCGTAGAACCCGGATTTAACATCTACGTTACGAAAAAATATGCCGCTGTGGATTTGTTGATTGATATTGTTGCCGTAGACAATCCCTCTAAAATCCTTTGCCAAATTGTGAGCAAAGGCAATCCAGGGAGAACGTACGGATATGATGATTTCGATACCGGTTTGAGAATCAGTGAAGCCTATGAATTGGCGGGTAAAAAATTAGGCGCTTTTATTTTCAAAGCATTAGGAAAATAAGGCAAGATCTATCAATAAATAAGGGACGAAATAATCGTCCCTTATTTGTATTCCTTGACCGTTTAAATCAATGCGCCTGATGAGCATTACCTGATTTAAAGTGCCGCGATAGCCGCTTCATAATTTGGTTCATTCGCGATTTCTGGCACCAATTCCGTATGTTTCACAACGCCATTTTCATCCAATACTACAATGGCGCGTGCATGCAAATGAGCAAATGGCCCGTCTACGATTTCAACTCCAAAATCTTTACCGAAATCTCCTGTCGCAAAATCTGATACCGTGATTACATTTTCAATTCCTTCCGCTCCACAAAAGCGTTTTTGCGCGAAAGGTAAGTCTCTCGATACACACAACACTTTTGTATTTTCCAAAGCCGCCGCTCGCGCATTGAACGTTCGAACAGAGGTAGCACAAGTATTGGTATCAATACTCGGGAAAATATTTAAAATGATTTTCGAACCGGCCAAATCCGCATTGGTAATCGGGCTTAAGTCACTTTTTTTCAAATGAAATTCTTTTGCTACTGAACCTACTTCTGGAAGGTTGCCAATTGTATTACAGGGATTTCCTCCCAAGGTTATTTTTGACATAAAGTTTGTTTTTAACGTATTAAACACTGTTGATTTAAACAGTTCCCACGAACCGTTTGTTTGGTGAAATTACAAGTTTTCTTGAGGAACTGCTTTTTCACGCTTGCCAATAAAAGCAAAAACAGCCATACAAAGGATGCAAATTGCCATCATGATCCACCAGGTAGAAGAAAATCCAAATTGGTTGATCAAATGCAGTCCAGTATTGTGTCCGAAAATGTGCGCAAAACTAAATGCAATGGAATAAAGCGCCATGTATTGACCCATTTTTCCGCGTTTGGCTCTTTCCATAGCGAAGGCATTGGTAAACGGAAATGCCAGCATTTCTGCAACGGACATCAGTACAATACCCAGCCAAAGCCAAAAAATAAAAGTTCCCAAATTCAACACCAAAAAACTAATCAGCAACAAAAACAAGGCAAAGTTGATGTATTTCATTTTGTTTCCTTTCCGCTTCTCTATCGCATGAATTATTGGCATTTCTAACAGAAAAACCAGCAATCCATTGAACCCTAAAAGTAACCCTATGTAGTCTTCACTTAACCCGTATTCTTCTCTATAATACAAAGGAACCGTGGAGAAAAACTGAAAAAATGCTACTGCGTAGAGCATTACTCCGAAACAAAAAAACAAGTAAAGCCAATCCCGATAAGCAGATGTAGGGGCTTCCACTTTCCCATCTTCTCGTTGCAAGGTCCGTTTGGGATTCAAAACCCGCAACATAAGCAATACGGCTAGAAAACAGGTAATCCCGTCTACCCAAAACAAAGATTGATAGCCAATGTTGTATATTAAAAACCCACCCAAAACTGGGCCAACAGAAAATCCCAAATTAATGGCTAAGCGAATCAAAGTAAGTGATCGGGTTTGATTTTCAGGTTTGCTATAAGCCCGCAAGGCGACAAACATGGCTGGACGGAAAATATCAGCAAACAATAACACAAAAAATATGGCGACAGCAATGCCCCAAAAACTTTCCATGTATTGCAAAACAATGAATAATATTCCTGAACTGACGAGCGCAAAAGCCATCGTTGGATACGAGCCAAAACGGTCATTCAATTGTCCGCCCAACCAAGAACCACAAACAGAACCCAGTCCAAAAGCAGACATAATCCAACCTACTTGCCCCAAAGAAAACCCTTTGCTTTCTGTCAAATAAAGCGAGAGAAAAGGCACTACCATCGTACCAGCGCGATTGATTAAAGTAATCAACGCCAGCCACCAGACTTCTTTTGAAAGTCCTTTGAACGAATTGAGATAATTGGAATAAACTTTTTTGATCAAAATAATTACGAATTACGTTTTAAGAATTCGTAATTCAATCATTCGTAATTCTTAAGTCTATTAAAGTCCGAGTAAAACTGCGTATGGATCTTTTGCTCCGAACAACATTCTATCTGGGTTTTCCAACATTTCTTTGACTTTCACCAAGAAACTTACGGATTCTTTCCCATCAATGATTCGGTGATCATATGAAAGCGCCAAATACATGATTGGACGAATCTCTACTTTTCCATCAATAGCAACTGGACGCTCAACAATGTTGTGCATGCCTAAAATTGCTGATTGTGGGGGATTGATAATCGGTGTCGACAACATCGAACCGAAAACACCTCCGTTGGTAATGGTAAAGGTTCCACCTGTCATTTCATCCGGTGTAATTTGCCCATCACGCGCACGAATAGCCAAACGTTTGATTTCTTTTTCGATTTCCGCCAATGTCATTTGCTCTGCGTTGCGAACAATAGGAACCATCAACCCTTTTGGTGATGATACTGCAATACCGATATCCGCATAATCATGGAAAATCATTTCGTTTCCATCGATTTGACCATTTACCGCTGGGAACAAATTCAAGGCCTCCGTAACCGCTTTGGTGAAAAAGGACATAAAGCCCAAGTTTACCTCGTGGTGTTTCGCGAACAAATCCTTGTATTTTGCTCTTAGATCCATGATCGGTTTCATATCGATTTCGTTGAAAGTCGTCAACATGGCTGTTTCAGATTTCACTGCCACCAAACGTTCTGCTACTTTTCTACGCAACATAGACATACGCTCACGCGATTGGTTGCGCGTTCCGCCCCAACCTTGCACAGAAGCTGTGTCAAAACCAGCAGAAAGAGCTGCTAAGACATCTTGTTTCGTGATACGGCCGTCTTTGCCCGTTGCAGGAACTTTATTGGCCGCAACGCCATTCTCAGCCATGATTTTTGCCGCTGCAACAGAAGGGGTTCCCGCTGCATAGGATGTATTTTTTTCCGCTACTGGAGCTGGATTGGGTTTCACTTCTTCTTTTTTCGCTTCCACAGCTGGAGCAGGCGCAGCTTCCGCTTTCGCTTCTATCTTTGGCGCTCCTTCCGGTGCTTTTGCGGATGTATCGATTAAACAAACAACTTGTCCAACTGCTACTACATCACCTTCCGCTGCTTTTAATGTAATGATACCTGATTCTTCTGCAGGCAATTCCAACGTAGCTTTGTCTGAATCTACCTCAGCAATCGCTTGATCTTTTACTACATAATCGCCATCTGCAACCAACCATTGTGCGATTTCTACTTCTGAGATTGATTCGCCTGGTGAAGGCACTTTCATTTCTAACATTGACATATCTTGAATCTTTAATCGATTATTTTACTTTCACTTTTGCATATTGAAAAATTTCAGCGAACAACGCTTTCAAACGTTTTTCGTGTAATTTTTTCGACCCTTCAGCTGCCGCTGCCGTTGCCGGTCGGGTTATTCCTATCAACGGAATCTCACGCATGGCCATTGCCATGTATCGCCAAGCTCCCATGTTGTTGGGTTCTTCTTGTGCCCAAATAATATTTTTAGCATCCTTGTATTTAGCGAAAATAGCATCCAACTGTGTTTTAGGCAAAGGATACAATTGCTCCACACGAACAAACGCCATGTTATCAACACTCATTTCGGCTGCTTTTTCTGACATTTCGTAATAGAACTTCCCAGAACACAATACTAAGGTATCAATGTTTATTGCATTTGCATTTGGATCATCCAATACCTCTTGGAAACTTCCCGTTGCCATTTCGTCTAACGTAGAAACTGCTGAAGGATAACGCAGCAACATTTTTGGTGAAAATACCACCAATGGTTTTCTAAAATCACGTTCGACTTGACGACGCAACAAATGGAAATGATTGGCAGGCGTTGATGTATTGACAACTTGGATATTGTAATCAGCACATTGTTGCAAGAAACGCTCCATGCGTCCAGAAGAGTGCTCAGCACCTTGCCCTTCGTAACCATGGGGTAGCAGTATCACCAAACCTGTTTGCGTACTCCATTTATCTTCTCCAGACGTAATGAACTGATCAATCATAATTTGAGCACCGTTGAAGAAGTCTCCAAACTGTGCCTCCCAAATGGTCAAACCTTTAGGAACTGCTAAGGAATAACCGTATTCAAACCCAAGCACCGCATATTCCGACAACAAGGAATTGTAAATCGAGAAAGGAGCTTGTTTATCATTCAGTTTGTTCAACGTAACGATTTCTTCTTCCGTATCTTCTGTTTTCACCACTGCATGTCGGTGAGAGAAAGTACCTCGTTCCACATCTTGACCTGAAATACGAACCGGATGGCCTTCATTCAAAATCGTGGCGTAAGCCAGCATTTCTGCTGAACCCCAATCCAATTTGTCTTGGGTAATGGCATTGTATCGGTCCTCAAATATTTTCGATATTTTTCGGAAGTATTTTTTCCCTTCTGGAAGGGTCGCTAAAGTTTTACCAAGTTCCAATAAGGTTGATTTTTTTACGCCTGTTTTTGGCGAAACGATAAAATCTTCTGGTGTACTTTTTCTATAATCTTTCCAAGTGGCACTCAAGAAATCCCAAATGAATGCCTTTTCCGTATTTCTTGAAATTTCGTATTCTTTTTCCAAATGTTGGTTGAAAGAATCCTCTAATTCTTTGGCTTGGGCTTGATTCATTACACCTTGCTCTTCCAATTGTTTGAAATAAATTTCACGTGGATTCGGGTGTTTTGCAATCAAATTGTACAAATGTGGCTGGGTGAATTTTGGCTCATCCCCTTCGTTGTGACCATATTTACGGTAACACAACAAATCCACAAAAATATCTCGTTTGAATTTTTGACGATAGGCAATGGCCATGTGCATTGTTTGTACAACCGCTTCTACATCATCTCCATTGACATGGAATACGGGACAAAGCGTCGTTTTAGCGACATCTGTGCAATAGGTTGAAGACCGACCATCCAAATAGTTGGTCGTGAAACCAACTTGGTTGTTAACAACAATATGAACTGTACCACCTGCGCGATAGCCATCCAATTGTGCCATTTGAACAATCTCATAAACAATGCCTTGACCAGCAACGGCTGCATCTCCGTGAATCATTACCGGACAAACTTTGCTTTCGTCTTTTAAAATGTGATCTATTTTTGCTCGGGCAATTCCTTGTACAACTGGATCTACTGCTTCCAAATGACTTGGATTTGGTGACAAGGTTAAACCAACTTTTTTACCATTTTTGGTGGTAATGTGTGAAGTAAATCCTTGGTGGTATTTTACATCTCCATCGAAATCGAGGTTGGTATCAAATTCTTTCCCTTCGAATTCTGAAAGTATGTCGTGTGCCGGTTTTTCAAAAATATTGGTCAAGGTATTCAATCGACCGCGGTGTGCCATTCCCATCACGAAATACTCCACACCCAAATCTGCACCTTGTTGAATCAAGGCATCCAACGCTGGAATCAACGCTTCACCTCCTTCGATTGAGAATCGTTTTTGCCCCACGAATTTTTTACCAAGAAAAGACTCAAAAGCCGTCGCTTGGTTCAATTTTTTATAAATCTCTATTTTCTGTTCGTTGGTATATTTTGGTCGATTGGCCAATTCAATTTGGTTACGAAACCAAAGCAAGCGCTCAGGATCGCGTATGTACATGTATTCAATACCGATTGATTCGCAATACGTTTCTTCTAGGTCAGCAATAATCGCACGTAACGTTGCCGCTTTGCCCAAGCCCATTTCGTCGCCTGATTGGAAAACGGTATCCAAATCACTTTCTGCCAATCCAAAATTTTCGAGCGCAAGTGTAGGCTCATAATGTCTTCTTTCACGAACTGGATTAGTTTTCGTAAACAAATGACCCCGAACGCGGTACGCATTTATTAAATTGAGGACTTTAAATTCTTTGTGTAGGTTTTCAGGAATTTCACCGCCTTCTTCGTAATTTGTTTGTGCGAAGTCAAAACCTTCGAAAAATTTTTGCCACCCAATATCAACACTTTCAGGGTTTTGACGGTACATTTTATACAGATTATCGATAGCATTGACATCTGCATTTCCTACGTAAGAAACTTTATCCATGGTTCTAGAGCTCAATTTGCAAGTACAAATTTAATGATTTCTTAGACTGTACAACCTTTGACCCTGACAAATAAATCCAATTTTAAACAATTTTGTTAGGAATAAATCCGAGTAAAAACGGCACTAATCAATAATTTTACATATACAAACAAATAAGTATTCATATCATCCGAAAGATTAATTGAATATTTCGCCAATGTTTCCTTAAATTTGTCTGATAAAATCTTAAACATAATTATATGAAAAAACTTTTACTTTCAATTACCGCGTTGCTTACTTTAAGTATGGTAAACGCACAAAACGACACTCTTTCTGCACATTGCGATGTATCTCAATTGAGTTCAGGTATCTTGGACTTCGCTGCTCCAATTGACTCTGGATTTGTTGCAGGTACAAATTTCTACGGTGATCTTGCTAAAATGCGTCTTTTTGATGCATCTCATGAAGTTACAATGGGTGGAACAATTACAGGTATCGCTTTTTACGCTTTGACAAAAGTTGACAACGGTGGTTCTATGCAATTTGCAATTTGGTCTGACAACGCTGGAGCACCAACTATTGTTCCAGTTGGATTCAAAAGCGTTACTATAGCTTCGATTGATACGGCTACGGCTAGTACAATGACGCTTGGTGATGGAAACATCTACAACAATATCGTTACGTTCACTACACCAATCCAAATTCCTGCAGGAAACAAATTTTGGGCTGGTTTCATTTTGCCTACAACAACAGGTGACCTTTTTGCGGTGCCTATTAGCGTAACGCAAGATGGTAGCAATACAACACACACAGGTGAATTTTGGAGTGATATGACTTTCCATACATTTGGTGATCCAAACAACTGGGGATTGGATGGTACAATTGCTATCTACCCAATTGTTAACTTTTCATCAGGAGCTGGTTTAGAAGAAAATAATTTGGAGGTTTCAGTTTACCCGAACCCAACAAATTCTACTTTGAACATCAAAACATCTAGCGCGGCTAATCACATTTCCATCATTTCAATGGACGGAAAAGTAGTTGCTGAATCGAACTTGAATGGACTTACAGGTGCTATCAATGTTGCTGAATTGGTGAACGGTGTTTACTTCTACGAAGTTAGTTCTTCAAACGGTGCTGTAATTCGCAATACATTTGTGAAAAACTAATTGCCAAAAACTTTAAATGCAAAAGGGCGAGAAATTCTCGCCCTTTTTTTATGTTTAATATTTTAAGAATACTTTTCCCTTAACCAAATTTTATACGCCTCTCGGTACAGAATCTGCTCAGAAATCTGCTGGAGAAAATCGGGCTGCAGGGTGAGTTTTAAAAAAGTCGACTCCGCTAAATCCACAGCATACAAGAGTTGCAGCAAATGACGTTCTCCACGTTCCATCAATGTCGCCACCTCATTGGAAATTAAATCCAATATTTCCTCTTTTGAAAATGATTCGACCACAAAGTTCTCCGGAAAAACCAAGTCAGCTTTGGCAAAATCTTTGGCGATTTGCTGCTGGGTTTTAATCTGAAAATCCACACTTTCGAGTGAGCTGTCCAATTCTAACATAGGAAAACGACTGTTCTCATCCATAGTACAAAAATAATTTTGCTTAAAAGAACAAGCCTTGCGTTTTCGATTTAATTCTCGTCAGCGTTGATGGTCAAAACTGGAATCATTACTTGGTTTTCAATCATTTCTTGAATAAAAACATTCGGAATTGGCAAGAAACCATCTTTGGCATAAGTTGCAGCAATCAAGCCAGCTTCCACTTCTACGGCATAGTCAATCAACTCATTTGCATACGGTTTAACATTGGGCAAGTTCACTACTTCAAATGCAATTTCATTGTCAGTCAAAAAGTTGCGTGAAACCATTTCATTCACTCTCAAATCTTCAGCTAAAGATCCAACTGATTTATCTTGGCTAGCCAAATGGATAGTTGAATTCATCTCCTTCGCCATTGTAGCAGCATAGCGCAACACCCGAATACTTCCTTTTTGGAAGCTGAACGGCATCACGATTGTTTTAAAGGAATCCAAATTTTCATTTTCACGCACAATCAACACGGGTACATTGGAAGCCGCAATCACTTTTTGTGCATGACTTCCAAATAATTTTTGAAGCCCTTTCGCTCCATGTGTTCCCATGACTATCATCGTTGCATTCAGTAAATCACCTGCTTTGGCTAAATCTTCGAAAATATTTCCGACAATTACTTTCGTAGTAATTCTCTTTTTCTCAGCGGATGACATTTTGTTTACGCGGTCTTCAAAATTTCGGTGCGCCGCAATTTTGGTGTGGAGATTTTCAGCTACATGTAGCAAATAAACTTGACGGTCATTCTTTTCAGCCAATTGAAAAGCCAAATGCAAAGCTTGTTCTGAAACTTCCGTAAAATCAAACGGTACAATGTATAAAGGTAATAAAGCGTTCATATATATATCTTTCAAATTTTATTTAAATATACAACGCAAACAGATAAGCATAAAGCAATTTTGGAAGAAAAATTCCAAAACCTGATGAAAATCATTCTTTAACCTTATTATTTGATGCTTCCGCCTTGCGTAAAGTCTTTTTCTGGCACCATAAAACTAAGCGTTCCTTTTTCATCCTCTGCCATCAGAATCATTCCTTTTGACTCAATTCCGCGAATTTTTCGCGGTGCCAAATTCATCAAAATTTGAACTGTTTTTCCGACCACTTCTTCTGGTGTATAATGCTCTGCAATTCCAGAAACAACCGTTCGTTGATCGATTCCAGTGTCCACTAAAAGTTTTAGTAATTTGTCGGCTTTTTCCACTTTTTCCGCAGAAATGATTTTCCCCAAACGAATGTCCATTTTATTGAATTCATCAAAACTCGTTTCCTCCATTTGAGGTTCAAACAGGGACGCCACTTCCGGCACTTGCAATTTGGCCACTTCTTCTTCCACTAAACTGTCTTCAATTTTGGGAAACAAAATAGATGGCGCAACTGTTTGATGTCCTGCGCTCAACAAATCCATATTTCCAGCCAAAGACCAATCGTGGGTTGAGAAATTCAAGAATTCACTCAGTTTTCTGGCCGTTCCCGGTAAAAATGGTTGCAACACGATACTCAAATTTGCCGTGATTTGAAGGGCCAGATTCATGATCGTTTTTACTCGTTCCTCGTCTACTTTAATCAGTTTCCAAGGTTCTGTTTCAGCCAAAAACTTGTTGCCAATGCGTGCCAAATTCATCGCTTCAGCTTGCGCATCTCTCAATTTATAAGCATATACTAATTCTTCGATTTTTTCAGCGGATCTTTTTATATCCACCATCATGTATTCATCTTCAGGCGTTAAATTTCCGCGCTCTGGAACGCTACCTTCATAATATTTTTGAGTCAACACCAAAGCTCGGTTAACAAAGTTGCCCAATATGTCGGCCAACTCCGAATTTATTCTTTGTTGGAACTCTTTCCACGTGAATTCTGAATCTCTATTTTCCGGCGCAATAGACGTCAACACATACTTTAGTTCATCTATTTTATCTGGATGATTTTCAATGTATTCATGTAACCAAACTGCCCAATTCCTTGAAGTGCTAAATTTATCGCCTTCGAGGTTTAAAAACTCATAGGCAGGCACGTTATCTGGCAAAATTAAATCACCATGATCTTTCAATAGAATCGGAAAAATTATCGCGTGAAATACAATGTTGTCTTTCCCAATAAAATGCACCAATTTTCGGTCGCCTGTCCAATAATCTTTCCAATCCTTGTTGTTGTCCAAGGCCCATTGTTTCGTTGCAGAAATGTAGCCTATTGGTGCATCTAACCAAACGTACAATACTTTTCCATCGGCACCGGGCAAAGGAACTTTTACGCCCCAATCCAAATCTCGTGTCATCGCTCGCGGTCGCAAACCGCCATCAATCCAAGACATGCATTGACCTATGACTTGATTTTTCCAAGTTTTAGGATCGTGTTGCTGCTTCCCATCAAGTATTCCATTTTGAATCCAATCCTTCAACCAGGCCTCGTGATTTTCCATCGGCAAATACCAATGAGACGTGGTGCGCATCACAGGAGATTTGCCGCTCAAAGTAGATTTTGGATGGATCAATTCGGTTGGACTCAAAGCGCTACCGCATTTTTCGCACTGATCGCCATAGGCACTTGGGTTGTGACATTTAGGGCATTCGCCTGTAATGTAACGATCGGCCAAAAATTGGTCAAATTCCTCGTCGTAATATTGCTCCGATGTTTCTTCCGTAAATTTCCCCTTGTCGTGTAAAACCTTGAAGAAATCTTGGCTCGTTTGGTGGTGTAATTCCGTTGATGTTCGGTGAAATATATCAAACGAAATATCAAAATCTTTGAATGATTTAGCAATGATGCCATTGTATTTGTCGACAATTTCTTGCGGACTCACACCTTCTTTTTTCGCGCGAAGCGTAATAGCAGCACCGTGTTCATCACTTCCACAAATAAATGCGACATCATGGCCTTTCATTCGTAAAAACCGGACAAAAATATCGGATGGTAAGTAAACTCCTGCAACATGGCCCAGGTGAAGCGGTCCATTTGCATAGGGCAAAGCAGCTGTGACTGTATATTTATCTAAATTCATTCTGATCTTCTACGATTATGACCACAAAGATAATCACTTCGACCGTTAATTCTATTTTGAAATTTCAGTTTGTCCATTCACCATCTCAATACGAAAATCAACTCTACGCTGCTGTTTATATACCGTCGACCCGGAAGAAGTCAAAAAACCATTTCACTGTTAAAATTTTAATGAATCTGTTCAAATATTAATGACTTTAATCATGTTTAAGTTTGAAAAAAGTCATATTTCAAAGACTTCAATTTTTCTTCCTTTGTGAAAATTTAGAAGTATAAATATCAACACCAAAGGATAAGGTGCTTTTAAATTTATGTACTGAAGGAATGGATTCGAAATTAAAATATTATTTACAAATTGCCGATAGCGCTTTAATCTATGGTTCTAGATTAAGGGAATTGGCTGTTTTCAACAATCCATTTCTTGCCTCTTTGTCCAAAAGTGATTTGACGGATCAATTGATGAATATTGCTCAAGCCACCTACCAAGAAGTACAGGGAATTGAAAAAAAAGAAGGACATAATTTCAAAATCATTCGCGAGCGTCCGGATGAATATTTCAACGCTATTTTATTCGAACTGGAGAATAAAGATGAAATATTTGTCGTAGTGCGACAATTTTTTGTGGATGTTTTTCACTCCCTGTATTTTCAAGCTTTGGGAAAAAGCAAAGATCCTTTTTTGAATAATTTATCGAAAGAAAAATCTGATTTGTTCAAAAAACAAGTCGGAAAAAGTAGACTTTGGTTCCGAGAATTGAAATTTGGGGACGAAGTGAAATACCAACAAGCTCAGAAAAGCATACAGGTTTTGTGGGAATACAGTGCTGATTTCTTTCAAGCTTCTACCGTTGATTTGGTCATGCTTTCTCGCGAAGTAGGCGTTGACTTGCACAAAGTTGAGAATAGCTGGAAAAAGGAAATTGGAAAGGCCATTCATGAAGAAGGTTTTGAATTACCGCACAATGAAGGCAATTTAATCGGAGGAAAAGAGGGTAGACACAGTAGAAGTTTTCACTCGATGTTGAAACAACTCAAGGCAGAAAAACTTCCGTTTGCCTAGTGAATTCCGGCAATTTTTCTTAAGCCTACAGCGTCTAGGACAGCTAGTTTTCGCACATGAATATCAATTATTCCGTCGTCTTTAAACTCCTTTAACAAGCGAATCAAAGTTTCTGTTGCAGTACCAACAAAATTGGCTAAATCTTCACGTGATAGATTAATTTCCTCCTCTTTGTAGATATCATTCAAAAGAACCAAAGAAAAAGCCAACCGCTCTCGCACCGATTTTTGTGCCATATTGGTAATGGCCACTGCGCGATCATTCAATTCCTTTGACAATTCCTTCATGACGCCATTTCGCAACATTGGATTGGTATCGATCATGTCTAAAAAATCGTGTTTGGAGATAAAACACACATTGCATTCTTCCAACGTTTCGGCAGACATGGAATAAGGCTCTCCGCTGAACATGGATCGAAAACCAATTACTTCACCTTCATTTGCTATGTGAATAATTTGTTCCTTCCCTTCGTCTCCGCGGGTATAAACCTTTACCTTTCCTTTGTTCAAACAATAAACACCTCTAGGGAAACTACCGTCGAGGAAAAGTGCTTGGTTTTTCTTGTAATGATTACAAGATTTGTGCGCGTCTAGATGTTCAACTTCGTTTTCACAAAAGCTACCGAACAATGAGTTTTTGCGAACCAGGCAGGTATCGCATGAAACATTCTTATGTGATTTATCGAGCATACAACACTTTTTTTTGCTTCCATTCAAAATTACCAAATAAAAACGAGCTTCAAAGCTGATGCAAGTCATTTTTTTTTGTGACCCCTAGGTCTAACTTTGTGGTCAGAAAAATCAAACATGGAAAATTCGCTCATTAGCAAATACAATCGGCCAGGACCGCGCTATACTTCTTACCCTACTGTTCCATTTTGGAAGCACGATCCTTTGGAGATTGAGTCCTGGAAAAAATCCATGGTTGAGAATTTTGAATTGTTTGATTCGAAGGAGATTAGTCTTTATTTTCACTTGCCTTTTTGCGAAAGCTTGTGCACATTTTGTGGTTGTCACAAACGAATTACTAAAAATCATGATGTTGAAAATCCTTATTTAGAGGCTTTAGTGAAAGAATGGGAAATGTACAAAACCATTTTACCCTTCCAACCGACCATAAAAGAACTGCATTTTGGCGGTGGAACGCCCACTTTTTTTCCAGCAGATAAATTGGTAGAACTTTTACAAACCATTTATCAAGCGGAAAGTGTGGATGGCAACACCCACGAGTTGAGTTTTGAAGCGCACCCCAACAATACCACCTCCGAACATTTGTCTAAATTATTTGCCTTTGGTTTCAGACGGTTGAGTTTGGGTATTCAAGATTATAGTCCGGTAGTACAAAAAGCCATTCACAGAATTCAGTCATTTGACCAGGTAAAAAAAGTACACGACGAAGCCAGAAGCATTGGGTACAAATCCATTTCGCACGATTTGGTTTTTGGTTTACCGAAACAAACACTGGATGATATAATCGATACGGTTGAAAAAACATTGATTCTTCAGCCCGATCGAATTTCACTTTATAGTTATGCGCACGTGCCTTGGATCAAAGGAAATGGACAACGAGGTTTTGATGAATCTGATTTGCCCGATGGCGATGAAAAACGAAAATTATACGAAACGGCGAAAACTAGGCTCGAAAATGCTGGTTACTTGGAAGTAGGCATGGATCATTTTGCCAAACCAGAAGACGATTTAGCCCTTGCTTTCAAAAACAAAACGTTGCATAGAAATTTCATGGGTTACACCACCAAAAACACGCCGATGTTGATTGGTTTGGGTGCCTCCTCCATTTCGGATAGTTGGTTTGCCTTCGCTCAAAACGAAAAATCTGTAGAGAAATACCAAGAACTCGTTCAGAATGGTATTTTACCCATTTATCGCGGTCATATGTTGGATAAAAAAGACCTGCTGGTAAGAGGTTATATTCATGATTTGATGTGTAAATTTGACACCAATCTGAGCAACGATGGAGCATTCGCAGCAATGCATGATTCGATAAAAGCAGAATTGCAAGAAATGAAAGAAGATGGTTTGGTCGAAATAAATGAAAATCATATTTCCGTGACGGAAAAAGGCATTCCATTTGTTCGAAATTGCTGCATGGCTTTTGATCAAAATTTATCGCCAGACAAACCTACCGAGCGCTTATTTTCAAAAACGATATGAGTTCCGAAACTTGCTACCATTGTGGAGATGCTGTCATTGGCAATCCAGTCGTTTACCAAGAAAAAGAATTTTGCTGCAACGGTTGCAAGGGTGTTTACCAGTTATTGAGTGAAAATAATTTGGCCAACTTCTATGAAATGGAGCGGCAGCCTGGCACAAAACCAACGGCTGCCAACGCACACAAATACAATTTCCTCGATGTAGATTCCATTCGGGCCAAGTTCATTGAATTTGAAGATGGGGATTTAACACGTGTCAACTTACATCTACCCAGTATCCATTGTTCTTCGTGCATTTATTTGTTGGAAAACATTGCCAAGATTGAGCCCAACATTGTCAGTTGTCAAGTGAATTTTGCCAAACGAGAAGCCTCCATTGTTTTTCGAGGAGAAAAGCTGCCTTTGTCGCGCTTAGCGGATTTGTTGGACAAAATCGGTTATCCTCCCAATTTTGGTTCGCGCGGACAATCCGACAAAAAAGAAGACAGAACCTATCTCTATAAATTAGGGATCGCTGGTTTTGCTTTTGGCAGTATCATGTTGTGGAGTTTCCCAGAATATTTAGGAATACAAAACGATTTTCAAGATTTTCGGAATTTCACTTCCTACTTATCCTTTGGGATTTCAATACCAGTACTTTTCTACTCGGCTCGCGACTATTTCATTTCCGCCTACAAAGCTTTGCGCTACCGAAGTCTGAATTTGGATGTTCCTATCACCATTGGAATCATCGCTTTGTATGCGCAAAGTGTTTACTCCATTTTACACGGTGACGGACCTGGTTACATGGATTCTTTTGCTGGATTTATCTTTTTCTTGCTGATTGGCAAATGGTTTCAAAGCAAAACCTATCGGATGTTGTCCTTTGAAAGAGATTACACTTCCTATTTTCCTTTGGCGATTACTCGAATTTTGTTAGAAGGAGAAGAAATTGTGGAAATCGAGCAATTGAAAGAAGGCGATACCATTGCATTACGTAACGATGAAGTTTTGCCTTGCGATTCCATCCTGCAATCGGATGAGGCAAAAATAGATTATTCGTTCGTGACCGGAGAGTCCACCCCAGTAATCAAAAGAAAAGGTGATTTCGTTTATGCCGGCGGTCGATTGGAAGGTTACCGGGTAGAATTAATCGTAGAAAAAGAAAGCAATCGGAGTCAACTAACCCGTATGTGGAATGAAATAAAAACCGATAAGGAAGAAGTGGCTGGGCTGCAATACCAAAGTAAATTGTCTGTTTTCTTTCTTGCCGCATTGCTAATAGTTGCCTTAATCGCCTCGGTGATTTGGGCATTTTTAGATCCCACGCAAATTACGCGAATTGTGGTTTCCATTCTCATCGTTGCTTGTCCGTGTGCATTGGCTTTGTCGGGTCCTTTTACCTTTGGGAATATCATGCGTTTATTGGGTAGAAAAGGCTTGTATTTAAAAAACACTGGTGTTATTGAACGATTGAACAAAACAACAGACATTGTGTTTGACAAAACGGGCACGCTGACAAATGGTAGCGCTTTGAACGTACATTATTTTGGTGCTGATTTGAATGAACTGCAAAAGCAAGTATTTTATTCCTTGGCCAATTCTTCCACACACCCACTTTCGCGCATGATCGCCGATTATTTGCGCAATGAGTCAGAAATAAAAACCGTTCCTATTGAAAACTTTGAAGAAATCAAAGGCAAAGGCATATCGGGAGAATACAACGGACAATTGTTCAAATTAGGCAGCGCCAGTTACTGTGAAGTAGCCAAAACAGACGAGCAAGAAACGGCGAGTTATATTTCGGTTGACAAAACCAGCGGGCGTTTTGCCGCGGATGCTGATTTACGTCCTGGAATTAAAGAAGTATTGCAACGGCTTTCGAATTATCAATTGCATGTAATCTCTGGAGACAGCAACAAAGACGAAGAAAAAATGGGTTCACTTTTCCCTGCCAATAGTCAAATTCATTTCAATTATTCTCCGAAAGACAAATTGGATTATGTGGCGCAATTACAAGCGCACGGCAAACGGGTTTGCATGATTGGCGATGGATTGAATGATGCTGGCGCATTAGCAAAAGCCAATGTAGGCATTGCCGTTTCAGAAGACGTTTTCCGCTTCACCCCTTCCTCGGATGCTATTATTGAAGCTAGTAAATTAAAAAGTCTCGATTCTTTGTTGATAACCTCTGCATTTTCAAAAACAATGATTACGGTCTGCATGGTGTTTTCAATTTCCTACAATGTGGTTGGATTGAGTTTTGCCATCACCGGCAATCTCAGCCCTCTTGTGGCGGCTATTTTGATGCCAATCAGCTCCATAACCGTTGTTTTCTTGAGCACATTTATGACGATATTTCGGAAATAACGAAAATTAATTCCCTGTTTTTGAAGCTCAAAAACACATGCATTTTCAAAATTTCAAATGGGTTGTCAATCGAATAATTTTGTGATTTTTTAAGAAACATGACAAAAATCAGGTTTTTAGCTAATTCGAATCATTCTTTGCACATGACAAACTTATGACATTTGTCGCATGGGAATGATATACATAATGCTTGTAGTAAGTTTACTGGTCGCTCTGTTTTTTTTAGCCTCTTTTTTTTGGGCTGCAAAAGATGGACAATTTGATGATGACTACTCGCCTTCTGTCCGAATTCTCTTTGATGAAGAACTAGAACTACAACAAACAAATCAAAAAACAGATGGAAGTACAGAAGTTTAGTTACGACAACAAGATCGTAAAGTATTTCGCCTATGCCACCATAATTTGGGGTATAACAGGTATGTTGGTTGGGTTAATTGTCGCGTTACAATTGGCCTTTCCTGAATTTTTCAATGATTATCTCGGATTTTCGTTTCTCTCTTTTGGGCGATTGAGACCATTACATACAAATGCTGTGATTTTCGCATTCGTAGGTAATGGTATTTTTACCGGTTATCATTATTCGCTTCAACGGTTATTGAAAACCCGTATGTGGAGTGACAAATTGAGTTACATCAATTTCTGGATGTGGCAATTCATTATTCTTTGTGCCGTAGCCACGCTTCCGTTTGGTATTACTTCAGGGAAAGAATATGCTGAACTAGAATGGTGGATTGACATTTTAATCGCTGTTACATGGGTTGTGTGGGGCTTCAACATGTTTGCAACCATTATCAATCGAAGAGTAAAACATATCTACGTAGCCATTTGGTTTTTTATTGCCACATTCGTTACGGTTGCTATTTTGCACATTTTCAATTCATTTGAATTACCAATCTCATTCTTCAAATCTTATTCTTGGTATGCAGGTGTTCAAGATGCATTGGTTCAATGGTGGTACGGTCACAATGCCGTAGCGTTTTTCTTGACAACACCTTATTTGGGATTGATGTACTACTTTGTTCCTAAAGCGGCCAATCGACCTGTTTACTCTTACCGATTATCCATTATCCACTTTTGGGCATTGATTTTCTTATACATATGGGCAGGACCTCACCACTTGTTGTACACCTCTTTGCCTGACTGGGCACAAAGTTTAGGGGTTGTCTTCTCTGTGATGTTGATTGCGCCATCTTGGGGTGGTATGTTGAACGGTTTGTTAACCATGCGTGGAGCTTGGGACAGAGTTCGTGATGACGTTTTGTTAAAATTCATGGTGGTTGCCTTAACTGCTTACGGTATGGCAACTTTTGAAGGTCCTTTGTTGTCCTTGAAAAATGTAAACATGCTTTCTCACTTCACAGACTGGACAATTGCTCACGTACACGTTGGTGGTTTAGGATGGAACGGTATGATGACTTTTGGTATGTTATACTGGTTATTTCCAAAAATTTTCCGCACAGAATTGTATTCTAAAAAAATGGCCAATCAACACTTCTGGATTGCCACATTGGGTATTTTATTGTATGCCATTCCAATGTATATTGCTGGTTTCATGCAAGGATTGATGTGGCAGGATTTCAACCCAGATGGAACCTTGGTAAATGCTGATTTCTTGAAAACGGTAGATGCCTTAAAACCATATTACATGCTTCGTTCTTTGGGTGGCTTGTTGTATATCTCTGGAGCTGTGATGATGTTCTACAACTTGGTAAAAACTGCGAAAAAAGGCGATTTCTTGGCCAATGAAGAAGCAGAAGCTACGGTTGAAGTATATGATACTACTGTGAAACACAAAGGTGAATACTGGCATAGAAGCATCGAGCGCAAACCAATCAAATTTATGATTTTTGCGATCGTAGTAGTTGCCATTGGTGGTTTGGTTGAGATCGTTCCAACGATGATTGTAAAAAGCAACGTGCCGACAATTTCTAGTGTGAAACCTTATACTCCACTTGAATTGCAAGGAAGAGATTTGTATATCCGTGAAGGATGCTACAACTGCCACTCTCAAATGATTCGTCCATTGCGCTTTGAAACAGCGAGATACGGTGAATATTCAAAATCAGGCGAATTTGTTTACGATCACCCATTCCAATGGGGTTCTAAAAGAACTGGACCAGATTTAGCACGAGAAGGTGGATTGAGAAGTAACTTCTGGCATTACCAGCACATGATCCGTCCAAAAGATGTTTCTCCTGGTTCTATCATGCCAGCCTACACTTGGATGAAATCAAATGATTTGGATGTTTCGCTGATGGAACGAAAAATCAATGCTATGCGAACTTTGGGAGTGCCTTATGCAAAAGGTTACGAAAAAATTGCGCTGAAAGATTTGAATGCTCAAGCTTTGATAATTGCAACCGATATTGTTGAAAATTTACCAAAAGATGTGTTGGTGAATTTGGACAAGTCTGCTGAGATAGCAAAAATTCAGAAAAAAGAGATCGTAGCTATCATTGCCTATTTGCAAAGAATGGGAACGGATATTAAAAAAATGCCTAACCCTAATACCAAATAGTTATGTTACGATTTATCACACAAAACTTAACAACGATAGATGGGGTGAGTATTTACCCAATCTTCTCACTTCTCGTTTTCGTCCTGTTTTTTACAGTGATGATTGCACGAGTGGTTCGTATGAAAAAGAAAGATATTGTTGAATTGAGCAATCTACCATTCGATGATAATTTGGAAACCAGTGACGTCAATGTGGCGGACCAAAATAATTAGAACAGTCATGAAAAGTTATATTAAAACTATAGCCATAATCATTGCCCTTTTTGTTGGGGGCAATTGGGTCAACGCTCAAGACGGTGAGTCGTTGTTCAAAGCCAAATGCAATGCTTGTCACATGGTAGACAAGAATTCTACTGGTCCTTTATTGAAAGGGGTTTTGAAAAAATGGCAAGACGCCGGTGAAGGAGAATTGATTTACGAATGGGTAAAAAATCCTGAGAAATTAATTACTGCTGGAAACAGTACCATGGCAACTGCCATCAAAGATTTCAGCCCTACGATGATGACTCCTCAAGAATTATCTAATGAAGAAGTCGATGCTGTTTTAGGATACATTGATAACTATGTGAAACCTGTTGATCCTGTCGCAACACCAACTCCAGGTGCTAGCGTTTCAGCGGTAACATTCGTTCCAAATTACAAAAGCAATTTGAATTTGTTCTACTTCTTACTTACAACGATGGTTTTCATCTTCCTTGCGATTTATTTGATGGCGAATTCAATCAAAACGTTGATTAATTCTGATGCCATTAAAAACAAATTGATGGAAAAAAGTTCAGAGTCTGGAAACGGATTGAAAAATGTATTGATGCTGATTGGTATGTTTGGTCTATTGGCTTATACGAATACTGCTTCTGCATTCACGTACAATGGGCCAGGAATGGCACAAGAAGGTCAGCCTTGGTTGTTAATTGAAAACAGCGACATCTATGCCTTGCTAACGGTCAACGTAGTTCTACTGGGCGTGCTTTGGTATTTGAGAAACCTTTTCAAAGAATTCATGCAAATGATTATTCCTGAAAAGGCTGCTGAAGTGAAAAAAGCCTTTGCATTTAAAAAACTCAACAAAGTCCTTACGGATGTAGTTGAAATTGAAGACGAGCAAAGTATCTTGATGGATCACGAATACGACGGAATACGCGAGTTGGACAATAACTTACCACCTTGGTGGGTTTGGATGTTCTATGCTACGATTATTTTCGCAGTCGTTTACATCTTTAACTACCATATTATTGGTTCAGCAGATTTACAATTGAAAGCCTACGACAAAGAAATGGCTCAGTCTAAAAAAGACATTGATGTTTATTTGTCAAAAATGGCGATGAATGTGGATGAAACCAATGCAACGCTCATGACGGATGCCAAAGATATTGCTGCAGGAAAAGGCATTTTCGAAATTAATTGTATCTCTTGCCACAATCCAAAAGGAGAAGGGAACATTGGACCAAACTTGACGGATAAATTCTGGATTTACGGAAATGATGTGAAAGTTCTATTCAAAACCATTAAATTGGGAACAGCGAATGGAATGCCAGAGCATGCTTCAAAATTGAATCCAATACAAATACAACAAGCCGCTTCGTACGTCTTGAGTTTACCATACACAAAAGGAAAAGAACCTCAAGGTACAGAAGTAAAATAAAAACAAAATGACAGAAGAAGAAGAATTTAGAGATCATGTCTCTACGATTGGAGCTGATGGTAAACGAATCTGGGTATATGCAAAAAAACCGTTTGGAGCGTTTTTCAACAAAAGGCAAATCGTTAGTTACTCGTTGCTCGCTTTTCTCTTCCTCGCACCACATATTAAAGTTGGAGGGCATCAAATGTTGCTCTTCAACTTTATAGAACGAAAGTTTATCATTTTTGGAAAAGTTTTTTGGCCACAAGATTTATACTTGTTTGCCTTGGCTTTGATTATTGCGGTTGTTTTTGTCATCCTTTTTACTGTAATCTTCGGACGATTGTTTTGCGGCTGGATATGCCCTCAAACAATTTTCATGGAAATGATTTTCAGACGAATTGAATACTGGATTGACGGTGATTATACGTATCAAAAAAAATTAGACCGACAAAAATGGGACGCTGAGAAAATCCGAAAAAGGGTTATTAAACACACCATTTTCTGGCTAATTTCATTTTTAATTGCCAACACTTTCTTGGCGTATATTATTGGTTCAGACGCTTTGTGGAAAATCCAAACAGATCCTGTGAAGGAACACATGGGTGGCTTGATTTCATTGGCCATTTTTACAACGGTCTTTTACATGGTTTTCGCTCGTTTACGAGAACAAGTATGCACAACAATTTGTCCATATGGACGATTGCAAGGTGTACTCTTGGATCAAAATTCTATGGTTGTTGCTTACGATTACGTTCGTGGCGAAAATCGTTCAAAATTCAGAAAAGACGAAGACAGAGAAGCCGTTGGTAAAGGCGATTGTATCGATTGCAACCAATGCGTTGTTGTTTGTCCAACTGGAATTGATGTTCGAAACGGAACTCAACTAGAATGTGTGAATTGTACGGCTTGTATTGATGCCTGCGACCACATCATGGATTCCGTTGGAAAAGATAGAGGATTGATTCGCATTGAATCTGAGAATGGCATCAAAAATGGAACGGGTTTCCAATGGACACGTCGGGTAATTTCCTATACAATCCTTCAAGTCATTCTGGTAATTGCGTTCATCGCTCTATTGATTACCCGCAAGGATTTCGAAACCAATATCAATCGCCAAAGAGGTACGACCTACCAATCCAATCAGCACGGCATGTTGAGTAATATTTTCGAAATTAACTTGACTAACAAAACTCAGAAAAATTATAAAATTACCCTTGAAGTGGATAATCCTCAAGCACAAATTGAAATGGTTGTAAAGGATTTGACCTTGAAAAAAGAAAGTTTACTAAAAGAACGATTTATCGTTAAATTACCGTATTCCGCCGTTGAAAATGGGATGACGAAAATCAACATACGCGTAATGGGTAACGGTGAATTAATTGAAGAAGTACAGACCAAATTTATTGGTCCAATGATTTAAAAAAGAAAAGTATGAATTGGGGAAAAGGAGTTGCAATTGCACTTGGATCATTTATGATTTTTATAATCGTACTAGTGGTAAAATTAATGAGTTCCAACGTAGATTTGGTTTCAGAGGATTACTATCAAAAAGAG
The DNA here is from genome assembly GCA_041674745.1 of Crocinitomicaceae bacterium. Taxonomy (GTDB): domain Bacteria; phylum Bacteroidota; class Bacteroidia; order Flavobacteriales_D; family Crocinitomicaceae; genus UBA2040. The sequence continues at coordinate 221,250 of JBAYVD010000005.1, forward strand.
ATCAACTACAGTCAAGAAATGGATGCTGTGCAAAATTCAGAAAACCTGGATCAAAAAGTTCTTTTGAACATTACTGACACATACGTAGCGATTAAAATTCCAGAAAATAAAGACATCCAAAATGTGGAGGTAAAACTAATCCGAAGCAACAATGAAAAATTAGACCGTCTCTACAAGGTAGAAAACACCAATACATTTTTAATTGATAAATCAGAATTGGAGGCCGGGAATTACAACACTGAGATTCATTACACCATAAAAGGTGAAAAATACTTACAGAAAGATACAATTACAGTATAACTCATGAATACGTTCGTCATTACCGGTATTATATTAGGTTTAACTTCCAGCTTGCATTGCATGGGCATGTGTGGACCTATCGCCATGGCTATTCCCGTGAATCGCAAAAACAATTGGACGATTTTAAATGGGGTGCTTCAATACAATTTAGGACGAATATTCACGTATGCCGTGCTTGGATTCATCATTGGAAGCATTGGTTTGACAATACACACATTTGGCGTTTTACAATGGCTTAGTATCATTTCAGGTGTATTATTAATTGTTTATGCTTGGCGCAAATGGTTGGGGAAATCTTTTCATGCCAAAATACCTTCCTTGAATGTAAACGGATTTGTTAGCAAAGGAATCGGCTCTATTTTGCGTAGTCAATTTCCCTTCAAATTGCCACTTTTGGGCATCTTGAATGGCCTTTTGCCTTGCGGAATGGTGTTTGTAGCATTAATGAATGCCCTATTAGCTGGTAATCAAACGATGAGTTCAGTAGCCATGATTGGTTTTGGAATTGGCACCTTACCTTCCATGATTGCTGTTGGTTTTGCTGCTGGCAAAATAACCGGAGCATTACGTTCCAAACTCAATGCTACAGTTCCGTATCTTTTAACTTTGGTAGGCGTTTTGGTTATCCTGCGCGGCATGAATTTAGGAATTCCCTTTATTTCGCCGAAAGCAGAAATGGCCATGAAACATCAATCCGGAATGCAAAAACCAGAACCAGAAATGAAAATGGATTGCTGCCACTCTTCGAAAAAAGAGTGCAAATAAAATATCTCGGTGTGACATCCTACCACTATCGCCACAGAGAATTAAAAGTGTTCGGTTCACTGGGCACTTTTTTACATTTAATCCGTTCGTTTGATTACATTTGAAGCATTCGAAATGCTTTTAATATGAAAAAATTCAAGCTTCTTTTTGCTACAGTTCTATTCAATATAACCCTGCATGCACAAAATACCATCGTAACTGACACGATTTTACAGCTTTCTACTTGCGCAGGTGGAAACATTATTGTACCGTTTACTGCAACTGGAAACTATCCTGCCGGGAATGTATTCACGGCCCAATTATCCAACGCATTTGGACAATTTACTACACCTATTAACATTGGATCGGTCCCTTTCAACATTGGCTTAATCTTCGCAACTATACCCTTGAACACCAATTTTGGTTTTTTGTATAAAATTCGTGTTGTTTCTTCCAATCCGTCCATAATTGGAACGGCGTGTCCAAATACCTTGATTATAACTCAAGTCGCACAACTCAACCAAATAGTAGCGGCACCCAATGATTCCATTTGCGAAGGTGACGAAGTAACATTAACAGCCTTGAATCCGGCAGGTTCTTACAATTGGTCAACAGGTGATACTACCCAATTCATCACCGTTACGCAAGCAGGAAATTATTCTGTTACCGTTACAGACTTTTTGATGTGTGAAAGCGACACGAGTATAACCATTTCAACCTTTCCTCAGCCTTGTGTAACAAGTCTAGAAGAAAACAATTGGTCGAATATTTCCATCTCACCCAATCCAACGGCCGGGAAGTTTCTGTTGAACATGGGTGATTTAACCCTTGTTGCTGAGCAAATCAAAATTTACAACAGTGTTGGGCAATTGCAAAACGCTGTGATTCAAAACCCAAGCGCACAACACCTTGGATTTGATTTGGCCAATTTGGCAAACGGAATTTACTTCGTGAAGATAGCATTGGAAAATCAGATTATCACGAAAACAATTGTGAAAGAATAACCAACAATTACCATGATTATCAATCTATTTATTTTTTTTCTCCTGCTGATTGGACTTCTTGTATTTGTAGGACTTTTTCTTACAATACGGCAAGTTGCGAAAAAATGGAACCAGCAAAATAACTGGTAAATTTGAAACACACACCCGCTGAAAACGAATACCTCTTGCTTTATGTCTTACTGTTTTCGTTTCGGTGCAATGCGACCATGATTTTTTGAGATTGGTAAAACGAAAAAAGTCCCCTTGCGGAGACTTTTATGAAATCATTTTTACTTATTGTTTCACTACTTTAACCACGCGTAATTTACCATTTACAGTCACTTGCAAGAAATAAACTCCGTCACTTTCATTGCTCAAATCAAGCAATACCGTTTGCGCAGTAAAATCACGTTCAACAAGAATAGTTCTGCCAGATAGGTCTTTCATTACTATACTTTCTATCTGAACCTCAGCACCAAAATCTATATTAAATTCACCTTTGGTTGGATTAGGGTACAGTTGCATGAAAAATTGATCAATTGATTCCAGACCTGTGAAATCATAACTCAAGCAATCGCTCGTTCCAGTGCATCCGTTGAAAGTAACTTCCACGGCATAGTTACCGGAAATTCCAACTGGAGTAAAAGTCTGAGCAGTTGCTCCAACAACTATCCCTTGACCCGGTGTACAATCAATCCATTGATAGGTACCGCCTGCCTGGTTTGCCGTATAGACTCCTGTATTAAAAGAGATCGTCAAATCTGGAGAATTCACGACCAAATTCGTTGTAATGATGCTATCACAGCCATTTGTTGCGGTTAAAATATCCTGATAAGTTCCTGTTTGTGAATAAACACTCGTGCCAATTGTCACAACAACTCCTTCACATATTTCTAGATTTAAAATAGTCTCGTTTGCTGGCAAAACGGTTAAATCCAATTGAACGATACTATCACAGCCTACAGGAGATGTTAAAATTGCATTATACAATCCAGTTGTCGTATAGGCAGTAGTTCCAAGTAGTACGGTGTCTCCAGAACAAATAGTATGCGTGGAAGAAGAAACAGGCAATGGATAACTTGTGACGGGAGTTGTTGATGTCACCCCAGAGCCTGATAATCCGCCATCAATACGCATTCTGCCTTGCGATCCATTTCCACCGATACCAAAATAAGGTGTTCCACCAATTTGAGAGGATCCGCCCAATCCGCCGCTGACGGAAATATTACCATTATTGACGATAGAAGGCGCTCCGAGCCATATTGAACCACCCGAACCACCGCCGCCGCCACCGCAATTTCCTGCACCATCTGAACCACCATTTCCACCATCACACTTGATTATACCTGAAATGCCAATCGCAATGGCCATTGCATTTATAACAATTACTCCACCGCCAGCACCGCCGCCGCCAGCACCACAATTATAACCACCCGAGCCGCCACCGCCGCCAGAACCAGCCCACAATCCACTTAAATTTGGCAATCCATACGTTGGGCCACCAAAACCGCCAACACCATGGGTAGAATCACCAACAAATGCATATCCAGCTCCACCACCGCCACTCCATCCTGCACCAGCGGTTCCAATTCCACCAGTATTTAAACCGTCCGTTGCTGTTAAGGGCCCAACGGTGGCCGAAAAAGTTCCATTTCCTCCATTAGCGCCGCCTGCAACACCCGTACCGCCAATTCCTGCGGAGGTATAGGTGACACCATCTAAACCGTTTGAACCACTTGCTGTCAATATGCCGTTAATCGCCACTACACTTGAACAATGTATTTGGAGTGCCAAATTGCCAGTAACGGTAACGGTAACACCAGAATCAATGGTAAACGAACTGTAATTATAGTTCCCACCGAGCAAAGTCGTATTCGACGTGGCATGGTAAGCACCATCGGATCCAGTTCCTAACGACCAACAGGGATTCTGGGCTTTTACCGAAGAAATCGCAGTAAAAAAAACGGAAAGCATAAAAATGAATTGAGTACGTGATCCTTTGTTCATACATTGAATATTAATAGTTTCTTGCTGAACCCAATTCACACAATTCCATTCGGTTCATGGATTAAATTTAGACTAATTAATCTTTGGTATTGATTTATTTACAGTTTTTTTTAAACTGTTGATTGCTCATATTGTATCCCTTTCATACTTCGTTAAAGAAGGAGGACGAAAATCAATTTTTCAATAATCAAGATTGCCATAAATGTGCTCGCTTTCAGGAGAATTAATATGGAAACAAAAAACCTCCGTTCTTCACTTGAAGAACGGAGGTTTCAATTTCCAGCGATTGAACCGCTTATTTCTTATCAGCTGCGCAGCAGGCACCTTTTTTGCCTTCTTTGCATTCTTCTGGCATTCCAACGAATTTACCATCAGCGCCGTAATGTGCCATGCACATTTCTTTTTCTTCTGCTGTACAACCTTTTGCATCGCACATTTTAGCACATTCTTCTTTGCTCATTTTAGCACATTCACGCATGTCGCAACCTCCAATCATGTATTTTCCTTCGTGGTGTGGTGTGCAGGCTTTCATATCGCCTTCGCATTTTCCAGCACATGCTTTCATTTGTTCTGGAGTACATGTTCCTGGACACGCTTTTTTGTCGCCGTGGCATTCTGTTTGTTCACCACAAGCTGCTCCTTTTGAATTACCACCTTCGTGACCTTGACCCAAAATTGGTGCGATAACCAAACCAATCAAACAAGTTAATTTAATCAAGATGTTCATGGATGGACCTGAAGTATCTTTGAATGGATCACCAACTGTATCACCTGTTACGGCCGCTTTGTGTGCATCCGAACCTTTGAACGTCATTTCACCGTTGATTTCAACACCTGCTTCGAAAGATTTTTTAGCATTGTCCCAAGCTCCACCTGCATTGTTTTGGAACACCGCCCAAAGAACACCCGAAACCGTAACACCCGCCATATAACCTCCTAACATTTCAGCAATCATTTGATTGTCTGAACCGTATACCAATTTACCCAACAATACAATCGCAATTGGGAATCCAATCGTCAAGATACCTGGCAACATCATTTCGCGCAAAGCTGCTTTTGTAGAAATATCCACACATTTCGCGTAATCTGGTTTACCCGTTCCTTCCATAATTCCTGGAATTTCTTTGAACTGACGTCGAACTTCGTATACCATATCCATGGCTGCTTTACCTACTGAATTCATAGCCAAAGCCGAGAACACTACTGGAATCATACCACCGACAAACAACATCGCCAAAACCGGTGCTTTGAAGATATTAATTCCATCAATCCCTGTGAAAGTAACGTATGCTGCAAACAAGGCCAAAGAAGTCAAGGCAGCAGAAGCAATCGCAAATCCTTTCCCTGTAGCTGCCGTTGTGTTACCTACTGAATCCAAAATATCTGTACGTTGACGAACTACAGGTTCTTGCTCACTCATTTCAGCGATACCACCAGCGTTATCCGAAATCGGTCCAAATGCATCAATTGCCAATTGCATAGCCGTTGTTGCCATCATTGCAGAAGCAGCCAGAGCTACACCGTAGAAACCTGCACAAGCGTAAGACGCCCAAATTGCACCAGCAAACAACAACACTGTTGGGAAAGTAGAAATCATCCCTGTAGCCAAACCAGCAATTACGTTCGTTCCTGCTCCTGTAGAAGATTTTTGAACGATTTTCAAAACTGGTTTTGTTCCCAATCCTGTGTAATATTCTGTAACTGATGAAATAACACCACCAACGGTCAAACCAATAATCGTTGCGTAGAATACACGCATCGAAGAAATATCTTTGATTCCTTCACCGAAGAAGGTCATTTTCATGGTTTCTGGCAACATGTATTTTACCAAAACGAAACATGAAATAGCTGTCAAACCAATAGAAATCCAGTTTCCTAAGTTCAAAGCGCCTTGTACTTGTTTTTCTTTTGCATCGTTGCTTGTAATTTTCACGACCAATGTTCCAATGATCGAGAACAAAATTCCAAAACCGGCAATGGCCATTGGCAACAAGATGGGCCCGATTCCACCGAAAGCATCGGTGATCATTCCACCCATGTCTTTGATTACATAGTTACCCAAAACCATCGCTGCCAATACTGTTGCAACATATGAACCGAACAAATCGGCACCCATACCGGCAACATCACCAACGTTATCACCAACGTTATCTGCAATGGTTGCAGGATTACGAGGATCATCTTCTGGTATTCCAGCTTCCACTTTACCCACTAAATCCGCACCAACGTCAGCCGCTTTGGTATAAATACCACCACCAACACGGGCAAACAAAGCGATGGATTCAGCCCCTAATGAGAAACCAGCCAATGTTTCCAAAACGATTGTCATTTTGTCTGTTCCATCAGCTCCCCAAGCTCCACCCATAAAGAAGTGGTAGAAGAATATGAAGAAGGTTGTTAAACCCAAAACAGCCAAACCAGCTACACCAAGACCCATTACAGTACCTCCGCCGAAAGAAACTTTCAAAGCTTGTGGTAAACTAGTACGAGCTGCTTGCGTAGTACGAACGTTTGTTTTCGTCGCAATTTTCATCCCCATGTTTCCTGCCAATGCAGAAAAGAAAGCACCAAAAATAAATGCCACAACAATCAATATACTTGTTGTAGGTACAATAAAAGAAATTCCAGCAAGCACAACACTCGCTCCCACTACGAAAATCGCTAACAATCGGTACTCTGCTTTCAAGAAAGCCAAAGCTCCTTCGTAGATATAATCCGAAATTTCTTTCATTTTACCGTCACCGGCATCTTGCTTCAATACCCAAGCTCTCTTATACCACATGAACAACAATCCTATGATTGCCATAACGATGGGTACATAAATCATCAATGAATTCATAATTCTATTCTATAGTTTAATAAAAATTTCTGCGTGCAAAAGTAGAAGTATACAACTACATAAGCAAGCTAACCAAGTAATTAATGCTCTTCTACTGCATTTTTAGCTTTTGGGTTACATTCTGCATCATTTCCTGTTCCTATTTTACAGCGAGCGTAGCTTTTCAAACAGGCTATAGGGAAGATTTTACCTTTTGTTCAAGCGTCCGCAAATCCATTCCACCTGCTTGTTTCCACACCATTTTGCCTTTTTTAAATAGCATAAAGGTGGGTACACTTCTTATTTTGTACAATTCAGCTGCATGCTGGTTTTTGTCGATGTCCACTTTCAAAACCGTCAACTGGTTGCCCATTTTTGTTTTTAGTTGATCAACAATGGGCGACATCGTTTTACAAGGACCACACCAAGTAGCGAAAAAATCAACCAAGGTAGGCTTGTCAGATTTGATAATATCCTGAAATTTGCTCATAATTCAAAAGTAGGTCTTTCCTCCCAATAATGGTTCTTTTGAATCGAAACGAATAAGCGAAAAATTGATAAAAATATTTTAACAAAAACCACTCAGAATGTTCGAATACTTATATTTGCCCAACGAAATTTTCCTATGAAAAATATATTACTCCTTGGCGCTGGTTTATCGTCTTCTTCCATTATCCGGTATTTATTGGAACATTCCTCGGAAATGGATTTAGAGCTGGTGGTGGTTGATCAAAATAAGGAATTGATTCTCACCAAAACCAAAAATCATCCTCGCTCCAAAGCAATAACAATCAATGCGTTGGACGCCAACGAGCGAAAACCCTTCATAGTAGCAGCTGATTTGGTTATCAGCATGTTACCGGCCCGCTTTCATAGTGAAATTGCCAAAGATTGCATCGCGAACAAAAAAAATCTCATCACTCCATCCTACATTTCTGAAGAAATCAAAGCAATGGATGAAGAAGCCAAAGAGGCTGGAATCATTATCATGAATGAAATTGGTGTGGATCCTGGAATCGATCACATGAGTGCGATGGCAATAATTCATGCCATCAAAGACAAAGGTGGAAAAATGCACAGTTTCAAATCATTTTGTGGAGGACTAGTTGCTCCCGAATTTGACAACAACCCATGGCATTACAAATTTACTTGGAATCCGCGGAATGTTGTGTTAGCCGGACAAGGCGGCGCCTCTTGCTTTATTGAGGAAAACCAATACAAGTATATTCCTTATCCACGTTTGTTCAAGCGTTTGGATCCCGTTTCTATCGAAGGTTTTGGTGATTTTGAAGCATACGCCAACCGTGATTCATTGAAATATCGTTCGATTTACGGTTTGGATGGAATTCCCACCATTTACCGTGGAACTTTAAGACGTCCGAGCTATTCAGACGCCTGGAGTAAAATCATTGATTTAGGTTTGACGGATGACAATTACAGCATGGATCAGTCCGAAAAACTGACACCGCGTCAATTCCTGAATGCTTTTTTACCGTATCACCCTACTCGATTGGTAGAGGATAAATTGAAAGATTTTTTGGGTGAGGATAACTCCAACATGTATGCGAAATTTGAATTCCTAGACTTCTTTGTTGACGAAAATCCAATGGGCATTGTAAATGCTACACCGGCTCAATTGCTTCAAGAAATACTAGTGCGCAAAATGAGTTTGAGTCCAGGAGACAAAGATATGTTGGTGATGTATCATGAATTTGTATACGAATTAAACAGCGAAAAGCACCGAATTACGTCTCACATGGTCAACATCGGAGAAGATCAAGTGTATACTTCCATGAGCAACACGGTTGGATTGCCTGTTGCAATTTGTGCGAAAATGATTCTGTCTGGTGAAATCTCGTTGAAAGGAGTTCAAATGCCCATCAAACCAGAGATTTATGTGCCGATTCTAAAAGAATTAGCCAGTTTAGGTATTTCCTTTTCAGAAAAGGAGGAAACCCTTTAAAGGCTATTGGCGAATTGGTCCCTTGTATTTTAAACAAGGGTGTGAACCGGTATTGCAATTGAGATGATACGCCAAATTCAAGGTTGTATCGGAATTGACCTCAAAGACAAAATCGGGATTTTCTTTCCAAGCTAAAAAGCATTCTTTGTCTTTGTATTCGAAGTCTTTACCTAAATCCGGTGATTCTGCTTTTACAAACTCTTCAAAGCTGAGTAATTTGGATGGTTTCCAGAGTTGGTATTTTCCTGCAGGAAGTTCGAATGTCAACAAACCCGAATTGTCCGTGGTAACCATTTTAATTTCTTTTCCTCTGGTATCGTCCTCATTTTGGATGAACAAGACCAAGGAATAATTCGGTAACACTTCCATTTTTGGATTTTGCATATCCGGAGTAGGCGCAGCGCCACCACAGTAGGGTTTTGCATTTGAAACCGTGATACGAACCAATTTGGCGTTTTTCCCAAGACTCTTCTGCGTTGCGCAAGAAAATATCAAGGCCAAAAAAACCAGAAATAATCCGTTTCTAAAAACCATCAAAATCTCTTTTTTCCACATTTTCTTCAATTCTTTTGCGATAAATTTCATTCATATCTTCTTCCTCCGAATCCGTTTTCACCAGCGGCAAACGATTGAAAAGTACATCTGTTACTTTTTCGCCTTGGTAGGTGATTAGTCCGATGGTCATAATAACACTTGTAATAATGATCGGATACAAAAGCAAACCAGCATCAAAACCAGGTATGTTGATTCGTTCATCCTTGAGAATTACGAAAAACAATAAAACCGTTATCAAACCTCTAGGTGCAATGAACAATTCCGGGAAAATGTGCTTTGGCGCAATAAATCGCAAAGCCAAAAAACGAATTCCATATAAAATCGCTACAATAACTACGCCATTTACTGCAACGCGCCAATCGTATAAAGAGGTAAGCGTAATAGAAATCCCAAATAAGACGAAGAAAAACGTACGTACCAAAAATGCCGACTCCAATGTCAAGTTATGAAAATCATGCAGAATGGGCTTTACAGCTTCACGGTCAAAGTATTTGGAAAGTCTGCCGGCGAAGAAGACATCCGTATTGTTGAGCACCAGCCCAAACGCCAAAATGGTCAACAAAGAAGACAAGTGGAAAAATTTACCTGCCGCAAACATTAACATCAACACCCCAATAATCAAAAACAGTTTGACCTGCATTTTTAAGTGCTGAAAAATGTACACTAAACCGTAGGCTACAATCACTGACATAAAAATCGTTATTGCCAAATTGGAAACAATTCCTCCAAACGTGGTTCCTACGCCTGAAGTTTCTTCGCCCAACATGAAATAGAAAACCATAATTCCTAAAATATCCGAGAAGGTACTGTCGTATACCATAAATTCGCGTTTGGAGCCTGTTAAAGCACCAACACTGGGAATAATAATCGCACTGGACATGATACTCAGCGGAACCGCATATATACAACAGGTGTAGAAATCTGAACCGGGAAAAATATAATAAAATAAAGTTCCAATCGCCAAAATGGAACAGGTTAACGAAACGGAGGCAACGCCAAAAGATTGCCAGAGCAAACCGGCTTTTCTTCGTTCTAATTTCAGATCCAAGGCTGCCTCCAAAACAATCATGACCAAACCAACATTTCCCAAAATTTCCAACAACAAATCAATCCCCAAATCTTTGTCGCGTAAAGACGTCATGTTCATGACCAATTTGATGGAAATGCCCAAAATTATCAGCATTAGGACACTCGGAATGTTGGTTTTTTTCGAAAGAATATTGAAAAAAAAGCTCAAAATGATAACACTCGAGCAGGCTATTATTAACAAGTATGGATTCATTCCGTCGGATTCGATTAAAGAGTCAATCAAATATACTAAAAGTTTTCACTTGGCATCCTTCGGTCCTGCAACATAGGTTGCACAAACGAAGGATTCACCACCAATAAATTCGCTAAACTGATAGAAATAATTTAACTTTACGGCATTAAACCAAAGAGAAAATTAACAACATGTCAGATACAGCAACCAGCACATTTCAAATTGAAAGTGTATTAAAAACGTTGGGCGTTGAAGCCTTGAACAACGGAGCTTCCACTGGAAATCATTGGATGGAAACGAGCGGTGAAACCATCACCTCGATTTCACCAGTAGATGGAAAAGCCATTGGAGCCGTGCGTAGCGCACAACTAAGCGATTACGAAGCGGTTGTTAAAAAAGCACAAGAAGCATTTGTTACTTGGCGAAAAAAACCCGCACCTCATCGCGGGGAAGTGGTTCGTCAGTTGGCAGAAAAACTGCGTTTGTACAAAAATGAATTGGGTCAATTGGTTTCTTACGAAATGGGAAAATCATTGCAAGAAGGATTGGGTGAAGTGCAAGAAATGATTGATATCTGTGATTTCGCAGTGGGTTTATCTCGTCAATTGTACGGTTTGACGATGCATTCAGAACGTCCTGACCACCGTATGTACGAGCAATACCATCCATTGGGAATTGTGGGCATTATTTCTGCTTTCAATTTCCCAGTAGCCGTTTGGAACTGGAATACGGCTTTGGCTTGGGTTTGTGGAGATGTTTGCATTTGGAAACCATCCGAAAAAGCGCCTTTGACGGCAATTGCTTGTCAGAAAATTACGCAAGAAGTTTTCGCCGCAAACGGTGTTCCTGAAGGTGTTTCCAACTTGATTATCGGTGGAGCAGAATTAGGAAAAACGATGGCAGAAGATACGCGTGTTCCATTGATTTCAGCAACAGGATCTACTCGCATGGGGAAATCAGTTGGTGCAGCCGTAGGTGCTCGTTTGGGGAAATCTTTGTTAGAATTAGGCGGAAACAACGCTATCATCATTACGCCAACGGCTGATTTACCGATGGTAATTCCAGGTGCGGTATTTGGTGCTGTGGGAACAGGTGGACAACGCTGTACTTCCACGCGTCGATTGATCATTCACGACTCTATCTATGAAAAAGTGAAAGAATCATTGGTGAAAGCATACGGTCAATTGAAAATCGGAAATCCTTTGGACGAAAACAATCACGTTGGTCCTGTTATTGATAAAGCGGCAGTCGACATGTATTTGAAAGCGTTGGAAGATGTTCAAGCAGAAGGTGGGAAAATATTAGTTACCGGAGGCGTTCTAGAAGGACCTGGTTACGAAAGCGGATGCTACGTAAAACCAGCCATCGTTGAAGCAGATAACAACTTCAAAATGGTTCAGCACGAAACATTTGCTCCGATTTTGTACATCATGAGTTATTCTGGTGACGTTTACAATGCAATTGAAATGCAAAACAATGTTCCTCAAGGCTTATCTTCTGCGATTATGACCAACAACATCAAAGAATCGGAAGCATTTTTAGCTTGCGGTGGTTCTGATTGTGGAATTGCTAACGTGAACATTGGCACTTCTGGAGCCGAAATCGGCGGAGCTTTCGGTGGAGAAAAAGAAACCGGTGGTGGTCGTGAATCTGGTTCCGATGCTTGGAAAGTCTACATGAGAAGACAAACAAACACCATCAATTACGGGAATAGTTTGCCTTTGGCACAAGGGATTAAGTTTACGATATAGAAAGTTACAAGTTGCTAGTTCTTGCTGCGCAATTCAAAGTGGCAAGTTCTGGGCGCTTAGTGTAATTAATATTGAAAAGAAGGGATTCTCGGTTGAGGGTCTCTTTTTGTTTTGGAAAGTTTTAAAAGTTGCGAGTTGCAAGTTCTTGCTGCGCAATTCAGAGTTGCAAGTTCTGGGTGCTTATGGTAATAAATATAAAAACGAAGGGATTCTCGGTTGAGGGTCTCTTTTTGTTTTGGAAAGTTTTAAAAGTTGCGAGTTGCAAGTTCTTGCTGCGCAATTCAGAGTTGCAAGTTCTGGGTGCTTATGGTAATAAATAT
>JBAYVD010000006.1:0-205622 GCA_041674745.1 Crocinitomicaceae bacterium
AGTCAAAAATCAAACGTAAAAAAGGTGGTTCACTTTGGAGCGGAATACTATGTTCAATTTGCTCCGGAATAGGTGGTTCACTTTACTGCGGAATGGGTGGCTCACTTTCAGCGGAATTTCCAGCCATGCAACCAATTTGTTCTCAAGAAAAAACTTGACAATACTATTTAACATATTTTGATTATTTTTTTTGACAAACGAATAAAGCCCTTACTACAATTGCGAAGGGTACTTATCAAAAAAAATAAATCAAATACGGAATACTTGGTGAAGGATTGAAATATCCTTTAAGATTATTGGAGGGTCATATTGAACAAAATTCGGCTTTTCAGTAAAAAGCTCGAATAAATCAAAATTTGGTAAAAGGATAACGGCTAAAACAATAACTTGTTGAATCTGATCGAATGAAAAATCAAAAGTTTTTGAATCTCCATTACTTTCCAAAACTATTGTCTCATTATGACAACAACTACCTTGTTCCATAATTGGATTATCACATTTTTCAACATCATTTTGAGACTCTTTACAGCAAGAGTGATTCACAACTTTGTCAACTTTCGTCATTTCACATGACTTAGTCGTTCCAAAAAAGTTTAAACTTTGTAGTTCATTTCCACAAAAATGTACATCCATAGAAAATGCAATTGATGAAGAAAACATCAAGAGTGCCATAAATGCGGCCACTATTCTAGATCGATATGAAAATTGCTTATTCACTGGAAATTTGATAAATGCTAAGTTACAAATTATATTGTTGTTTACTAAGCTTATCTTTTATCATTATTGCAATTCTAACTACTAAATTTCATTTAACATTTTAAAATACTAGGAATAAATACGGTTTTTTAATTATTGATTATGGAATTAATCTACAATTCACTTCAAATATTATTGAGACATGAAGCTAAAAAATGAAACGTAACGAACAACTGCAAATCTCCCTCCAAATTAATTTCAAAAAATGATGAATTAACCAACTCTACATGGGGTTTCATCCTTTTATTTAAATATTTTTTCCATATTTAGACGATGACACAAGCGTTTTATAGTAATTACAAGTACTTTTTGATTTGGGTTGAAAATTAGTTCAAGAAATTTTAGGTTCTCAACGTGAATAACAGGATAAAATACCCCCTTGATACGAAAGAAAGTATAGAGATAAGTGCTATCCATTGTTCATGCGAATGCAACTTCATTGACAATTGAGAACGGCTAAAGCAAGTAAATTTTGGAGAAATAAATGTCCTATTTTAATTTAAAAGAGATAATAAAGCTGAGCTACGAATAACAAATTATTTCCTCGCATGCCATTTTGATAAAAAGTTTTAGAATAAATTTGCTTGAATCCGGAATTCGCAGTCATTTGAAATTGTAGCGCTTGATTTTGAAATACTGGTATTTGATACCCCATCCCTATTGATCCACCGAGATCAATTTTTGAAAATTCTTCATGAATATCATCTTTTCCCGTGTCATAGATTCGATTACTTAAGAACAAAGTATGTTGGGTTATACCAATTCTAGCGTAAAATTTATTGGTGGGACTGTTATTAATTAAAAACTGAGTACCCAATTCTACGTCCCAATAATTCAAACTATATCGCAATTTTGGGGCACCCAAATAATTTTTAAATCTGACTCCACGTTGCTGAAATCCCGTTTGAGCGTAAAACCCCCACCGTTTCGATCTATTGACTTCAAATTTCAATGAGGCCCCTTGGTTCATCTTAAAACTATATTCATTATTCAGTAATTGCTGATTTCCGTTATTTACAATTGAATAAAATGTTGAAACCCCAGCTGAATAACCAATACCAAAATGATGGGTTTTCTGTGAATAACTCGTTCTACCCAGGAATAAAAACAATAAAACTAAGATCGATCTCATCTTTGAAATATTATACGATTTCAAATTGCAACATCATTCCGTCATCTTCATGTTCCAAGTTATGGCAATGCAGAATGAACACACCTAAGTTTCCTCCGAAGGTCATGATTGTGCGCACCTTCTCACCGGGCAGAACTAAAACTGTGTCTTTCCACCCCGTTTCACTTGCAATAAGGTTATTCCTTCCTCCAATTCTATCTAAGATTTGAAACTGGACACCATGAATGTGCATTGGATGTGCTTCTTTCCCCATCGAATTGTCAAATTCCCAAATTTCTGTGGTGCCTGATTGAACCGTTTCATTGATTGCCGAGGAATCGAAAGTCAACCCATTAATCGTATGGCCTCCCATATTTCCAGAACCCATTCCCATGCTCATATTTCCAATTTCGAACAATCTCGTTTTTAGGGCACTCGATTCAGGAATTGGGGGAACTACACTTAGGTTTATTGGGATAGAATATACCATTGGATTTTGCTGGCCAATTATAAATTTCATAATTCTAAATTCTTGTAATCCCTGAACTCCAGCATTTGAAAATGGAGAACTCGACAAGAATAACTCTGTTCCAAGTGCATAAATGGAAAAATCAATCAATAAATCCAGTCGTTCTCCAGGTCCTAACAGGATAGAATTTGTTGTTTCTGGAGAAGCTAATAATCCTCCGTCTGATCCTATGATGGTAAAATTGTCGTTGGTGCTCAAAGCTAGGTTGTAAATTCTTGCATTTGAACCGTTTAAAACTCTGAAACGATAGATAGTCGTTTCAACAATTAGATTTGGTGAATATTTTCCATTCACTAATGGATATTCCCCTAAATAACCAGTCATGATTTCTCCCATTTGTAGAGAATAGTCGATAGAATAATCTGGAAAAATTCTTTTATCCTGTAAGATCAAAGGTACTTCTCGTACTCCATCAGGAAGATTCAAAAGATTCTCTTCAGCGTCGCGAACGATAAATCCTCCGGCTAGACCTTTGAATACCTGACTTGCTGTAGCGCCATCAGGATGTGGATGATACCAATAAAAAGATGCCCTTTGATTGACTTGGTAAACGTATGTAAAAGTTGAACCACTCGTAATTACATCCATTGGATGTCCGTCCATATCCGCAGGAATTGATAAACCATGCCAATGAATATTGGTAGATTCATCTAGGCTATTTTGAACGGTTAGGGACAATTGCTCCCCTGAATTCATAACGATTATTGGACCGAGAATACTATTGGATTGGTAAGAAAAGACCTTTGTCGTCTTCCCTGGAAATATTTGCCAATTCGTTTTTTGAACTTCGAATGTTCCGTTACCGGTTATTGAAGCTGGTATCGAAAACGGGGTGGAAAAATCTCCTTCAATGATATTCACATAACTCCCACTCTTATTTTCATCCTTATCCATTTTATGGCATGATGAAAGGAAAAAGGAGTTGGTGTTGAGTAACCCAAAGGAAAAACTTCCTAGACCCGTTATCCTTATGAAATTTCTTCTTTCCATTTTACTCTGCCTTACGTTTGTACTGGCAACACTCATGCAATTTTTTATAGGATTCTATTGGTGCAGTATGCGCATCGCTATCATAACCAGCATGAGCAATTTTTTTCAAAATAACATCCAAAGTGGTTTGTGTGCTATCAAAAGTGATTGTCGCCATTTTTGAATCGACATTCCAATCTACCTTAGCTTCCTTATTTTTGAAGGCTGCTTTTTCAATTGTTTCTTTGCACATTTCACAATTCCCATATATTTTGACAGTCTGTATTTTTGATTGTTCTATTTTTCCTTCACAACCCAGTAAAAAGATTGCCATGACGCCTAGAAGGAAAATGGATTGAATGGAATTTCTCAATTTTTAATAAAATTAGCGTTATAATAATTGTTTTTAGTGCGGATCAGCAGATGATAATTACCGTTTTTTAAAAATGAAACATCGATTTCACCTAACGAGCACTCATCCTTTTTAACGATAACTTGTCCAAGATTATCAATGATTCGAAGGTCAAATGACTGATCATTTCCATTCAGTTTGAATTTTAAGAAGTCGGTTGTCGGATTTGGGTAAATTAACAAACTATTCGCAAGAACAAGATTATTCTTTACACCAACAAAACCGGGAGGCACAACTAAAAACTGCCCCATCATTCCTGCATCTTCATGCATTAATATATGGCAATGGTACATATAAGGAATTACTGAATCAGCAAAGTCTTCAAATTTCGTTACAAATAATACTGAATCCCCGGTGGGAATGAATACTACATCTTTTCTCCCCTTTTCACCATCATGTGGTAAACTACCATTTCTGTCAACCAAATAAAATTGAATATCATGAATATGGAAAGGATGTCCAACCATCGTCTCATTAACCAGTTTCCAAACTTCGGTGTTATTTAATGGAATGATTAAATCAATTCGATCCATATTAAACGAACTGTCATTAAAATAAAAAGGGCCATCCATAACCATTAAGCTATCTGCCGTGAAACGAATTGTTCGCGTGACATCCGCAGTTGCCGGATCTAATGCCAAATCGTTTTCTAGTACAGTAGGAATTGTAGTAATTGGATTGGCTGTTTGTGATACAACGTTGATTTGCAAAACGTTAAAATCAACACCATTCAATGGACTGTCCATGGGTGGACTTCCAGCAGGCATTGGCATGGTTGGTCCGCCTTGAACGCCCATTGGCAATTCCGATGCATAGCTCATTAAATGTATAATTTGACCTTCCATTCCTGTCAGGTTGATTACAATTTCTGCTCTTTCTCCTGGGGACAATCGCACTCTAGTTGTGTCAAATGGTTGATTGAGCAAACCACCGTCTGACGCAATTTGTTTAAAAGGAATATTTCCAGAAAGTCCAAAATTAAAGGCTCTTTCACCTGATCCATTTAAAATACGCAAGCGAACAATTTGAGCGGGAAAATTGCCAAAGACAGAATGACCATTATTCGCCATTGCGCCGTTTACCATAATTGTGCTGTCTTGCATTCCCAATGGCATTGCTTGATTGTTAGCATCGTATTGTTGACATTGGATTACCAGCGGAAAATCATCCACGCCATATTTTCTAGGAAGAGAAAGTGCGGCTTCATTTGGATCTCGAACGATAATTATACCTGCTGCACCTTTAATCGCTTGAATTGCAGTTTTCATATGCATATGCGGATGATACCAATATGTTGCAGCTTTATCCATTACTGTAAACTGTGGATTCCAAGAATCACCAGCCATGATTTTGGTGTGCGGACCACCATCACAATTCGAAGGAAGATGAATTCCATGCCAGTGAAGTGTCGTTGTATCATTGATGTTATTATTGACAACCATATTCATGTTCTGGCCTTTTTCAAAAATCAAAGTAGGCCCGAGATAACTGTATTGATTGTAGGCATACGTGTACGTTTTACTGCCGGTTGGAAAAAACTGCACACTGTCTTTGTGCATGGTCAACGTTATATTCGGGCCAACCAAAGTGTCGGGTACTAACAATGGGGTCTGGGCTTCTGTGTGTAAACACAAAAGAACCAGACCGATTGATAAAATCGTCTTCATACTATTATTTTGAGATAGAATTAATTGACTACTACAGGAAAACTTTCCGTTTTTGTACTTGAATTTATTCTTACTACGTAGTTTCCTTTTGCAAGGCCCGCAGCGGGAATTGAAAAAGTATTTTTTCCTTGAATGATTTCAGCTTTGTTGACGATCAAAATTTCGCCTGTTATGCTAATCAATTCATACGAAATAGATTGTGCTTCTTTTGAATCAAGGATTAAAGTGAAATTTTCTGAGGTTGGATTGGGGAAAATTGCCAATTCTGAAAACAGAGTCTGTGTTTTCAATCCTGCAATATCTCCGGAGAAAGTTAAATTATCCACCCATAAATAGTCTAGATTTGTAGGGTTAGTTCCGCTTGCTTTTAAAACAATGATGCATGAATCTGGTGATTGAGCATATGTATACACAAATGGAATGGAAAAATTTGTCCAACTCATTGCCATACCTGTTAGTGTTTTATTTGCAGTTGCAACAATAATTCGTGAATTTGTGCTAGCATCCCAACGCGTAAGTTGCGCGCTCAATGAGCCTTGGCTAGAGCCAAATATCATGTGTTGCCATCTTCCCGTGAAATTTACAGGTTGTTGATTATAGGCAAATCCGGAAATTGGCTGTTGTGTTGTCGGGTCTAAAACTCCACAAACAGCAATTCCATTCGCTACAGTTGGCCCCATTGTTTTAGAGGTTATTTTTAAATAAGATGCCCCCGGATTTCCTGGTGTTCCTTTCTCAACCGTGTAAACACTACCTACAGAGGTGTAATCATTCAAAGTTGCCCAACCATCTGGGTTTTCATATGTCCCCATGTTATTCCATGTTTCAAAACTAGCATTTGGAATTTGAGCATTGAATGAGGAGGTAATTGAAGCAAAAGCGATTACTGATAATATAGACTTTTTCATAATAAAACATTTAAAATTGAATTCAATAATTGATTTTAAGCACAATATTTAGTGCTGACATTATTTTGAGAGTCATCCCTCAAATGCCATTTAAATCAGATTATTAAAACTCTATTTTTTATGAAAATGGGTACCTTGACATGCAATGGTGGTGCATCATAAATCCGCGAATAACTCGTTCTATCCTTAGGCACATCCGTTCGTATTAAGAAATGAAATTCAATAGGTTCAATTATTACCAATAATGGTTGAATTTCAGCAAATTTGTCGATTTGCAATTGACTGTCTTTTACCTTAAAATATTTCGTTTCATCGTGACAACAGCCTTTGGATTTTTCACTTTTTCCACAGCAGCTCCTAGGAGTGAATAATGAAACGCTTTTCAATTCCCCACAACAATAGTGAGCTTTTACCGATAAACCAGTCGAAGTCACTGAGTAAATCAGAACAAAAAACAAAATTATTGTTAATCTAAAGGATTTCATACAAATTCATTTTTGCTAAAGTATGAAAAGAGTGGATGATAAATACAAATTAGTTTGGTTCATTATTGAAGTCCTATCGAAATGGTTATAGTACCCCTAATATTTAAGCCCGCTTTCCATCAAAACTCTATTATTCATAAAACTACCTCAGAAATAACAATTCAAAAAATTGTCAAAAACACTCAAAAAAGTGCATTCAACAACTCCAAATCACCCTCCAAAAAGTTCGAAAAGCCTCCTCCGATTCCACTTAATTAAAAAACCCTTGAAAGTCTTTACTTTCAAGGGTTTTCTTATTTATATGACTGGATATTCCGACCAAACTGAACCACCTATTCCGGAGCAAAGAGAACATAGTATCCAGCATTAAAATGAACTCATCAAAACGTTATTTACTGACCAGTCATTGTCAAAAAAATGAAAGAAAATCATTCAAACCTGGACGCAAAGTAGAAGTTTTTACAATCGGACACCAATCACCAATACATCATCGACTTGCTCTTCCTCGAGCTGCCAGGCTTTGAAATATTCACGAAGTAGGGTTTTTTGTTCAATTATTGGTTTGGTAGAAATAACAGAAAGATAATCATGAAACCGTTTCTTCATCAGTTTTTTTCCCTTATCACCACCAAACTGAGAATAATACCCATCAGACGTAAGGTAAATCGAATCGCCTGCCTTATAATTAATTTCCGTTTGCGTAAATTGTTTCTGCTCATTTCCACCAAGAAAACCACCTATTCCCAATTTGCTGCCTGCTATTTCTATTATTTTAGTTCCGTCAGAATAAAATAGTGGACGTTGAGCGCCTGCAAAAACTAATGTCTTGTTCTTTTTGTCAACTCGGCATAAAGCAATGTCCATACCGTCATTTACAAGTGTTTTTTCCTGACTTAATGAATTTATTATGGCGGCATTAAGATGAAAGAGGATTTCTTTAGGTTCAACGAAACCATACATATTTACAACTCGATCAAGATGTTGATTAGCAATTATACTCATGAGGGCACCTGGAACTCCGTGTCCGGTACAATCGACAACGGCGATAAAATCGTATTTTTGGTTGGAGAAACACCAGTGAAAATCACCACTCACCACATCTTTTGGTAACCACAGAATAAAACATTCGGGAAAAATTTTACGGCAGTCTTCTGACTTTGATAAAACAGCGCGCTGGATGTTTTGTGCATAGTTTATACTATCAGTTATTTCATGATTGCGATGACTAAGTACTATGTTGGTTTCATGCAATTCTCGGGTGCGATCTATCACTTTTAATTCCAAGGATTCATTGAGTTTTTTTACTTCATTTTCAGCATTTTTTCGCTCAGTAATATCCGTTGCAATAACCATGATATATGCAATTGACTCATCAATAACGATTGGCACAAAACGTGAACGTACCCACCTGTTTCCCTTCAGGGTATTCTCAATTTCCTGATTTTGACCCGTGGCAAAGCATCTAGCAATAGCTTCTTTTGATATTTCTTGGCTATCGGCGGGCAATACATCAATGGAATTCATTCCCACAAGTTCTTTTGGCGTTGGTCCATCAGGTCGTCCTCGATTGATCGACTCTATAGTCATGTCCCTGTTGACAATTACGATTAAGTCAGGTGAGTTTTCAAACTGATGCTTAAATAATTCAGTTGCTTTTTTACGTTCAGTGATGTCTCTAAAATTAGTTATTAACGCCTTTATTTCATCATCATGCAACAAGTTTATAGAAGTACCTTCTATCCAAATTTGATGTCCCTGTTTATGTTTCAAACGTGCCGTAAAATGAATAGGAATTCCCTTTGAATCAACTGTTTTAATAAGCGATTTTAACATCACTTCTTTGTCATCATCGTGAATAAAATCTATAAGACTCATCGAATAAGATTCCTCTGACGAATAGCCTGATATTTTTCCTACTGCTGGGCTACGGTAAATTAACTGGTTATTCTCATCCGTCAGAACGATGGCATCGTGTACATTTTCTGTTACAGCTCTGTATTTTTTTTCACTTTTAATAATATCCTGTTCGGCATTTTTCCTTTCAGCGGCACTTCCAAGAAGGTCTGCAATGGAATTAATCAGCATGCGTTCTTCTTTTAAAAAAGGACCTTCAAATTCATCAGGCATTTGTTTTGTATAAAAAACCTGCACTATTCCTGTTACTACACCTCTATTGGATATGCGCTGCTCTTGTTTCCAATTTGTTTCCTCGAAATCAGTTGATTCAAAAACTTCATTTTCAAATGTAATGCGGGCACAAGTATACTCGGGAAATTGATAAGCTTGGGGAATAATCGAAACGCACTCCTCAACAATTTCCTGCATGGTATAATCCGTGTTAATTGACAATTGGGACATTCTATACAAGCAATTGAGCTCTTTTACCCGTTCACCAATGTAATGATTCTTATCACGTAGTTCAAGTTCTGCTTTTTTGCGTTCCGTAATATCTAAATTAATAGAAATAATCCCGGTGATTTTTTCGTTTGCATCATGCAATGGAAAACAAGAATTAAGAATTGTTTTTCGAGTTCCATCAAAACCTTCAATTTCTGCTTCTTGATTTAAAACCATCCTGTTTTCATTCAATGCAATTGCAGCTCCCCATTCATGAGATTGTATTTCCTTGCCATCAGGAAACCATCCTTTATATACACTATATTCACTAGAATCCACATATTGTGCTCCTTCCCAAATTTGCTTTGCGGCAGGATTAAGAGAAAGAACTTTCCCATGAGCGTCTAAAATAAAAACACCTACTGGCATATTTTCGAGCACCATGCTGATGAGCTTTTCGTTGGCACTTATTTCATCGAGCATTTGATTAAAAGAATTGCCTAATTCACTTAATTCAACACTACCCGAAGGCACGACTCTTACATCTCGGTCTCCATCCTTAATTTTTTTGGCCGCAATTACCAATTTTCTCAGGCCTCGACTTAAGGCTTCGGCTACCATTATTGCAAATAAGGAACCTAAAATAAAACTGATGAATATGTATAGAATCCCCCTTTTTCTTATTGCTCCTAAGGTGGGTTCAATAAACTTTTGTGAAACCCCGATTCTTGCCCATCCAACAATTTGATCTTGGTTTAATATCGGTGTTGCAATGTCAAGAATCATGTTGTTTTCAATTAGCACCTGTGTTTCTTTAACCGATTTTAGGCGGGCACTGACACTGTCTACTGCGCTCAGCCCAAGAAATTTTTCATTCGTATGAGCCAATACAATTCCATCACTCGAAGTTACAATTGCGTATTCGGTGCCGGGAATGTGTTTATAGCTTGCTACTAACTTTTGAAGCCTTTCGAGTTCCATCGATATAACATAGGAATTAGCTGAATTGGCCAAATTGATTGAAAGCCCGATTGTCCGGTCATGACTCAGTTTCAGAAAAAACGTTTTCTGACGGTTCATCATTTCCATTATAAAAAACGACATGAGCCCGACGTTTACGATTGAAATACCCAAAATTAGCTGAAAGCGCAATCGCCTAACCATTACCTTTTTAAATAATTCCTTCAAGATCATTTTGATGGGTTTATTATGTGAATTACAGCATCATACCTTTTTTTAAAATCGAGCATAGGTACATACGTTTCACTATCTGCCGTTTCAAAACCGCTAATCTCTAGTTGTTCCAAGCCTAATCTTCCTTCTTTTGAATCATGAATCTGGAAAAACAAACTTGATAATTCAGCAACTATTTCCCTATCCGTATTGGCTTTAATCAACAGGGCGTTATTAATAAGGGCGGGTGTTTCCCATTTCAATTCGATTTTATCTAACATGGTGGGATGGTCTCTAACATAAACATCCCATTTCCGTTTCATGCATAAACCGGCTTTGCTTTTGTTTAGATAAGTGGATAATATTGTTGATTCAAAAGATGAAACTGGAAAAATTTCTATGTCTTTGTTCACATTTAATCCCTTTTCAAACAAAAATAATAAGGGCATCATGGTTCCAGGAATCATGTTTGAGGGTACGAGTGCAATTTTTTCACCTTTTAAGTCACTCACCGCTTGTATGTTTGCATCTTTTCTTGAAAAAATAACCGTACTAAACTGACTGTCGTCCTTTATTTTTCCAAAGATGGAATAACCGTGTTTCGTTGCATCCAAAGCTTCAATACCATTGACCATGGTAATATCAAATTTATTGTCATTTAAGTACTGGAGGTATTCATCCCAGGATGTACAAGCTTTGATTACAATTTTGACGCCGGTTAAATGTTTATTGAGGTATCTTACAATCAGTTCTGCACTTTCACAGTAGGTATAACTAGGAAATCCCCAAATCAAAATTTTTGTTCCTGAAGTATTGGCTGCAAATTCTGGACGGTAATCAACCGCTTCGTCCTTTCGATTACAAGCGAATAGAACAAAAACGAATATAAAACACAAAAAGAAACGCTGAACGGCTGATATTTTTTTCATTTGATGTTTATTTTTCGAGTGTACGTATTATTGAAGGCATATGTCAATCCTACATTCCAAATGAATTTTTGACTTCCTGGTATCGACGATTTGATTGTACCATTCATTATTGTTTGAATAGACAATGGGAATTTACTTTTCATTAAAATTATTACCGGATTATAGAAATAACCACTGAACTGATCTTGGATCAAGTAATACACTTGTGCATTAATCTTTATAATTAATTTCCAAAATAGTTTTAAGTTTAAAAAACTAGCCGTGACTGCAAAAAAGTTTGTATTTACCAACGTACTTTCACTTATCCCTCTAAAATAAAGCCAATAAGCGCCTAAGCTGATTCGTTCTGAAATGAAATATGTCGGTCTAAATTCAGCGCCAACATATCGTCTATTAACCAATTCGTTAGTAATATTTCCGTTTACATTACAAATTGTATTTTTAAAATTCATTAATGGAATAATGCCAGTGGTTACTCTTAATCTGTCTGTAAACTTCATTTTGTAACGCACTGGAAATTGAAAAGACCAAGGTTCTGTATTTAATGCAAAACGCAATTGAGGTTCAAAAAGAAATTTCTTAGTACCCATAGATAAATCAAAAATTACAGCTGGTTTACCTAAGGACAAAACTGGAATGTAAGAAATGCCTTTGTTAGTAATTGTTGCGCCACCCTTCAAATAAAATTCCTGAGCTATAGTGTCAGATATTAAAACATTGACACTATCACGATGTGATGATTTTGTACTATTAACCTTTTGCGAAAGAAAATTGTTATTTGCGGATAGAAAAAAAAGAAATGCGAATAAAAAACGAATTCTACAATTACGAAAAGACTTAGCCAAATAATTTAAAATTAATTGGCTATTCGTATAAATGAATTCGATGTGGATAATGAAGTAATAAGTAGCCGCTAAAAGCAATATGACAAATGATACATCAATAGTCGTTTGTAGCATTATTTTTTTTTAAAGGCTCTTAACAAATATAATAATTAACATTTATTAAAACAAATACTCCGACAGGTAATTCTGATATTCAACAAAACTGCATAAAACAGTTAAATTTCGATCTGAATCATCAAATTTGAAATTTGACAAAAAAACTCAAAAAAGAGTATTCAACAACTCCAAATCACCCTCCAAAAAGTTCGAAAAACCTCCCTCCGACTCCACATTAAAAAGGATGAATTAACCTGTAAACAGGGGCTTTCATCCTTTTTTTTATGTGTTTTAGTCCCTATTTATTCGGAAACTAGCCTAAAGAACGGTCTACTATATTATCTACAATCATCCTTTCAGCGCGTTACTTTTCCTTTCAAAAATTGCCTTTTTAGTATAAAAAAATCGTTTTGCCAGCATCAACACTGTACGTTTTCCCATTGAAACGAAAAAATACGGTCGTAGCACTCGGGTTAAAAACCATTCGTTTATCTACTGAAAATTTCAAGTTCCGAAAAGCATGGATGTAATCCACCAAATCAATTTGAGTAGAATAATGAATAGAAGGATCATTCGCAACCATTTTAAAGAATTTTTCTGTTTCCGCCCATTTTACTTGGTCGGTTCCCATTTCCCAAGAATGACCCCAAATGTCTAAAATAGCGACCTCCTTTGCTTGCAAAAAATCGGTAATTGTCTGGTAAAAGATTGCCAATTCTTTTGCTTCATTCTCTGCGTCATTCGGTTTCCAATACGCTTTTGAAAATTGATGAATCGTGGGATGCCATTGAAGAAAATCAACCGGCAAATTAAACCGATAGGTATCATCAACAGTTCGAGCATATTCAATACCCAAACCTTCCATGGCCTCCAGAACTTCTTCATTGTTGTTACCAAACGGATACGCCATTCCTCTAATCGGATACCTCATCAAGCGTTCTAATTCCTTTCTATCCTCCAAAATTTCATAGACAATATCAATTTTCGACTAGGAAGTCAAACTTGGGTGATTGAACGAATGAGCGGAAACTTCATGCCCGGCAAAAAGTTCTTTGATTTCCTCTTTTGTCAAGTAATCTTCCAATCCTAATTTGTTTCCATTCAAATGAAAAGTGCCAATTAAATGATATTTGTTCATCAATTTTACCAACTGCCGATCTTGGATTCTTCCATCATCATAGCTCAAAATCAACGCCTTTTTTTTGCCCTCCGGAAATAACATTTCAATGGGCAAACCGCTCTGATTGGATTCTGCTATAATTTGAGCATTCCCTAATTGGAAGGTTAAAACGAAAAGGAGGCAATTAAATGTTGTTTTCATTGAATGGAATTTAAAACAGGTCTTTCAATTTCTAAAACTGCAACTTATAAACCACATTTGGAAAAAATCCAAGCTGATATGTTGTACTAATACTTTGCGCTTTGCTGTCGTAGTTTTGTGAAAATACATTCTTATGATTGGTGACATTCTGAAAATCCAGCGAAAATGTTTGGGCTATTTTTCGTTTCGGGCTGTTCAAGGTAAATCCAGCCTTCAAATCCAATCGATAATAATTTTCATAATAATCAGAATAGGCATCGGATGAAAGCACTTCTCGACTAATTAAATTGGAAGCCGTTACATCGATTGGCGTATAAGCTCTCCCGCCCGCATTGGTGTATTTTAAGTCAACCGCAAAACGATTCCTCTTTTCTTTCCCCATTTTCCATTCTTTCCCGGCCAAAACATTGAACACATATTTTCCTTTGAATGCCGTATTTCTTTCTACGTCATCACTTCCAGTATAGGTTGATTGATAAACGGAAGCGGTCATCAGTCCATAATATCCTTTACTAAAGAATTTTTCCACTGTAAATTCAACCCCATAATTCGTTCCAGCCCCCCCATTTATTAAGCTATCTGTTAAATCTGTTTTAAAGGTTGAGCCCGTGT
The DNA here is from genome assembly GCA_041674745.1 of Crocinitomicaceae bacterium. GTDB lineage: Bacteria > Bacteroidota > Bacteroidia > Flavobacteriales_D > Crocinitomicaceae > UBA2040. Next base: position 14,151 of record JBAYVD010000006.1, read on the forward strand.
TGAGCATAGAATAACTGCTAGAATAAGAGGTGACAGGAACATTGTATATCGCTTGGTAATAAACTTCCGTTTTTATTCGCCAATCCGCAAATGGCTGAAGATTGTAGCCCAAAACAAAATGATGACTTTTCGTAAAATCCAAGTTTAAATTATTGTACAGTGTATTGCCATCGGAATCTGTCGATTGCAAGAAATAGACATTCATCGGTTGTAATTGAGAATGCAATCCATAACCGAAATTAAAGCTGCTTCTAGCCGTGGCATTGTAAACCAAACCGATTCTCGGTTCAACAGATGTTGATTTATTGAGTACGAAATAATTGGAATGCACTCCAGCATTCATCGTTAACTTGTTCGATATTGAATATTTCAAATGGGCATAACCTTGAACTAAATTAGTGCTGCTGTTGTAATCCCAAATTTGTACCTCGGGTGCAAAAACATTTTGTTTTGTTTTGTAAAATAAATCCAACCCTATCAGTTCGTCTTGCAATCCAACTTTGAAAAACAAACGCGAATTGATTTTTAGGTTATAACTTGTGCTGAAGAAATAAGCGGTTTTGGCAACTTGGCTGGTTTCACGAATGTAGCTACTGTCCAACATTTTATCATAGTCATAACCTGTTTGGTTGGTAGAAGCATAATTGACCCCGACCGTTGAAGAAATAAATGATTTTGAATTCAATTTTTTAAAATGATTGATGCCGCCCATACCAATTTTACTCGCAAAATCTACTTGATTTCCACCACTATACAACGAATTTCCAGAACCACCACCAATTTCTATTGTGCTTGACGCTAGAATCCCAAATAGAGAGAATTTACCCAATTTCGTGGTTCCGCTGTTCAATTTAAAAGATAAATCTTGATAAGAAGGAGTCGCTGTCGTGCCGATGTCTACGCCCGCTAGTTGTGCAATTCCTGCCAAAGAGTAGCGATATCCTACTAAATAAGATGCATCGCTTTTTTTACTGAAAGGTCCCTCTGTTGTCAATTCCAATCCTGTAATCACGCCTGCTTGAAGGGTTGTTTCTCGTTTCTTATTGTTCCCTGACCGAAATCCAAGATCAAAAACACCCGAAGTAGCATTTCCGTATTCAGCAGGAAAAGCCGAGGTAAAAAAGTCGCTCGTTTTTAGCAAATTGGTATTCAAGGCACTTACCGCACCACCGGTTGTTCCTGCGGAGGCAAAGTGATTTGGATTCGTCACATTCATACCATCGATTCGCCACAATACGCCTACAGGAGAATTTCCCCGAATAACAATATCGTTTCTGCTATCGTCAGGCGCACTCACGCCTGCAAAATTCGCAACCAAACGAGCAGGATCGCTTCTGCCACCGGCATAGCGGTTGACTTCTTCCATAGAAAATGTTCTTGCACTAACACTGGCCAATTGATTGATCGTGCCACCTTTATTATTGGCTTTCACAACCACTTCAGACAAATTATACAATAACTCCTCCATGGCTATATCCAAAATAACTTCTTTACCAGAAGTTACGACCACATTTGGGATGGTGATGCTTTTATAACCAGCGTAGGTTAGTTTTACATCGTAACGGTCCGGTGGAATTTGGGTTAAAGAATATTTTCCAAGAGTATCTGTTATTGTCCCTTTTTGCAAGGAACTAATTTGAACCGATACACCAAAAAGAGGTGTTTGTGAAAGTTTGTCGGTCACAACACCTCGAATATTTTGTGTGTTATTTTGGGCAAATGAAAATGCTGGAAGCAAAGCCAGCAACAAAAGAAATCGCATCATCAATCTACTATTTTATATGTATTGTAAAGTGTTATTACTCAACAATTATAATAGACGACCATTTATTATTTTTCCCTCGGTGCCATTTTGATTTTTTTTCCAAACTCAAAAAATTTTGCTGAGGTGGCGATTTTCATTGCCTTTATGGATATAAAAACGCCACCCTTGCAAAGAGTCAGTTCATAGAAATTAGAATCTAGAACTGTTTGATTAAACTTTGGTATTCTACACTTTTTTTTCAATTGGTACAAAGGAAGTGTCTCCATGAAGGCTTTTGCTTTCTCTTCGTCAATACCTTTAAAAATAGGTGAAAAATTATTGCCCAGTATTGTTTCTTTGCATACGTGGGGTCAAGAGTTTACTGTCTTATTTACGAAAATTCAAATTAATATATTCACGGTAAATTGGTATTTAACCAATTAAAAATGGGATCAACATTGGAACAATAGAATTATTCCCTGCTAAGCTTATCGTTGGCAAACCTTCGGCTCAATTAAAAAACGAGGCAACCAAAAAATACATTTGATGTCTTAGAATTAAAGTTTTATATTTGATTCAAACACGTTAGTATGGCATCTCTCAATCCTATTTCCGGAATGCTTGGCGCCCAGAATGCTGCTCATTTACTCCGACGAGCAACTTTTGGTCCGCGAATACAAGACATTCAAACCTTTTCTAACTTGACAGCCAACGCTGCCTTTCAACTCTTAATTCAACCTCAAACGGCCCCCAGCCTACCGATTGATTTCCTATCAGGAACCGATTGGGTCTATCCCAACACGGTAGACATTAACCGCAACGCAAATACCATCAGTGATTTTACAAGCGCTTGGTGGATAGACAATATGCGTATTTCGGGAGCCAACTTGACGGATCGAATGGTTTGGTTTTATCACACCCATTTTCCGTTAATCATTTCCAGAGCAGAAGGAAGTCCTCAATTTTCCTTGGATTATTTGCGCCTTTTGCGCTATTATGCTATTGGAAATTACAAAGATTTAGCTCGGGCCATTTGCATTGACAACGCGATGCTAATTCATTTGGACGGTTATTTAAACGTAAAAGGGTCGCCACAAGAAAATTTCGCACGGGAATTTCTAGAACTCTACACAGTAGGAAAAGGTGCGCAAGTTGGACCAGAAGATTATACGAATTTCACTGAAGTGGACGTCAAAGCGTTAACCAAAGTATTCACCGGATGGGGACTGGATTCCACCTACCAAACGATTGATCCAATTACGAATTTGCCAACAGGAAAAGTAAAAGGCAACGGCACTTTTTCCTCACAACACGATGTTTCGAATAAGCAATTTTCTACCGCTTTCAACAATACACTGATTCAAACGACCAATGTTTCAGGCGGAAATACGACGATTCAAGGCGTTTACGATGAGTTGGACGCGGCCATCACCATGATTTTCAATTCGCCACACACGTCCAAAAATATTTGTCGGAGAATTTATCGGGAGTTTGTTTATTACAACATCACCGCCGAAATTGAAACCGACATCATCGGTCCACTTGCCGTAATTTTAGAGCAAAATAATTTTGAAATAACGTCCGTTTTGCAAGTCCTTTTTGCCAGCGAACATTTCTATGATTTGGATACTGCACCCACCAATGACAACAACATTGGCGCCATCATCAAATCACCACTCGATTTAATGGTCGGTACACTGCGTTTATTCGAATTGATTGTGCCGAACAAAACTACCGATTTAGAAAATCACTACGGTTTGTATGGCCAATTATTGGGGCAATTAGAACTAAAAGGACTGACCTTTTTTGAACCGTATGATGTAGCCGGTTATGACGCCTATTTTCAAGTTCCAGAATTTCAACGGTATTGGATATCCGCAAATTACTTAGCGAATCGCTATAAGTTTGCCGAGTTTTTAATTGATGGGTTTATCGCAACTGGTGGTACCGTTTTATTGAAACTCGATTTTGTACAGTTTGTGAAGGACAATTGTTCCAACCCCGCCAATGCAACCTTGATGCTGCAAGAATTGGTGGAATGGATGATTCCCATTCAACTGGCAACCGTACGCTTTGATTATTTCAAAGACACCATTCTATTGGAAACCATTTCTGCCGCCAATTGGTCGGTGGAATGGAACAATTATCTCTTGACGAACAATGATGCCGTTGTTCGAATTCATTTAGAAAAGTTAGCATTAGGAATGATGCAATCACCCGAATATCAACTCTATTAATTTAAAAACGATGGATAGAAGAGAATTTGCTCGATTGTCAGCCCTGATGGGGACTGGCATGTTCGTAAAACTCAATGGAATGTCACTTTTCGCCGCTCAAGGCGATGGCTTTATAAAAGAAATCGCTGCGAAAAGCTTGAACAACCGAGTACTGATATTAATTGAATTACAAGGCGGAAACGATGGTTTGAACATGGTGATTCCGATTGACCAATACGGAAATTATTACAATTTGAGACCCAATATTGCCATTCCGCAAAACGGACCAAGAAAATACATTCCGTTAGATTTGACACTTCCCGACAATCAAAAAGTAGGTTTGCATCCAGATATGACGGGTACCAAAGCCATGTACGACAATGGTCACTTGGCGGTCATTCAAAACGTTTCCTACGAAAACAACAACGGTTCACATTTCCGCAGCCGCGATATTTGGCACATGGGTGTGAATTATGATGAGTATGTTAGTTCAGGTTGGATGGGACGCTATTTGGAATATTACCATCCAGGTTATCCCGTCAATTACCCAAATTCTACCTATCAAGATCCATTGGCAATTGAAATTGGCACCGGTGTCTCTTTAGCGTTTCAACGGGATCAAGGAATTCCTGCGGGATTATCAATAGAAAATCCTGTCGCTTTTTTCGATTTAATCAACAGTGTGGGCGTTGAACCACCGACAATTTTTCCAGATACACATGCCGGAAATGAAATCGAATACATCATGCAAATGGAACAACAGGCCAACAATTATGCGGGTCGTTTGAAAAGTGTGTACAATGCCGGAGCGAATTCTTCAACCGTTTATCCAGACACCTATCCGTTCATTGCTCCTGCTGGTTCACTCCACAATCCCTTGGCGCCGCAATTGAAAATCATTGCGCGCTTGCTGAGCGGAGGCATTGGTACAAAAGTTTTTTTATGCCGAATTGGCGGTTTTGATACCCACGCCAACCAAGTAGAAACGGGCAATACGTCCATGGGAAAACATGCCGCATTGATGTATCATATTTCTTCTGCCGTGAAAGCATTTTACGATGATTTACAAAACCTTGGTTTGGCCGACCGCGTGCTAGCCATGACCTATTCCGAATTTGGTCGAAGAGCTGCTTCCAACGGAAGTTATGGTACCGACCACGGAAATGCAGCGCCGATGTTGGTATTTGGAACCTGTTTAAATCCAGGTGTTTATGGTGTGAATCCTGATTTAGCGAATTTGCAAAGCGGGAACATACCGATGCAACACGATTACCGGCAAGTCTTCAGTTCGGTAATCAAAGATTGGTTTCAAGCTTCAGATCCTGCCATTACACAAGTACATTTTGAAGATTTCATCGCCAATCGAGTTGATTATATTCAATGCAAAGAATTGAGCACATCGGAAATATTCAAGGAAAATTTCTGGATGAATTGTTATCCGAATCCGAGCTCTTCCATCACCACTGTGGAATATTACTTGCAAAAAGCAGGACATGTGGAAATTAGTGTGACGGATTTAACTGGTAGAACTTTGGCTACACTCGTGAATGAGAATAAAAACGAAGGAAAACACAGTCTTGATTTTGACCTCTCTCCTTTTCAAGGTGGAACGTATATTTTTACCTTGAAAACAAACAGTGCTTCTCTTACCAAAAAAGTAATCCATCAAAAATGAGATTAAACAAAAAAATCGCTTTTATTTTCCTGCTAAGCTTGCTTTCGCATCTCTCCTTCGGTCAAAAATACTCCGTTCATCGAGAGAAAAAGTCTTACTTAGGACTGACAGGTGGTATGAATTTTTCTTTTCCGAAAGTGACCGACAAGTATGCCGTATTGACCTCAAACAATCAAGTTTTTGACAAAAAATACGATAATCTCTTCAAAAGTAGCGGGATTCAATTTGGCATTCGATACAGTTACCACTTTACGAATTCTGTTTCCATAGTTACCGGAATTGGCTATCAATCCGTAGGTTTTAAGTATTTCACCCATTATTCGTGGGCTGATACCGTCAATCAGCTGGAATTGAACCGAGAAATGCATCACCTTCAAAAAATTTCCTATTTCACCTTACCCATTCTTGCGAGATGGGACTTGACAAAAGGGCAATTGAAACCGTACGTGCAAGGAGGAATTTTTCTAGATTTCAGACACCAAGCCAAAAAAGTGATTCACTACGACAATACGATTGACGGGAAAGAGACGGAAAATCAACTTTCGTCTTCCGCCATGGTTTCCATCACCGATTACACCCGAAAATTCAATTTGGGTGTGATGGGCGGTATTGGTATCAGTTATCACACTAAATTCATCACGTTTGGTTTGGAAAGCAATTTCCGGTATGGCTTTTTCAAAATCATGAACGACGAAAACCGATACGCTGATTTGAACGGTTTCGCGCTCCAATATTTGGACGTTTTGGACCAAATGAGATGGCGTAATGTCAACGTGCAACTTACGGCATCCATTCCCATCAACAATTCGGTTCACTTGAATATATTAAGACGTAGACGATATTAACATGAGAAAAAAAACGATTTCCTATTCCTTTGCCGTTCCGCTTTTGCTGGTCATGGCTTTTGGATTTTTATTTTCTGGTTGCAAAAAAAACGAAGTGAAACCTGAAGCTTCTTTCATTAAGGTCTACGATGACAAAGATGGTGGGAGAAATTATTTCCCTTTGAGTCTGCACGCAACAAGTGACGATGGTTATTTAATCTTGAGTGCATACAACGGTTGGAACATTCATTTGGTGAAAACCGACAAAGTAGGTGAATTGCTGTGGGAATACGATTTACCGTCCGATTACGTGAACGCCGTGCCCAATTTGATTGAACGAAACGGCACACTGTATTTCGTGTGCATGGATGCCGTTGGTTTGTTTACTTACATCATGCAAGTGGATGAAAATGGCAAAAGCGCGGTGGCATTTCAAGAATTTCCTGAAATAAAATATCCTTTGTATGTTGCCGACAACCAAACCGAAGTGTATATTCAAAATTACGAACGCTACTCGTTTGAAACCGGTATTTATGAATTGAGCGGTGCGATGGACCAAATACAGAATTCAGGAAGCGTCCAGATTTTCACCGATGTGGAAGACAAAATTGTGGATCATTTGAGTTTTACGGGTAAACGCTTTCCATTTTTTGTGAGTGTTACCCCTGAAAAAGATTTTGTCGTGCTGAGTGGATTCAACAACTACAGCTTTTCGACGGTATTTCTGGATGCCAATCTTACTTTTTCAGGCGTGTACAACGGAGCCGCTTTTGATGGTGGTTTGAATGCAATTTTGCCTTTGGGAGGAAACCAATATTCCTTGGCGCGTTTCTCGTTTTCCAATTTGTATTACAACCCAAGCGCAACGCTATCACCAACAGCCATTGATATTGCCGAATCCATTCCCGCGCAAGGACAAGTTGAATTGGACGCACAAAGCCCAGTTTTGATTAAAAACATATCCATCAAAGGTGCTGAAAACGTGGCGTATTTGGCCACCACAAAAAGCAATCAACTGTTGCTCAGCGTATACGGAAAAGGTAGTAGCACCTTAAAAGGAAGTAAATACCTCGGACAAAGCGTTCCGCTCAAAGCGTGTGATCTCACGGAAACCAAAGACGGCGGGTTGATGATTTTAACCAGAGTAACCGTTATGGGCAGTTTTAACCGCATTGCGACGATAAAATTGAGTAAGGCGGAATTGGAGGCTGTGATTGAATAGTTTTTCGAAAAAACAAATAAAAGATTCTTGATAAATTAAACCAAAAACATGACGTATATTTTCATTCCAATTGCCTTATTTGCCATTTCTGTACTAGTGATTCTTTACCTTTTGCTGATCAAAAAAGACAAGAAGACCGTTCGAAATATTTTGTTGCCCGAGCTATTCTTCATCACAATTTGGCTGATACTGTATTACTTCCTATTCAAATAAATCAGACAATCAACTTGGAAATGACTGAAATATATTTTAGGTTCGCAGTGGGTGGTTTCTGCATGAAAACTCAAGGAATTAGCGAATTATTACAACTTAAACTTTAAAAAATGGCAAAACAAATTTTTATCAATTTAGCGGTGAAAGACCTTCAAAAATCAATGGATTTTTATGCTGCGATGGGCTTTACCAACAATCCGCAGTTTTCCGATGATGAAGGGAAATGCATGGTTTGGAGTGATGCTATCTATTTGATGATTTTGTCGCATGAAAAAATGGCTTTGTTTACGAATAAAGAAATCGCCGATACCAAAACCAAGATAGCCGGTCTTTTTTCATTGTCCGTGGAAAGTGTCGAGGAAGTAAATACCATGTTGACAAACGGCTTGGCAGCGGGTGGAATCGAACCAACGGAAATGCGAGATTATGGTTTTATGCAACAACGAACCATCGAGGATTTTGACGGGCACACCTGGGAAATTTTCTACATGGACATGACTAAATTTCCAGCCAAATAAAAACACGTGATTGAACACATCTAATTCTCCAATATGCTTGATTTCTCTTCGGTAACTTCTCAAATTCAATCAGTTTCAAATTTTCTGGAATTGATGGCTACGCCTTTTCAAGGAGAAAAGAACGCCATTTGCTGGTCACGCGAACTTATTGGTGATTTTTCAGAGATTGTTGACAAGATAGCATCCGACGAAAATATCGTGGAATTGAGCATGGAAGAACTACTTCAATTGGAACTCAGCCAACAAGGACATATGGCACGAGAAATTCTGCTGAACGACTTACAGATGTTGTCCGATCACGGCGCTTCACCGGTGCTGAATGTGATTCAGTATTACGAGCGGGATGAAACCTTTCCGTTTTTTCCAACCGATGTGTATTCTTTCCACGTCGATCGCTCCCCTATTCCAACGGATACTTTTTTGTGCACCTATTTTGGAGCTTCGAGCGACATTTTACCCAATGCACAAGGCATCCAGAAAATATTGATTCCTGAAATACGAGAGGAACTCAAAAAAGTCTACAACGGTGAAGAAGCTAGTTTTGAGTCCTTTTTGGAGGAAAACTTCTTCGATCTTCACTATCAAGCTCTACCGAACGCAAAGCCAATCAATTTAGGCAACGGACACCTTTGGCGTTTGGCGATCGATCATCCCGAAAGTCAAGTTCCACCCTGTTTGCACCGCGCACCAAAAGAAAAAACAGGTCAGAAACGATTGTTGTTGATTTGTTAAATGGAACGGATATCTCCCAAGATTTTGTTCTGCGTTCGAAGAGGAGTATATCTTGTAAATCCAATTGATTCGTTTTCCAAAAATCGCTATCTTCACACTTCCAGAAAACGATTTCGATAACACACGGTATTTTTATTTTTACTATGACAAAATCCATTTTACTCTTTTTTGCCCTCGTCGTTTCCCTTGTCGCTTTTTCGCAACCTGTTCATGAAGAGGAGAAATATGTTCCTGAAACAGATACGGCTGTATTAGCCAAACTGGACCAATGGCAAGATTTGAAATTTGGATTATTGATGCATTGGGGAACCTATAGTCAATGGGGAATTGTGGAATCTTGGTCAATTTGCCCAGAAGATTATGGTTGGTGTGAACGAAAAAAAGGAACGAATCCGCAAAACTATTCAGCATACGTGAAAGAATACGAAGGGCTGAAAAAGACATTCAATCCGACAAAATTTGATCCCGAAAAATGGGCCACTGCGGCGAAAAAAGCGGGCATTAAATACATGGTTTTCACGACCAAACACCACGATGGCTTTTGTCTTTTCGACTCAAAATATACCGATTACAAAGTAACCGACTCCGCTTGTGCGTTTAGTCAAAACCCGAAAGCCAACATTACCAAAGAAATTTTTGATGCTTTTCGTAGTGAAGATATGTGGGTGGGTGCCTATTTCTCTAAACCCGATTGGAACCACAAAAATTATTGGGACCCTTATTTTCCTCCTTTCGACCGAAATGTAAATTACGACCCCGCACTTTACCCAGAAAAATGGGCAAAATATACGGAATACACACACAATCAATTACTGGAATTGCTGACCGATTATGGAAAAGTAGACATCATTTGGCTCGATGGCGGTTGGGTGAAAAAACGGGATCAAAAAAACTTGGATGAAAACTATGCCGAGAAATTTGAGGAGAATGAAGCAGCCAATGGATTCCTTAAACACCGCATCGTATCGCAAGACATACAAATGGATGAGTTGGTAGCCAAAGCGCGCGAAAAACAACCGGGATTAATCGTAGTGGATAGAGCCGTTTATGGGAAAAATCAAAATTATTTAACCCCAGAAAACCGCGTTCCCGACAAGGAACTACCGTATCCGTGGGAATCGTGCATTATTTCAGGTGGCGGTTGGTCGTACACACCGGATGCTACCTATATGACTGGACAACAAGGCGTTCAAATGCTCGTTGACATCGTTGCCAAAGGCGGAAACTTGCTGTTAAATATTGCGCCATCGCCGGAAGGTGAATGGCAACCAGGCGCCTATCGCTTGTTGGACGATTTTAGTCAATGGATGGACATCAACAGCGAAGCGATTTACAGCAGCAAAACCTTGGCTCCATTCAAGGAAAACAATGTCTGTATGACCCAGCAAAACAACGGCAACAGTTATTTTTTCTACCTAGCAAAAGAGAACGAAACAACGATGCCTGCAGAAATCCATGTACGTTCCCATCAGCCGGTAAGCGGCAGTACTATAATGCTTTTGGGGTACAATCAACCTTTGAAATGGAAGAAAAAAGACAATGGTTTTACCGTTAGTATTCCTAAAAAATTGCAGCAAAACCCACCGTGTAATTTTGTTTGGACAATCAAAGTGTCTCAACTTGCTAATTAACCTTCCATGATGAAACGTTGGTCTATTTTCGCTCATTTATTGGGATTTATCGTTCTTTTTGCATGCAATCAATCAAACGAAGTCGTCTATAAAAATCCAAAAGCGGCCATCGAGGACCGTGTAGAAGATTTATTGGGACGCATGACCTTAGAAGAAAAATTCTGGCAATTGTTCATGATTCCTGGAGATTTGTCGGAGGGCAAGGAAAAATACAAACACGGCATTTTTGGTTTTCAAGTTTCCACGAAAGGATCTACGGGCAACGAATCAGAACAAATTTTGGATTATTCGGCTGGAGGAAGTGCCCAAGAAACAGCGAAACGAATCAATGCAATTCAAAAATACTTTCGAGAAGAAACCCGATTGGGGATTCCCATCATTCCTTTCGACGAAGCACTTCACGGATTGATTCGCGACGATGCTACCGCCTTTCCACAATCCATTGCACTGGCGGCTTCTTGGAATATAAAACTAATGGATACTGTTGCTGCTGCCATTGCGGAAGAAGTGAAAGCCAGAGGAATTCGACAAAATCTGTCGCCTGTTATCAACATTGCGCGCGATGTGCGTTGGGGACGCGTGGAAGAAACCTACGGTGAAGATCCATTTCTGACCTCAAAAATGGCTGTGTCGTACATCGCTGCTTTTGAAAAACGTGGCATCATTACAACACCGAAACATTTTGTCGCGAATGTTGGCGATGGTGGCCGCGACTCCTACCCGATTGACTTCAACGAGCGAACATTTGAAGAAGTCTATTTTCCTGCTTTCAAAGCAAGTATCCAGAAAGGTGGAGCTCGGTCCATCATGACGGCTTATAATTCTGTAGACGGCACCCAAGCAACGGCAAATCCTTGGTTGCTGCGGGATAAATTGAAAAATGAATGGGGATTCAAGGGTTTCGTCATTTCAGACGCTGGCGCAACGGGCGGTGCGAATGTGTTGCATTTTACGGCCAAGGATTATGCCCAATCTACGCAACAAGCCATCAACGGAGGATTGGACGTGATTTTCCAAACTTCCTTCGATCATTATCCGCTGTTTTACGAAGCCTTTCAAAAAGGAATGGTGGATGAAAAAGCCATGAACGATGCCGTTCGGCGGGTTTTGCGTGCCAAATTCGAATTGGGATTGTTCGAAAATCCCTATGTGAAATTCGATGAAGTAAAGAATAAAACAGTACTTGAAAACAACAAAAAGCTGGCTAAAAAAGCCGCATTGGAATCCATTGTTTTGTTGAAAAATGAAAACCAAACCTTACCGCTGAAGAAAAACAGTACCTCAATTGCCGTCATTGGCCCAGATGCTGCTGAAGTTCGTTTGGGTGGTTATTCTGGCCCCGGAAATCAATCGGTAAGCATTTTGAATGGAATTAAAGCCAAAGTTGGAAACATAGCCAGCGTTGGCTATGCTTTGGGGTCAAGAAGAACGAATGAAGCATTTGTTGCTGTTCCCAAAGATTGCTTTTTCCACCTAAAAAATGGAAAAAAGAAAGCGGGACTGATCGCCAAGTATTACAACAACATCGAGTTGAAAGGTAAACCAGCTTTGACACGAATCGATGAGAATATTGATTTCCAATGGACTCTTTTCTCCCCTGATCAAAGTAAAATCAACGCGGATTTTTACTCTGCCAATTGGGAAGGGAAATTAATCGCTCCGCAAACAGGCAAAATTGACATCGGTTTGAAAGGTGACGATGGTTGTCGCTTGTACATCAACGGTGAATTGATTATCGACAATTGGAAAAAGCAAACCGTTCAGCAAATTACGCGTCCGTATCTTTTTAAAAAAGGCCAAACCTACGACATCCGAGTAACGTTTTACGTATCAACCGGAAACGTTTGGTTCAAAATGATTTGGAACGCGGGCATCGAAAATCACTGGAAAGTAGATATGGCAGAAGCCGTTTCCCTTGCTCAAAAATCCGATGTTGCCGTGGTTTGTGTTGGAATTGAAGAAGGTGAATTCAATGACCGAGCCTACCTTTCTTTGTTGGGTCATCAAGAAGAATTAATAAAAGCCGTTGCAGAAACAGGAACGCCGGTTGTGGTAGTTTTGGTAGGCGGAAGTGCGATAACCATGCAAAATTGGCATCCACAAGTTTCTGCGATTCTCGATGTTTGGTATCCAGGTGACGAAGGAGGAAATGCGGTGGCTGATGTGCTTTTCGGCGATTACAATCCTGCCGGAAGATTGCCAATCACTTTCCCCGTTCATGAAGGGCAATTGCCCTTGTATTACAACCACAAACCAACCGGTCGAGGCGATGATTATACGAATCTTACAGGAAAACCCTTGTTTCCTTTCGGGTTTGGCTTGAGTTATACGAATTTCACTTACAGTCATTTTAAACTTGACAAAAAGACCATTACTACAACAGAAACCACATCGTTGCACTGCACCATTACCAATTCAGGTGCTCACGCTGGAGATGAAGTCGTTCAATTATACATCAAAGACTTGTATGCTTCGGTTGCGCGTCCGGTAATTGAACTCAAAGGTTTCCAGCGCATCCATTTGAAAAAAGGAGAATCCAAAGAAGTGACGTTCAAAATCACTCCTGAACTCCTCTCGATGCTCAACAAACAAATGAAATGGATTGTCGAACCAGGTGAATTTCGATTAATGGTGGGCGCATCAGCAAATGACGTGCGCTTGCGCGAAATATTGGTGGTGAAATAGGAGTTGTATTATTTATTGCATCAAAATAGGGCTTCTTTTCGGTTCAAAAATCGGTACACAAAAAAACGAAGCCCAAAAAGACTTCGTTTTGCAATTTATAGAAAGCGCATAATTAGTTCAAATCAAATCGATCTAAATTCATTACTTTGTTCCAAGCCGCCACAAAATCGTGTATGAATTTCTCTTGTGAATCGCTGGAAGCATAAATTTCAGCAATGGCACGTAATTCAGAATTGGAAGCCAAAATCAAATCCACGCGTGTTCCGGTCCACTTCACCACACCCGTTTTTCGATCTCGTCCCTCAAAGGTATCTTGCGCATCGCTGGTAGCGCGCCACGTTGTTCCCATATCCAACAAATTCACGAAGAAATCATTGGTCAACGCTTCCGAATGACGGGTGAAAACACCGTGTTTCGATCCGTCGAAATTGGTATTCAAAACGCGCATTCCACCGACTAAAACGGCCATTTCTGGAGCAGTTAAGGTCATCAATTGTGCTCGATCCACCAACAATTCTTCCGCTGTCACGGTATGTTTGGGTTTGAAATAATTTCTAAATCCATCTCCGGCAGGTTCCAAAGATGCGAATGAAGCAACGTCCGTTTGTTCCATTGTTGCATCACCGCGACCTGGCGTGAACGGTACGGAAATCGTATGTCCTGCATTTTCAATGGCTCGTTCTATACCAACACATCCTGCCAAAACGATTAAATCGGCCATGGAAACGTGTCTTCCTCCGGAATTAAAAGTAATTTGAATTTTCTCCAAGGTTTGCAAAACTTTGGCCAATTGTGCCGGATTGTTGGCTTCCCAGTCTTTCTGTGGCGTCAAGCGAATTCGACCACCATCTGCGCCACCGCGCATGTCTGAACCTCGGAACGTCGAAGCAGCTGACCAAGCGGTTGACACCATTTCGGCTACACTCAATCCAGATGCGGATAGTTGGGTTTTCAATGCGGAAATTTCTGCATCCATCAATTTCGAGCGACTAGCATTTGAAATAGGATCTTGCCAAATCAATTCTTCTTTGGGAACTTCGGGTCCCAAATATCGGGAAATCGGTCCCATGTCACGGTGCGTTAATTTGAACCAAGCGCGGGCAAACGCTTTCTCAAATTTCGCTGGATTCTCCTGAAAATGTTTGGAAATCCGTGCATAGATTGGGTCCATTTTCAAGGCCATATCTGCCGTCGTCATCATCAATGCTTGAGTTTTTGAAGCATCTCCTGCCGTCGGAGCCATTCTAGCTTTCGAAGCTGCCGTTGGCGTCCATTGATGCGCTCCGGCCGGACTTTTCGTCAATTCCCAATCGTACCCCAACAGTACATCGAAATATTCAAAGTTCCATTGGGTCGGGTTGGGCGTCCAAGCACCTTCCAATCCACTGGTAATCGTATCATTGCCAACACCAGAACCAAACGCGTTTTTCCAGCCCAAACCCAACTGTTCGATCGGCGCAGCGGCTGGTTCACGACCCACATATTTATCCGGATCGGCAGCACCGTGGGTTTTTCCAAACGTGTGTCCACCAGCGGTCAACGCCACGGTTTCTTCATCGTCCATCGCCATTCTTGCAAACGTTTCGCGAACATCTATGGCGGATTTCAATGGATCTGGATTTCCGTTCGGACCTTCTGGATTTACATAAATCAATCCCATTTGCACAGCGCCAAGTGGATTTTCCAATTCCCGATCGCCCGTGTAGCGTTTATCGCCCAACCAATCGGTTTCATTTCCCCAATAAATATCTTCTTCTGGTTCCCACACATCCGCACGTCCGCCGCCAAAACCAAAGGTTTCAAAACCCATGGATTCCAGTGCACAATTTCCTGCCAAGATCATTAAATCCGCCCACGAAAGTTTGTTTCCATATTTCTGTTTGATCGGCCAAAGCAACAAACGCGCTTTATCGAGATTTCCATTGTCGGGCCAACTGTTCAAGGGAGCAAAACGCTGCGTTCCTGAACCGGCTCCTCCTCGACCGTCTTGAATACGGTAGGTTCCCGCACTGTGCCACGCCATGCGAATAAAGAAAGGTCCATAATGTCCATAATCGGCTGGCCACCAATCTTGTGAATCCGTCATCAAGTCGAACAAATCCTGTTTCACTGCCGACAAATCCAATTTCTTGAATTCCGCTGCATAGTTAAAATCTTCGCCCAAAGGATTGGACAAAGCCGAATGTTGTCGGAGGATATTTAGTTTTAACTGATTGGGCCACCAATCTCGGTTCGACGTTCCACCACCTGCACTTTGCTTTAATGTTCCACTAGAAAACGGGCATTTTGCAGCACCGCTTGTATTATCGTTCGTATCCATGTTTGATTAAATTTCGTTTTGAAGTGTAAGTTACAAATTTCAAACTAAACACTTTTATCTATAATTTATATAACTATATAAATAAAACCTATAAAACAAGATCTTCACCCTGTGAACAATTCAATTGGACAAACTAAACGTACCAATCAAAAACCAAATCATTTATCTGTAAATAAAGTAATCTTATTATATTTAATGGATGGATGAAACTTGAAATCGCAACCGACAATACCTAAAACTGAACTATGACAGAAATTAGTAAACCAAGAATTCAATCCATCGACGTTTTACGAGGTGTTGTAATGGTGATCATGGCATTGGACCACGTTCGAGATTATTTTCATTATGGTTCTTTTTATGCCAACCCGACAGATTTAGAAACAACTACCGGTATTCTTTTTTTCACCCGTTTCATTACCAATTTTTGTGCGCCCGTATTTGTCTTTTTGGCCGGGACTTCTGCATTTCTATATGGAAGCAACAAATCAAAACCGGTGCTATTCAAATTCTTATTTACACGGGGTATTTGGCTCATTTTTCTAGAAATAGTGGTGAATAACTTGATCTGGACTTTTGATCTTACTTACAGCCTTCAAATATTTCAAGTCATTTTTGCAATAGGATTTAGTATGATTTGTCTTTCATTTCTTATTTACCTTCCTAAAAAAGTGATTTTGATTACAGGCATTGTTCTCATTGCCGGCAATAACGCCTTGGATGGAATTGTACTGGAAGGACAAAGTTTTCAATCCATTGTTTGGTACTTTTTACACCAAGAAAAAGCTTTGTTCTATGGTCCAAATCATATGATTTTGTTGCATTATCCGCTCATTCCATGGATAGGATTGATGGCGTTGGGTTACTTATTTGGTACTTTCTACACAAAAGATTTTGATGTTACACTTCGCCGAAAATGGCTTTTAAGAATTGGTTTAGGGGCACTTTTTCTTTTTGTAATTTTCAGGGGGTTAAATGTATATGGCGAATCAATGCATTGGGCGGTTCAAGATACAACGACGAAAACCATTTTATCCTTTTTTAAGGTCTCAAAATACCCACCTTCGCTGTTGTTTCTTTGTATTACCATAGGACCTGCGATGCTCTTTTTATACGCGTTTGAAACGACCAAAAATAAAATAACCGATTTCTTTTTGGTTTTCGGAAGAGTGCCACTATTTTATTATTTCTTGCACATGTTAGTCATTCACGTGGTCGCAATTACTGGTATTTTAGTTTTTGGTGGCAACTGGCAAGACATGATCTTAAACGGTAAAGGTTTTATGAGTCAATCCCTCAAAACGTATGGATATTCGCTTTTTACGGTGTACCTTGTTTGGATAGGTATTGTCCTCCTACTCTATCCACTTTGCAAAAAATACATGCGCTACAAAGCAACCAACAAGGACAAATGGTGGTTGAGTTATTTGTAAATGTAAATAACTCGTTAATCGTCCAACTACAATATTTTCAATCTACTCTGGATTGCTGCTCGACCTCTACCAAAAAATCGTATACAAGGCTGCAATCAAGGAGCAAACTACCAAGAAACCGACGAGAAAGCCCGTCGACATTTTAAACATCGACGCGTCGATTTCCAAACCTTTGGTTGTTTTTCCTTTTTTGAAATCGTATTGGCTGATCCAATACATACCCGCCACACACACCATAAAAACGATGGCCATTCGGTCGATAAATGGAATTTCATACACGCCATTGCCATTTTTCACGGCGAAACCAATTGGATTTAGGAACGACAAATTCATGAAAAGGGGCAAGAATTTCAGCAACAGTGAAACGAAAAATCCGCCGATGGTGGCAAACAACGCCGCATTCGAACTCGTTTTTTTCCAGAAAAAGCCCAAAACGAACATGGCAAAAATTCCTGGGCTAACAAATCCTGTGTATTCTTGAATGTACTGAAATCCACCTTTTTTATCGATGCCCAAAAACGGCGCAACAATCGCAGCAATGACGATTGCCGTTAAAACGGCTAATTTTCCAACGCGAACCAGTTTTTCTTCATTGGCAGTAGGATTGATTTTCGTTTTGTAAATATCCAAGGTGAAAATCGTGGCAATACTGTTTGCTTTCCCCGCCAAAGAAGCCACAATTGCAGCGGTCAATGCTGCAAAAGACAAACCTTTCAATCCACTTGGCAACAAGTTCAACAAGGCTGGATACGCTCGATCCGGATTCACACTTCCACCTTGCAACATTTCCGTTTGGAAGGAACCATTCTGGTACAAAACATAGGCCGCAATTCCCGGTAAAACAACAATAACGGGCATCAACAATTTCAAGAAAGCAGCGAATAAAATTCCGCTTCGGGCCGTTTTTAAATCCGCGCCCAAGGCTCGTTGCGTGATGTACTGATTGCAACCCCAATAATTCAAATTGATGATCAACATCCCGCCTACCAAAACCGATAAGCCAGGCAAATCAATGTAATTGGGATTTGATTTTTCAAAAATCATGTGGAAATGGTCGTTTGCTTTTTCGGTCATCATCTGGAAACCTTCAAAAACGCCATCACCGCCAAATTCTGCCGCCACTAAATTGACGGCCAAATAAGTCGTTACTAGTCCTCCTAAAATCAAGAAAAACACTTGGATAACGTCCGTAAAACCAATCACTTTCATTCCGCCCAAGGTAATCACCAAGGCAAAAATCCCTAAGAAAACCATGCACAAACTGAGATCCAATCCAGAAATACTGCTAATCGCAATGGCGCCCAAATACAAAATGGAAGTTAGGTTCACAAAAACGTAGAGCAGAAGCCAAAAAACGGCCATGATCATGGAAACTTGGCTGTTGTAGCGCTTTTCCAAATACTGTGGCATCGTGAAGATCTTATTTTTCAAATAGACAGGAATGAAAAATACCGCGACTAAAATCAAGACAAAAGCCGCCATCCATTCGTAGGTTGCAATGGCCAATCCAAGTTTAAAGCCGCTTCCACTCATTCCAATGAATTGTTCCGCACTGATGTTGCTGGCAATCAACGAAGCACCAATCGCCCACCAAGTCAAGGAACCTTCTGCAAGAAAGTAATCGTTGCTACTGATCGTGCTTTTCTTTTTGCGGTAATAAACGAACAAACCGTAGCCAACAATCAAAAGAAAGTAAAAGCAAAAAACGATGTAATCCAGATTACTCAATGTCTTCATATTAACCCAATTTGTAATGAACGTTTGATAAATTTCGCAAGGTTTGTGCGGCTTGTTCAGGCGTCAAATCGCGCTGTGCCTCGGCCAACATTTCATAGCCAACCATGAATTTCTTCACGGAAGCACTGCGCAACAATGGCGGATAAAAATGCATGTGAAAATGCCATTCTGGGTGCAATTCACCATCCGTAGGTGCTTGGTGAAGTCCAGCCGAATAAGGAAAAGAAACCGAAAATAAATTGTCGTATTTCACCGTGGTGATTTTCAGTATGTCTGCAAAGGATTTTTCTTCGTCTTCCGAAAAATGGGTGATATCTCGAATGGCTCGTTTGCTCAAAATTAGGGTTTCAAATGGCCAAATCGCCCAAAAAGGAACCAAGCAAACAAAATGGTCGTTTTCATAAACGATGCGTTCTTTCTTTTCCAATTCTTGCGCCAAATAATCGGATAGAAGTCCAGTGGAATGTGTGTTGTAATAAGCCAACAAACTGTTCTGTGTTTTTTCGACTTGCGTTGGCAACGAAGATTGTGCCCAGATTTGTCCATGCGGATGCGGATTGCTGCACCCCATGACACTTCCTTTGTTTTCAAAAATTTGCACGTACTGAATAAAATCCAATTGCCCCAAATTTTGGTATTCCGTTTTCCACGTTTGAATTACCTTTTGAATTTCGTCCAATTCCATTTCTGGCAACGTCAAGGCGTGATTGGGCGAAAAACAAATTACGCGGTTGATGCCTTGTTCAGGTTGAATTTGAAACAAATCATTCGAATCTTTTTTCGCTTCAAAAGGAATTTTGGACAAAGCCGGAAAATCGTTGTCGAATACGTAAGTCGAATCGTAATTTGAATTTTGCGTACCATTGGAACGCAGATTTCCCGCACACAAATAGCAGGTTGGATCATTTTGCAAACCGGGAACGTTCAACGGTTTTTCTTGTTGACCGTCCCATGGCCGTTTGGCGCGATGTGGTGAAACCAAAATCCATTCTTTCAACAATGGGTTGTAGCGACGGTGCGGATGTTCGTTTCGATTAAATTCTTCCATGTTTCTTACTTGTTTGAAACGAGCTGTGTTCCATCTGAAATTTCAATTTTGTAGGCTTGCAAGTCGATTCCAAAATGTTGGCGATAGGCTGTTGCAATTTTTGGAATAAACGCATCGACGGCTGATTTGTGAATCAAATTGATGGAACAACCACCAAATCCACCACCCATCATGCGTGCTCCTAAAATGGTATTTTCTTGCTGAGCGAAATCGACCAAAAAATCCAATTCGTCACAGCTCACATCGTATTCTTCAGATAATCCTTTGTGTGTTTCCGACATGCATTGTCCCAACAAGGCAAAATCCTTCGCTTGAATCGCTTGAATCGCTGTTTCCACGCGTTTCATTTCTTTCACTACATAATGGCAGCGTTTGAAAACTGTCTCGGAAAATTTATCTTTCAAGTTTTCCAACATTTCTTCGGTACAATCACGAAACGAGGAGAAATTGGATAGATTCTTTTGAAGAATTTCAAAGCCTTCAGTCATTTCATTTCTTCGATCGTTGTAGCCCGAAGTGAGATGTGTATGTTTCACTTTGCTATCGATCAACAGAAACTGATAGTCTTCCAAATCTGCTGAAAAATAATGATGTTCCAAAGTGCTACAGTCCAACTGTATTACTTGGTTTTTCTTCCCGAAAACCGAAGCAAATTGGTCCATAATTCCACAATTGACGCCTGCAAATTTCTGCTCAGCCTTTTGACCCATCAACGCAATTTCTTCTTTCGTTAATTTCAAATCGAACAATTCGTTGAGGGCAAAGGCAAAGCCGCACGACAAAGCTGCGGAAGAAGACAAGCCTGCGCCCATTGGAATGTTGCTACTGAAAACCAATTTGGCAGAAAGATGGTTGATGCCTTTTAGTTGCAATTCACGCAAAACGCCCAGTAAATAATTCGCCCAAGTCTGCTGCACAGGCGAAAAGGCTTGCTCCCCTTTCCAGTGAAAACTTTCCTCCAAATCTTTTGCGAAAAAATCGAAGGTGTTTTCTTCATTTCTCGCAATGGAAAAACAAATGTATTTGTCAATTGCGGCAGGAAGAACGAAACCATCGTTGTAATCCAAATGCTCGCCAATGATGTTGATGCGTCCTGGTGAAAGTACCGTAACGGTGGACTTCTCTTGAAAATGCTCCTGAAACGCCTTGTCGTTGCTAGAAATAATTACTTGACTCATGAAAAAATTAATGAATGTTCAAGGATTGCGGTGTCAAACCAGCTCCCATCGCTTTGATTGTAAGTGGGTGTTTTAAATCCTCGGTTCGCAACAATATGGTGGCAATGCCCGCTTCCGCCTGCACTGGATTTTCTCCAATGAGCGCAGCATTTTTTCCGTCCAACTCGAAGGTGACGAGTGCGTTTGAATTCGTTACCAAGGTCCCATTTTCATCCAGTATTTTAGCGTAAACAAACACAATATCTGGGTTTTCTTTGCTGATTTCTACAGAAGAAAGATCGTATTCCAATCCAATCTTTGCAGCCGATCCAGCGGTTCGAACGATGGCTGTTTTTATTTCCATTCCATTCACTTTGCCGACGGCTTTCAATTCCCCTGGAACAAATTTTTCCAGTTCAAACAAAAAAGGCGGATGATTTAACTGGTCATTGTCTTTGTTTCGTTCAACCGATTTTGTCGTCACCAATTGATTGTTTAAGTACAAACCTACTTCATCGCAATTGCTGAAAACGGTGACTACTTTTGGAGAATTCTCATTCCAATACGAAGCAATTTCCAGTGTATAATCTTCTGGTTTCAATGAAATCACTGCACGTTGACTTTGGTAGAAATAAAATGCGAACTTGGGAATTCTAAAAATATCCGAGATGCCTGAACTTTCAATATCTGGACTGTAACCGCGGGTATAATCAAACATCAACCAATTGGCTTCGCCCATCGTATTTTTTCCTTTTCGGTTGGAATTGGCCGCTTCTTGGTAATTAAAAGCTTGTTGCAACAATCGTTTTTCTCCCGCAGCGCGAAGTTGGCGTGAGGTTCGCTCTTCCTCTTTCAAATTGGCAAATTCTTTTTGAGAAAAACCCGCATTTTGCGCATAGTATTCCCAATCACCGTATTCCGCTATAAAAACTTTCCGATCGCCTTTTGCATAGTCATTCCAGTAATTGGGCGCCTTTCCGTGTTGGCGTGCAGGAATGTAAAAGGAATACGAAGGGTGATCCATCCAGCCACAACTGAAGGCATTGGAATGGGCTAATTCTTGCTGTAAAACGGCATTCATTTTCACCATGAACGGAGTGCTCATTTCGGATTCATTCAAAGAGTTTTCCCAGAATACAATAGACGCATGATTGCGATCTCTGCGCACCATTTCACGCAAAGTTTGATACGAATTTTCTTGAAAAGTGGCATCTCCAAAATACTGCCAACCGGGAATGCAATTCATGACCAAAATGCCCAACTCGTCGCATGCATTTAAAAACGCCTCCGCTTGCGGATAATGTGAAAGACGAACAAAATCAAAACCTGCTTCTTTAATTTTAACCGCATCTCTTCGCTGGGCTTCATCCGAAATGGTATTGCCAACATACGGATATTCCTGGTGACGATTGGTGCCTGAAATGTATCTTTTTTCGTTGTTCAAATAATACCCGTCGGCTCTAATTTCGGACTTCCTTGCCCCTATTTTGATTTCTTTGCAATCAACCAGCTTATTGTTCGCATACAATTCAAGGCTCAAGCCATACAAATTGGGGGATTCTGGGGACCAAAGCAACGGGTTGTCCAAATAAAAATCTTGTTTCAATTCCATGGCTGTTCCCGCTTCCAAAATCTTTGTATCCGAATGAATAACAGCGGATCCGCCTTTGGCGTTATTGAGGGTCGCTTTGAAATGGATGGTTTGTCCTTTTTTACTTTCATTAGCAATATGCACTTGAATATTTCCACTCGCTTTTAACGATTCTACGGCATTCCAAACAACATAAATTCCACCACTCGCTACTTTGTTGGCTTCAATTTCATCCGTGATGTGAACTTTTTGGGTAGTAATTAAATACACATTGCGGTAAATTCCACCGAAATAATTGAAATCCAAGGTTGAAAGTGGTTTACCGGGCGGTACTTGCAGATTGTCCTCATTTTTCACTTCCACTAGTAGTTCATTTTTTCCGGAACGAGAAAGCGCATCGGAAATATCCACTGAAAAAGGCAAATAGCCGCCCAAATGCGTCTTCAAGATTTTTCCGTTCAGCGTAACCTTGGCTTCCAGCATGACACCTTCAAAGTAAATTGACGTTTTAGCGTTCTTCTTTGGCTTTAAGTGAAACGTTTTCTTGTAATACGAAACCCCTTGAAATTGTTGAGCAATCACCTTGTTCTCCATTCGAACGCTGTGGGGCAAATTCACTTTCTCCCAGTCCATGGAATTCATCGAAAAAGTCCACTCTTTACCAAAATTTACTTTGGTTCTCGATTGAGCCTGTGCGGAAAAAACAAAGAAAAACAGCAAATAGAAGGCTCCAAAGAACCGAACAAATTGATTTATCATGCTTTCAATCCATTATTTAAATGCATCCAATGCCAAAGACGGTTTTCCGTTGGATTGCCAGCAATTCAATTGGTATCCACTCCAACTTTTTTCCCCTTCCGGCTCCCAATAATGCACCCCTAAACCTTTTTTGTTTGGAATATTTTTAACAATATCGATCACCGCGGTCAACATGGCTTTTGTGTTATCCACCAAAGTAAAATCACCTCCAATTTCCACCACCATCACTTCTTTGTCGTAGCGCGTTACCATATCGTTCAAATTGGTTTCCAATGCCGCAATACTTTGTGTATAGTCTTGATTGATCCAATAAGGATAATACGAAGCACCAATCACATCAAACTTCGCTCCTTGTGCTGAAATGCCATCATAAAACCAACGGAATCGACCGTTGTCATGACCTTTGTCAATGTGAACGATTACTTTGATCGAGGCATCTACTGCTTTCGTGGCATCGTAACCCGCGTTTAGCAATTGTGCTAGATTCACAAAATTGTCTCCAGAGGTACTTCCTTCCGGCCAAAGCATTCCTCCAGGGATTTCATTTCCAATTTGCACCCATTCAGGTGTCACACCTGCTGTTTTCAATGCGGTTAATACTTCAAATGTATGATCGTACACATCTGTTTTCAATTGAGTAAGATTGTGACTTGCCCAGGCCGCAGGTTTGTTTTGTTGACCCGGATCCGCCCAGGAATCACTGTAATGAAAATTGATCATTACCCGCATGCCCAAATTCTTTGCCCGAACCGCCATGGCGACAGTTTCGTCTTTGCTGCAATGGCCACTGGTTGGACTATTGGAAGGATTTACCCAAACACGCAATCGAACTGAATTCATCCCTCGATCTTTCAGCAACTGCAAACAATCAGAAGCAACCCCATTTTCATCATAAAAAATGTAACCTGTTGCTTCCATTTGCGCCAACCAACCAATATCGGCACCTTTTGAGAAATAAGAATAATCTGGCGGAGTTGGGGTAGGGGTCGGCGTTGGTGTTTGAGAATTGCCTTTGTTGCAAGAAAAAAACAGCGTGATGCTAAGAGCAAAAAGTACTGTTTGCAAAAATGTCATCTTATTTTTCATATTCTTTCGAATTTAAATCTGCAGGTATTGTAATATTTTTCTCCTTTTTTTAAAATTGAGCTTGGAAAATGGGCATGATTCGGGGCATCCGGAAAATTTTGAGCTTCGAAGCAGATGGCGCTTTGTTTGTGATACGCTGTATTTTTCTTTCCTGGTAAAGCACCGCACAGACCCCCAATAAAAACATGCAGACCATTTTGATTGGTTTCAACCCACATTTTGAGTTGATTTTTTTGAGAATAAAGCATTGCGTTCACTGCATCTAATTTACTCAAAACAAACGTACTGTCCACCGATTCAGGTACTAATTTTGCTTTTCTATAATCCATGGAATGATCTTTTAAATCCAACAAATCACCTGTTGGTACATTTTCACTATCCGTTTCGAGAAGGGAATCGGCGGAAATTTTTAATTCCAAATCATTCACACTACGTTTGTGTCCGTTGAGATTGAAATAATTGTGTTGTGCCAAATTAAGTAAGGTGTCTTTATCTGAATGGGCCTCTAGTTCGACAGAAAGTTCATCGCTTTCCGACAAACGATAGGTTACGGTCGTTTGCACATTTCCCGGAAAACCTTCTGATTCAGCAGGGCTGAATAGGCTAAGTTTTAAGAATGGATTTTCTTCTGTTTTCATTTCGACCAACGACCAAATTTGATTGCAAAAACTTCCAAATCCGCCATGTAAATGATGGTTGTTTAAATTCTTCGTTAATTCGATGATTTGCCCATTCAATGGAAATTGAGCGTTCCGCACTCGACCGACATGTCGGCCTACAATGCAACCAAAATAAGGTGGGTTTTTCAATTGAAAAGCATGCTCATAAAACTCTAGATGATCAAATCCCAAGACAACATCCACTTTTTTTCCTGAACTCAAAATCAATTTCAAGGAACGAATAGTTGCGCCATAGTTGAGTATTTTTAATGTGGTACCACACCTATTTTTCAAAGTAAACTCCCTCACCTCTGTGCCATCTGAGAGAAAACCGAAGAATTTACCGCCCGAAAGTTTCTTTACCATTTCAATCTTTTCCGATTCCATACTTTCAAGTTGTATGAAACAAAAATATTCATTCCTTTCTTGCGACATACCAGTACCTACCAGTTTTTACGTAAATTACCACCAGTTAATTTTTTAAAACCATCAAAAAAATGAAACTCATTGACATTGATTCCAGCGTAAACTTGCCGAAATACAAGCAAATTGTGCTATCCATTGAACGAGCGATTGAAGAGAAACGTTTAGCCAAAAATGAACGATTGCCTTCCATCAATAAAATTTGTCTCGCACATGATATTTCCCGAGATACCGTGCTGCTTGCTTTTGCTGAATTGAAAAAGCGAGGTGTCATTTATTCTATTTTAGGCAAAGGATACTTTGTAAAAACAATACATTTGAATTTTGAAATGTCCATTTTCCTGCTTTTTGATGAATTGAATGCCTTCAAAGAGGAAATCTATCAATCTTTTGTTCAAAAAATTGGAGAAAAGGCGAAGGTAGATATCTATTTCCATCATTTCGACTCAAGCATGTTTCGGAAATTGATTGACGACAGTCGTGGGAATTATTCCAAATACATCATCATGCCATCTAATTTGACCAATGTTGATGACATTATCAAAACCTTGCCCAAAAACGAAGTGTATATCCTTGACCAAACCAATGAAAACCTAACTGATTTCCCATCGGTTCATCAAAACTTTGAAAAAGAAATGTATTCTTCCTTGGTAAAAGGCTTGGATAAAATATGCAAATACAAACGTCTCATTTTACTTTTTCCCGGACAAAAGGAGCCAATCGGCATGGTAAAAGGATTTGAGCGGTTTTGTGCTGAACATCAATTCAACCACGCTGTTTTACCGTCGTTTGAACCGAAAAAAATTGATAAAGGAACTATTTTTATAACACCTTCGGATCGACATTTGGTTGAAATCATTGAAAAAGGAAAGGCCCAGAATTTTGAATTGGGAAGTGATTATGGAATCATTTCATTCAATGATACCCCTTTGAAAAAAGTAGTTGGAAACGGCATCACCACCATCTCCACCGATTTTGGATTGATGGGAAAAACCTTGGCGAAAATGATTTTGACCAATGGAAAAAAGCAGATTGAGAATCCATCTGAGTTGATTTTGCGGGAATCGTTGTGAAAGAATTTCAAGGTTCGAAAGCCAATTTTAAATCAAAAAAATTCATCAACGAAATTTGGGAATTTGGGAATTCCCAAATTTACGAACGACATTTGATTATCAATTCGTTACTATAGAAATAGATTGCAAATAGCACCTCAATTTACCCATTCGCCTTTCGTTTGTTCCACCAAATAAGAAACCCAGTAATCGGTAAACTTGCAACAATCAATGCTGCGAAGAAAACAATCCAGCGACCAATGAGACCAAATGATTGTCCTGTGTGAATTCGTTCATTGCTCATCCTTAGTTTCGTGCCGAAGGTATTATCACTGAATTTCTTTTCTTGCAGCAAAGCGCCCGTATATTGATCAAAAAACAATTGTTCTTGTCGATTGAAGAAGCCCGAATTTTCATACCGCAAATTAATTCTGTACGAACCTTTGTCGCCTTCCGGGAAATTGACAATGGCATTGGACGAGTTCGTGAATTTTGCCTTCGCTACGTTGAGCATGGTTTCCAAAGCAACGAGTTGATTGCCATTTTCAGCTACCGAAGGAACTTCCATGCGCCGTTCTTTTTTCGAACCTGTCAAAGCAAACATACTTTTTTCGGCCCACTCAAAGGAAAAAATCAAAGCAGTTAAAACCGTGAAAAGAATCAACCAAGAAGCATAGAAACCCAAAACGGAGTGTAAATCATAATTCCGTTTTACGGGATGTACTTTCAACTTCAATGTAAATTTTTCCTTCCGATTTCGTCTGGAACTTGGCCACCAAATAATAATTCCACTGATAATCATGAACAAAAATAGCAAAGCAGATATACCTGTAACCCATTCTCCCGCATCGTCAAGTAGCAAATTTCGGTGCAATCGGAGTATTTTTCCGAAGACATCGTTTCGTTTATTTCCACTTCCTAAAACCTCACCTGAATAAGGATTTATATACACAACATCGCGGCTTTTCATTAGAACTTGTACACTTGCGCTTCGTTCATTTTTCAATACTATTGCTTTGACTCCCTCTTCAGGATACGCTTTTTCGGCAATGAGCTGGATCTCACTCAAAGGAATTCTGCTTCCATCGATAACTTTCACCTCCAATAGTTCCGATTGAAAATAGCCCCGCAATTCTTCTTCAAAAGCAACCAAGCAACCGGTCGTAGCCACCGTAAAAATGACGAGTCCAGCTGTCAAGCCGATAAACAAATGTAGATTTTGAAATACTTTTTTCATGTTGGAAATTCAAATTTTAGCGTAAAAATAGATTTTTGAATCGTTTTGATGAGGGTTTAGCCACAGATCACACAAATTGTCACAAATTTCTTTGTATTGAAGTCACTTGCTAATTGTATCCTTTTTGCCATACAAAAACTACAATTTAATCGACAATGTCGCCGTGAATAGTCTTGGTGCAATGGGATTTACACTGTTATCATCGTGTACATTGTAACTCAAAGCATTGAAAATATTAGAGACTTTAACACGAATGGCAAAGGCATCTTTTGAATACCCAAGGGAAGCATCTAAAGTAGAATATTCAGGTAGTGGAATTGGTTTTCGATCATCGTTGGGAACATTGATTCGAGTCAATCTGCCCGCATTTCGTTTTCCAAAATACAAGTAGGAAAGTCCAAAATTAAAACCACGGAACAACTTGTGCTTGGAAATCTCATAGTAAACGCTCGCATTTGCTGTGTTTTTTGGTTGATACAACAGTTTAGCTCCATCACCGTACAAGGTGCTTTTAGAATATTTTGTTTCGTTTAAGCTGTAGCCTGCCAGTAAAGTCATTCCTGAAAATGGTTTCGCTGAAGCATCAATTTCTAAACCGTTGCTGGTAATTTCGCCGGACAATTCCTTGATATTTGCATTGTTATTTCCATTGTCCAGAACCATTTGCGCTACATTTGTATTTACGATTTGATAAACGGTAGCATTCAATGATAATTTCCCTTTGAAGAAATCATTTTTAACGCCAACTTCGTATTGATCTACAATAGAAGGTTTCAATGCATTTCCTTTGATATCTGAACCCGTGTTGGGCGTGAAAGAATTGGAATAACTACCAAAAATGGACATGCGCTCAATAGGTTGGTACACCAGACCTATTTTTGGTGAAAATGCATTGCTGAAAACGGTAGAATAGCTTGTTGTTTCGTCGGAATAACTGTAAACGTTGCTTCTCGACTCCAAATAGGAATAACGTGCACCCAAAAGCACTTTCACTTTTTTAGACAAACAAAGCAAATCCTGTACATACACTCCAGCTCTTTTTTGTGGCGTCCGCGTCAAAGTGTTTTCAGTCAAATTGGGGATATCATTTCGTTGTCTGTTGGTTTCAATGTTGAACACATTTACCGTATCATAATTTGACAATCGATTATAAGACAATGTGTTGGTAGCATACTGGTCATATTCTGCTCCAATCAAAAAAGTATGTTTGATTTTTCCTGTTTTAAATTTTCCAATCAAATCGAGTTGAGCAATTCCATACGTTTCATCGACTTGAGTTCGTTGAATGCCCCGAATCCAAGTTCCGTCAGTTTTAATCATGTTTCCCGAACTGTTGGGACGAAGAGTTGAAAAAAGATCATTTTGAAAAGATTGAACCGAAGTAACATTTTTCAATTGCCATTTTTTCGATAATTGATAGGAAATGGTTGAAGTCAAACTCTTTTGATTCGTTTTCATAGCTGACCAAGATGTTCCTAAAAAAGTGTTTATTGGAATATCAATCAATTGATAATCAATGGCACCAACGCCAAAATCTGCCGTTCTGTTGTCGGCTAAATAATCACCTTCCAAGAGGATTTCCATTTTCTTACCGACTAAAAACAACAAAGAAGGATTGATGTAAAATCGTTCGGCATTGACCTCATTTCTAAAACTTTTCGACTTTTGATACGTAGTATTCAAGCGATAAGCGATGGTATTTTTTTTGTTGAGCGATCCGTAAACATCCATGCTAGGTTTGTAGAAATCATAAGAAGAAAAACGCATGGAAATCTCCCCTCCTTTTTCGAATTTTGGTTTTTTCGTCACCAAGTTCAAAACACCTCCGGCTGCGACATTTCCATACAATATGGCTGCATTTCCCTTTAGAATTTCCATTTTTTCCAAAGAACTCACTTCCGGCATGATTGCGTTGTTAAAGCGAACCCCATTTTTGAAGGTATTATTAGAACCAAAAGCAAATCCACGACCCGAAATTTCTTCCTGGTAACCGCCTGTATTTCCCATAATGTACACACCGTTGACATTTTTCAACACGTCGCTCAATTGCTGAGATTGCTGATTTTCCATGACGGTTTCGTCAATCACAGCGGTAGCTTGAGGCAAATCAAAAGGACGAATAGGAATTTTCCCGATAGATACATCTTCATCATTGGCGGTGCGATTGGCCGTTATTTTCACTTCTAACAATTCTTTTACGGGTTCTTCTTTTTGTCCGAATATAGAGGGAGAAATTAGCGTTGTAAAACTGAGTATATAGAATGCTTTCATCACTGTTATTTAGATTCGTTATAATTAACAGTGCAAAATTGCCCATCTTTCGCCGCGTCGACAATACCACAAAAAGGTTATTTAGAATGATTTTAAATAAATACCCTAAAAGCGGTAGATGGTATTCATTTTTTGAAAGGTTGTAAATAGTATAATTTAATTATCTTCACACCCTATTTCCAGATAAGATTGCCTACAATAAATTAGGTAGACAATGTTTGGGAAACCAAAGTGACTAAAAACAAGCATTTAGCTTCCGCCGCGGCGGAGCAAGAGTGCTTGACTTATAAAAATATTGGGGATGTAGCTCAGTTGGCTAGAGTGCTTGACTGGCAGTCAAGAGGTCGTCGGTTCGAGCCCGATCTTCTCCACTTTCAGAAACCTCCTTTTTCGGGAGGTTTTTTTATGCACTCTTTTCGGGCGAGAAGTAAGATGCCGATGCAAAGTTTCTTGGGAAGAATGACCGTAGAAACTTGCTATCGGTAAGCCCGATCTTCTCCACTTTACGAAACCTCCTTTTTTAGGAGGTTTTTTTATGCCCTCTTTTCGGGCGAGCAATAAGATGCCGATGCAAAGTTTCTTGGAAAGAATGACCGTAGCAACTTGCAATCGGTAAGCCCGATCTTCTCGATATGAAAAAAGGCGATATCAACTGAATGGAATCGCCTTTTTTGAATTTTATCTGACCGATTTTATTCCTTCAAAACCCGACCCACATATTTTTTGCCGGATTTCTCCACCTGGACAAAATAGATTCCCTTCTCCACTCCGAAGAAATTCAAAGAATAACCATTTGCAACGGGAGTAATTGATAACGATACAGTTCTTCCCATTGCATCCTGCACAACAATCTTGTCTGCATTTTGGAAAGTAACGAACAGCTCATCTTTTACCGGGTTGGGATTGAATTCTAATTTTGACAAACCCACAACACCTAAACCACCTGTCCCAGGAGGTATAGTCATTATAGTACTTACAGTCCAAAGTGAATCTCCACAGTCGTTCGAAGCCATTAATACCACCGCAGTTGGTTGCCATAAAGCATAAGTATGCACTGGATTTGGATCCGTTGAAGTCATTCCATCTCCAAAATCCCAAAAGAAATTGGTTGCGTTAATCGAAGTATTTGTAAACGTGAAAGTAAAATTATTGGGTTGAGAAACAAAACCTGCATACAACAAATCATATTCACCCACATGCCACGACAGCAAACTATCCAAAACCACCGCTTTTGCTGCGTTGCGAATAATCAATGCATCGGCCGGATTCAATCCATAATCATTTGTAATCAAAGTTGGATCTTTTCTGAAAATGGTGCTGTAAAAAGAACAGGCGGCCGCGTAACTTCCTTCCAAAGAAGGATGACTCCCATCGCTAGCATACAATTGCAAGGTTGGGTTGTTTTGGCGAAGATATCTCCATAAGGCTCCAACCGGTGAAAGCACACCTTGGTTGTCGACAGCCATTTGATTGTAGCGTTCACGCAACAAATCGTCCATGCCTTCATACGTGCAAACTGGTGGCCAAACAGCACAATTGGACGCGTCGCCCGTTTCTCGTCCCCACGTCATGTAAAACATGGTTTCAGCGCAAGGATTAGCCAAAACAATTAAACTATCCAAGGAATCGGCAAATGGGAAGCAATCCGTTTGCACTTGCGCCAAAGGAAACGAAGGCAATTGACTTTGCTCTTGGAGCACCACAAAATCCCAACCTGTTTGCGCTATTTTCGCAGTAGAAGTTCCATCGTTCAAATGATTTTGAAGTGTATAACCACCAGGCGTATGGCTATCGTAATTGAAATTATCTCCTGCTGAAACTGCCAATGCGGCAATGATTTGCGGTAAATTATTCACAGCGGTGTAACTATTTCCTAGGAAAAGTACCTTTTTGGTCGTTTGACCAAAAATCAATGTGCTATAAAAGAGCGCTACAAAAAGTATTTTTTTATTCATGCTGCGTGTTTTGAAGAAGACCGATTCTCTACTATAAGGGTTGGTTGAATGCTGTATTCCAGACAAATATCTGACATTTCATCTAAAAATGCACATTAAAGCATGAATAACTTTGGATTCACGCCTACTTTCAACAAAAAAAGCACCGTACCTTTGCTAACATGAAACGGTTCTATCCTTATTTGAAAAACAAATTTATCTTCACTGGAATCCTATTCTTATTGTACGCTTTGTTTTTGGATGATATGGATGTATTTTCCATGGTAAGACATACACGTAAACTCAATCAAATTGAAGCTTCTCGCGAGGAAGTGAAAGCAAAATTGGCTGATACAGAAAAAACATTGGAGGAATTGAAAACACTTTCTGGAAAAG
Organism: Crocinitomicaceae bacterium; assembly: GCA_041674745.1. Classification (GTDB taxonomy): domain Bacteria; phylum Bacteroidota; class Bacteroidia; order Flavobacteriales_D; family Crocinitomicaceae; genus UBA2040. Next base: position 46,711 of record JBAYVD010000006.1, read on the forward strand.
AAAGATACGCTCGTGAAAATAAATTTTTCAAAAAGGACAACGAGGATATTTTTGTGATTACTTACGAGTAAAATCGACCATTTAAGGCAATCTTAAGGTTTTCTTAAGAAATCAAACTCCTCAAAATTTACTCATATTTTTTTACTAACTTCGAATTATGAATACTCTCATGCATCGTATTTATATCGGAACCATGTCTGCGATTGTTGCAATTGTAGCAATTTATCTTAGCTACATTGGTGTGTCCTATTACAGCTACCCGATCAATGAACGATTTTATCATCCCGATCACGAATGGTTAAAACCTTCTGGAATCTTTGGCCAAGGCTTAGGCGTGATTGGCACCCTTCTCATTCTATTCGGTGTTATCTTGTATATTGTTGCCAAGAAATACATGATTTTTGAGCGTTTCGTGCGTTTGAAGTACATTCTTGAATTCCACATTTTCCTTTGCACGCTGGGACCAATTTTAGTGCTTTTCCACACTTCCATGAAATTTGGAGGAATCGTGTCCATCGGTTTTTGGAGTATGGCCATGGTGGTTTTCAGCGGCGTTATTGGTCGATACATTTACATTCAAATCCCACGAAACATAAGTGGTAAAGAATTGACATTAAACGAAATTCATTTGGAACAAATGGCCGCCGTTTCCAAAATCACCACAGATGAGGAATTGAAAATCAAGGTAAATGATTTGATTTCACAATACGACAACCCGTTTGGTTGGGGATTAAAAAGTTACCAATATCACCGCAAAGAAAAGTCGATGATCTTCAAGCAAATTCAGCAACTGAGTTTTACGAGTGATCAAAAACACATTGTACGACAATTGGTGAAAAAAGAAGTTTCCATGAAACTTCGGATCCAACGATTGGACTTGATGGTGAAATTATTTAAATATTGGCACATCATTCATCGACCTTTCTCCATTATCATGTTGGTTATCGTAATTATACACGTAGGCATTTCGATAACGCTCGGTTACCGTTGGATTTTTTAATCAATTCGTATGTTCACAGAAGAAATCATAACGTATTCCATCACTACACTGTTTGTTCTTGCTGTGGTTGTGATTTATGTTTTGCGCGGTAAACGAAAATCAGACGTAGTAAAAAAGAAAGTAGAAATCGCCAAAGAAGAAGGGAAATTTGAACCGGTTTCACTCCATCCTTACATTGACACCAATATATGCATTGGCAGTGGCGCCTGTATTCGGTCTTGTCCAGAGAAAGATATTTTAGGCATCATTGATGGTAAAGCTACTGTTATCAATGCTTCCAATTGCATTGGACATGGAGCCTGTTTCATTGCTTGTCCTGTTGATGCGATTAGTTTGCGGATTGGAACGGAAAAACGAGGTGTGGATCTACCGCACGTAAAACCAAGCTACGAAACCAATATGGATGGAATTTTTATCGCAGGTGAGTTAGGTGGTATGGGGCTTATAAAAAATAGCACCGAGCAAGGAATTCAGGCAGTTGAAAATATCATAAAACGAAGAAAAACAGAAAACTCTACCGGTTTAGACTTGGTTATTATTGGCGCAGGACCTGCAGGCATCGCGGCTTCCCTTACGGCAAAAAAACACGGCTTAAAATTCAAAACACTGGAACAAAATTCATTGGGTGGAACCGTTTTTACTTTTCCTCGCATGAAGGTGGTCATGACCAAACCCATGGATTTGCCCTTGGTTGGTAAAATTAAATTGGTCAACACCAGCAAACAAGAATTATTGGATGTTTGGAACAACGCACTGACAAAGAATAACATTACCATTGAAGAAAATTGCAAAGTTGAAAACATCGGTTCCCTTGAACATGGTTATCAATTGACTTTAAAAGATGGCTCCACACTAGATACGGACCAAGTGCTAATAGCGATTGGGCGAAGAGGTACACCTAGAAAATTAGGCGTTAAAGGAGAAGAATTGAGCAAAGTGGCCTATCGATTGCTGGAACCAGAAACAATTTCTGGTCAGAAAATCATGGTGGTCGGAGGTGGTGATTCCGCTATTGAATCAGCCCTTCTATTGACAGATGAGAATGAAGTACATCTCTCCTACCGGCAAGCCAATTTTGCCCGAATTAAAAAACAAAACGAGGTCAACCTAGAAACGGCTATTCGAGCAGGGAAATTGAAGGTTTGGTTGAATTCTAATTTATCCGAAATTACAGACCAAAATATTACTCTTGCGCAAGCGGAAACAGGTGAACACACTTTGGAAAATGATCGTGTCTTTATTTTCGCAGGAGGAGAATTGCCGACTGAGTTCTTGAAAAACGCTGGTATTTCTGTTGAAAAAAGTTTCGGGAAAACCGTTAAAAAACACTAATCATGAAAAGTAAAATCCTCTTCCTGATTAGTGTTCTGTGGCTTTCATTGCCCTTGTTTGGCCAGTTTTCTCCGGGAAAATTAATGAAAGCACATGCCAATCTGGAAGGAACGAACAACTGTACGAAATGCCACGATTTAGGTAAAAAAGTAACGAACAACAAGTGCCTCGATTGTCACAGTGAAATTAAGACCTTAATTTTTCAAAAAAGAGGATACCATGGCAATAGTGCTGTAAAAGGAAAATCGTGCATTACGTGCCACAGTGACCATCACGGTTTGGATTTTGACCCTCTTCACTTCGACAGCAAAGGGTTTGATCACAACACCACGGGTTATAAATTAGAAGGTAAGCACAAAGATGTTGACTGTAAAGAATGTCACAAATCAGCGAATATTGCGGATTCAAAAATCAAGAAACGATACAAAACGTATTTGGGATTACAAAGTAAATGCAGTTCTTGCCACACGGATTACCACCAAGGAACGCTGAGTCAGACCTGCACGAAATGTCACACCATGGAAGACTTTAAAAAGGCTCCAAAATTTGATCACGAAAAAACAAAGTATCCATTAAAAGGGGCACACACGAAAGTAGATTGCAAAGAGTGTCATGCTAAAACCACCCGCAACAACAAAGCGTTTCAAGAATTCTCAGGAATTAAATTCGCCAACTGCACGAATTGCCACAAAGATCAGCACAACGGTCAATTTGGAACGAATTGTACAAAATGTCACAACAATGACAGCTGGACTAATATTTCGGCTGGAACAGGATTTAATCACGATGTAACCAAATTCCCATTGCGAGGCAAACATGCCAGCGTATCCTGTACAAAATGTCACAAGGGTGGTGATTATAAAAAATCCTTGAAATTCGCGAATTGCATGGATTGCCATACCGATCACCACGATGGCGCCATGAAATTATCAAGTGAGACTGTTACGGATTGCAAACGCTGTCATAATAACAATAGCTGGAAATCATTGTCTTTAGGAAGCGATTTTGATCATGACAAAACGGATTTTCCTCTAGTCGGTTTGCACGCTGGAGTGTCTTGCGACAAATGCCATAAATCCGGCGATTTCAAAAAAGCATTGAATTTTACGAATTGCATGGATTGTCATGATGACTACCACAAAGGTGAATTAAAACTGGCGAGTGAAACTGTGACGGATTGCAAAAGATGTCACTCAACGGAAAAAAGCTTTACCAATAGTTCATTTGGCTTTCCAGATCACGAAAAAACGAAATTTCCATTGCAAGGAGCGCACGTTGCAACACCTTGCTTCAGTTGTCATAAAAAAACGACTGATAACCGTTGGAATTTCAAATTCAAATCCCAAAAATGTATTGATTGCCACGATAATATTCACAAGGAAACCATTTCAGCGAAATATTATCCAGAACAAAATTGTCAGGTTTGTCACAGTGCGGAATCGTGGAAAGAAATAAAATTTGATCACGACAAAACCAATTTCAAATTGGAAGGAAAACACATCACCGTCAATTGTAGGGAGTGTCATTTTGAAAAAAATAATTCATCCACCAACGTAACCAAACAAAAATTCGTTGGTTTAGATAAACAATGTACCTCTTGTCATCAAAATTTCCATGGAGATCAATTCAATGTAAACGGCGTGACGGAATGTAAAAAATGCCATACTTCGGATGTTGAATGGAAAATTCGCAACTTCAACCATGACAACACAAATTTCCCGTTAGCCGGTGGCCATGAGGATGTTGCCTGCGCTGAATGTCACAAGCCAGAGTTGATGAGCAATGGAAAATCCATTGTTCAGTACAAAATAAAAAATTACAAATGCATAGACTGTCATTATTAAGCCTCTTTCTGATCAGTACGCTTGTAGTATTTGGTAAGAAAAATCCGCATGGTCCCAATTTTAAAATTGACTGTAATGAATGTCACAGCCCAAAAAGTGGTTGGGGAATTATTCTGTCGGATGTTAAATTTGATCACAATTCAACCAAATTTGATTTGGAAGGTCAGCATAAAAAGACGGATTGTAAAAAGTGTCATATTGATTTAACATTTAAATTGCCTAAAAACAATTGTTTAAATTGCCATACGGATGTTCACCAAATGACGGTTGGCAATGATTGTGTTCGTTGCCATAACTCGGACAATTGGCTAATCATGGATATTTTTCCCATGCACGAACAAAATGGTTTTCCGCTGGAAGGGCGTCACGCAACGGTGTCCTGTATTGAGTGTCACAAATCATCGAATACACTCACTTTCAGCCGTCTTGGTCAGGAATGTGTAGATTGCCATCGAGCAGATTATGCTTCAACCAGTAATCCAAATCACCTTACTTCGGGATTCAGCGTTGATTGTCGCGAATGTCACGAACCTTTTTCTACTAGCTGGACCGGTCAATTTGAGCATGGTTTCTTTCCTTTAGAAAAAGGTCATGACAATTTGCAATGTGCTGCTTGCCACAAAAATCCAGTTTATTCTCAAATTTCTTCCGAATGCGTATCCTGTCATCAACAGGATTTCAATTCAGCCACAAGCCCAAATCATGTTGCCTCTGGCTTTCCGACGGATTGTAAACTTTGTCACACAACTGATATCGGATGGTCTCCAGCCTCTTTCAGCGATCATGACGGTCAGTTTTTTCCGATTTATTCAGGTAAACATAAAGGCGAATGGAATACTTGTGCTGATTGCCATACGGATCCAGGAAATTTTTCGACGTTCACCTGTATTCAGTGTCACGAACACAACAATCCTTCCTCTTTGGCAAACAAGCATAGCGATGTAGGTGGATATTCATACAATAGTAATGCTTGTTATAGCTGCCACCCAGACGGTAAAGAATAAATGAAACCACAACCAAACAGCTTTGTGAAAATTATTTTCTGTCTTATCGTATTGCTTTTGGGACAACATGCTAGTGCCCAAGAAAAAATATTCAATGAGAAAGGAATTGTCAATTATATTTCCAACGAAAATTATTATTTGCGTTTCAACAACACAGATAATATTGAAGTGGGTGATACAATTTATTTAAAAGGAAAAGAAAACAAAAGTAACTCTCTGAAATTTTCTTCCGTCAATTACACCCCAACCTTTGTTGTAAATTTCAAATCTTCCACGTCCATTTTGACGACCTTGCTTGGAGAAGAAAAACCGGTAGTTAAAACTGAAGTTTTCAGCTTTCGAGTTCCAAAAAAAGCAGACGTCAACCAAAAAGATTCACTACTCGTTCAGGCTGAAAATCAAAACACACCCATTTCATCTTCCCAATCAAAAGGCGATTCTACCGATGTTAAAAGCGTTACAAGCCAAGAACATTTATATGGTCGATTTACTCTATTCGATGATTACATCGTTTCAAATGCTGATTCCCACATTTCTAGAATGGGCGCTCGACTCAATTTAGGGGTTAAAAACATTGGAAATAGTCGTTTCTCTTTCGATAGTTACATTTCTTACCAACATTATTTGAGAAGTAAAAATCCAAGAAATGCACCAGCCTCATTTGTTGGACTCTATTCGCTCGCGTTTTCCTATGAAGGCCCTAAACAATTCAAAGCGAGCCTCGGAAGAGCAATCAATGTCAAACTTTCATCAATAGGTGCAACAGACGGTATCCAATTAGAGAAAAAATTCAAAAAAATATACCTTGGAACTGTAGCTGGTTTTCGTCCAAGTTTTAAAAATTACTTGATGGACTTCAATTTGTTTCAATCAGGTTTGTACGCAGGTTTTGAGCATACCGCTGCCTTAATACAGTCGCAAACAACAATTGGTTTTATCGATCAACAAAACCACGGAAAAACGGATCGTCGATACCTTGCTTTTCAGCATTCCACTTCATTGCGAAACAATTTGACATTTTTCACTTCCGCTGAAATCGATCTATTTGAAAGACTATCGAATGCGCAAACGCGAAACACGTTAAAACCTACTTCGCTTTATTTGTCTTTAAATTATCGAGTGACAAAAAAAATCAGCCTGTTCGGTTCTTATGACAACCGTCGAAATGTGATGTATTATCAAACTTATTTCGACATACTGGATGAATTGAATGCATTCAACTTTGTGCGACAAGGGATGCGTTTTCGGGTTAATTTTCGGATTACAAAATCCATTTCCCTTTCGGGTGCTTACAATGCGCGTATGAACCGAAGCGAAAAATCCTTTGACAATTTACAAGGCACGCTGAGTTTCAATAGAATTCCTGGCATCGGAGGTTCCTTTATCCTAAGTTACAACAACAATTTGACGACGTACATGAAAAATCAGATTTATGCAGCGCGTTACAACCACAACCTTTCAAAATTCAACGGAAGTTTCGCAGTGTACTTTAGAGTTTTGCATTACAAATATTTGAAACTTTCGTTAGAAAATCCTTATCAATATTATGGTGGATTTGAGCTGACAAAAAATTTCAAGAAAAATTACAACTTTGCTTTCAACGTGGAATATTACAAGCAAAAATTCCACAACACGGTTCGTTTCAACGTACGGCTTTCTAAAACAATTAAATAATGAAAAAAATTCTCACAATAGTCCTTTTAGCTGCCTTTTTCACTTCTTGCAGCAATGAGTTGGAACCAGTAACAAAAAAAGCAACCAATAAATCTTCTTTTTTTGATCAAAACCAAAGTTCCGAAGAGTCAAATGGTTCAGCAACGGAAGTTTCCATCAAAGAAATTTTACAAGGGAAAAGATATTCTTATTTAAAAGTAAGCGACGGAAAAAGTGAATATTGGATTTCTACCTTGAGAGAAGAATATGAGCTTGGCGCCAATTATTTTTATACAGAAGCCATTCATAAAACGGATTTTTTTAGCACTGAATTCAACCGGAATTTCGAAGATTTTTATTTGGTTTCAGACCTACAACCGGTCCACAATCACGCAGAACATGAATCCGAAACGGCAGTGGCTCCTTCTGGCCCTATCAGCGCATCGGAAACCAATCGTGCCGGTTCCATTAAGATTGCTGAATTGGTTCAAAACAGTAAAAAATACATCGGTAAAGAAATACAAATTACCGGGAAAGTTATAAAAGTCAATGCCAATATAATGGATCGTCACTGGGTTCATATTAAAGACGGAAGCGACGACCAATATGATTTCGTTTTAACCACCAAAACAGTTGTGCCTATTGGCCACATTGTAACGTTCAAAGGAGATTTTCATCAGAATGTAGATTTCGGATCTGGTTATAAATTTGATTTAATACTAGAAAACGCAGCAATCGTTAAATAAGAAACCATGAAACACTACTTCAACCGTTTTGCCTACGCTCTTTTGAATACAAGAGCGGCTGCTATTTACATGTTCATTTTCGCCTTTTCCATCGGTGCTGCTACTTTTATAGAAAACGACTTCGGAACAGACGCCGCACAAAAACACATTTATACAGCGCGATGGTTTGAATTATTGTTGATTCTTTTCTCGTTTTCAATCGCTTACAATGTGAAAGCGTATCAATTCATCCAACGTAAAAAATGGTCTAATCTCACTTTTCACTTGGCCATTATTCTCATTATTTTTGGAGCCGGTGTAACACGTTATTTTGGATTCGAAGGCGTTATGCCCATTCGAAAAGGACAAACAGCCAATGTTTTTCTGTCCTCCAATGCGTTTGTAAATGTTTCTATTTTCAAAGATGGACAAGAGTATGAGGTACATGAACCTGTGTTGTTCAGTTCGTTGGGAAAGAATCATTTCGAGAAAGAATATTCCATAGGCAACACTAAAATCGCCTTGAATTTGGTTGATTTCATTCCCAATCCAGAAGAAGTCGTAAACCAAGACAAAAATGGAGTGCCAGCCCTGAATATTGTGATTGGATCTGCTAATGGCCGTAAAGAATACGTCATTAAAAAAGGCGAAAAAAAATCCTTTGAAGGACAGTTTTTCAACTTCACCTCTACCCCTACGCCTGGAGCAGTTCAATTGTACTACGAAAACAAAACTTTTTACATTTCATCAGACGTAGCGATGACGCAAATGACCATGGCCACTCAAGAAAATGCCAATTTAGAAGCAAGTCAAACCTACGACCTACAAACGCGGTCTCTTTACCAAAGTGAAAACCATCAATTTGTGGTAGGTTCCACCTTTTTTGCAGGTGAAACCAAATTGATTTCGAAAAAACAAAAAATCGACAATAGTTCGACGGTGGCGTTGAAAATGGAAGTTAAAATTGACCAAGACGTACAGACAAAAATAATTGAAGGACAAAAAGGAAACGAAGGCCTTCCTGTAGATTTTGAAAGTAATAACACACAGATCCGAATTTCTTATGGCTCTAAATTGTTGAACTTACCTTTTGGATTGAAATTAAATTACTTCAAAATGTCTCGCTATCCAGGCACCAATAGCCCTGAATCCTTTTTGAGCAACGTAACTTTAATTGACCAAGAAAAAGGAATTCAATCCGTCGAAAATATATTCATGAATCATATTTTGGATCATAGAGGTTACCGCTTTTTTCAATCCTCTTACGACCAAGATGAAGAAGGTACTTACTTGAGTGTGAACCATGATTTTGCTGGAACTTGGATCTCCTACATCGGTTATATCTTATTGGCGCTGGGCATGTTGATGGCGCTTTTCGACAAATCGAGTCGATTCACTGAAATCAAGAACAAATTAAAAAGCATGAAAGCAGCATCTATTTTGATTCTTGGAATGGTAGTTTCCAATTCATTTTCAGCCCTTGCTGCAACTGAAATCAAACCAACTTTGCATTTTGTTTCGGAAGAACATGCCGATCAATTCAGTCGTCTTCAAGTTCAGGATATTCGTGGCCGAATGAAACCGATGCACACACTTTCGCGTGAAGTGATGCGCAAATTGCACGGAACAGAATCGTATGACGGATATACAGCGGATCAAGTTATTTTGAGCATTTATGTCAATAATTCCGAATGGGTGAATTTACCATTTATCAAAACAGGAGACAATGCCGAACTGAATAGCAAATTGGGTATCAACGCTAAATTTGCCGCCTATGCCGATTTTTTCAATGAAAAAGGATCCTATAAATTAGCCACAGAAATACAGCGCATTAATTTAAAACCAGAAAAAGATCGCTCGATTTATGACAAGCTCGTTATTTCAGTAGATGAGCGCGTGAACATCATGAACATGACACTTTCAGGATTGATTTTCAAAATTGTTCCGGTCAAAGGTGATAAAAACAATACATGGGTATCCAATCACTCCCATGGAGAAGAGGTGCACAGTGCGCTAGCCGATCAATTTTTTGAAAAATACCAACACGAGTTAAATCACGCGATCTACGAAGGTGGATACGATTTAGCCAATTCTTTGATTGCTGATTTGGGTCAGTATCAAAAGCAAATTAGTGGTGGAATCATGCTTTCTGATCGTCAGATGTCCATTGAAATACTGCTAAACAGAAGTCTTATTTTCAATCGATTATCGGTTATATACATCCTTTTCGGTTTGGTGTTTTTAGCCTTGATGTTTCTACAAATTTTTAAACCCAACATTCAATCCAAAAAAATTATTTTATCATTTCAGGTTTTGCTTTACCTATTCTTTGGTCTTCACACCCTGGCTTTGTTGGCACGCTGGTATGTTTCAGGGCACGCACCTTGGAGTAACGGATATGAATCCATGATTTATATCGCTTGGACAACCACGTTAGCAGGAATCATTTTTACCCGTAAAACCTTGGGAGGATTGGCGGCGACCAATATATTGGCGGGCGTTTTGCTATTGATTGCCTTGTTGAGTTACATGAATCCTGAAATCACACCCTTGGTGCCGGTATTAAAATCTTATTGGTTAACGATACATGTTTCCATGGAGGCAGGCAGTTATGGTTTCTTGATGCTCGGCGCCATCATTGGAATTTTGAATTTATTGATTTTGGCGGTGATGAACCAAGCCAACAAAGAGCGGTCGTTGAAAATTATGCAAGAATTGACCTACGTCAGTGAAATGACACTAATTGGTGGCTTGTTTATGCTGAGTATCGGTACGTTTTTGGGCGGTGTTTGGGCCAATGAATCGTGGGGAAGATATTGGGGTTGGGATGCGAAAGAAACTTGGGCTTTGGTTTCCATTTTGGTTTACGCCATCATTTTACATGTGCGCTTGATCCCTAAACTAAACGGTTTGTTTTTATTTAATTTCCTAACCATTTTTGGCTTGGCATCGGTCATTATGACTTATTATGGGGTGAATTATTACTTGTCAGGGTTGCATTCCTACGCAACTGGCGATCCACTGCCGATTCCAAATTGGGTTTATATTTCAATTGCAGCGTTGATCGTGCTCACCGTTATTTCCCATTACAAAAAAAGGAAATATTCAATTTCTTAAAAGGAAAAATTACTCTGCAGGAATACTGTCTTGGTACTCAACGTGACCATCAAATTGATGCAGGTCGTTGCACTCTTGCGCAAAGAAGCTATCCGTAATTAAATCCCGAAAATGAACACCCGGGAAATAAAACAAGATGATTTGCTCATAATTGTAGCCGTAATGCGCCATTTTCATAGCACCTTCCTGACAAAGGCCCACGCCATGACCGAACCCACGACCATTCAAAACAACGTAGTCACCTTCTTCATGACAACTGAAATAAGTTGATTTTAATTTGAAATTCAATCGAATATCCCGCAAAGGAATTCCCAAAGCAGGGGAAACAAAAAAGGCTAAACGATCTTTTTGAGTAAAATTGTACAGTTGTGGTCCAAATTCGGGGTCATCCACAGGATAATTGTAGGTATTGACCATAAAACTTCGCCATTCGCCTTTTGAAATTTTGGTCGTCCAATTCGCCTGTTTGGTATAAATGCAAAAGGTATCTTTAAACGTGCTTAAATACGGTACAGAATTGTTCCAAACATATTCCGGCAAACAAGTTTGACCACCGCAATTGGCATGGAAATAGGCATCTACATTTTTTTGATTTTGGTCGACCATTATAAGTCCAGAAGTAGCCCTTACCGCGGTATCAATTTTAGGTGTGAAACGCAACATGCTGTGATAAGCCTGACAATGTACCCCATCACACAATTCGAAACCTTCTTCACTGTGTTTTGCTTGGTATTTTTTGGCGTACGTTCTGCTCATGATCGCCTGCACTTTGTAGTACTCCAATTCTTTTTTTCCGCCTCCTTCCGATTCTACGACACCCGCAAGGTAATTATCCATGTCCACTAGATTAACGATGCGCAAATCCGTATTCATGGCTGTAATTTCAAAATCATCTTTGTATTTGCGCAATTTGGCCACTGGAATTTTAGAATTCAAAGCGATTGAACTGCTGGCTTTATTTTGAATCAAGAAAACTTTTTTGAAAGAACCTAAATCTGTGGCGCCTTTTTTCAAATGCAAGCGGCCAGACGTCTCAAAACTTAAATCAACAAATTCATTGGGAAGAATGGTTCCAAAATAAGTAGAATCACCAAAAATGGCATAGGAACCTTGGTCGTACGAGAAAAGAATTTTCTTAACCGAATTTTTTCGTAAAATTCCAATGCGCATTTGTTGCGCAAACGAATTTTGCCAAAAGAGTACAAGAAGAAAAAGCAAGACTATTCTCACTACCAATTAATTTCGTTTCAACTAAATAGGATGCCATTCTCAAAGCGAAGAGAGTATTGCTTCAGCCACTTTACGACTCGCGCCTCCTCCTCCCAATCGGGCAATCAATTCTTTGTATTTCAACGAAATTGTTTCTCTTTTGTTACCATTTGGCAGAATTTCTTTCAATTCCTTTAAGATATCGTCTGCATTGCACTCATTTTGAATGAGTTCACGAACAACTTCTTCGTCCATTATTAAGTTGACCAAAGAAATGAATTTGATCTTAATCAACCGTTTAGCGATTTGGTAAGAAACAGGATTTGCTTTGTAACAAACGACTTGTGGAACTTCCAAAAGTGCTGTTTCCAATGTCGCGGTTCCGGATGTTACGATTGCCGCTGTAGATTGATTCAAAAGATTGTACGTTTGACCAAAAATTATTTTGGAATTGGGAAAATCAGCCAGAATTTCGTCATAATAGGATTTATCCAAGGAAGGAGCCCCTGCAATGACGAATTGATAATCTGTGATTTGTTCGCTTGCTTTGAGCATCAACGGTAATTTCACGCTAATTTCTTGTTTCCGACTTCCTGGCAAGATGGCCACAATGGGTTTTGAGGACAATTCATTCTCCTGGTAAAAATCCTCTTTTCCAGTCGCAATGGCTTTAAATTTTTCCACCTCGTCCAACAAAGGATGCCCAAGATAATCCACCTTGAAGGCATGTTTTTTATAAAAATCCTTTTCGAATGGTAAAATGACAAACATTTCATCCACGCACAATTTTATTTTTTTTACGCGGTTTTCTTTCCACGCCCAGACTTGCGGTGAGATGTAATAATACACTTTGATTCCTTTTTTCTTCGCCCATTGCGCAATTCTTAAATTGAATCCAGGATAATCAATTAACACCAGTGCATCGGGTTGAAACTGCTCGATGTCTGATTTGCAAAAACGAAGATTTCGTGCAATGGTTCGAATATTGGAAATAACCTCCCAAAAGCCCATAAAGGCCAGTTCACGAATGTGTTTTGCCGGTTTACCTGCCAAGGCGGTCATTCGATCTCCACCCCAAAAGCGAACGGATAAATCGGGTGACTGTTTCAAAAGTTCTTCCAACAAATTGCTACCATGCAAATCTCCAGACGCTTCTCCAGCAATGATATAAATCTTTTTGCTCATTTATTTAAAGAATAAAAAATAAACTACAACAGGTAAATACAACAATGAACCTACGATTATACCAGCGGCAAAGTGATATTTTTCTCGATTTAAATACACGTAAAACACACCTAAATTGGCTAAAATGGCCAAGGTCAATATTTTACTCATTACAGCACTGCTGTTGAAAAACTTAAACCAAAGCTGCTGAAAATAAAAATTCTGCGCCCAAGCCATAAAAGCGATAATCACAGGAATGAACAAAATGGGCAAAACAATACCGACCAACAATCCCAACGTATGATTTCTATTCCACTGTCTTAAATTCATAAATTCCATGTTTTTAGCTGCTCCATTGCTTTGTAAGCCGTTAGATCAAAGTGGGTTGGTACTACTGAAACATAGCCTTCAGCAATGGCTAGTAAGTCCGACTCTGGATCAGCCGATTCGCATTCAAAGTCACCGGTAAGCCAATAATAAGGTCGACCAAATTGATCCATGCGTTTATCGAAACGATCTTCCCAAAATGCATGGGCTTGTTTGCAAATTCGTATGCCTTTGATGTCGCCCATTTTTCCTTTCGGAATATTCACATTCAAACAAAGATGATCGGGCATTTTATTCGCCAAAGCACTTTTAATCATTTTTTTAACAATGACTTTTGCCGCATCAAAATCGGCATCAGCATCAAAATCTTTCAAAGAAAATCCGATGGATGGAATATTTTCCATTGCCCCTTCTACCGCTGCCGACATGGTGCCGGAATACAATACATTGGTGGAAGTATTTTCACCATGATTAATGCCACTCAGCAACAAATCAGGTTTTCGTTGCATCACTTCGTAAACGCCTAATTTGACACAGTCCACTGGCGTTCCTGAGCAACTGAATGTCAAGTGTTTCGTGAAAAGTGTAGAGGGATTCAAGCGCAAAGGATTTGAAATCGTAATGGCGTGCCCCATGCCTGATTGAGGTTTATCAGGGGCTATGATTACCAAATCACCAAATTCTTCTGCTGCTTCAATCAAGGATTGAATTCCTTTAGCGGAAATTCCATCATCGTTGGTAATAAAAATAAGGGGTTTACTCACTTTTTCTATTGGATTATTCAATTGTATAACGAAAGTAAAGATTATTCGTCACATCTACTTTCAAATGTTGACAAAACCGTTAATAATCTATTCTGTTTTTATCCATTTCCCTTGAAAAAGGTCGTATTTTTGGTTTTAGAAATGAAAACAATGACAGGCGAAGAAATTATAGCGAATCTAAGTGCTTTGGTAGAGGACTATTCGAATGTAGTTGAGAAGAAATTAAAGCATTTATCGGAGGAGCAATTGAATTGGAAGGCTACTTCTGATGCATGGTCATTGAATGAGGTTTTTGCGCATCTCAATGAATACGCACAATTTTATCATGAAGCATTTCAAAAGAAAATACAAATCACCAAATTTCGCACCCCTACTGACAGTTTCGTTTCTTCACCGCTTGGAAGAGCCGCTTGGAGAAGTATGAAGCTTGGGAATGCGAAAAATGTGAAACGGAAATTTAGAGCTGTTTCTGCTTACAATCCAAGTGTAAGCCCCAAATTGGTCAAAGGAAATGACTGGAAAATATTTCTTGACAAACAAATTGAATTACGCCAAATTTTAAAGGATGCAAAGCGCATCAATATCCGCAAAGCCAAGGCACCTATCTCCCTTTCAAAAATCATTAAATTCAGAATGGGCGATGCGTTTTACTTTGTCATTTATCACAATGAAAGACATGTGCAGCAAGCATTGAATACCATCTCCCATCCAAAATTTCCGAAAAAATAATGAAAGGAACCTACTTTTTTTGTTCCATTAGTATATCGCCACTTCGGTCAGAAATGACCGACAGCAGTGAAATGGTGAGTCAATTACTTTTTGGTGAAGTTGTAGAATTACTTGAGTCAGAAAAACAATGGCGGAAAGTAAGGTCAATGAACGATCAATACGAAGGTTGGACCGATGAAAAGAGCTTATTGCCACTGACAGAAAAAGAAATGCGAAATTGGTTATCCGAGCGTGATTTATTGCCGGAAAGTGCAGCTTCTTTCCGAACGATTGATGGCACCATTTTATTGACAAAAGGCGCTTATTTCTCCGATGATCAAGATTTTTCAATTGGTTCCTTCGCTGTACATAGACTTTCAGAACTGCACACCAAAGTTGATTCCTTAGAACTAACAGCACTTTCTTATTTGAATGCACCTTATTTGTGGGGAGGAAAAACAATTTTTGGAATTGATTGTTCTGGTTTCACCCAAATGGTGTTTCGCTTTCATGGCATCCAATTACCGCGAGATGCGAATCAGCAAGCAGAAGATGGTCAAGAAATTCCTTTTGAGTTGAGAGAAGCTGGAGATTTAGCTTTCTTTAAAAACGCATTGGACAGAATTACTCATGTGGGTATTATAACTAAAGAAAAGAAAATCATTCATGCCCACGGCAAGGTACGCATTGATGAATTGAATCAAAATGGCATTTACAATGCCGAAAAAGAAACAATCAGTCATAACTTGGCTGTTATAAAACGATATCATTAATAGCTTTTTAGCGCTATAAAACAAGGTAAAGAAACTATATTTGTAAAAATTTAAAAATGAAAATACTCATCACAGGCGGCGCTGGTTTTATTGGTAGTCACTTAACAGATAGATTGGTTGCTGACGGACACTCTGTCACGGTTTTGGATTCCTTACTAAGAGGAAACAAACTGGCCAAAGAAACCTTTGACAAAATCGAATTTATCAAAGCCGATGTAAGAGATTTAGACGCCGTGGTGAGCGCATCCAAAAACTGTGATGTGATTTTTCACATGGCAGCTGTTTTGGGTGTAGATATAGTAGCAGATAATCCAGTAGAAACGATGGATGTCGAGATTATCGGTACAAGAAATGTTGTTACAGCCGCTGAATTGAACAATGTTAAAAAAGTACTTTACGCTAGTACTAGTGGGATATACGGTCACTCCAGTTTTGAAAAATCGCTTTCGGAAGAAGTATTAGTAGACCCGCGTACGAGTTACGCCATGGCCAAACGATACAATGAAATTTATCTTGCCTCGCACCATCAGGAAAAAGGATTGAATGCCATTTCTTTGCGTTTTTTCAACGTCTACGGCACAAGACAAGACAACCGAATGGTCGTTCCTCTTTTCTTTGAACAAGCCATTAGTAAAGTTCCGCTTTCCGTTTTTGGTTCAGGAGAACAGACACGTGATTTCACCTACATCGAAGATACCATTGAAGCCTGTGTTCGCTGTATGAGTTTAAATGGCTGTCAAATAATCAATATTGCCAACGAAGAAGAATACCAAATAAAGGACGTGGCTGATATGATAAAAGAAATAACCGAGTCATCCTCAGAAATAAAATTCATTGAAGCTCCCAAAAAACGATATGATTACGAAGTAGGTCGTCGTATTGGCAGTTCTTCCAAATTACAAGAATTAACGGGGTACAAACCCCATACAAAATTAAGAGATGGCTTAACCCAAATCTTTATTGCACAACATAAATAAGTATCACATTAGAATTTACCCCATGAATAGAGACAACGTAATTTTTGACTTAATCAAAGAAGAAAAACACCGACAACTGAATGGAATTGAATTGATTGCATCAGAAAATTTTGTAAGCGATCAAGTAATGGAAGCAATGGGAAGTGTATTAACGAATAAATACGCAGAAGGCTTACCAGGAAAGAGATATTACGGCGGTTGTGAAGTTGTTGATAAGGTAGAACAATTGGCCATTGACCGACTTTGCCAATTGTTTAAAGCCACTTGGGCAAATGTACAACCGCATTCTGGCGCACAAGCGAACGCTGCTGTATTTTTAGCTTGTTTGAATCCGGGGGATAAAATACTTGGTTTTGACTTATCGCATGGCGGTCACTTGACCCACGGTTCACCCGTTAATTTCTCTGGAAAATTATATGAACCTCATTTTTACGGTGTCAGCAAAGAAACAGGTTATGTGGATTACGATTTGATGGAAAGTCAAGCACGTGCCATTCGACCGAAAATGATTATCTGTGGAGCATCTGCTTACAGCCGCGATTGGGATTATGCACGTATTCGAAAAGTTGCAGACGAGGTTGGTGCCTTGGTTTTGGCGGATATTTCTCATCCAGCTGGATTGATTGCAGCTGGATTATTGCAAGATCCATTGGAGCATTGCCACATTGTAACTTCTACAACACACAAAACCTTGCGTGGACCGCGTGGTGGAATTATCATGATGCGTCACAATTTTGAGAATCCTTTTGGCCTTAAATGGAACAATGGAAACTTAAAATCCATGGGTGCACTTTTGGATGCAGCGGTATTTCCAGGTACACAAGGTGGGCCTTTGGAGCACGTTATCGCAGCAAAAGCGGTTGCCTTTGGTGAAGCTTTGACTGATGACTACAAAAAGTACATGAAACGAGTTGTTGAAAACGCTAGTGTCATGGCCGATGAATTTGTGAAAAGAGGATACGGTGTTGTTTCTAAAGGAACAGACAACCATTCCATGTTGATTGATTTGCGCTCGAAGGGCGTAACCGGAAAAGATGCTGAAAGCAGACTGGTATTGGCAGATATTACTGTTAACAAAAATATGGTGCCTTACGATACAGAATCTCCTTTTGTTACTTCTGGAATTCGTGTGGGTACACCAGCGTTGACCACTCGAGGTGTGGAAGCTCATGAAATTGCTCAAATTGTTGAATTAATTGACAGGGTATTATCTGACATCAACAATGATGATGTCATAGCGCAAGTTAAAACAGAAGTGAACGCTTTAATGTCGCACAGACCATTGTTCAAAGGGTAATTTTTTTTAGCTAAACCTCTTGGTTTTACAGTGAAACGGGTCGCTTTCTCGAATCCTTGAATTTATTGGCGGCCCTTTTTTCGTCAATTCACGTGACGAGTCATGTGAACAAAGAAATGGGCGATGATTATTGGATTTTCATTTTGACATTCATAGGTATTGTTTTCCTTGTAGCTATGCTTCCACGAAATACCTATTTCGATTTTGCCAAAAAAGAGTTGGTTTGCTGCACCATGTTCTTTATCCTCAAGTTTATACCATACACTTTCATGCGTGCATTGGAACGCTGCCATTCATGCTATGCTGGATAAAAATTCACCACAACTCAGAAAGGTTTGATTGTCAGCTTTGGTAGATATGAAGACGTGCTAATAGTTCCCGAAAAAGAACAAGAATTTATTCGTGTATTCTGACATCAAAATCCTTTGATTGAATTGGAAACAATTCACTACAAACGGAGACCAATGACCAAAATATCATCCGTTTGATCAAAATCACCTTTCCAATCATTTAAGAAATTGGCCACTATTTTACCTTGTTCTGCCATAGGTCGGTGGTTGTTTTCAGTCAAAAGATTCAGGAATCGTTTGGACATCAATTTCTTGTTCAATTCGGAACCAAATTGATCGACATATCCATCCGAGAACATATAAATGGTATCACCTTTTTGCAACTGTCTCTCTTCAAGATCGAATTCTTTTAAAGGAGCATTAGTCCCATTCATGCCGCCACCAATAGTGGATTTAGAGGAACGTATTTTTTCAAATTCGCCCGATCTAAAAATCCAAATTGGACGCAAAGCAGAAGCCATTTTGATTTTCAAAGAAATCAAATCAATTTCACAAATGGCCATATCCATACCATCTTTTCCTTCGCCTGGCGCATTGAACTGGTGCAAAGTATGGTTCAATTCACGATCCAAGTTGGCCAAAATCTGATCAGGAGCTTCAAACTCACGACGATTGATCAATTCTTTGATGGTTACAAATCCGATAAGACTAATAAATGCACCAGGAACACCGTGACCTGTGGCATCTGCCACCGTAATTATTAATTTATCATTGAATCTTTCAAAATAGTAAAAATCGCCACTCACTTTATCTTTTGGTTGCAAAAACACAAAAGATTCCGGGATGATTGCCGCGAGTCTAGAAGCTTCGGGAAGCAAAGATCGTTGAATACGAACCCCGTAGTTGATACTGTCTTGGGTTTCTTGGTATTGAATCTTAATTTGATTTTTTTGTTGCTCAATTTCTTTTGTTCGAACCGCCAATTTCACCTCCAACTCATCTTTTTGTCGACGCAGCTTGAGTGTTCTATAGTTTACTAGAAAGACGATTAAACCAGCTCCGCAGATCAGCATCAGCATCATGTACCACCATTGTTTCCAAATCGGTTTTTCGACAATTACATTGACGATATTTTCAGGTGCTGACCACTCCCCTTTTCCAATTCTTACTCTTACTTCAAAAGAATAGGATCCTTCCCACAAATATGGATAAGCCGCTGAATTGGTTTGTTGCACTTTTGACCAATCTTCATTTTGAGAACCCAACAAACGATATTGATAATACACTTCATCTGGATTCGACAATGAAATGGCTTTAAAATGAATCCGTATATTTCTTTCAGAAAAAGGTAAGAGCAACGTTTCAGAATACGTCAGCAACTCAGAACTCGAATAAGCTGAAACATACATTGGTTTCAGTTGCTTTAAATTGTATTTATCATGAAAAAGTGAGAATTCTAACAATCCTTTATTTGTTCCAAACCACAAGTTGTTGTTGGCATCCACATTGACAGAATTCATAATGAAGTCTGTTGCCAAATTGTGGTCATCGCCGTAACGTTGTACCACCTTTTCGTTCATGTTCACACGGGACAATCCACCAAAATGCCCACACCAAATCGTATTCTTTTTGTCCAACGATAACTGATAGACAAAATTGGAATACAAACCTTTTTGTGTTCCAATTTGCGTGATTTTACCTTTTACAAGGTGCAGCAAACCTTGTCCATTCGTACCCATCCAAATTCCACCTCGTCTATCTTCCAGAAATGAGAATACATCCAGCATTCCATAGGAAGATTCCGTTTTCATTTCTTGAATTTTATTGTTTTCAAGATAAAAAATGCCTGAAGAAACCGTTGCAATTAATAATTTACCATCCGACAATAAATAGGTAGAATTGATGGAATTGTGGGGCAATCCATCCGCCGCCGAGTATACAGTTATCTTACCGGTTTTAATCGAATACTCGTAAAGACCATTTAACGTACTGATGAAAAGTTGATCTTCCGCTACGGTCAAATGTCGGATCGTTTTGGATAGGTTATCGTCCGAAAGGAAGATTTTTTTAATCGTTTTCTCCCCGTCTTTTAAAGAGAACAATCCGCTATTTTTTGAACCGATGAAGGTAATTCCTGCATTCTTATCGTATTGAATAGAAAGTATTTGATCAACAGGTAATTGCGCATTGTATTTCCAAGGATACATGGTGTCATTAATCGGGTCTAAAACGGCGATTCCCTTTTCCATTCCACAAAGCAATTCATCTTTTCCGCTGATGGTATTCACCAATACGCCTAAATTCAAAGAACTCAAATCGTATTCAATCAAGAAATTACTGTTCAATTTCAACAGTCCTTCCCCATACGAACCAAACCACAGATTTGATTCGTCATCGATGAATATTTTCGAGATAAATTCACTTGGCAAACCTCTGGAGGTGGTCAATTGTGTTCGCTTGTAGTATTTGCCTGTTTCCGTATTTCTTTTGATTTCAAACACCCCTTTTCCGAATATTGAAATCCACAAGGAACTCATTTTATCTTTGCAAATGGATTTGATACCTGCCTGATCAAACTCAGATCCCAAATTCATCTTTTTCAGCCCTTCTGCTTCCCGATAGGTGTAGACTCCACTCGCTGCTGTGCCAATGTATAATTCTGTTTTGGTTGCATGAATACTCTCGATGGCATCGTCGTTAACTTTCAATGTTTTGACAATGTTCAACTTATTCTTTTTTATTTCTACAACGTGGAAACCCGCTTCAAAAGTCGCAATGATATTATTGTTGTATACCGCGAATTGAGAGTAAACATGGTCTTTCGGTAAAGTGAAGCGGGAGATTTTTTTTGATACTGGATCAAGGGAAAGAATTTCACCATTTTGATAGCAGGCATAGATTGATTTATCCAATTCCAATATGGCATTTACCGGCGTCGTATTTTTATCCGTTTTTCTTTTGAAAACCAACTTATCCTCTTGAAATTGATAGAAACCTCCCGAATTAGAGCCTAAAAATATGTTTTTATCTTTTGTAACGAGAATGGATTTGTAAAACGGCTCTTTGATCCGGTTTTTCGTATCGATTCGGACGAGCGTCTTTCCATCAAATCGAAAAGCCCCTTCACTTGTCACAAAGCACAAATAACCATTATCGCTTTGGGTAATGCCATAAACATAAGGTTGTTTCACCCCATTTTTCTCATTGTACACCGAATAGGAAAACTTTTGTCCCCAAACGACAGTGCACATCAAAGAAAAGGAAAGAAGGAAAATTAACCTCATGCTACTTTTTAGTTGTTTTAGGTTTCCCAGTCATTCTTTGCTTATAAATCGGAACACCTCCAATTGGAATAGCAAAAAATGGCAAGCTTTCACCGTATTGATTGGTAATATAAAATACAACATTGTTGTTCGACGAGTTGGAACCGGATTTTTTAACAAATTGTACATCCAGGGATTTTCCTTTTTCCTCCATTACAATTTTATGCGAACCCGTTGCCCATTGATTATCGCCCGACGTTATCGCAACATCTCCTTTTTTCGCAACGGATACAATTCGAATTTGACCATCGTTGTCCCAGTCAAAATTACTTTGTTTCAGCGAAATTACTTGCTCATCAATGTACGGGTAAATATGACTGACTTGTGTCGATGACGTGTGCAAGCGAAAGCAATATTCAAAGGTAAAAGCATTTCCCCCTTCTACGCCTCTATTTTCATTCGGTTCACTGCTCATGAAATAGCGGTACAAGTTTCCGTCATTTCCAGAGTTTCCTTGAGCGATTACTTTAAAAATGTATCCACCGTATTTTTCTTCCAATTCTCCTTCGTTTGGGTTGAAAGGACCGAAAGTAGTCCAAACATCGTCTGCAGAAGCATCAACGCCAAATGTTTTGGTCTTCAATAAATTTCCAGATTTATAATTCCCATTTGGAGAAGTAGAACGAGCGTCTTTTTCTGTAATACATCCTTTTCCGCCATAAAACGAAAAAGTAGTTTTCGTATCCGCCGCTCCATTCAGTTCATCATTTTTGCCACCCACCTCTGCATCAAATACTCGAATATAAATCGGTTTTATCTGCGTTTTGGGAACTACAAAAAAGAAAATTTGTGTAAAATCATCATCACCGTAATCTGTGTCTGCTTTGTTACCAAAAGTCACCAAAAAAGGAATATTTTCCTCGGGCGCTGGTACAGCTTGCGCATGACCAAAATTGGTTAGTAAAAACAAGAAAAAGATAAAAGTTGTATGTCTATACATCAATACCGAAGTTATATATATTGTAAACGAATCATCCTAAAATATTTCGATTGAAGGATTTTCCGTTTCTATCCAAGCAGATATACGCAAATGTGGAGTAAAGGTTATTATTCTTTGACAATTATTTGCATTGACGTGCAGATTTTTCTTTCTTCTCCACTGTTTTTTTCAATTCGTCCAACTGACACTTCAAAAGAACCAACCTGCTTATAGGTGTGGTCGACCGTTTTTCCAAAAGCAAAAGTACCATCACCAAAATTCCAATAAAAAGAAGTGTTCTCGTCTTCCATTTCATTCAAAACAGTGACACTGAACACACGCCCCACTAAAATAGAATCTAATCGATTCATCTCCAATTGAATAGGGTCTTCAATCCAAACTTCCATCTGTGTGGGTTTTGCAACCAAAGTATCACTTTGAATTTCACGAATTTCTAAGGTAACCAAATACAAGCCAGTATCTTTAAAACAATGATCTGTGGACACGGTACTGTATAGCGCTCCATCACCCATATTCCATTCGTACCGAAAGAGTGTCGTATCTTTTTGCTCTGAATTTTCCTCGTAGAATTCATAACAGCGAACTTTCTCCACATACGAAAAACACTCAAAATCAGGAAAATGAGTTGCAATTTTATAGATATCATCCGTTCCTTCACGATTCGAGGTGAAAAAGATTTCTTGGTTTGGCCCGATGGCGCAATTAAAATCATCAAATTCAGAATTGATGGGAGAATGAATCGGTAAAGCGATGACATCATTTTCAAGCGATAAAGAATAAATCCCCAACCCACCTTTGCCTTCTGGTCGATTGCTGGTGTAATACAATTGTTGGTTCACATATACAGGAAAACGATCATTGAAGGAAGAATTTACACTTTTTCCGAGATTGGTGAAATTCGACCAAGCACCTTTTTCTCCTGTTGCTCTATAGATATCCAATCCGCCAAAACCTCCTGCCATGTCCGAGGCGAAAAACAAAGTATCACCCGGAGCATTGAAAAAAGGATCCGTGAAATTAGTTTCATTTTGATTTTTTATAACCAACGTTGGACGACTCCAATTGCCACCTATTTTCTCCGTTTGGAAAAGGCCAACTGTCGTCGAGTTTTTACTTTGTCTGCCTGTAAAAACAATGTAGTTTCCGTCCTGATTCACGGAAAACGAACCCATATGGTTGCTAAATTTAATGTCAACTACTTTGGGTTTACCATACTTCCCTCCACGTTCAGAACAAAAATAGATGCGATTTATGTTGCCATTCTCATGGTCTTTTATTTGAACAAGATTTAAATCGGAGCGATCAGACAAGAAGAAAGCCCCATTTTTTACGGGTACAAAATTGTATTCTGAAAAATAATCGCTGGATACCTTTACCTTTTCTACTTTAAAGAGCATTTCTTGCTGGGCAACACTGACAAACGATTGTACAAAGACCAGAAAAAACAACAAGGATTTCATTAAAAATATCGGGGATTAAACGTTTCTACCTTTTTTCTAAGTTCAAATCTAAGCAGAATTTCGTGGGAGCCTGAGCTTGCCCGAACGATTGTTGAAAGTGGAAAAGCATAACTATAGGCTACATCAAATTGCTCTGTAAAACGATAACCCAACATCCCAACAATGGCATCTTTTATTCGATAGGAAGCACCAATATTTAATTTTTCGTTGAAATAAACATTTGAATTTAAGTCCATTTGAAAAATGCCAGCCGTAATTGCTTTGATAAGTATGGAAGGTTTCCAGACCAAGTTATTTTTTAGTTTCACAATACCACCAGAGGTAAATATAAGATTGATTCCCTTTGGATTCATGTGAAAAGCACTGTACGCGGCCACATTGGAAAATTCGCTACTAAACAAGGTTGGAATTGAAAATCCTGCATAAAAACGACTGCTTGAGTAATAAAGGCCTGCGCCAATATTGGGTAGGCTACTTGTTTTCTTGTTTTCAGCAAATACCTTGTCCTCCGTTAAGGTGGAAACATGGCTATTCTGCACAGTGAAAAAATTTACGCCTGCACTCACGCCGAATGACAATTTTTGCTTTTTGGCAATTTTCAAATGATACGCATACGATGGAAATATACCCGTCTGATTTTGAACACCTAAACGATCATTAAACAAGTTCAACCCGATGGCATGTTTATTGTTCAAAGGCGTATGCAAAGTCAAATAATCACTTGTTGGAGCCCCGTCAAAACCAACCCACTGACTTGAATGCAAACCAAGCACACTCAAACATTCTCGCATACCCGTATACGCTGGGTTAATGGACAAACCGTTGAACATGTACGAATTGTACTGCGGAGTAAACTGGGCTCCAGAATTGAAAGCCAACATGAGAACGAAAATCAGATAGAACTTCCTCATCTTTTTATGATTAAAAATCCTTTGTACATTTCACTATCAGAAACATCCACTAGGAAGTAATAAGTATCATCTGGTAATTTTTCACCTGATTCAGCAGTACCAGCCCAATCATTTTTATAATTGTAAGAATGATACACTAGATTTCCCCAACGATTGAATACTTGAAGTTTGACAAATGGATAATTCCAAGCTCCATCAATTACAAAAACATCATTTGCTCCATCACCATTTGGTGAAAAACCAGAAGGAATAAACAACAATCGTGCTTCAATGACTACCGTGTCACTCTTCATCGGGCAAACCCCATTGCTGACCGTCCAAACCAAATAATTAAATTTGTCTTGTAAAAATTCAACTGTCGAATTTGGATTCGTTGGGTCCGAAAATAAACCACTTCCTGAGGCAACAGACCAAATTCCAGATTCACTACCAACCAAAGCCGTTGCAGAAAGCTGCGTTTGAAACTCTTCGGCTAAGGTTTGATCAGGACCAGCGAAAATGGTGTCAATCGGTCTATCAAAAGTGATGTTCATTGTATCACTGTCAAAACAAAATTCATTTGTTTCGGTTAAGATAACAGCATGTTGTCCGTAGTTTTGAGCAATCACATCCACAGGGAAGGCCGTTGGTAAATTCCCTAAACTTGGTGAATAAAACATCACCTGACCAATGCTTAAATTTGGATTAATGGTCATCAAACTATCACAAATACTGGTATCAGAAAACAAATGCGTTACAGGTTGATCCACCAAACGAATACCAAATGTGTCCGCAAGGCTATAAACACAACCGTTACCATCGCCAATCGAATCCAAGTAGAAATAAAGACTATTAGTAGGCATGTAGTTCAACGTATAACTGGTTCCTGTAATATTCGACAAACTGTTGTAGGTTGTTCCATAACTCATAAAGAATGTATACGGAGCTAAACCACTCATAGAAATCGGTATATCAATTGAATTGCCTGCGCACAAAGAATCTTTATCATTGTCGAACGCTGCGCTTGAAAGAGTATAGACCTGAACTAAAATCTGATTACTCACTGAATCCTGGCTTGGACAAGTGGAATTGATAACTCTCCTTCTGTAAAAATATGTTTGTGAAACCGTGTCGGTCCAGTAATTATTTTGATTGTAAACCGATGCGGCTGTATCAAATAAAACACCATCCATGGAGCTTTCCCAAATAATTTCATTTGTTCCAATGCCTCCCATTATGGTCGACCCGATCAAATTGAGTGGACTTGTGCCATAGCAAACCATCGTGTCATTGGATATAAAATTGTTTCCAATCGGCGAGGCTACCTTTACTTCAACCACATTTGAAAGCACATCAGGACATGCAAATCCATGCATGATTCGTCTTAGAAACAGACTGTCAACTGGGTTGAAAATCGTGTAAGTTTGGTTCGTTGCACCGATAATTGAATTCCAACTTGAGGCATTGGTTGAATCTGTAGTTTGTTCCCAAGAATAACTGAAACCGTTTATGCCTGGTAATCCATTCAGAGTGTAAAGCAAGGTGCTTGCACACAAAATAGTATCACCAAAAATGGTGTTTTGACTGATTGGCAATTCCACTTGAATCGTATAAATTGCCGATGTATCATTTGCACAAATCGTATCCAAAATAATTCGACGGTAAAAAGTAGTTTGAGACAAAATTGACGGCAAGTAAGTTGAATCGGAGAGTCCTCCAACTGCATTTGTCCAGGTGCCTCCAACAACACTATCCTGCCATACAATTGTGTTCAATCCATTGCCACCTGAATAATTGCTAGCCAATACAGTATCGGACACCGAAGTTGAACAGATTAATTGATTGGTGGAAATAAATACATTATTTGATATGGGTAATTCCACTTGAATTAAAACTTCATTACTCGAATTGTTGCCGCATCCTGGGGTCGTAACGATTCTTCTATAGTACTGTGTCGTAGATAAATAGGGTGGTAAAAAATTTATCCCTGAATTTGGACTTCCCAAGGCATTACTCCAAGTTGAACCATTGAAACTTTCTTGCCATACATAAGAAACGGGCATTGCATTTGTAGTTGGCCCTGGTCCTACTAATTCATTCGCCAAGGTGCTGGAGCATATGAATTGGCTGGATGAAATGGCGTTGTTCGTTATTGGCACGTCCATCATTACCGTATCACTGAAACTCGGTGGGCAAGCCCCTGAATTGACTTTTCTGCGGTACCAATATACAACTGGATAAGAATTGACTAAAGTATTGTCTTGTGTCGTCACAGAAGGTGCTAAATCCAAAAAATTAATTCCATCGCCACTGTATTGCCATGTATAGGTATAGGAGTTATTTCCACCTATTGGTAACGAACCATCAAGGAAATTATCCAACGGATAACAGCGAAAATTAGCACCTGCGATGGTGTTATTTGTATTGAGTTGATCGACAAATACGGTGTGTACATTCGACGTATCAGACCCGCAAAAGCTGCCATAAACAATTCTCCGATAATAGGTGGTTTCTGTTAAATAACCAGGTGAAAAACTAATCGAATTTTGGGTCGCTCCTCCAGCTGACGTCCAAATTGGATTTGAGGTGGTCAATTTTATCCACAAATAGCTGTAACTTCCACTCCCACCCGAAGGTGCTGTTGCCACAATTGCAGCTGGTAGTGTCGTAGTACAAACTTGTTGACTGGCAACCGGAATCAAATTATTTGTAATGGGCGTTTGCACAAAAATAGTATCCAACGAACTGTACGAAGTGTCGCAAGTTACTGAAAGCACTCTTCTTCTGTAAACTGTCGTTTGCGTTAAAAGTGGTGGTGTATAGTTGATTGCACTGTTGGTTCCCGAGGCATTTGTCCAAGCGGAAAGTAGTGTTTTCGACTCCCACAAATAACTGTAGGTTCCATTTCCACCAGTAGGCAACGAACCTGTTAAAGTTGCAGGCGTCGCAGTGCTACAATTGAATTGAGGTGCCGATGGTATTGTGTTGTTGGCGATAGGAGAATAAACAGAAATGGTAGCACTTCCCGAAAAAGTACTGTTACACGAATTGGCTGTAAAATTGCTAATTGAATAGGTCGTTGTTGACGCTGGAGCCACATTAACAGTAGTAGATGGTGTCAATATTGGCCCTAAATTGAAAGAATTTGTTCCATCTGTATAGGTAAGGTAGTACGGTGCTGGTCCTGTAAAATTAAAGGTTAATATAGCGGGTGTACTTGAACACAAGGTCGTTGTCCCTGAAATTGTCGCAGTTCCTTGAATACAGCCTACTGCTCCCCAAAACGAATTTTCATTGGAGGTAGTAGTCATACTGATTGGGGTAAAATTCACTGTGTTTTTAAATGTACCAGTTACATAGGTCCTATCCATTGAATTAACATGCAATGAATTGGCGAAATCACTTCCGTTTCCACCATACGATTTTACATCAATAACTAGGCCGTTTGTTGGATTCAGTTTAACCAGTAAGATATCTTCATTTCCATTGGACGTAAAAGTGCTTCCTAAAAATGTGGTACTGCCTTTGTAATTGCCGCAAGCCATTAAATTGCCAGCCGAGTCAATGTCGATTGAATTACCAAAAGCCAAATTTGAACCAGTTGTCACAGTCCATTTCAGCCAATCGGTTGACAAGGTTGGAGAACATCGGGCAACAAAGAATTCATTGTGCGGTTCCGTGATTGAGGTCATTCCTGGAAAAGTTGTTGTTTTCTCGAATGTTCCTGTGCAATAGAGTTTTAAACCATCATTGGTCATATCAGTGATTCGTTGATCGCCAATACCAGAAATCATTGCATGGGAAATCAACGCACCGTTCGTTGCATTGTATTTTACCAATACTCCTTCATTGGAACCACTTGAGGCATTTGCCGAACTCACAACTACTGTTCCTTGAAAAGCAAGGGAAGAACCTGAAAAATATCCCCCGAAATAAGCATTTCCGCCAAAAACGGTCACACTATTGTAGGCATCGGCAGCATTGCTTCCTGCCCCATTCAACCAAATTAAGGAACCAGAGGCAGTAGACAACTTCATGGCAAATGCATCAGAACTGCCAGAATTCGTTAGCAAATGGGTACCAACCATGAACGCACTACCATATTGACCAGCTACATACACTTCATTATTAACAACTTTTAAATCTCGGATATAATCATTTGTCAAACTCGAACCTGTAATCACCCATTGGAGCAAACCGACCGAATTGTACTTGGCAACAAAAACATCTGTCCCCCCATTGGACGTTTTATTCACTGAAGCACCCGTTGAGGTTCCTTTGAAATCTGCCGTTTGCTCAAAAGCACCTCCAACATAAATATTACCTGCTGCATCAACATCAAGAGCGGTGACTTCATCCCAACCATTCGAAAAAATTCCAAAAACCCATTGATAAACGCCGTTTTTCGTGTATTTACCCACGTAACCGTCCGTTCCCGTGGCTCCTAATGTAATCCCTAGAATGTTGAGCCCACCGTTGGTCGATCTCCCTCCAATGTACACGAAATTTGAATCATACGTATGCGCCACCGCTAAACCGGTGCTGATATCCGATGAATTGGCTCCATTTACCCACTTCCATTCAAAAGTTTGGGTTAAAGCCGTTCCAAAAGAAAAAATTAGGTAGGAAAGGAGAAATAATTTTTTCAATTTTCAATTCGCTTTTATGTAGAAAGGGAAAATTAAAGCTTTTTCAAACCTTACACAAGGAATCTACCTTAATTTTTCCTTAAAAAACAATACAGTTCTTTTACAATTTCACCCTAAACAGGGGATTGCTTTCTTATAATGCGATAAAACAATCTCGGAAACCAACGTTTTATCGAAACGGCTAGTAATTCCTTACCACCAATCAACGTTTCTTGTTTGTTTTTTTCTACAGCCTTTAATAGTTTGGA
The DNA here is from genome assembly GCA_041674745.1 of Crocinitomicaceae bacterium. GTDB lineage: Bacteria > Bacteroidota > Bacteroidia > Flavobacteriales_D > Crocinitomicaceae > UBA2040. The sequence continues at coordinate 76,405 of JBAYVD010000006.1, forward strand.
AACACAAATATCAACCGGCATACCTGTTTCCTGATTGTGGTCCATAACGCCATGCTTCTCTCCTTTTTCGGAAAGCGCATTCGTAGAAATCGGCGTATTTATTTTACCTGGACAAATAATGTTGACTGAAATCCCATTCTTTTCTTCCTCCAGTCGTAAGCTCTCATAGAAACCATGTAGTGCATGTTTGGAAGCGCTATAGGCAGAGCGTAAAAAGAAGCCAAATTTACCGGCAATACTGGAAATTACAACTATCTGAGTGGCTTCTTGCGCTCGAAAATGCGGTAAAATTGCCTTCGTAAGGGCTACATTGCCAAAGAAGTTTATTTCCATGATTCTTCGATCCACCTGCATTTCAGTATCAAAGGCAGTTGCTCGTTGACTTAAACCACCATTGTTGAACAAAACCTGAATGCTGCCCACTTTCCCAAGCAATTCGGCTACTTGTGTATTGCAATCGTCTGTATGCTCCAAATCAAATGGAAAAACGACATGTTTTTCACTGTTGGGTAGCGACAACTTTACACGTTCAAGCGCCTCCAAGTTTCTCGCGGATAAAACGACATATGCCCCTTTTTCTGCCAATTGACGAGACAATTCAGCTCCAATTCCTGAACTGGCTCCAATAACCCAAGCCGTTTTTCCGGAAAAATTCATAGCTAAATTATAGATCAGTTGGAAGTTCGGCTTGTTTGTATTCTTTCGCCTTTGGTTTCAATTTATCAATAAAAACAACTCTGAATTTCTCACCATCTGCCGTGTAAACCAATTCAGACATGCCGTTGGTAACCGCTGGAAACTGCTTTTTAGCATTGAAAAACTTTTGTTCCATTAATTCGAAAGTATTATCCTGATATTCTATAAAAACCGAGGTGATTGTGCCATTTTCCACCCTTACTTTTCCCGAAACACATGTCGTATCGTTGGGGGTGAAAAAGCTAATGATTACATGACGATGCATGTCATCAGAAACCGTGTAAGCGCCTCTTTTATTAAACGCATTTTCCAATTGTTTAAAACAATTTTGAGCAGATAACTGAGTAATAGGAAAAGCCAAAAAGGCCAAAATAAGGTAGAATACTTTCATTTTGAAAATTTGATTAACAAGTCCACCAAAGATAATAAGTTTGCCGAAATATTATTCTTTTCAAATGAATTCCTACTTTTGAGTAGAGTTTTTAGAGTCCATGGAACACATCAAGCAACAATTTGAAGAAGCAATGTCAGTGCTTCGACTTTTTTCTACCGAAGAAAATTTTGCCAAAATTGGCGAAGCAGGCGCTTTAATGGTGAACAGCTTAAAATCTGGAAAAAAAATCATCAGTTGTGGCAACGGAGGCTCCATGAGCGATGCGATGCATTTTGCCGAGGAATTAAGCGGTCGATACCGAGAAGACCGCCCAGCTTTGGCCGCTGTTTCGATATCGGACCCAACGCATATTTCTTGTGTCGCAAACGATTATGGTTATGATTACATCTTCTCACGCTACCTTGAAGGTGTGGGGCAACAAGGCGATGTTTTATTAGCCATTTCTACCTCAGGAAATTCAAAAAATGTCATCAAAGCCATTGATGCGGCCCGCAAAAAAGGTATCTATGTAATTGGGCTAACGGGAAAAGACGGCGGAAAAATGAATGGTTTGTGTGATGTGGAAATTCGAGCACCCAAATCGAATTATGCCGACCGAGCACAAGAGATTCACATCAAAGTGATTCATTGTTTGATTGATTTCATTGAGAAAAATATCGATTAGAAAATAAAAGATTCATTACTTTTGCAAAAAAAACAAAAGAAACATGGGATCTATTGCTAAACGATTTGAAACAGGCGAACAAGCTGCTCAAAAAGGACATTTTAAAAATTTAATTTTGTTGGCGCGGATCGACGGTGAAATTAATTCTTCAGAAAAAAAACTACTACACACGATTGCGCGTAGACTTTCGCTTACTGATGCCGAAGTAAAGGAAATTCTTGAGGACGAAACCAATTACCCGATGATGCCACCTCTTTCACGTGAAGATCGATACGAGCGATTCATTCAATTCGTTGAAATGATTGTTGCAGATGGTGAAATACATTCCCAAGAAGATAAAATGATTCGAGCATTCGGTATTGCTCTTGGCTTTACACCGGAGAGGCTGAATGAAAAATACCCAATCATTTTAACCAAACTAAATCAAGAAATTGCGAGAGAAGTTATTTTGGAAAGCATTCTTTAAATCAATTATAAAACAGACTTAAGTCGGGGTGAATCTATTTCATCTCGACTTTTTTTTGTCCATACACCTTCCTTAGAAGTCTTAATTCGCTCTTTCGCTGTTGTCTATTTATTAACATACAAGGCAATTAATGCACAATCCCTTAAAAATGGCTTAAACTCATACTTGTCTTCCATATAATTGACTAAATTTGCCTTTTGAATTTTGGCATGTTAAATCAAGATTTACAGACGCGAGTCAAAAACATATTTTCTGCTTATCTCGAGCAAAACGGTCACAGGAAAACTCCTGAACGCTTCGCCATACTCTCAGAAATATACGATTACGAAGGTCATTTTGATATTGAAGCGTTGTACTTCAAAATGAAAAATCACAATTACCGTGTTTCGAGAGCTACGTTGTACAATACCATCGATTTATTGCTTGCTTGTAACCTCGTTCGCCGTCACCAATTTGGGACGACCAATTCTCAATTTGAAAAAGCACACGGCAGCAAACAACACGATCACGTTATTTGCACAGATACAGGTGAAGTGATTGAATTCTGTGATCCACGGATACAAAATATCAAAGCGACCATTGAAGAGATTCTTGGCGTAGAAATCCAGCACCATTCCCTTTATTTTTACGGCGTACGTAAACCAAAAGAAAAGTAAATATGGTATTCAAGGTTGACATAAAGGACCAAAAAAGTTCTCTGCTTTTTCTATTGAAAGGAAAATTGGTCAACGAAGAAGACGCTACCCTATTGAATCAAAAAGTCGATCATGAAATTCAAGCTGGACGACATCAGTTAATTTTTGATTTGAGCGCGCTTGAGCAATGCAATTCAAGTGGATTGAACGTATTGATACGCACGCTGACAAAAGCGAGAACAGCCCAAGGAGATTTAATTTTGTGTAGCTTAAATGAAGCTTTGCAGAAAATTTTTACGATTACCAAAATAAACGAAATATTCAGCATTTATGCCACGTTGGAAGATGCGAACAAACATTTTAAATAACAAAGAATGACCCAAGTAGATGTACTTTTAGGCTTGCAATGGGGCGACGAAGGAAAAGGAAAAATCGTCGACGTACTAACTCCTCAATACGATATTATTGCTCGTTTCCAGGGCGGCCCAAATGCGGGACACACTTTGGAGTTTGAAGGACACAAACACGTGTTGCACACGATTCCTTCTGGTATTTTCCGCGATGGCGTCATGAATGTCATTGGAAATGGTGTTGTCATCGATCCTGTCATTTTCCAAAAAGAACTGGAAAAACTGGCTCCGTACAACTTAGACATCAAAAGTCGCTTGCTGATTTCTAAAAAAGCCCATTTAATTTTGCCTACTCACCGTTTGTTGGACCAAGCATCGGAACACGCAAAAGGACACAATAAAATTGGTTCGACTTTGAAAGGAATCGGGCCAACCTACATGGACAAAACAGGCAGAAATGGTCTTCGCGTTGGCGATATTTTCTTGCCAAATTTCAAAGAAAAATACGATGCTTTGGTGGAGAAACACATGGGGATTTTACAACACCACGTTGGTTTCGAATACAATTTATCCGAAATGGAAGGTCCTTGGATGGAAGGTATTGAAATATTGAAAAACTTAGACGCTATTGATAGCGAGCAATATTTTTACGAAGCGAGAAAAGCTGGAAAGAAAATTCTAGCCGAAGGAGCACAAGGAACGATGTTGGATATTGACTTTGGAACCTATCCATTTGTTACGTCTTCCAATACGGTGACGGCTGGAACTTGCACAGGTTTAGGGGTTCCTCCTAACTCGATTGGTAAAGTAATCGGTATTTTCAAAGCGTATTGTACGCGTGTTGGTAGCGGACCTTTCCCGACAGAATTGGAAGACGAAGTAGGTGAACAAATTCGAGCTGAAGGCAGAGAATTTGGTGCAACGACGGGTCGACCAAGAAGATGCGGATGGATTGACTTGCCAGCATTGAAATATGCCATAATGATCAATGGTGTGACAGAATTGTCCATGATGAAAGCCGACGTTTTGAGTATTTTCGATGAAATCGAAGCCTGCACGCATTATATCGTTGATGGTCAAAAAATGGAATACCTACCGTATGATATCGTTTCCATGGAATGCACGCCTGTGTACGAAAAAATCAAAGGTTGGAAAAAAGATTTAACGGGATTGAGTAATTATGCTGATTCACCTGCTGAATTAAAAGCGTATGTTGAATATTTGGAACAAAAATTGGAAGTACCGATTACAGTGGTTTCGGTTGGACCGGATCGCTCGCAAACTTTGAACAATTAATCCATTTGAAAAGAAGTAAAGTCTTTGGCTTTGGTGCGCTTTTCGTAAGCGCATTTTTTTTGACAATCGCTAACGCTTTTGGTCAAGGAAACTTCCTTACCTTATTGCCTGGGTCTGACAGAATGACGACAGATGAAAGGTTAGGCATTACCTATTTAGCTGGTAGTGTTTCCTTTACCTATCAGGGAAATACCATGTATTGCGACTCAGCCGTATATTACAAAAAAACGAGTCAAATAAAAGCTTTTCGCAATGTTCACATTACCAAAGGAGGTGATCTCAACTTGTTCTGCAATGAACTCACCTACGATTCAAAAACGGAAGTAGCTTTTTTGAATGGAGATGTGCGCGCACGCGATCAAGAATATAAACTTACGACGAATGCACTCGAATACGATACCAAATCAGGTCGAGCTACCTATCGAACGAATGGAAAGGTCGAAAGTATTTTAGGCGATGAAGTTTTGACCAGCCAAATCGGCTATTTCTATCCAGAAAGCAAGGATTTTTTCTTTAAAGGAAAAGTGAAATACAAAGGTCCGCAAATGAATTTAACGACCGACACTTTACAGTATGCTTATATTAAACGGAAAGTTTCCTTTTTTGGTCCTACGACCATTTATTCTGATTCCTCAGTCATTCAATGCGAAAGAGGCTGGTACAGAACCGATACGGAGGAGGCGCAATTGATGAAAAATGCATCCATTGCAAAAGGGAGTCAGCACATCAAAGGAGATACGCTTTTTTACCAACCACAAAAGAAATTGTCCATCGGAAAAGGAAATATTTTTGTCCAAGACACCACCGAGAAATTTCAACTGCAAGGCGACTATTTGTATAAAAATGATCTGTCCCACCAACTTTTTATTACGGGCCATGCTATGGCTGTTCAGGCCAATGAAAAAGATAGTTTGTTTATTCATGCCGATACGCTGTATTCCATCAATGATAGTTTAGATGAACCCAATCTTATCAAAGCTTACTTCGGTGTTCAAATCTTTCAAAATCAATTTCAAGGTCGTTGCGATAGTTTGATTTTTGATAAATCGGCGGACCTTTTACAAATGTATTCCGATCCGATTTTATGGTCCAACAAAGGCGAATTGAAAGGTGATACGATCTTCGTTCATTTAAAAGATAGTTTACTTGAAAAAGCCGAAATTTTCCCGAATGCCACTGCCCTCTTTGAAGTGGATACAGTTGGGTATTACAACCAAATAGCCGGACGAAAAATGATTGCCTTTTTCAAAAACAATGAAGTGTATCGGGCGGATGCTCGTGGGAATGCGCAAACCATTTACTTCCTTGAAGAAACGGAAACTACCGATACCGCAATTGTCATTAAACGATCTGGGATGAATTGCTCTTTTGCGTCTGATTTACGGGTGTATTTAGATAGCGGAGAAGTGACGGGTGTGACCTATTATGAAAAACCTGAAGGCAATATTTACCCGATGGACCAGCTCAACGAATCAGAACAATTCGTCCCCAACTTCAAGTGGAATCCTTTGCTCCGACCCAAATCGTGGCAAGAAATGATCAAGGATTAGGCTACTATACTTCCTGGTTCTTTTTACTCGAAAGTGCTTCCAATAAGATGGGATCAACAGAGAAAAGCAGAATAGTATCGTATTTATTGTATTCCACTTGAATTACTTCTGCCGGTAAACCGAATAACAATTGAACCCATCTGCTTTTTTTCTTCACTTCAAAACTCTTAATTTTATCCAAGTCAATTTGAAATTTATCGAAATTCATTCTTGTAATAATGGAATCATCGGTTAATACAATTCGATTGGTAAAATACCGGATGATTAAAAAGCCAAAATGCACGGGTAAAAATGTTAAGGCATACATGTATACCGAACTATTTGTAAAAAAAATCACTACAGGAATTAGCAGAATTAGCCAAAAAATGACTGATTTCAGGGGAAATGGAGTTTTTATTTTAATCACAAGTAACCTATTTTATTGGAATTAGTGCGTCTTCGTCATGTCTTCAGGCACACAAATTATAAAGTCTGCCGCCCCTATGTTTTCCTTCTCCAATTTGTCGATGGAAACTTGGGAAACAGTGGAAATCGTTCCATAGTTCAAAGTCGGTTGCGCTTGTTGCAAATACCATAAAATTCCTTCGTAAAAATCAGAATGGTACTTTCCGTTGAAATGAATAAACAAACTGCCTGGTTTGTAATTTTTCAATATAAAATGGGCCATGGTGGCATCCTTCGTTGCTTGCGCCATAACCAGTTTTGGGCTACCGTGCTCCCCCATCATCACCAAAATATTTTTGTATTGCGGTAATTCTGCATCAAATTTGATCGGCAATGGCGCTATCCAACTTTTCTCTTCTGCAGACAAGGTATCCAATACTTCAAATCCTTTTCTGAAAACCAAATTGGCATCTCTTCTTGGTATGTTCGTTGCAATAAATTCCAATTTATTTTCTTTCGCATAGTCCACTAACGGCGCATAATCCGTTGGGTAATTGGGCCACAAACGCGCCAAAGAATCCAATTCTTTTGAAGTCAATTTACCGGCTAAATAATCATTTAATGCTTGTTGATTATCTGCTTCAAACATTTCAGCGCCAAGCACAATATCTCTGCTATTGTCTGCTTGTTTGGTGAACTCCAATTGCAACCAATGTGCGATTGGATTGTTGTGTTCCTCCCCGAATAAAACAATGTCTTTTTTTTCCAAAGTAGCCATCATTTTTTTATAGGTTGTTTTCTTACCTGTGGAAGTGTAAATCTGAAATGCCTTTTCTTGGGAATAAAGTGACCCTGCAGTCGCCAGCGTAAAAATCAATAAGAAAATCTTCATCCTGTTGTCGTGTTTACTATTTTGATGACAAGATACGGATTCAAAAAAATAATTCAATATTATTTTGGTTTACGAACAATATTTCGTAGAATTGTGATATCAATTTAATATCATTATGAAACAAGAAAAAAACATTGTAGCTGGAAATGGATATGTCTATTTAGCACTACTCTTGGTTATTATCGCCATTGTGGTGACAGGAATTGCCATAACGAAGAATCCGATTTTCCTCGTTTTGATGCCTTTTGTGCTTCTTTTAATGCCAGGCTTCTTTACAGTGAATCCTAATGGTTCCAAAGTAATGGTTCTTTTTGGGGCCTACAAAGGAACGGTTCGCGAAAACGGTTTCTTCTGGGCGAATCCATTCTTTACGAAACAAAAGATTTCGTTGAGAGCCCGAAATTTTGAAAGTGAGCGAATCAAAGTAAACGATAAAATCGGAAATCCAATTTTGATTAATGTGATCTTGGTTTGGAAAGTTCAGGATACGTACAAATCGGCTTTTGATGTCGACAATTACGAAGAGTTTGTTCGCGTGCAGACAGACGCCGCTGTTCGAAAATTGGCCGGATCATACCCGTACGATAATTTTGAAGACGAAAAAGCCCATTTGACTTTGCGCTCCGGCATGGATGATGTGAATGATGCCTTGGAACATGAAATTACCGAACGATTGTCTATGGCTGGAATTGAGGTAATAGAAGCGCGCATTGGTTATTTGGCTTATGCACCAGAAATTGCCAGCGCCATGTTGAAAAGACAACAAGCCGTTGCCATCGTTGCAGCCCGACAAAAAATTGTAGAAGGTGCTGTTGGCATGGTGGAAGATGCCTTGAAAAAATTGGCAGAAGACAATATTGTGCAATTTGATGAAGACAAAAAAGCGTCTATGGTCAGTAATTTAATGGTGGTGCTTTGTGGAGACAAAGAAGTAACGCCTGTCATCAATACAGGTACTTTAAACGGATAAATCTGTGAGTAAAAAGAAATCATTTGTCCTTAGAATTGATCCTGAAACCTTTACGCTTATTGAAAAATGGGCCGAAGACGAATTCCGTAGTGTCAATGGTCAACTGGAATGGATGATAGCGAAAAGTCTCAAAGACCACAAACGCTTGAAATCAAAAGAGAAAAAAGACGAAGATCCACTTGATTCGTACATCAACGAATAAAGAAACGTTTCTCGTAAAAAACAAAAAGCCGAAATTGCTCTCCAATTTCGGCTTTTCTTTTACATTCTCTCTAAAAAATGTATCTGTCTTTTTCAGCGTGGTATTCCTTTTTCCTATAACAAATGTCGTCAATTCATACCGCCGAATTAATGAGGATTGTCAAACAAAAGAATGATATTCGTCATAATTTAAATCGACCTTTTGTAGTAAATTGCCTTCAGACATTAGAATTGTAGATATGCACACTAAAACCATATACTTTCCAACCGATTTTTCGACTTGCGCCCAGAACGCCTGGTTTTTTGCAAAAGAAATCGCCCTGGCAACCCAGTCCAAAATAAACATTGTGCACTCGCTTGATTTGGTGGGAGTTTATGCCACCGATGCTGACACTGTCAATTTAGTTTTGCTCATCGAAACTCTAGAGGCCGAAGCGAAAAAACAACTGAAAATTCTGTCAGAAGAATTAAATCAAGCGGGAATTCAAAACGAAACAATTTTGCTAGAAGGGACTGAATTAAATTGGTTGGCTCATGAATTGACAAAAAGCAAACCTGATTTGATCATCATGGGAACAACGGGTGCTGGACATGTCGAGAACAAATTGTTTGGAAGTTTGACTTACAAGGTCATTTCTGACACTGAATTGCCTATTCTTGCGGTCCCCTACAAGGCGAAATTCAATGATTTCAAAAGTATTGTCTATGCAACTGACTACAAAACTACAGACCTTCAAAACCTGCAAACGTTGATTGATTGGATGCAAACGTTTGATTCAAAAATAGACTTCGCTCACATAGCAAATAGTGACTTTTCCGTTGAGGAGGAACGGGCTTTTTTCAAAGATTTTTCAGAAAACATCAATACTGCTTTAGACTACCCGAACATTAAAGCGCATCTTCTTTTTTCTGAAGATGTTGAAGACCGTCTAACAAGGCTTCTCGAAGAACAAGCTGCCGATTTACTCGTTTTGGTCACAAAAAAAAGAAACTTTTTCGAACGGATATTTAGCAAAAGTTTAACCAAAAAAATGGCGTACCACAACGATACTCCCTTGCTCATCTTTAAAGTGAAATAAGCTACGATTATGGACGAAAAACTCTACAAAAACGAAGATTTTTACCGTCATTTGGCGCATTTATTCTACGCCTTTGCAGCGGCGGATCGAAAAATTGTAATCGAGGAAAAAAGAAGTATCGTTGCGTCAGTTGAGAAAAATTGGACACTTCACACCGATGAATTTGACGCAAAAGAAATTATCTACAGTACGATGCGTAAAATTATCGAAGGCAAATTGGATAAAGACTTGGCTTTTCTTTCATTCGAACAGTTTTACACGCACCACCATGAGCAGTTTTCGTATGAACTAAAAGGAAAAATTCTCACAGCGGCGGACGATATTACCCTTGCTTTTGCACATCGAAATAAATCTGAATTGGTTCTGCTAGCGCGACTTGGGTTGTTGTTTGCTCACGCATAACTTCTTAATGGACAAAACCCTATTTCAATAGGCCTTTTATTGCTTACTGAACCATATGTGTGCCACACGAAGTTTGTCGGTTAGCGAATAAAGTAATTTGCTATTGCCAAGGATTATCCTGGATGTGAGAATTTTATTCATTTTTAAAACTAGTCGTACACTTTTTATTGATTTGTGCAAAATTGTTAATTTAAGAAACAATCCCAAACATAAAGTGTACATTCACCAATGAAGTTTTAAAAGAACTAATAATCAGCGTTTTTCTAAAATTTCTAAACCCTTTTTAACTCATCAATCTCTATAAAATGACGTTGTACATTCAAAACATGGTGAGTTTACGGTGCAAAATGCTCGTAAAGCAAGAGTTAACCAAATTAGGTTTAAAATTTTATTCACTGGAATTGGGAGAAGTTCATTTGGATGAAAGAATTTCTCCAGAACAATGGCATGAATTAAAAAGGATTCTGCACAATTCTGGATTGGAATTAATGGAGGATAAAAACGCCATTCTCGTTGAGAAAATCAAAAACATCATTGTGGAAATGATTCATTACACCGATGAAATTCCTCAAATCAACTTTTCTGATTATCTATCTGAAAAACTAGAGATGGATTACCACATTCTATCCGAACTTTTCTCCCGAACAAAAGGCATTACGATAGAACATTTTATTATCCTGCACAAAATTGAACGTGTGAAAGAATTGATTATGTACGATGAACTCAATCTTACGGAAATCTCCTACAAAATGCATTACAGCAGTGTAGCGCACTTATCAAATCAATTTAAAAAAATCACCGGTCTTACCCCCTCTTTTTTCAAAAATCTCAAACACAAAACACGACACAATATCGAAAATTTCTAATCGATATTGTGTTAATCATGTAACTCTTGTTCCGAATTGTGTAAGGCTTTCAGTTAAAAATCACGTCACCTTTGTAGGGTAATGAAAACGATTTCATTGCTTAAAATCAGAACAAATGAAAAAATCAATTGGAATTATTTTAACCTCATTTTTTATAATGGGTTTGCTCCTTACTAGTTGTTCAACGCCTTCTGAAAAAGCGCAAAATGAGGAAGATAATGTAACAGAGGCGCAAGAAAAATTAGACGATTCAAACGAAAATTACAAAAAAGACATGGAAGATTTTAAAGCACGAACAGCGACTCAAATTGAGGCCAATGAAAAAAGTATCCAAGATTTCAATGCTCGGATAGCGGATCAAAAAAGTGAAGCCAAAGCGGATTACGAAAAGAAAATTGCCGAATTGGACAGTAAAAATTCAGATTTGAAAAAGAAAATGGACGATTTCAAAGCGGACAGTCAGTCCAGTTGGGAAAGTTTCAAAACTGAATTTGGCCACGACATGGATGAATTGGGTACAGCTTTTAAGGACTTCACGAATAAAAACACGAAATGAGTGCGCGTGGAACCACTGGTGTATTCGGCAATTTGCTCTATCTGATTGCTGTAGTCCTTCTTGTGCTCTGGGGAATTGGATTTTTGGGTTACAACGCTGGAAACATCATTCACATCCTTTTGGTGCTTGCCATCATTGCCTTTCTGCTTCGGGTTATTCGAGGCAACTAACAAAATAAAAAACAATCATGAAAAAAAATAGATTAGTAACCAGTATTATATGTGTTTTCATCTTAACGAATTTGCAAGCACAGAGCGAGGACCGAAGAGAAAACTTCGAATTTGGAATCAAAGCAGGCGTCAATGCGTCCAACGTTTGGGATGCTCAAGGAGAAAATTTTCGAGCAGACGGTAAGGCTGGATTGGCAGCAGGCGTATTTTTCGGCATACCGATTGGAAAATACCTCGGCGTTCAACCCGAAGTATTGATTTCTCAAAAAGGATTCAAAGGTTCGGGCACCTTGCTTAGTTTCCCGTATTCCTTTAGTCGAACATCGACTTATTTGGATATTCCATTGCAAATGCAGTTGAAACCAACGGAATTTTTCACACTGCTTGCTGGACCGCAGTTTTCGTATCTTTTAAACCAAAAGAGCTCTTACACCTTTGGCGGAATTAGCACGGGGCAAGAAGAACAATTCAATACCGATAACATTCGAAAAAATGTACTTGGGTTCGTCGTTGGAAGTGATTTCATCTATCACAGCCTAGTGGTGTCTGCTCGCGCCGGTTGGGATTTTCAAAATAACAACGGTGATGGAACGAATTCAACTCCTCGCTATAAAAACCGATGGGTGCAACTGACATTGGGATTCAAAATTTAAAATCACCGTGCATTCAGGTACTGATTTAATCATCGCCTGGATGCATTTTTAATTAATAAAGCTATGGAAACCAACCGCGAACTTGAAAAGGCGAAAGCTCACATCATCGTCGAACTCATTGAATATTTACCCAATGCAGTTGTCAGTAAAACCATCATCAAAAAAACCACTGGTAACATTACGGCTACTTCCATGGCAAGCGGCGAAGAATTGGGCGAAAAAACCAGCCCTTTTGACATCTACACTCAAATCATTGATGGATCCGCAGAAGTTATCATAGACGGAAAAATCATCCAATTGAACTTGGGTGAAGGCGTTATCATTCCTGCTCATTCCAGGCACAGCATCAACGCGAATGAACGGTTTAAAATGATTACTTCGGTCATCAAAAGTGGCTACGAAGAATAAAGACGAACCAACAAGGTGATTTTCAACCAGCCAAACAGACGAAGTGCGTTTCAAAAAAATTGTCCCATAAAATGGCGGCAATAAAAGTAAATCCCCCAATTATACAAACATCCATACGAATTGTGTAAGGATTGTAGTGCCAACTATGGCCATCTTTGTTTTGTAGGTACACTACAAATCAACGAAAAGTTTGCAAGCGGAATTGAATGGAGCATCCGATTGAATTTCAGCTTCATTTTTCTAAAACCACCAACAATGGAATCACAAAATGGACTAAACAAAGACATCTTGTTAATCACAAAAAAAATACAAGATGAATTTCCTGAGTTGACGAAATATTTAAATGAAATGCCGAATCATTTCTTATCCAACCCAGAACACGGTGTCAACAAGCAAGATTTAAAAGACTATTTAGAATCGTTGAAAGATTTGGTTGACAAATACGAAAAAGAACAAAATAACCCCATTGATTAAACTTTTCAAACATGACACACAAAGACACGGAAATGAATTCTGCCAAAAAAGATCCAACTGCGGAACAAAATACACCGGGCTACCCTAGTTATCCAGCGAGCGAAGATATTTACCTACAAGCCAAGGAAGAAAAGGACCTAAATCCTGAAAACAAAGCCTTGAAAAAAACACCAAACGAAAAGTCAGGTGTTGCCAATGAAAAAAGTTTTGAAGACGACAAGTCCGGTGATGATTTGGACGTACCCGGTTCAGAATTGGATGATCAACAGGAAAGTATTGGCAGCGAAGATGAAGAAAACAATTATTACAGTCTGGGAGGCGACAACCACAACGATTTAGACGAAGACAACAGTTAATCATAAACTAAAAAGAGGAAAATGAAAATTCAATTCAACACAGACAAAACCATCAGCGGCGAAGAGAGAAACGAAGATTTCTTTACGGCCCAAATTGCAAAAGAATTAGACAGATATCAATCGCACATTACGCGAATTGAGGTACATGTATCGGATGAAAACGGTAAAAAAGAAGGAACCAATGACATTCTTTGCTTATTAGAAGCAAGATTGGAAGGCAAAAAGCCCATTGTTGCTTCCGATCAAGCAAAGAACATCGAAATGGCCATCTCAGGTGCAACACACAAACTTAAAGCGGCCATCGAAACCATCGTTAGTCGCAGTCAAAACCATTAAAAAATAAAAACATGAAAATAGCAATCGGAATAAGTGATACCAATCGACAAGCGGTCGCAACAGAATTAATAAAAGTCTTGGCAGACGAAAACGTTCTCTACATGAAAACGAAAAAAGCCCACTGGAACGTGGAAGGTCCTGACTTTTATGACAAACACAAATTTTTTGAAACTCAATTTGGGGAATTGGACGGAATCATTGACAGTGTAGCGGAGCGAATTCGAACACTCGGACATTATGCACCTGCGAGTTTAAAATCCTATTTGGATTTGACACAATTAACGGAAAGAACCTCCGAAAAAAATGACAGTCACGGTTTTATTCGCGAACTGGTAGAAGATCACGAAAGTATCATTATGACCTTGCGCGAACACATCCAATCCTTCGCCAACGATTTCGACGATGCTGGCTCCAGCGATTTCATAACTGGTCTCATGGAAACTCATGAAAAAATGGCTTGGTTCTTACGATCACACCTGATAAACTAAAGTATGATTACCGCTCCCCATTTGCACGCCATGGTCATTCATTTCCCGATCGCCCTATTGATGGTGGGTTTTCTCTCGGAATTGTGTGCCCGCATCAGTAAAAGTCAATTTTACAAAAATGCCTCGCTCTATTTGCTGTTGCTGGGGACACTCGGAGCAGTCGTTGCCTACGTCAGCGGCAGTTATGCTGGAGATGGCATGACAACGGATGGATTGCTGCAACAACCCTTGGGCATGCACGAAGAAGCGGCGATTGCCACCTTGGTCATGGCGATTGTCACCATCCTGTTCAAGTCCACACTCTTTTTCATCAGTTATGAAAAACCTTGGTCGAATTGGGTTGGTTTCTTGTTATTCGCCTTGCTCGTGGGATCGGTGGCTCGAACGGGCTATCTAGGTGGCGAATTGGTCTTTAAACACGGCGCCGGCATTGAATTGGTGCTACCCGATTTTGGAGATACAAAGGCAGAATAACCGGTAAGAAGAATAAAAAATCATCAAAAAAGTAAAAAACAATGCCATGAAAAAATCAATCGTATTTGCCGTTTTGGGAATCGTGTCGTGTGGCACCCTATTCCAATCCTGTAGTGGAAACAATAACGAGGCGCCGAAAGAGAGTACTTCCAATGAAGTGAAACAGGATACAGTAACCACCTTGAATGACAAAGAAAAGGATCCGCAAAAGTTGATCATTCAAAATATGCAAGACGCCTACAAAGGTGAAACAACGGCTCATTTCAAATATGCGGCTTATAGCGATCAAGCAAAAGCAGAAGGTCATCCTGAAATTGCCTTGCTTTTTACAGCGGCTTCTGGGGCTGAATTGATTCATGCGAACAACCACAAGGTGGTTTTGATCCGAATGGGAGAAGAAATTCTAGACATTATACCTGATTTCAGTGTGAAATCGACTATCGAAAATTTAAAAGAAGCCATCCAAGGAGAAAGTTACGAATTCAACATTATGTACCCCGAATTCATCAAAAATGCGAATGCGGCAGGAAATTACATGGCTCAAATCAGTTTAACGTATGCCTATAAAGTGGAACAAAAACACCGCGATTTTTACATAGAGGCTTTGGCTACTTTGAAAGCTGGCACGGATAATACGCTAGCGAAAATGTATTATTTGTGTCCAACGTGTGGTAATACTTACGCGACCACGGCACCCAGTCGTTGTGAAATCTCCATGACCAATTCAAAACTGTTCATCAAAGTCACCAACTAGTAGAAAAAAATACCTCATCAACTCATTAAATACCTTACAATCATGGATACAACAAAAAATGCCGGTATTTGGATGGATCATTCCACGGCCGATTTAATAGATTTGAACACCCTTAAAAACAATCACGAAATTCACTCAAAATTCACCTTCCCTATGAAAGAGGAAGCGTTGAGCAGAAGTGAAAATCTCATGCACAACAAAGAACAACAAATGCAGGAAGCCTACTACAAAAAAATAGGTGATGAAATTTTAAAATACCATCATGTGCTCCTTTTCGGACCTACGAATGCAAAAACAGAATTGCACAATTACTTGAAAAAAGATTTGCATTTCAAAGATATCAAGATTGAAATTGAATCAACCGATGACATGACGGACCATGAAAAAACAGCGTTCGTCGACAATCATTTTAAAGCATAAAAGCTGCGTAAAGATTCTAGTTGACTATCAGATTTAGTTTCGTCATTTCAATTTTGGAATGAATCGAATAGTGAAGAAGTCCCAAAATTATTTTTGGGGCTTTTTTTTATGGATTCCATTCTCCTTGCCTTCATAAAAAATGCAAGAAACACTATCTTTACCTAGTTTCTTTCATCTTTCATTTAAAATTTCCTCTATGCAAATTGGTATCGATAGTTTTGCCATTACTCCCGTAAATTCAGGAATCAGTCATACCCAAGCCATGCGCGAATTGCTGGAACGAATCGAATTGGCGGATCAAGTGGGTTTGGATGTCTTTGGCATTGGAGAACATTACCGAAAAGAGTTTTTGGATTCTGCACCAGCGGTTATTTTAGGCGCGGCCGCGGCACGGACCAAACAAATCATTTTGACAAGCGCTGTAACCGTTTTGAGCGCTGCGGATCCTGTTCGTGTTTTCCAAAACTATGCTACACTGGATTTAATATCCAATGGAAGAGCCGAAATTGTGGCCGGCAGAGGGTCGTTTATTGAATCCTATCCGCTTTTTGGATTGAACCTACATGAGTACGATGAACTCTTTACCGAAAAGCTTGAACTTCTTTTGAAAATTCGCGATCATGAATTTGTGAATTGGTCCGGGAAATTTCGCCCGAGCCTACACAACCAAGCTGTTTATCCACGACCGGTGCAAGAAAAATTGCCCATTTGGATTGGCGTTGGTGGCACACCTGCTTCTTTTGTCCGCGCCGGAACATTGGGTTTACCGCTGATGGTAGCCATTATTGGCGGCGAAACGCATCGTTTTCGACCGTTGATTGATTTGTACAAGCAAGCTGGACACGCAGCCGGACACGCGCCAGAAACACTGCAAGTTGGATTGCATTCACTCGGTTATGTGGCCAACACAAAAGAGGAAGCCATCCAGGATTATTATCCAGGTTACGCGGACTTGTTTTCACACATCGGCGAAGAAAGAGGTCGACCGCCTGTGACAAGAGCTGGATTTGATGCGCAAAATGGATCGTTGGGTGCCTTGCTCGTCGACAGTCCAGAAGCCGTTGCAGCCAAGATCCTTCGACACAGCAAAGCACTTGGAGGTATTTCTCGCTTCACTTTTCAAATGGATGCTGGTCTTTCACATCAAAAATTGATGCAATCCATTGAGTTGATTGGGACGAAAGTTTCACCGCTGGTGAATCAGTAGTTAATCCCTTGATTCGTGCGATGCATCTCAATTTCTTTTCTTATATTTGGTTGATTAGTCATTTGCTAAGCTAAATTTTATGAACCGCCACTTCTATAGTTGTACTACCCTGTTGAATGTTTCCATTCAATTCTTGACTAAAAAAGTGAACAGAAATACAACTTACATGAAAAAAACAATCGTACTACTTGCCATTCTTTTGCCTTTGCTTTGCGCTGCGCAAGATAGCCTCGTGAAAAAAAGTAAATTTTCATTCGGCGTCAATTTTTCGCCCAATTATAGTTCCAATACCTTAAACTATGACAAACAATGGCAACCCTATGTAGATGCGGTTCAACAAAATGAAAAACCAGCTTTTGGCTTCAACACGGGACTTTCTGCTCGTTACCATGTACTCGACAAGTTGGAACTAGAACTGGGCGTTCAATATGCTCGTCAGACGAGAAGCTTCAAGTCAATTGCTTTGACCGACATGAATGGCCAACCGCTTGGAAAAGTTGACTTCCAGAATCGATTCAATTATCTCGAAATACCTGTACGTGTGAACTATCTCTTGATCAAAAACAAATTCTTCGGGTATATAACCGCCGGCGCTTCCTTGAATGTGTTTTTAAACGACCAAGCAAAAAGTTGGTTGACCTTCGATTCTGGTTACAAAGAAGTCCAAACGGCGCCAACAGGTTATCTATTTATCAATAAGAGCACCATTAGTTTAATCGGAGGATTTGGCATCGGTTACCACCTTTCTGACAAATTAAACATTCGATTCGAGCCCCTTTTCCGTTACTCGCTCACGCCAGTTGCCGAAGCACCGATCAAACAGCACAACTATTCGGTTGGAGGTCAAGTGGGGATTAATTTTCAGTTGTAGAACTCGCGGAACAGCTCCGCTGACTTAAGAACATTTCAAACCCCGGTGCACAAAGCCCTAATAAAGAAAGTTTGAAGGACAATTTTCATTCCGCCGTTTGAAGAATCACCAATCAAACTTATTGTACTTTAAACTATAAGTATTTTTTTCTATCTTTACTTAAATTTTTGTCGTATGTTGAACATTCGTCCAACGCTGCTGTTTTTAGTCTGTTAGATGAATCATTTATTAAATCCATAAACTATGAAATTACTTGCCTTCACCTTGTGCTTATTCTTTAGTTCAATCGGTTTTACCCAAAGTTTACCGTTCGACTTTTCAAGTTCAAATCAAAGCTTCTTAGGTTTTTCTGGAAGTAGTTTTTCATTCAATACCGACCCCAATAATAGTGCAAATCCTGTTGGTCAATTTTTCAACGATGGCTCGTCTGCATGGCAAGGTTTCACCATCAATTTAGCCAGTCCAATCGACTTGGATTTTCAAAATACGCTGTCCCTGAACTTTTATGGCTTTGATCCCAATACACACAACATTGTGATGAAATTGGAAAATGGCGTCAATGCCGATGTACAAGTAACGCAACTGGTTCCTGCAGGCGGAGGATGGACCGATAGTATCGTATTCGATTTTTCAAATGCGGTGTACAGTTCAAATGGTTTACCCGTCATAGCAACAGGAACCTACAACAAATTGAGTTTGTTCATTGATGGTGGCGTTTCTACACCTGGAACGTATTTGATCGATGCCATCAATGACGGCACAACGCCGACCAATCCAAATGTGTTGGATGTCATTTATTCGAATTTGGTGTGGCAAGATGAGTTCAACAATCCAGGAGCGATCAATGCGCTGAACTGGCACCAGCAAACCCAAGTGCTTTTTCCTGGTTTTGGCTGGGCCAACAATGAAGAGCAGCACTACACCAATCGAATTGAGAACTCCTTTGTAGACAATGCTGGTATGCTCCACATCGTTGCCAAAAAAGAAATCTTCACGGATCAAGGTTTAACAAAAAACTATACGTCCGCGCGATTGAATTCGAAATTTGCCTTTACCTACGGAAGAGTGGACGTACGAGCAAAATTGCCGATCGAAGCGGGTACTTGGCCTGCCATTTGGATGCTAGGAAAAAATGTAAACGAAGATGGCGGCTATTGGGATGCCAATTTTGGCACGACCAGTTGGCCAGCGTGTGGTGAATTAGACATCATGGAACACGGTATTTTTGGCGGACAAAGTATAAATTACATCAACAGTGCCATTCACACGCCTTGCTGTTACGGAGGAAATCCGAATCAAGGCGGCACTCTTGCATCCGATTTAGCGAATGATTTTCATGTGTATTCCATCAATTGGTCGCCCAATCAAATCACTTTTTTATTGGATGACGTTGGCTTTTACACCTACAACCCCGCCATTAAAAACCCTGATACTTGGCCGTTTGTTGAAGATCAATTCATTTTGCTTAACGTAGCCATGGGCGGAATTGCCGGCACCGTGGATCCTACTTTTACGGAAAGTCCCATGCTCATCGATTACGTTCGGGTGTACCAAAATTCAAGTGCTCAAATTACCGAACAAGCAAGCCTGGAAAACTCCCTTCAAATTTATCCGAATCCGGCCAAGGATATGATTTTTATTGAAGCAGAAAAATCACCAACGAGCCTAGCTATTTTCGACCTTTTCGGGAAACAAATCCTGAAAAAAGTGAGCGACACGGAAAAAATCGACGTGAGTCATTTGGCGGCAGGTGTTTATTTTCTTGAAGTGACTTCCAACCAAGAAAGCGTGTTGAGAAAAATACTTGTTGATTAAGATTTTAGGCGAAATGTAGGGTATTGGCGATTTACACGCTAAAAAATAGGCAATCACCTTCTTCCATCCTATTTCTCATGCAAACAAAGGCTGTTTCCGTCCAAATCCTTGAACCAAGCAAATTTTCCCCACGGAGTTGAATCGATGTTTCCCACCTCTATGCCTTTAGATTTCATGTCTTCCACCTCCTTTTCTATGGAGTCCGTTGCGCAAATCATGCCTTGGAAACTTGCCAAGGAAATGGTGGTTTCCGTATTGGGCAATGCCATTTGAATCCACGTATCTCCATGCGGGTCGGGCGCTTCCAATACGACTTCAAAACCCAATTTGCTGTAAAACGCCTTGGCCGCCTGCCGATCCTAAACCTTTCGAACGTATAATTTTACCTTTTTTTTCATACATTTGAAAACAAAATTTAAAATCGATGTCGTTGCCTTGTGCAAGCACATTCTAACCACTTAAGAATTAAAATCCATGAAATTCCTTTCGATACTTTTACCTTTCGCCACATTGCTTACTTTTTCTGCAAAAAGCCAGGATACACTATCATCCAACCATTGTAATTGTGTGGATATCATCGAAAATCTAACGCCTTCTCCAAACGGAATGTATAAAAGAATTTGCGATAATGTCCTTATTGAAAAAGGAGCGTTTCTAGCTGGAGCAAAAACAGGTGAATGGCTTTCATACAGCACGAAAGGTAATCTAATCAAGAAAATAACTTATACAAACGGAACACTAAATGGTGAACTTTCCTATTATTACAACAATGGAAAAATGAAGCTAAGCGGCCGTTTTTCCGATGGTTTAAAAACGGGTGATTGGAAATTTTACAATCAAAAAGAGAAAATACAATGGTCCCAAACTTTTCATGCTGGAATCCCCACAGGAAAGTCCTTCATCTATGATCCCAAAGGCAAAAAAGTTGTGGTGTCGTATGATTACGACAAAGAAAAATACGATATATACAAAGAAGGATTTTCCTTGTTTAAGGAGAAAATGGAGGTGCTACAAGACCCTACATCTTCAGGATGGTTTATCCTAATGCCAACCAATCCAACAAAGAAAAATACCGAGATGTCGCTTGACCAAACCAATATTGAGTCAGAACTTTTCTTCAGTTTAATTGAAATTCCGAGTGAAATATTTAATACGTATACGAATGTCAATTACAATATTGAATTGACATTTGAGGATGCTGCATTAAAGTCCGTAGATTTAAAAAGGGAAGCCGCCAAAGGCGAAGAATACCCAATGTTCACCTTTGCCGTTTTGACAAATGACCCAGATAAACTGAGTACAATTGAACATTCTGAATTTACGTTGTTATTACTGGACGCTAAAATCAAAGAAGCTCTTTCGATATTCACACCTTGGAAAATTGAAAACGGAAAATTTAAAATGGCTTTTCTGTATGTAATCAATCAAATAGAAGGGCGAGATGCGATAGACAAATAATGATCAAGTGATGGTTACAAGACTTGATAATAAATATGCTTATTTCAATTCCAAAATGAAACTTGTACAACCGGTAATTAGCAAATAAAAAAATACACTATGAAAAAATTAATTTTAACCACCCTAATTGGAATCATATCAAATTTTGCGTTCGGACAAAAAGATATGTCAAAATACAACGCTTTTGTAAAAAAAGCCGATTCACTTTATAGCGTAAAAGATTTTAAAAATTCGGCGATCGAATATCAAAATGCCTTTGATGCGAATGATGGGAAGGCGTATCCAGAAGACAGATACAATGCGGCTTGCACTTTTGCTTTGGCCGGAAATTCCGAAAAAGCGTTTTATCATTTAATCTATTCGGCCGAACACCCTTTAATTAAATACAGCAACTACAGTCACCTCACAACCGATTCAGACTTAAACGCTCTTCATGGTGATGAACAATGGGGAAAGCTACTAAAACTAGTTAAAGCAAATAAAGAAGAAGCCGAAAAGGATTTAGACAAACCACTAGTTGCACTTCTTGACACGATTTATATAGAGGATCAAACATACAGAAGACAACTTGGAGAAATCGAAGAAAAATTCGGGAGAGAATCGGTTGAAATGATAAATCATTGGAAATTGATCAATGAAAAAGATTCCATCAATCTGATTAAAGTTCAAAAAATCCTAGACGAAAACGGTTGGTTAGGTCCTAAGGTAATTGGCAATCAAGGCAATTCGACTTTATTTTTGGTGATACAACATTCTCCTTTAGAAACGCAAGAAAAGTATTTGCCTATGATGCGTGAAGCCGTTAAAAATGGCCATGCAAACTCCAGTAGTTTGGCACTTTTAGAAGATCGAGTGGCTTTAAGAAAAGGAGGAAAACAAATTTATGGCAGTCAAATTGGTAGAGATCAAGAAACGGGCGAATATTTCGTGTCGCCTTTAGTTGACCCAGAAAATGTCGATAAAAGAAGAGCGGAAGTTGGACTTGGCCCCATTTCCGATTACGTAGGTAATTGGGGAATGACCTGGGATGTGAAAAAGCATGTGGAGCGCATGAAAAAAATGGAGGAAGAAAAAAAATAAGTGTATCAACGTAAAATGAAGTGTTTTACCGAAGTCTAGATTTCTTAAATTGTCCCCTTTAGACAGCAAACGCTCACAATAATTGCCGTATGAAACTTTCAAAATAACATGCAATTCGCAATCAAGCTACGTATGGATAACCTCTTTCATTTTTTTCTCATCGTACACATTTTCGCGGGTGCCATTGGACTCTTTTTTGGTACCATCAATATCCTCCGGAAAAAAGGCGATCCAACCCACCAATGGATGGGAAAACTATTTCTGTACGGCATGCTGACCGTGGGCGTTTCGGCTTTTGTGCTTTCCATCCTGCACCCGAATTATTTCCTATTCATCGTGGGTGTTTTCACGTTTTACATGGCGGCAACGGGCAACCGTTATTTATCGCTCAAGGAATTGAACACCACGCAAAAGCCAAAATGGGTCGATTGGGTTTTGTCGATTTTCATGTTGCTCTTCGGCTTCACTTTTGTTCTCTTTGGCAGTTACCACCTCACGAAAAGCAACCCCTTTGGCCTCGTTTTCATCGTCTTTGGACTCATCGGCTTGCGCATGGTGCAGCGCGACCTAAAAAATTACCGCGGAAAAATAGAAATCACCAATTATTGGTTGATCGCGCATCTTCAACGCATGATTGGCGCCTACATCGCCGCCATTACCGCATTCTTGGTGGTAAACAGCCAATATTTTCCGTTGCCGGGTTTCGTTTTGTGGCTTTTGCCAACGGGCATTCTCGTGCCACTGATTGTTGTGTGGACAAAAAAATACACGGTTTTGTTGAAAACGAAGGATTAGGTGCATTGGAAAGGTCCGTTTTTTTTTACAAAATAGACTGCTGACATGTTGGGGAGTTTTCCCCTTTTCCGCGGGAAAAAACCACCATCTACCTGAACAGGATTATGCCTATATTTGACTGGAATGAAAACAAACTACTTATGCGACAATCTTTCGTTTGCCAACGGGTGTTATCGGGTAAATAGTGGTGAATATACTAAGGGAATAATAGGAACATTCCTATTATTTAATTGTAGGCAGTAAGTTTGCATTGATAACAAATCATAAACAAAACAATTAAAAATGGCAGTATACTGTATATCATATGACTTGAAGAGCGAGAATTATTCTGTATTAATAGAATCAATTAAAGCATATGGATTGTGGTGGCATCAGTCTGAGTCAACATGGTTTATTGAAACAACACAAGGTTCTAAGCAAATAATGGATAACCTTAATCGACATCTATCGATCGGAGATAAAATTATTGTTATCCAAGTTCAAAAAAATTGGTGGGCTGCTGGATATACTGAAGAAGAATACCAATGGATGAAAAACCGAAATTTTTAAATTATGGACTCACAGGTTATATTAAACATAATTACTATTTGTATTTCTACAATACTATCGGTTGGAGCCATTCTTTTATCAATTTGGTTTTATCGCGAAAGTAATAAACAGAATAAAGAAACTGCATTGATGCAAACAGACATTAAGAATGCTATTGAAAAACTTGAGCAGTTATATGATAGAACTTACACAGATACTTTTGGTGCGCTTAAAACACAATTGGACGCAATGCAAAAGCATATTTTTACATCATCGGTTGGTGAAACTAATAATGGTGAACCAAATAATCTTCGATTTTATGTAATAGGATGTGTTACTGAAAAAACCACCTTATCTATTGATGAACTATGTCATGAAGTTAAAGGTTTTAAAAGGACGGAGATTACAGAAACAGTTTATAATATACATAGAGAGGGGCTTGTCAATTTTGATGGTAATAAGATAATATATTTGAAGTCTGGCAATAGTCAACCAATTACTGGACAAGGTGAGTCAAAATAAGAAACCTACTGCCAACATACCCTTAGCTCCATTTTTTTTACAGTAGGCGCAACAAAAAAAAACGGCGCCTAGCGTCAGCCGTTATCCGCAGGCAATTAAAAACAATAATATGAGAAAAACCATTTTACTGATTAATGTAATTCTAATAAGTTCATTTAAAGCATTGTCACAGAATCCAACATTTACTGAAACTCCAAAATATGTTGTATTTAAATCTGAATCTGGAAAAGCTTTTGAGGTCGACCAACAACAAATTGCCTCTGCAACATATCAAAAACAATTAATTGATAATCCCGAATATATAAGTCGACTTAATTTAATTGATTCACTTCAAGGACGAATTGATGAACTTCAGAAGAAAAATATTGGGGGGTCATTGAAAAGTGAACTTGGTATATCGAGTAAAAAAAATGACAAAGAAATTGAAATTGAAAAATTGAAGGTTGAAATAGGTGATTTAAAGAAAGATATACCTCCTAAAAATAGTACTGGAACATACAGTTATGCAATACCTAAAAAGATAGAGGCATACATTCCAATAGGGAAAATTAACAGAGTTGTATTAATTATAGACCCATCAAGGAGTGTATCTAACTTAATTTCCGAAAACGTTTTTACTCAAGAACTTTCTCAATATGGTGGAGGTAACTTATATCGCATTGTAAAACAAGACACACTTCTATTTAAGAAGGACGAGCTTGTATTAGAAGATTCTATTCGTAAATACTTTGGAAGAGATGGGGTTGATAAATTATCAGTTGAAGCTGGATACTTATATAAAAGAGAGGGTGATAATTCGATATTTCTCTTTGACGATATTTTCAAAAATAATTTGATTGAGCAAAATGATTTTAAATTTTTTAAGCTACTAAATGATTTAGGAATAGTTATAGAATCAAGTGATGAACACAGTAACCTTGTTTTGGTTAAGGACAATAAAAGATGTGTATTAACTTCTGAAATTCAAGAATACTTGGAAAGCAATAAAAATTCTGATGTAATTGAAAAGGTTAATAACTCAAAAACACTTTACAAGAATTATTTGAACCAACAATCTGAACTAACTGTAAAAATGACAAAGTATATTCAGATTCACAAATCTTATACTAAGCTAACAAGTGAACAACAAACAGAATGGGGAAAATATACACAGTTAGCTATAGAAATTGAGGGAAAAATAAAAAAAATATCATTTTCCAATTCTATTCCATATCAATTGGAGTCTAAAGAAAACCAAGTACATTCGGCTAATCTCGACCTGATTACATATAGTAGAAACGCTTTGGGAATATAGTTAGGAAAACGAAATACTAAAATAGGCAAGCAGATAACATGCGCTTAGCTCCATTTTTCTGCCGCAGGCGCAACACAGAAAAACGGCGCCAAGCGCACGACCGTTAGCGGTAAGCATAAGAGACAACTCAGCTAAGAATTAAACAATACGAATTTCGATAATGTCAATATATCAAGATATCTTAAATTGGTCCCAAAGCAGACAAGCGTTTATTCAAGACGCTTTACGAAGACTTGTTACATCAACAATGCTTACACAAAACGACATTGACGAACTTGTTCAATTAGTCAAAAAAGAGTGTGGTGAAAACTCAATCACTTTAAATCCAATACCGCTTGACAGCACACACATTCCGACAACAACTGCGACAAGTGGAAGTTACCCTAAATTAATCAGCCTTAGCAACCCAATAAACATTTGTGCTCTGCATAGTCAAGGAGCTCTACAATTTCCAAATACAGGTTTAACAGTTGTTTATGGCGCAAATGGTTCTGGGAAATCAAGCTACTCACGTATTTTGAGAAAACTTTGTTGGAGCAGAAATCCAAGTGTTACATTAAAAAAGAATGTTTTCAATCCTTCAACAAGTCAACAACAAGTAGACTTTGTTGTAGAAAACAATGGTACAAACAACAGTTTTACTTGGACTGAAAACAGCCCAAGTAATCCTATTCTCAATTCAATTTTTGTTTTTGATAACGATTGCGCAGACATTTACATCAACAATGAAAACCCCACAGAATATAAACCTGTTGGAATTGATGTGTTGGAGAAGTTAATTTCAACTTTCACAAGTATTCATCAAACGCTTGGCTCATCGGTTGTTTCATATAACACACTAAAGCCAATATTGCCACAGAATTTAATTCAGACGACAACAGCCCAATGGTATGGGACAATAGAAAATTTACAGCGTGCTGATGTTGATTCTCATATTCATTTTTCACAAACAGACACAGACAGAAAGCAAGAACTTATTCACCTAACAACAGCACAAAATCCTCAACAAAACGTTGTGAACCTAACCAGTCAACGAGCACGAATTAACGGCTACAGCCAACAATTCTTGCAAATTGAAACATTATTCAACGAACAAAACATTAACGAACTACGAACAAACAGAAGCACTTTTGAAAGCGTAAATCAAGCATATCAAATTGCAACAGCGGAATTACAAAACGCAACCACTTTGGAAGGATTTGGAACAAACCCTTGGCGAACCTTGTGGGAAGCCGCAAGAAATTATGCTCATAGTTCAAATCTTTCAGACGGTCAAACTTTCCCATCCTTAGTTTCATTGGAAAAATGCGTATTCTGTCAACAAGAACTTGACGAAATGGCACAACAAAGATTGACAACGTTCAATCAATTTGTATTAAATGACGTTTCTACACAGCTAAATTCAATTAACTCAATAGTTCAGCAAAAGCTAAACTCATATAATTCACTGGTCGTTCCTCCAATTGAAAATTTTGCAGAGTTAGAGCAATTAGATCCAAATTTTAGAGACAACTATAATCAGTTTTCAAATTCTGTTGCTGCATTCAGAAATTCAATTATAGCATTTTTGCAAAATGGTAGCGAACTAAACATAAGTTTACGCACTCTTACATCAAGTATAACAAGTATAATTCCGAGAATTGATGCACAGATTGAACAGAATAATCAACTTCTACAAAATAGAAATGCTTTAGTTTCCGAACTTAACGAACTAACTACAAAAGAATTTTTGTTCAACAACAAGGCGACAATTCTTCAATATTTTGACGAGTATAAATACAAGGCTTGGATAAGTCGTTGTCAATCTCAACTCACGACCACTGCAATCTCACGCAAAATTGGCGAACTAATGGAAAACCAAGCCGTGAGTTTTCAACATCAGGAATTTGTTTCTCATCTCAATTTCTTTAATCGTGACTTAGCTAGTAAAATGTTGATTTCAAGAACGAGAACAAGTCAAGGGAATACCTATCAAAGATGTGGTTTAAACGGAATTAACGATTCAATAAATTCAATTCTAAGTGAGGGTGAACAAAAAATAATTGCCTTGTCTAACTTTTTGGCTGAATGCACGATTGACAATCGTCTGAACACCATAATATTTGACGACCCTGTTACGTCTTTGGATATGGATAATAGAGATTTAATTGCGACTAAAATTGTTCAACTATCACAAAACCGACAAATCGTTGTGTTTACTCACGACCTATCATTTTTACGTTTGCTTATAGACACACACAAGACAACCACAACAACAGACTGCACAGTAATAGGAATTGACAAATACAACGGGATAAGTGGTGTGGTTACAGACGAAATTCCATATTTGGCTAAAAATGTTCAAGAAAGAGTTGATTCTATCAGACGAATATTAAACGAACACGATGCTCTTGGATTAACTGATGCACATGGCCGAGAAACAAAACTTGATTCTGCCAGAAAAAGGTTTAGAATGTTGTTGGAACGTTCCGTTGAAGAAGTTTTATCTAACAAGACATACGAACGTTTCAATAAAAACATTCATTTAAAAAAGGGAAACTTATCGAGTTACATTGTAACTGAACAAACAGACGTTGATTTTATGCTAGGTTTATTTGGTAAGTATTCCGTAACTGAACATGATGGTGGCACGTCAACAATTCCTCAATTACCAACTAAAACAGAAATTGAACAAGACATCAGAGATTATTCAACTTGGAAAGACAATTTTAAAAACAAATTGAGAGTACTTCAAACAACATATAATTAAAATGCCAACCGCTAACACAGGTCTGGCGCCATTTGGGCATTTCGCTTCGTAAAACAAATTTTAGTAAATTCAGAATCAGGCTCCGCAATTAAAAATATCGTAAGAAACCCAAACGAGCGCCAGGCCTGGGTCCGTCAGTTCCCAGTTCTAGCCGACAAACGCTAAAGCTCAAACACTTAAGGTAAAACATGAAAAAAATTATACTTTTCATTATCCTAATTCTTTCCTTCGCTTGCACAAATCGAAGTAAAAACCTAAATAGTCACGAAAAACTTTATTACAGCGTTGCCGATAGCCTATTAAAGTATAAATCTGCCATTCAAAAAGCGAGTGATGGTAAAGATGAAGTCATTAACGATTTTATAACACTGGACTTTGATTCTTTCAAAAGCAAGCATAAATTATCAAATCAAGAAATGGATCAAGTTTCCAACGTTTTTAAAGTCAGGTATGAACTTGGAAGAGCTTATCAAGCCATCGATGAAAACATGAACAAAATAGATGACACAAAAAGTTCAATCGACAAATGGTCAAAGAGCAAAACCAAAGATGAAATGGATTATAAATTTGATCCCAATAAACCTGAAGGAAAAGGCAATTCTTATGAAGTTAACGTCTTAAAAAAATCATCAGATACTGAAATCAAGGCGAATTAAATAATCGACTTTATTCAACAAATTAACGAATAACAGTTACCAATCTTCTTTATTACTCAGTCTACTCTATTTACAATCCTTAAGTTTGTACTTTCAAACACAGAGCACAAATGATCCAACACACCCAAAAACAAAACCTCCTCCACCTCACCCTCCCCAACAAAGATTTCTCCCACAGAATCCCCGTAGAGAAAATCGGCAAAGCCATTCAGTGGAACATTGGCGAGAAAGGTTCGGCGTGTATTGTGATTCGGAATGTTTCGCGGTTTGCGTTGCGCCTGTTTACCCAAAAAATCACGGAGGAAAAGTACGTCCAGCAGTTCAAAAGCATCGTGCAGGAATACGCGCCCAAAAACAACATTGATTGGAAAGCGACCCTGTTGGCGATTGCCATCCAAAACGAATACAATTCCCGCATCGCGCTTCAGGAAACGGCTGCTTCCAACATGACCTCGGAGGAGATTATTGGGATTTTGGAGGAGAAGTATGGATTGGATTAGTTGTGGGGAACGAAACACGCCTCCTTTTACGCCATACTGGGATCGAAGTGTGCGGCAAAAGAACCCAAATATGACCAGAATTCATCCCTGTTTTGGGCAATGGATCCACTTTTCTCTTCTCAATCTTCACTCTTCTGGACGCTAAACTCTCCGTTCTTCGCACTTTAATCTCCGTTCTGGGTTCTAGACTCTCCGTTCTCAGCTCTTTATTCTCTCATCTGGACGCTAGACTGTCCGTTCTCCACTCTTTAACCTCTCTTCTGGATGCTAGACTCTCCGTTCTCCACTCTTTAACCTCTTTTCTGGATGCTAGACTGTTCGTTCTTAAACAAAATTCCCGCAGGAACAATCCCGAAGCGGCTGCCACACAAAGGACATCAGATGAGATTATTTTTCTTGTGGAAGAAACGTAGGACTTGAATTAAGTTTGTATCTTTCTATCGAATAGGACAACATGCGCGTAACGCCTTGCGCTATTCTAATGAACAAACCATGCACAAAGTAACAACCGTATTTTTTTTGACGCTAATTTTAGCCTCGTGTTGTGACAGCAACCAGAAAGAAACGGAAGCAATCGCTGATCCGCTTGTGGCATTGTCTGAAAAACTCGGCGGACTTTGGATTTCTGACAGCTATTTGAAGAATATTGAGACAACCAAATCCATTTATAAAAGCCGGAAATACGCCACCAAAATTCAAGGATTTAATTTAGACAAAAAGACATTACTAACTGGGACTTCCAATTTGGAAGGTTTTACGGAACATGAAGGTGGTTATAGCAGTCCTATCCATTATGACAGCACCCACCACAAATTTGTCAATGATTTAACCCGGCTTTCAGATTACCCGTTTTTCCCAGAACCTTTTGACTTAAACTTCGATGGAAAAAAGATCTTGACCCTGTATTTTCCGAAAACGAAAACCGCCGACCGATACCGAAAACTTGATTTCGGTTTTCAAACGGAACTTAGAAAACTTTTAATTGCTGGCAAATACAAGTCAAGCAACAAGAATTCAGCCATTCAATTCGACCAAGACGGCACCGTGCACAATTTCAAAGGCTTCCACTATTTTGAGCTAATTGCCGACTTTGGCTTGGCCATAGAATATGACGCCCTTGTTTTCTATACGACTGCAAAAGGTGGCAATTGGTCGGATGGAGAAATTTACAAGTTTGAAATAATCGCCAATCGATTACAACTTCAGCCTATAAAAGCGAATTGGGAGACCATGGAACATGAGATCAGTGATGAAATACTTGTGCTGGAAGAAGAATAAAGGCAAAGGATCAATTGTCTTCTCTCCTAAAATCCCAATTTTAAGATTTCGCGGATAAAGTAGATTTTTTATGTTGAGTGACTTTCAAAGTCGGATTCCCCTTCAATCTATTTTCGAGCATTCAAACTGAAATCGCCTCAGAAAAGAGAAAGGCGATAAATGAAGGCATTGGTGGGCACCTTGAGGAAGGAGAACGAATTAATTTTCGAAGCGAAATCGGATGTATGAATTGGATTATGGATTGTTGGCAATTGATTATGAAACAACGCAAAGACTTAAAACTATAAACTTGAATTTAAATTACTTTAACCAACTATTCTTAAAGATATTTCGTTTAAATTTAGAATTAACTTAATGCGTTATTTATACCTCATATCAATTTTATTCTGCCTCAACTCTTGTCATAAAGTCAAGTTCACGGGTGATTTTGCCACTTTGGTTGGTGATTACGAATGGGTCTACTCAGAAATGGGGTCAACGGAATATATACTTGCCGAATCTCATCCAGATAAATATGGCGTTCGAATTACAAAAAAAAGCAAAATTATTTTCTTTAAAAATGGAGTTCAAACTGAAAAATATAGAATTAACCATAGTTCCTATAATGCCGATGATGAGATTGGTTTAACCTTTAATAAAGAAGGAGGTTATCTACAAAACAACGTCAAAATAAAAAATGGCATCCTTAAGTTGAGCATGTACCCATTCAATTCTGACAAGAATATGTTTTCAAAAAAATAGCAATGGAGAAAAAATTAAAATATCATTTGATTATATGCTTTGTTGCATCCTTAGTAATTAGTTCAAGTGGTTGTAAAAAAGAAACATTCGTTCATTCCAATGAACCGATAACTCCACCTGACAAATGTGCCTGTTGTGAACTAGGAGACAGTATAGTGGGTGTTTGGGTTGGCCATTTAATTGAGCGGGAATATACAGACGCAAATCCTACTAATCCTGTGTACACTACAATTACCGACAGTATGTTGACCTTTACCATTACTAGAAATTATACAGGTACATTTATAGATTCCATTGTTTGTGAGTTCAATATTCCCTATTTGTTTAACGATCCCATCAAGTTGTATGACAACACGGGCTATGTGCCTGGAAATTATTCTTACCACAAGTTTAGTTATGATGCTAATGGTGTACTTACGTTATTTTTATCGAAAACTCTTACTACCTCTTACCCGTATTACGAACCGACAATCTACTCTTTTTCAGGTCACAAGCTATAAGTTGTCAGAATAAAAACCCTTTACTATTAAAAGCCATTTTTGGTGCAATTGAAATCACTCATACAACCCCAATCTCCCTTTCACGGCTTCCAATTCTTCTTGCAAAGTTTCAATGCGGTTGAGCAAATGAAAAATCGTGTCGATACCTTCGAAGTTGATGTCCAATTCGCGGTGGAGACGGAGCATTTTTTCGAGGTCATGGAGGCTTTCTTCGGGAATGCAGGGTTGTTCTTCAATGGTGATCAATTCGATCAAACCATAGTCGTTTAAACTATCAAAAAACGCTACTTCTACTTCGTAGTGCGCGCACAGTTGGTGAATTTGGATGTAGTGGATGTCGCTCATGATTGTCTCAGTTTAGAAAGTTCAACAAACAGTTCTTTTTCTTTTTCGGTGAGTTGGGTTGGGAGAACCAGGTTGTAGGTAATGTACAAATCGCCGAATTCGCCGTCTTTTTTGTAGACTGGAAAACCTTTTCCTTTTAGTTTCACCTTGGTGCCACTTTGAGTTTCGGGCGCTACTTTCAGTTTCACTTTTCCATCGAAGGTTTCCACCATCAAATCGCCTCCAAGCAAAGCCGTGTACAAATCCAAATCGACTGTGCCGTATAGATTCGCATTGTCCAATTTGAATGGCGTGTTGTTGGTAATATTGAACTGAATCAACAAATCGCCTTTGGGTCCGCCGTTGGCTCCTTCTCCACCCTGTCCTTTGATTCGGATGACTTGTCCATCTTTCACACCAGCTGGAATCGTCAATCGAATGCTTTTTCCGTTGACGGTTAAGGTTCGTTTTTCGGTGGTGTACACATCGCGCAAATCCAGTTGCAATTCGGCGTTGTAGTCTTGTCCTTTGAAGGAACGCGTTTGTCCGCCACCTGCGCCACCCCGGCCAAACATCGATTCAAAGAAATCCGAATAATCGCCTTGTCCGCCCGAAAAACCATCACTTCCACCCGAAAAGCGCTGACCGCCATTGGATTGCTGGTATTCTCGTTGGTATTGCTGCTGTTGTTGGCGTTGTTTTTCTATTTCCTCGGCATGTTTCCAATCCTTGCCGTACTGGTCGTATTTCTTGCGATTTTCAGCATTACTGAGCACTTCATTGGCTTCGTTCAACTCCTTGAATTTTTGCTCCGCAGTTTTGTCGTTTGGGTTGACATCGGGATGGTATTTTCGGGCCAATTTCCGAAACGCCTTTTTGATGTCGGCTTCAGTAGCGGTTTTAGCAACGCCCATTACTTTGTAATAATCAATTGCTTCCATACGTTGAATTTACTATTTTTTTAAACCTAAGTTGATGATTTTCCCGTCTTCCATTTCAATGGTCCGGTGGGTTCGGCTGGCGAAGTCGTTGTCGTGCGTCACTATCAAAAGCGATTCATTGTACACTTCCGCCAATTCTTTGAATATATCGAAGACAATTTCACTGTTCTTCTTGTCGAGATTTCCCGTAGGTTCATCGCCCATGATGATGAGCGGATCGTTGATCATCGCCCGAGCAATGGCGACGCGTTGTTTCTGTCCGCCCGAAATTTGATTCGGTTTTTTCATCGCCTCGTCTTGAATGCCGAGAATTTTCAGTTTCTCGTAGGCGCGGTGTTCAATTTCTTTTTCACTGTATTTCGCCAATTTGATGCCCGGCAACATCACATTTTTTAAAATCGAAAATTCATTCAGCAAATAATGAAATTGAAATACGAAACCAATTTTCTCATTGCGAATACGTGCCAGTTCCACATCTTTCAAGCCACGCATGCTTTGTCCGTCTATGATCACATCGCCTTCGTAATCTGTATCCATCGTGGAAAGAATGTACAACAAAGTCGATTTGCCGCAACCTGATTTGCCAATTACCGAAACAAAATCACCTCGATCGATGGAAAAATTTACGTCTTTCAGCACCTTCACGGTCAAAGGATCGTGAAAGAATTTGTTGATATTGAGTGCTTCTAGTACTTTATCTGCCATGGTTATTTTCCTCTAATGATGTCCACTGGATCAATTCTACTTGCTTTTTTCGATGGGAAGAAACCAGCGAAATAGGTCGTTAAAATGGAGAATACTGCTCCAATTGCATAAAATTTCGGGTTAAAAAAGATGGGATAGGTTTTGATGGTGGGCAAAGCTTCCGTTTTGAAGGGAATATGACTGATCAGAACTGACAAACCGAATCCAAAAATCAACCCTGCGAGTCCGCCTAAAACACCTATCGTTAAAGCGATGGTCATAAAAACCCGATTCACATCTTTGCCCGAGAAACCCGTTGCTTTCAAAATGGCAATGGTGTCCATTTTTTCGTAAATCATCATGTTGAGGATGTTGTAAATACCAAATCCTGCGACAATCAACAAAGTCACACCAACGGCATACGAAATCAACGACCGTATTGAACTTCCCGTTTCAAACTGCGAATTGGCCGCTTGAATGTCCAAGGCTTGGCATTGAAACTTCGTGCGGTATTCTTTCGCCATACTCGGTGCTTGAAGCATGTCTTTCAGTTTGATTTGAATGTCGGTGACGTAATCATTGGATTTCCCCATGATTTTCTGCGCCGTTCCGATGGACGTATAACTTTGTACTTTGTCCAAATCCTGCAAACCAGATTGAAACAAACCCACCACCTTCAGCGGAAAAGTATTGCCCGTAATCGTGGAAATCTGAATCACATCGCCCACTTTTGCTAGCATATTTGTGGCAGCGCCAACACCTAAAATGATGCTATTCGGTGTATTTTTTAAATCGATGGCTTTTCCTTCCACCACATAATCTTCAAACGTAAACAAGCGACTTTCCGCCATTACGTCGATTCCATTGATCATGCCCGACAAACCGACTCCTCCAACGTTGTAAAACATGTTCACCGTCATTTTCGGGGAAATTCCCAAAACGCGTTCGTCTTTTTTCAGCGCATCAATGATCGCCAAGCTGTTGTGAATTTGCAGTTGCTCACTTTTCGGTTTGATGGAGCGCACCATGTTGTAATCCTTTCCGTACGTCAACGATTGTTCAACCGGTTGTGTTTTAGAAGGTAAAATTTCGTTGTACAAGCGAACATGCGGCGTTCGGTTCAAAATCAAATTGTCCAACATTTTGTTCAAACCGCCCATAAAACTCAACAAAGTGATAAACATGGTGATGCTGAACGTAACGCCCACTGCAGCCACCATCGTTTGCTTCAGTCGCGCCGTCATGAGCGCCCAGGCAATTTGATAGATTATTTTGAATTTCATTCAGCAGGTTTTACCAATTCGTCTGTTTTTTTCAAACCAGACACGATTTCAATCATTTTGTAATCTTTCAATCCCGTGGTTACTTTTACCGTTTTGCCATTTTTGAGCGTTACTGTATTGTCTTCACTCACGTATTCTAAAGGAATCAACAACGTTTTTTCTTTCGTTTGAATCACGATATTGGCTTCAAAAGACACATTCGGATACAATTTGGTTGGTCGTTTGGTGAATTCCGCTTCGACCAGAAAAGTTCGCGTCATGGTATTCATCAAGGGATAAATTTTGATCACCACCGCTTCGTACACATTTTCTTTGTCGCTGTTGAGCACCACTAGGGCTTTTTGACCCATTTTCACCTTTTGAATATCGTATTCGTCTACCTGCATTTTTAGGACATACTTATTTTTCTCTCCCAAAATGGCGATGGGTGTTTGCGGCGTAACGATTTCCCCAACCGAAACATTCAGCGCAAACAACTCACCGTCGAGCATGCTTTTCAAGGTGTAATCACTGGCTGAACTGCTGACAATTTGCAGGTTGTTTTTGGCTTGTCGGGCACTCAAATCGAGTTGACGTTTTAAATCGGTATAATTCAG
The DNA here is from genome assembly GCA_041674745.1 of Crocinitomicaceae bacterium. Lineage (GTDB taxonomy): Bacteria > Bacteroidota > Bacteroidia > Flavobacteriales_D > Crocinitomicaceae > UBA2040. The sequence continues at coordinate 112,161 of JBAYVD010000006.1, forward strand.
TTTTGCGGAAGAATAGGCCAACTTCGAGTTTTGGTAGGTCAAAGTGGCTGTTTCCAAGTCCATTTTGGAATTGACATTTTTATCAAACAACTGTTTCTGCCGTTGCCAATTCAATGAATCTTCTTGCATTTTCAATTTCGCGACTTGAATGGCTTGCGAAGCTTGGTTCAATTTTCCTTGGTTGGCACCAATGTCGTTGAAATTCGCGAGCAAAAGCGCGTTGTCTTTGTTCAACTGCTGCGCCACACTGGAAATCGACAAAATAGCACTCCCATTTCCCACCGAATCGCCTTCTGTGTAAAAGATTTGATGGACTATTCCACTGGCCGTTGCATACGCCGTGTATTGATTTTTACTTTCCACGGTTCCCGACGCATACACGGATTCCGTGATGGTTTGCTCAACAGCAAATACGCCTTTCTCCTTTTCTCCGCAAGAAAAAAGCAACAAACCCAATGAGATAATGACGAATGATTTCATGGTTTAAAATTACCAAAGTACTACCTGAAAAATAATGACTAAAATCAGCTTCTGCAAGTATTTTATTTTTTTGGCAATTCAGCAAATACCTCGAGTTTTACTTACTTTGCAGGATGAAGAAAACCGTATCGATCATTGGAGGTGGTCCAGCTGGCTTGATGTTGGCAGGCGCATTGAATCCTGCTCTTTTCGAAGTGATGGTTTTCGAAAAAAACAAATCCTTCGGTCGCAAGTTTTTAGTCGCTGGAAAAGGTGGTTTCAATCTAACGCATGGTGAAGCTTTGGAAGCTTTCATCGATCGCTACACACCCACCGATTTCCTGGCTCCTGCTTTGCGGAATTTCAGCAACGAAGATTTACGTCGTTGGCTGGAAGCAATTGGAATCCCAACCTTCGTCGGCAGCAGCAACCGTGTTTATCCCTTGAAAGGCATCAAACCGATTGAAGTACTTACCCATTTATTAGATTTCCTCCTTTCCAAAGGTGTTCAATTTCAATTTGAAAAAGAATGGAAAGGTTGGAATGACCAGCAGGAATTGATTTTTCAATCGGGCGAAACGGTAAAATCCGATTTGGTGATTTTCGCGCTGGGCGGCGGAAGTTGGAAAGTGACGGGTTCAGACGGTTCCTGGAAAACACTTTTCGAAGAAAAAGGCATTCAAACCGCTGCTTTCAAACCGGCCAATTGTGCGTATCAAGTAGCGTGGCAAAAAGATTTCACCGAGAAAAATGCGGGAAAACCATTGAAAAACATCGCGTTGACCTGCGGCAGTAAAACCCTGAAAGGCGAATTGGTCGTAACCGACTTTGGACTAGAAGGCAACGCCATTTATGCCTTGAGTCCAGCCATCCAATCGGCATTAGATTCTACCGGTAAGGCGCAACTGCAATTGGATCTTAAACCCCAATTGTCGTTGAATGAAATCAGCGAGAAACTCGGTAAATCGAAGTTAAAAATAACCGAGACACTGGCCAAAGAATTGAACCTTTCCCGCACCCAAATCGACCTCATCAAGAGCGTAGTGTCGAAAGAAACATTTTTGGACAAAGAGCAATTGGCTTCTGCCTTAAAAGCATTGCCTTTAATGGTTTTAGCCGCCGCACCGTTGGACGAAGCCATTTCTACCACGGGTGGAATTGCCCTCTCCGAAGTTGATGAATTTTACCAATTGAAACAACTGCCACAGCACTACTGTTTGGGTGAAATGTTGGACTGGAACGCACCGACAGGTGGTTATTTGTTGCAAGCTTGTTTTAGTATGGGGGTTTATCTAGCAGAGTTTTTGAATAAGTCAGAAGGTATTTAAAATTATTTAACAAAAGAAACTTTATAGATTTTACCTTGCTGATTTTGCACTTCTAGAAAATAAGTTCCTTTCAGAAGATGTTCCACCTGTATGCTTAGCTGTTTTTCGGAGACACTTTCTATTTTGCAACTCAATTGCGTGCCTGTAACAGAATAAATTCTAACCGAGTTAATATCCAGCGATTCAGCCGATTGAACCACTAAATTTTCCTCAGCAGGATTTGGGTAGATACAAACAATTTTTAAAGGAATCGATTCCATTCCGGCACTTGATGCTTGGTTTTTCCATTTGCTTCCAGTTAAAAGGGATGAAGCCAAGGTACAGGTACTGCTGATTGACAGCATTTCTAGTGTATCGTTCGAAATAACATATTCAACCACCATGGTATCATCTGGACAATAGGAACCGAATACAATGCCATTTGGATCAAAATTCATTTTAAAATGAGTTGGGTCCAGTTGCCACCAAGAACTTGCTTCGCTCGTTGGAACACTTGCTAAATCATAATTAATTTTCACACTGTCCAAAGGAAAAAAAGCCAATTTTAAATTATGAATTCCTTGTTGATTTAGAAATGTGTAGGCACTCCCTGGAGTTAAATCCCAAGTTGAAGGAATTTGAATAGTTTGACCAAAACTTTTTGCCATGATCAAAAAGCCACAATGAATAAGTAAAAGGTTGCGCAAAATTCTTTTCATACCTTAAAAATTGAAAATGATACACTCAAATTTATGAATAAATTAAATCCCTAATTCAGTCTGATAAAATAATTTACACACCGAAATAAAGCCATTTTTACGACCTATTCAACGTGTACCCGTAAAATTCACGTTTTACTAAGAACTCATTTAATTACAGTAGAGTCCATTCCCCATTAATACCTAATTTCACTTTTAATCAATACCACTTCCACTCGACGGTTTTTTTCTTGATCAGCTTCCGAAAATTCTGGTACCAGAGGGTCAAAATTGCTGTGACCGTAACAGTCGATAATCGCTTCATCCACCCCATTTTCGATTAACTTTTTACGAATGGCCAAAGCTCTGTTTTGAGACAGTAACAAGTCGGGCGAGCAGCAAACGTGTCCGTGTAACTCAATTTTCGTGTACTGATTGGATTTAATTTTTTCGATTAATTCATCAATCAAATAATACGATTTCGCCAAAACGACAGCTTGGTTGCCCACAAATTGTATGTTTAAATTGATGACTTCTTTGATCAATTTGCCTTCCACGGGAAGTTTGAATTTCAAATCCACCCTCCGATTGGAATCTACATCGCCAAATTGGGAAGTTTCACCCTCCACGAAAATCACCGAAGGAATGTCTCTCGCTGTCAGTAGTACTTGTATCGCTTCGGCTCTTCTTTTCGCCAATTTCAAATTGTAGGTGGTAGTCCCAACGGTATCGGCGTAGGCGTAAATAGTGACCGTATCTTGTTTAAAAATTCCAACCAATCTGTCTGTGTTTATGCTATTTTCAATTGGCTCAGCAGAATCATACGGGAAATAAAAAGTCAAGGAATCGGCTTTGAATTGAGCCGACAAACGAAACAAACAGGTAAATGACAGAAAAAGTAAAATTAGTTTCATCCAAAAGTGGTTTTAGTAACGCTAAATTGCTTAACGGAATCTGGTGGGAAAGTTACAGTGTTTCCTTCGTGATTGAATTTCTGGCTGTCCTCCCCCTCAATCGCCCTCCAAAGGGGGAAGTTGGAAAAACGATTCCATTTTTAAATTAGTTAAAGGTTTAAAGATGCTCTTTTATTAAAAATCGAAGCTTTGCTTTTGAAGACCAAGGTGAAGCGCAAGGAGGGGGAGGATGTAATAAATAACAGTGATTCTCTCTCAAACCATTACTTCCCCTCCAACTTCACCAATTCAAACAACAACCACTTATTCGGATCAATCTCTATGGATTTCACCTTGGAGGCACCTTTGATGTTTGCCTTTTTCTTTTTCGAATTCACTTGAATCGTTGAGGAACGCGTGGCACTACTTTCATACGTTATTTTCATCTCCAATGGAAATTGGAAGGTGAATTGCTTTTGAAGTTGTTGTATTTTCACTTTGCCATTTTTCTTCCACGAAATCACCAATTCTGGCTGTCCCACTTCATTTAACCATTGGTGAAAGAATGATTCTAAATCCTGTCCGGAAATTTCTTCCATTACTTTTTGAAAATCGGAGGTGGTTGCATTTTCAAATTTATAGTCATCATAGTATTTTCGAATTCCCAACCAGAATTTTTCATCCCCAATTTGATGGCGCAGCATATGCAAAATCAACGCCCCTTTTTGATAAGAATTCGGATTCAACAATTCCAAATAGCTTACAATTTTTGGGTTCACCACGGGAACAGGATTTTTCTTATAGAATTGAATTACCTTGATTCTTTCGTTTTCGATTCGTTCTAGGAACTTACCATTTCCGACATGGTCTTCAAAATACAAATTGGTGAAATACGTAGCAAATCCTTCGCTGAGCCAGATATCGTGCCAAGACGCTTCTGTGGCAGAGTTTCCAAACCACTGATGGGCTATTTCATGAGCAATCAATGCTTCGCATTCCCCTGTTCCAGTGACACTTTCTTCTGCGTAAAATATATTGCTCGCGTTTTCCATTCCGCCGAATCTTGTCGTCGATTGAACATTGGCTAATTTCTCAAAGGGATAGTCACCAATCTTTTCAATGAAATAATTGGCAATTGGAACAGCTTGCTGATAATCCTCAAAACCGGCTTGTGCATTTTGTGGATACACCCATGCAGAAACTTCAATTCCATTGACTTGGCCACTTTCGATAACCGAAAAAGGTGCCACAGCACAGACCATCACTTTGGTGGAAATCGGTTGACTCATTTGCCACTGCGTCATTTTTCGATTGCCTTCCAACAGTCTACTTTCAATCAAAATTCCATTTCCAATGCTGGAATAATGCGCCGGAGCTGTAATCATCCAAGACACGGTTGCTTTGTCTGACGGATGATCGACTAAGGGCAACCAATTTTGACCTCTATCTGGCCAATTGTCGCCGAAAAAAGTACGGTCTCCAAATTTGTTCTTGGAAATAATCAACCCATCCGCAGGAACTCCTGAATACTCCACAGTATATTTCCGAAACTCACCATTTCTGGTTTCTGGAACAGTAATTTGCAACCGGTTTTGAGCATGTGTAAAAGGAACTGCTATTCCATTCTCTTTCACAGAAGTGACAATCATTCCTTTGCCGGTATCGTTCAGCTTTACCAAATCGAGGTAAAATTTCATGACGGATGTTTTGAACAAAACATCAACGGTCGCTTGGGATTGCAGCACATCGGTCGTATCGTTCACTTCGATTTCAAAGTTGTAATGAACTACATCGATTTCATTGTAACGGGGAAAATGATTTTGCGCAAAACCATCCAATAAAAAAAAGTAAAACGTAAAAAGGAGTACTACCTTGTGCATAAATTCAATAGAAAATTTAAAGTTAATGAATCCGACGAATAAAAATAATTCAGGTCGTAGAATTAACCCAGCCAGACATTGATGATGATTTCTTTCCCCGCATATTCATTCACACGCAAGAGAATCAAGGATTTGGAGTGTTGCAACTCATCGCGCATCACGGCTGAATCTAAATCAATATACAGCACTTTTTCGTGAATACGCACGCTTTTCGTTCGATTGGCAATGGCTTTTCCCATGATCTCCTCCCAATTGTTGATGATGTTCATTTCTTCCATTTTCCCATCCAACCGATACGCTCGAAGAAATCGATCCACCAAGTCTTTTAAAGGTCCATCCGGTTTTTTTTCTGCTTCGCTCATGCGTTTTCTGTGTTAGGGAATTCAGTTGTAATCAACGAACCATCGTTGACCTCAAAATAATGGATGGGTACGTCTAGATTGATAAAAATTTTCTCCAAACGATCGCGGTTGGTGTCGGTGACCATCACTTGTCCGAAGGAATGGTTGGAAACCAATTGCAGCAAACGCCCAACTCGGTTGTCGTCTAGTTTGTCAAAAATGTCATCCAAAAGTAAAATCGGCAACAAACCCAAATGCATTTTCAACCAATCAAACTGCGCCAACCTCAGTGCTATCAAATAGGATTTTTGTTGCCCTTGGGAGCCAAATTTTTTCACCGGATGACCTTTGATGGTAAACACCAAATCATCCTTGTGTATGCCGCCGTTCGTGTACTGTGTAAAAGCATCTTTTCGTTGGTTGATTTCCAACAAATCTTTGAAGGATACTTCATTCAATTGCGAGCGATATTCCAAATCAATTTGCTCCGTTTCTTCGCCGATGTAGTTGTATTGTCGTTGAAATACTGGAATAAATTCAGCCAAAAAGGCTTTTCGAACTTCGTGAATTCGACTTCCGATTTGTGTCAGCTGTTCATCCCAAACCTCGATGGATTCTCGATCAAACAAGCCATGCTCGTACATGTTTTTCAGTAAAGCATTTCGCTGCACCAGTACTTTTCCATAGCGTTGCAAATCTTCCAGATATCCTTTGTTGGATTGTGCAATAATACCGTCCATCCATTTGCGACGCACTTCACTCCCATCCCCGATTAAATTTCGGTCGTAGGGTGAAATCATGACGCAGGGAAATTGGCCAATGTGCTCGGCTAATTTCTCGTATTCACTTTTGTTGCGTTTAAAGATTTTCTTCGCGCCAACTTTCACCGAACAGTGGATATTCACCTCTTTTTCTTCCGTTTGAAAAGCACCCTGAATCACAAAAAAAGGTTGATCGAATCGGATGTTTTGCTTATCAACCGTGTTCAAATACGATTTGCAAACGGACAAATAATGCACGGCATCCAAAATATTCGTTTTACCCGAACCATTGTTGCCCGTAAAGCAATTCAGAGAAGGAGAAAGCGTCATTTCGGCTTCCTCATAATTCTTAAAATTGATGAGCTGGAGGGTTTTCAAATACATGCTCGACAAAGTTATCTTTTTTTTAATTGTTTCGGGTTCAAGTTACAAGTAGTTTGCTATGAAAATGATCCGTTTCAAGTTTTATGTATTGTGAGCGTCCGACATATAAATCTTAAATTTAAAAAAGTCAAATTTTGTATATTTGGATGAAAGTAGACAGAAAAGACTCGTTCAAAACCTGCAATACACATGAACAATTCAAAATCCATCGAAGCATTTTTTGAAGTAAAATCCCAGTGGCGAGAGGAATTAATTTATCTCCGCTCACTTTTTCAAGCTACAGAATTGGAGGAAACCTACAAATGGAAAACCCCGATTTATACAATTGAGGGGAAAAATGTGGCGGGAATGACAGCATTCAAATCGCACGTTGCCATTTGGTTTCACCAAGGTGTTTTTCTCAAAGATGAAAACAAAAAACTCATCAATGCTCAAGAAGGCGTTACCAAAGCATTACGTCAGTGGCGGTTTGATTCTTTGGAAGAAATTCAGCACAACAAAGACCTCATCCTTGCCTACCTCGAAGAAGCCATTGAAAACCAAAAATTAGGAAAAGAACTAAAACCCATTAAAAACAAACCGCTCGATATTCCTGTAGAATTGCAACAAGAATTGGACAAAGTCGATACATTAAAAACCGCTTTTGAATCGCTCAATCTCACCAAAAAAAGAGAATTCGTAGAATACATTGCCACGGCGAAACGACCCGAAACCAAAATGGCCAGACTCGAAAAAATTGTTCCAATGATTGAACAAGGCATTGGTTTGAATGATCAGTACAAGTGAAAAAGCTACTTAAAACAGTTTATCCTTCTTTTAAATCTTTAATCCTCCATTCCTAAATCCCAAAAAAATCAACTTATCAACAAAATCGCACACTTTCTCAACGACACAAACCAATCCAAAAAGCTTTTCCTTATATTTGTGAAGCATGAGTGATTACGTAGTTTCCGCCCGAAAATATAGACCGCAAACCTTCGATACTGTAGTTGGTCAAAAATCCATTACGACCACATTGCGTAGCGCTATTTCGACTGGACATTTGGCGCAAGCCTTTTTGTTCTGCGGTTCACGTGGAGTTGGAAAAACGACCACGGCACGTATTCTTGCGAAAACCATCAATTGTTCCAACCGCAGTGCTCAAATTGAAGCCTGCGACCAATGCGACTCGTGTGTTTCTTTCAATGAAAACGCTTCTTTGAATGTGTACGAATTGGATGCAGCGAGCAACAACTCGGTGGATGATATTCGAAATTTGATTGATCAGGTACGGATACCGCCGCAAATTGGAACGCATAAAGTGTATATCATTGATGAGGTCCACATGCTTTCTGCTTCGGCTTTCAATGCGTTTTTGAAAACCTTGGAAGAGCCACCGAAACATGCCATTTTCATATTGGCTACCACGGAAAAACACAAAATCATTCCGACGATTTTGTCTCGTTGTCAAATTTTTGATTTCAACCGAATAAAAGTCAGTGACATGGCGGACCATTTGGCTCAAATTGCGGTAAAAGAAAACATCACGGCAGACCCAGAAGCGTTGCATTTGATTGCACAGAAAGCCGATGGCGCTTTGCGAGATGCTTTGTCCATTTTTGACCAAATTGTCACATTTGCGGGCAACAATGTTACCTACCAACATGTTCTTGACAACTTGAACATTTTGGATTACGATTATTATTTTAGAATCGTAGAAACGGCGCAAAAAGAAGATATTCCAGGATGCTTGTTGTTGTTAAATGACATCGTAGAGAAAGGTTTTGACGGTCACCACTTTGTGGTTGGTTTGGCAGAACATTACCGCAATTTATTGGTTTGTAAAGACCCACGAACCGCTCGATTGTTGGAGGTTGCGGAAAGTGTTCAACAAAAATATTTGGAACAATCCAAGGTTTTAGACACCCAATTGTTGCTTCGAGCCATTTCGGTGTTGAGCAAAACGGACATTGAATACAAGTCCGCAAAAAGCCCGCGACTCTTGGTCGAGATCGCCTTGATGCAATTGTGTTCGCTGAAAGGTGAGCTCGAAAAAAAAAATCCTTCACTGACCCAGTAACCATTTTACCGTTCAGAGGACAAAACCTCCGAGACTTAGCACCAAAGCCTGTTCCCAAACCGAATGTGAACCAACGTCCAGTTTACGACGAACCGGAAACGAAAATAAAAGCCTTAAAAGTTCCGACAGGAACCTTGCACACCACCAACATCAGCATCAAGCAAATTCTGAAAGAAGACTCAGAAAAAAACAAAACCATTGCCGAAGAAGATTTGCCTTACGAATCATTTTCGACGGATGAATTAAAAATGTTTTGGCGTCAATATGCTTTTCAGGCAAAAGAAAAATCGGAAATTACTTTGTACAATGCCATGATCAAACGTGACCCTATTTTGGTGGACGGAAAAATCATTCGAATTGAGGTGGACAACACCGTACAAATGGGTTTCATCCACAACGCTCAGCAAACGATGACGGATTTCTTTCGCACACATTTAAAAAATTATTCCATCCTACTCGACCCATTTGTAACGGAAGTTATTGACGAAGAATCACAATACAAATCGCCCAAAGAACAATTCGCTGCACTTGCCCGAAAATACCCGAATTTGCATTCGTTTAAAACAGCCTTCAATTTGGATTTCGAATATTAATTCAATTACGATTTTGCGAAGCAAATAGACCTATCCCCGATTTTGCGAAGCAAAGAGAAGAAAACCAATTTTGCGAAGCAAAGAGCCCACAAAATAACCACCCAGAACTTGCAACTTTGAATTGGCGAAGCCAAAAACTTGCCACTCGCAACTTCTCACAAACTCATCCTCAACTGCAGCGTCACCTCCAATTTGGTATTGGAATTGATTTGTTGTGCACCCGTTCCTAGATTGTCTCGATCGTGGTAAATATTAATCCCGTATTTCGCCCACAAATCGAATTTCCGTAGGAACGAATAGCGAACCATCACATACGCTCTCGTTCCCTGATAAAAATAAGCCGGTACAGAAAACACGTACAAAGCATTCGCTTCAAAAGCATACAAACGAGAATTGTAAGAATCAGTATCAAAAAAGGCATAGCGAAAAGCAACATCGACAGGCCATTTTTTCGGACGAATAAGGATATCTTGGCACAACAACATACCAACATCTTTCGCGGCGCTTAATTTGTTGATTGTGGTAATTTCCAAACGGCTTTTTAAGGTAATTCCTTCTGTGACGTTGTAAGCAAAATTGATTCTAAAATTTCGTTGTCGCACATCTTCAATGGGCGTTACCGTACCATCCGAAATGGTCGTGTTCTTTGGTTTCAATTGTTCCCGGTAGCGGAAATACAATTCCAATTTCTTGTTCGGACGATACGTCGGTTGAATTAAAAACTCATGTCCTCGGGAAGGTGCATCGACCAAATAGCGCATCCAAGGAAATGAAAAATAATCTGCGTAGGTATTCAATGTCCATGCACTTGATAATTTGACTTTTCCGCCAACGTACAATCCACGTTCATTTTGGGTATTACTGCCTTCCGCAAAACCATTGTTGTAAAGCGATTGGTAGGCTTTGTCATAATTTCGATACAAAATACTGATGCTGACATTTGGGTCAATGGCCATCAAAACTCCATGCAACAGTGCCCATTTCTGACTAAAAGACGAATAGCTGGCTTCACCAAAAAAACTCATATTCTTGAATACGAAAGAATAATCTCCACTCGTCGTCACCAAACTTTTTCCTCTGAAATCAAATTGATTGTAGGGCTGGATTGTTTTGTTGTAAAACGTATTGTATCCCTGATAAACCGACGCAAAGCCAATATGCAAATTCCGCACTTGGTAGCGCAGATTCCCTCCAGCGATGGTTTCTTGAAAGGCATCTTTTTTAGCAATCTCACTGTTCGTGCGATGCAAACCAGACAAATTGATACTGGAAGCAAATTCTTGTTCTTCCAGCAAAGAATCAGCAACAATCGTTGCATCCACGCCTTTGTGAGAAGCGAATGCCATCAAAGAGAATTTCTTGTACCCCAAATCAACCGCTGCTCCGCGCATAAAACGGTTTTCATCAACGGAAGTATACGGTTTCAACGGATTTGCATTCTTCTTGACATTGGTTACGTCCGCCGTTTTACCAAACGCATAGCCCGACCACAAATTGAGTGCCTGACCAATTTGAATTTGATAATCGCCCAACGCAACCGTTTTTAAATACTTTCCTCCTTTGTAAAAAGCATGGGCCGAAATAAAATCAAAACCAAATGGTTGTGCCTTGCCTGCGAATTGTTCACCAGCGTCTTTTTCACCCGTGATTCCAATGCTCAAATTGGTGCGATAACTGTACCGCAATCGTGTGTAATAATGGTCTGGATTTCCATGATAATAGCTATTACTGCTCGCCAAAATACTATCCGAAACTGATGCATAGGCATTTTTATCTTCCAAAACGGTTTGGTACCTGAAAAATGATTCGAATTTTCCTTGTTTCAGCGCTTCCTTTAGGGCAACACTTAAATTATCTAGCCGATCGTCCACCCGAATAAAGGGCAAAACCATTTGAATTGTCGTCATGTCCCAATAAGGCAAGCTTTGCAATTCATATATGGAAATCAATTTTCCAAAAAGCTTGATGTGCAAAAACAAATCATTGATTTGCAAATCCGTCAACAAACCCAAATCCGTCAATTGATCAACGGTGGTATTGTTCAAGTTAATCGGGTGGTCGTAATAGTAAAATAGATTTTCAAAGAGATTGGTTAAATCGGGCGCTTCGTTGTCGAGTTGTTCTGAAATAAACTCAATTCGTTGTTGAATCAATTCATTTTTTTCTTGTTCCTGTCCTACTACCTGAAAAGTAAATGTCAGGATGAATAGCAAAGCGATCTGGGAACAGCGCTTCATTTTGCTTTGCTTTTTTCGTAGGTAAAAGAAAGTTGCGGTGAAAAGCCTAAAACTTGATGGTAAGCGGTCGCCAAATCGATTGAAAATTCTTTCCATCGGTATCCAAAACCGAAAGCCAAAGCCGTAGGTTGATTGCCAACGCCCAGTCGCAAATTGAAATTTTTAAAAGCTTCGTACTCCAAAGCTCCTTTGACGGAAACAGGTCCATCGATATCTTTCCAGATTTCCGCGAGAATTTTCACGGATTTCGAAGGCAAAAATCCTGCTCCAATTCGTAAAGTTGTGTTGTAGCGGTCGTCTTTGAAATCTGACAATTTATTTTGACCTAGATTAAAAACACTGGCTCCAAAATTCCATTTCGGGGTAACATTCACCAAAATGCCTGCTTCCGCCGTTACCGTGTGTGAAGAACCATAATAATTCGGCAAACGCAAGCCTTGGTAATTGAATTGAATGCCAGCTGAAAAATGGTCCGCCAATTTCATGGCATAACCCAAACCACTTCTGAAATTTTTGTATTCTGCATTTCCTTGGTGTATCGCTCCAACTGAAAAAACGCCGAATTTAGTTGGAACGGCTACGGCCAAAGATTGCTGCTGTAAATCGGAAAGTAAATAACGGTTTTCATAGGAAATTCCAGCTGTGATTGATTCCACTTTTCCCATAGCTCCTGGATTGTTGAAATAAGACCAATTGTCATTTATTGTAGTCGAGGCATTCAACATGGCACCAGAACGAGCACCACTTGGTATCCAACCTTGGGCTCCAATCCAGAGTGGCAACAGACAGATTATAAATAGTAGCTTTTTCATTTCTCTGGTTTAAAAATAAAGAAAGGCTTTGAAAATGACAATAGTAAAGAAAAAATTAATCTACAATTGATTTAGATTTCGCAACGAATTATCGTAGTTTTGATAAAAAAATTACTCATGAAACAATATTTTACGCTCCTTCTTTTTGTGTTCCTTTTTGGGACAACCCAAGCTCAGCTAACACAACATTCCATGACCGTAGGTGCTACAACTAGGAATTATTACAAATATTTGCCGATTGGTTATCAACCGACCGAACACCTTCCAGTTGTGTTCATTTTGCATGGTTTGGGTGGAAATGCACAACAAATGACCCTGGCCGGTTTTTCATTAATTGCAGATACGGCTCGTGTAATTGCCATTTATCCTGACGGATTGCCCAATTCATTTGCCCAAAACTCGTGGAACAATGGCACGCTTTTAAGTTCCACTGCAGACGACATTTCATTCTTCAACAAAATGATGGACGAGATGATTTTGAATCAAAATGCCAATATTGCGAGAATCTATGTAACTGGATTTTCCATGGGCGGAATCATGTCCCACCATTTGGCTTGCGCTTTGAACAATCGGATTGCAGCCATTGGACCGATGGCGGGCACGATGGCTACGAGTGATATTTCAACATGTGTGCCTGCCTACAAAACACCCGTTATTCATCTTCATGGAACGGCTGATGGAACGGTTCCTTATGATTCAGGCGCTTTGCCATCTTTGAGCCTGGTACCTGAAACCATGGCATTTTGGAGAAATGTTCACGGTTGTGCAGCAACTGCCGACAGTACTCGAATTCCAGATACGGCGATGGATGGATTAACGGTAGATAGATTTGTTTACAATACCTGTGATCCTCTTGGTTCTGTAGAATTGTGGAGAATTAATGGCGCGGATCACATCTATTTGTACCAACCCATAAATGACATTACCGAAGCAATTGAAGTCTGGAAATTCTTCAACAAATGGCAACACCCGAATCCACAAGCGGTAGGATTGACGGAAATTCAAAAAGAGAATACTTTCACAATCTACCCCAATCCATCTGACGGAAATTTTGTGGTTGAATTGAAACAAAATTCACGGTTGACATTGATGGACATGCAAGGGAAAATAGTGCAAAAATTTGATTTGAAAGCAGGTACAGAAAAAATTCAGGTGAAGTTAACACCCGGAATTTACTTTTTAAAAGATCAAAACGGTTCAGCACAACGATTGATGATTCGATAAATACGTAAGTTTATATGGTAAAAGAAAACTCCCATTCTAATGTAGAATGGGAGTTTTTCTTTTTTGTGAATACAGTTACGAATACGTTCCTGATTCTTTTTTGGTGGTAGAGGTTTATTCTTGAATGCTAATTTTCTTATGAACGATGCCTTTGTTGGTTGCTATGGTTACTTGGTAAATTCCATTTGCTTCTGTCAAATTGATCAAAAGGCTGGATTGATTCGAAACGGTTTGCTCGAAAACAATTCTTCCCGCCATATCAGTTATTTGTACACTGCCATTCACCGATTCACCAAAAGTTAAATTGAAATTACCATTGGAAGGATTGGGATACAAACCAATCTGATTGGCATCTAACTGCTCCAAATCAGCTGTATATACATTACAATTGTACATCGCCATAGATTCAAAATCCATTTTCGCTGTTGCCGCTAGACTTGTTAAGAAATTCACATTTTGAACATGGTTGCTCCCTGCATCTCTTGCATACAACACCGCAAAATCATAACAGGCAAAGCTTCCAGCAGAAAGGCTTTCCGCTTCAAGTGTCATGACACCTCGTCTATCGCCTGGAGGGTTTGCCCCATGAATCGTGTCAGATTCAGACCATTGATATGGTATATTTGGATTTCCGGAAAATAAATAATGGGTAGGCGTTGAACCCATCGTGCCGTTTCCACCGTAATACATTGGCTGTCCATTGGACCAAAGTCCATTCATGAAATTAAAATATTGAGTCGCAGAGACAGGATCTGTATAAGGAAAGGCCGATCCATTGGTGAAATACGTGAAATACTCCATTTTTTTCGTCAAGGACGAAATCCCTAATGCAGGCGGATTCATACCATAACCGATAGTACCTACCGCTGATTCATCTACATTGTCCGCGTTGTAAACATACATCATGTTTTGAATTGTGTCACAACCGACATAATCATCCAAAGGATTTCCTAAATCTGGATCCCACCACATACCCAATTTGAAATTTGGGTAACTAATTATTCCACGATTGAAAACACGGTAATGCAAAAAAGTGGTTAGATTTAAATAGTCAGTTGACAAATACTGGTACGCCATTGTGTGCACTTCAATTCCCATTCTTTCACCTCCCGTTTCTGTGTGAAGGTTTTTGGAATCATTCATAATCATATAATAGGCGGCATCGCCTCGAATATCTGGGTATTCACCCAACATTGGCTCGTACAATCCATTGTTATTCAAGTCAATAAAAGGAGCCAAATTTTGGGCAACTCCAGCTCCTGCAATTCCGTTTCCCGGCCACGTTGCGATACCCGTTGGCATGACATAACCAGGTGTAGCGTAATTGGAAATATGATTTTGAATCTCTCCATACGTCACATGCCAAACACTCGTTCCATAGGCAGACGTATATGCCGTGGCTGTGTAGTCGTTTGTTGAAGAAAAAGGTCCTGGAAAAAAATCATTGCCATTTTGGCCAAAGCGCATGGCGGCCAAATGCAGGTTGCCATTGACATCCTCAGCACCGCACCAAAGTGAGGCAGCATAAATCGCTTTCAATCCCGAATTTTTAGGGATTTCGTAACCAGGCGTGTTTGTTCCTTGTTGATGAAACAATATTCCGTTGGTATTTAAACTGGCACCGACGTTATTGAAATCTAAAAGTTGTGCTTGAAGATTGAAAGTAACAATCAGTAGAAGAAGGCTATATTTTAGTGACTTTTTCATAGGCATTGTATTTGTTAGCTTTTTCAAACCTACAGAAAGTTTGACAACAAAACATAAAAAAACGACCGCATTGAGTATACGGTCGTTTGGGTTATTTAAAGTGTGATTTGTGCTTATTTACAGTTGCATTTCAATAATTCGACCTTGGTATTAGAATGCAAACAAAGGTTATTTTGATTAAAATCACCAATCTATTGTGAGATAATAATCAAAAAAAGTCCGTAATCTACCGCAAAATGATTGCGGTAGATTACGGACCTCCTATCTTATATAAATCAATGACCTTATTTCGTCACCATCATTTTTAGTGTTTTCGGTTCTGCATTGTCAGAAACAATTCGAACGAAATACATTCCAGATGGTAAATTCATGTCAGCATTAATTGAAAAAACATTTGAACCCGTTTCCAATTTGCCTTCGTACACCATAGTGGACACTTTACCCATTTGATCCATCAATTGAATCGAAACATTTTGTGCATTTTGAGAATTGATGTCCAAAGTTACCATTTCAGCACCGTTGGAAAGAGATGGATAAATTGATGCTTCCAATGGCAAGGTCATACTTTCTTCCATACCCAAAGCAGGATTTTCATAGAAAGCATTCACGTAATCATAATCCGAACCGTTTTTCTTCCAGATGATAGTTACCACTTTCATGTTGGCAGCCACCCACGTTGGGTCTAAAGTATATGAATAACTACTTGTAAATTCTTGACCAGCGCTTGCTGCCCCGTTAACAATAAGATTCCCCATATGCGCCGTAGTAACCGATGCTCTAAGTGGCACTTTGTGAACCGCAGAATTTCCAATACCATTTTGGTAATTTACTCTGTCTTTTTCTACCAGGTAAACACCTAAATAATATTCACCTGTTGTATTCTGGAAGAATTTCACTTTCGCATTGATGGACATTACACCATTTGAAAGGGTTTTTGTAAATCCAGAGTTGGCAATTGGACTTTGCAAGGCAGTAGAATCAATCGCATTCTTTAAAACCGTTTTTGTTGACGTCGGGAAGATTCCTCCGGTTGATGAATATTGCGTTCGGTTCACCCCGTTTAACAAAAACTGAGGAGTAGATGTTTGAATGGTCGTAAAATTGCTCATCCAAGTGCTTGCAACAGGCGTATATAACTGACTTGTAGAACTTGAATGAATTTCAATGCAAACTGCATCTGCTTTTTTAGCGGTGTAAACATCTTCAAACAAGGTCCAGCCCCATGTTCCGCAAGGATTGCACCAAGTTGCTGTCATTTTAGTAAATAAAGCCATTTGCTTTTGCTCAACCGTTTGCGAAAAACCGAAAGAGGAAATAAAAACAAAGGCGAATAAAATTTGGTAATTTTTTTTCATGTGAAAATAATTAAAGGTTTAAATTGCATTTACAATTCCAAAGGTATTGAAATTAATCATGACTGAAAAATCTCTTTTTCTAATTAAGTAATTTCCTCAAAGTTCAAGTCAAATGATAAATTCTCCTTTCGAATTGACACGATAGGCGATTATAGCGTAAGGAAATTTCAATCCGCATTCAAACGGAAAAAAGTAAAACGCATAAAAAACGGTCGTATACATTATACGACCGTTTAAGTTATTTGAAGAGTTTAACCTCTTATTTTTTCTCTTCTACTTCTTCGAAGTCTACATCTGTCACTTCATCATGACTTTCTGCACCTGCGTTTGACTCTTGACCTGCACCTGCAGCACCATCATTGGTTGCATTGTACATTTCTTGAGAAGCCGCTTGGAAAACTTCGTTCAATTTGTCCATTGCTGGTTGCAAATTTCCGATGTTTTTCGCTTCGAATTGTGTTTTCAATTCTGCCAAAGCATCCTCGATAGGTTGTTTTTTGTCAGCTGGAATTTTATCTCCGTACTCACTCAATTGACGTTCAGTTTGGAAAATCAATGAATCTGCTTTGTTTACAGTTTCAGCTTCTTCTCTTCGCTTGTTGTCTTCGTCAGCATGAGCGGCTGCTTCCGCTTTCATTTTTTCGATATCTGCATCAGAAAGACCTGAAGAAGCTTCGATTTTAATCGATTGCTCTTTTCCAGTCCCTTTGTCTTTTGCAGAAATGTGCATGATTCCGTTGGCATCAATATCGAATGTTACTTCAATTTGTGGTTCACCTCTTCTTGCTGGTGGAATGTCTTGCAATTGGAAACGACCCAATGTTTTGTTGTCGTTCGCCATCGCTCTTTCCCCTTGCAATACGTGGATATCAACCGATGGTTGGTTATCGGATGCTGTAGAGAATACTTCTGATTTTTTCGTTGGAATGGTTGTATTCGATTCAATCAATTTCGTGAACACGCCACCCATTGTTTCGATTCCTAAAGAAAGTGGACAAACATCCAATAACAATACATCTTTTACCTCACCTGTCAAAACGCCACCTTGAATCGCTGCTCCTAAAGCAACTACCTCATCTGGATTCACTCCTTTAGAAGGTGTTTTTCCGAAGAATTTTTCAACTGCTGCTTGGATAACTGGGATTCTAGTAGAACCTCCAACCAAGATAACCTCATTGATATCACTTGTTGACAATCCAGCGTTTTTCAAAGCTGAACGACAAGGTGCGATTGTTCTTTCAACGATTTCAGAAATCAATTGCTCAAATTTTGCTCTTTGCAAAGTTCTCACTAAGTGTTTTGGCACACCATCAACTGGCATGATGTAGGGCAAGTTAATTTCAGAAGATGTCGTGGAAGACAATTCAATTTTTGCTTTTTCAGCTGCTTCTTTCAAACGTTGCAAAGCCATTGGATCTTTACGCAAGTCAATACCTTCGTCATTCATGAATTCGTCAGCCAACCAGTTGATCAAGATGTTGTCAACGTCGTCACCACCCAAATGCGTGTCACCGTCTGTTGATAATACTTCAAAAACTCCGTCACCCAATTCCAAGATAGAAACGTCATGCGTTCCACCACCGAAATCGAATACTACGATTTTTTGGTCAACTCCTTTTTTATCCAATCCATAAGCCAAAGCTGCAGCTGTAGGCTCGTTGATTATTCTTTTGATAGTCAAACCAGCGATTTCACCTGCTTCTTTTGTTGCTTGACGTTGTGCGTCATTAAAGTAAGCTGGTACGGTTACAACTGCTTCGGTTACTTCCATACCCAAATAGTCTTCCGCTGTTTTTTTCATTTTCTGCAAAATCATCGCAGAAATTTCTTGAGGTGTGTAATTTCTATCGTCAATTTTCACACGTGGTGTGTTGTTGTCTCCTTTAACTACATCGTAAGGAACACCTTCTGATTTTACTTCATCAAACGTGTGCCCCATAAATCTTTTGATCGATGCGACAGTTTTCGTTGGGTTGGTGATTGCTTGACGTTTTGCTGGATCTCCAACTTTTCGCTCTCCACCTTCCACGAAAGCAACAACAGATGGTGTTGTTCTTTTCCCTTCAGCGTTTGCGATTACTACTGGCTCGTTACCTTCCATTACGGCTACGCATGAGTTGGTTGTACCCAAATCTATACCAATTATTTTTCCCATTTTATTGTGTTTTTCAATTTTTAAACTTGATTGTCTTAAGTCAATCTTTGTGCCATATCAAATCATGCCGTTTTTCCTGTCAGTTTTGACAGATTGGAGATTTACAGACAGATGTTAAATGTCGAAATGTCAGTTTTTATGACAAATTAGTGCGAATGCACTTTCACGTATTCCATGATTTCGGTATGAATGCGAAACGTTTCTTTGAAGTCATCAAGATTTCTGGCTACGTTGGAAAGGACAATAACTTGTTCATTTGTTTGTGGGTAATAATAGCATGCTGAAGCAAAACCAGGCGCATACCCCAAGGCACCAATTTGCAAACTTTGTTCGCCTTCCATGAATAAAAGTCCATACCCATAATTGACCGGTCCAAAAATGGAATGATCCCGTACGGCATATTTCGTTTTCATCAATTCCATCGTTTCTTTCTTCACCAATTGATTGGAATGCAAAAGCTGATTCCACCGGAGCAAATCGCTAGCGGTTGAAATAAAAGCGCCCGCCGCTGGATAAGGACTCAAGCTACTCGTTTGGTATTCCAAATTTCCATTTTCCAATTCTTCATATCCTTTTACCAATCGGCTATAACCTATTGCGCTTGGATGAAAGGTGTGCATCAAGTTTTTGGATCGAAAAAAGTTCATAGAAATCGTTTCAAAGGACTGATGATTTAGTTTCTCCAGGATCATGGACAACAAATGATAGCCAATTTGAGAATACTGAAACTTTGTTCCCTCTCTAAATTCTTGTGGTTCGTCTAGTTCCATAATTCCATGCGTGTGCGTGAGCAAGTGATGGATCGATACTCGTTGCGCCCAATCTTGATGCAGATCCGGTAAGTATTTGGAAATGGTGTCGGTCAATTTTAAGTTGCCTTTTTCCATTTCTAGCAGCACAAGCACCGCTGTTATTTGTTTGCTAATCGAACCAATTACAAATTGATCGTTCAAAGTTATCTTCGTATTTAGTTCCAAATCCGAAAAACCTTGTGCCCGCTGATTGACAATTCGGTCATCTTTCGAAATCAGCACAACTCCATTGAAATCATTCGCTGTTAAAATGGAATCAACAAACGAATCTGAAGTAGCGGGAATTGATTTTTTGTGGACGCCACAGGATAATAAAAAGGTACAAAAAAGAAATAATGGTAAGATGTTTGTTCTTTGAACCGAAAGAACAGTCGAACGAATATCAATGAAACAATTGTTCACGCCTAATTTTTCTTAGGATAAAAAATTCCTCCCGACTTGAAAACCAATTCAGCTTCGGGAATATCCTGAAGGGTCAATGATTTAATTTCTTCCCAGGCATTATTGTCTGCATCCAAAATAGGTCCGCCTTCTCCAATTTGTTTCGTAGAAATCACTTTTCCTTGCACTAAATTTCCTTCCCGATCAATTTCCAACTGAAAGAGCGGCGCAAAACCGTTCGATCCTTTCAAGTTAAAACGTGCGTAGGTGCAAAAGTTACCCATGGAATAAGCGATAAATTTTCCTTTGTACAAATCAACAGCGCGCGTTACATGCGGACCATGACCAAGCACAACGTCCGCACCGGCATCAATGGCCGTCCGAGCAAATTCATATACATTTCCACGGTCTTCGTCGTAGAAGATTTCCGTTTGACGGGTTACATGATTGTGTTTACTTCCTTCTGCCCCTCCGTGAAAAGACACGACAAGGATGTCCGCAATTTTGTCTAGTTCTTTAATAGCCTCTGAGACGAAATCCAATTTTTCTATGGGCAAACATTCCGTATTGGGAGCAAAAGCAATGAAGCCAACCACCTGACCTTTGATAGTGAGCGTATCCCAAGGACAGCGCTCTAATCCAGCGAATTTGACACCATTTTTCTTCAAGACTTGCAATGTATTGGCCCTGCCTATTTCCCCAAAATCTCCCATGTGATTGTTGGCGACCGATAGTAGGTTAAATCCTGCTTTTTTAATAAAATCGAATGTATATTCTGGTTGACGGAAAGCGTAACATTTGGTAGAATCATCGCATTTCTTTACGATTCCTCCTTGATTTAATATAGTTCCCTCCAGATTTCCAAAACAAATATCACCATAGCCCAAATAGGATCGCATCGGTCGAAGTAAATCTAGACCAACCGGCGGTAGATAACTTTCATTTGGAAAGTTGGTGCCCATCATAATATCGCCAACCGCCGAAATAAGTAGATTACCCTTCTTTGCTACTGAATCTTCCGGATACGTTTTTACAATACGAAAAACTTTTTTCTTGCGATTTTGTGAGGCGCGCGATTCAAATGGAATACAACTGTAGAAAGCGCCGATTGCAATAACAAGTAATAATTTATATCGAATTATGTAGTGCATCTTGTCAGCGAAAATTTAATCGAATGCTTTGTAGGAAGTTTTGCTCATTTCTAACAAGCGCTCATATTGTTCAGGAGACAAATCGGAATGGTAATAATGAATTGGATTTACTTTTTGGCCATTTACTTCTACCTCGTAATGCAAATGCGGCCCAGTTGATTTACCCGTAGAACCAACCAAACCAATCAAATCGCCCCGTTTCACTTTTTGACCCAGTGTCACTTTGAAAGCACTCATGTGCGCATAACGCGTTTTGTAGCCATAACCGTGATTGATCACGATGCTATTTCCGTAGCCCCACCCATTTCTTTCTACCGCTTGAACCACTCCATCTCCCGTAGCGAAAATTTCCGTTCCGGTATTGGCGGTGAAATCCATGCCGGTGTGCATGCGGGATGTTTTGTAAATTGGATCGATTCGCCAACCGTAACCAGAAGCCATTCTTTTCAAGTCATCGTTTCGAACTGGTTGAATGGCAGGAATGCTCGCCAACACTTTTTCTTTGTCTTTTGCCAACTTGAGCAATTCTTTAAAACTCAAACGCTGCGCATTCAATCGTTTTTCAGCGGCATCCAAATTAAGCGCCGTTTGAATTAAAAGTTTAGAATTTGACAGTCCTTCCAACTCCGCATATTTTTCACTCCCACCTGTTCCCATTTGGCGCAGTTCTTTTGGAAATTCGTTGGCATACAATGCAACTCGGTAAAGATCTTCGTCTCTTTTCTCAATATCATTCAAAACATGGTGTACCAAATCCAAATCTTGGTTCATGCGTTTCAACTCATTTTTATAGGTTGTAATTTCTCTTGCCATTACTTTCTCCCGAGGAGATTTCAATTGCTTTGAAAAAAGCAACGATAAAAAAAGTCCGAGTAAAATACTAGGCGCAACCAGCAAGGATATTTTCAGGATTTGACCTGGAATACTCACTTTTACCTCTTCGTAGGCGAGCGTTTTTGGATTGTATTTGTACTTCTGTTTAGACATAGGCGAAGGCAAAAGTAAATAAAATGATTGTAACGGCCCTTTTAGCACATCACAACTCTCGTTAATCTATTCGTTCAAAAGCAAATAACCAACAAATGAATGTTTTTAAAAGTTAAGGTGCGTTAAACGATGTGATTTAATGAATTCCGCTATTTTTGCATTCGACTTTCAAAAAATAGACGTAAACGCATGAAAATTCAAGAAATTAGAGAGCAATTCTTTCAATTCTTCGCTTCTAAAAGACACGAAATTGTTCCTTCTGCTCCCATGGTTGTAAAAAACGACCCGACTTTGATGTTCACCAACGCTGGAATGAACCAATTCAAAGATTTTTTCTTGGGCAATGCGGTACCAAAAAACCCGAGAATAGCGAACTCTCAGAAATGTTTGCGTGTTTCTGGAAAACACAATGATTTGGAAGAAGTAGGCGTTGATACCTACCACCACACCATGTTTGAAATGTTGGGAAATTGGTCATTTGGTGATTATTTCAAAGCAGAAGCAATTGAATGGGCGTGGGAATTATTGACCGAAGTCTATAAATTACCGAAAGATCGCTTGTACGTAACTGTTTTTGAAGGAGACGAGAAAGATGGTGTACCCATGGATCAAGAAAGTTTTGACATTTGGTTGAAATACATTGAAAAAGACCGAATCATACTCGCGAATAAAAAAGACAATTTCTGGGAAATGGGCGATACGGGTCCGTGCGGTCCTTGCACTGAAATTCATGTCGATTTAAGAAATCAAGACGAAGTAGAAAAGATTTCCGGTCGCGATATGGTCAACCAAGATCATCCACAAGTCATTGAAATTTGGAACAATGTATTCATGCAATTCAACCGAAAAGCAGATAGTTCATTGGAACCATTGCCAGCAACTCATGTTGACACGGGAATGGGCTTAGAACGTTTGGCCATGGCTTTGCAAGGAAAACAATCCAATTACGACACCGATTTGTTTCAGGCTTTGATTCAACACATGGTAAAAGTTTCGGGCGTACCATACGGTCAATCAGAACCAACCGATATCGCATTGCGAGTAATAGCCGATCACGTTCGAGCGATTGCCTTCTCCATTGCGGATGGACAGTTGCCTTCCAATACGGGCGCTGGTTACGTGATTCGAAGAATCTTGCGAAGAGCCGTTCGTTATGGATACCAAACACTTGGATTGAAAGAACCTTTCTTGTGTGATTTATCCCTGACATTGGGACAAGAAATGGGTTCGACCTTCCTTGAACTAAATGCACAAAAAGACCTGATTTACAAGGTAATAAAAGAAGAAGAAATTAGTTTTTTCCGAACTTTGGAACAAGGTATTCGTCGTATTGAAAACACGATAGAAGACGCGAAATCCAAAGGACAAAAAGTATTGGATGGAGAAACGGTTTTTGAGTTGTACGACACCTATGGTTTTCCATTGGATTTAACTTCTCTTATTGCTCGTGAAAACGATTTGAGCATTGACGAAGATGGATTCAACCAAGCATTAACAGTACAAAAAGATCGGTCTCGTGCCGCTACAAGTATGGAAACGGGTGACTGGACAACGTTGATGGAAGATCACGTTGAAGAGTTCGTTGGTTATGACTTTCTGGAAGCGGATGTTCAAATCGTGAAGTACCGAAAGGTTGTTCAGAAAAACAAAAGCTTCTTCCAAATCGTATTAAACTTGACTCCATTCTATGCTGAAGGCGGCGGTCAAGTTGGTGACACCGGTGTTCTTGAAAATACTGCAGGTGATAAAATTTTCATCTTCGACACGAAAAAAGAAAACAACCTAATTGTTCATTTCACGGAGAAATTACCGGATAATTTGGGTGGAATCTTCCACGCAAGTGTCAACAAAGACAAACGTCATAAAACCGCTTTGAATCACAGTGCTACGCACCTTTTACATCATGCTTTGCGCACTGTTTTGGGAACGCACGTAGAACAAAAAGGCTCGTTAGTAAACGCTGACTATTTGCGTTTTGACTTCAGTCATTTCGCCAAAGTTACGGACGAAGAGATGGAAAAAATACAAGCCCACATGGATGCTGCTATTTTGGAAAATACTGCTATGAACGAGCACAGAAACATTCCAATTGCTGTCGCTCAAGAAAAAGGAGCCATGGCCTTGTTTGGTGAAAAATATGGTGACACCGTTCGTATGATTCAATTTGGTGAAAGCATCGAATTGTGTGGTGGAATTCATACGTCTGCCACTGGGAAAATTGCTTTGGTCAAAATACTATCTGAAAGTGCAGTCGCGGCTGGTGTTCGACGTATTGAGGCAATTACAGGACCTGCTGCCGAAAAATACTTCCGTGATCGAGATATTCAAGTTCAGAACTTGATGCAAACCTTGAAAGCACCGAAAGATTTACAAAAAGCCGTAGAGGATTTATTGTCTAAAAATCAAGATCTTCAAAAAGAGATTGAATCTCTTAAAAAACAAAAAGCTACAGGTATTAAAAGCGAATTGAAAGCTAAAATAGTGGACAACGGTCAATACCAATTATTGCAAGCTACTGTAGATTTAGATGCCGCTTCTATCAAAGATTTGTTGTTCCAATTCAAAGGGGAATATCCTTCGTTTGTTGGCGTTCTTGGTGGCATTGAAGGTGATAAATGTTCGTTGAGCATTATGTTCAACGACGATTTCGCAAAAGAAAAAGGATTGGATGCAGGAAAAATAATTCGCGAAGTATCGGCTCATATACAAGGCGGTGGAGGAGGTCAAGCCTTTTTCGCAACGGCTGGAGGTAAAAATGCGGCTGGTTTAGAAAAAGCAATTGCTGAATTCGTTTCGAAAATTTAATGGAACTAGGTTATTAATTGAATTAGATATACTTACCGAAAAAAAAGCCCAAACCCGAAAGATTTGGGCTTTTTTATAGACTTTATTTTCTATCTGAAATCGACTCTATACAAAATTTTGATGCCTTCCATCCCCTCTTTTATATCTTTTAATCCAAACGACAAGACCCTTCCCCCATGCCTGTCTTAAAATTACTTCTACTTTCGGAGAACAACTTTTGAGGAGTTATTGAAAATAGTCTAGTATATATTTTTTACCTTTCACAAGTATGAAAATTCAATTTGCAGTGATCCGATTAACGCTTTGTTTCATTTTCCTTCACGTAGGTTTTAATGTGATTGCTCAAACTTCTTTCATGACATTTAACCTTCGGTACGACAACCCAAGTGACGGTGAAAACAATTGGCATTTGCGAAAACAAGAAATTGTTTCCTTTTTCAACTTTTATGAACCCGATATTTTCGGCATACAAGAAGGATTGGTCCACCAAGTAGGCTATTTGGAAGAAAACTTGCCGCAGTATTCAAAAATTGGCGTTGGCAGAGACGATGGGAAAATGAAAGGTGAATTTGCGGCTATATTTTACAATTCTGAAAAAGTAGCGTTAATCGAAACAGCTACCTACTGGCTATCGGAAACACCGCTAAAAGTTTCCGTAGGATGGGATGCTTCGATGGAAAGAATTACCACTTTTGGCACCTTTAAAATGAAGAACACGGGGGATACTTTGTATGTATTCAATTGTCATTTTGACCACATCGGCCAGTTGGCTAGAAAACAATCCGCTGAACTCTTAATCCAATTGATAAATCAAAAAGGACTAAGCGATAAAAAAGTAATCATCATGGGTGATTTCAATGCAGAGCCTTCAGAGGAACCAATTCAGGTGCTTGGTTCCTACCTTTTCGATGCCCGTGAAATAACCAATGTCGCTCCTTATGGACCCGAAGGCACATTCAACTCGTTCGACAACCATCAATTGCCCAACAAAAGAATTGATTATCTTTTTGTAAAGAATTTGAAAGTAGAGCGATACAGATGCATTGAAGACAAACGAATCAATGGACTTTGGTTGTCCGACCATTTACCCGTAATGATCCAAACCGAGCTGTGAGCTAATAATCTGTAACAAATTTAAAGACAAGGGTTATTTCAGCATAAAGCCATTTTTTATGAAACTATTTTTTACACTTGGGTTACTTGTTTCAAATTTTACTTTACTCGGACAATACACGTATACTTTCCGAATCAAAGACACACAAAATGCTCCAATGCCGAATGTTTTGGTTACGGCAGAAAATCAAGCGGAAAAAATTGTTCTAAAAGAACGAACAAACAATGAAGGAAAGGCCATTTTCACTTTGACAGTACCCGGTACGTATACATTTAGTTATTTAGAATTGAAAGAAGTAGCTACAGCCGAAGTTGAAAAAGGAATGCGTGGCACCTTTTCTCGCTCGGTAACCTATGATCCAAAAGGTTATTTTGCCGAAAAACCAAAAGCGGATCGTGCTGGAGTTGAATTCAAAACAATACCAGCCATGCAAAACAGAGGTATGAACAATCAAGCCAAAGTGACAATTGTCTTGAAAAAAATCGATCGAACGACGGTTCCAGATATCAATATTACGCTTGTTTCAATGAAGGACAAAACAAAATATTCAGGTAAAAGCAACAACATTGGACAAGCCGTATTTTATCTGCCAATTGACCAAACCTACGAAATCGACGTAGAAAATTTAGTGGCCTATCAAACGCTGAAAGTGGCCAATTTCGCCAACATGGAAATGACAGAAGTAGTCTTTTTTGAAAAAACAAAAACACCTGAAAAAGTCAAAGGAGATACCGTATTTCAAAACGCTGTAACCAATACTACCGGAACTTCCACCCATGATTTGTTTACGTTTCAATTGAAAGATTTGGAAGGAATCCCACTAAGTAATGAGCCCGTATTTCTTCAATCTACCACCAGTAAACGTGTTTATGCAGGAAAAACCAACGAGAAAGGCACCTGTGTTTTGCTGATCGAAAAAGGGGGCAACTATGCAGTGAATTTAAAATATGAAAGCAATTTGTTGCTTGTTGAAGCACCTGTTTCCAGTGGTTTTCATTCTTCAGGCGCAACACGAAGATACAGAGGCTCCGTTGAAATTGAAAAAATGATGGCCGAGCAAAAAGCACAAATGGAACAGGCACAAGAAGCGATGCGATTGGATGCTTTGCGACCAAAACCGGGAGACAAAAATTATCAAATCACCTATCGTTCAACACCTATTCAGCCATTAAAGAGACCTTCGGATTTAAGTTATCTAACCAAAACGACAGAAGGACTGAAAATTGATTTTAATGGCAATGCAGGCGTGGTTGGTACTCCAACAATTATTGATGGTTTTCTGTATTCAAGAGAAGGTTTGTATTCGGCAAATTATTATTGCACACATGCCACAACAGGAACCTTCGTTTGGGGGGTTGCGCTGGGCGAATCAGGCATATCGCCTGCTGTTTATCACAAAGGCGTACTCTTGATCAACACAGCGTCCTGTACGTTGTACGCTATCGATGCAAAAACAGGTGCATTGTTGTGGAGCAAATGGTTGGCTGGCTACGTTTACTCCACTCCATCCGCCGATGAAAGTGATGTTTTCGTGGTGTACAAACACGGAGGCACTCCGGTTCTTGTTAGTTTCGATTTAATTTCAGGAAAACTCAATTGGATGCAACGGGTGGACGATGAAACCATCGCTTGTCCGGTGGTAGCAGACAATGAGGTACACGTGGCTTCGCAAAGCGGTTCGTATACTGTTTTTAATAAAAAAACGGGCACAAAAATCAAAACATTGACCACCTACAAAATGGTTTCTTCTCCAACTGTCACAAGTGACAAAATATACATAACCGCAAGTATCGGAAATGAGGAACAAGTTATCGTATTGGACCGAAAATCCTTTTCGCTTGCAAAAAAATATCCCGTAAAAATGATTTCAAATAAAATTTCGGGAAAACGTGATGTGGATGAAACAGACCAAATGAATTACAATGGATCACACCCAGTTGTCTATCAAAACAAATATTTGATTGTCACTGATTCCAAACATCTGTATGCATTTGATGTGCAATCCGAAAAATTGCTCTGGCAGCAAGACGTTTTGACGAATGCCGATCAATTGCCCATCATAGCCAACAACATGGTCATCATCACAACAACGGCTGGCGATGTCAAATCTTTTGATTTAGAAACTGGTAATTCTAAAATTATCAAGAAATCCTCAGGAAATTGTGAAGGACAACCCATAGCAAGTAATGGATGGTTGTATTTGGCGACAGGTGGTTTTTTAACCGTGGTGAAATCCATTCAAAATTTCGAGTGGAATCAATGGAACAAAGACGCGGGTCACAATACTGAATGGAAATGAAGTAGTGAAAACTGCCTGAAGCAATAAATGCTTATTTTTGGTTCAGTAAATGAGTGACCACCTGAACTCTGTCGTTTCAATGATTATAAAAAAAGTACTTTCTCTGTTTAAATCTGTGATAGGTGAGATACTCATTCTTTTCGTTTTCTTGTTTATTTCGTATCAATACATTGGAATTCCCGAAACAACCATCAATGCGGATGGAATTGGTTATTACGACTATTTGCCTTCTACCTTCATTCATCATGATTTGGTTCGTTACAATGAACCCTACAGTTTAAACAAAGACTCCTATCAACGAATATTGCCGACAGGGGTTTATGTCCCTTTTTCCGATTTTCACGTGAACAAATATCCCTGTGGAACCGCCGTACTTCAACTGCCTTTTTTCTTGTATACACGTTTTACCACCAAGATAGACCATACTTCCGGAGATGGTTATCAACGACCATTTCAAAACGCTGTGTGGGTTGCATCCATTTTTTATCTTTTCATATCCCTTATCTTTCTAAAAAAAGTCCTCGTTTTATATGAGATAAAACCATTAATTGTACTCTTCTGTCAATTGACTTTGGCTTTGGCCACCCCGCTCACAATATACGCCAATGCCGATGCAGGATTCAGCCATGTCTATTCCCTTTTCGCCATTACCACCTTTGTTTTCTTTTCTAAATCTTATTTTATTCATTTCAAAAGAAGAGATTTGATAGGGGCTAGCTTGTTTTTAGGTTTAATTTTCATCCTGCGACAACCCAACCTTCTTATTGTCTTGTTTGTCCCTTTTTTAGCTGGATCATGGGACAACCTGAAAATGGGTATTTCTGTACTTTTGAGAAAGAAGAAAGATCTCCTATTTGCAGTAGCAGCTTTTTTACTCATTGCCAGCATACAATTCTCATTGTGGTATCTTCAAACGGGGCATTTCATTATCAATTCATACCAAGCGGAATCTTTCGATTTCAGCGACCCGCATTTGATTGATATCCTTTTTAGTTACCGAAAAGGCCTATTTGTGTATACCCCAATTTTATTCTTAGGTATTTTGGGACTAGTTGGTTTGGTTATCAAAAAGGACTATTTCCTAGTTTTCTCGTGGTTCTTTTTCTTTTTTGTTCTAACCTATGTACTTTCCTCCTGGTGGTCTTGGTATTTCGGCAGCAGCTTTGGTTTGCGGGCTTACATCGATTATTTTGTCATTTTTTTCATTCCCATCGCCTTATTGCTTGCTTCAATTCAACCCATTGCAAAAGTTTTTGTTCTACTCATTTCGCTCCTAACCATTCCAGTCAATTGCATCCAAAGTTTTCAATACAACCATTACATCCTGCACTTTCATCAGATGGACAAAGAAAAATATTGGAAAGTATTTTTAAAAACAGACGACATCTACAAGGGATTGATTTGGAAGGATAAAATAAATCAAGAGGATTACAACGTAATCTATACCCGCGAATTAGGTACACTGATTGTACAACGACTCACAGCAACCAAATGGTCGTTTATTAAAAGCACCGAAATTCCCAATTTTGAGAGGGTTACGAGTCTAAAAGTCTCCATTAACAATCGATACGAAGAGCAAAACAGGACACGTGTTGTGATAGGAATCAATCGAGCGATAGACGATAGTATCTATTATTGGCAGGACCGTGCACTTTTGCATTTTCATGAAAAAAAATTCAATCAGTGGCAAACTGGTTACTATAATTTTGAATTCAACCCAATGACCAATCAGGAAGCGAAAATAATCACCTTCGAAACGATTGGGAGCCAAGCACAAGATACTTTGAAGAATGTTCGACTTGAATTTCTTCAAAAAAAGACGGACTAAAACAGGATTCAGGCAAACTCTAGCCCCCAAACGTGTAAAGCGGCCAAAATAGGCTGTAATTTTTGTCCTTTTTCCGTGAGAGAATATTCCACTTTAGGAGGTATGGTAGCATACGCTTCTCTTTTTACAATACCGTTAATCTCCATGGATTTTAATTCCTTCACCAACATACGAGTATTAATCCCCTCAATACTCCGTTCCAATTCCTTGAATCGTTTCTTGCCTTCTAGCAAGGAATAAACGATTGAAAAACTCCATTTACCACCCAAAATATCTAGAACAGTCTTGACCGGACAATTAAATTGATCATAGTGTGTTTTTTTTTCTTTTTTTTCATCAATTAACTCCACAATACTTTACTTTTTGTTCCTACGATACATTCGTGTACCTACTTGCAAAAGTAAAGCAAATTTTTAATTTTGTATACTAAACGTAAAAAAAAAAACATGTCAGAAAAAACAAAAAAAATAATTGGGTGGAGTTTAACGGGTTTAATCGCATTGATCTTTTCAGGCAGTGCATTCGGCAAACTATCAGGGGACCCTACTGCATTAAAAATGGCAACTGAATTTGGATTTTCGAATTCATCTTACTTTTTGATTGGAGTGGTAGAAGTTGCATCATTGATTCTATTTATTATTCCTCGCACAGGCGTGATTGGAACGCTTTTATTAGCTGCGTACATGGGAGGAGCAATTGCAACGCATGTTCAGCACAATGAATCGATTTTAGCACCTGTTATTATTTTTGCAGTAGTATGGATGGTGGGGGCTTTTCGTTTTCCAGAAATACTGACTCGATTGAGCGGCAAATAAGCGTATCTGATCTTCAAAAAAGTCCAAATAGCCTTCACGCCATTTGGACTTTTTTATACTATTTTCCAATTAAATCAGACGTGAATTCAACTTTTTCTGACTGAATTAGACTATCTCGAGTGGATTGTCTTTCCAAAATCAAAGGCAAGTAAGGCTTAATTTCATTCATTAAATCCTTCTCGCTCAGTTGGAGGAGTTCTTTATTTTTTGCTAAATTGAGCCATGGCTTCCTGCCTTCAAACGGATAATCACCAAAAATTAATATCGGGGTACCATACGCGGCAATTTGACCTTGAGCTGTTAGCTTCCACTGATCTGCCCAATAATAAAACCAATACGCATCGCTTTGTATCAATCGAACACAAGCGTGGGATGCGGGATAACCAGGCAAAGCATATTCATGCAAAGATACGCCTTCAAAATTGGCAAAATTAAAGCTCCAAGGCAAGATCCAAGTGGAATCCACCGTTGAATAGGATTTTTTGGATTTCCAATTGGTAAAAAACAATCCTTTCGGGGTTGGGGTTGATTCTTTGCCCATGCTGACTGGTCCAAATCGAATCCGTTTTCCATTTTCGTACACAGCGAAAATTTGAGCAAAATAAGAAACCACAATGAGTTTTTTGACCGACGTAATACCCTCTACGCTATTGGGGAAAGGACAATAAGCATCCAGATTGGGATAAATAGAATCTGGAAATACAAGTGTATCTAATCTTGTTAAATGAGTTTCATCCACTCGGTTTGAAAACAGTAAAGCACGCAGAGTATCGCCAGGTTCTAGGGATTTCAACCAGTTCAAGGTATCAGCGGTAGCCAAAAGATGATAAGCTGAACTTACGAAAGGCTGAATCGTTTTCGGTTGTATGATTTTAACTTTCTTATCTGAAATCGCAGATGGCGCGGAATTTTTTCCTTCTTCTTTGCAGGCAACCAGGAGTAGGAGTACAAAAAAAACAACCTTCAAGTTACTTTTGATATTTTCAAGGTGCATCTTAAAGGTTGTTCTAGTTCTTTTGATTAAAATTTATCTCTTTTTCCCAAAGCCTAATCCTATTTTAACACCACCTGTTAGAAACCAACGAACGTCTGTTATCGGGTTATCCACCCAAACGGCAGAAATCATCTGACCCGTATAGGGATCGTTTAAATAATTCAAGTAATAATTGTTTTCATTCACTTGTTTCAATCCTGAACCGATGTACATGTCCAAAGAAAACGAACGCGTAAGCCATTTTTGAATACCGAAAACAAAAGCAAAACTACTTTGATTCGATTTTCCTCGGATGTCAGCAATTTGGGCGCCACCTTGAAATCCATAATTTTGTGCTGAAAACAAGTAATTTAATTGTGTAAATCCGAAAACGGGTGAAATGTAAAAACCTTCCATCGCATCTTTGTCTTCCAATGGATAATAGCGTGCCCCTAAACTGGTAGTAAAGCCAAGCAAACTCGTTTCTTGTGCATTTGAACCATTACCCAAAAGATGGTCTAAATTAATGGGAAACACATTCGAAATTGCGGGACCAAAAGACAATTCTAAAGAAGCTTGTTCAGCAATTTTTCTTTCGTAAGAGAATAAAATCTCACCGCGCATCAATTTTGAAGGTGTAAATTTAATAACACTATTTCGTCCAGATTGGTCACTGTCTTGTGCAAAAGGGTGAAATGAATTTAAAAGTAGTAGCGTTAAAATCAGGTAAATTGGAATTCTTTTCATTGTAATTTATTTAGGTTAAAAATCTGTTTTTTTAAAAGTACATGGCCAAACACAAATTCTAGTTAAAGTTACGCAATTAAACTTTTAAAGTCACACTTAAAACAAACGGTAATTCCTCTAAAATATTCTACTTTAGCCCGCAGAATTTTAAAATTATGATCTTCAGCTTTAAAATAGAACAAAAAGATTTCCTGGAATTTCAATTGTATACGGTTTCACAATCAATAAACGTATTGAAAACAAGACAACGAGGTCGGATTATTACGACTCTAGCAGCTTTTTTATTGACCATCAACTTGTTTGTTACCGGAAGTCAAATAGCGGGCCTTGTAATGCTTGTTGTTGCGATATTCACGTATATTTTTTATCCAAGATTTCATCGATGGCGTTTAAAACTGCATTTTACAAAATACAGCAAGAAAAATTATGGCAATCATTTTGGTCAAGACGAAGTGCTAGAGATTCATTCCAACTATATTATTTCCAAAAATATTGCTGGAGAAGGAAAAGTTTTGGCTTCAGAATTGGACCTATTAACCGAAATTCCTGATTACTATTTCTTAAAGATGAAAAATGGTTCTTCGATTATTCTTCCAAAACGGGACATCCAAGAAGGTGAAAAGTTAAAAAAGGAACTAAAAAAATTAGGGGTTCCCTTGCAACAGCAGCTGAATTGGGTTTATTGAAAGATCCCAAATTATCCAATATGGATTAATTCATTTTGGTGTTGGATCCCTTTGTCAAAATAAAAATCAACTCGGCCCAACTGCAGTCCAGCCCACCCCACTTGATTAATCAAAACCGTATCGCCCAAACGATTTTTCACAGCAACAGGCTCTGGTAAAAAAGTATGCGTGTGTCCGCCAATAATCAAGTGAATTCCATCGGTGTTTTCAGCCAATTTGAGATCACTCATGGTTGACTTGTTTTCGTAGTCGTAACCGAGGTGAGACAAACAAATTATCAAATCACACTTTTCCTTTTTCAAGTGCAACACTTGTTCTCGTGCCATCTCTATCGGATCGGCATAAACCGTTTCTTCAAACTTGGTTTTTGGCACCAAACCTTCCAATTTAATACCCACACCGAAAACACCTATTTTTATTCTGCCTTTTTTGAAGGTTGTGCAATTTTGCGTCTGGCCTTTCAGAATGGTATTGGTGAAATCATAATTCGCGCATAAAAATGGAAATTTTGCGAACTGTTTGGCTTTCAAAAAACCATCCATGCCGGCATCAAAATCGTGGTTTCCCATGGTCGCAGCATCGTAGCCCAATTCCGTCATTAATTTCATTTCCAACACTCCACCGTATTTATTAAAATAGGGTGTTCCCTGGAAAATATCTCCAGCATCGAGCAATAATACTTGCTCCTGCTCCGATCGAATTTTTTGAATCATCGAGGCTCTTCTGCTCACACCACCCTGCCCTGGATATTTGGCATCGTTCTCTGGAAAAGGATCGATTCTTGAATGGGTATCGTTGGTGTGTAAAATGGTAATGCGATTTTCTGCAGGAGCCATTTTAAAGGAACTCAAAAGTGGAGAGGTAAACAATACACCACCTGACAAATACATCGAATCGGTTAAAAATTTCCGTCTACTTTTCCACATGAATTCTGCATTTTTTGTCAATGACTAAAGTTCCTTCTCGCCTTACTTGATCAATGAAAGCGTCACGCAAGAGTTTATTGGTCGCTACAACTTCCAATTTTTGATTAAAAAAAGTCATGTTATCGCCACCATTCATTAAATAATCGGAGGTAACAATCCAAAAATAAGGCAAATTGGAAACGGAAGACAAAACAAGTGAATCTGCACGAAACCATTCCGCATTGGCAATCGGCTCTCCACCCGATTTTGAAATATAATACGCAATATCCTTTAATGCTGAAATCGGCATTTTAACCCAAACAACTTCGTTGTCAAAAGGCATAAACGAAAATATATCTCCCTTTGTAACATTTCCTTCGTTGATGGAAGAACGAAGTCCGCCAACATTCAAAAGAACGAGGTTGGGTGTCAAAATGTGCGCTAGGCTATCCTGGTCATGTAGCAAAGCGTCGGCAGCCCAATTGTTCAAATCACTGCAAGGTCGATCCTTGACCAAATTGTGCGGCGAAATCCCAATAATTTCATTCATCTCCACGGACAAGGAATCTCGGTAAGGTTTAATTTGGGATTCTATCCGATCTGATTTTTTGAATTCATTCTCAACAGTCGTTGTCTGCGAGGTCCAATTCTTTGGGAAAAAAGAAGAGCAGGCCGATAAGCCTGCTCCAAGTAAAACAAAATATATTAACTTGATTTTCATTATTCAATCACAAAGCTACGTGTAGCCAATCCATAAGGTGTTAATGCTTTTACCGTATACATACCTGAATTCAAGCTTGAAATATCAATTTTTGTCAAAACAACGTCATTCACATCTGATGATGCAACTGTTCTTCCTTGCAAATCCATGATTTCGTAATGAGAAATCGTAGTGGCATCCACATGCAATGTCAAAGTGGTTTTTGCTGGATTTGGATACACTACAAAGTTTTTGCTCAATAACTCTTCAACAGCAGCCAAACATCCTGCAGACTGGTAGGTCATGTTTGAGAAATTGATGTAGCAAACAAAATCAGCACTATCCACGAATGGATTACGGTTATTTTGCAAGGAATCAATGAAGTCATTTCTTGTGATTTCCCAACTATCTGGTAAATCTTGGAAATGCCATTGTTTCAAAATTGCTTGATCTTGTCCGTATGGAATAGATGAACTAATGTACGAAGGTAAAGCCCAAGAATTACCACTTACGGTTGTGTAACAAGTAGCTTCGTACATCATAGCACGCGCTGCATCGCCTTTGTGAGAATCTCTCGGTTCATAAACCGTTTTCCCATTTGCATCCAAACCAAATTTAGCACCTAAATAAGTATTTTGAACGGTAACAACAACACCCAAAGGATAATTACTTCTCACACCATTCGCAGAATTTTGATTGGTTGGAAATAAGTGATGGTAATCATTGTATTCTGGTAAATTTTGAGCTGGATTAGTAGGCATCCAGCTATGGCAATAAGTGTGCTCTCTAGAAAAACCTGTTCCTGTAAAATCAAATGGTTCTGTGTAGATTTTATTTTCACCTGAATAAACACAAGTAATTACTCTACGATTCAACGTTGTATCTCGTGAAGCAAATTCTTTCACGACCAATGGACCATAATTGCTGTAAAATTGCATTTGGTGTGCATTAATCAAATTGTGCAAATCAGTTAAGAAAGTTGAACTTGATGTTGAAATTCCATTGTAATACGTTGGAGATTGCATCGTAGCAGGCGTAGTCACATTTCCTGTCAACGGTGAAGTAGTTAAATAATTAATAAAAGTACCTGTTCCGTTGTAAGCAAACACAGCAAAATAATAATCACTTGATGCAATGATGTTATTTGGTATAAAGCTTGAATTGTTCGCGCTAAACACGACCTGGGCATCCCCTACAATATCACCTCGTTGGTATACTGTTCCATCCGCGGGTAACCCAGTGATCGCAGAACCTTTCTTTCTAAGAACTAGGTAACCTTCAACACCA
Source organism: Crocinitomicaceae bacterium (assembly GCA_041674745.1). GTDB lineage: Bacteria > Bacteroidota > Bacteroidia > Flavobacteriales_D > Crocinitomicaceae > UBA2040. Next base: position 148,516 of record JBAYVD010000006.1, read on the forward strand.
GCAGCGGGCGTAAACGTTCCTTTCAAACGATACGTTTTCACATTTGAAAACACCAAATTGGTTGGTTGAACTGTTGGTTCAGAAGCATAACTTCCACCAACGCCATACAAATTGATCACATACGAGGATTCGTCAGCATCATCATTTGCAATGGTCAAAATAGCATTTCTATTTCCTGAAACACTTGGGTTGAAGCTTACAATCAATGGTGCATTAGCTCCGGCCGCAACACTTGTTGGAAAAGAAGTCACAGAATAATCTGCCGCTGCTGTTCCTGAAAGCGTAGCGCTTGTAATGTTCAAGGTATTTAATGTACCTAAATTTTCAACTGTAAAGGCAGTCGGTGTTGCTGTTCCAACGGCTGAGTTGATTAATTGTGTTCCTCCAGAAAGTATAGTTGTTGAACCTTGAAGAATGTTTATTTCTTGTGAAGGTGTTGCTGCACCTGCGTCAATATTCACATCATCCAAACCAATGTTTCCTGAAACTTTGTTGGTATAAATGAATCGAATATAGCGCGTTGAAGCCAACGGTACGTCTGTAAATTGGGTATACGTTCCAGCCGGTGGAGCTGTAAACGCGTGCAACGTGGTGTACGTCACCCCAAATTCAGATTCTTCCACTGTGAAAGTACCACCTGCAAAACTATTTCCAGTTAAGAAATAAGTCAAATTACCCGGATTACTAGCAAAATTAATAATCATAAAATCGCCTGTTCCATCAAATTTCATAGCAGGAGGGGTATTACCCGATGCCGTATAAAAAGCCGTTCCCGACTCTGTCCAACCGGTTGGCAAAGTGGTGGTAGCAAAGCTCCAAGTTGTAGGCAATACCGCTTGGGCAAAATAGTTTGCGCTTATCAAAAGCATCAAACTGGTTAATGAAAGAATTCTTCTCATTTTAGTTTATTTAAAATTGTAACCCTATTGAAACATTAAATCGCAAACCGCCTCCAAAAAATACTTGGGTTCCAACTGCATCAAAAGCAGTAGAAGTACCTTGAATTGGACGCGCATCTGAAATGTATTTAGTACCCAACAAATTGATCACCGATCCATTGATGAGCAAAGCATTGTTTTTCATTTTAATTCGATAGCCAGCGTAAATATTTACCAAGGAATAACTTGGCATCATCCACGATTCTCTTCCACCATTTTCTCCTTGCAAAGCAAAAGGACTGAAATCGGCATAATACCGATTAAAGTATTGAAATTGAGGTTTCACAAACATCCCTTTGATGGGTTCCCATCGGTATGACAGAGACATCATGGTTTGAGCAGCATCTCCTACGTGAACTCCTTTCGCATCAAAAGTAAAAGTCACATCGTATTGAGGGATTTTTATTACTTCTGTTGAATTCCAGGTCCAGTTTCCAACGGAGAACATTCCTTCAAAACTATGCTTTTTATTCAATTTGTAGGCAACATCCAATTCTCCTCCATAGTGAATGGCATCCATTCCATTGATGTTAACATAAATGGATTCGGTAGGGTCATTTGGATCTGGAACTGCTACACCAAAAGGAAAGGGTTTATTTTGCCAATTGGTGAAATAACCATTTAGATTCATGCCAAATTTTTCGTTTGAGAAATTGTATCCACCTTCAATGGCTGCTACTTTTTCGTTGACGATTTCGGCAAAAAACTTGTTGGTATTGTTATCAATAACGTTACTAAATTGAGGTGTTCTTGACAAGTAACCCACATTCACAAACACATTCGAATATTCAGTTAAGGAATAACTTGCACCAATTTTTATCGTTGCTCCTGGTATGTATTTCCAATCGGTTTGGCTGTATTTTAAACCATCTGATTCTCTCGTATACTGGGTTCCTTGGTAATTTACTGTATCATTGTAACCAATCTTAATCAAGGTATCTCCAACGTTTATTTCTCTTTTTTGGAAATAATCAATCCCTTTGTACCCATTGACAATTCCCGATAAATTCACGAAAGAAGTCCAACGACCTTTGGAATATTCTGCCTGCCCAAACATACCCGTCCAAGTCACCAAACCATCACGGTGGTTGTTATAAGGCTGCAATGCCACTTTGTCACCGACGAATTTCATCTCTGTTCGAGCGTTGTTATTGGTTCCACTCAGGGCATAATCTCCACCCAATAAATCGGTGATTTCTTGGTAATGAGTTCCTTTGTAATAACGGACATCCAACCCTCCAGATATACTCAAGTTTTTACTCTTATTATACGTAAATTGAGGCAAATAACCCACCCAAAAATGGTTGTTTACCGAAGCCAAAATATAGTTGTTCGCTTTGAATAAAACGGGCGAATACGTTGGGTCAACATTCGGATAAGTTGTTCCGAAAAAATCATATTCCTGGTTGCTCCGAATCATGGCATCCCAGTCAATCGTTCCGTCTGTTGTATCTGAAAGAATTCCAGAAGAATTTTTAATTCTTGTACCACCCCCTCGACCTATTGACATGTAAGCCAAGTTGGAAATAGAGAGCTTTTCATTCACTATCCAAAAATCTTTCAAGGTGATTTGCGGTTTGTTGTAAAAATTCAAAGAAGCATTTTTGACTTGCTGTTTTCCTTTGTCATCGGTATAATATCCCCATTGAGAATTGTAACGAATTCCATTGTCGTATTTCGTTTTAATCTGCGCTGAATCCGGTATATTGATCCCTAATTTTGAAGCGGTTTGTGCATCCCAATAGGCAATTGGATTCATATACGAACGCTGACCGTGCTCTTGAGGTGCCATAAATCCTGAAAGGGAAATCAAGTGTTTTCCGTATTTTTTTTGAATTTTCGTGTACAAAAAAGTTCCTTTGGAAGGTGTTCCATCGACCCAACCTTGGGATTGTTTGTAACTCGCAGCCAAGGTCATCCCCCAGCCCGTTGCGCTCAATCCAGAATTGTACGACAAAGTCGTTCTCAATAAATTTCCTGTTCCGTACTCTTGCTTCAACATGCCTCCTTTTTTGTTCCCAACACCTTGCGTTAAGATATTGATAGAACCTCCAATGGAAGGCAAGGCTAATTTTGTTGCACCCAATCCTCGTTGCACTTGAACCGTTGATGTAATGGCATCTAATCCAAACCAATTGGACCAATAAACCGAACCATTTTCCATATCATTTACGGGAACTCCATCAATGAGCACCCCAATATTTCTTTGGTCAAAACCACGCACATTGATTCGAGAATCTCCATCACCACCACCTGATTGTGTGGCGTAAACTCCCGGTGTTGCGTTCAACAACATCGGCAAATCACGCGACCCAAGTTCTTCAGTTATTTGTTTTTGAGAAATTTTCGTCACTGCAACGGGTGTTTTCCGGTAGGTCACTATGTTTCCTATGACTTTCACCTCTTCTAATTCCTGACTATTTCCCAAGAAGACATCAAAGGTTGTCACGGGATTATTTACCGTTATCGTGTAATTTTCCGTGGAAAAAAGCAACATCGTAACCACCATTTTATATTCTCCAGCGGACGGTAATTTGATTGAATAATTCCCATCAAAATCCGATAATGCTTTGTATTGATCGTTCAAAACGATTTTAGCACCCGTTAAGGGTTGTTTGCTCGAGTTATCCACCACTTTTCCGCGCAAAACAAAATCTTGTGCTTGCAAGGAAAACGTCGAAATGAATACTAGTAAACTGATAAAAATCTTCATATGTGAAATCTTAGCGAAAAAAAAGAGGCCGATTGTCGACCTCTCTATTTTGTTTTAGAATGCTTATTTAACAATTACTTTTTTCGTCGTTTTTTCGCCATTTGCATAGACAAAATGAACGAAATAAACGCCTTTTTGACTCAATTCAAAAGAGGAAGTTGTTTTGCCATCCAAATGAATGGATTCTACTTTTTGACCCAAAGTATTGAATACTGAAATGGTTTCAATTCCTTTAAGACCTTTCACGTTGAAAGTTCCATTGGATGGGTTTGGGTAAATAGCCAAAACATCTTGTGTTTTTTCTGATACAGACAATGGGTTGCAATCGCAAGCATGGTAACCCAATGATGCCCAGTTACCATCCAAAATAGGATTGCCAGAAACCGTGCCGAAAATAGTATCACCATTTGCATCCAAACGAACAATTACCGCAGGAATTGAATCGTACTCTGCCAATGGATTGAATACTGAAATTGCAGGATTCACAACCCCTTTTTTCACACTTGATTTACGAATCAAGGAATGATCTACCGTAACGATTACACCATTGGTACCACCATTGTAAGGTGACGCAGTTGACCAACCTCCAGTTGGAGAAGAAGTTCCACCACTTGCGTTCGTTGGTTGTTCACCAATTTTACCAAAAATATCAATAACAGTCATTCCAGGAATCGTAGCAACTACTTGTGTTGGATTGGACGTCAAAGTGCCTTTTAACAAAACGATACAATCATCACCGTTCCAATAGAAGGATGAACTAGTGTTGTAAACCGGCGCAAAAAATCCATCCGCACGTGCTTGCAATGAATCCCAAACCGGTGCTTCTTGACCTGTTCCTAATGAATCCCTTTTATCCAATACAGCAACAAAAACATCATGAGGACCAACAATTCCTGAAAGTTGAACTGAATTCGCTACCGTAGCTGAATTAGAACCATTTGAATAACGAGCAACTACGTATTCAGATAAATCTATTGCACTCGAAGTTGGATTGTAAATCTCCAATGCTTTGTTGTTGGACCAACCTTCAACGTATTCTGAGATAAATAATTTTGAACAATCTTGAGCAAAAAGTGAGCTGGTTAATGCGATACATACTGTGAGTAACGTTTTTTTCATACGACTATAATTTAAAGGAAAATATACTTAGTTTGGGAACAGTAAGACTGGTAAAAGCTACTGCTTTTGGAAAGAGAAATAGTAAGCCTAATCGTTTGATATCATGTATGATAACTAACATTATTTATTTCATTGTATTCCATTTAATCTTTTTGATGGTTTCAGTTTGCAGGGAAACATCAAGGGTAACACCAAAAATCTTTCACAAAGATATAGCTTAATTTTTGTTCTGCCAATTTGGAATGTTAAACTTACATCACCAAATCATGAGATAAACTTTATGAAAACTCAAAGTATTTGTAATTTAGCTCAAAATTTAAATAAAATCCAATGTACAAGTCACTAATAACGGTCTTTTTACTTTTTTCAACAATTTCACACGGACAGGACATTTCTGTTGAAAAAATTTGGAAAGAATATCAATTTTATGGCGTGGGTGTTTCCGGATTCCGTTCAATGAAAGATGGAACACACTTCACAAAACGATCAAAAATCAATGGTGACGACTGCATTACCAAACATTCTTTTTTGGAACCCAAGGCAGAAGGAACGGTCTTGGTGAATTTATCAAAACTGACCTCTGATGGAAAAGAAATCGGAATTGAGGATTATGAATTCAATGCAGATGAAAGTAAAATCTTATTCACAACCAAGACAGAAAGCGTCTACCGACGTTCCTTTTATGCCGTTTACTATTTGTATGATTTAAAAACAAAAGATTATCAGGCGTTAGACAACAGTCATTCTCCACAAATGTTGGCAGAATATTCACCCGACGGAAAAATGGTATCTTTTCTATTTGAGAACAACCTTTTCGTAAAAACAATTGCCGATGGTCAGGTGACCCAATTAACGTTCGACGGGAAGAAAAATTCCATTATCAACGGCGGCACGGATTGGGTGTACGAAGAAGAATTTTCTATCACCAAAGGATACGAATGGTCGCCTGATAGCAGATACATGGCATTTTTGAAATTTGACGAAAGCAATGTCCGTGAATTTACATTGACGTATTACAATGAATTGTACCCAGAATTGTACACTTTCAAATACCCCAAAGCAGGAGAAGACAATTCAAAAGTGACCGCACAAATTGTGGATTTGTCCAAGCAAATCGGTCAAAATACCAATAATTTCGGTAGTGCACCGTTGAATTTAGGGAATTACGAATACATCCCTCGCTTGAAATGGTCTGAATCAAGAAATGTCCTGATTCTGCAAACCATGAATCGTCATCAAAATGAACTCAATTATTTCAAAATTGAGCAAATGGCCGGTAATTGGGATTGCAAGAAATTCTATACAGAAACTAGCGATACCTATATTGATATCGACGACAACCTTTTAATTTTAAAAGATGCCAAAACCATTTTAAGAACGAGCGAAAAAGATGGTTTCAATCACATTTATGCTTTGGGGTTTGACGGAACCATGAAAGCAATAACAACAGGAAATTTCGACATCATTGAATTTTTAGGTATCGATGAAGTAAAAGGTACAATCTATTACAGCGCGGCTGAAAAAGGTGCCATTCACAAAGGATTGTATAGCATTGATTTGAATGGAAAGAAAAAGAAAGCGTTGAGTTGCGAAACAGGAACCAACAATGCAGACTACTCTACCGGAATGAAGTATTTTGTGAAATCCTATTCCAATGCCAACACGCCAACCGTTTATACTTTGTGTGACCAATCGGGAAAAGACTTATTTGTTTTGGAGGCCAATGAAAAATTGATGGAACAATTAAAGAATTACCATCTTCAACCCAAAGAGTTTATCAAATTCAAAGGCGTTACACAAGAATTGAATGGTTGGATTATCAAACCAGCGAATTTTGACCCAAACAAAAAATACCCGGTTTACATCAATATTTACGGCGGACCAGGCAGCAATATGGTAAAAGATAGTTGGGGTGGACAAGACTACATGTATCACCAATTGTTAGCTCAAAAAGGATACATTGTTGTGTCCGTTGATCCAAGAGGAACCATGTATCGCGGGGCTGAATTTAAAAAATCAACGTATTTGCAATTGGGTAAATTGGAAACCGAAGATTTCATGGCGGTTGCGGCAGAATTGGGCAATGAAACTTTTGTCGATAAATCGCGCATTGGTATTATGGGGTGGAGTTACGGTGGATTCATGACCTCTCTTTGCATGACCAAAGGTGCTGACCTATTCAAAATGGGAATTGCTGTGGCTCCAGTAACCAATTGGCGTTATTACGACAATATCTATACCGAACGATTCATGCGCACACCGGCAGAAAATGAGGATGGTTATGACAAAAATAGTCCGATTAATTTTGTGAAAGATTTAAAAGGAAAATACTTGTTAATTCACGGTTCTGGTGACGATAATGTACATTATCAAAATACGATGGAAATGATCAATGCCATGGTCGCGGCCAACAAACAATTTGACTTATTCATTTACCCAAACAAAAACCACGGTATTTACGGCGGAAACACTAGGAATCACCTATTTAATATGATGCTGAACTATACTTTGGAAAACCTTTAAAAGTGGAATATTTTACCAAAACAAAATAATTGGTAAATTTTTAACGAATTAACCCCAGAAAGTTTTAAGGGAAGAAATACTTTTTCTAATTTAGCAGACGGAAAAATTAAACCGTATCAACGTTACAACAATGAGTGAAATCGCCAAATTTGAGTTAGATGGGAAAATCTACGAATTCCCAGTTATCGAAGGAACAGAAAACGAAAAAGCAATCGACATCAGTTCTCTTCGTGGGAAGTCGGGTTATATAACCATCGACCCAGGTTTTAAAAATACGGGAAGCACACAAAGTGCAATCACATTTTTAGATGGTGAAGAAGGTATTCTTCGTTACCGTGGCTATCCGATTGAGCAATTGGCGGAGAAAGCTTCGTTCACAGAAGTTTCTTACTTGTTGATATATGGAACCTTGCCAACGCAAGATCAGTTGACGCATTTCCAAAATAGCATTACAAAACATACGTTGGTGCACGAAGACATGAAACAATTCTTCGAAGCCTATCCAGCAAAAGCTCATCCAATGGGCGTTTTGGCATCTATGGTTTGTTCACTTTCCACTTTTTATCCTGAATCGTTAGATAACAATCGCTCAAATGAGGCGAAAGACATGACAATTCACCGATTGATTGCAAAATTACCAACGTTGGCGGCTTGGTCTTATAAAAATGCAATTCGTCACCCGTTCATGTATCCTAAAAATGATTTGGATTATTGCTCCAACTTCATGCACATGATGTTTGCGATGCCAACAGAAGAATACTTCGTGGATCCAATTGTTTCCAATGCATTGAATACATTGTTAATTTTACATGCTGATCATGAACAAAATTGTTCAACTGCAACCACTAGAATTGTTGGTTCATCTCAAGTGAACTTGTATGCAGCCGTTGCGGCTGGAATCACAGCACTTTGGGGTCCACTTCACGGAGGTGCCAATCAAGCTGTAATTGAAATGTTAGAAAAAATTCATGCAGATGGCGGAGACGTTGACAAATGGGTTCTGAAAGCAAAAGACAAAGACGATTCTTTCCGTTTAATGGGCTTTGGGCACCGCGTTTACAAAAACTTTGACCCGCGAGCTACTATTATCAAAAAAGCTTGTGACGACGTTTTAGAAAAATTAGGCGTGCAGGATCCGTATTTGGATATCGCAAAAAAATTGGAGAAGGTAGCCTTGGAAGACGAATACTTCAAATCAAGAAACTTGTATCCAAATGTAGATTTCTATTCTGGAATCATCTACAGAGCAATGGGTATTCCTACTGAAATGTTTACAGTGATGTTTGCATTGGGTCGTCTACCAGGATGGATCGCACAATGGAAAGAAATGATCGAAGGTGGTGAGCCAATTGGTCGTCCACGTCAAGTGTACACTGGAGCTACTAAAAGAGATTACGTTCCAATCGAAAAAAGATAATTAATACCGATTAATATACTTGAATCCCGGCAAATTTTGCCGGGATTTTTTTTTGATTTTTTAGCCAAAGTCCAATGGAATCCTCTTCCTTTTTTGACTTAATTGCGTTACATTTACTGCTTTCAACAATACTAAAAATATGAAAAATTTACTGTCAGCTCTATTCTTATTGGTCATCGCAACATCTTGCGGTACTTATTCAAATGGGAAATTGCATTTGCAACGCGCTGAATCAAACAACACAACTACTGCTGAGAAAATCCAAAAAGCGACCAATCGAGCAGCTGAAAATGAAATAACAACTGTTTCTGAGACGGAAAGTCAGCCCGAAGTTGAATCAACGCTTGTCGCTGAAGTCTCCACTCAAAATGAGACGGTTTCAAACCCTGAACAAGAGGTTATAACAAAATCCTCCAGCAAGACTTCAAGACCTTTGATTAGCCTTTCAAAGACCACTAAAAAAGATGAAGTTGCCCCCGAAGTGAATACGAGGTTTGCTACAGCCGCTAACCTTTTCGGTGGACTTTCTTTTATTCCAGTTGTCGGCTGGGTATTTTCAATTTTAGCTATCATCTTTGGACTGGTGGCTTTGGTGAAAATGACAAAATATCCGGATCAATATGGCGGTCGAAAAAGAGCGATAACTGGAATCATTTTAGGCGCCGTTTCTCTGATTCTCGGCATTGCTTTGGTCACCACCCTGTTCATTCTTTACTACTAAAAGATAAATAGTATTTCTATTTGGATGAAATGAATTTATATCCCAACTTATATTTCGTTGGGATTTTTTTTGACTTCATTGAATCATCAACTAACTGAAGCTTGCTTTACTGGACAAGAATTCGGTTTAAATCCATAGTTCCATGTAAATAAACATACGCAATCCAATCTTTTTTAGAGAAAATTGTGGATGGAATAGCGTGCGAAAATCGATACGATTACATAAACCGTTTTGCGAAACTAGTTTTGATTATTTTCTTGGCATCTTTCAGCAATTGATCTACTTCTTCTATATCGGTTTTGGTGATTTTCGCCACCTCTTCCAACGTAAACTGTTCACTGGAGTACAATTCAAAAACATTGCGCATCGCCATTGGCAAATGATGTAAAACGGCGTGAATATGGTTGTGCAACTCTTGTTCGTTTAGTTCCTTGTCCAATTTATCCACCCATTCATCTTCGTCTTCTTCCACGAAAACATCGTTCAATACGTAATCGTTTTTTCGGTACGAAACATCCTCTAAATCTTCCATGAGAATTTCTTCCCCTTCCAGATTGGAAGTTACCTTTTCAGCCAAAGCGTCCCATTCGGGTTTGGAGAAATCATCGATGTTTTTAAAGAAAAACTCGTCGAACTCCTCCTCTACCATTACGTCTTCCAACAATTCATTGGTTCGTTTGAACAACCAATGGTAAAATTCATTCTCATCGGGAACTTCGTCAATCTTGTCGTACACTTCCACAAAGAGTTGGTCTACAAAATCATCAGCGGTATACATCCCTTTTGGGAAATGGCCTTTGTGAATCGCTGCACTTAAACGACGATTGATGTAGTTTTTAACCTCAGGCAAAATCTCCATCAACATTTCATTAAAATGAGCTTGATTGCCTTCTTTCTTCAACTGCACAAGATTTGCATAGGTTCGTGCAATCACAATTCGAATCCCTTTTTTCGGTTCTTTGTCCAATCCTAACTTTGTCATCATCTTTCATTTACAGTTGTCATTTCAAGAACAACTCGTTTCTGTAAAGTTGCATTCTTTTGACTAAAAATAAAATGACAAAGGTCAGGTATTCCTTCTATCTATTATGTAAATTTGTGTAAAAACACGACCAGCAAGTGCAATACGATTCATCAAAATACACTATTTGGACCTGGAAAAATCCAATTCAGTTGTATTCGCGATTGAATCCTTTGCTTGTCTTCAATGAATTAATATTTGGTAAACGTGTTCCAAAAATTCTCTTGCTGGAGAAATATCCTTCCAAATCAACTCCCAAAAAAAACCTGGTTCCTTGTCCTCATTGCGGAACAATGCATCCCAGCTCAAAATGGTCGAATCGAAACAATGCCTATAAAAACTGGTTCGGATTGTATTGTGACCAGTGCGGAAAAATCATTCCTTGCCCATGGAATTTCACCAGTATTTTGCTGCTGGGCATCACCTTTCCGATTTGGATTTGGTTCGTAAAATCATGGAAAGCAAAATGGTTGAAACAACAACCTACACGCTATTTGAATCTCAAATTAGACGAATCTTCCAATCCTTATGATGGTCTTGGCTGGCTAACTTTTGGACTATTTTGGGGCATTTCTATGTATTTCTTTAGTGTATTTTTGTTCCCCTATTTTTCGGGCGAAGCCATTCAGATAAAAAAAGTGCTCGTTGGAATTCCGATGTGGCTAATCTGCGGCCTTGGAATGGGGTATGCAATGAAAATGGTGTACGCGCAAAAAGCAAATTAAAAGTAACTTCCGGTTAAAATTTTAAGCAAATTTCAACAAGAAATAACAAGATTTCTTCTGTGAATTTTCAACGAGGAAGGCGTATTTTTGTTTCCTTTAAAAGAAGCGAAAAATGAACGAGCATATCGAAAAAATTCAAAAGTCAATCGAACCTTTGCGTCAAGAAATAATCCACCACAAAGTATATGGAGCCATACAAGATCTTGACGATTTGAAAATCTTCATGCAATATCATATATACGCGGTTTGGGATTTTATGTCCTTGTTGAAATCCTTACAAAACAATTTGACTTGCACTTCCGTTCCCTGGTTTCCTGTTGGCTCTGCAGACACACGTCACTTAATCAATGAAATTGTCGTAGGCGAAGAATCCGACGTAGACAGTTTTGGCATTCGCAAAAGTCATTTTGAATTGTACCTAGATGCCATGCAGCAGTGTGAAGCAGATACTCGTCCTATTGAAACCTTCATTGAAACGTTGCAAAAAAACAACGATTTCGCTCTCGCTTTTCAAGCTTCCGAAACAGGAACAGAAGCGCGTGAATTTGTTGAGTATACTTTTGAAATTATACACAGTAACAAAGCCTATTTGCAAGCCGCTATTTTCACTTTTGGCCGTGAAGATTTGATTCCAGGCATGTTTGTTTCTTTGGTCAACGACATTCATAAAAACTTCCCCGACAGCATTTCCACTTTCAAATATTATTTGGAAAGACACATCGAAGTAGACGGTGATCACCACAGCCACCTCGCTTTGCAAATGACCGCCAATCTATGTGGAAATGATGAAAATCTTTGGAAAGAAGCAGAACAAGCGACGCTTCTATCCTTACAGAAGAGAATTGGTTTGTGGGATGGAGCCTACAATCAAATTGTGGAATCAAAGGTGGCTACTGAACAATTACTGGCAGAATAGCAACGGGATTAAATCAATACTCTCTCAATTTATCTTTCGTGTCGTTGAGAATGTGTAACTTGTTTCCAATTTTTATAATAATCGTATGAAAGTCCTTGGAATTGCTATAGAGGCGAACAAAGCTATTTTTGCCCCATTAGAAAAAAATGCTTCTGGTGAATTCTTTGAGATCCTGAATACACCCAAGAAATTGGAACTCAAAGATCATTTAGATTCCGCTGAAGTAAGAAGCTTTCAAGAGGATTTGCACACCTTTTTGGGCGAACAATCTTTTTGTAAAGTCGGAATTATCACCCGTGGAACCAAAGGTCGATTTGCGGCCTCACCGATTTCCTTCAAAATAGAAGGCCTGATCCAATCTTTTCCCAACCTTACGATTGATTTTGTTGCACCCGCCACACTGCGCTCTTTTTATAAGAAAAACGAAAACCCAATCGAACCCAAATACAGTTACCAAAAAGATGCCTGCGATCTAGCATTCTATCTATTGTCCTAAGTTTATTCCACAAAAAAAACGGAATCCTTTCGAATTCCGTTTGTCAAGTTATTTTGTAAAAATCTTATTTATCTATCGAACCCACGACGCGTTTCATGAAATCGTTGAGTGCATCTCGTTGTGATTTCCCAGCCGAAATTTCCGTATGCACATCAATCGCTCCGGCTAAATTCGACAACAATTCACCAATTACATCCAACTCTTCGTCTTTGATTCCAGGTGCCTCAATGAGGTGTTCCAAAACTTCTACCGTTTCATGTAAGAAGTCTACATCTTTTTCCTCCGCAAAGGAAACAAGGTGTTTAATGAGAGGTAACCGCATCGAGAACGTCTTGAATGATTTCTACTTTGTTTCCTTGGTTTTGTTTCACCAATTTTCCGTCTACAAAACCGGCAAAAGTCGGCAAGTTCGATACGTCTGCAAATTGTCGTGAATTCGGCAATTTCTCAGCATCTACATAGAAAAATTCGATGCCTGCATTTTCTTCTGCCAGACGTTTGAACTTCGGTTTGGTGATTTTGCAATTCCCACACCAAGATGCTCCGTATTGAACCATGACCTTTTTGTTCGCCGACAAAGCAGCTTCCAAGGTGTCTTCTGTTAATTCTGTAAACATGATTGCTTAGTGATTACTTAAATATTCTGCAACGCCTTTGCTGTTTGCATTCATGGCATCTTGACCTACTTCCCAGTTTGCTGGACAAACCTCACCGTGTGATTGAACGTGTGCGTAGGCATCCACCAAACGAATGTATTCTGCCACGTTTCTTCCAACTGGCATGTCATTGATGGATTCGTGGAATACTTTTCCATCTTCATCAATTAAGTACGTTGCACGGTACGTTACATTATCTCCTGATGAATCTTCGTCAAACATATCGAAATCCAATATGTCTAATTCTTGTGCCAACACACGCGTTGAATCGGCCAACAAAGGAAATTTAACACCTTCAATACCACCATTGTCTTTCGCTGTGTTCAACCATGCGAAGTGAACTTCGGCTGTATCACAAGAAGCGCCAATAACGATGGTATTTCTTTTTTCAAATTCTGCGGCAGCAGCTTGAAATGCGTGAATCTCTGTCGGGCAAACGAAAGTAAAATCCTTCGGGTACCAAAACAACAACACTTTTTTCTTGCTCTCTGTTGCTTTTTTGAAAATGTCCAATTGGAACGTGTCCCCCATTTCATCCATTGCATTTACAGAAATCGATGGGAATTTTTTACCTACAAAACTCATTTTTATATTTTTTAAAGTTGATAAATTGCTTAAATCTGACACAAAGATAATCATTCTTTGTCCATCAATTTTATCGATTGTTTTTATTTAGTATAGATTTAATCAATAGAATTTATACGGATTAAACGGGACAATATTTTATTCAAAATAAGTCAATGAGGTTTACAAGAAGTCTAGTATTTTTAGTGAAAATAGATTCAATGATTTACCAATCGTTTCTTTCAAATGATCTTTTAACCACCTCAATTATAAAATCTGGTATCCAAAACTGGTATGAATTAATTGACATCGTCTCAAAACTTCCTTACGGCCGAAATGCCAATCGCACTGATTTTTCGCTTGTGCTAACTGAACAAAAAGGCACTTGTTCTTCTAAGCATGCATTTTTAAAAACCGTAGCTGATTTGAACCAAATTCCAGACGTGAAATTGATTTTGGGCATGTACAAAATGAACGAAGAAAATACGCCAGGTATTGGTTCAGCCTTGATTGAAAACCAACTGGATTATCTGCCAGAAGCCCATTGTTATTTGCAAATTTCAGATGAAAAAGTCGATTTCACTTCCGAAAATTCTTCGTTTAACCGCATAAAAAACGTTATCTTAACAGAAATTGAAATTAAACCGAAGCAGGTTGGCGATTGGAAAGTAGACTACCACAAATCCTATTTGAGAAATTGGCAAAAACAACAAGGTGTATCTCTTTCCTTTGAAGACCTTTGGTCCATTCGAGAAAAATGTATCGCCAATTTGTCGCTTAAAAAAATGAAAAACCAATGAATTATTTCAGTCCGTCTACTGTGGCCGAACGTTATGCAAAAGGTCGCCCGCATTATCATGCTATTACAATTGCTCGGTTAATAGAATTACTGAAAATTGATAAAAAACTAGAAAGAGCGCTAGACATGGCCTGTGGCACAGGATTGTCCACCGCCGCACTTTTGCCCGTTGCGACCAATGTTTTTGGCACAGATAGTTCGCCTGAAATGCTCAAAATAGCGTTAAACAAAGTTGAAATTATTTACAGCATGGCGCCCGCTGAAAGTCAACCGTTTGAGGATAATATGTTAGACTTGATTACCGTGGCTTCAGGCGTGCATTGGTTTGATATGGAACCATTTCTACACGAAGTAAAACGAATCCTAAAACCAACCGGTAAATTGGTTCTATACGACAATTATTTTTTATCAAAAATGGAAGGAAATCCAATTTTTTCGACTTGGTATCCAGAAGTCTTTCTCAACCAATTCCCAGCGCCTCCTAGAAATTCAGACTACGATTGGTCCAATAAAAACTTGAACCAAAAGGAATTAAAATTGGAACATGCCGAAGAATTTGAAAACGAAATTCCCTTTACTAAATCAGATTTGATTCTGTATTTCACTACTCAAAGTAACATTTCAGCAGTCGTAGAAGCTAAAAAAATGACGTATAAAGAAGTTGAAAATTGGTTGGATGAACAATTAACTCCATTTTTCACGAAGGAAAATCAAGTTCGAAACATTGTTTTTGGTAATTGGCTTAAGATTATTGGAGTAGTCAAAAAAGTTTAATCTTTTTTCCACTTGATACTGCAACCCATACTTGGTTTCTGATGCTTCAAGGGGGGATTTCCAGCCATCAAAGCATCCATTGCCTTGCGCAAATCGTTTCCGGTAACGGGAATTCCATTCGTTGGTCGAGAGGCACAAAGTTGTCCGTGATAAGTCGCTTTTAGTTCCTTGTCAAATAAATAAAGGTCTGGCGTACAAGTAGCATCAAATGCTTTGGCGACCTCCTGCGTTTCATCATACAAATATGGGAAAGGATAATTTAAATTTTGACCTACGACTTTCATTTGATCCGGTCCATCTTGAGGATAGTACTTTACATCATTGCTACTGATGGCGACAAATGCAATTCCTTTCGCTTGGTATTCTTTGGCCAAACTCACCAATTCCTCATTGATGTGCTGCACAAACGGACAATGGTTGCAAATGAAAAAAATTGCCGTTCCCAGCTTACCTTTTAACGTTTGAAGGGAAAGATTTTTACCTGAAATGGTGTCAAAAAGGATGAAATCGGGTGCTTTTTCGCCCAAATGAAAGGGATTTGATTCAATTAGTGCCATTTTCTTGCATTTTCACGAAGATAAGGAAAAGTCCAAATGGAGAAGGAAATTGAATGGTTCTTTTGTCTGAGTTAATCGGTTTCAAAACAGTCAATCTATCCATTCAAAAAATCGTAGAATCCTCAAATCGTGCTGTGGTTAGTGTGTTGAATTTGAAAAATTATTTCCAACTTGCGCAAAAATTAGTGGATACTTTGAACTTTCAGTCGCTATACAACGAACACAAAAACTTGGTTTTTAATCTGGCTCTCCACTACGTTCAAAACACGGAAGAGGCAGAAGAAATTACGCAAGACGTTTTTTTGAAAGTGTATGAAAAAATGAATCGCTTCAAAGAAGAATCCAGTCTTAAAACGTGGATTTATCGCATTACGATCAATACTTCACTGGATTATATCAAAGCAAAAAAAAGAAACAAGCGCGGATTTTTTCTATCGGCTATTCGATTGGATGAACCCACCTCAAGGGTTGACGCAACAAATTTTGACCATCCCGGTGTCCTTTTAGAAAATAAAGAGGCCACGAAAGAAATTTTCGATGCGATCAACCAATTGCCAGATGATCAAAAAACAGTCGTACTACTTTTGCGTATTGAGCATCATTCCATGGCAGAGGTAGCCGTAATCATGAATAAAACAAATAAAGCTATTGAATCACTTTTTCAACGGGCCAAAAGCAATTTGAAAATAATTTTAAAACAAAACGAAGGAAAATGAAAGATTCGTCGTCCAACAATCAGATGGAAAATAAATTAGACATCTTGTCCAAAATACAAACGGTATCGGCTCCCGATGACCTGTACGCTGCTGTTCTATCTAAAATAGCGAACACGCGGAAGAATACGATTTCACTCACGTGGGTTAAATCTGCCGCGGCTGTTTTGGTTGTCTTTTTAGTTTCCGAAACATATTTGGTATTAAAAACAAATTCCTCAGCAGGAACCAATGCTTCCAATTCCATTGAATCCATTGCTCCTATCACTTCTAATCAATTGTATTATGAATAAAAATAAATTCTATATACTGATTATTGTCTTTCTGTTGGTTTCTAACCTTTTGTTGGTTGGATTTATGGTTTTTAGAAGACCCCCAAATGCAGGAGGTGATCACCCCAAATTTGTCATTATCGAACGACTTCATTTTGACAAAAAACAAATCTACCAATTTGAGGAATTAATTAAAATTCATCGTGCGAATATTGAGGAGCGATCGGAAGAAATTAAAAAAGCAAAAAATGAATTGTATTCAGGATTGTCTGGATCTTCCAACATGGAAAAAACAGATTCTTTGTTTCACGTCATCGCCAAAACACAAGCAGAAATTGAAAAAATTCATTTCAATCATTTCAAAGAAATTCAATCCATTTGTCATCCCAACCAATTAGAAGATTACAAAGAATTGACCGGCGAAATTGCCCAACTGTTTGGAAGAAATCACCAAAGACCAAGATGAGTTTTCCATTTAAATTAAGTTCGGTTCTTTTATTCACTTTCTCTTTCCTGGTGGACATGAAGGCCCAAACAAAAGTTTCGTTTTCAGCTATGACGGACGACGGCAAGTTGGAGCTGAACCAACCTTTTAAAGTGAATGGATTTGAGGATTCAATCCAACTATTCACCTTCAAATTTTACATTTCGGAACTTGCTTTTTGGAACAACGAAGAGTTGGTTTTTACCGACAATAAAAAATACCATTTGGTGGATTTTGAGCAACCCGCATCCCTTTCATTTCTCGAAAACATTCCGACCAACCGTTCGTTCAATTCTATTCGCTTCAACTTAGGAATTGACAGCGTCACAAATAGTGCAGGAGCTTTGGGAGAAGAGTTGGATCCGACAAACGGTATGTATTGGACCTGGCAAAGTGGCTACATCAATTTTAAAATGGAAGGAAGCAGTGAAATGTGTCCAGCGAGGAATCATTTTTTTCAATTTCATTTGGGCGGCTATTTGTCTCCCTTTGCTGCTTGGCGAACCGTTAATATGATAGTCGAGAATGAAACATCCGTTGAAATAAAATTCGATGTTTCTGAATTTTTCAAACAAGTTAATGTAGCACAAACGTATCAAATCATGCGTCCAAGTGAACCGGCCATGAAATTGAGCGACCTTGCCTCTACTTTATTCTACCTATCGAAATGAAAGGAAAATTATTTTTTTTCACAACTTTGTTTATGCTGCTCTCAGGATTTGTTGTGCTAAAACCATTTTCATTTGAGAAACCAAAACATTTCCCCAAACCTCATGTCAATTTTGCACATGAACCTTTAGCGGAAGCCAAAATCTTGCTGGGCCGAGCCCTCTTTTACGACCCTATTCTTTCCAGCGACAACACAATTTCTTGCGCTTCTTGCCATTCACCTTACAATTCATTTGCTCACACGGATCATGATTTGAGTCATGGCATCAACGACCAAATTGGTTTCCGCAACGCACCCGCACTATTCAATTTAGCTTGGCAAAAAACATTCATGTGGGATGGCGCCATGAATCATTTGGACATGCAAGCGTTAGGTCCAATCTCAGATCCAAAAGAGATGAATGAAACGATTGCAAATGTCGTACAGAAACTGAATAAAAAACTTTTGTACAAACAACTTTTTTTCAATGCATTTGGTGACAGTCTCGCAACCGGCGCCCACACCTTGAAAGCTTTGTCTCAATTTCAATTGACTTTAGTTTCTGGCAATTCAAAGTACGATCGGGTTAAATTGAAAAAAGAAAAATTTACGACGCAAGAAAAGAAAGGATACGATTTATTCTTACGGAATTGCAATGCTTGTCATACTGAACCCCTTTTTACCCACTTTGGGTTTGAGAACAATGGTTTACCGGTCGATCAAACTCTGAACGATTATGGAAAGTATCGAATTACAAATAAATCCAGCGATAGTCTGCTGTTTAAAGTTCCTTCGTTGCGGAATTTGCAGTACACAGAACCGTATACACACGATGGCCGATTTAAAAAAATAAGAGAAGTGCTCAACCATTATACCGATGGAATTCAAGATTCTCCAACCTTATCAAAATCATTAAAAACGAAAATTTTACTCAACTCAAATGAAAAAACTGACCTTATTACCTTTTTAAAAACCTTGAATGATTCCAGCTTTGTTTTCAACCCAGAAAATAAATTTCCGAAAATTTTACTACCGACCGAAGGAATTAAATGAATGGGTCGTCAAACAAAGTGTCTATTAGTTATACAATCTATATGAAAAGAAAACTTATTTTTAGTAGCTTATTGTTTTTATCCGCTACTGCGAATGCCCAAGGACCAGCCATCACCTCATGGTTGCAAAATAATTCCACAATGGGAACTTATTATGTTGCTGGAAATTCTACTGCTATTCCCAATAACATTTTGGTGAATTGTCAATCCGTTGAATATTCGGCAAACTCTGTTTACATTAAAACAAAAGGTATTCCCGCTTATCCTACCGGGCCTTTCTTGGATGGAAATCCATCGATTGCTTCGGATCAAAATGAAATTATAAAACTTCCCTTGTACCCAACACCTAATACAGGCACGTTGCAAAATACGGTTGGCGGAAACATTGGCGTTTTCATTAATGGGGTTGCTTTGTTTGACTTTCGAGACGGTGTGGGCTGGAACACAACAACGAATACGCTGTGTGGTGGACCAGGAAATCCACCTTGTCCGGGTGGACCAATGTCTTCAACACCTTGGAGTCGAGATGCTGTGCCAGCAGAAAAACCTGGTTTCGACTGTTCAAAAGGTCATCCAGCCATGGGAAATTATCACCATCATCAAAATCCTTCTGCCTTCAAATTGGATTTGACTGTTATTTCTACGATCTGTAATTTATACGATGCGGACGGTTTATACGGTATTGACAGCACAATGCACTCTCCATTGATCGGTTATGCATTTGATGGTTATCCTATTTACGGAGCGTATGGCTATGCCAATGCAGACGGAACTGGGGGAATTAAGCGCATCCAATCGGGTTATCAATTGAGAAACATTACTGACCGAACGGTTTGGGCAGACGGAACGGATGTTGCCGACGGACCCGCCGTTTCTGCGACTTATTTTCTTGGTTACTTTCGAGAAGATTATGAATGGTTGTCTCATCCTACCGAAGATTATTTAGATATGCACAACGGTCGATTTTGTGTTACGCCTGAGTATCCAAATGGAACCTACTGTTATTTCGCGACCGTTGATGAAAACTGGAATTCTGCGTATCCGTATGTAGTTGGCCCTACTTTTTACGGCAATTTCGCGAATCGTTTGGTTACAACTATTGCCGAGCCAACTACACCTTATGCAGGAACAGCTGGACTATCCGCTATAAATTTGGAAGATATGAATATTTCCATTTTTCCAAATCCAGCAACGGATTTATTGGCTATTCAAATCAACGGATTGGTGAAAGAAGACGTAAGTATTGATTTAATGGATTTGTCCGGACGAATGATCGAATCTAAGAAAATAAACAAAGGACAAACCATCTGCTATTTTGATGTTCAAACCATTTACAGTGGAACCTATATCGTTAAAATTAGCAACAGCAATCAAAATCTTACCCGAAAAGTGGTCATTACTCGGTAAAATTCAACCTCTTTTTAGAAAACCGGCAAACACAAGTTGTCGGTTTTTTTATGACTATTTTAAACCAATAAAAGAATGCTTTTTTGCATAGTGCCGGATAAATCGCTCCAATCGATGCACAGAAAATCGCGTATTTCCTTTCGGATGTCCAATGACTACAAAATCGGTGAATTGGCGCTTTTCATAATCGTTCAAACCTTTTTTTAATTGAGAAGCAAAATATCCATCTGAACTAACGTGCGTATTCGTAAAACTCGTCAATACTGATTTCTTCCGTCCGGGTTGTGCTAAAAAAACACCATCACCGATCATTTTATGATTTGCTGGAAACAATCGACCTAAAATATACAAACGCCAAAAAAACACAGGAGAATAACGAATAGAAGCGATTGGATATTCCGTAAAAAATCCATCAACATTTTCAAGCGATTCATCATCTGAAAATCGATAATTCGCTTTGATTGGCGCTTTCGTAAAATCAAATGAATATTCTCCGCCATCAAACTTCCCTCCAGTAATTACACTTGAGTCAATGCGAATATTCAATTCTTGAAAAAGAGCAGCCCATCGATGAAAAGGTTGTATGCACCAACCTCCCGCGCGAAAAACCTCCGTTGTTTGTCCTAACAAATTATCTAAATACGCTTTATAGCTTCGAATAATACGATCGACTTCCTCCTCTGAAAAATCCGCCAATTTGTAAGCGTCTTTTGTGACAATTTGCCAACCATTCTCGTCATAACTTGATTTTTCCCAGTGCGGATGAATGTGCAATTGAACAGAATGTCCCAACGTTTGCATCAAATTGATTTGCTCTTTTACTGCGTTCAAATCCTCTGCTAATTCAGGATAATTGGTCGAATATTCTTCTAGTTTGATCAAATACCCAACATCGATAAAGAAAGTGTAGCAAACGTTGTGTTTTTGTCCAATTCGCAACAAATCATTCGTTGGTTCGAGCATGCATTTCTCTACCGAACCAGGATTTTCGCCAAAGAACAATTCGTAATCGAAAGTGAGAAAAATATTCATCTCCACGAAAGTAATAGAAAGAAGTAAAAAGCGAAAAAAAATGTACTTTTAAACGAATTTTAAACCATCCTTTTTCAAAGTTAGTAGGCATGCATCCGATTTTAAAACATTATTTAAAAAAATACTTTTTACATTTTAAAATCCGAAATCGATTTAGCGCTGCAGAAGGAAAGCGACAAATGCAGTTAATCGCAGATTACAAAAAAGCAAAAAAAGAAGGTAACCTTCCTGCCTATTCATCCACAGGATTTAAAAATTTCTCCCAATTCGAAGAAGATGGATTGCTTTTGTACGTGGTATCCTTGATCGATAATCCCGAAAAAACATTTTTAGAATTTGGTGCAGACGACGGTGTCAATTCCAATTCAGCCAATCTGCATTTCCACCACGACTGGACAGGTTTGTTTATAGATGGAAACCAAAAAGCAGTAGAGCGAGGACGCTATTTTTACAAAAAATGGGGCAATAAAAAGGTGCAGAATCCCACTTTTCTTCAAGATTTGATTACCCGAGAAAATATCAATGAATTGATTACCGCTGGCGGATTGAAAGGAGAAATTGGTATGATGTCTGTGGATATTGATGGCAATGATTATTGGGTATGGGAAGCAATCCAGGTTATTTCTCCACAAGTCGTGATTATTGAAACCCACAATGAATTTGGGATGAACGACATTGTTGTGCCGTATGATGCCAGTTATTTCTATCCAGGCAAGCATCCGGACTACCACGGTGCATCGCCTGTTGCCATGAATAATTTGGCCAAACATTTGGGTTATCGATTGGTAGCTTGCAACGAGTTGGGTTTCAATTTTATTTTCTTGCGCAATGATTTGGTGCCTGAACTTCCTGAAATTGCTGTAGAATCTGTTCTACAACATCCATCGAACCATGAAGCTCAAGCCCGTTTTGAAGCAATAAAAGACTGGGAATACGTTTGGAAGCGAACATTCTGATTTTTTTGATCTCAAGCACTTATTTTTTCAAGAGCATTTTTACTGTATTTGTTCCGGTATTCAACTGGTGTCAAACCTGTATTCTTTTTAAACAAGGTGCGAAATGCTTTTGAATCTGAATACCCCATATCATACATCACTTCATTGATTTGCTTCTGATTGGTTTCAAAACTTCGCTTTGCTGCTTCAATTTTGACGCGTTGGATATATTCTAAAACTGAATTATTCGTTGCTTTTTTAAAGCGTCTTTCCAAACTTCTTCTCCCCAGAGCAACATGATTGGCCAATGATTCCACCGTCATTTTTTCTTGGAAATTTTCTTCGATATAAAACTGCGCTTTTAAAATTTCAACATCTCCATGATTTTTCTGCCCTTCAAAGAGCATGAAGGCAGCTTGACTTGTGCGGTCAATGTCGACTGCAAAAAACTTTGAGGCCAAAATGGCTGTGTCACGATTCGTATATTTTTCCACCAAATACAAGAGTAAACTCCAGTAAGAATTGGCTCCACCACTGGAATAAATTCCATTTTCTTCAGTAATTATACTGCCATCCACCAATTCTACTTGAGGAAACATTTCTCGAAATTCATTCCCTGAATTCCAATGCGTTGAACATTTTTTTCCATTCAGCAACCCTGTTTCCGCCAACAGAAAGGCGCCAATGCACAACGAAGCAATTTCTGCTCCGTTTCTATGTTGGTTTACAATCCAGGGTAAAAAAGCTTGATTCTTTTTCAATGCCTCTTTCATATCACCACTCAACGCAGGTATAAAAATTAAATCGGTTTGTTCCACCTCAGCAATCAATTTTTCACAGTGTACCGAGTACAAACCATTTTCAAGTTTCACTTCCTGCGATAAACCTACCAGTTGAACCTGGAACAAAGGTTCCTTGCCCATGGCTATCAAAAATTGATTCACGGCTTTAAACATGTAGTGAGGATCCGCTATCGCCTCGATAACGGCCGTTTCTGGAATGAGAATGGTTACTTTTTTCATAAAACAAATGTAAAAACATTATTTGTCGCATTCAACCCTTCACATTGTCTTTTTAACCATTTTATTTTCAAATTAAAATGCAGAAATTTGTCTATTATCTTTATTAAAATAAATGAAAGAAAAAATAACAATCGAAACGACGGTTAATAAGCCAATAGAAACCGTTTGGAATTTTTGGACAGAACCCGAACATATTAAGAAGTGGAACAATGCTTCTGATGACTGGCATACTCCCAAATCGAGCAACGATTTGTGGACCGGTGG
The DNA here is from genome assembly GCA_041674745.1 of Crocinitomicaceae bacterium. Taxonomy (GTDB): domain Bacteria; phylum Bacteroidota; class Bacteroidia; order Flavobacteriales_D; family Crocinitomicaceae; genus UBA2040. Next base: position 172,285 of record JBAYVD010000006.1, read on the forward strand.
AAAATTCAGTTCCACGATGGCGGCAAAAGATGGTTCCATGAGTTTTGAGTTTTGGGGTGTTTACGATTCTGTAATAACCCATCAAGAAATAAAAAGTACACTTGGCGACGACAGAAAAGTAGAGGTTATTTTTTCGGGTGACGGCAGCGAAACAAAAATTATAGAAACGTTTGAAGCAGAATCACAAAATTCTGTTGAACTGCAAAGAGCGGGATGGCAAGCTATATTAGATAATTTTAAAAAATACGCGGAAGCGCAATAAGCACCTTATGAAAAAATCAATTTATCCATGCTTATGGTTTGATGGAAATGCCAAAGAAGCTGCAGAATTTTATTGTTCTATATTTCCAAAATCAGAAATTGTCTCTGAAAACCCAATGGTGGTTCACTTTGATGTGGATGGGCAGCGGTTTATGTGCTTGAATGGAGGTCCAATGTATCAATTTTCACCTGCCACATCCTTTGTGCTTACTTGTGAAACACAAGATGAAATTGACCATTACTGGGACAAATTAGGAAAAGGTGGTAAATACAATCAATGCGGCTGGTTGGATGATCAATTCGGCGTTACTTGGCAAGTAGTGCCAGAAATATTGGGTAAATTAATGAGTGATCCAGCCAGATCACCACGTGTGGTTCAAGCGTTTCTAAAAATGACGAAATTTGATATTCAAACCTTGTTAAATGCCTAAAAACTAAAACTCGAATAATATGAAACAAACTAAAATTATTTTCTGGACAAGTACAATCTTGATTTTTCTTTTTGAAGGCGTTATGCCAGCCTTAACTTCCCAAACGGAATTGGCCAAAGAAGGCATTCGTCATTTGGGTTATCCAGCCTATTTTGGAATTACGCTGACGATTTTTAAAGTTCTAGGTTCCTTAGCTTTAATTCTACCTCAATTTCCCAAACGTCTAAAAGAATGGGCTTACGCGGGTTTTGTATTCGATTTCTTATTTGCAAGCGTAAGTCATTTTGCCGTGGATGGTTTTAATTTTGAAGGAGTTTTCCCTTTGATCGTTTTAGGAATATTGATGGCTTCCTATTTCACGTTTCACAAATTGAATAAATAAAATGGAAACCGAAGCGCCAACAAATTTCGAAGATTATTTTTCAAAATTTCCAGCAGAAACACAAGTTTTGCTGCAGCAAATGCGCGAAACCATTCAGCGAGTTGCTCCGGATGCCGTTGAAATTATCTCGTATAAAATGCCGGCCTTCAAAACCAATAAAATTTTGGTTTATTTTGCTGCCTACGCGAAACACATTGGGTTTTATCCTGGGGCATCGGGCATTGCGAATTTTCAATCCGAAATCTCCCAGTATAAAAATGCAAAAGGGTCGGTTCAGTTTCCTTTAAACAAACCGTTACCGTTAGATTTGGTGACCCGAATCGTTCAGTTTCGCGCTAAAGAAAATCTTGAAAAACAGAAACAATGAGTGGTGGAATTTGCCAATCTGGACACTTCCTCAACAAAAAGAGCAATTGTTCCATTTGCCCGATTTGCGAACAAGAACGAAAACAAAAAATTGGTTTTTTTAGTCATTTCTCAGCTCCCGCTAGACGAGCCCTGGAAGCAAACAAGATTGATTCACCTGATAAATTAGCGTGTTTAACAGAAAAAGAGTTGCTGAAATTACATGGAATAGGAAAGTCATCCATACCGATCTTTCGGGATCTATTGCATCTACATCAATTAACCTTCAAAAGAAATGACTAAAAAAGAAATCCTGCCGCTAACGCCAAAATCGCTTGCACTAATTAATGAAATCCGTAAGGTGATTGCATCCACTAGTGATAAAATCTCAGAGGAAGTAAAATGGAACTCTCCCAGTTTTTTTTACAACGGCGAAATGCAACCATTCAATGCGAAAGAATACAAAAGAGATTTGGTTGTTTTGAATTGCCGAGAGGAGAGAATTTTATTGGTTTTTCCTACGGGTAATAGGATTCCCGATGAAGATCAATTTCTGGAAGGCAACTATCCCGACGGAAGGAGAATGGTCACCATTCGATCCATCCAAGAACTTGAAATCAAAAAATCCTCCTTGCAAAAAGTGATTTCTATCTGGTTGCAGAATATCGGAGAGTGATCCCAAATGAACCTTTTCTTCCGTCTAGATTCGATTGAATTAATCACCTCATTTTGACTATCTTTAAGACAAAAAACATAAATGAAACACTTTTTTTTCGTTTACTTTTTCCTTTTCTTGCATTTTTCAGCACAAGGACAAGAACTTACATCGCAACAAATGGCTCAATTAAAAGCGACGTACAATGAAGCTAGAATGCAAGTATTTCTCACGGAACATCCGACTTTAAAAACAGAGGTGGTTTTTCTAAATTCATTTGACAAACGCAATACGCAAGATAGTTTGTGCTTTTTATTGGGTTTTTCAGGATTGCGGGAAGTGGATAATGGAGATGGAACACTCTCCTACTACAAATTGGTTGAATCTACTAGTGAAGTGGAATACCACGTCCGAACGATTTTCCTGGATAGCAAGAAGTTAGAGACTGAAAAAATTCAAGCTTTACAAGAGAAAATAATGGCTCAATTGCAATCGGGTGAAACGTTTGAAAAGCTGTATGCATTGCACAATATGGACAATCGAGCTAATTACGGAGATCTCGGCTGGGTGCCAGCAGACGCTTTACAAGAACCTTTCACGAGTCTTGTAAAAATACATCTACCAAAAGAATACTATCGCGTAGACATTCCTTATTTGAATTCGTATTTTATCGCTCAAAATCTAGAAGAACCGAAAAATCAGACAAGAAAGAAATTTTTAAAGGTGACCATCGTAAAATAAAATATTTCTTGAATTTTGACTTTTCCATTCATAAAAAAAGCATCCCGAAAGATGCTTTTTACTAGTTAGAAATATTTTTTCTAGGCAATGTCTAAAATCACGTTTCTTTCTTCCATAATTTTTCGCATATTGATCAACGCGTAGCGCATGCGACCTAAAGCCGTGTTGATGCTGATATCTTTGGATTCAGCGATGTCTTTAAACGACATGTCTTGGAACAGACGCATCACCAAAATTTCGCGTTGCGCTTCTGGAAGATAATCAATCAAACCAACGACTTGTTGTTCCATTTCATCCTTCGTTATCACCTGTTCGATATTCGCATCTTGCAATTTCAAGGTGTGAAAAATGTTGTAGTCATCGCTGGAAGAAGAACTTTCAGAAATCAATTTCACTTTTTTGTTTCTACGGAAATGGTCAATCACCATATTTTGTGCAATCCGCAACGCCCAAGGCAAAAATTTACCTTCTTCATTGTAATTGCCCAACTTCATCGTGTTGATGATTTTTATAAAAACTTCTTGGAATATATCCTCAGCCAACGCTGGATTTTTAATCTTGACGTAAATAGAACGGTAAACTCGATCTTTATGACGAAGCATGAGCGTTTCGAATGCTTTCTCATTACCGTTAACGTACAGGGATACTAAAACGCTATCATCTTGTTCTTTCAAAGACATAGTACACTATTTTAAATTGTTAGTAAAAACGAATTAATTTAAGCGTAAAATGTATCGATAGACGTTTCTTTTTTTATGATTTGAACTACTAATCTACGTCTTTGGTTTTGATTTAGCAAATATTAAGAGAAAAAATATACTTAAAACTGTTTTTGGACGTAGCCGACTTATTCCTGATTGCCCAATTTCAATAAACCAAACCGCTCGTCTTTTCGATAGACAGCATACAACAACACTTCTTTTCGATCGTAGTTAACGAGGAATAATTTCGGCACAGCTACCGCCTCGACCTCTTCGCGATCAAAGAAGGTTTCTCTAGTCATTTCACCGGTGTAAATATCCACTTTTACCAAAGCAACCGCGTTTCGTCTCAAGCCAAAATTAGCGCTGTAAATGGAACCATTGTTGTTTTGAATGAACCGTCCATTTTCGTCGTAATTGTCCGAATTATCATTGAAAATAAAGGCGATTTTCGATCCGTCCACAAAACGACAATAGCTACTATATGGACCACCGTCATTTGTGGAAACTTGTTGTTTGTCTATTTTCGTCAACCAATCAAAGCCGCCCGATTTTCCAATCTTAAAAGCAATAATATCATTGTAATAATAGGAATAGGTATTTCTAGAATTGCCTCTTGAATCGTAATAGGTATGCGTAACCACGTAATATTGCTCCAGCGAACCAACTACGCTTCCATCCGCTAATACTTCTGATTGACGCATTTTGTAGTTGTACAATTGTGGTTCTCCCCTTCCTTTGTCTTCCAATTTCTGCGCTTTCTCCTTTTGACGGTCGGTCCAATCTTGGGTAATAAAATTTTTGTCAAATTTTTCAAAACCTTCATCAATGATTTGTTCTTTTGAAAAGTCCAACCGAATATAAAACAAACCTGTTGCTCCAGATTGTTGCGGATCGCCGTACACTCCTGCTAGCGTAAAAATCTTGTTGTTGTCGGAATTCAAGGTGAGCGTTTCGACTCGTCTACCTTTTAAGTCCAAGGTATATTGGTCGAATATTTCGGGAGCAATGTGAAACAAATGCAGTGCTTTGTAATTCAAATAAGATTGGAACAATTTCTTTGTTTCTGGTTCAGAATATTCTGTTACCGAAATAAAATAATCTCCTGTATTGGAGAGATAATGTTCATTGATCGACGATAATCTGCCTTCAAATGGCAACTTGTAATCCCCTTCTGAGATTTCTTTGAGATGTTCGTCAAACACTTTGAAACCATATTTGTCTGAAACATCTTTTTTACCGGGAACATTCCAAATCACAGCAAAGTATTTTTTGTTCTGAGAACTGATTACACTGTAGGAACCGCGTGAATGACCACGTTCCAAATCGTAGCTGGCCAATTGAATGCCATCTCCAGATGGTTTCAAATCTTCCCCATACTTTTGCATGAAAAACAAATCTTGTCCGTCTCGTCGGTCGCTTAAAAAGACGACCAATTGATTGTCAATTCTTTTTACATCCTCGAAGAGCGCAACGTTTCCTTTTAATTTGGTACTGATTCTGCCGGTGGCCGAGATAGCAAAATTATCATGTTGTGCTACCGACAAGGAAGTCCGAGATTGCTGAATGGTTAAGAAATTACTTCCCGAAATGGGTAAAATACTGTACAAAGATCCTGCACCGCGCTCTTTTTCACCCCATTGCACTTCGTATTTTTGGGAAATTGAAAAATGATGAATTCCAAAAAAAAATAAAACGAGCAAAAAGCGATTTTTCATACCATTGAGATTACCAACAAAAGTATCGCAAATATTTGACCATTAAGGCTCTTCCATGCAAATCGTTAACATTTTTTGTCAGCAATCTTTAAAATTAATTATTTTGTTTTCCTCAGAATAATTCTTTGTTTTTACCCGCCCAATCCTTCCAAATAATACCTATTTTTAACCTCCCAAAAATCTTGAGAATCTCCATGGACAAATACATCGAAGTTAAAGGCGCTAGAGTTCACAATTTAAAGAGTTTAGACGTAAAAATTCCGCATGGAAAAATGACCGTTGTGACTGGACTTTCTGGTTCTGGGAAATCTTCCTTGGCTTTTGATACTTTGTATGCAGAAGGACAACGTCGATTTATTGAAAGTTTGTCCTCCTATGTTCGACAATTTTTGGGAAAACTCGACAAACCTGAAACCGATTACATCAAAGGAATTGCACCCGCGATTGCCATTGAACAAAAAGTAATCACCAACAATCCTCGCTCAACCGTTGGAACGACTACCGAGATTTACGATTACATGAAAATCTTGTTTGCCCGCGTGGGACGAACGTTTGATCCAGAAACCGGTGAAGAAGTAAAAAAACACAATGTACAAGACGTTTTAAACCTACTAAAAACTCAAAAACCAGAAACGAAAGCGATGGTTTTGAGTCCGATTGGTGGATTTGAAAAATATGGTATAGACCGTCAATTGAAATTGCTTTTCGACCAAGGATACACCCGTTTGTTTTTGGAAAATGAACCTATCCAATTGGAAGATGTAGTAGCGCAACCACCTAAAAATATTACGGATGCCTTGTTGCTCATTGACCGAATTGTTTGTCGATTTGGTGAAGACGAAGAAGAATCTCGCATTGCTGATTCGATCCAATTGGCGTTTGGCGAAGGCAACGGTTTTTGTTCCATTTATTTTCCTGACACGAAAAAAACACACGATTTCTCCACACGATTTGAATTGAACGGTGTTTCTTTTCAAGAACCCAACGAACATTTTTTCACTTTCAACAATCCATTTGGCGCTTGTCGAAAATGCGATGGTTACGGCCAAGTGATTGGCATTGATGAAAACTTGGTGATTCCCAATCGCGCGTTGAGCGTGTATGAAGGTGCTATTGCTGCTTGGAAAGGTGAATCCATGGGTGAATATTTGAATCAATTGGTATTCAACGCCAAGAAATTTGACTTCCCGATTCATCGACCAATTGACGAATTGACAGACAAAGAATATGCTTTGCTTTGGACTGGAAATCAGCATTTCACCGGATTGAACGAGTTCTTTAAATTTTTAGAATCTCAAACGTATAAAATTCAATACCGCGTTATGATTTCGCGATTTCGTGGGAAAACGGATTGCAAAGATTGTCACGGAACACGTTTGAGAAAAGACGCCAATTACGTTAAAATCAAAGAGAAATCCATCACCGATATTGTTTTAATGCCGGTTCAAGAAGCCTTGAATTTTTTCGAAGGCTTGGATTTGATCAACCAAGATGCGCAAGTGGCCAAACGAATCTTACCGGAAATCATCAGTCGTTTACACTTTTTGACGGAAGTTGGATTGGGCTATTTGACGTTAAATCGCGCCGCGAATTCACTTTCTGGAGGCGAATCACAACGGATTAATTTGGCTACTTCGTTGGGCAGCACACTCGTTGGTTCGATGTACATTTTGGACGAACCTTCCATTGGTTTGCATCCTCGTGATACCGAAAGATTGGTCAAAGTGCTCCACAATTTGCGCGATTTGGGGAACACTGTTATCGTTGTTGAACACGAAGAAGACATCATGAAAGCCGCCGATGAAATTTTGGACATCGGACCTGGCGCGGGTCGTTACGGAGGAGAATTGGTATTTCAAGGCAATCACAAGGCTTTGTTGAAAGCAAAAAACAGCTTAACGGCTGATTATTTGCTCGAAAAAGAAAAAATAGAAGTCCCAGCCAAAAGGCGAACACAAAAAAATAAAATTGAATTATTCGGTGCCCGAAAAAACAACCTGAAAAATATAGATGTTGAAATTCCTTTGAACAATTTGGTTTGCGTGACGGGCGTGAGCGGTTCCGGAAAATCAACCTTGATTCGTGATATCTTGTATCCAGGCGTCCGCGGACATTTAGGGATTGTTTCCTCGAATCCCAATGGTGCTTACCGTGAAATTGGTGGTGATTTGAAAATGATCAAATCCGTTGAATTTGTCGATCAAAACCCAATTGGGAAATCGTCGAGAAGTAATCCAGCTACGTATGTAAAAGCTTTCGATGACATTCGAGATTTATTTTCCAAAATTCCTTTGGCGAAAAATCGAGGATACAAACCCGGCTTTTTCAGTTTCAATGTGGAAGGCGGGCGCTGCGAAATGTGCGAAGGAGAAGGCGAAATAACGGTTGGCATGCAATTCATGGCCGACGTGCATCTTCCATGCGATGTTTGCGAAGGAAAACGCTACAAGGCGGAAACCTTGGAAGTGGAATTGAACGGTGTGAACATTGCTGATTTGTTGGCCATGGAAATTGAAGAGGCTGTGAATTTCTTTAAGCAACAAAAAGGTAGAACGGAAGAGAAAATCGTTCAAAAACTCGAACCTTTAGTCGATGTTGGTTTGGGTTATTTGCAATTGGGACAATCTTCCAGCACACTTTCTGGCGGTGAAGCACAGCGTGTAAAACTGGCTTCGTTTCTATCCAAAGGAACCAATGTGGAACCGACCTTATTCATCTTTGATGAACCTACGACCGGTTTGCATTTTCACGATGTAAAAAAATTAGTCATTGCATTCAATGCTTTGATCAACGCAGGACATTCTGTTGTGGTGATTGAGCACAACATGGATGTCATCAAATGCGCCGATTATGTGATTGACTTAGGACCAGAAGGCGGCGTGAAAGGCGGTAATTTGGTCTTTACCGGAACGCCTGAAGATCTTGTAAAAGAAAAAACCAGTTACACAGGGATATTTCTAAAAGGAAAACTTTAATGCTGTTTTTTTACGAAACGAATGATTGAATCTTTCGTTTTTAAGAAATAAATCCCGCTTTCCAATGGGTCGATGTTCAGCGTTAATTGTCTTTCCGATACTTGATCAAAAGAAACGGAAGACATGATGTTGTTCCCAAGCACATCGTACAAAGCAACGTACTCAAACGAACCGATTGGTCCTTGGAATTCGATTCTACCTACCGCTGGATTGGGGAACACAATGATTTCCTCGCCATCCCGAAGAATGGAGCGAATGCCTAAATCTTTCGTTTGACCATCCAAATCCGTTTGAGACAATCGATAATACGAAACGCCATCAAACGGTCGTTTGTCTTGAAAAGAATAGTTGATTTCTTCCGTTGAATTGCCCGCTGCATTGACTTTCCCTATTTCTTCCCAACTGACCCCATTAATGGATCTTTCCAAAGTAAAGTAAGCACTGTTGATTTCAGCGGCTGTTTGCCAAGAAAGTTGTACGGTTTCATTTTCTGAGAGAACAGCGTTGAAATAAGTGAGTGTTACGGGGAGTGGGGTGTTAAAAGAACTATTGAGCCCTATGACTCCTAAATCACTAGAACCAGGTGCATTTTGTTGATTCTCATCCCCGTTTCCCGGATTGGTTTCAAAAGTAATTTGACCTAAATCAGTAATAACGTTAGCCGTATAAACAATCATACCTTGACCACCTGCTCCACCCTCACCATCACCATTTCCACCATCTCCTCCATTTGCTTGAATATTAAAATCACCACAACCTGATATATCATAAATATCTAAGATAGGCACTTCTAATACAATACATCCGCCAGCTCCGGCGCCACCTGCACCATCATTTGAATCATTGCTTGCGCTTCCGTTAGCAGTTATACTTCCATTACAAGTTCGACGTAACTTAGCCGCTTTAATTAGAATAATCCCTCCACCATTTGCACCTGGACCGTTTGTACTATTTAAAGTATTGCTTTCTCTATGACCTCCGCCACCTCCGCCACCTAATAAAACACGAGAAGCACCTAAGGTGTTACCTAAACCAATCCCTCCAAAACCATAACAATAATCATTGTCCCCACATCCATCACCAAATCCTCCAGGACTGTAATTTCCGCCGCCGCCGCCGCCTCGAGTTTCACATGTAGCACCACCCCCACCAGTCAATAGTTTTGCCCTTGCACGAGTATATGCTGCAGTTCCATTTTTGTAAAATGTTTCTCCTTTCTGTCCATAATTCGATGACGCATCACCATAAATTGCGCTCAAAATTAACGAACAGCTTGTTGATACTCGATCTGATCTATTCCCTCCTCTAAATCCAACACCATTTGCTGATATTGCATGGCTAACGGTAAATTCACCAGGGATTTCCATAGCAATTACCCCTCCAATATCTCCATTCCAAGGTAAGGCAGTTATATCATTTTGAGATGTATAATCTATAGATGGAGCTGTCGGCATATATCTAAAAGTGATTATTTGCACAGAGCTATTGCTAGAAAAATTATATGTGTTCGGAGCTTGGTCTAATTGAATATTTAAAATAGAAGTAGTGATGTAACCAATATTGAAATTCCCATTGATACCAATAATTTTTCTAACTTCATATTTACCAGCGTTATTAATATTAGTTGAACTAGTAAGATTGCCAAAGCTATTTGAATTAGTAATTGTAAAAGAAATGCTATCCTGCATTTGCATGATCACAACGTATTCTCCCACAATAAAATCATGATAATTTTGATCAGCATTGTTCACAGTCAAAGTTGTTCCTGCAATACCAGTAACTTTTGCGTAAGCATTTATTATTGTTTGTGCACCAACCTGGAATACAGAGAATAGAATAGAAATAACCAAAAATATTTTCATGAAAAGGAATTTGTCAAGTTTTGCAAAAAAGACTTGTCAACAAATAAGAGTTGAGAAGTATTTTTTGTGCGCCCGAAATTAAATCAAAAAACCTTCAAAAATTTAACTTCAGTAAAAATAATTTCACAAAACAAGCATTCGTTAATTTATTACAGTACAAATCTGCAATAGGTCTATCCTACTTTTTCACTAAAGCAGCGAGCAAACATAAACATACACTTGATTATCAGTGGTTTTGTATTGAAAAGCGATGACTACATCATCTTCTCCGACTTCGCAACAATGGCCGAAACGGTTGCATCACTCGTTACATTTACGACCGTTCTGCACATGTCTAACAAACGGTCCATCGGGTAGATAATCGTGATCCAAAGTGGGTTTAAACCAACGCTCGTTAAAACAATCATTAACATAATCAATCCGGCGCTGGGAACGGCTGCTGCACCGATGGAAGCCAACGTTGTGGTACCTACGATACCCAATTGCTGATAAATCGTTAAATCTACATCGTGGTATTGCGCCAAGAAAATAACAGCAATTGCTTGGTACAAAGACGTTCCATCCATGTTCACCGTGGCGCCTATTGGCAGAACGAAATCACTCACTTGTTTGGGTACTTTTAAATTTTGTTCCACACATTCAATTGTTACAGGCAAAGTGGCAGCGCTGGAAGACGTGGAAAAAGCCAAAAACTGCGCAGGACTCAATCCTTGAAAAAATTCCTTGTAGGTGATTTTTACGCCAAACACTTTCAACAAAAAGGGGTAAAAACCAAATAGCAAAATCGCTAAGCCTGCAACGACTAGAAGACTGTATTGGCCTAATTTTAAGAACATCGTACCTATTTCGGCTGGACTATTGGCCATTTTCGCCAAAACGCCAGCCATCAAGCAAAACACAAAAAAGGGTGCCGCCATCATCACGATGTTGACCATTTTGATGAACACTTCATTCGCACCATCCATGAATTGCAAAACGGCTGGTGCTTTGTCTTTTGGAATAAAAGCCAAAGCAATGCCAAAAAACAAAGCAAAAAAGATTACTTGGAGCATTTTCGTACCGTCGCTCATGGCGACCATGATATTATCAGGCACCATATCCACCAACGGTTGAAGCGGACCATCTTCTTTCGTTTTTTGTGCATCGGAATTTTTGGTGGCCAACTTTTGATACGTTGACTCAGTCGTTTCCAACTGCATTTGACTTTTTATCTGCGCTAATTTTTCCTCGGAAACTTGAGCAATTCGGTTGTCATTGTCCTTGATTGGAATATTGTTTTCATGCGCCCACAATTCGTATTGCAGACGATTGTTCAATTTCTGCTCACCGTCGTGTTGTTTGCCTGGTTGAAAAATATTCACCAACAACAAACCGAAGGTTACGGCCGCAACAGTTGTAATCAAATACAAACCCAACGTTTTGGCTCCCATTCTCCCCAATTTCGATAAATCACCTAAAGAGGCAACACCCGTAATAATGCTAAACAATACCAAAGGCACGGCAATAAACTTCAAGCAATTGATAAAAATGGTGCCAAAAGGATCAATCCAATCAATGGTGAATTTGTTCCATCCCAGTTGTCCAGAAATCAGCGCCCATACGACTCCTAAAGTCATTGCGATGATGATTTTCCAATGTAAAGCCAATTTTTTCATGCTCGAAATTAGGGATTAAAACTTGGAAAAGAATCCAATTACGTCAAATTTTCAAATCAAGTGAAATTAATTCTCCGTCCAAAGCTCATTTTTTTAGTAGAATGTTGCTTTTATAAATATTATTCGTAACATTGTTGCGTCAAAATACAGTTGACATTCCAAAAAAAACATATTCCATTTTTTAGAATCACCCCCGATTAGTTCATTTATATTATCTCTATGGATTCAAAAGAGTTGGAGAGCAAAAAGCTCCCTGATTTACGAGAAATTGCGAAAGCCGCTGGTATTTCGCGTGTTGAAAGTTTCAAAAAAGCCGAATTGATTGCCCTTATTGCTGGTCAAGCTGCTCCTTCTACTCAAGAAGAAATGCCTGCTAAATCAGCAAAAGGAGTTTCTGCTGCTGCGCCCAAAAGTGACGCGCCTGCCAATGACAGCAAACGAAAAAGAGTACGCGTTGTCGTTCAAACAGAGGCTCCTAGCCTTTTTAGCAAACCTGTTGCTGCAGAAGAAATTCTTGTAAAAGAAGAAGCACCCGTAAAAGAAGAAACAACGATTCCAGTTGAGGCATCCGAAGCGAAAAAAGTAAATTCGAATCCGAAACCGAAAACGGAAAAAGGGAATATCCTCCTTCAAACGGCTTTAAAAGCCAAAGAAGCCTTGGAAAAAGGCGTTCCGATTCAAGCGGTTAAATTGGAAGAAAACACTCCAGTTGCTGAAGACAAAGCGAGCACGGACGAACAAAAAGATGAAACGCCTGCTGAAAATGCACGTCAGAACCCAAATCGTCCAAACAAAGTGGAGCGTCCGAATCGACAACCGAATCCTCGAGCGGATCAAAATAATCCGAACAACAACCGAAACCAAGACGGCAATCGAAACGACAACAATGGAAATCGAAGTGATAACAACGGCAACCGAAGTGACAACAACGGAAACCGGAACAACAACCGAAATGACAATCGTCAACCGGCTGTTCAGAAAGAAGAAGATGCATTTGATTTAGTAGGAATTGTTTCTGCTGAAGGGGTTTTGGAAGTGATTTTGGATGGATACGGATTCCTTCGTTCCTCCGATTACAACTACTTGCCATCACCCGATGATGTGTACGTTTCACAAAGTCAAATCAAATTGTTTGGTTTGAAAACGGGTGATACTGTAAAAGGTACCATTCGTCCGCCAAGAGAAGGTGAAAAATTCTTCCCTTTGGTAAAAGTAGAAAGCATTAATGGAAGACATCCATCGTATATTCGCGATCGTGTTCCTTTTCAATATTTAACCCCCCTTTTCCCAAGCGAAAAATTCAAATTGACCGGTCACGAAGGTGAAAGCATGTCGACAAGAATCATGGATTTGTTTGCCCCAATTGGGAAAGGTCAGCGTGGTATGATTGTCGCGCAACCGAAAACGGGTAAAACCATGTTGTTGAAAGACGTGGCCAACGCCATTGCTGCCAACCATCCTGAAACGTATTTGATTGTTTTGTTGATCGATGAACGTCCGGAAGAGGTAACCGATATGGCAAGAAGTGTTCGTGCGGAAGTTATTGCTTCCACGTTTGATGAACCAGCGGATCGTCACGTAAAAGTGGCCAACATGGTCTTGGAAAAAGCAAAACGAATGGTCGAATGCGGTCACGATGTTTGTATTCTTTTGGATTCCATCACGCGTTTGGCTCGTGCGTACAATACGGTTTCTCCAGCTTCTGGTAAAGTATTGTCCGGTGGTGTGGATGCCAATGCGTTGCACAAACCAAAACGTTTCTTCGGATCGGCTCGTAAAATTGAAAATGGAGGTTCTCTTTCTATCATTGCAACCGCCTTGACAGAAACCGGTTCTAAAATGGACGAAGTTATCTTCGAAGAATTCAAAGGAACGGGTAACATGGAGTTGCAATTGGACCGAAAAATTTCCAACCGTCGTATTTACCCAGCCATCGATATTTTGGCATCCGGTACACGTCGCGAGGATTTGTTGATGAACAAAGATGTATTGCAACGCATTTGGTTGCTGCGTAAATTCATTGCGGACATGAATCCAATTGAAGCAATGGAGTTTGTGAAAAACCACATGCAAAACACGAAATCCAACGAAGAATTTTTGGCTTCGATGAATAGTTAATGGCAATGAACAACTCTGTAAAAATTGGTTTAGGATTTGCGGCAGCTTGGTGCGTTGTAAAGTATGTAACTTTCCTAATGGATCCGTTGCCTGAAAACATCCTGCCGACGGTTTTGACCAACATTTTGTTCTTGCTATCAGCGATTGTGGTTGCCTTGTATCAAATCAAGCGCGCAGCTACTGAAAACGGAAATTTGTTGGACGATATCAAAAATGGTTTGAAAGCAGGCGTTCCTTACGCCGTGGTCGTTTCACTTTTCATTTACGTTTATTACGCCAAAATCAACCCGGAATACAACCAACACCAGATTGCAGAAACCGAAGTACAAATTGGAAAGTTAATCAACGATCCAGTAGAATTTAAGCGGTTAAAAGAATCCAATCCAAGTTTTGAGGTAATGACCAAAGAACAGCTTTTCAAAGAAATGAAAAAAGGACCCAAAGGATTTTACAATGCCAATTCAACGATGACATTATCGCTCTTGGCGATGTTATTGTTGTCCACCTTGTACAGTATTTTGGTTGCGATTGTCTTGCGAAGAATTGTTTTCAGAGAATAATATTCAAACGATAAAATAGTTAACGCCTCGAGAATTGATTTTTCGGGGCTTTTTTGTGGAAAGCTGAATCGAATAGTTGGTGATTACTTGCCACGAATACACGAATGGACACGAATATTGCTTGTTTAACTTACTATATTGTTAAACAAACGGTTATGCATTCTATATTGAATTCAAAAAAAACATTTGTGGCTGTTCGAATAGTTGGTGATATCTTGCCACGAATGCACGAATGAGCACGAATATTACTTGTTTAACTTACTATATTGTTAAACAAACGGTTTTGTCGCTTTATTGTATTCAAAAAAACATTCGTGGCTATTCGTGCATTCGTGGCTAAAAATAGAAAACGGTTATGCATTCTGTATTTTATTCAAAAAGCCATTGGTGCTCATTCGTGCATTCGTGGCTTACAAGAAAATAGTTGGTGGGAAGAAAGTTCTTCGATCCATCAATTCTTCAAAAAATCCATGTCGCCATTTTTCATCTGTTTGTAGGCTTTGGACAAATACGCCAACATCATGCGCATGGCATCGAACGCATCTTCTGTTTCGGCGCTGATTTCCTTTTTCTGCAAGCGCATGAGCAATTTCATATACATCGCGTGAAAGGCAATTTCAATGCTATTTTTATCTTTTAAATTCGATTTCTCTTTGAATTCTTCGATGATGGGATTGGCGCGTTCAAAAACGCCTTTGTATTTGTGATCGTCTTGTAAATTGATCAAGGTATTGTGCAAATACGAAATTTCTACCATGATTTCCTTCAAGTCAATCAAATGACCCGTTTTCTGAATTCCCTGGTCTTTCATTTGTTGAATCAAATCGGCGTACCAGGTTTTGTAACTTTCGTAAAAACTCATGTTGGGAATATGCGGTTTCACATAGTTTTCCATCAAGGTATCAAAATCCAATTGGTAGGCGCGAATCACGTCTTCAATTTGATACATGTACAACACGTATTCGGCAATGTTTTCTTGTTGTTTTTGCTGAGCGATAAGCATGGTCAATTACGAATTACAAATGTGTCAATTAAGAATGTATTCAGTTGAATTTACTTCAAGTTTTTATCGATTTCTTCCTCGTGCTGATTGAGGTATTCGATGAATTCTTTGGTCACATCCATCGTTGGGCTAATGAAAGCAATTTGTCCGCCAGCAGCGTGTGTTAACAATATATCGATTTTGTTTTCTTCCGAAAATTGTTTGCTGTATGCTTCGATTTTTTTACCAATCACTTCCAAGCGATCCATCGTTTCTTTTTCTATTTTCGCCCCTTCATTTTGCTGGTACTGAACGATTTTCTGTTCTTTTTCAGCCGCTTTTTGTTGAATGCCTTGAATTTGATTTTGGGACAACAATCCTTGTTGTGCTTGCTTGTCGTATAGCGCCAAAAATTCTTGGTACTCTTTGGTCATGCGGTCTACTTCTCGCTGAAAAGACAATTGTTTTTTCTGTACCAATTCGTCTTGGTCTTTGTAAAATCTGAAAAGTTCTTTCAAACTGTCTTGGTTGTAAAAGGCAATTTTTAAGGAGCCAGCACTGCGTTCCATTAATTTTTCAGGAACCGTTGATTTTGCTTCTTCTTTCTTTTTTTCTCCGCAAGATGCCAAAGCTACAAAGGCAATCGCCACTACAAAAAGGATTTTTTTCATATACAATCGAGTTTTCGTTATGCTAAATTATTTGTGTTTTTATTCTGAAATGCTTGCTCCCAATCTGTCCGCATGCTGATAAAACGATGCAAGCAATTGGTCAACAATTCGGGCGTAATCATATTTTTGACTTCTTCCAGACTCATCACGTCCGTTTCACCGATTTTGAATAGTTGCTCAAACTGTCCCAACTCAATTTTCACCATGTATTTGGCGTTGTAATTGAACAAGGAAATCTTGAATCGTTCGTGCGGTATTTCTGCTATTAATCTCATATTTTTTAAAAAAGTTGCAAGTTAAAAAGTTGCAAGTTGCTAGTTTCAAGTTGTGTCGTTCTGTCCCCTGCCTATGCAGTCAGAACTTGTAACTTTTTAACTTGTAACTCCCAATTACATGTTGCGTCTATACTGTCCTCCTACTTCAAACAAAGCATCCGTAATTTGACCCAAAGAGGCGAATTTGCAGACTTCCATCAAATGTTCGAACATATTTGTATTCATGATCGCGGCTTTTTGCACGTTGGAAATCGCTTCCGCTGTTCGATGGGCGTTAGCTTTGTGCAAATTGGCCAACATATCGATTTGGTATTGTTTTTCTTCCTCCGTAGCGCGAATGACTTCTTTCGGCAGAACCGTTGGAGATCCTTTTGAACTCAAGAAAGTATTTACACCAATGATTGGGAATTCGCCCGTATGTTTCAAGGTTTCGTAGTACAACGATTCTTCTTGAATTTTAGATCGTTGGTACATGGTTTCCATCGCTCCCAAAACTCCTCCGCGCTCCGTGATTCGATCGAATTCCAACAATACTGCTTCTTCCACCAATTCCGTTAATTCTTCAATGATGAAAGCGCCTTGCAATGGATTTTCGTTTTTCGCCAAGCCCAATTCTCGGTTGATGATCAACTGAATCGCCATCGCACGTCGAACGGATTCTTCGGTTGGCGTGGTGATGGCTTCGTCGTAAGCATTCGTGTGCAAGGAGTTACAGTTGTCGTAAATGGCGTACAAAGCCTGCAACGTTGTTCGAATGTCGTTGAAATCAATTTCTTGTGCGTGCAACGAACGACCCGAAGTTTGAATGTGGTATTTCAACATTTGTGCTCTGGCATTCGCTCCGTATTTTTTCGCCAAGGCTTTCGCCCAAACTCTGCGCGCAACACGACCGATAACGGCATATTCTGGATCAATTCCATTGGAGAAGAAGAACGACAAATTCGGACCGAAGTCGTTGATGTCCATTCCGCGACTCAAATAGTATTCAACGTACGTGAATCCATTTGCCAAAGTAAATGCCAATTGCGAAATTGGATTGGCTCCTGCTTCTGCAATGTGGTAACCTGAAATGGAAACTGAATAGAAATTTCGAACATTTTTCTGAATGAAATATTCCTGCACATCGCCCATTAAGCGCAAGGCGAATTCCGTGGAGAAAATGCACGTGTTTTGTGCCTGATCTTCTTTCAAAATATCGGCTTGTACCGTTCCACGGACTTGTGCCAAAGTATCGGCTTTGATTTTATCGTAGACATCGGCTGGTAAAACTTGATCGCCCGTAACGCCTAACAACATCAAACCTAAACCATCATTTCCTTCTGGCAATTCACCTTGGTATTTTGGTCGAGCAATGCCTTTTTCTTTGTAGATCGCTGCAATTTTGGCTTCGACTTCTGCTTGCATTTCATTCATGATGATGAATTTCTCGCAATTTTGATCGATGGCCGCATTCATGAAGAAGCCTAACAACATCGGCGCTGGACCGTTGATGGTCATCGAAACCGACGTCATGGGATGCGATAAATCGAAACCAGAATACAATTTTTTTGCATCATCCAAACAGCAAATGGAAACACCTGAGTTTCCGATTTTACCGTAAATATCTGGTCGAACATCTGGGTCGTTTCCGTACAAGGTCACAGAATCAAAAGCCGTTGACAAGCGCTTCGCTGGCATTCCCAAACTCACGTAATGAAAACGTTTGTTGGTTCGCTCCGGCCCACCTTCTCCCGCAAACATCCGCGTTGGGTCTTCTCCTTCTCGTTTGAAAGGGAACAATCCAGCGGTGTACGGAAATTCGCCTGGCACATTTTCTTGCAAAGACCATCGTAAAATATCGCCCCAACCGTTGAATTTCGGCATGGAAACTTTCGGGATTTGCAAATGTGAAAGCGATTCGGTGTGCGTTTCTATCTTCAATACCTTGTCGCGCACTTTGAATTCGAAAACAGGGTTTTTATAGGTTTGTTTTTTCTCGTCCCATTTTTGAAGAATTTCCCAGTTTTTAGGATCGAAATTCAATTTCTCCGCCTCAAAAACTTCTTGCAAACTTTTGATCAAGCGGTCTTTGTCTTCCACAATCGACGCTTTCAACGTATCCATAGAAGATTGCAAACCGAATAATTTATCCGCTACAACAATTTGTGCTTCTACCCATTTGTCGTAAGCCCGATTGTTTTCAGAAATCTCTGACAAATAACGCGTTCTTTCTGGGGGAATGACGTAGATTTTCTCCGACATTTCCTGTGTAATCTCAAACGTAGAAACCAAAGGCGCTTCCGTTTTCTCGACCAATTTGTCCATGATTACTTTGTACAGGCTATTCATGCCTGGATCGTTGAACTGCGATGCGATGGTTCCGTGAACCGGCATTGAATCCACTGCCTCGTCCCACAAATTGTGGTTGCGTTGGTATTGTTTTCGAACATCCCGCAAAGCATCTAAAGCTCCACGTTTGTCAAATTTATTTAATGCAATCACATCGGCAAAATCCAACATGTCGATTTTTTCCAATTGCGTAGCGGCTCCGTATTCTGGTGTCATCACGTACAAAGAAACATCGGAATGGTCCATGATTTCCGTATCCGATTGACCAATTCCAGACGTTTCCAAAATAATCAAATCGTATTCTGCGGCTTTCAACACATTAATCGCTTCGGCGACATGTTTGGACAAAGCTAAATTAGACTGACGAGTTGCCAAGGAACGCATGTACACACGATCACTTTTGATGGAATTCATTCGGATTCTATCACCGAGCAAAGCGCCACCTGTTTTCCGTTTCGATGGATCTACTGAAACCACCGCAATATTTTTGTCTTTGAAATCAATCAAGAATCGGCGAACCAATTCATCGACCAAGGAAGATTTTCCTGCTCCACCCGTTCCAGTAATCCCTAAAACCGGCGTTTTGGAAACGGCTGCCATCGCATCAATCTGATCCAAGGTATCTTTTGCATCGGCTGCGAAATTCTCAGCTGCCGAAATAATTCTTGCCAAAGCAGGAACACTTTTTTCTTTCACGTGCTTGATTTCACCATTCAAGTTATTTCCCACTGGAAAATCACTTTTCTGAATCATATCGTTAATCATGCCTTGCAATCCCATCGCTCTTCCGTCATCTGGGTGATACAAACGTGTAATGCCGTAAGCTTGTAATTCTGCAATTTCCGAAGGAAGAATGGTACCGCCTCCACCACCAAAAATTTTGATGTGTGGCGCTCCCTTTTCTTTCAGCAAATCATACATGTACTTGAAATATTCCATGTGGCCACCTTGGTAAGATGTCATAGCGATGGCTTGAGCATCCTCTTGAATCGCACAATTCACCACTTCTTCTACCGAACGGTCGTGGCCCAAATGGATGACTTCGCAACCCGTAGCTTGAATGATTCGACGCATGATGTTGATGGCTGCATCGTGTCCGTCAAACAAAGAAGCGGCGGTAACAATTCTTACTTTATTAATCGGTTTGTAAGCTTCTACTTTTTCCATATTCTAAATTAATCGTGCTAAAAAAGCCTTGCAAAAGTACAAATTTGAGGTCAATAAATACGTGAAAAAGCAATTGTTTTTTGGGTAAAGCAGTCAGAAAAAAAACCAAGGAAGATTCTCTTTTTTTGTGACACACATCATAGTTCTCCACCTCTCCCTCTGACTAATTTTGTTTAAAAAATACAACATCATGAAGAAGCAATTTTTGATATTAACGAGTGCTACAATGCTGTCTCTTGCATTGTTTTCTTGCGGTGGAAATGAACCTGCCACCAATGCGCCAGAGCGGAGGTTAAAAGTATGATTGAAGAATACGACCCTACCCGAGGCGAAGGCAAATTTGATGAAACGAATGTAACTTTGGGAGCTATTGATGAAGAAATGGCAGCAAAAGGAGAAGTAATCGCTCAATCAAAATGTTTTGCTTGTCATAAAATCACCGATGAAAAATTGGTGGGTCCGGGTTGGAAAGGAGTGACTTCACGTTACACGCCGCATTGGATTATGAATTTCATTTTGAACCCAGATCCCATGCTCGACAAAGATCCTGTGCTAAAAAAACAGGTAGAGTTGTACAAAACAAGAATGACCAATCAGAACCTTACCGAGGACGAAGCTCGTCAAGTTTTAGAATTTTTACGCAAAAATGATGGCGTGAAATAAAAAGCGTTCCCTTACTACTTTTGAGAACTAGAAAGCCGATTTGAATAAGTTGAACTTATCGAATCGGTTTTTTTATTGTTCCTAACTACCATTTTCATCAAATTCCTGAAATAAAAAAGCTTTATGATTTGAGTCATAAAAAAGCAGTTGCCCTTACGTCTAGCTTTGTTGCATAAAATTAAAGATCATGAAAAAGCGATTAATTATTGCAATGAATATGCTAGCCTTCTCTGCCTTTCTGGTTTCTTGCGGAGGTCAAGCGGAAAATGAAACTTCTGAAAATGCTCCTGAGAGCATGATAGAGGAAACTGAAGAATATGACGCCAACCGTGGAATTGGGAAATTTGACGAAACCAACGTAAAATTAGGGGCTTTGGATGCCGCAATGGCTACCAAGGGAGAATCCATTGCTGGCACGAAATGCACATCTTGTCACAAATTGACCGATGAAAAATTGGTTGGACCAGGCTGGGCTGGTGTAACGGAACGACGAACTCCACACTGGATTATGAACTTCATTACCAATCCCGACCCAATGATTGATAAAGATCCTGAGGTTCAAGCACAGTTGGAACTTTGTTTGGTTAGAATGCCGAATCAAAGTTTAACAGACGATGATGCTCGATCGATAGTAGAATTCATGAGAAAAAATGATGGTACAAAATAATAATTGACAAATTATGAAAATGTTAAACAAAAAAATCCTTGTTCTAAGCCTTGTTTGTGCGAGCGCATTTGTATCGTGCAAACCAAAAAATTCTGGAAACGCGGTGAGTGGTGATGCTGCTGAAAAATCGTATGTAGCTCCAGGGGAATATGACGAATTTTACAATTTTGTATCAGGAGGATTCAGTGGGCAAATGAGCGTTTATGGTTTGCCAAGTGGTAGAATGCTAAAAGTCATTCCAGTTTTTTCTGCCGATCCAGAAAGTGGATGGGGATTTAGTGAAGAAACCAAACCTATGCTTAATTCTTCGCACGGTTATATTCCTTGGGATGATTCACACCATCCAGAATTGTCACAAACCAATGGTGAGGTCGATGGTAGATGGTGTTTTATTAATGGAAACAACACGCCGAGAATTGCTAGAGTGGATTTGAAACGGTTCAAAACGGCTGAAATTATTGAGTTGCCGAATAGTGCGGGAAATCACTCTTCACCATTTATTACAGAAAATACAGAATATGTAGTGGCGGGTACTCGATTCAGTGTTCCTGGAGATTATGAAGACGGTGATGTACCAATCAACACCTATCAGCAAAACTATAAAGCGCACGTCAGCTTTATCAAAGTTGGAAAAGAAGGGGATATGGATTTGGCATTTCAACTTAGATTGCCCGGTGTTAATTTCGATTTGAGTCATGCCGGTAAAGGAAAATCGCATGGTTGGTTCTTTTTCTCTTGCTACAATACGGAACAAGCCAATACTCTTTTGGAGGTAAATGCGTCTCAGAAAGACAAAGATTTTATCATGGCGGTGAATTGGAAAAAAGCAGAAGAATACATCAAAGCGGGCAAAGGAAAAGTGGAAAAAGTTCGTTACGCACACAACAAGTGGAACGATAAAACACACTCTGGAACCTCAGAAATTAAAACAGAAGTTCTTGTTTTGGATGTTGCCAATCTGAAAGACATTTGCTACATGATTCCTTGTCCCAAATCTCCACATGGTTGTGATGTTGACCCTTCTGGTGAATATATTGTTGGCAGTGGAAAATTGGCTGCTTTGATTCCTGTTTTTAGTTATACAAAAATGCTAAAAGCAATTGCAAGTAAATCCTACGACGGAAATTACGAAGGTATTCCTGTTTTGAAATACGAGAAAGTTTTACATGGCGAAGTTCAAAAACCAGGACTCGGACCATTGCATACCGAATTTGACGGCAGAGGAAATGCTTATACAACCATGTTTGTATCATCTGAAGTTGTGAAATGGGATATAAAATCCCTGAAAGTTTTGGACCGTGCACCAACGTATTATTCGGTTGGACACTTGTGTATTCCTGGTGGAGATAGCAAAAAACCATTTGGTAAATACTTAATTGCCTACAACAAAATCACCAAAGACAGATATTTACCTACTGGTCCAGAACTGACGCAAAGTGCTCAATTGTATGATATTTCAGGCGATAAAATGAAAATGATTTTGGATTTCCCAACCATTGGCGAACCGCATTATGCTCAAGCAGCACCAGCCGATTTGATTCGAAACAACGGTCAACTGAAATTTTACAAAATAGAGGATAATGAAAATCCGTATGCAACGAAAAATGAAAAAGACGCAAGAGTGGTTCGTGAAGGCAATAAAGTTCATATTTATATGACTTCCATTCGCTCCCATTTTGGTCCAGATAACATTGAAGGTATAAAAATAGGGGATGAAGTGTATTTTCATGTAACCAATTTGGAGCAAGACTGGGATGTGCCTCACGGTTTTTCTATCAAGGGTGCTGGAACTGCTGAATTGCTGATTATGCCAGGCGAAACATCTACTTTGAAATGGGTGCCAGACAGAATTGGAACGGTTCCATTCTACTGCACTGATTTCTGTAGCGCACTACATCAAGAGATGCAGGGATATATTCGTGTATCTCCAGCAGGAAGTTCCGTACCTATTTCCTTCAGTTTAGGCACAAACTTACCGAAAGCCAAAAAGTAAAAACAATATCAAAAAGGGAACGGTGAGAACATCGTTCCCTTTTTCTTTAAATCATATATCATGAAAAATTTGAAAATTTCAGGAATTTCAAGAATAGTAATCTTAATAGTTGGGCTCTTGTTTTTCGTTTCTTTACTATTCCCCATGTGGCAAATTGAATTAGAAGCTCCTCAATATCCTGAAGGTTTGTTGTTGCAATTACATGCTAACAAAATTGGAGGTGATGTTGAGGTTATCAACGGTTTGAATCATTACATTGGCATGAAAACACTTCATACAGAAGATTTTTTTGAATTTAAAATATTACCGTACATCGTTGTCTTTTTTGGCGTTTTTGCACTTTTAGTTGCTTTCGTCGCAAAACGAAAATGGGTCGTTATTCTTTTCTTCTCTTTGGTAAGTTTTGTTGCGCTTGCAGCAGTAGATTTTTATCGATGGAACTACGAGTATGGTCACAATTTGGATCCGAATGCAGCCATTAAAGTTCCTGGCATGGCGTATCAACCTCCCATTCTTGGGTACAAACAGTTGCTCAATTTTGGCGCATATTCAATTCCCGATACTGGCGGTTGGATACTTATTTTAGCTGGAACATTGTTGTTTTTTGTGGTCGTAAAGGAAACTCACTTTCTTTCCAAATGGAAGAAAAAAAACATTTCTGCAAAAACCATGACTCTGTTATTTCTAGGAACTTTGTTTCTATCTTGTTCGGTTTCTGAACCAGAACCTTTAAAAATCAACAAAGACCGCTGTGATCATTGCGAAATGACCATATCCGACGGCCGATTTGGCGGTGAAGTAATTACGGTAAAAGGCAGAATCTACAAATTCGACGATCTATTTTGCTTGTTAAATTATATCCGTGAAAACAAACGGGTAAAATTTGCTGGGTATTTTATCAATGATTACGCTAAAAATAATCAATTAATAGATGCTCAAAAGGCAAGTTTTGTTGTTTCTAAGGCATTAAAAAGTCCTATGGGTGGCAATACGGCCGCCTTTGAATCAGCAAAAACAGCTGATGAATTTGCTATGAAGGCAAAAACTTCCGTTTTAAAATGGGGTGAATTAAGACAACAATAACTCATGTATCGAATTGTAGCCTTCCTATTTTTCTATTTCGTCATTTTCTCGTTAAGTGCCAAAACATTGCGAGTTGGCTCCAAGCATAAAATCAAATCCATCCAATTGGCCTTGAAAAAAGCACAAGATGGAGATACAATTTTGGTCAGCAAAGGACTGTACAAAGAAGGCAATATACTTATCAACAAATCAATTGTTTTTTTAGGCGAAAATTACCCGATTTTGGATGGCGACAGAAAATTTGAGGTGATCTCAATCAAAGCAAATCATGTAGTAGTTGATGGTTTTCGCATTCAACATTCGAGCTACGCTACATTGGACGATCCAGGAGGAATTAAAATATACAACAGTCAACATATTCAAATAAAAAACAACATTTTATACGACAATTTTTTCGGAATTTATGTTCAATACGGTAAGCATGTTTTGGTTAAAGACAATCGAATTGTAGCTTTTGGAAAGGAAGAACAAGAAATTGGGAATGGAATTCATTGCTGGAAAAGCGATAGTATCCAAATTATAGGAAATGATATTTCAGGCAATCGGGATGGTATCTACTTTGAATTTGTTTCTCAATCCGTTGTTTGGCGCAATTTAGTACACGACAATATTCGCTACGGTTTGCATTTTATGTTTTCCAACGACGATTCCTATTTTACCAATTATTTCAAAAACAATGGTGCCGGTGTAGCTGTCATGTTTACCAAAAGAGTCACGATGATGAACAATACTTTCGAGAAAAATTGGGGTGACGCTGCCTACGGTTTGCTGCTGAAAGAATTGACAGATAGTTACATTTCTGGAAACCATTTTAAAGAAAATACATCCGCCGTATTCTTGGATGGCATCAGTCGATTGCACATGGAAAAAAATGTGTTTGAAGCGAATGGGTGGGGATTGAAAATTCAAGCCAATTGCTTAGAAAACAAAATAGAACACAACAATTTTATCGGAAATACTTTTGACGTCAGCACCAACGGAAACCTCACCTTGAATGAATTTCACGAAAACTATTGGGACAAATACGAAGGATACGATTTAAACAAAGATGGCATTGGCGATGTAGCGTATCACCCCTTGAGTTTGTATTCCGTAATCGTTGAAAAAAATCCGCCTACTATGCTCTTGTACCGAAGTTTCATGGTTACACTCCTTGACAAATCCGAAAAACTAATGCCCAGCCTTACACCCGCCAATTTCATCGATAAAAAACCAAAAATGCAATCATTTGACCTATGATACAAGTTCAAAATATCTCCAAGACATTTGGCAAACTGACAGTTCTCAATAAAGTAAACCTTTCTTTGAAAAATGGCGAGTGCATAGCCTTGATTGGTCCAAATGGATGTGGAAAAACAACTCTAATAAAAAGCATTCTTGGCATGGTGTTGCCCAATTCTGGCGAAATCCTTTTCAATGGTGAATCCATACTTAAAACCATTTCTTATCGCAAAGACATTGGGTATATGCCACAAATTGGCCGATATCCAGAAAACATGGCCATTGGGCAAATAATTAGCATGGTAAAAGGAATTCGCAACAACGAAAAAGACCTCGATGAGGACCTGTATCGAGCATTTGAAATAGATAAACTATTAGACAAAAAAATGAGAACCTTAAGCGGCGGCACCACCCAAAAAGTGAGTGCAACATTGGCGTTTCTTTTCAATCCAAATGTGTTGATTTTGGATGAGCCTACCGCAGGGTTAGATCCATTGGCCTCAGAAATTTTAAAAGAGAAAATCAGCAAAGAAAAATCCAAAGGAAAATTAATTCTAATTACGTCTCACCTGTTGAGCGAATTAGATGATTTGGTAAGTCAAATTATTTTTATGCAAGACGGAAAATTGATTTTTCACAAAAATGTGGAGCAGTTGAAAAAAGAAACTGGTACTGACAAAATTTCAAAATCCATACTTCATGTTTTAAAAAATGAAATGCCATGAACCGAATATTAAAATATGTCATTTTAGATATCGTGAAAAACAAAATTGTTGTTTTTTACACCGTAATTCTAGCCCTGTTTTCCTGGAGTGCGTTCAGTTTGGAAGACAATTCTGCAAAAGGATTGCTGACTTTACTCAACATTATATTACTTACTGTTCCTCTAGTATCTATATTGTTTTCAACCATCTACATCTACAACAGTAGCGAATTCATTGAATTACTAGTAAGTCATCCTATCAAACGTTCCAAAATTTGGCGAAGCTTGTTTAGTGGTTTGAGTTTAAGTTTGGTCTGTGCATTTTTGCTTGGCGCAGGAATACCCTTGTTGCTTTTTGCTGAATGGAACAAAGCGCTGATGATGATTGCCGTAGGTGTTTTGATTACCATCATTTTCGTGGCAATTGCATGTTTAAGTTCCATTTTGAGTCGTGACAAAGCGAAAGGAATTGGCTTTTCCATTTTATTATGGTTGTATTTTGCCTTGTTGTTTGACGGTTTGGTTTTGTTTCTACTTTTCCAATTTGGCGATTATCCTATTGAAAAAATGATGGTTGGAATCACGGCATTTAGCCCTATTGACTTATCGCGGATTTTGATCTTATTGCAGCTTGATTCCTCAGCCATGATGGGGTATACTGGTGCTATTTTTCACGATTTTTTCGGAACAAACATTGGCCTTTTACTTTCCTTTCTGCTTCTACTTTTGTGGATTTTTATCCCTTTTTTGCTTTCCTTGCGTCGATTCCTGAAAAAAGATTTATAATTCAAACACCAAAATTATGAACAAAGAACTTAACACAAGAGCTGACATTGTTCTCCTTGTAAACTCTTTTTATGACAAAGTGAAACAGGATGCCCAGATCAACCCATTTTTTGAAGAAGTTGCAAATGTAAATTGGAATCAACATTTGACAATCATGTACGATTTCTGGGAAAATGTTTTGCTTCATACGGGAAAATACGATGGAAACCCTATGGTAAAGCATCAAAATATTCATCATAAAAAACCTTTGTCAAAAGAAGATTTTATGCAATGGCAAAAACTTTTTAACGCTACTATCGACGAGAATTTCAGTGGTAAAAATGCTGATTTAGCTAAACTCAGAGCCAAAAACATTGCCACTGTAATGCAAGCTAAAATTTTGCCTTAAACAACAAATTTATTCTATTTAACTTTTATTTTGAATGAATTTCCTCCAAGAAATTCGTTCGTCAAATTAATACTTGTATATTTGTGAGCGAATATTCACTTACTTAAAATATATACAAGATGAACGGTAAAAACAACATCGCTATTGGGTTCCTAACAATGGGTTTTTTTATGGCTTATGGTTTTCTATTAATTTACCTTCGAGACTTTGCACCAGGAAAAGTAGAATGGGCTAATTCTTATAGTATCGGTAAACATTTTGAAACTCGTTTGGCTCACGTACACGGAAATCTTTTTGCTTTTTTAAATATTCTAATAGGATATTTGTTGCTTCGTTTTAGCGACAAACTTCCAAATGTTAAAGCCATTTCTTGGTTGGCACTTGCCGGCTTATTCATGCCGATTGGAATATTGACAGAAGTATATTTTGGTTTACCTCCAGCTTTGGTGTTAATTGGAGCAATTGCAATGACAACTTCTGTGATTTGGTTAGGGGTTGCCTTTTTGAAAATGAAAACTATAAACTAAAAATAAATGACAACAGCAATTTCAGACAGACAACTTGAAATTATAGAAGCAGCTGGTAAAATACTGACTACTTCGGGAGTAGGTGGTTTAACAATTAAGAACCTTGCTAAAGAAATGAAATTCTCAGAAAGTGCCATTTACAGGCACTTTACAAGCAAGGAAGAAATCATTATTGCCTTACTTGAATATCTTGCTAAAAGTATGGATGAACGCTATACAAATGCAATTTCAAGTGGACAATCGCCCGATGAAAAATTTAAAACACTGTTTCAAAATCAATTTTCGTTTTTTAATAAGCATCCACATTTTGTAGTGGCAGTATTTTCTGACGGATTGATGGAAGAAAGCCAAAGAATCAATGAAACTATATCGAAAATAATGAGTGTAAAAATGAAACATTTGATGCCTATTATAATGGAAGGCCAACAAAAAAACATTTTCACCAATTCTATTACTTCCGAAGAATTGATGCATATCGTGATGGGAACTTTTCGATTACAAATGTACAAATGGAGGGTTGCTAACTTTCAATTTGACATTATCCGAAATGGTGACAATTTAATACAATCTGTATTGACACTTATAAAAACAAAATGAAAAAATACGTTCCATACATTTTGGCTGTAGTAGTAACTTTATTTGCCTTACTGACTTTATTTCTAAGTGCTTCCGTAATTTTTAATTTGTTTGGTATCAGAGCTAAAGAGGGTAATTATGTTCTATTTGTAGTTTGGTCAAATTTCATCAGTAGCATTTTGTATTTGTTTGCTGCTTATGGATTTATTAAAATCAAAAAATGGACAGCTACTCTATTGGGTGTTTCAGCAATTATACTGATAACTGCATTTATTGGACTTCAAATGCACGCTAATTCGGGTGGTATTTATGAATCAAAAACTATTGATGCAATGATTTTTAGAATTACGGTAACGATTGTAGTCGCAATCGTAGCATTTTTCAACATCAATATACAATTAAATAAAACAAAGAAATGCATAAATTAATACTATCACTGGCTGCTTTTAGCCTTATGGTATCTAGCTGTGACAATTCCACAAAAGATAAATCAACTAATCAAACAGAAGTAGCCGAGCACAATAAACATCTTCACGAGGATGGAAGTGAGGCCATCAATCTTAACAAAGGTGAAAAATGGAAAGTTGATGCAAATATGTTGGTTCATATCAGAAATATGGAAAATGAAATTGTTTCCTTTACCAAAGTCGAGCAAAAAGACTACAAATTATTAAGTGAAAAATTGCAAGTAAACATTGATTTACTTACTTCCAATTGCACAATGAAAGGAGAGGCTCACGATGAATTGCACAAATGGTTGTTGCCATACACTGATTTGGTAAAAGAACTTTCAGAAGCCAAATTCGAAACTGAGGCATTAAAATTTAAATACATTCAAATTTCATTCAAAACATTTAATCAATACTTCCAATGAACCTAAAAGAATTACACCATCAAGATAAAACAGTTTCAGCAACTTCTCTTTTCAAAAGTGAGTTCGGAAATGCAACTGCCATACAAATTTTGCAAGGCGGAAAATTAAAAGAACATATCACCAAAACTCCGGCACTTTTGATCTGTATAGAAGGTGAAGTAATTTTTGAAAACGAAAATGGTATTAAAGAAACCCTACTATCGGGTGATTATATAAACATTGAAGCCATGGTAAAACATTGGGTTGAAGGAACAATTGAAAGTCAATTAATACTCATCAAATAAAAAAAATTATCACATGAAGTTAGCGAATATTCACAAACACATTATTGTTCTATTACTAATAATAGTAGGATTTCAATCTGCACAAGCACAAACTTGGACTTTGCAACAATGTATTGACACCGCACAGGTTTATAACAAAAACCTTCAAATGAGTAGAAATAATATTGCTATTGGTGAACAAAGAGAAAAAGAAGCCAAAGCCAATTTAATTCCAAAAGTAACAGCCAATGCGGATTATAAATATTTCACCAACTTACCCTATCAGCTATTGCCGCTTAATGCTTTAAACCCTGTTGCTCCCGAAGGAGAGTATAGAGCAGCACAGTTTGGTGTTCCGCACAACATCAACGCAAACTTGCAACTTTCAATGCCTTTGTATAATCCACAAGTCTATGGAGCCATTCAAACAACAAAAATCGCCTCAGAATTGACAGAGTTGCAGTATCAAAAAACGGAGGAGCAAATCTATTATGAAATATCAAATCTGTATTACAATGCCCAAATCCTTCACCATCAATTAGCATTTATTGATAGTAATCTTATTAATGCAGAAAGACTTCTAAAAAATATGCAATTGCTGAATGAACAATTGCTTGCCAAAGGAACAGATGTCAGCAAGGTGAAATTGCAAGTATCACAATTAACCACCCAAAAAGAAACCATCAAAAGCAAATATGAGCAAGTTTTGAATGCGTTGAAATTTGCTCTTGGTTTTTCTATTGAACAAAATCTACAAATTGATCCAAACATTCAATATCCAAGCACAAATCCCGATAGCTATCAGGACACCCCTGTATCAACTTTAGATATTCGTATTATAAAAACTCAAAACCGTTTATTGTCAAATGAAATAAACACGCTCAATAAATCAAGGTATTTACCTTCTTTAAATCTGGCTGGAATGTATGGAACAACAGGCTTTGGTTATAGCGGGCAACCTACTTCTTTCCTTGATTTTTATCCGATTGGTTTTGCAGGTATTCAATTATCTTATCCGCTATTTAACGGAACTGTTACGCTTCGAAAAATATATGTGAAAACACTGGAAATCCAAAACAATGACCTTCAATTTGGAATGCTTACCGAACAAAATAATCTGCAAGTTGAAAATACCAAACTACAAATAGAAGTCGCTAAAAAAACGGTAAATACAGCAACGGAACAAATTGAACTGGCACGAACAATCTATGAGCAAACCGTTCTTCAACAAAAACAAGGAACGGCGAGTTTAACGGATGTTTTACTCGCAGACAATGCTATGCGTGAAGCCCAACAAACTTATTTATCTGCTTTAATTGATTCCTTAAAAGCAGATTTGGAACTAAAAAAACTCACAGGAAATATTTCATCAACCAAATAATTATCACAATGAATACAAAATCATCAATACTAAAAAAAGTGTTATACATTCTCATATCGTTGGCGATAATTGCCGTGGTGGTAATTAAGTTGAAAACAAACAAGGAACTTACGCAGAGTAAAGTGTATCAATACGATAAAGAACAAGTAATAAATGTTCAGGCAGATACATTGAAACTTGAAAATGTGAATGCGGAATTTTCTTATTCAGGTACATTTGAGCCCAACAAGGAAACCAAAATAAGTGCAGAATTACAAGGAAAAATCAACACCATTTTAGTTGATGCTGGAAGCTTGGTAAGTAAAGGTCAAACTTTAATTCAGCTCGACAATTCATTGCTGAGATTGCAACTACAAACTATTGAAGTGCAACTAGAAGGATTGGAAGCAGATGTAAATCGCTATACCATTTTAGCCAAAGCAGATGCCATTCAAGGTGTTCAACTAGAAAAAGCAGTGTTAAGTTTGAAATCTGTAAAAGTTCAAAAAGCAACTTTGTTGGAGCAGATAAACAAAACCAAAATCAAAGCACCTTTTAGTGGAGTAGTTACTGCAAAATTGAGTGAAGAAGGAGCTTTTGCTGCACCGGGCGTTCCATTGTTGCAAATAACAGACATTACAACTTTAAAATTCACCGTAAATGTTCCTGAAAAAGATTTAAGCCAGTTCAAAATCAATCAAAGCTATTCTCTTTCGGTAGATGCTTATTCTGAAATGCTATTGACTGGAAAAACTACGATGATTGGCAGTAAAGCCAATATGGGCAGTAGTTTTCCTGTTCAGTTTACGGTAAATAACACATCCGATTTGAAAATAAAATCAGGAATGTTTGGTAAAGTTTTACTTAAAAGCGAAACATTTGGAAAGGGAATAATCATTCCGTCATCTGCTATACAGGGAACTGACAACCAATCACAAGTTTTCATTGTGAAAAATGGCAAAGCCCTTTTGCAAAACATCATTATTTTAAAAAAGATACAGAACAAAACTGTTGTTTCAATTGGACTAAATGAAGGTGATGTAATTGTAACGAATGGCTTCATCAATCTTTTTGATGGTGCAAATGTAATTGTTAAATAAAATCAGCGAAAAATGAATATTACAGAAATATCAATCAAACGTCCTTCGCTGATAATAGTGCTTTTCAGCGTATTTACATTAGTAGGATTTATCGGGTATAAAAACTTGAGTTACGAGTTAATGCCCGACTTTAACCAGCCAGTGGTTGTAATTAAAACTGTTTACCCTGGTGCCGAACCAAACGAAGTAGAAACATCTGTTTCACGAAAAGTCGAAGATGCTTTATCGAATTTAGAGGGCGTTGATTACTTGGTTACAAAGTCATTGCCCAATGCTTCTATCATTATAGCCAATTTGAAATATGGAACAGATTTGGATAAATCAATGCAAGACGCACAACGCTACATTGATAACATTCGTAAAGATTTACCCCAGGATATTTTAAGTCCTGTGATGAGTAAAGTTTCGCCAAATGATTTACCGATAATGTCTATCAGTGCAACAAGTAATTTGTCTGCCACCGAGTTTTATCAAAAAATGAAGGATGATTATCTACCCCAAATTCAACAAATAAAAGGCGTTGCAGAGATCACTGTTTTAGGTGGAGAGGAAAGAGAAATACAAGTAAAAATCAATCAGGACAAACTGAAATTGTATAAAATCTCGATGGCTCAGGTGGTTGAAGCAATTAATCGTTCGGGCTTAGACTTGCCTGCTGGAAAGGTGCAAACCGAAAAAGAAAGTAATTCCGTTCGTTTAACGGGAAAATTTACATCTATTGAGGATATTAAAAATGTCCAAGTCGCTATGCCTGTTTTAGGAAGTCCAGTTTATGTAAAAGACATAGCAGATGTAATTGATGGTATAAAAGAAACAACTTCCATCAGTCGCTACAATGGTAAAAACGGCATTGGTTTAATGTTGAAAAAACAAGGAGATGCAAACGCAGTAGATGTTTCAAAAGCCGTTCGAGAAAAATTTCAATCCATCGAACAACAAAATGCCAGTTCGGGTGTGAAATTTATTATTGCAGACGATAGCACCGACAACACGATTGCAGCCGTTAATTCTGTAGTTTTTGATTTGATTTTAGCGGTGTTATTGGTCTCGTTAGTAATGCTTTTATTTCTACGAAGTTTTAGAAATTCATTAATCGTTTTGGTAGCTATTCCAACATCTTTAGTTACCGCATTCGCTGTGATGTGGCTTTTGGGTTACACCTTAAACTTAATGACTTTGCTTGCAATGTCTTTAATCATTGGTATTTTGGTAGATGATGCTACCGTAGTTTTAGAAAACATTCAAAAGCACTTAGATAAAGGAAAAGACAAACGAACTGCTGCAATGGATGGCAGAATGGAAATTGG
>JBAYVD010000007.1:0-153202 GCA_041674745.1 Crocinitomicaceae bacterium
TAGTCAAAAATCAAACGTAAAAAAGGTGGTTCACTTTGGAGCGGAATACTATGTTCAATTTGCTCCGGAATAGGTGGTTCACTTTACTGCGGAATGGGTGGCTCACTTTCAGCGGAATTTCCACGTATGCAGTAGTTATCTCTAAAAACAATTGTTCAGATACTTCAGCTTGTGAGGTGGTTGCAAACATTGGTTTAAATGAAATGAAAAATGCATTGGCTGTTGTTTATTCTCCTAATCCAACGTCGGATTTTGTTCAAATTGATTTCTCTTCTGTAAATGAGGCGAAAATTGAAGTCTTGGATGCTACTGGAAAAGTAATTATCAATCAAATGAATATTCTTTCAGGTGAAAAATTAGATTTGAGAAACTTAGAAAGAGGTGTATATTTTGTTCGTATTAACTCTGATAAAGGATCTAGTCTAGGAAGAGTAGTGAAAAATTAAAGGATAAATAATGAATAATCATAAGCGATTATTCTAGTCAAAATTTAAGCAGATTATCCCAGTAAAGATTTCTTTACTGGGATTTTTTATGCAATCCATATTTTGAAATTTCTATAAAATGCCGTTAAATCCTTTGAAAATAAACAGGTTCAATAGTTGCTATAAAAATAAATAAGACAAAATTGTCCGATTAGTAAATTTAATATAACTTTGTCCCGAAATCGCGAAAGCAAACAAGTAAAAAATGAACAATCAAACAGAACATTCCTTTCACATACCTGTCATGGGACTAGGTTTTACGATAGACACTCCTTTAAAGGTCGCCAAATATGGAATTTCTTCAGTTCTTTCGATAATGGAGGATCACTTGATCGAAGAAATGAGAAGAGTTTATTTTGAAAAATACAATTTAGAATACACACCTATTGTTGATTTAGATAGAGATAGAAGGTCAAAACGAATCACTTCCTATCTGAATTTTGTAAATGATATTGTCAATCAGCAAATTGAGCAAATACGAAATCAAAGTTTCACTGAAGAATCTGATTTGACAAAGTATTTTGAGCTCTTACCAGAAAATTCTTACGGCAAATTGAGATACATTAAAATGTTGCAGGAGTCAGATCGTTTGGAAAGAGAAATCATGATTTTGGATTTAAAATCCATGGTTATTGCTGGTTCGATAGATGTGAATATCATGACGAAATTAGACAATCAAAATTTCTCAAAAAGTGGAGAAAGACTTCCAGAAGAATATTCTGATGCAAAAACAGCTTTGAAAGGTTTTGCCGAAAGTAATTTATCCTCGTCTGTGATTTTATCAGCAGGAATGAATCCAAAGTTGTTTTCTTATTTTGAATCCTTCGCTGATTTTTATCCGAATGAGTACGGAGAATTAAAAAAGAAGGTAATACTCAAGGTTTCAGATTACCGTTCAGCATTGATTCAAGGGAAAATTTTTGCCAAAAAAGGAATTTGGATTTCAGAGTTTAGAATTGAATCAGGCTTAAATTGTGGTGGACATGCCTTTGCAACTCAAGGTTTATTGCTCGGACCAATTTTAGAAGAATTCAAAGAAAAAAAACAAGAATTACACGATGAAATGTTTCAATTATGTGAAACAGCAATACTAGAAAAGCAAATCTCTCCATTTATTCAAAAGCCAAGTTTCAAAATCACTGTACAAGGTGGAATTGGAACTTCGGCCGAGAATAGTTTTTTAATGAATCAATACAATTTGGACGGAACCGGTTGGGGAAGTCCTTTTCTTTTGGTTCCAGAAAGCACAAATGTGGACGATAGAACGATTAATGCTTTAGTTAACTCAAAAAAGGAAGATTTTTATTTGAGTAATTCATCTCCATTGGGAGTTCCTTTCAATAATTTCCGAAATACAACTTCTGAAGATCAACGAAATGAACGAATTTCAAAAGGAAAACCTGGAAGTCCGTGCTATAAAAAGTTTCTTTCAAACAATACTGAATTCACGGAAGAGCCAATTTGTACAGCATCAAGGCAATATCAAAAGTTGAAAATTGAGCAAATTGAAAGAAGTGAATCAACTTTAGTAATCAAAGATTTCCAGAAAACAAAAGTCATGGAAAAAGATTGTTTATGTGAAGGTTTAGGTACTACTGCAATTTTACAAAATAATGGTAAGCTTTCTCACAAGTTAGAAGCAGTTAGTATTTGTCCTGGACCGAATTTGTTTTTCTTTAAATCTACATTTTCACTTTCAGAAATGGTAGATCATATTTACGGACGATTTAATGCTTTGAATAAAGTGTATCGTCCACATGTATTTGTCAATGAAGCTCAATTATACGTGGATTATTTAAAGAAAGAAATAGAAACGCAAATTGAAGTTTTGACACAAAAGCAGAAAAATTACTTTGAACAATTCAAACAAAATTTGGAAGAAGGTTTGAATTACTATTCTAAACTCATGACTTTAAAAGAATTCGGTTCTAAGGTTGGTATGACTGGTTTTAATGATCAGATTAATCAATTGAAATTGAGTTTACATAGAATACAAATCGGATAAAGATTTGGTTGATTAATCAATAAATATTCAACATGACGAATACTGAATTAAGGAATCAAATAAAGCAACTAAAAAAGGATAAAAAGGCGGTTATTTTGGCGCATTATTATCAAGAAGAAGCCATTCAAGAAGTTGCCGATTTCGTAGGTGATAGTTATAGTTTGGCACTTAAAGCAGCAAATACAGATGCTGAAATAATTGTATTTGCTGGCGTTCACTTTATGGCAGAAACGGCTAAAATATTGAACCCAACGAAGAAAGTGCTTTTGCCAGATTTGAATGCAGGCTGTTCATTAGCAGATTCTTGTGAATACGATGACTTTTTGAAATTCAAAGCTTTATATCCTAATCACTTGGTTGTTACTTATATAAATTGTTCGGCTGAGATTAAATCTTTGACAGATATTGTTTGTACTTCTTCTAATGCCGAACGGATAATAAATTCAATACCAAAAAACAAAGAAATTATTTTTGCTCCTGATCTAAATTTGGGAAAATATTTAATAAAACAAACCGGGAGAGACTTGGTGCTTTGGGAAGGTGCGTGTATTGTTCATGAATCTTTTTCATTTGAAAAATTGCTCAAACTAATCAATGAAAATCCAGGAATTTCTATTGTCGCTCACCCTGAATCGACTGAAGATGTTTTGGAATTGGCAGAATACATTGGCTCAACTTCCGGACTGATAGATTATGTAGTGAACAGTCCAAAAGAGAAATTTATCGTTGCAACGGAAATTGGAATTCTCCACGAAATGCAACAGAAAGTTCCGAATAAAACGTTGATTCCAGCTCCGGCGGTAGAAGACAATACCTGTGCTTGCAGCGAATGTGCGTACATGAAAGTGAATACTTTGCAAAAATTATACGATTGTTTAAAAAACGAATCACCAAGTATAGAATTGAGCGAGGAACTTATTTCGGAGGCAAGAATTCCAATCAATAGAATGATAGATCTTACAGAAAATGAAAAAGTATTCTGATATAGTTATTGTTGGGAGTGGAATTGCAGGACTTACACTTGCAATAAAATTGGCCAAACTCAAGCCAGAACTGAAAATTTCTGTTTTGGCAAAAGGAGATTTTGAACAATCGAATTCCAATTATGCTCAAGGTGGAATTGCTTCGGTAATGAACCTGCAGTTCGATTCGTATGAAAATCATTTTGAAGATACAATGAAAAGTGGCAATGGTTTGTCGGACGCTTTTATTGTAGATATGGTTGTTAAATCAGCTCCAAAACGAATTTTTGATTTGATAGATTATGGCGTTCAATTCAATTGTGACGCTAAAAATCAGTTGGATTTAGCCCTAGAAGGCGGACATTCCGTTCCTCGGATTGTTCACACGTACGATAAAACTGGCGAGGAAGTGATGCACACGCTCATTTCCGTTGCTAGAAAAACTGACAATATTACTTTCTTTGAAAATCGGTTTTGCTCTGAAATTTCCAAGTCAATTACAGGAAATGTGAATGGAGTGGTAGCGCTAAATTTGTCTAGTGAACAATTGGAATACTTTAATGCAAAAATTGTTGTTTTGGCGACTGGTGGTTCTGGACAAGTTTATCAGCATACTACAAATCCAAGTTTATCAACTGGAGATGGAGTTGCTTTAGGTATTCGAGTAGGAGCAATGGTGCACAATTTGAATTACATTCAGTTTCATCCCACGGCGCTGTATGCTAAAAATCAAGCCCAATTGTCACTGATTACAGAAGCTATAAGAGGCTTTGGTGCGCATATCACAAACAAAATAGGTCAACGATTTATTTTCGATTATGATCCTCGAGGTGAATTGGCAACGAGAGATATTGTTTCTTCAGCGATTTACAAGGAAATGAAAAAGACGAATGAACCTTGTGTTTATTTGGATTGCAAACACTTGAATTTAAACGACTTTAAAGAAAAATTTCCGACTGTTTTTAAGAAATTGTCGGATAAGGGAATTGATATTTCCAACCAACTTATCCCAATTGTTCCTGCGGCTCATTACCAATGCGGCGGATTGAAAGTGAATGAACGTGGGCAAACCAATATTGCAAACTTATATGCAATTGGCGAATGCGCCGAAACTGGCTTGCATGGTGCAAATCGTCTGGCGTCTAATTCCTTGCTCGAAGCGCTCGTCTTTGCTCACGAAGCTGCAGCGTTTATTTCATTTACAATTGAAGAAATTTCAGTTGAAAATGGATTAGAAAATGATTCCGTTTCAGTAAATCATTCGAATGATGAAATGTATAAATTGATTACGAATCGTATTAAAAAAACGATGTCAAATTACGCAACAATTGTAGCTGAATTGGACGGATTAGAAAAAGCAGAAATAGAATTACAAGAAATTGAAAATGAATTTTTTGACACGAATATAGGTGCGAGTATTTCTGAGAAAAGACTGATTTTTGAAAACATTTTGACCAATGCGAAAGCGATTGTTCAATCAAAAATTCAGAGTTTAAAACCAAAAAAAAATTGTCTTGAAATGAGACAAAATCATCCGATAAAAGCAAATGTTGTATGAAAATAAAACCTATATACGTATTTGTTGGTTTGACTATTTCCTTTTTGTTGTATTCGCTTTCTATTTACACAAAATCAGGCTCGTATGAGAAAGTAACGCAAGCTCAAAAAAACAATATTGCAGAAGGACGCTTGGTTTGGCAGAAATACAATTGTCAAAGTTGTCATCAATTTTACGGTTTAGGCGGCTATTTAGGACCGGATTTAACCAATGTATATTCAAAATTGAAAGGCAATGAGAAAATCTTGAAAGCTTTGTTTAAAGGAGGTGTAAAACAAATGCCAACGTTTGAATTGACGTCCCAAGAAGAAGATGCACTTATCGATTTCCTAAAAGCGACAGATGCGAGTGGAAATGCGGACCCTAGAAATTACAAATTGTTGAACGATGGAATGATAGAACAAAATGGAAGAAAATAACAATTATTTCGGAAGGAAATTCTTTACAATTGCACTGATTTTATTGTCTATCGGACTATTAGGCGGTGTTTTTTCGGCAATAGTATATGTCTCTCCAGAATTTCTGAAATCGCACTTCGGATTAGTAAAGCTGCGACCAATTCACGTAAGTTCCGCAATGTTTTGGATAATTATGGGAGCAACAGCTTGTGTTTTTTCAGGTTTATCTTATTTGTCAAAAGTCAAACCGAAAAAAGGAATTGTACAATTGCAAATTTCGCTTTGGATCGTGGCTTTTATTGGCATCTATTATTCTTACATCGTTGGCGATTTTGGCGGAAGAGAATACTGGGAGTTTAACCCGATTTGGGCATTGCCTATTCTTATTTCTTGGTTTTTATTTCTAGTCAACTTTATTCACATGGCCAAAACAATCAAAAAATGGCCTGTTTATGTTTGGATGTGGATGACAGGAATTATTTTCTTCACCTTCATTTTCATCGAAAACTATTTGTGGATTATTCCTTATTTCCGCGAGGATTTTGTTCATGATATGACCATTCAATGGAAAGTAAACGGTTCTTTGGTGGGTTCCATCAACCAAATGATTTACGGTACGGCTTTCTTTTTGATGGATAGAATCAACAAAGACGAAAAAAGTAAAGTTGGTTTTAGCAAATTAGCCTTCGCGATGTACTTTTTGGGTTTGGCGAATTTAATGTTCAATTGGGGACATCATATTTACACTTTGCCAACCGATTATTACGTCCGGTTTGTAGCCTACGCTGTGAGTAT
The DNA here is from genome assembly GCA_041674745.1 of Crocinitomicaceae bacterium. Classification (GTDB taxonomy): domain Bacteria; phylum Bacteroidota; class Bacteroidia; order Flavobacteriales_D; family Crocinitomicaceae; genus UBA2040. Next base: position 6,204 of record JBAYVD010000007.1, read on the forward strand.
GACGGAATGGATCTTTTTCATAAAAATTATTTACAACTGGCGAAAAAGTGTGAAGGATATCAATAAAAACTATCACTTTTTCCCGTATCGATTTTTAATGGCTGCCGATTTTTGGGTTTTTATCAATATGGGTCAAGCGATTATTATGTCGATTCCAGTTTTTAATGTTTTCACACATGGCACACACGTTACGGTCGCACATTCTATGGGAACGACAATAGGAATCAACAGCATGATCATTTTTGCTGCCGCTTTTATGTTCTTAACGCCAAAGAAAAATTTAGGACAAAAACCTTCTAAATTGTTGAATATTACCTTTTGGACAACCCAAATAGGATTGTTTATTCTGTTTACATCGCTGAATATTGCTGGAATTTTGAAAGGAATTTGGCAGCACCAAGAACAACAAAGCTCTTTTGGGAAAATGATGGAAAGTTTGCAACCTTATTTTGTTATTCTATTAATTTCTGGAATTGTTTTATTGTTCGCTTTTAGTGTTTTGATTAGCACATTATTCAAGTATTTATCTCAAAATAAACCAATTCATGAAAAAGGAAATTGACTTTTCAGATGTAAAAGTTGCTTTTGAACACAAGTCAAATGCGCAACTTAACAATACAATTTGGATTTATAAATTGATTCAAAATCCGCGATTGGTAAAACTACTAACCAAGTTGACGGAGTTCGTTTTGAAATACAATTTACCTTTTAAGTTTTTAATAAAAAAGACTGTTTTCAAAGTGTTTTGTGCTGGACAAAATAGAAGTGAAGCGGCGTTAACCATGACGGAATTGAAAAAACATGGAGTAGAAACTGTGTTGGATTATGTGGCCGAAGGTGATAATTCTGAAGAGAGTTTTTCTCAAAATTTACATACAATTCTTAGAAATATATGTTTTGTAAATGAACGTGCAGCAGAATCTTTTGTCGGCGTTAAATTATCAGGATTGGAAGATGTTGAGTTTATTCGCCAGGTAGCAATTAGAAATGTGAACCCAAAGGATAAAGATAGAATGGATGCCTTTATTTCCAAAATTCATACTATTTGTACACTTGCAGTAGAAAAGAATATAAAAGTTTATTTTGATGCTGAAGAGCATTCTACGCAAGAAGTGTATGATTTTGTTGTCGAGAAAATGATGGTGACTTATAACACTGAAAAAGTGCTTATTTACAATACTTTACAAATGTATTTCACGGATAGAATTTCCTATTTGAATTATTCAATTTCAGAAGCGAAAACAGGTGGCTACAAATTAGGAATTAAACTTGTCCGTGGAGCGTATGTTGAAAAAGAAAGAGATTATGCGAAGCGAGATGGAATTCAAAGTCCCGTTTTCGAAACGAAAGAAGAAACAGATCAATCTTTTAACGAAGCTGTGAGAATCTGTTTGACTGAAAATGGACTTGTAAATACATGCTTGGCTACGCACAATCAACAAAGTATAGAATTGGCAATTGCATTAATTGATTTGCTTGAAATCACCGATCATCGCGATAAAATCTATTTCTCGCAACTGTTTGGCATGAGCGATAATTTGACTTTCAACTTGGCGAAAAACCACTACAATTCGTCAAAATATGTTCCTTACGGCGAGCTGGAAAAAGCGATTCCTTACTTGTTAAGACGAGCAGAGGAAAACTCCTCGATTGAAGGTCAAGTTAGCCGAGAATACGAATTGCTTCTTCAGGAAAAGAAACGAAGAAGTGCTTAACTGTTTTTCGAATTTTTGAGATTTAGACATGTGTTATTATTATCTAATAGTCTGATTATTAGTTTTCGTTATTAAATTTTGGAATTAGCTAATTCCCGAATTTCTAGTTTTTTTCGAGGAATATTCTAGTTTTCCATAAAAACTTCAATTCCAATCTTTTCAACAATTTGATTTCCATTGTGGATATTTTTAGATTGAATTTCATCAACAATAGAAACCCAATGCCATAAAGAAATGTAGGGCTTTTCAACATTGATTTGTTACGAAAACAAATAAGACAACTTAGTCCGATATAAATCTTTTCCTACATTTGAATGAACTCAAAACAAACAAAAACGAATGTTTACGAAAGCATGTGAATACGGAATTAGGGCTTGTGTATTAGTAGCGCTACATTCTATGAATGGCAAAAGAATAAGCTTAAAAGAAATTGCAAAAGAGATTGATTCACCGCTTCCTTTTACAGCGAAAATCTTACAAAAATTGGTCAAGAATGAATTGATTTATTCGATTCAAGGTGCCCAAGGCGGTTTTGAAATGGCGACTGAAAATTTTAAAAAAATAACCATTGAGGATATTGTTATTGCCATAGATGGTGATGCCGGTTTTACAATGTGTGTGCTCGGGTTGAAAGATTGTTCGGAAGTGAATCCTTGTCCCGCGCACAAGAAATACAAACACATTAAAGCGGATTTTAAAGAAATGATAAAATCCACGAATATTTTGGAAATGGTGACGGATTTGAAAGAAGGAGTTGCCTATTTAAAAATAGATTGATTCAAGTATTAAAATTAAGCAATATGAACAAGTATGTAATTAAACGAAATGGCGAGTACAAACCATTAGAAATGTACAAAATCAACGAAGCAATTCGAAAAGGTTTTGAAAGTGTTGGAAAAGAATATGCTGAAGGTATTTCGGATGGTGTTCTTTCGAGCCTGGATGAAAAAGAAGTTTGGTCGGTTGAAGAAATTCAAGATTTGATCGAAAAAGAACTTTTTAAAACTGGTGATTTTGAGGTGATGCGCTCGTTTATGGTTTATAGACATACGCGAAAAATGCAAAGAGAAGAGGAAGGAGGAATTTCTTCTGAAACGACTTTTGTAAACAGTACGCAAACGATTGAAGAGTACATCGGACAAACGGATTGGCGAATTAATGCCAATGCAAATACGTCTTATTCCAACGCTGGATTGGTAAACAACGTTGCAGGGAAGGTAATTGCGAACTATTGGCTAGATAAAGTTTACACGAAAGAAGAAGGCTACGCACATCGAAATGGCGATATTCATATTCACGATTTGGACTGTTTGACTGGTTATTGCGCTGGTTGGAGTTTGCGGGTTTTGCTCAACGATGGGTTCAATGGAGTTCGCGGACGTGTAGAAAGTCGTCCACCAAATCATTTCAGAGAAGCTTTGGGTCAAATGGCTAATTTTCTAGGGATTCTCCAAAGTGAATGGGCAGGAGCACAGGCTTTTAGTTCATTCGACACCTATTTGGCACCTTATGTTTTCAAAGACAATTTGACTTACGATGAGATTTTAAAAGCCATTAGAAGTTTTGTTTACAACCTGAATGTTCCAGCCAGATGGGGACAATCGCCGTTCACGAACATTACGTTGGATTGGTTGGTTCCAGACGATTTGAAAGAACAAATTCCAACGAGAGACAATCTTCACCTTTTCCGAGGAATTGAAACGGCAGATATTCAAAAAAGAGCAACCGAAAGAGGAGTGGAAAATTTAGAAGATTTAAAATACGAGCATTTTCAGCCGGAAATGCACATGATCAACAAAGCGTATTACACCGTTATGACGGAAGGTGATTCGCACGGTCAACCGTTTACTTTCCCAATTCCAACGGTAAATATTACCGAAGATTTCGATTGGTACGGAGAAAATACGGATTTACTTTTCGAAAATACGGCGAAAATTGGCTCCTCTTATTTCCAAAATTTCATCGGGAGTCAGTTCATTTTAAACGAAGCTGGCGAACGAGTTGAAAATCCAAATGCGTACAAACCAAATGCGGTGAGAAGTATGTGTTGTCGTTTGCAACTTGATTTACGCGAATTGCTAAAACGAGGAAATGGACTTTTCGGCAGTGCTGAAATGACAGGAAGTATTGGTGTTGTTACCATTAACATGGCCCGTTTGGGATATGTGTACAAAGGAAATAAAACCGAAATGTACAAGCGATTAGACTTCCTTTTAGACATCGCAAAATCGACTTTAGAGAAGAAAAGGGTATTTATTACGGATATGTACGACCGCGGACTTTTCCCGTACACGAAACGTTATTTACCACATTTTAGAAATCATTTCTCAACAATTGGCGTCAACGGAATGAACGAAATGTTATTGAATTTCACGAACGAAAAATTAGATTTAACTTCTTCTGAAGGAATAGATTTTGCAGCAGAAATTTTGGATTTCATTCGAAAAAGAATGCAAGAATACCAAGAGGAAACAGGTAACTTATACAACTTGGAAGCAACGCCAGCAGAAGGAACGACTTACCGATTTGCCAAAGAAGATAAAAAACGATTTGACGATATAATTCAAGCGGGAAGTGAAGAGAATATTTACTACACGAATAGTTCCCAGATTCCAGTTGATCACACAGATGATCCATTTGAAGCTTTATTTCTACAAGATGAATTGCAATGCAAATATACCGGAGGAACGGTTCTTCACTTGTACATGCGCGAACGGTTGAGTTCGCCTGAAGCTTGCAGAAATATGGTGAAGAAGGTTTTGTCGAACTTCAGATTGCCTTATATAACGATAACGCCAGTGTTTAGTATTTGTCCAACGCACGGTTATTTATCTGGCGAACACGAATATTGTCCAAAATGTGATGATGAACTTTTAAAGAATACAAACTTAAAAAATCAAGAATATGAACACAATGACTAAAGCCAACAGTGTAACAGATTTGCTAAAAGAAATGGAAACACAAAGAACCAAATGTCTAGTTTACACTAGAGTTATGGGTTATCACCGTCCAACGGAGAGTTTCAATATTGGTAAAAAAGGTGAGCACCGTCAACGCACCCAGTTTGATGAAAAATGCTGCTAAATTTCCTTTAGAAAGTATAACACCTTTCACATTACTGGATTATCCAGATCAAACAGCCTGCATACTTTGGTTTGCAGGCTGTAATATGAAATGTTCCTATTGCTACAATCCCGAAATTGTCTTCAGCAAAGGCAAAATTTCGTACGATGAAGCGTTGAAATTCCTGAAAACACGCCAAGGTTTGTTAGATGGAGTAGTGCTAAGCGGCGGAGAATGTACGATCCAAAAAGGTTTCGTTGATTTTGTAAAAGAAATCAAACAACTCGGTTTTAATGTAAAATTAGATACAAACGGTACTGCCCCTTGGGTTTTAAAAGAACTTTTGGAACTCAATTTCATCGATTATTTAGCCTTGGATTTTAAATCCCAAAAAGCGAACTTCTTTGAGATAACAAAATCAAAATTGTACCACAGATTCGAAGAATCATTGGATATTCTAATTCAATCTAAAGCTGTATTTGAAGTGAGGACCACCTTTCATGGCAATCTTTTGTCAATCGATAACGTAAAATCAATGGGTTCGTATTTGCTACAACTCGGCTACCAAGGAAAATATTTCATTCAACATTTTCGAAACGATACAGCCACTATTGGTGATTTAGCTAATAATTATGTTCTTCCCTCAGTTTCTGATTTTGAAATTCCAGGGTTAACGGTTGAGGTAAGAATTAATTGAGCTTATAAAAAAAAAGTCCAAGCTCAAAAAGAACTTGGACCAAGTGCCCACGACTGGATTCGAACCAGCACACCCGAAGGCACACGCCCCTCAAGCGTGCACGTCTACCAATTTCGCCACGTGGGCAGCAAATTTGAGCTGCAAATATACACTTTTCTTGTCAATTTCATCGCCATTCTCAGGCCTCTATTCTCTGTTCTCATTTCAAGTTTACTCCTCATATCGTACATCTCCCATAAAATTTACTTTTTTCAAATAGCCGACTTCAATGGCATAATGGCCAAATTCTTCTGAAACAACGCCCGACAATTCATAAATTCCTTTGCCATGAAAACGATAGCGACTCGCCGATTCGGGAAAGTGGACGGAATCCAAAATCTGTCCCTCCATATCAATGAAATTGCCAAAAAACATGTATTCGCCACGAACTGTTTTCGATTGTTTTAGCGCAACGAGATAGCCGTAACACGTTACTTTTAAACCTCGACGTTCGGGAATTTCGCGGGAAAGCGTGTGGGGCGGAAGTGGTTCGCTGAGCAAATCAAACGGATTGCAAAGGGGGAAACCAATGAGTTCCATTTGTTCAAACGCACGTTCGAGTTCGCTGTCGTTGAGTTGCGGCAATTCGAAATGCTTGCGTTCTGCGACGAACAATTCTGGAACAGGCGCTTTGTCTTTTACTTTGTTGTGGTACAAGTGTGCTTTCCAGAGCAAACTTTTTCGATCGGAAGGAAAATCGCGCAAGGCATCTACACGGATGATGATGAGCAATTGTTCGAGCGGTATAGAGCAACGGCTCATCAAGTTTTCGAAGGAAGTGAAGCGTCCGTTTCGGTTTCGTTCGTGGTAAATCTTTAAAATTATTTTGCTTTCCGCTCCTTGAATCAAGTTGAAACCCAAAATGATGCGTTTCCCAAGGATGATACATTCGTAATCGCCTTCGTTGATCGACGGAGATTCGATGCTCGCGCCCAACATACGCGCTTCGTGCACGTAGATTTCCGTTCTGTAATAACCGCCAAAATTGTTGATGGTCGCCACCATGTATTCCAATGGATAATGGGCTTTCAGGTACAAACTTTGGTAACTTTCTACCGCATAGGAGGCGGAGTGACCTTTGGAAAAAGCGTAGCCTGCGAAACTTTCAATTTGTCGCCAAACTTCGGCAGCGAGTTCTTTCGGGTGACCTTTCTCAAAGCAATTTTTGAAATATGTTTCTTCCACTTTGGTGAATTCTGCCCGCGAACGAAACTTGCCCGACATGCCTCTTCGAAGAACGTCCGCTTCGCCCAAATCCAGTCCAGCAAAGAAATGCGCCACTTTGATAACATCTTCTTGGTACACCATTACGCCGTAGGTGTCGGGCATAATTTCCATCATCACAGGATGCGCTTCTTTTCTTCGTTCGGGGAAGCGATGACGCAAAATATACTCGCGCATCATACCTGAGTGTGAAACACCCGGACGAATAATGGAACTCGCCGCGACCAAAGTCAAGTAATCATCCACTTGTAGTTTTTGGAGCAACATGCGCATGGCGGGCGATTCCACGTAAAAGCAACCGAGCGCTTGTGCGTTGCGCAGAATGTGTTTGATTTTCGGATCTTCCTTGAAATACGCCAAATCATGAATGTCGTGCGCTGGATTTTCCGGTTGATTGTATTCCAGAATTTCGAGACAATCGTGAATTTTTGCCAAACCCCGCTGACTCAGCACGTCGAATTTGAAAAGTCCCACATCTTCCGCTTCGAGCATGGAAAATTGAGTGGTTGGGTAGCCTTTGGGCGGTAAAAAAGTGGCTGAATACCATGAAATCGGTTTTTCACTAATGACAATTCCGCCTGCATGGACGCTCAAATGTGCCGGCATTCCTTCAATTTGTTTCGCGTATTTGAGCACCAAAACAGATAAATTATCCAATTGGTTGACCGAAAATTTCCCTTTGCTGAGCAAGTCAATTTCTGATTTTGGGAGTCCAAAAACTTTCCCCAATTCGCGAACGGTGGCTTTGTATTGAAAGGTGTTGTAGGTACAAAGTAGCGCCGCATTTTCGTAGCGATTGAAAATGTATTGCGTTACATCTTCGCGGTCTTTCCAGGAGAAATCGATGTCGAAATCGGGTGGGTTTTTCCGATACAGATTGATGAATCGTTCAAAGTACAAATCGAGTTCAAGTGGGTCGACATCGGTGATTCTGAGCAAGTAAGCAAGGATGCTGTTGGCGCCACTTCCTCTCCCGACGTAAAAGTAGTTTTTGGAGCGAGCATAAGAAGTGAAATCCCACGTAATTAAGAAATAGGAGAGATAATCTTTCTGTGCAATGATTTCAATTTCCTTGTCGATTCGTGTCAAAACGGCTTCGTTGACAACCGGGTAACGGTAGGCCAATCCTTCCATCGCCAGTTGTCGCAAGAGTTCCAAATCTTCTTTTTTGCTGCCCGTGTAGGTGTGTACATTTTGTGGTTCAGCCTCTTCGCCAAATTTGAAATGCAATTGACAGCCTGCGAGTAGTTTTTCGGTTCGGTGCAACAATTCTGAATGTTCGCCGAGTCGTTCGAGCAAGGCTGTTTTCGTGAGAAACAAATCGTCGGGAGAAGCTTGTTCTTCAACGGGTAATTTCGAAAGCAAGCAATTTTGATCGATTGCCCGAAGCAAGCGGTGCGTATTGAAATCTTTCTTGTTGCGAAACGTCATTGCGTGGAGAAGAATCATTTTTTTGTCCAATCCCGCTTTCTTTTCCCATGTCAAGCGATTCAAGTCGGACAATTGAATACCAATAAATTCATTTTCAGCACATTTTCTCGGTTCTTTCCCCCACGGGTAAATCACAAAACAGTTCCCAAAATGCGGTGCACGGTCTGGAAATTCCAGTTTCTTATGCAAATGCTCCGACAGAAAAACATTCAGTTCATGAAATCCACGGTTGTTTTTGGCAACAATCACAAAGCACGGCTGCATCCCGTTTCGAATATCAACGCCAACTACCGTCGTCCGATTTTCTCGCTGATTTTCCAAGCAAAACGCCAATGCCGCCGTGGTAGAATTGATATCGACCAACGCCACATTCGCGTACCCAGCATCCATCGACCATTGGACGATTTCTTCCGGCGAGAGGATGCCGTGTTTTAAGCTGAAGTGGGAACGAGTGATCATTTTATGGAGCATGGAAAATGGAGTATGGATCGTCCTTCGAACTGATGGAAGATTATCTTTTATCCATCAGTGAGCCTGCGAACGTTCCATGCTCCATAGTCCGCCGCGGCGGACGGTCTATATTCTAATTGAGTTTGTTTCTGAAAGCAGTTATTTGTTTTTGGAGGCTTTCTGTTTTTGATAAGAGTTCATTTATTTCTTCTCTTTCGCAGTACTCTAATCTGCAAGCTAGTTCGAGTTGAGTGGTTGTTTCAAAAGCGGAGCCTAATGAAAATGAAAGGAAGTTTTTAAAATCTTTATCCGTTGTTCTGCCGCTTCCTTCTGCAATGTTTGAAGGAACGCTAACCGCTGCTCTACGCAGTTGACTCGTCAATCCATAGATTTCTTCTTTAGGAAATTCACGAGTTATTTTATAAACCTCAGTAGCGACATCCATCGCCTCTGACCAAATTCTTAAGTTTTTGTAATTGTGCATATTATTTAAGTTTAATTATTATTCATCCCATCCATCAGTGAGCAAAGCGAACGCTCCATGCTCCATACTCCATGTTCCAGCAGCGCAGCGGTCCATGTTCCAGACTTTAACTTCTTCGATTCGCTAAAAGTGGTGGTGGTTCTCCTGAAAATGGGTTCCATCGTCCGATTGTTCTTGCTTCGATGCCGACAGCGCGTAGAACAGCTCGATCACCGAAGCGGAGGCGGATTTTGTCCATTGCTTGGTAGAGTTTTACGTATTCAATTTTGTCGTCGAAGAGACTCATTTGGTGGTGACCGTTGACCAATTCGCTGTAGCGCACACCGATTAGCCGGACCAGCAAACGGCGGTTGTACACTCGGTCGAACAATTCATTGACAAGTGGAATCAAATCGTGGTCGGCGGAAGTGTAAGGGATTCGTTTTTGGAGCGTTTTCGTTTGGAAATCAGAGTAGCGTACCTTCACGGTAACACAAGCCGAAACCTTTTTTCCTCTGCGGAGTTGAAAAGCCAGATTTTCAGCCATGGCCGCAAGAATTCCTTTCAGTTTCGTCACATCAATGGTGTCTTGATCGAACGTTCGTTCTGTGGAAATGGACTTTCGTTCGTTGTATTGAATCACTGGCGTGTTATCGATTCCTTGTGCTTTTTTCCAAATACCGCCTCCATTTTTCCCAAAAGCACTTTCCATCATTTCAATCGGCATGTCTTGAATGGTTTGGATTTTTTGAATACCCAAGTTGCGGAGCATTTGATAGGTTTTTAGCCCAACCATGGGAATTTTTCGCACCGAAAGCGGACCGAGAAAAGGTTTTTCTTCGCCGTAATCAATTTGAATTTGGTTGTTGGGTTTCGCTTCGCCTGTGGCAATTTTCGACACCGTTTTATTTTGAGACAGGCCGAAGGAAATTGGCAAACCCGTTTCACGCATGATTTTTTGGCGCAATTCACCAGCGTATTTGTAGCAACCGTAAAACTTGTCCATGCCGGTTAAATCAATGTAGAACTCATCCACAGAAGCTTTTTCATACACAGGCGCTTCTTCTTTGATGATGTCGGTCACCAATCCCGAATATTTCATGTAAGTCGATGAATTTCCCTTGATGATGATGGCTTCTGGACAACGTTCTTTGGCCATTTTCATCGGCATGGCAGAGTGAACACCAAATTTGCGCGCTTCGTAACTACAAGCGGCCACCACGCCACGGTCGCTCGTTCCGCCAATGAGGATTGGTTTTCCGTTTAAGCGACTATCGAGCAAGCGCTCACACGACACAAAAAAAGTGTCCAAATCCATGTGTACGATTGATCTGTTTTTTTCCATTTCTCTAGATTCTTAGATTTCAGACACTAGACATCAGATTTTTAGACTTTAGTTGGAGACCTACTAGTCTGAAATCTAATGTCTGACATCTAACATATTCTATGTATTCACGAAAAGAAGAGAAATCATCTTATCATCACGTACGCTTGCTGTTATCAACAAAAGTGTATGAAAAAAATGTTGCTTTATTCTGCCTCCTTCCGCAAATTTATGTAAATTTGATTAATTAATAATCATTGAAACGATTAAAAAGTAATCAACAATTTGACAAAATTGAGGGTGGAGAACGTAAAGGATTTACGCAGTAAAAAAAGGGAAGAGAAGAAAAGCGGATGGCGGATTTCGAAAAGCTGTTTATCAACGCTGAATAGTGAAAAAGTCGTAATAACTTTCCAGTAAAAAGCCTCAAAATCAAGTTATATTTGTTGGTTACTCGTTCGACAGAAGAAAATATGGCAGAAAATCAATATACAGAAGACAATATCCGCTCCCTTGATTGGAAAGAGCATATCCGATTGCGTCCAGGGATGTACATTGGAAAGCTCGGAGACGGTGCAGCCGCCGATGACGGAATTTACATTTTGGTAAAAGAAGTGGTCGACAACTGTATCGATGAATTCGTAATGGGCAACGGGAGAAAAGTTGAAATCAAAGTCCAAGACGGAAAAGTCATGGTTCGGGATTATGGACGAGGAATTCCACTAGGGAAAGTCGTTGATGTCGTTTCGAAGATGAACACCGGAGGAAAGTACGACTCCAAAGCCTTTAAGAAATCAGTCGGACTAAATGGAGTCGGGACCAAAGCGGTGAATGCATTGTCCAGTCATTTTCAAGTTTATTCTGTTCGAGATGGCGAGAAGAAAATGGCTGAATTTTCCCGCGGAGAATTGGTCAATGAATCGAAATTAGAAAAAACAGACGAAGCAAATGGAACCTATGTAGAGTTCGTTGCGGACGAAACGATCTTCAAAAAATACGTTTTCAAAACGGCTTACGTCGAGAAAATGATTTGGAACTATTGTTACTTGAATCGAGGTTTGTCGATTCATTACAATGGTCAGCGTTTTCAGTCCAAAGATGGTTTGAAAGACTTGTTGGAAAACAACATGGACGGCGATCCGCTTTACCCAATTATTCACTTGGAAGGCGAAGATATTGAAGTAGCCTTCACACACGGACGTACCTATGGAGAAGATTATTATTCTTTTGTCAACGGTCAGCACACCACACAAGGCGGTACACATCAAAGTGCTTTTCGAGAGTCGGTAGCCAAAGTGATTCGCGATTTTTACAACAAAAACTACGAAGCTTCAGATATTCGTCAGTCAATCGTAGCTGCGATTGCCGTGAAAGTCGTAGAGCCTGTTTTTGAATCACAGACCAAAACAAAATTGGGTTCACAAGAAATCGAGCCAGGTGGTAAATCCATGCGTGCTTTCATCAATGATTTCTTGAAAGATAGTTTGGATAATTACTTGCACCGAAATCCTGCCGCGGCAGAAATGATTGAAAAGAAAATCAAACAATCTGAGCGGGAGAGAAAAGAATTGTCCGGTATTCGAAAATTGGCGCGTGACCGAGCGAAAAAATCCAGTTTGCACAACAAAAAACTGCGGGATTGCCGGATTCATTTGACCGACCTCAAAGACGATCGAGCCGAAAATACAACCTTGTTCATCACCGAGGGAGATTCAGCGAGTGGATCCATCACAAAATCAAGAGATGTCAACACGCAAGCCGTATTCTCCTTGAAAGGGAAGCCGCTCAATTGTTACGGATTGACCAAAAAAATCGTTTACGAAAACGAAGAATTCAACTTGATTCAAGCCGCTTTGGACATCGAAGAGGACATGGACAATTTGCGTTACAATAAAATTGTGATTGCAACCGATGCCGACGTCGATGGTATGCACATCCGCATGTTGTTGTTGACCTATTTCTTGCAGTTTTTCCCAGATTTGGTGAAACGAAATCACGTTTACGTGCTGCAAACGCCACTTTTCCGTGTAAGAAATAAACAGAAAACATTCTACTGCTATTCCGATGAGGAGCGCAGAAAAGCAATTGAAGCCTTGGGTAAAAATCCAGAAATAACACGATTCAAAGGTTTGGGAGAGATTTCACCAGATGAGTTCAAGTATTTCATTGGCGAAGACATTCGCTTGGATCCAGTTTTGTTGACGAAAGATGCATCCATCGATGAAATTTTGTCTTACTACATGGGTAAAAACACACAAGAACGACAAGAGTTTATCATCGACAACTTACGAGTGGAAGGCGATATAGTAGATGAAGAATTGACAGAAAAAGCTTCTTAGAAAATGGCAGAAGACGAAAAAGACGAGCATTTCGACGATAATATAGACGACAACAACGAGGAAAATTCAGCAGACGATGCCGAATTTGAACCAGAAGATAGTCCGAAAGATGATAAAATAATCCCACTCAGTGGGTTGTACGAAAATTGGTTTTTGGATTATGCATCCTATGTAATTCTCGAACGAGCCGTTCCTGGGTTGTACGATGGATTGAAACCGGTTCAGAGACGAATTCTCCATTCCATGAAAGAAATGGATGATGGACGTTACAACAAAGTCGCGAACATCATTGGAAATACCATGAAATATCACCCGCACGGGGATGCTTCGATTGGCGACGCACTCGTTCAATTGGGTCAAAAAGACTTGTTGATCGACATGCAAGGAAACTGGGGGAATACGTTGACGGGTGACAGTGCCGCAGCTGCTCGATACATTGAAGCTCGCTTGTCCAAATTTGCCAACCATGTTGTCTTTAATCCAAAAACGACGGAATGGCTTTCTTCTTATGACGGTAGAAACAAAGAACCTGAAAATTTACCGGTTAAATTCCCCTTGCTTTTAGCGCAGGGAGCGGAAGGAATTGCGGTTGGTTTGGCCTGTAAATTTATGCCGCACAATTTCATTGAAATTATTGATCAATCCATTAACCATTTGCGGGGTAAAAAAGTGGAACTCTTGCCCGATTTCTTAACGGGAGGGATGGCCGATGTTTCCAATTACAACGATGGATTGCGTGGAGGAAAGGTTCGGATTCGGGCGAAAATCAAAAAACTCGACAACAAAACATTGATCGTCTACGAAATACCATTTGGTACAACAACCGGTTCGTTGATTGAAAGTGTTATCAAAGCCAACGAAAAAGGGAAGATCAAGATTAAAAAAATAGAAGACAATACCGCGGCAGACGTTGAGATTGTCATTCATTTGGCACCTGGTGTTTCGCCAGACAAAATGATTGATGCTTTGTATGCTTTCACGGATTGCGAAGTTTCCTACTCACCCAATAGCTCCATTATTGATCGCGATAAACCAAGATTTTTGGGCATAACGGAGATCTTGAGAATCAATACCGACAATACGGTTTATCTGCTCAAACGTGAATTGGAAATCCGTTTGGATGAACTCGAACGACAATGGCATTTTTCTACTTTGGAGAAAATCTTTATCCAAGAAGAGATGTACATTGAATTCAAATTGTACAGCGATCGAGAAACTCTATACGGCTACTTATACGAACGCTTCAAACCGTTCAAAAAGAAATTGATTCGCGAAATTGGCGACGAAGATTTGTTGAAATTGACGCAGATTCAAATGATCCGAATCACGCGTTTTGATACGGACAAAGCCGACGAGAATTTATTGAAAATTGAAAACGAAATTGATGAAGTAAAAGCCAAGTTGGCCAATTTGGTGGAATACGCCATTGATTATTTCAAAGATTTGAAAAAACGATTTGGCGAAGGAAAAGAACGCAAAACGGAATTGAAAATTTTCGACAATATCACCGCTTCAAAAGTGATTATTGCCAACCGGAAACTGTATGTCGATTTCGAAGAAGGTTTCATTGGTTATGGCTTGAAGAAGACAGATCCAGTCAATGACTGTTCTGAAATAGATGACATCATCCTATTCTTCGCTTCAGGGAAAATGATGGTGACCAAAGTAGCGGATAAAAAATTCGTTGGAAAAGGGATCGTGCATGCCGACGTTTGGAAAAAAGGCGACAAACGAACGATTTATCATTTGATGTACCAAGATGGCGTGGGAGGTCCAACCATGATGAAACGTTTCTACGTGAACAGCATCACCCGCGATACGGAATACGATTTGACACGTGGAACCAAAGGTTCCAAAATGTTGTATTTCTCGGTGCATCCAAACGGCGAAAAAGAAATCGTGAGCATTCACTTGCGACCACGTCCACATTTGAAACGCCTTCGTTTTGATGTCGACATGGGTGATTTATTGATCAAAGGTCGTACTTCGGCTGGAAATCGTGTCACCAAAGAAATTGTACAGAAAATTATCCAAAAAGAGGTAGGAGGTTCCACCTTAGCCGCTCGAAAAATTTGGTTCGACAACATTGTTGGCCGATTGAACGATGAAGGTCGAGGAAAATTCTTGGGCTCATTCAAAGGCAACGATAAAATTTTGACCTTGTATAAAACGGGAGAATACCGTTTATCTGCATTTGATTTGAGTTTGCATTTTGACGAGGATATGATTCACGTCGAAAAATGGCATGCAGATCGTCCGATTTCAGCTGTGTATTTTGACGGCGAAAAAGAAATGCACTTCGTGAAACGATTCTTGTGTGAGGTAACGACTGACAAAAAAGTGTCGTTTATTACCGAATCGGATGGAAGCTATTTGGACGTAGTGACCACAGCCTACAAACCCAAAGCGAAAATTGTCTACAACAAATTGCTGAAAGAAACCAAAAACCTACCGGATAACGAAGTAGATTTGGAAGCGTTCATTGATGTAAAAGGAATGAAGGCGCAAGGCAATCAATTGACCAAATTGAAAGTAAAAGAGGTGGTGTTGACGCATCCAATTGAAGGGGAAGAACCTTGGCCAGAACCAGAAAAAGCGATAGAAGTAGAGGTGAGCGATGACATGGAAGGCGATGATGAGTCGAGCGACGATACTACCATGGAATGGGATATCAAAAATGGAGACGATGATGATGATCAGCCTACTTTATTTTAAGCTAAGTTTGCCATGCGGTATTATCGGCTAATGCTCATAGTTTCGTTGGTTTTGAGTTACCAAAATGCAGTGGCTCAAATTCACTTCAAAAAGGACACGAGTGATTTGACCTTTACAGGAACACGCATCAATCCGTATCAAGTGGATTATGATTCTACCGGGCATTTTACCTTTTCGGCTTATTTGGACACCTATGGAGCCTATTACACAGACACAGTTGGTCCCGGAGGTTTCGTTAAATTTCCAACTTCGGCACCCAGAAATGGACAATTTGGCCTGAATATCTTGCAATTTTCCACGAAATACGAATCTCGTTTTTTTCGAGGTACCGCAACCGTTTTTTTAGGTGACATTCCAGAATCCTCTTGGTCACCGAAATACAATTTGATCCAAGAAGCCAATTTGGGTTTTCGGATTGTTAAAAAAGTGTGGTTGGACGCCGGTTATTTCCGAACTCATATTGGATTGGAATCCATTCAGCCACGAGAGAATATGACGATTGGCATCTCAACGACGACTTATTTTGAACCATATTATATGAGTGGTGCCAAACTGACGTATTCTCCCTCAAAAGTATGGTCACTTCAACTGAATGCATTCAATGGTTTCAATTCATACGTGGAAAACAATGCCAACAAAGCCATGGGTGTTTCGGTTTCCTTTACACCAGGTAAAAAATTCACCAGCACGTTTAGTTCTTTGGTTTGTGATGAAAGTCCAGATGGCTTCAACCGCGATCAAACGCGTGTCTACTCCAACTGGATAGGTGTTTACAAATCCAATCGTTGGAGTGTTGGATATGAATTCAATTATGGCTTGCAAACCAACTCAGATTTGAACGATTCAACCAAAACGGCGTACATGTTCAGCTTTATTTTGGCGACGAAATATCGTTTTACTTCCAAATGGGCGAGTTACGCAAGAATCGAACATTTTACCGATAAAAATGAAATGCTCACTGGGCCAATTGTCAATGAAAACCACAAATTGGTAGGATTGGATTTGAATGGATTGACAGTAGGATTTGAATACAAACCCATCCCGAATAGCTATGTCCGCATCGAAGCACGATTGTTGCAAACGGCTTCCGATGAAAAAATATTCCAATACAAAGGCAATTCGAGGAACCAACGGGAAGAAATACTGTTTGGGATTGGCTTGTGGTTTTGATGTAATAATGGAAAAAACGCAACATTTTCCTTTTAAATATGTTCTATACACATGACTCGATTCATTGTTCTCTTTTCTACACTTCTAGTTGTTTCCAGCTGCGCTTTTTTCCATCCGAGCATTCAAAAAACATTCAACCGATCCATGGCCAATGTTCCGTACGATGCGATCATTGTTCCGGGCATTCCTTTCGAAGATTCAACTTGGAGCAATACCATGAAAATGCGGGTTTCTTGGGCCAATCATTTGTATAAAATCGGGGCAACAAAACACATTATTTTTTCTGGTTCTTCCGTCTATACAGGTTACCGTGAATCGACAATTATGGCGCTGTATGGTAAAGGCTTGGGGATTCCGGATTCGGTTATTTTTGAAGAACGGCGGGCTGAACACAGCACCGAGAACATCTATTATGGTTATCTAGTGGCCAAATCAAAGGGTTTCAAGAAAATTGCCTTCGCGACGGATCCTTTTCAAACCAATATGTTGCGGTCGTTCATTAAAAAATACGATTTGCCCATCGATCTTTTACCCGTTGTTTGGCAAACGTTATCAAAACTAGAAATGCCTACACCCGTGATTGATCCCAGCTCAGCGAAAGTAGCCGGAACAATCTCTTTGCTGGAGACGCAGACCTTTTTTCAGCGATTGCGCGGAACCATGGGAAAAAACATTTGTTGGAAACGAGAAGATTTAAAAAAGAAACGCTATCGCCGCCGTTACAAGGATCGAATAGAAGACTAAATCAATCCAGTAACTCCATCAATCGACTCATCTTTTCTTTTAAGTCAGCCACTTCTACTTCAAGCGTTGAAAGTCTTTCCTCGTAATTAGAATGAGGTGCTTGAATGGCATCGCCCGAGTCTTGCCAATCTTCGATATTAATTTCTCCTCCTAATAAATGAACAAATCGCGCTTCTTTTTGGCCCGGTCGTTTGGGTAATTGTTGAATCAATGGCGTTTCTTTTTCAGCCAAAACTTGCATGCAGCGCTGAACGGATTCTAAATCAGCAAATTCAAACAAACGACCGCTATTGCTTTTAATTTCTCCAGCAGTTAAGGCTCCCCGAAGCAAAAGCAAGCACATTACCGCCTCGTCATTCAATTCCAAATCCAGATGGATGGTGGCGTTGTGTTTGTATTTTACTGTTCTACTTCCACCGCCCATGACTGTATTTGATAGGCCTTTTTTGCGTAAACTATCGATGCCAACTTGCACCATTTCTTCATCCAAATTCATAACAGGATTTCGAGCCGATTTTTGATTGCAAGCCGTCATGATACCGTTTACAGTCATCGGATAATAATCGGGAGTTGTTTTCTCTTTTTCTAAGAAAACGCCTAGAATACGTTGTTCAATGGCGTCGAGGATGGGTAAGTCGTTCATGGCGAAAATTTTTTATAATGAATTTAAAAAGTTAAATCTGAGATTCGTTTAAAATTCGGGAATTCGGGAATTCGGGAATTCCCAAATTTACGAACAAGCTGGTAGTTTGGCTAAATTTTTGGTTTGAAATGTCAACGAAAATACCGCTTCATCCTTAAAAAAGGTTGCTCCAACAAATAGTAGGAGAGTAGTGAAATGGCATACGTCGTTGCGAAATTGACAACAATATAAAGGACAAACCATCCAATCGAATTTGTTAAGCCATGATGATCGAAGTAAATCGCCCAATAATACAGCGAAACACAATGAAACATGTAAAATGCATATGTTAGATTTCCACTAAAATAAAAACCAGGTAGTTTGTCCGCCTTAAACCATGAATGCTTTGACAACATTTGATCTACTAAAACAAATGCGAAAAACAAACCGTGGAAAATGCGTTCAATGGAGACCCAATAACCGTGAAAAATTTGCCGACTGAACAGCAATACGACGATTCCGATTAGGTAAATACCCATCGTTTGAAATCGAGAGAGTTTTAAAATGTAGAATTCACCTTTTGAAGATAGCCAAATGGCTAAAAATCCGCCGATCGCCAAATCGCTCATGACGGAGAAACTGTGGTAATAAATCGCCCGTTCATTGTTGAAATTCAACAAACGAAATACAACATCAAGAATCACAATACCCGCGAAGTAAAGCAACAATGTTCTTTTACTTCTGAGAAAAGGAAAGATGCCAAGCATTAAAAACAGCAAAAGGTAAAATTGTTCTTCCACGCTCACTGACCAAGTTACGGTTAGAAACGATAAATTGTCCTTCCAACCCACCCAGATTTCGTCCATATTGGAAAGAAAAATGGCGAAATTTGGAAATGAATGAACGGTTTCTTTGCCAAAAGGAAGTAAAGGGAAAAGAAAAAATCCAAAGAGCACCAAGGTAAAATAGACAGGCCAAATTCGAAGTATGCGTCGAACCAAGAAGTTTTTTATATGGATGGTTTGGGTCTCCTTTAATTCTCGCAACATCAACGTTGTTATCAAAAAACCGCTAAGAACGAAAAACAATCCAACGCCGAAATGCCCTCGTGATGCGATTTGATAAAGAACTTTGAATGCAGGATTTTGATAGAAATCTCCCCAGATTTCGCGGGACAAGGTAAAGGAATGGAAAATAAAAACGGACAGAGCGCCAATGAAACGCAAGCCATTCAGATTTTGGAAAGTCTGTTTTGATTTTAATTCAGTCAATTAGTCGAGAATTATTTTGGTCGTTTTATGATTTCCATTTCTTTCAACCATTAAGAAGAACAATCCTTTTTCTCGAATCGTCAAGAACGAACCATTTTTTTCAAATTCCACTTTTTGGCCCAATGAATTGGTAACTTTTACGAAATCTCCATCTTCCAAACCGTTCAATTGTATCGTTCCGTTACTTGGATTCGGAGCAACGGAGAATTCAGAAAAGAAGGTTTCATTCATCCCTGCCGTACAAACCAAATCATTCATGCGCACCCAAATCGAATCATTGTATTGCGTGCCGACTAAAGTCGTATTATCGCCTTCGCCCATGCGGACCAAAACTAAATTTTGAGAAGGAACTACGTCGATGATTTGGCCATTTTTCCCCAACGCGGAATACATGTCGGCAGGCGCATCAGGAGACAATGAACCTGTAAAGGAAAATTGAACTCCTGGAACCATAAAATTCGATTTACCGTTCAACCAAGTCAAATACCCATAAGAAGGGTTGATGTTTTGAGAGGAGTTGATCATGTCCTGAAAATAGGCGGGATCATCCAAAATGGCCGAACCATTCCAATTTCCTTCTCCAAGCAAAAGCAGTCCAAATCGAGCAAAACTTCTCGTTTTACTCACGAAAACTTTGTTGTATCCAAAAGTCACAAAAAGTCCAGAAATTCCACAGGGAGTTCCCAATTTACTTGAAATATAGGTATTGAAATTTTGTCCAGTAGCAGTACTGATTACTGTATTCATCAGTGTGTACGGAGCGTTGTGATACGACCATCTTGTTCCTGCGTCAGCTAGGTAAGTCAAACATCCAGGATCGGTGCAATCTCCGTTTGTAATGTCGTCCATGCCCGTTGTCATAGTTAGTTGGTGACGAATCGTGATTTTTTCTTCTTGTGTTGGAGTAAGTGAAGTCCAACCCGTTCCTAAATAATTGGAAGTGGTATCCGAAATTGAGAGGTAGCCTTCTTTTTGTGCAATTCCCGTCATGAATCCGACCAAGGTTTTACTGGCTGAATTCCAAACGTGTAAACTATCAGCTGTGAATGTTCCAAAGTATTTTTCCAAAACAATCTTCCCATCTTTCAAAACCATGAAGGATTTCGTATTCGTTGCCTCCAAATAATCATACAATTCGTTGATTTTTTGTGGACACCAATTTAAAGTACTAGGAGACATTGTATCCCATGTCGTGCCGGTTGCTGGTGGGAAATACAACTGGCTTTGAACAATGTTACCAACTGCAAATACGAAAATGAATAAAAGGAGAAAACGCATGACTTTAAGGGATTTGAGTTTCTATAAAATTACATAACAATATTGGTTTCTTTTTCGAAATGACGATAGGAAACCAAAACAGCAATCATGGCCAATGCCACCATAATTCCGAAACTTACAAGTAACAGACCTGTATCGAGTGTTCCAGCAATCAGCTCTTTGGTGGCAAGAACGACATTGATAACTGGAATACATGCCGTCATTAAATTCAATTCAATGCCAGGCAAAAGACCAATCATGGCAGGTAAAACCATGATAATATTCAAAGGAGTTATGATGCTTTGCGCTTCCTTGAAACTTTTCGCATACACAGCAATTGGGATCATCACACCGGCAAAGAAGACTGTCAAAGGGAAAAGTAACAAGAACAACATGAGAATAAAACCAGGTGTTAAAATTCCTCGGACGATGCTCAGAATTTCTTCATTTTCTACCAAATTGAAAACTTCGATGGAAAGATACAATCCTACTAGGGCGCAGGTGGCGGCTAACAAGCCAGACAAAACCACAACGCCCATTTTCCCAATGAGTATTTGCATACGAGAAACGGGTGTTGTCAACAAGGTTTCAATTGTTCCACGCTCTTTTTCGCCTGTAAACAAATCAATTGCCGGATACATGCAACCAATAAAACCGAATGCAATGAAGATATACGGTAAAATACCACCGGCTAATTTCCCAATCATTTCTTTGTCGGAAGCAGTATTGTTGTAATTCGTTGCAAAAATTTGAAATTTACTTTCGTCCAAATTCATGGATTTGTATCGTTTGGCTTTTGCCGATTTTTCAGCGTATTCCATGTACGCTTCAGCACGATCTTTTATGCCGATATCCGTTGCGTCATAATAGACTTCGCATTTCATCGGTTTCATGCTTCTTTCTTGTTGAATATAACCGCTTGGAATGAAAATTCCCATTTGGATACTATCGTTTTTCACGTCTTTCAACAAATCCTCTTTGTTTAAGTAGGGTTTCACCTCTTTTTTACCCAAGTTAGTCGGTGAGTTCATGAATTCAATCATCATCGGACTGTTTGCGTCGCCAACAAAACCAATTTTCAATGTTTTTTCTGCAGCGTCTTTTTCAAAACTAGCGCTGATACTAACGAAGAGATTCAAAATTACGGGAAATACTAAAACGGGAATTACCACCATCATGATTAAAGTACGCTTATCTCGCAGCGTGTCTTTGAGTTCTTTTAAAAATAGGGTCTTGATCATCGTGTAGCTTGATTTGATTCGTGAATGATGCGAATAAATTCGCCCGTTAAACTGGACTCTTGTTGTTGATTTCTGAATTCCTCCATGGTGCCGTTGTACAGCAGTTTACCTTTGTGCACAATGGCCATGTCATCACAAAGCAAATCCACTTCGCTCATAATATGACTGGAGAAAATCACCGTTTTCCCTTCGTTTTTACAATCGCGAATCAGGGAAATGATATTTTCAGCGGTGATGACATCCAAGCCACTCGTAGGTTCGTCAAAAACAATCACTTCGGGATCGTGAATCATCGTGCGACAAATGGAAACTTTCTGTTTCATACCTGTGCTCAGTTTTCCGATTCGCTTGTTTTGGAAATCGTTCATATCCAACAAGGTGAATAATCTTTCTTTTCTTGCTTTGAAATCAGTATTCGAAACGCCGTACAAATCAGCAAAATATTTTACCAGTTCATTGGGCGTGAGTCGCGCATACAGTCCCGTTGATCCAGTTAAAAAACCTAGTTTTTTTCTCGCTTCTTGAGGATTTGCCACTGCATCAATGCCTGCAATTTCAATTTTCCCACTCGTTGGTTTGAAAATGGTAGAAAGCATCCGCATGGTGGTTGTTTTTCCGGCACCATTTGGCCCCAGCAAAGAAAAGATTCTTCCCGGCTGACATACAAAGGAAATATCATCCACAGCAACGGCAATTTTAGCAGTAGTATCCAATTCTTTTTGTTGTGATTTGCCCAATTGAAATTCCTTTCGCAGGTTTTCGACTTTGATCATAAATTGAAGTGTTTAGTCAAAAATAGTGATTTTTTGAGAATTTGGAAAAGGAGAACCGCGAATCTAACTGAACTGGGATAATCACTCGCAAATGCGGCCCTTGTGTGCGCCATTGTGGTAATCTTCGTCGAGTTTTTTCAATTCATTGATCAACTCTGCTGTGGGCGGTGTATTTTGTAGTTTCGTCAAATCCGGTTGACCAGCATCCACCCAAGCCGAATACCAAATAGAACCGACTGAAACAATAGAAGCTTTTAAGCGTCTTTCCACTTGTCCGTCCAACATTTTATGGTACGCTTGTGAAAATTCGTAGGAGTAGGTTTGAACCGTTATATTTCCGCGTTGTTCGTAGGCATATTTCTTGTCTTTTGGGAAAGATTCCGTCAACTGTTTTTCAAAACCAAAAACAGAATCCAAAGCATGGTGAGAGGCTTTCACAATTTCCCAAGACCAGTCGTTCAATTTGTCAATGTATTTGGCTTTGCCTACGAAATAATCATAATCTGCTTCGTTTATTTCAACCAATCGACTTTCCCACAAGCCATGAATTCCGCGTTGACCGGTCATTTGACCGTTGTAATTTTCAGTGGTGTGCAAAGGAACGTGTGCATCGCCCACATAATGACCAATATCGGCAGAGTACTTTAAAATCAAATCAACATTTTTGTTTTCAAAAGCGCGCGTCAACTTCATTTTCATTACGTTCAAATGCCAAGGAACGATGCCATAGGCTTGCAACGTGTCTTCACTGAATTTTTCAACGGCATCGTACCAACGACGAGGAACGATGGAAAAGGGATCTTCTCCAAACTTTGCATAATGATCGATATCGATGTAATGACATTGCGCTTCACCTTCCATGGCGTAGCGACGTTTGTCTGGATCGACGGCATGCTCGGTCATGTATTCAATGTGCTCTTTGTAAAAACCAAACATTTGAGGAGGCAAGGTGAAAATAGCCACCCGATTGATCCTTTTGTGACCGAAGAAACCCCACTTTTTGTAAATGGAATTGGAAGTAGGAATCAGGCTCATGCTAAGTGGCAAGAGCAAAATCAAAATGAATTTATAGTTGAACCAATTTGCCATTTCTTAAAATCGGAATCACATTGTGTTGATTGGGTGTCAAACAATATTTGATGTCTTCATTCAAATTTAGGTTTTTTAATCGTCTTCTGTGCGAACTCGATTTTAAATAACCAAAATAATTGTCTTTTGCAGAAAGGTATAAATATTTTGCAGCAATCGAAGAATCTTCATCACTTTGGAATCTTCCCGTGCTCAACAAATATTCGCAAATCGCACCCGCACAAATAGTATCTTCCAGGTTGAACTTGTCTTGCCAACCAGAACACAAGCACAAAATATTTTTATCTTGTTTTTCTAACCATTCTGACAAATGTTGCAAATTCAGTAGGGAGCCAACGACCACAACTTCAGCATCTTTGGCTAAATCCAACGCTTTGGTTCCATTGGTTGTTGACAACACGACGTCTTGACCTTTCAACTCTTCTTTCATATAAGAATAGGGCGAATTGCCGAAATCAAAACCCTCCACAATTTGTCCTTTTCTTTCCGCTCCAACCAAATACCCTTTTTTCTGGTAATCTTTGGCTTCTTCAATCGTTGCTACAGGAATAATTGATTTGACACCATGCGCAAATGCAGCACAAATGGCAGATGTAGCTCTCAGTACATCAATGACAACGACGATTTCATATTCATCCTTGTAATAGTCGTATTCACCCGGTGTGAAACAGACTTCAACGTGTTTTCTAGTATCCATTCGTAGCAAATTTACACTTTAAAATTAGTTTGAAAACGTCTCTTCTTGTTTCTTTATGAACCATTTATCAGCAAGGAAGGTTCCGAATGGAAGTAAAGAAGCTAGAAACAAAAGGAATACGATTTTAACATTCCATTTTTTGTCATCCATATTCAAGTACAACAAAATTACGTAGGCAATAAATAAAAGACCGTGTGCGTATCCAACAATTTTGTTTGGCAACGGCATTTCTGCCGCATATTTTAAGTACATTGTAAAACCCAACAGCAAATAGGATATACCTTCTAAAATGGCAACCGTTCTAAATTGATTGATAGACGAATTAAATTTCATAAAAATTTTTTGACAAAATTAATCGGTTTTCTTTTTACGGGAAGAAATTAAAAGCCGATTCAATCGAGAGTTTTCAACCGTTTTTCACCATTATTTCTCAACAAATCGTTGCATTTCGAACAATTCGTCTCGAAGTCGCGCTGCCTCAATGAAGTCCAAATTTTTGGCAGCATTTTCCATTGCTTTCTTGGTCGCTTTAATCATTTTAGACAGCTTCTCCTGATCGTTGTAGGCACCTTTGTGATCTGCAGCCATTTGAATATTTTCACTTTGCTCGTATTCACGTCGTTCCAAAATCCGCGTTGCCGAATCGCCATCTGCCACTTTTGTCGATTCCATGATTTTCTCCTTGGATTTGTTCAAAGCAGTCGGAACCAATCCATGTTCTTCGTTGTAGGCAATTTGAATTTCCCTTCTTCGATTGGTTTCGTCAATCGTTTGCTGCATGGAGTCGGTCATCTTATCGGCATAGAAAATTACGCGACCATCCACATTTCGAGCGGCTCGACCAACGGTCTGCACCAGCGAACGCGTACTGCGAAGAAAACCTTCTTTGTCGGCATCAATGATTGCGACCAATGAAACTTCCGGTAAATCCAATCCTTCTCTTAGCAGGTTTACACCAATCAATACATCGAAGGTTCCCAAACGCAATTGTCGCAAGATTTCCACGCGCTCAATGGTATCCACATCACTGTGAATGTAGCGGCACAAAACGCCTAATCTGTCGAGGTATTTCTGTAATTCTTCCGCCATTCGTTTGGTCAAAGTGGTCACCAAGGTTCGTTCACTTTTCGCAATTCGAATTTGAATTTCTGTAATCAAATCATCGATCTGGTTCAAACTGGGTCGAACTTCAATGATTGGATCTAAAAGTCCAGTCGGACGAATCACTTGTTCGACCACAAACCCTTCGGAACGTTCAATTTCATAATCCGCCGGCGTAGCCGAAACGTAAATGATTTGATTCAAAAGCGTTTCGAATTCCTCAAATTTCAAAGGCCGATTGTCCATGGCGGCTTGCAATCGAAAACCATAATCTACCAAATTCATTTTTCGTGAGCGGTCACCACCGTACATTGCCCGAATTTGAGGAAGCGTAACGTGGCTCTCGTCCACCACCATCAAGAAATCGTCGGGGAAATAATCCAACAAGCAGAATGGGCGAGTGCCCGGGTCACGTTGGTCAAAATAGCGCGAATAATTCTCAATGCCTGAGCAGTAGCCCAATTCACGCATCATTTCCAAATCATATTCCGTTCGTTCCTGCAAACGGGTCGCTTCTTCCAATTTCCCTTCCGCTTTGAATGCGTCCACTTGCAATTGCATGTCGAAGGAAATTTCATCGATGGCTCGTCGCGTGGTTTCTGGACTGCTGACAAAAATATTCGCAGGATAAATATTGATTTCTTCTAAAATTTCAATTGTGCTGTTATTAATTGGGTCGATAGTTGAAATTTTTTCAATGTCATCGCCCCAAAATTCTACGCGCAAAGCATAATCGGCGTACGCTAAATAAATATCAATCGTATCGCCTTTCACACGGAATTGACCACGGTTGAATTCTACTACCGAACGGGAGTACAAATTTTCTACCAAGCGCAGCAAGAATTTATTTCTGGAAATGCGCTGTCCAACTTTGATTGGCATTACACTCTTGGCAAATTCATTCGGGTTTCCAATACCGTAAATACAAGAAACGGATGAAACAACAATCACATCTCTTCGTCCTGAAAGTAAGGCAGAAGTTGCTGAAAGTCGAAGTTTTTCCAATTCATCGTTGATCTGTAAATCTTTTTCGATAAAGGTTCCTGTTACCGGTAAATAGGCTTCTGGTTGGTAATAGTCGTAGTAGGAAACAAAATATTCCACCGAATTTTCAGGAAAAAATTGCTTGAATTCACCATACAATTGTGCCGCCAAGGTTTTGTTGTGACTCAAAATCAACGTGGGTCGATCGACTTCCTTGATTACATTGGCAATGGTAAAGGTTTTCCCACTTCCGGTAACACCCAATAAAGTCTGACCAAATAGTCCTTCATTCAAACCATTCACCAAACTTTTTATCGCTGCGGGTTGATCACCGGTGGGTTGAAAGTCGGATTGAAGTTTGAAGTCCATGTTTTTTTGGTTTAAAATTAAGAATAAACTCTCCTTTCGCCAATAAATTTGACAGTTTAATTATCTTTACAATTCTTAATTTTTCATCATGGTTTGGATTCTTTTCTTGTTTCTTGTTTTTGGACTTTTAGCGCTTGATTTGGGCGTTTTTCATAAAGAAAATCATCAAGTTTCCATGAAAGATTCGTTGAAATGGACTTCAGTTTGGGTAGCGGTTGCCTTACTTTTTGGATTGGTCGTTTATTGGTTGTACGACATCAATTGGATGAACATCAATCAGCACGGAACCAAGCCAGGAAAAGCCATGCTGGATTATTATACGGGCTATTTGATCGAAGAATCCTTGAGTTTGGACAATATTTTTGTCATTGCTTTGGTATTTAAGTTTTTCAAAATTGAAGGGAAATTCCAGCATAACATACTTTTTTGGGGAATCATTGGAGCAGTTGTATTTCGATTACTCATGATTTTAGTGGGTGCAGCTTTTGTGAGAAACTTTGAATACGCGACCTATGTTTTTGGAAGTATTTTAGTGTATTCCGCTGTAAAAATGCTCTTTGAAAAAGAAGAT
Organism: Crocinitomicaceae bacterium; assembly: GCA_041674745.1. Lineage (GTDB taxonomy): Bacteria > Bacteroidota > Bacteroidia > Flavobacteriales_D > Crocinitomicaceae > UBA2040. The sequence goes on from JBAYVD010000007.1 coordinate 33,553, forward strand.
GATCACGAAAATTTTAAAGAAAGTTTTGCTGTTCGTGCTTTATCGAAAGTTTTTAAAATCGATTGGACGATTCGGGATGGTCGATACTTCGCTTTTGAAAATGGAAAACGTGTTGCCACGGCATTTTTCGCTGCTTTGGTTGTCGTTGAGTTTTCAGACATCATTTTCGCCGTGGATTCTATTCCAGCGATATTCTCCATCACAACAGATCCATTTATCGTTTTTACGTCGAATATTTTTGCCATTCTAGGGTTGCGGAATCTGTATTTCTTCCTGGCCGGCATGCTCGACAAATTCCACTACATGAAATTTGCCTTGATTGGAGTGCTGTTTTTTGTTGGAATCAAAATGCTCTTGGCGCATTATTATGAAATTTCGACAAACATTTCTTTGATTGCGATTTTGGGACTTTTAACCGCAGGCGTTCTTTATTCTCTGTACAGTTCTCGACACGAAAAAGGGTAAACGGAAGTGAGAAAAATCCTGCACATCGACATGGATGCTTTTTTTGCATCCGTTGAACAAAGGGATAATCCGGAGCTTCAAGGGAAACCCGTTGCTGTTGGTGGAGGTGAAGAAAGAGGCGTTGTTGCAGCCGCTAGTTACGAAGCCCGACATTTTGGGGTTCGATCCGCCATGAACGGCAAGCGAGCCAAAGAGTTATGTCCGGATTTAATTTTCGTTCGTCCCAGATTTGAGGCGTACAAGGAAGTTTCTCAGCAAATTAGAGCCATTTTCGAGCAATATACCGACATCATCGAACCACTTTCTTTGGATGAAGCTTATTTGGATATTACGGAAAATAAGATGCGCATGTCTTCCGCCACATTTATCGCTCAGGCCATTAAAAATGACATTTTCAACGAAACTCAATTGATTGCTTCGGCCGGTGTTTCTTACAATAAATTTCTTGCCAAATTGGCTTCAGACGAAGACAAACCAGATGGATTGTTCGTCATTCCACCTGAAAAAGGGAAGGCATTCGTGGAACAGTTGGCGATTCAAAAATTTCACGGAGTAGGGAAGGCCACTGCTCAAAAAATGATGGAATTGAATATTTTCAAAGGCAAAGATCTTTTGGCTTTTGATGAACGAGAATTGACACATTACTTTGGCAAATCTGGCGCGTTTTTCTATCAAATTGCTCGAGGAATTGACAACCGAAAAGTTATAGCCGAACGTGAACGTAAATCGGTTGGGGTTGAAACAACTTTTTCTGAGAATGTCGACAAGGAATTGGAATTGTGGGAAGTGTCTCGAAAATTGCTAAAAACCTTGTGGAAGCGTCTGGAAAAATCCGACAAACAAGGTCGATCGTTGAGTTTGAAATTGCGTTATTCTGATTTTCAAACCATTACTCGAAGCAAAACCCAAGAAACCGATATTTTATCGGAAAAGGAATTGGTCGATCTAGCTGTTGAAGTTTTTAATTCCGTTTTGCCGTTGGAAGATTCCATTCGACTGATCGGTTATTCTTTGAGCGGATTCGATAAAGAACCACCTGTTGTAAACCTGCAACAAACCATAAATTTTTAATTTTCAACCGTCCTTTCTTCCTACTTCATTGGCAATTCTCTATTAATCACCTATCTTTGCCCGCAAGTAAGAAAGGCATGAAATATTACAAGGATATATTAGAAACCATTGGAAATACGCCATTGGTGCGTTTGAATAAAGTAACAAAGGAGGTCTCTGCTTTGGTTTTAGCGAAAGTTGAAACAACCAATCCTGGAAATTCTGTAAAAGACAGAATGGCCATGAAAATGATCGAAGATGCAGAAGCAGACGGTCGTTTGAAACCAGGTGGAACCATCATTGAAGGAACATCCGGAAATACGGGAATGGGTTTAGCGTTGGGTGCCATCATCAAAGGATACAAATTGATTTGTGTTTTGGGTGACAAGCAATCCAAAGAAAAAATGGACATTTTACGTGCTGTTGGTGCCGAAGTTGTGGTTTGTCCCACAGCAGTAGAACCGACCGATCCAAGATCTTATTACAGTGTATCCAAACGTTTGGCGCAAGAAACGCCGAATTCTTGGTACGTAAATCAATACGATAATTTATCCAACCGTTTGGCGCATTACGAACAAACAGGTCCCGAAATTTGGGAACAAACAGAAGGGAAAATAACGCATTTCGTTGCGGGAGTTGGAACAGGCGGAACGATTTCAGGCGTTGGAAAATATTTGAAAGAGAAAAACCCCAACATCAAAATTTTAGGAATTGATACGTACGGTTCTGTTTTTAAAAAATACAAGGAAACAGGCATTTTCGACGAAAACGAAATCTACTCGTACATTACAGAAGGAATTGGTGAAGATATTTTACCGGCGAACGTAGATTTTGACATCATCGACCATTTCGAAAAAGTAACCGATAAAGATGCCGCTATTTATACACGAAAAATCACACGTGAAGAAGGTATTTTTGCGGGCAATTCAGCAGGGTCAGCGGTGAAAGGAATCGTTCAGATGAAAGACATGTTCAAACCAGAAGATGTCGTGGTCGTTCTTTTTCATGATCATGGAAGTCGTTATGTTGGAAAAATGTTCAACGACGACTGGATGCGTGAACGCGGATTTTTGGAAGAAGAGTTGAAAACAGCTTCAGAGTTGATCAAAAAACACGAAAACCATCCATTGGTTACTTTGTTCGCTGAGGAGTTGGTTTCTCATGCTGTGGCGAGAATGCGTCAGTTTGGTATTTCTCAAATTCCCGTTCTACGCGACAATGCTTTTGTTGGTTCATTGGATGAAAGTCATATTTATTCATTGCTCATTGACAACCCAAAATTGATCGATGCACCGATTTCCAGCGTTATGCAAGCCCCTTTCCCTATTGTGAAAGCTGGAGCAAGTATAGAAGAAGTTTCAAAGGTAATTGATAAAAACACTGCCGCTGCTTTGGTTGAATTGGAAAACGGTAAGTTCCACATTATAACGAAATACGATATCATTTCATCTTTAGCCTAAGATGGTAGTAACCGACCAAATCGGACAAGTATTCGAACTAAAAACACCTGTTCGCCGCATTGTTTCATTGGTTCCGTCTCAAACAGAGTTTTTGCATGCCTTGGGCTTGGAGGAAGAAGTGGTTGGCCTTACAAAATTTTGTATTCATCCGGAAGAATGGTGGCGTAGAAAAAAGCGCGTTGGCGGAACAAAAAACGCCAATTTCGAAAAAGTAAAAGCCCTGGAACCTGATTTGATTATTGGGAACAAAGAGGAAAACGAAAAACGAAACATTGACCAATTAAGGTCCATTGCTCCTGTTTGGATTAGCGACATTCACAACTTGGAGGATGCGTATGCCATGATGCTTGCCTTGGGCGAATTGGTGGGTAAAAAAGGAAAAGCGGCATCCATTGTTGCTCAGATAAAATTGGGTTTTTCGAATTTGAAACCTTTGACCATAAAAATGAACGTGCTGTATTTAATCTGGAAAAATCCTTGGATGGCAGCTGGAAAAGAAACGTTTATCGAATCACTTTTGAACGAATGTGGTTTTGAAAATGCGGTGAAAGAATCCCGTTATCCTTCGCTTCAAGAAAATGTGTTTCCCGAATGTGATGTTATTCTGTTAAGTTCAGAGCCATATCCGTTCAAAGAAAAAGAGAAGTTGGAATTGTCGTTTCGGTTTCCAAAAGCTAAAATTCAGCTCGTAGATGGAGAGATTTTTTCTTGGTATGGTTCTCGACTTTTGGAATCGCCCAATTATTTTCAGAAATTGCTTACTTCACTCGAATAAAATTATTTTGAAGGGCATATTTTAGAAATTCATTCATCGGATAAAATTCTTCCTTGAATTCGAATTGACCTTGAATACTCGCCATATTTTCTTCCCGATCTGAGATTTGAATCTGCACGCCGGTGGTTCGCTCAAAAAAGTCCTTCGTGGAGTTGAAAATAGGTAAATTTTCCAAAAAGAAAAGAATCATTTTATCGCCAGAAATCTTGGTTAAGGAAGTCAAGTCACCAGAAAGTGACAATAAACTTTTCGGCACATTGGTTACCAATTTGGTATTTTTCCGGGTACTAAAAAGGTAGGAATTTGCATCGGTTTTTTGAACGTAATACTTTTGAACACCATTGTCTAAAACATCCGAGTTCCATGTGAATCGATATTCATCCAACAATTCGCTATTTTTCAAAAGCGAACGTAGGTCTGTTTCTTGATTAAAAGTGATGTAGAAGTCCATGTCTGGAGAATAAATCAAGCCGTGGTCTGAATTGTGAATATTGGATCCTCTATAATTAATTGCAATTGACTTTATTCTAGGCAGTATTAAATGCTTCGTAAGCAACAATTGATGAATGGAATCTTGGATTTTTTCTGGAATTAGCGTGGTGTAAAAATGCAATCCAGAAGGCTGTAGATTTTTATCGGGAATGGAGAAGACTCTTTTTTCCAATCGATTTTTTAAAAGCTCTCCATCAATTTTCAGGGAATGCTCTGCAAGCGATAAATTTAAATCGGAGCGATTAAAAAGAGTTGTTTCACCGAACAACTGACCTTTACTCGAAAGTTGGATAAATTTATTGCCTTCAGTATGACCTAATTTATCGGCTAAATCGCCTTTCGTTGGCTCAAATGCAATTTGTTCTGCCAATTGCAATAAGGCAACGCGTTCTTTGGGAGATAATTCTGTTTTACCTTGAAAAGTAAGTACGACACCCAAATGGTCGTTAATTGCAAAAACTTGATTTTTACTCAACGCAATTTTTGCATTTTTCCGCATCAAATCAGGACGTTTTAGATTGTAATTGATTCCAAGAATTTGTCCGTTTTCAAAAGGCGCCAAATACACCAATACGTCTGACAAATAATCAATTCCGAGGGATTTACTCGGTCCTTTGCTTTTTCTTTTTTCGTTAATTTGAAAATTAATGGCGTCAATTACCTGAGGATCATTTGCTTCAAGAATCACGGAGAAAAGTGTAGATTTTAAAACACCTGAACCGTCAATTCGCATAGCGAAAGTAGCATCACTGGGTAGGTGACTTAAATTTTCGATCGGTTTTTCAATTAAAAACTCCCTCCCAGCAAAGTATAAACACCAAACTACGAGTAGGAAAAAAACAGAAATTGAAATTCGAAATACCTTCATGAAATGATTGCTAGTATAAAAGTAAGATATTTGCTGAAATAGTATCTTTGTACCATGGGAAAATTAATGTTTGCAATACTAAGGCTGTTTGGATGGAGAATTGACCCTCTAGCTCCAAATGTAAAAAAATGTGTTGTTGTCATGGGACCACACACGTCCAATTGGGATTTCATCATCGGACGAATGGTTTTTGCCAAATACAATGTCAATGGTAAATATTTGATTAAAAAAGAACTTTTTTGGGGGCCAATGGGCTGGTTTTTAAAATCAATTGGAGGAATTCCAGTGGATAGAGCCAAAGGGTCTAATACCACAGAACAAGCCGTTCAATATTTTAAGGAGAACGAAAAAATATTCATGGTATTTACACCAGAAGGAACCCGAAGTTATAACCCAAATTGGAAAAAAGGCTTTTATCACATAGCCCAGCGAGCCAATGTTCCAATTTATATTGGCTACATGGATTACGAGAAGAAAATTGGCGGCTTTCAAGGTGAATTTAAACCAACCGGAGATGTCGATAAAGACATTGAATCAATAAAAGCAATCTTAAGCCAGTACAAAGGAAAAGTGCCTGAAAATGGAATTCGTTAACGTTCGATTCTCCCCGATTTTTTATTGAAACCGTATGGACAATGTTTGCAGCCGTTTTTACAGCAATAACCACGCTTTAAATGGTATTTTTCAGTAAAAACAATATAACCTTCTGGACTTTTGTAAAAGTCTTCTGGATCCAATTTGGATGGTGTAGAAAAACCAGAAAAATCATCACTCATACTGCAAAGTTAGCCCTTCTTTTTGATTAATCATGGCAGAAAAGCAACATCCTTATTTGATTCCTTCCCCTTTGGAGCCACTCCATTTCAAATGGGCAACTACACGAAATTTAAAATTTTATGTCAAGCGAGATGACTTAATTCATGAAGCCGTTTCGGGTAATAAGTGGAGGAAGTTGAAATACACCATTTTGCAAGCACAGCATTTGCAGAAAGCGGGAATAATAACGTTCGGAGGCGCGTATTCCAATCACATTTTAGCGACTGCTCACGCCTGTATGACTTTGGGATTGAAATCCCTGGCATTTATTCGAGGGGAAGAATTGACCGAAAGCAGCAATGCTATTTTACAGCAGTGCTCCGATTGGGGAATGGACTTGAAGTTTATTTCTCGAGAAGAATATCGCTTAAAAGACGATTGGGATTATCTCAATGAAATAAAAAGCGAATACAGCGCATATTACATTGTTCCAGAAGGTGGTAAAAGTTATCTAGGAACCATTGGCTGTCAGGAGATTATTCGTGAAATCGAGATTCCTTTTGATGAAATTTGGTTAGCGCAAGGTACGTGTACCACAAGTTTAGGATTGGCGATGGCGATCCAGGAACCACAGAAAATACATGGAGTACCAGTACTTTCTGGCTATGACGCGGATAATGAAATTAAAGCCTTGTTGAAGAATCAGGGTTTTACGACCGACATGGAAAGTGATGTCCGCATGAAAATGGAAATTCACGCGGAATATTCATTTGGCGGTTATGGAAAAACAACACCTGAGTTGCTTGATTTTATCCAAGAGATAAAAGAGGAATGTGGTCTGGATTTGGATCCTGTTTATACAGGAAAAGCATTTTATGCCATGACAGACGTTTATCGTCGGAATCAAATTACGGATCGAACCATCATTTTCCTGCATACTGGTGGTTTGGTAGCAGGACAATCGCTTTTGAAATAAAAAAAAGCCTTTCCGAAGAAAGGCTTTTCTATTTTATCTGTAAGGATTCTTAGTGTATGAATCTTCTTTTCTGACCTTTGTACCAAGAGTATTTTAAGAATACTTCTACAGCACCCACTGTTTTCGTCGGTACACGGTTTACATTCAACGCAGCATCATAAGACATTCCGATTTGGAAACCATTCATTTTCAACATCATTGAAACAATTAAAGCATCGTTCATGCGGTAATTTAAACCAACGCCGAAGGTTTGTTGCTGTCTAAAAGTGGTTCTTGTTGAACCTTCTTTCAACAAGAAATCGATGGAAGATCCGAAAATGATATCTCGATTCGGCCCTTGAAAAAAGGCAATAATCTGAGGCGAAAGCATGAATCGGTAGTTTTTCAAAGCGATACTGGCGCTTGTATGAAATAAATACTGACGGTAGGTTTGCGAAATAATTGTTTGGAAACCAGCGTTGGGTGCATTCAAATGATTCGCAGCCAGTCCAATGTCAAATTTCGAACGGTTTCTCCACATTTTCTTGTAATACATGCCAGCTCCAACATCTATTCGAGTATAATTTCTTGCGCTTGATTCATACGAAAGCAAGGTGTTGTCAAAAGAAACACCATTCCATTGATTGTCCCAAGTTTGAAAATCAGTGTTAACTGATCGATTGATAACGCCTGGTTTAAAACCGATTGAAAACAATCGATCATCAGACATTTCAAAAACGTAATTAATCGGAATAGAAACAGCATTCGTCATGATTTTCGTATCACCCGTTGCGTCATTTGTAAAATGAACGCCCGTTCCGAACCAACCTGAATTAAGTTTTTCATTGCCCATTTTCATTTCTGCACTCAATTGATTGGTGCGGAAGGGTAAATCCAAAGCAGTAAGCCATTGAGCGCGGTAATTGGTGAAAAGTGTGTAATCTTCATCCATTGTCGCGGTTGCAGCAGGGTTTAAAAGAGATGGAGAACTATACCATAAGCTCGAATGAAAATCTTGTTGAGCGTGTACTTGAGTAAAAAGAAGTAAGGTAAGTGCAATTTGTATTTTCTTCATGTCAATCACTTATTTGATAAGAGTAATGGTACCTGATTTCACGTTGGTTGATCCATCAATTAGGGTGTAATCCAAAGTCCACATAAAAGTAGCCGGATTTAATTTTTTTCCGTTGAAAAACCCATCCCAACCTTTACTTTGTGAGGAGGTTTCAAACATTTTTCGTCCATAACGATCAAATATTCGGAAGGTCATATCCGTAATTCCGGGCCCCTTGACGTATACCAAGTCATTTATGCCATTGTCGTCAGGCGAAAATGAATTAGGAACATCGATAACATCTAAATATTTTACGGTTACAGTTACCGTATCATAAATGGTGCATAAATCACTATTTGTGTATTCTACAATATAATCTGCTGTAACAAGTGGTGAGGCGAAAACTTCAAAACAGATTGGTGGTGTTAAACAATTAACTGGCTCTGGTGATGCCCACGTATAAACTCCTCCAGTTGGAAAGCCTTCTGCAAAGATGTATGCTGTACCTCCCATTTCAATAGTCGTATCATAGTAAGCGAATACAGAATCAGCGTAAACACCGACATGAATTGAATCTGAAAAAGTACTCACACCTGTCGGGCCACTAATGCCAAGGGTTATTTGATAATCTCCTGGTGTTGTAAAACATACCAACCCAGGATCTTTGTCGGTTGAAAAAGAAGGGGTTCCAATTTGGAAATCCCATCCATAATCTGTAATGTCACCAGTCGAAGTATTGGTGAATAAAATGCAATCTCCTACACAAATGGTATCGTCAAAAGTAAAACTAGCCGTAACTTGAGAGAAGCTTGTGAATTGGATTAGAAAGATTGAAATAGAGGCAAAAAATAATTTCATATGTTCTATAAGTATTTAACCTTGCACGAAAGTAAAGAAAAAAGTGCTTGGGTTAAATATTTTTTATCAAAAATGAAATTTTAAAAACCAGATGTGGCGTTCAGTAGTTCAATACATTGCTTCGTTTCGGCCACATCATGAGTTCTTAAAATAGATGCACCTTTTTGAATTAGCAAAGCGTGCAAAACGTTGGTAGCAACCAAAGCGCTGTCTACTGAAATATTTAATTTGTTTTGAATGAATGATTTACGGGATATCCCAACTAAAATGGGTGCATCTAGAATCTGAAGCATATTTAGATTTTGAACGATCTCAAAGTTTTGGTCCATCGTTTTGCTAAAACCAAATCCTGGGTCTATGATAATATCGTTAATACCCAATTTTCTAAATTCAATAATTTTTTTTGAAAAAAAAGAGAGTAAATCTTTCATCAAATTGTCGTAGCTCGTTTGAGTGCTCATGGTTTGAGGAGTGCCGCGCATGTGCATAATAATGTAGGGTGCACCAAATTTTGCGACGAGCGGAGGAAGTTTTGGGTCTAAATTACCCGCACTGATATCGTTGATGATGTCAATTCCTTCGTTGAGACCAATTTTTGCCACCTCTGATCGAAAAGTATCCAAGGAGAGGATGGCTTCTGGAAAATGTTTTCGTAGTGACTTTGTAGCTGCTGCAATGCGCTCTATTTCAAGAGAAATGGGCACCTCACTTGCTCCTGGTCTGCTTGAATAACCACCAATATCCAATATATCTGCGCCGTCGGTCAACATTTTCTCAGCCGTCTCTAAAAGGTCTGATTCCGAGATAATTCGACTTTTATCATAAAAGGAATCCGGTGTCACATTCAGGATTCCCATGACCAAATTGTCAGTAAATTCTAATAACTTCTGTTGTACTTTTATGGTCCTATTTGGCATAAAATGTGTACCTTCATCGCTGTTTTTGCGCATAAATTTCAAGATGAATAAAACTTCAACGGAATATACAAAGGTAATCAATGATTGCAAAGATATCTTTGTAAATAAGACGAAAGATTACGGAACCGCTTGGCGTATTTTAAGGCCCAGTTCTTTGACCGACCAATTGTTTATCAAAGCTCAAAGAATCAGAACGATTCAGATGACTGGAGAGAATAAAGTGGGCGAAAGTATTGATGGTGAATTCATTGCAATCATCAACTATTGCGTTATGGCGCTTGTTCAACTTTTGGAAAACGATTTGGCTGAAATGGAACTGAGCGAGGAAATGGCCGTTTCACTTTTTGACAAGTATACGCAAGAGGCGCACGAATTGATGAACAAGAAAAATCACGATTACGGCGAAGCATGGCGCGACATGCGGGTTAGTTCGTTGACGGATTTAATTTTGATGAAGTTGTTGCGCATCAAACAAATAGAAGACAATGCTGGCGCCACACTAATTAGTGAAGGAATTGACGCCAATTACTTTGACATGTTAAATTATGCAGTTTTTGCATTAATCCATATTGGGAATGAGTAAATCAAAATCATTACAACCAAAAGCCACAGTTGCGGGCCGATCCTTTATTTTAAATGCACTTTTAATTTGCATCAATTGTATAGGCTTGGCTTTTTTAGTCATGGGCTACCATAAAAATTTCGAATCGAATGCCTTGTTGTACAAAATTTTAGGCAATTCAATTTTGTTGATTTCAATTGCTGGATTGATCCTTTTCAAAGGAAGAATCATGATGAACAATGTTTCCCGTGTTTTAGTGGGTGGTTTGTTTATTGTTTCGGGTTTGGTAAAAGCAAACGATCCGCTTGGTTTTGCCTACAAATTGGAAGAATATTTCGAAGATGGGGCTTTGGCTTACCGCATCAAAGAATGGTTTGGAATGCCAGACTTTAGTTTGGAGTTTTTCATTCCCTTTGCTCTGTCGCTATCTGTAATTATTTGTGTGGTTGAAATCGTTTTGGGGGTGTTGACCATTTTTGGTTTAAAGATGAAATGGGTTGCTACTTTACTGATGGCGATGATGCTCTTTTTTACTTTTTTAACTTGGCATACAGCAAATTGCGACGGTGCCAAATTGTTCAAAGACCGCGATACGTATGCTGCTTCCAATTCTGTAGCAAAAGAAAAAATGGAATCAGCGAAAACCAACAAGTTGATTACCATTGTTTCGAACGATGGAAAAAATGTCGTAATTGATGAAATGCGCCAACCGCAATGCGTGGATGATTGTGGCTGTTTTGGAGATGCCTTGAAAGGTTCAGTTGGACGATCCTTGTCGCCAAAAGAATCGCTTTGGAAGGATGTAATCTTGACGTATTTTGTCTTTTGGATCTTTTTAGCGGCATTTAAACGAGGAACCGTTGCGGAAGAAAATAAATCTCCTTTTTGGTTTGGAGGTATGGCGGTGATTATTTTCTTTAGTTGGGTTTTTGGATGGTTTTTCCCGGTATTCTTTGGTTTAGTCGCACTGATGGGTAGTGCCTGGATTTTCCGCTCCACCAATAAGTCAATTCCGAAGCAATGGTTGATTTCTGGATTTGTTGTTTTGTTATGTTCCTTGATGGTTACGTATGTATTGATGTACGATCCAATCAAAGATTATCGTCCTTACGCGGTTGGTTCCAACCTTAAAATAAAAATGAACGACGGGCAAGAAGGAAAATACTTGAGTTTGTTAGTTTACAAGAACAGTAAAACAGGCGAAGAACGGGAATACGATGCTTCATCCAAGGAGTACATTGATTCCAAAATTTGGGAAAATACCAATTGGAAATATCTAGCAATGACGCAAAAGGAGATCATACCTGTCCGCATTCCTTCCATAACGGAGCAGTTTAACCCTTATCTTCCATTGGATGGTTTGTCAAAAGTGGAACGAGCAATGCCATTCATCCAAGAACAATTGGAGGCGACAAAAATGACAGGATTACTCTTATTGGATAAAATTGGAGAATCTAAAATGGAAGTTCCACTGTTAGAATATACATTGGAAGATTATCCAGCAGAAGAATTTGAAATTATGGATACCATTCAGATGACCAATACGGAATTCAAAGAAGTGAGTGCGCGTGATTTCATTCTGTCAAGCAAAGCCATCTTGATTCTCTCGGCGAAAAATCTAAGAATGGCCAATTTTAGTGATATTGAACGATACAAATCCATTTACGCGAAAGCGAAAGCGGATGGGATTCCAATGATTATGATTGTGAGTTCGAATATGGAAGAGATCAATTCCTTCCGTAAAAAGCACAATTTCTATTTACCAATATTTTTGAATGATGAAACAGAATTGAAAGCTGTTTCTCGCTCAAATCCAGCTTTGTTGGTTGTGAAATCCGGTACCGTGAAAGGTAAATACCCACACCGTTCCACGCCAAGTTACGATTGGCTGAAATCAAATATTATAAAATAAAGAATGAGAAAAAAAATGGTGGCGGCAAATTGGAAAATGAATTTGTTGCCTGCAGAAGCAGAAGAACTTTTTAATGCACTTTTGGTACAAAAAGAATGGCCAAAGGATGTGCAAATTCTTGTATTCCCGCCAGCCGTCTATTTGCAGCACTTTTCACAAGTAAAAGACGACCGAATTTCCGTTGGTATCCAGAATTTCTTTCCGAAGGAAGCAGGAGCCTATACGGGCGAAATTTCCGTTACGCAAGCGAAATCTTGCGGCGCTGAATATGCATTGATCGGACATTCGGAAAGACGGGCTTACTTTGGTGAACACAGTGATTTTTTAAAAACGAAAGTCGATGCGGCATTGGAACATGATGTTCATCCGATTTTTTGTTGCGGAGAGCCCTTGGATATCCGAGAAGCCAATCAGGAAAAAGCATTCGTCAAACAACAATTGATCGATAGTTTGTTTCACCTCACACGTGAAGAAATTTTAAAAACAACGATTGCCTATGAACCTGTATGGGCTATTGGAACAGGCAAGACAGCTAGTGTTGCGCAAGCAGAGGATATGCACCAAAGCATTCGAGATTGGTTGACAGAAAACTATTCAATAGAAATAGCCAATCAAATTTCAATCCTTTATGGCGGCAGTTGTAGTCCTGAAAACGCTGCTGAATTGTTTGCTTGCCCCAACGTGGACGGTGGATTAATTGGAGGAGCTTCCTTAAATGCCGAGGCCTTTTCAAACATAATTAAAGCGTTCTAATGGATACATTTGCATTTCACATAGAGTTATTTCCTAATCAACCTTGGTCAGAAATTGCGATAGCTTGGTTGTCGGAAGTTGGATTTGATGCTTTTGAAGAAACGGAAACCGGATTGATAGCATATGCGTCTGAAACTGGAATTGAAAATCCTGAAAATAGCAAAGCAGAAATCGAAAATTGGGCGAAAGAATCGGATATCCAAACGAACATTGAAATCGTTCGAATACCCCAAGAAAATTGGAATGCGCGTTGGGAATCAGATTTTCATCCCGTCTCGGTTGAAGATCGATTGATCATAGTCGCGCCCTTTCATGACAAACCCAAAACGGGTGGCTTGGTAGTAGAAATTCAGCCCCAAATGTCATTTGGAACGGGGCATCATCAAACTACTTGGATGATGAGTAAAGCCCTATTAGATTTAGACTTTCTTCCTGAAAAAGTTTTGGATATGGGCACAGGAACGGGTATCTTAGCTATTCTAGCCGAAAAATTAGGGGCAAAGGAAATTGAAGCAATTGATATAGAGGAATGGTCTGCCGAAAATACCCGAGAAAATGTTATTCGCAATGGTTGTTCTACCATTACAACCTATCATGGAGACATTGAATTAATCGAAGGCAAAAAATTTGGTTTGATTCTTGCGAATATCAACAAGAATGTACTCAAATCGCATCTATCACGTTATAAAGATAGTCTGGTGCCAGGCGGTGTTCTAATGCTCAGTGGATTTTTCGAGACAGATGTGAAAGAATTAATGGAATTAGCGAGGGAAAATGGTTTCCAAAAACAAAAAGAATTTAACAAAGAAACTTGGGCAGCTCTGCAACTTCAGCTAATGGAAGAATAGAATTATGAAATACACCTTACTTTTCCTTTTTGCGATTTTCAATTTTGCCTTGTTTTCACAGGGTTTTACCAATGACCGAGAGAAGTTCACCAAAGAATTTCACAAAACCCTGAGCGATTATGGAAAAGGGGATTATTCGACATTTTCGAAAAAAGATTTCCCCAAACTTTTATTAGAATCGAGCGCATTAAGTGACGAAGCTTTTACTAAATTGGTTTTCACTTCGAATTTAATTCTTGAGAAAAAACTAAAGCCCTATCCGGAATTATACAATTATGTCTATTCCATGTATTCGTTGGCGTTGAATAAACAGGATGCGGCCAGTCTCAATGCATGGCATAACACCATTGATAAAATGTTGGATGCCAGGAATGTTAAAAAATTCGAGGATTTTATTGAATTATCATCCAATTTCTTCTCCAAGAGAATACTTTCGGTCGCTTCGAATTATACGTGGTATTACATTGGAGGAACGTATAAATTCGACAGTGATGACAGGGCTTTTATACGATTTGAAAATGGGAGTTTGATTTGCCGAGTAGACAACAGAAATAGTAAAGAAGCTGAAAAAAATCCGTATGTCGATAGCATTGTCGTAAAAAACACAAACGGTATTTTTGATCCCTTTTTAAAAAGATGGGAAGGAAGCGACGGAATCGTAACTTGGGAAAAAGTAGGCCTTCGTTCAGATGAGGTATACGCTGAGATAAATAAGTATCAGTTAGCATTAAAATCACCCAATTTCTTAGCGGATTCTGTATCATTTTACACGCCTTATTTTCAAAATGCCATCGTAGGTCAACTAACCGAACGGGCGTTTGTCATCAACCGAGAAGAGGATCGTATTTATCCGCAATTTTTATCGTATCAAAACAATCTTGAAATTAATAATCTGCGTCCAAGTATGAATTATGCGGGTGGATTTGGTATGAAAGGAAGCAAATTCGAGGGGTTTGGCACAAAACAAAACTTAGCAAAACTTACCATTTTAAATAAATCTAAACCTTTCATTGTCGCAAAATCCACTCTGTTCTCGGTTAGTGAATCAAACATAAAAAGCGAAAACACAGAAATATTCGTGCAGTTGGGAGAAAAAGATTCCATCACCCATCCAGGTGCAAGTTTTCTGTACGCAGAAGAAAAAAGCACCATCGAAATAAGCAGAACCAACTCAGGTTTGGGGCAAGCACCTTTCGAGAATTCTTTTCATCAGGTGGACATGTATGTGCCCAAATTGGTATGGGAGGAAGGAGCGGCAGAAATTGGATTGGAATTTGGATACGGCACCAGTTTAGATCTGCGAATTGCCAAATTTGAGTCCAAGAATTACTTTGATGCGCGTCTTTATCAACAAGTACAAGGTATGGAAACAAAAAATCCATTGGCCGTTATTTTTGATTATTCGTACAAATATGATGAGCACATCATCCAAGAAGGGAAATTGGCATCAGCGTTAGGCAAAACGGTTGAACAAGCAAAACCCATGTTGCTCGAACTGGCACGTCTGGGATTCATCGCTTACGATACGGATAAAAAAGAAATTCGAATCAACGAAAAACTGAACAGTTTTGTTGAATCAAGAAGTGGTAAAAGAGATTATGACAACATCACTTTCGTTTCCGATTTGCGACCGAAACAGTTGAGAGATTATTCTCCGGAGCAAATTAGCAAGGATCCCGTTTTACAAGCTGTAAAAGTGAATTACGATAACATCAATGCAGAAAGGGCGAGAATGACAAGTTTTGGTAAACTGGACTTGAAGAATTTGGATTTAAATTTAGTAGCGGTTGACCAAATTACCTTGTCAGATGAACAATTGACCACTGTTTTCCCAAGAAATTATAGCGTTTCTATTAAGAAGAACCGCGATTTTAATTTCGTAGGTTTTATTAATTCTGGAAAATTAGAAATTGATGCCGAAGTCTCTGAATTTCGCTACGATGAATTCAAATTCAATATTACGAAGTCCAACAAAACCGCTTGGCATGTTCGACCGCTTTCTGAGCAAGATGGTACACGAGCAATAACGTTGAAGTCTGAAATAACAGGAATTGTGGGTGAGTTATTGATCGATGACCCGAAAAATCGATCTGGTTTGAACAAGGAAATTGTTGGTTATCCCCAATTGAAATCGGTTCAGCCTGCTAAAATCTTTTACAACGCAAAAGATATTTACCGTGGTGCGTACGACAGTACCCGATTTTATTTCACGGTCAACCCTTTCAATTTGGATAGTTTGGATAATTTCAGTGAGAAAAACCTGCGTTTTAGCGGCGAATTAACTTCTTCAGGGATTTTCCCAAAATTCAAGCAGGAAGTGAAAATTATGCCAGATTATTCTTTTGGTTTCTCTACCGCAGCACCGACAGGTGGTTATTCGTTTTACGGAACCAGCGCCAAGTATGAGAATAAAATATTGCTTTCCAACAGTGGTTTGCAAGGGGCAGGAACTATCAATTTTGTCAATTCAACTTCGATTTCAAAGGCATTGGCTTTTTTACCCGATAGTACAATTGGTGTGGCGGAGTTTGTCAACAGAGAACAACTTACAGGAAATGAATTTCCATCTGTAACGGGCAAAGAAGTATTCATCACCTACATTCCTCAAAAAAACTTGTTAAAAGCAAAATCGAATGAACAGGAAGATTTGGTTTTCTTTAAAGGAGGTACAAAAATGAAAGGAACGGTTTTCATAACACCGCAAGGAATGAGAGGGAAAGGTTTGATGAATTTCTTGACGGCCACACTTACTTCAAATGATTTTAGTTACAAAGCAAACGATATTCTCGCCGACTCGTCCAATTTCAATTTGAGGAACACCAATCCAGAAGAAGGCGAAGGGAAAATTACGTTCAAAACAGATAACGTGAAAGCAAATGTTTCGTTCAAAGAAAGAAAAGGGGTATTTATTTCCAATGGAGGTTCGTCACTGGTGTATTTTCCCATCAACGAATTCAAATGTAAAATGGATATTTTTAATTGGTTGATGGACGAAGACAAGATCAACATGGAAAGCAAACAGAAGAAAGATGTAACGTTTGATGCCGGTGTAGAACTCGCAACTTCTAATTTCTTCTCAACAAATCCCAAACAAGATTCTTTGTCTTTTAAAGCGCCGAAAGCGACATACTCCATTGCCGAAAAAGTGATTTATTGCGATGAGATCAATTTCGTGGATATTGCCGATGCCCGAATTTATCCGAGTGACAAGAAAATAACGGTCCGTAAAAAAGCCAAATTGGATCCAATTAAGGATTCAAAAATTGTAGCAAATTACATCACCAAATACCACACTTTTGTAAAATCAAACATTGATATTACAGGTCGAAGAGCCTATACGGCTGTTGGTGAATATCCATATTACGACGCAGATGGAAATCTGACTTTTATTTTAATGGATAAAATTGGACTAGACACATCGTATCAAACCATTGCCGATGGAAAGGTAGATGAAAATTCAAATTTTCATCTTAGCAAAGAATTTGATTACTATGGCAAAATGTCAATTCATGCGGCTAATCCAGCTGTTTTGTTTGATGGTGCAACTCGGGTGAATCATACCTGTGAAAAATTTGAGCGCAACTGGTTATCGTTTAAAGCAGAAATTGATCCAAAAAATATTCAAATCCCGGTTTCGAATGAAATGAAGAATTTGAATGGAACGCGTATTTCTGCAGGAATTGTGTGGCGAGATTCGAGAGATAGCGATAGCTTAAGAATTTATCCAACGTTCCTGTCTGCTTTGACGGACAAGGATGATCCAATTGTGATGACAGCCAACGGTGTTTTGCAGTATGATCCTGAGAAAATGGAGTTTCAAATAGGACCGAAAGCGAAATTTCTAAATCCTGCCGAAAAAGGGAATATCATTACTTTAAATGCGAAAACTTGTTCACTTAGCGGACTAGGAATTGTCAATTTAGGAATGGACTATGGTGAGGTAAAAGTAGATGCCTACGGCGATTGGAAATATGATCAAAAAACAGGCTTGACGAGCATGGATTTGACCATGAACTTAAAAATGAACTTAGAAAAGAAACCATTTGAAGACATCGCGGCACGAATTCAATTGGTGCCGGGAATTCCATTTATGGATTTAAGTGACAACAATCTTGAAAAAGCGATTTTGGAATGGAGCGATGCGAAAACCGCTGATAAATTTAAATCAGATTACACCATCAAAGGAGAAGTTAAAAAGTTACCCGATGCACTAGCGGATGGGATTACACTTACTGGAATTACGCTGCAGAGTTACGAAAATAATCGCTTCCAAGAAAAAGGATTGGTCACTACCAATGGTACGGCTGTTTTGGTTAATATTTTCGATAAATCAGTCTTCAAAACCATTGAAACAGATGCATTTTTCCTAAAAGCCTATTCAGGAGCACAAAGTGATAAATTCTCCTTATTGCTATCTGTAACTGGAGGGAAATCCTACTTTTTTGACTACACAATGGCCAAGAAAGACGGGGAATTGAGGATGATGTCGAGCGATACAGAATTCCGAACAGAAATCGAAGGGTTGAAGGAGGATAAAAAGAAATCGAAGAATTTTAAGTACGATATGACGCAACAAAACATATTTGTTGTTAAGTTTAAAAGACTTTTGGGAAAATCAGAAGAATAAAAAATGGAAATAAACTACATACTTTATCCTATAATTGGATATTTACTGGGTTCTATACCAACGGCAGTTTGGGTAGGAAAAAGTAAATATGGGATTGATATTAGACAACACGGAAGTAAGAATGCCGGAGCAACGAACACATTCCGTGTATTGGGTCAAAAAGCAGGTATAGTTGTTTTGAGCATAGATGTTTTAAAAGGATTGGTTGCAACGGTTTTACCGCTCATCCTCATGCCCGATAAATTGGGTTCAGACGCCTTAGTTAACATCCAACTATTGAGTTCAATGGCCTGTGTTTTGGGACATGTTTTTCCTATTTTCGCTCATTTCGATGGAGGAAAAGGGGTAGCTACCTCCTTGGGTGTGATTATTGGTTTACATCCGCCAGCTGCGATTATTGCACTGGGTATATTTTTAGCCATCTATTTGGCCACTTCATTTGTTTCTTTAGGTGCCATTGTTGCGGCGATTTCTTTTCCCTTTTTGCTCTATTTCCGATTTCATGTAGACTCTGTAAACCTTATTTTATTCAGTTCGGTGCTTAGTTTTGCTGTTATATTGGCACATCGAAAAAATATATTGAGGTTACTGAATCACACCGAATCCAAAATGCCATTGTTCAAGAAAAAGGAATAAGAATTGAACGAAAAAATGAAAACGCTGTACTGCTCGATTGACAATATGAAAATAGTTCGAAAACTCTTCTTCTTCTTTGTAGCGTTATGTCTTGGCTTTACGATTCAAGGACAAACGGAGGAAGAAATTGTCGGGCAGGCGAATGCACTTTTCAAAGAGGAAAAATTTGTTGATGCAACACCACTTTATTTGCGTTTGCTTTCTCTTCAACCAAAAAGCACGACGTATAATTATAAATACGGTGCCTGCTTGCTCTACAATTCGAACAAGAAAAATGAGGCTATTCGTTATCTGAAATTTGCTACAGAAAATCCTACAATCGAACCAGAAGCTTTTTATTACATGGGAAGAGCGTATCATTTAAATTACCTTTTCAATGATGCAGTAAGAAGTTACGACAAATATGCCAGTTTGGTAGACAAAAAGGAGTCAACGAAATACGACATTCCTCGTTTGGTTGAAATGTGCCAAAACGGAAGAAAATTGCTCACCAATTATTCAGAGGTAATTGTTTACGACAAAAAAGAAATCGAAGCAGATAAATTTTTCCGTTTGTATGATTTGAAAGATATTGGTGGAAGTATTTTGGTAACTGCTGATTTTCAGTCTAAACTAGATAAAAAGAAAAACCACACTCCGTTGGTTTATTTTTCAAAAAGCGCCACAGAAATTTATTATTCATCTTATGGTGATGATGGTATAAATGGGAAAGAGATTTACAGAAGAGTTCGGAAACCAACTGGAGGTTGGGATGAGCCCGAATTGGTAAAAGGTGAAGTGAATACAAAATTTGACGAAGATTTCGCCTATAGAAGTCAAGATGGAAAGTACCTTTTCTTTTGTTCCAAAGGACACAATTCCATGGGTGGATATGATGTTTTCCGCTCAGAATACAATCCAAATACCGATTCATTTATGGAAGCGGAAAACATGGACTTTGCCATTTCTTCACCGGATGATGATCTTTTTTTCTTGGTGGATCAAAATAATGAAAACGGTTATTTTGCTTCCTCACGTCAAAGTGAAACGGGAAAATTGTTTGTGTATAAAATTCGGGTTGAAAAATTACCGGCTCAATTGAGCATTATTGCTGGGAGGTTTGAGTCAAAATTGAAACCAATTGGAACAAAGATTTTTATTGAAGTGCATGATGCGAATTCAGATGCACTGGTCGGAGAGTTTAAGTCAGATGAAGATGGAAAGGTGATTATTACATTTCCATCAGGAGGAGAATACAAGTATCGAATGAAATTGTCTGACGACTCTCAAACTTTCAGTCAAAATGTAACTATTCCTAACAAAAAAGGTATCAAACCGCTACGCCAGAACATTCTTCATTATGTGGAAGATGGCAAGGAAGTAATTCACATTTCTAATCGATTTGACGAGGTTGTAACTGAAAAAGACGACATTTTGGCGGAACTATTTTCTGAAAAAGCTCAATTGGAACCGAATGCTCAGAAATTCAACATTGAACAATTAAATATCCTACGTCAACAAGGTGAAATTTTAGCGGAAGCGGGGGCTGCTAACTTAAACTTGTCGGAACTTGCCACGAATTTGGTGAAAAGATCGGATGACATTCATCTCATCGAAAAGAATGCGGTTGTTTTTGAGCAAAAAACAGCAGTTCAAATTGAAAAAGAGGTAGAAAAAATCAAGGAAATAGATAAAATGATCGCTAAGAATACAGCGGCATTCAAAACGGCAGAAACCAATTCACTCACCAGTAAAAATTTGGTGCTTGAAACCAGCAAATTATTGTCTGATCGAAAAATAGCTTCCGATAAAATAGAAGATTTCTTATCGGTTAATCAAAAGGTACAAGACAACAAATCCTTCTATTTGACGAACAAAAAATCAGCAGAATCATGGAACGAGTTAGGGGTGGGACTAAAACAACTTTTGGAAGAAGATAAAAATAGCGAAGCATTAGCATTGATTTCAGAAAACAAAGAAACGGTGAAAAGTGCTATGGAGCTTTTCATCGATGAATATCAAAACAAAGCATCTCAAGAAATCACGGAGCTGAACGTGGAACTCACCGATATTTCACAAAAGAAATACAACTTTGAAACCTCTAGCAAGGATTTGCAAAATAACATTGATTTCATGGAGAAAAACTTGTACGAAGGCAAGTCCAATGACCCGAATATAACCACTGAAAATATAGCACTTAAACGCTCGGATTTAAAAATAATCGGTCAGAAGATAAAAACGATGACGGTTGAGCAAGAAGAAAAAAGAAATTTAAAAGAGCAATTGGAAGATGAACTTTCAGAGTTCATGTTAGTGGAAAATAGTCCGCAACCTGCTTCTAACACAAATTTTAATCAGGCAAAAGACAGCTGGAATTCTTTGAAAAATACGCCAGTAGGTTTCAAAGGAAGTGACTTAGCGGAAGAAATCAAGAAAGTTGAAAGTGAAAACCTTGCTGCGGACGCTTCGTCGAATGAAAATGAAATAACGGGTTGGTCAAATGAAGAATGGAACAATGTGATTTCGCCAAATTATGAAAAATCGATTCTTGAAATAAAAAACAACCTCGATTTGTCCGAAATGAATAAAACGGAGGCCTACTTAGCCTTGGAAAAGGATCGAAAAAGTGCGATTCAGGTTGAAATTGTAAAAAAAGAAGCGCAACTCAAGGAAAATTCAAATGACAGTGGCGCGCTGCAGGACAAAGCAAGGTTGGATAAAATTTTACAGGAATCTAATTCCAAAATTGCTGACTTGATATTGGAATCCGAGAATCAGAAATCAATTTCCCAAGCGAATTCTTTAAACAAAAACACCATTGTTCAGTCAATCGACAAATCCTACGAAGAAATATTTGATTTTTTGACCAATGACGTGGCAGGTGAGCCTTTGGGGAAATTAAAATCGCTAGACCAACATGACAAAGCTTTCCTCCTTAAAATAGATGAGCGTACAAAAGAAGTTCAACAAAAATTGGCAAGCAATTCGTCTGAAAAACCGTTATTATCAAAAGAGCTCGAATTATTGACAGGTTTAAGAACCGAAAAAATAATTCAAATAGAGAAACGAGCCAAAGCAATACAAGAACTTGAATCGAATTTAGCAAGCGCAACGCAAACCAAGACAGAAGAAGAGTCTAAGAATGAACCTTTGTCTTTCAAGGATTTAAGCAATGCTGAACAAGAGGAGAAAATTTTAGACAAGGTCAATTCAACTTACCTAACCAAAAAAGGTGAAATTGTGAATTCGGATAATTCGGATGCTGAAAGATGGAGTCAACTCATTTCAACCAACGATGGAGTCATTTCCCAATTGGAAACGGAAAAGAAGAAGTTAAAAGCGGCTGGTCAAACAGCAGAATTGACTGCGCTGAATAGAATTCAAGAGAAAATTATCGAGGAAAACAACCAGACAAAATTGAATTTAATAGCAGTTTCTGAAGAGAGTTCCGATCTTATAGCTCGAATTGATGCGAATTACCAGCAAAATAAGGAAGGCATTGCGAACAGCAATGCATTGTCGGAGACGGAACGAGAACGACAATTGATCGATTTGAATCAAGGTTTATTGGCAAATTTAGCGACCGAAAAAAATAAATTCATAGCGTTAGGAAAGGAAAATCCTGAAAACTCAGTTGTTCAAGCGAAAATTGATGAAATCGATCAAATTCAAGCAGAATACGCCCAAATCGTAGCTGCCAACGAAAGTAAATTAAAGGACTTAGAATCATCCATTGCACAAAATCCGAATGCTAATTCAACTCAGAAAAGCGCTTTCTCCCGAATGAACTTGGCAGAACAAGAGGCAACCATTTTGAATCGAGTCAATTCCAATTACAACAAAGAGATCAAAAAAATCTCAAAATCAAATGGTAGTGAAAAAGAAAAACTGACTCAATTGTTGGCTTTAGAAAATGATTTACTGCGCGAGATGAGCAAGGAAAAAGAAGCCTTGGACGCGCAAAATCAATCTGATGAAATAGCCGCCATCGAGCGTATTGAAGCTGAAACGGTGAATTTAATAGCGGAGCAAAAAACGAAATTGGCTGATATTGAAAATCAATTGGCTATCAATACCAACCCTGTCAACACCACTAATTCGACCAACACCACCAATGCGACTAATTCAAATGACATTGATTTTTCGATGCTCTCCGCTGTGGAACAGGAAGCAACCATTTTTGAGAAGGTAAATCCAACGTATTCAGCGGAGAAAGAAAAAATCAATTCGTCTGCTTCCACGGAAAAAGAGAAGCTAATTGCCAATTTAAATTTGGACAAAGCATTGTTAAACAAC
This sequence comes from Crocinitomicaceae bacterium, assembly GCA_041674745.1. Classification (GTDB taxonomy): domain Bacteria; phylum Bacteroidota; class Bacteroidia; order Flavobacteriales_D; family Crocinitomicaceae; genus UBA2040. The sequence continues at coordinate 56,816 of JBAYVD010000007.1, forward strand.
CTGGCAGATGAAAAAGAGAAATTAAACAAAACAACGCAAGAGGCAGAATTTGAGGCGATCAAACGAATCGAAGAGCTTGTTAATACAGCCGTTTCGACGAATCAATTAAAACTCTTAGCATCCCCAGAAACCGAATCGGAATTAATCACACGTTTGGCGAAGGATTATCAAAAGAACAAGGATTTATTGATAAACAATCAAGCGTTGAACGCAGAAGAAAAAGCAAAACGACAAATAGGCGTGGATGAAGCTTTGATGGAGTTTTTGAAAAAAGAAATGCAAAAGTTTAGTACCTTGAGTAGAGCCAATCCTTCCGTTGCGGCGTTGCAGGAAAAGGAACAGTTTATCGCCACAACAATTGAAAATAAAAAATCAGAAATTGCCCAATTGCAGTCAATTGTAAATGGCTCGATACCGGAAACAGAAAACAATCCCTCTGTTCAGCCGAGCGTAGCCAATAAGTACAAAGTTATCGATGATTTCCGCTCCGAGTTTTTAGGCGCAAGCAACAAGGGAATAATGGAACTAAGGATTACCGCCAATTCACTGGAGACACTGAAATCGGAACAATTGAAACTTGATACGTACGAGAAAGAACTTCAGCAATTGGAAATTCAATTTCAAGAATTGGAAAAAAGTCGAGGTGAAAATCTGCAGGCTCAATTGAAATTGATTCAAACGGAATTGATTGCGGTCGAGAACAAAAAACGTCAATATGCAATCACCATTGGTGATTTGGAACGAGAATTCATAGCCGAGAATAATCAGAACCAAAATGAATCCAATTTCAAAATTGACAATGAACTTGAAAAAATAAGCAAAGAAGAACAAGCGCTAGTGCAGAAATTGGATGGCGACATTACTTCCATTAAAGAGATCAAGAAAATTGAGAAGCAGTTGGTAAAATTAGCCGATCAAAAAGCCGGCCGAGAAACGGAAATTTTAAAACAAGCGACCAAAGAAGTTCAAAAAGAGAATCAAAAGAAATTAGAAGTTTTACGAGAAGTACCAACTTCAACGGTTTCTGAACGAGTGAATCTACAATTGGCACAATCCCGCGCCTTTCAATTGGACAATGAATCCAAAATATTGGAGGAACAAGCGAAACGAACCAATGACAATGAATCTGCCAGTCAATTGATGGAAAAAGCGTTCGCTAAACAAAAACAAGCAAGTGAAATTTTGGAAATTGCCTATGTGGACAATTCAGTAGCGAAAATGACGGAAGGTAAAATCTCGACTTTATCTACGCGCAATGAACTGGAATTGAGAAAAGCTTCCTTGCTAATGGATGAATCCAATGTAAATTCTGAAATTAAAAACATAGAATCGGAATTGAAGGCAACCAAAAAAGAAAGTGAAGAAAAATTGCTATTTGCCAAGCGAAACGAACTTTCCAAAGAACGCGATTTGATTCTGAATCAAATTGCCTACGTAGACAAAAAAATAAACCAGCTTACGAAACCTGTTGAAAATTCAATTGATCCGGCGAAAAAAGAAACCGAATTATCATATGTCGAAGAGGTAAAAATCTCTTCTAGTCTAGAATACAGAGAAATTTCAAGAATTGCCAACGAAGTCATTTCGGTTGAGAACGAAATAACATTTTTGTTAAAATCAATTGAGAATGAAAAGCAAGCTACTCGCAAGTTGATTGAAACGGGTCTGTTTGATGAAAATCAAGTCAATCAATCCGATATTGATGCAGGCATAAATTCAATTCAAGAAAAGGAAAAACAACTGGTTGCCCTGAATTCAAAACTTGAAGAAAAGAAAGCAACACTGGCAGCCAAGATGCCATTTGAAGAAAGCAAAACCAACAAAATTGAAAATTTGCTTCTCCGTGGAATTGAGCCAATCGCTTCCAACGTTTCGGATTATGTGTCGATTCCAAAAGATGGCTTTAGTGTAGACCTGAATGTGAAAAATGTCGATAAAAACAATTTAACCATTGAAACCGAAAAACACCGAGGCTTGATGTTTAGAGTGCAAGTGGGGGCCTTCTCGAAACCTCTAGAACATGAAGCCTTTCAAGAATTCAGTCCTGTAACCGGAGAAAAAAGAAGCAGTGGTCTTGTAGTCTACATGGCTGGTTATTTTGATAAGAGCACCAGTGCCTCAGAAGCTCAAAAAACGATACGTAGTTTGGGTTATTCAGATGCATTTGTGGTTGCCTATTGTGATGGAGAAAGAATTACTTTATCCGAAGGACGAAGATTAGAAAGCACGAATTCCTGTATTCCAATCCAATTATCCGAATTGACAATCAACCGCACCGTGGCTGTTTCACCAAAAGATACGACGAAATTAATCACCCGTGAATTGGATTACCACAAGGCTCCTGGCGCTGCCCCTGCGGCTCCTGTGGAAATGAAGAAAGGATTGTTCTACACCGTTCAGGTGGGCGTTTACAATCGTCCTGTGGATCTTGGAACTTTGAAAAATTTATCACCATTGATTACCAAACGATTACCAAATGGTCAAATCCGTTATTCAGCCGGTATTTTTGTTTCTATTGAAGAAGCTATGCCGAAACGAAAAGAAGCCATTGAAAAAGGAATTTCTGATGCGTTCATTACAGCATATTATGGTTCCGAACGAATCAGTTTGACAGAAGCCGAAAACTTATTAAGAGAAAAAGGAAAAGGAATTATCGAGAAAACGGCTATTGGGATTGTGAAAGATGTTCAGGAGCGACAGGTGGCCGAGGAAAAATTGCAAGAGGCAATTGTGGAGGTTGAAAAGAAAAAGTTTGTGGAAGGAATGGGCATTCAACTCGTATCGAAACAACAATTCGATGAATTTCCGAGAGATCGATTGAATCGTTTTAACAAACATGTAAGTTTCTATTTTGATCAAAATGACAGAAGATTGAAATCGGTAGTTTTCTCGAAAATAGAAGACATTCCACAAATCCATTTTTTACGAGATGAAGTGGATACCGTCTATTTTACTGAAGGCGACAAAATGCAGATTGCAGATGAAAATGGATTCAAGAAAATTGTTTTCGTCGTTCAAAATGGCAACTTAGAAGGGGATGTGGCCGATTATCTTTTCCGATTGAGCTTCCGAAAGGAGTTTGTTGACCAAGGCGGCCAAATGCAAGTGATTTTGCACGATGTGCCGTCGAATGCTATTCAGCCAATTTCAGATCAATTGCGCAAGCTGAAAATTCGATCCAACGTAGAATAGAAATTATTCAAAGAGCCCTTTCAAATCAATGTCTTGGGTGTACTCGGCAAGAATTTGTTTGTTCGATTGAATTTCTATCCATTGTATTTGATTGAGACTCGATAAAACATACAATTCAACGAAAAAGGAGTGCACAGCGTACAAATAAACTCGATGACTAGGGATGGTTCTAGCACCAATGAATTCCCCTTCTTCTCGAAGGATTTCAAGACGTTTTTCTAAGGAAAGTCGAATAAATTCAGAATTATTCATTTTTTTTTGAACCAATTAAGCTTAAACTTGTACAGCTATCAAATTAACAACAATGAAAGTACTTTTGTTTTTCCTTTTATTTGTCTTTTTTGCTCCAAATAGTTGGGGACAGAACAACACAAATAATAATTCTACTCAAGAAGAAAGTCTGAAAGAAAAGGAAAATGCACTTAAAAAAAATTCGAATAAAGTAGAAGAAGTAATCGTTCCTTCTAGCTTGGAGTCACCAACATCGACTAGTACGAGTGGGAAATTCAAAGCACAACCTGCCCAAAAGGACGCGACAAGCGCGCAATCTTCATTTTTATTAAAAAAAAGCAAATTTATTGCGCGTCAATCAGAATTCAATCACCAAAGAACACAACGCACCTTCAGTAACGGGCAACAAACAGAGCTTGAAAATTTACTTCGAGAAGTTGCCATGGATCCCTCAGCTACATACGAAAGCTTGTTCTTTTATTACACGAATGGACAGTATGATTTAAGCCGATCCACAGCTTTGTTAAAAGCCTATGAAATGAATCCCAACGATAACCAAATCAAAAAAGAAATGGTTATCTATTACTTTTTAACGAATAAAACAGACGAGTTCAGAACAGGCTTAATTAATTTATTCAACGCAAATGTATTTCCTCAAGCGGTGAAAGAGTATGGGACAGATTTGGTCAACAGTGTTGGGCAAAACGGAATCTTGATTACACATGGCACCGAAGATAGCTTTTCAGCCTTGTATGCTCAGCGTGTGCTTCGAAAGAGAGAAGACATTCGCATCATTTGTTTGGATTGGTTGAATTCCCCGCAATTCAGAAGTCAATTGGAAGCGCAACAAATTCGCTTGCCGAAATCAAATTTCATCGATGTAAACTACTTGAAAGAATTTTGTGCGCTAAATGTTGAGAAAGGTGTGTCGCTTTCACTGACCATACCAAGGGAGTATTTTTCACCCATCTTGAATCAAATGTATATTACTGGGCTGGTTTTTGATTACAAGCAAGTACCAACCGATAATTCTTTGGCGAACGAAAGCCTTTGGCGAACGATTTTGAATAAAAAGTTACTAGAGACGCGCAACCATGATTTGGTATTGAATTATATACCCATGATGATGCAAATCAGTCGTTTTTATGAAAATCAATACGAAACGACATCTAAATTAGAGATGGATGCACAAATTGATCAAATTTTACAAAGTAGAGGCAAATCATTGCGTAAATGAATGAGATTACTACGAGCGACATATAAGGATTTTACCGATGAAAAACTGATGCAGGAAATGCAACTAGGAAAGGAACAAGCTTTTCAAGAGTTGTATGATCGATATGCGCAAAGCTTGTATCAGTATTTCTTTCGAAGAATGTGGAAGGATCGCGAAAAAGCAGAAGATTTCGTCCACGACTTGTTTACTAAGTTGATCAAGAATCCAACCTCTTTTGACGCCAGTAGGTCTTTTAAAACCTGGGTTTTTTCAGTGGCCAACAACATGACAATCAACGAATACAAAAAACAAGCGGTTCGCTCGGTAGTTACTTCAGGAGGCGAAAATGAATACCAAGCTTCGCCTGAAAAATTAGCCGATGGCTTGTTGCAGGATGAAATGTTCAAAGAAGCGTTGGAAAAAGAATTGAACGAATTGGACGAAAAACACCGGGAAGTTTTTGAATTGAGACACATACAAGGCTTCAGTGTTAAAGAAATCGCAGAAACGCTGGGTATAAACGAAGGAACCGTAAAATCGCGTGTATTTTATGCCGTGAAGCAATTAACAGGAAAATTAATGGAGTTCAAAATGACACTCCAAACAAACTAGTGTATTATGACACCAGAAATAGAAAATATCATCAGAAATTCAAATTTTAAGGATCTGTCGGATCAGCAAAAACTCGCTTTGCAAGATTGGGCAAGTTCAGAAGAGGAATTTGAAACCTTGCAGCAGATTTTAGTAACTGCAGATTCTATGGATGCGGATGTTGCGCCAAGTCCAACTTTGCGAACTTCCTTGACGGAAACATTTTCGGCACAATATGGTGTTGCATCAACTCTAAATTCTAATCAACGAAAATCGAACAAAACAATCGTGCTTTGGTTGAAAGTGGCCGGTGCAGTGGCAGCGGTTTTCATGCTGTTTTTTCTCGTATTTCCGCTTTTAGCACCGAATAAAACCGTTGAGTATACCGCTGAGCAAAAACCGATGGAAACGAAAAAAGAGCTGGAGAAAAGCGCAGATAGTAACGAGGTGAAACAAAACAATGAACAGGATGAGCCATCCACTTCGGTCGCGCCAATTATGCAAGAAGCGCCGCAATTAGCGCGCTTAGAATCCAATCCGACAAGAGCCATGCGAGACGCAAACCTAGATATCTCAACGGCTGATCGAGGATTTGCAATGGCTTCTGAAGCGCATTCCGATCGCTTGTTTTTTAGTGACATGCCCGATAAAAACCGTCAAGTCGTGCAAGAAAATCCAGAATTACTGGCGATTTTGTATACGTCCTTTTAAATAGAAAGCCGATTAATTTCACCAGTTTTTTGATTCGAGAAAACAAGTATTCCCATTCGGAAAAGATCAAATTGATTAGGGAAATCAGTATCGTTCAGCAAACTTTTCCAAGCATTAAGCATACCTGTTGACCAACGAATATCGTCCAAAACGAGTAGGGCATTTTCCTTCAAATTCGGTTTCAATGTCTGAATATACTGGAGCAATGCCTTCCCATCGTGGTGACCGTCTACAAATACCAAATCCCATGATTCTTTGGGTATGTTTTTAAAGAAATCTTCAAAGGTTGAGTTGACCAATTCTATATTTGTGTAATGATTTTTATCGAATAAACGTTTGGCTTCCAACGCGGTTTGCGGACAGGCTTCAACAGTCGTAATCGTTCCATCTGGGGTGCCTGATGAAAGAAATACGGTTGTAAATCCCAATGAAGTCCCCATCTCCAGAACATGCTTGTATTGAAATTCCTTTGTTATTTGATACAAGATTCGTTGAAACTTCAACGAGGAAGTACTTTGCTTGTAAATCGCATTAATTTTTCTTTTTCCACCGAGCTTTTTGGAACCGGCGCCAAAGTCAGCGACTTCAATCAGTCGTGTATCTTTTTTCGTCCTTTTCCGTATAGAATTGAGTTGGGTTTCGAATGTCAATTGAATGGAAGCACGTTGAATACAATTTATTATTTTTGTGGACGTTTCATTGTCAACTTTCGGAATAAAATTGGCCTTCCAACGATAATGGATATATTCAAAAATCAAATTCATGCCACAAATTAACGAAGAATTGAAGGCAAACTTGCCATTGGAAGCACAAATTCAACTGCAAAATATCACGAAAGGGAATCCTCCTTTGGAATTGGTGGCGCCTTGTCGAATAGAAGATGGCATTTTAAAGATTTCCGATTTTGAAAAAAACCGATTGATTCAACGAGCCTTATCAAGTAAAAGGTCCATCGCTTATTTTATTCCTGCTTCGGGTTCAGGTTCTAGAATGTTTCAGTTTTTGTTTGGCTATCTCACAGCACCCAATGAGGAAAATACCGCTATGGTGGAACATTTTTTCAATAGCATGGAGAAAATGGCTTTCTATACCATTATGCCGTTGGAATTGCGCGATAAACTAAAAAGGGGGGATTTTGAAATCAAGGAGATTGCTCAATTTATATTAGGAAAGAACGGTTTGGAACTAGGTATTTTGCCAAAAGGATTGATTCCTTTTCACAAGATTGATAAATTCGTTTTAAACCCATTCCAAGATCAAATTCTTCAAGGAGAGAACTTACACGATAGCGTTTCTAAGTTTCACTTTACGATCCAAAAGGAGTTTGAAACGCACGTGAAAGAAAGCGTGGACAACTTACGAAAATTCACGGGTCCAGGAAAGGAAATTCAATTTTCAGAACAGAAACCAGAAACGGACGCTTTCGCTTTTGATAATTCTGGAAAAGTAGTTTTGAGCGATACAGGCAGTTATTTACGCCGTCCTGCTGGTCATGGTGCATTGCTTGAAAATTTAGTCGAAGTAGAAGAGGAGGTAATCTTAATCAAGAATATCGACAACATCCAACACATGGAGCATCAGAAAAATGCGGAACAAATTTGGCAAATGCTAATTGGTCTGTTGGATGAGGTGAAAATAAAGATAGATCGTTTGGTTGTTAATTTCTCGCGAACGGATTTTCAGCACTTGAATGACTCGTATCAATTGTTCAATGCCAGCGAAATCGAAAATTGGTCGGATGAAACGATACTGGAAGCGTTAAATCGGCCGATCCGCGTTTGTGGAATGGTACGGAATTTAGGCCAAGCGGGTGGAGGCCCGTATTGGGTGAAAAACAACGGGTCTATCAGCAAGCAAATCGTTGAAAAAGCACAGATTGCTCAAACGGACGCACAGCAATCGCTGATGATCAAAAGCACGCATTTCAACCCGGTGATGATGGCTTTGTCAACGGTGGATGCTGTAGGTAAAAAATTCAACTTGAAAGACTTCGTCGACAAAGACAAATATTTCATTGTAGAAAAAGAGCACAAAGGAAAAAAAATAAAATACTGTGAACTGCCCGGATTGTGGAATGGTTCGATGTCCAATTGGAATACACTTTTTGTTGAAATTCCCAACCAAGTATTTAGTCCAGTAAAAACGATGTTGGATTTATTATTGCCAGCACATTTAGCGAAAAAAGAGGATGAATAAAATCGATACAACCTTGGTGATTGGTGCATCCACCAATCCAGAAAGATACGCTTACAAAGCCATCAAAGCCTTGCGAAGTCATGGAAAAACGGTGAAAGCCTATGGATTGAAAAATGGCGAAGTGGACGGCGTCATTTTTGAAACGGAGAAAATACCTTTTGAAAATATCGAAACGGTGACCTTGTACGTCGGCCCACAAAATCAAAATTCGCTCATGGATTATATCATTCACGAAATTCAACCCAAGCGGATAATTTTCAATCCTGGAACAGAAAATCCAGATTTTATTTCGAAAGCTGAAAAGGTTGGAATTTATTGTGAAATAGCGTGTACTTTGGTGTTACTAGCGACCGGACAATACGATGATTTTACATCATCTTCCCGCGTTTGATCAAGTATTTAAGCAAAATAGGTTCATAGCCGTCATCAATATCAGCTGGCATGAAGTCAATTCGATTTTGAATACAACGCAGCTCAATTTCGCGAAAATAATGTTGAATTTCTTCACGGTATTTCTCTTTGATTTCAGCCGGTTGAAGACGCATTTTTTCGCCTGTTTCCATGTCCACAAGCGTATAAGGACGATTTTCTAAATTGAAATCTATTTCATTTTTCTTGTCCGTAACATGGAAAAGAATGACTTCATGTTTTCGGTGTTTCAGGTGTTGAAGTGCTTGAAACAACTCATCCGTTTTGGTAGGGTCGTCTAATAAATCGGAAAAAATCACCACCAAAGAACGTTGATGACTCAATTCAGCTATCGCATGAAGAGCTTCTGTTGCCTTCGTTTCCGTTTTGGTGTTCTCATTGAAACCAGCCAAACATTTTTCCAATTCGCTATACAAGTAAACATGGTGCCGTTGGCTCGATTTTGCAGGGGTATGCAAATCCAATTTTTCATTGAAAAATGACAATCCGACGGCGTCTCGTTGCCGTTTCAGTAGTTCGATTAAAGAGGCGGCGGCATACACAGCGAATTTTAACTTGTTGTCCGCATTCACTGGATAATACATCGAACTGGAAGTATCAATCACAATCTGACAGCGTAAATTCGTTTCCTCTTCGTATTTTTTGGTAAACATTTTATCGGATCTGGCAAACAATTTCCAGTCAATATGTCGAGTAGATTCTCCCTTATTGTACAACCGATGTTCAGCAAATTCAACTGAAAAGCCATGAAAAGGGCTTTTGTGCATGCCGGTGATAAAACCCTCTACCACTTGTTTGGCGAGTAATTCTAAATTACCGAAATGGGCTAACTTTTGTCGATCGATCGATTCTTTCACAGCTTAAAATTACGCAATTGTTTTTACGCGATGTTGGTAAATGGTATTGAGAATTACACAAAAAATGATAATTCCCATTCCAATTAAAACAATATTAGACAAACGTTCATCGAAAACAAACCAACCCAAGACAACGGCATAAATAGCTCCCAGATATTGAAAAGGGACAATTTTAGCGGTATCACCAAGATGCAAAGCACGCGTCATGAGAATTTGAGCAATTTGCGTAAAAATGCCAATACAAAGCAAAACGATCCATTCGATTCCATGCGGCCACACAAAATCAAACAAACACCAAATCCCTGTAAAAGGCAAAGCGAGCATCGGGAAATACAAAACAATGGAGATCGCTTGGTCGGTGTTTTTTAATTTAACAATCGCTGTATAAGCAATCGCCGAGAAGAAAGCAGAGACAATGCCCAAAAGCATCCAAGTAGTATCCATTTTAGTATCTGCTGCTGGAAACAAATTATCGTACCCTACCAAAACAACACCAGCGAATGCCAGAATAATGAGCAGCCATTGCAACCTGAGTATTTTGTCTTTTAGAATAAAAGAGGCTAGAATTACCGTAAATATAGGCGACAAATATTGCAAAATAGAGGCAATGGCCAAAGGTAATTTCTGTAAGGTAAAAAAAAACAGTGTCAAAGCGAAGACGCCAGAAATTCCACGAACCATTAACCATTTCTTGTTATTCCCAAAAAATGGAATACGTCTTTTTTTAATAATGGTGGCACTTATGGCAAAGGATACGAGCGAACGAAAAAACACCAATTCATGGGCTCCATAAGTCTGAAAATGAAAATAATGGCTGATATCATTTTGTCCTCCCAAACTTTTCACCAAAAAATTGACGACCACAAAGCTTAAACCTGAAAGTAAAATGAATTGAATGCCTTTTCGCATATACGCAGAACTTAGACGTGCAAAATTACTTCTTTCGATTCGTTTAATTCCTCGATTACGGAAATGGTTGGTAGATTTTACAATATTTTTAGAAGATTTACGTAATTTCGTTACGCATGAAACGATTCCTGATTCTAATTTTTATTCTTTTTTGGTTTTTAAATTCTCCCGGGTTTAAATCCCAATCGATCACGCCGAAAGCAAGTTTTCACGTAAATGTCGGGTTGCCCATTAATACAAAAAACGAATCGTTTAAAGGCGTCATGCAAGGATTGGTGAATACTAGTGCACACTTTCAATACACCTTGAAAAATTCACTTTGTTTCGGGATTGGGATTAATTACACCTATTTTTCGTTGAATGAATTCAAGGTTACTGAAAAAATAAAAGGAGGTGTTCAAATGCCATCAGCCTTTTTGAAGATTGGCCAGGAGAAATTTCATTCTTCCGTATTTGGAACCGATTATGGTTTAAAAATGGGGTATACTGCAAATTTATTCAATTCGGACTCAATTCAAGCGCAGTTTGGCAGTGTACGAACCATTTATAGCTTGTATATTGAGCCACAAGCAGGATTCATGTTGCAAATGGATGAAAATACCACCGTGAAGCTTTTTGTTGGTTATGTAATTCAAAATTTTGGCTTCAGACCCAGTTATTTAGGGCTTTCTTCGGAAAATGGATACAACCCGCAGAATTTTAACATAAAAACCCAATATTTAACAATTGGATTTGGTTATACCCATTATTTTAAAAATAGAAAATAAGCGTTATTTTCGTGCAACGTTCGGAACGATTTGGTCGTTCTTACTTTGTTAAAACGCTTAGAATCTATGAAAAAAAGTCTCTTTTTATTTTCCGCTTTATTACTTTCTCTCAATTCTTTTTCTCAAAAAGAGAGTATTTTGTCTACCTCGCCTGAATACAGACAAGCTAAATTGAATGGGACAATCGAGAATTACCAAGTCAAAAGTGGTACGGTTGAGGTAATGGATGTTTCTCAAACACTAGGAATGAAAAAAAAACCGAGTAGCGGAGTACCTGCTAAAGCCAGTGGTTGTCTTAGTTATTCAGCTCCAATTGGCTATACGGCAACCGGAATTATCTCGGATGACCAGGCAACCGCCTTGATCAGTTTGCCTTTTGATTTTTGTTTTTATGGTGATATAGTAAATGCTTTGTACATCAATTCAAATGGGAATGTGACTTTTAATGCGCCAATGATCTCCTACAGTTCCACTGCTTTTCCTTCCCTTGGAGATCAAATTATCGCTCCGTTTTGGGGAGATGTGGACGTCACCGGAGGTTTGGGGACGATTTCATATGAGATTACGGCAACCCACATGATTATTAATTGGAACAACGTTGGCTATTTCCCATCTTCAGGTGATAAACGCAACAATTTTTCATTGGTATTAACAGATGGGAATGATCCAATTATTTCGGGTGGAAATGTTGCTTTTTTATATGGAGATATGCAATGGACAACCGGCTCCGCCTCTGGAGGGACCGGCGGATTTGGAGGAATACCTGCAACAGCGGGCGCCAACAAAGGCGACAATATAAATTATTTTCTTATCGCACGTTTCGACCACGCAGGTTCTGATTTTGATGGAGCATTGGGAGGAAATGATGGAATAAGTTGGTTGGATAACCGTGAATTTTATTTTGACTTTTGTAGTACTGACAATGTAGCGCCAGTGCCGTTGGGAATCGGTTCCTGTGATACGGTTCGTATTTGTTCTTTGGGCGATACGGCAGATATTCCATTCATTTTCTTGTCACCAGAGGCAACACAATCTACTACGATAACCGTTACAAGTGCTACCCTCACAACATTGCAAGTATTAACGAATGTTCCTGGTAATACCGCTACCGCATCCTTGCGGATAATTGGCACTCCAGCCATGGCAGGAACCCATTTTGTAAATGTTACCGCAACAGATGATTACAGTACACCAGGAGTAACCAGTGTAGATTTCACCGTAATAATTGATGATTCAGGAGCGGCTAGCTTTAATCCGATTCTTTCGCCAACGGTTGGCTGTGATTCGGTCGTTGTAAATGTTTTAAATGGTCCTTATGAGTCTTACTTATGGGATGATTTTACTTCTGATACATCAATGACTTTAAACAACTCTACGCAAAACTATGGAGTCACTGTTAAATTAAACGGCTGTTATAAACGGGTGACCAATGATTTTACGGTCATTAATTTAGAAGTAAACTTCAATAATGTAGATTTTTATTCTTGTCCAGGATCCACTGAAAATGTTAAGTTGGTTGATTCTGCAACACTGGTCAATGCCACATGGGGATCTCCAAGTTTGAATGGTTTATATTCTGTACATCTATTGCCAGGAAATTACACCGTGACGATTACAGACGTAAATGGCTGTACGGCAGATTCGAGTTTTACGATAACTACCCAACCCAAAATTGTATTGGCAGAAAATCCGAATGTTTGCGGAGATTCTATTGGGTTATCCGGTAATTTGGGTGTTTCGGGAGGTATTTGGTCTTTGATTAGTGGACCAGGAACGGCTACTTTTTATCCAAATAGCACCTTGCAAACGAGTGTCAAATGGTCTGTGCCAGGCGTTTATACCATTAAATACGCTGAGCCCAATTGTTTAGACGCAGATACGATCACGTTAAATGTAACTTTCTACCCTTATTCAGAAGTAGGGAATGTGATAGGTTGTTTGGGAACTCCAGAAAAAGTTGAAGCTTATTCCTATTGGGATAATGTGACTGCTTACGAGTGGAGCAATGGAGATACGGGACCCTCAACGACTTTAACCGAGCCAGGTTATTATTATTTGAATTCCTATAACTCGTGTGGTGTAAATACCTGGAATTTTAATTTTGAAGCGCATTCTTGCGAAATCAATATGCCAAATGTATTTACGCCAAATGGGGATTTGGTGAATTTATTCTATTACCCAATAGATCCTGATACGAAAGCGTTCACAGCTTATAATTGTAAATTGTTTAATCGATGGGGGAATATTATGTTTGAATCCAATGATTTGACAAAAGGTTGGGATGGAAAAACTTCAACTGGCGCAATTGCCGAAGATGGAGTCTATTTTTACTTAGTCAATGCGACCAATTTAGATGGTTTGGAAATAGAAAAACAAGGGTTTTTTCAATTGTTTGGTCAATAAAACTTTTGAGTTCGATTCAAATAGTATAAAAAACAATTGCTAAATTTAGGCCTTGACTGCCGTTGCTTGCAACTTCTCGTATGTTTAAGCCGTCCTAGTTTTGTAAAATGCTAAAATACATTATGAAAAATTTACTTTTAATTTTATTCGCTTTCTTTTATTCTCTTGCTTCTTTTGCGCAACTTGAAACGGAAAAGCCTACACTCAAAGTTGATTCCAAAGAGTATGAGACGGCAAAATTGAATGGTCTTTTGGATCAATTTAATGTGTCTCCATTTATGGCTCACGAAACCTACGATATTTCGGCAGAAGATGCCCCTAAAATCAAGAAAAAACCCATTAATACTGTTCCTTCGAAAGCGAGTGGCTGTAATTGTTATGTGGAGCCAGATTCAACTTATCTATTGGCTTTAGCACCAAATGATGATGGTTCAAGTTCCGCCATTACGATTCCTTTTCCATTTTGTTTTTATGGAGATACAGTAACAACCATGTATATCAACAACAATGGGAATATTACCTTTGGCTCGCCAATGTCTACCTATAGTGCAACCGCCTTCCCGTCTTCTGGACCACAAATTATTGCTCCGTTTTGGGGAGATGTGGATACCCGTGGAGGAAATGGACAAGTATTGTACAAAGTTACACCAACCGCCATCTACATAAACTGGTATCATGTTGGCTATTTTAGTATCCAAGGTGATAAATTGAATAATTTTCAATTGATTATCACGAATGGGTCTGATCCGGCTATTGACGGCGGTAATGTAGCCTTTTGTTATGAGGACATGCAATGGACAACAGGAAGTGCATCAAGTGGAGTGAATGGTTTTGGTGGTGTTCCTGCTACGGCTGGTGCAAACAAAGGAAATGGGATTAATTTCTTCTTGATTGCACGTTTTGACCATCCTGGAACTGATTTTGATGGTGCCTTAGGGAATCCAGATGGAATTAGTTGGTTGGATAACAAAAGTTTTTTCTTCGATGTTTGTAGTTATATAAATATTCCACCCGTTCCAAATGGAGCCTCATCCTGTGATACATTCAGGGTCTGTTCCATAGGGGATACCGCGGATATTCAGTTTATTTTCTTGTCGCCAGAAGCCACCCAATCTACGTCCATTGTTATCAATCCGGGTACGTTAACCAATTTACAAGTCATTACCAATGTTCCTGGAAATACAGCATATACAGTCCTCAGGGTACCTGGAGCGGCTGCCTTTGTGGGGACTCATACTGTAGAAATAACGGCTACGGACAATGGAACGCCCACTGGAATTACAACGCTTTATTTAACCGTCATAATTGATTCCGCTGGAACCGCGAATTTCAACCCCATACTTTCACCCGTCACGGGATGTGATTCTATTTTGGTGGATGTGCTGAACGGTCCTTACGATTCGTATCTCTGGGATAATTTGCTCTTAGATAGTTCAATATATGTGAGCAGCGCCTTGCAAAATTTTGGAGTTACCGTTTCTAAAAATGGCTGCTTCAAGCGAATTGACACGAACTTTTTGGTTTCACCATCCTTCAATATTAGCTTGATTGGAAACCCGGAGCTTTGTCCAGGAATTTTAACATCGAATTTTGCGATGCCAGATTCATTGAATTATGGGCCTGCAACTTGGGGTTTAACCAATGCAGGGTTGGATTCTTTGTACAGTAATAACCTGGGTGTTGGAACCTACACGATTAGCGTGACGGATACATTTGGTGTTTGTACAGTAGATACAACATTCACGGTTACAGCGCTGCCAGCCATCAGTTTGCAACCAGATGACACGATTTGTGGTCAAAGTTATGTATTTACAGGCAATACAGGTGGTACCGGTTCGGGAATTTGGTCTTTCGTTTCGACGGGTTCAAATCCAGTTTTTCAGTCTACTGCGAACATGAATACCACTGTTATTTTGGGTACAACGGGTATTTATGATTTGATTTACACAGACAATTTCTGTATTGATGACGATACTGTAAGGATAACCGTAATGCATCCGTTTACGGCCGCTTCTCAATTATCCGGTAGTCCATTTTATTGTCCTGGTGAAGCGGGCGCGAATATGGTGGTGACGGATTCACTTCATTTTGGATCCATTACATGGAATAATCCAAATGCAACCAATGGTATTTTTAACCAAACTTTGCCCCCAGGAACGTACACAGTCACTTTAGTAGATACGTTGGGTCAATGCTCATCCTCCACGACTTTTACGGTTACAACGCAACCGGCCATCGTTTTGATGTCTGATACGGTAATTTGCGGTAATACGGTCGTTATGAATGCCAATTCAGGTGGCAGCGGAACAGGGTCTTGGAGTATTGTCTCTGGTCCAGGCGTTCCGGTATTCCAAAGTGCTACGGCTTTGAATCAAACAGTTACATTCCCTGTTGGCGTGTATGGATTCTATGTGTTGAAATACACCGATGCAAACTGCCCTGATTCAGATGAAATACAAGTTTTTTACAGCCCACCACCAGCCATCGTTTTCAATAACGTTGATTTCTTTATCTGTCCGGGTGACTTTGAAAATGTGATCCTTACTGATACTTTGACATTGGCACAAGCATCTTGGGATTCGGGAGCACAAACGGGCTTCATTTCATTCTTGACCGCAGGAACACATACAGTGGAAGTGACCAATTTATCTGGTTGTACAAATGACTCTACCTTTACTATTTTGACACAAATTGTTACTCAATTACTAGAGCACCCTGAAGCGTGTGGAGATGTGTTGGATTTAAACGGAAACATTGGTTTGGATAACGGATTGTGGAGCAAAATTTCTGGCCCAGGAACAGCGACATTTAATCCAATTGATTCGATTCAAACTGTAGTGACTTGGTCTAAACCAGGAACCTATACCATCATGTATACGGAGCCGATTTGTTTGCAACCGGATACAATTACGATCAATGTTACTTTCTATCCATATTCAGAAGTTGGCAATGAAGTCGGTTGTTTAGGAATTGCACAAACCGTAACGGCTTATTCAGTTTGGGACAATGTGACCAGCTATGAATGGAGTGATGGTCAAACCGGTTCTACAGCGACTTTTACCGTGCCAGGTTATTATTATTTGACGTCAACGAACGCCTGTGGCACGCATGTTTGGGATTTCTATTACGACGCGCATGTTTGTGATATCGTGATGCCAAATGTATTTACGCCGAATGGTGATTTAATCAATATGATGTATGGACCAATTGGTGCCGATCCTGCTGGGTTATCTTCCTTTAATTGTAAGTTGTTCAATCGTTGGGGTAACCTAATGTATGAATTCACAGATGTAACAAAAGGTTGGGATGGTAGAACATCCAACGGAAACTTTGCAGATGATGGTGTTTATTTCTACAAAATTGAAGCCAAAGACATTGAAGGAAAATCTTTGGATAAACAAGGATTCTTCCACCTAGTACAAAATTAAATCGACAGTTTTTTGCGATATTAGCAGAAAAAAGTTGACAACACTAAAACAGTTAAAAATTGAATTTGAAGAGAGGTTTCACCAAAAGTGGACCTCTCTTGCTGTTCTGTACCATTACAAAGCAATAATTAGTCAATTAACGGAAATTCCCTTCAATCAAGTTGTTTTCCATTTGGAAGATTCGCTCGATGAAGGAAAGGTATCCCTATTTAAATCACACATCGAACGTTTGGATGCCGATGAGCCATTGCAGCACATTGTGGGTGAAACGGATTTCATGGGGTATAAAATTATTTGTTCTCCGGATGCACTGATTCCTAGACCAGAAACGGAAGAATTGGTTGAATTAGTGCTTTCAAAAATTGATGCAAACAAAGACTCCAAAATTTTAGATTTGTGCACCGGAACAGGTTGTATTGCAATTGCTTTGGCAATATTAGCACCCAAGGCATCACTTTTTGGTATAGATTTATTCGAAAGAACTCTGGATTTAGCGAAATTGAATGGGCGGCAAAACGAGGTGTCAATCGAATGGTCTAAGGCGGATGTTCTTTCCGAACTGGAAATGAAATCTTTTCAAACGAATGATTTTGCCGTATGGGTTTCAAATCCGCCCTATATTCCAAACCGAGAAAAAAGTGAAATGTCCGAAAATGTTGTTCTTTTTGAACCGCATGATGCCTTGTTTGTGCCTGACAATGATCCCTTACTTTTCTATCGAAAAATTACAGATTTGGCTCAGAGTGGGCTGCAAAAAGGCGGGTGGCTTTTTTTTGAAATCCATGAAAATTTTGGCAAAGAAATGATAGCTTTGTTACAAGAATATAATTTTACGAATATTTCGCTTAAGCAAGATATGCAAGGGAAAGATCGTATGATTTACGGTCAAAAATAATACAAAATGAATTCAGATTTGGCGCAAAAGAAAATAGCGGAGTTGATTGAGAAAATCAATCACCTAAATCATGCTTACTATATCGACAATGTTTCTGAAGTGTCAGATTTTGAATTCGACACACTGTTAAAAGAATTGCAGGAGCTGGAATCAAATTTCCCGCAATACGTTGATAAAAATTCACCAACCAAGCGAGTCGGGGGAGATATTACCAAAAAATTTCAATCGGTGGTGCATCGCTACCCAATGCTTTCTCTCTCGAATACCTATTCTGAAGAAGAAATAATGGAATGGGAAAACCGCATCAAAAAGATCAGTGAAGGCAATTTGGAGTACGTATGCGAACTCAAATACGATGGCGTAGCGATTGGGTTGCATTATGAAAATGGAGAGCTAGTGCAGGGCTTGACGCGTGGCGATGGAACGAAAGGTGAAGATGTTACCACCAATGTCAAAACGATTCGAACGATTCCTTTGTCTTTAAAGGGAGATTTTCCAACTGATTTCGAGATTCGTGGCGAAATATTTTTCCCTTTGGAAAATTTCAACGCCATCAACGAAACAAGAAAAGAAGCCGGGGAAGCCGAATTTGCGAACCCACGGAATTCTGCTTCTGGAACGTTGAAATCCCAAGATTCTAAAGTGGTAGCCGAGCGAGGCTTGGATTGTTTTCTTTACGGAATTTACGGAGCTGATTTGCCGTTGGACGGTCACTATGAAAGTGTCTTAAAGGCGAAAGATTGGGGTTTTAAAGTACCTGATCCCCAACAAAATTACATAGCCAAAGTCGACTCGATTGATGGAATTATGGAATTCATTCATTTTTGGGATAAAAAACGATACGACTTGCCTTTTGAAATAGACGGCGTGGTGATCAAAGTGAACAATTACGACATGCAAGAGGAATTAGGCTTCACGGCCAAATCTCCTCGGTGGGCGATTGCTTATAAATTTAAAACGGAACGGGTTTCAACGGTTTTGGAATCGGTCAGTTACCAAGTTGGTAGAACGGGAGCCATCACACCCGTTGCCAATTTAAAGGCGGTTTCTTTGGGCGGAACGGTGGTTCGAAGAGCATCATTGCACAATGCCGACCAAATCGAAAAACTGAATTTGTGCGAAGGCGATACTGTATTTGTCGAAAAAGGAGGTGAAATCATTCCGAAAATTGTCGGTGTGGATGAAAATGCTCGTTTGAGCAATCAGCCGATTCAATTTTTGGAAAATTGTCCGGAATGCGCAACACTCTTGATTCGAAGAGAAGGAGAAGTGCAACATTTTTGTCCCAATGAAATCGGTTGTCCTCCTCAAATAAAAGGAAGAATCGAACATTTCATTGGTCGAAAAGCGATGGATATAGAAGGTTTGGGAGCCGAAACAGTGGATTTGTTGGTCAATAAAAAACTGATTGAAAATGCGGCTGATTTGTACGATTTAACCTTCGATGAGGTCGTGAATTTGGATCGAATGGCGGATAAATCAGCGGATAATTTGATTCAAGGCGTCATTAAATCAAAAAGTAACCCGTTTGAGAAAGTACTTTTTGCCATCGGGATTCGATTCGTTGGAGAAACGGTTGCTAAAAAATTGGCGAAGCGTTTTAAAACGATGGAAAATTTGCAGTTGGCAACCTTTGATGAACTCGTCGCAACGGATGAAATTGGAGAGAAAATAGCCATTTCGGTTCAAAATTTCTTCTTAGACGAGCGAAATATCCTGTTTATTCAACGATTGAAAGTGGCAGGTTTGACTTTTGAAATGGAGGAAAACCAGGGAGCTTCTGAAAAATTGGCGGGATTGACCTTTGTCGTTTCGGGTGTGTTTCAAAAGTTTTCCCGAGATGGAATCAAAGAAACGATTGAGGAAAATGGTGGAAAAATGAGTTCTTCTATTTCTGCTAAAACAAATTATGTGGTGGCAGGCGACAACATGGGACCAGCCAAACTAAAGAAAGCAGCTGATCTCGGTGTTCAAATCATCAACGAAGATGATTTATTAAAACTATTGGGCAATGAGTAATGCAGTTTTAGGCAATCACAACGAACGAATAATTGTTTTTTACACCTTTACGGATGTGAGAGAATTCAACAAGTTCAAGCAATCGATGGATTTGATTATCAATCCAAAAGTGTTGCATAGCACAGTTATTGTCGTATTTGTAGAAAACGCAAACGATAAAAACACACTGCCCCAAGCAGCAAGATTGAATTATTTGTCCAAAAGCGATTTTAATTTTTTTGGTCAATACAAAGACAAGAAATTTGGTGAATTAATGAAGGCAAAATACGATCAATTGGTCGTGTTTGGTGCTGTGGATGAAAAGCAAGTCAAACGCATCAACAAAGTGACTGCCAAAACCAGAATTGTTACAAATTCAACAGAAAACTTGAAATCCGATATAAGTATTAAAGCGAACGCTATCAGCATTGAACAAATCGTTAATTTTGCAAAAGAAACTTTAGAAAAAATTCAACCATGAACAATCCCTTCAAAGGTGCCGGAACGGCATTGGTAACACCCTTTAAAAAAGATTACAGCATTGATTTTGAATCTTTAAAGAAATTGATTGAATTTCAAATCGCAGGTGATATTGACTTTTTGGTGGTACAAGGTACAACGGGAGAATCACCAACGTTGTCGTGGGAGGAAAAATTGGAAATTTTGAAAACGGTTACTGACGTTAATGCTGGCAGAAAACCGATAGTTTTTGGTCTTGGTGGTAATAATACGATGGAAATTGCGAGCAAAATGAAATCAATTCCAAACACAGTAGACGGAATTTTGTCGGTTTCACCATACTACAACAAACCGATTCAAAAAGGAATTGTTGAGCATTTCAAATACATCAGTTCGCAAACTGATTTGCCAATTATTTTGTACAATGTTCCGGGAAGAACGGGTTCCAATATGAGTGTTGAAACCACGATTGAATTGTCAAAAGTTGAAAACATCGTAGCGGTAAAAGAAGCGTCTGGAAACATGGAGCAAATCATGGAGATTATCCGCCAACGACCAGCTGGATTTGGTGTATTGTCAGGGGACGATGCTTTGGTATTACCTTTGGTCGCTGCAGGAGCTGACGGTGTTATTTCCGTCGTTTCCAATTCGTTTCCAAAACAGTTTTCGGACTTGGTAAAATGGACAGCTACCGAAAAACATCAAGCAGCGGTTGCGATTCATTACAATCTGACAGAAATTACACGCTATTTCTTTGCCGAAGGAAATCCAGGTGGCATAAAAGAGGCGTTGTTGGAATTGGGATTAATGGAAAACTGTATGCGTATGCCTTTGTACAATGTTTCCAATGAATTGGCCGAAAAAATCAAAGCAGAAACAAGAAGAATCGTGAAAGGATAATTCCTGCATCGATAGAAAATCAAAATATACATTACCTTTGAAGCCTCGAGAATTATCGGGGCTTTTTACTTTTTTATGACGAAATACCAAGAAATTATCCAAGCGGTTGAGGCTGCAAATCGCATTGTCATTACGGCTCATAAATCGCCCGACGGTGATTCCATTGGCAGCTCCATGGGTTTGTATGAATACCTGAAAAATAAAGACAAGAAAGTGACCATTTGTCATCCAGATCCATTTCCCAATTTTTTGGCTTGGGTACCGAACGTGGATGAAATTCTGAATTTTGAAGAGCATGCAGAAAAAATAAAAGAAGATTTTGCACAAGCGAATCTAATTTTTGCTCTGGATTACAATCATCCAAGTCGTTTAGGCGATGAGATGAGTGTTTTATTGGAAGGTGCTAAAAATAAGACCATCATGATGGATCATCATTTGAATCCAGCTGATTTTGCTTATATTTCTTTGAGTGAACCAGCCGTTTGTTCGACCAGTCAATTGGTGTATGAATTGGTGGCTGAAGATGGATTGGACAAGTTGAATGCAGCCATTGGAATTCCACTTTATTTAGGAATCATGACCGATACGGGATCCTTTCGATTCAATTCGGTAACACCACGTACCCACGAAATCTTAGCGCATCTGCTATCCGTAGGTGTCAATCATACCGATATCCATGAAGCTGTTTTTGGACAAAATTCATTGAATCAATTGCGCTTGCGCTCGTATGCCATTTGCAACAAGTTAGAAATAATTGAAGAAGGTAAAGTTGCGGTTATGTCTTTGTCATCCAATGAATTGGATGCGTATCATTACGAAAAAGGAGACACAGAAGGATTGGTAAATGTAGCGTTGAGTGTAACCGGAGTGAAATTAGCCGTTTTCTTACAAGAAAAAGAGGGTAAAGTGAAAATATCCTTCCGGTCCAAAGGCAATCAAGCGGTGAACCAATTGGCGGGTGATCATTTCGAAGGAGGTGGTCATGCAATGGCTTCAGGCGGAATTAGTTATGTTCCTTTAGCGGAAACCATTGAAAAATTAAAAAGTGTCATCCATTCGTACGTAATATGAAACTACTAGTAGTTGTTTTTTTCGTTGTAGGCTTGTTTTCATGCAAAGACAATGGGCAAGAACAAAAGCCAGCTGTCAAATGGACCAAAGCTCAGTCGACCGAATTGAACAAGGAATTGGCAGAACAAGAAAAGATTGATATTCAGCTTTTCTTGGATAGAAAACCAACTTGGAAAATGGAAGAATCGGGTTCTGGATTGTATTATTACATCTACGAGAAAGGATCAGGACCTGCAGCGGTTTCTGGAAGTTATGCGCAAATTTCGTTTGAGATTAGTTTGTTGGATGGTACGCTCTGTTACAAAACGGAGGAGAATGAAATTGAAGAATTTCGAGTAGACAAAAGTCAGGTGGAAACCGGAGTTCAGGAGGCGATCAAGTTGATGCGTGAAGGAGACAAAGCAAAATTAATTATCCCAAGTCATTTGGCGCATGGCTTGTCTGGAGATATGAATAAAATTCCACCTTTGACACCCATTGTTGTGGACGTTGAATTGTATAAAGTATTGAGATGAAAAATAAAGTAAATTTTCTATTCGCTGTAATATTGGTTTCCCTTTTTTCTTGTAAAAACGAGGAGCAAAAAAAAGTTGTTGCCGAGCCGAAGCCTGCAAAGGAATTTGAATTGGCTGAGGACAAATCTAAAATGGATTCCTTGGTGATGGACAATGGCATTAAAATTCATTGGATTCACAGAGGTGAGGGCGATAAAATTGTTTTGGCCGATTGCATCAATATTGATTACAAAGTCTTTTTAACAGACGGAAAATTAATTGAGGGAAATCATTTGTTGAACAAACCCTCATTCCCCTTTATCGTTGGTTTTCAAATGCAGACGGAAGGATGGGATATTGCCATGGAACAATTAAAAATAGGGGATGAAGTAGAAATTTTCATACCGAGTAAATTGGCGCGAGGGGAAAAAGGCGTTGAAGGCATTATTCCGCCAAATGCGGATAATATAGTGTACATGAAGGCCATTGATAAGCGCAGACCAACCCGAGAAATCGATGGCAACAAAGTGTATGTTTTCGAAGAAAATCAAAAAAATAAAGTGAAATTCAATCGTGAAAACACTATTGTTTTCCATTCTATGACAAGTACGCCATCCAATCCAATGTATTTCAATTCCTTTCGGACCAATCAGCCTTTTACCATGAAAATGAAGGATGCGGGAATTGTCCCTGGTTTGAAAAAAGCGTTAAACAATGCTAAAAAAGCCGACAGGATGTATGTGGTGGTGCCGCCTGAGGAAGCCTATGGTGCCCATGGGTACTTGGATATTGTGAAAAGTAATGAACCTCTATTATTTAATATCTTCGTGATGGACGTTTTCTAAACCAATTTTAAAGTGCTAGTTTTGTAAACATTCGATTTTTAGATATTCCTAGATATGCTTTTTAAAACCCTTTTTACTTTCACAATTTGCGCATTATTCACTTTACAATCCCTTGCACAAGAGGTTGTAGATACCATTCCAACTAAAAATGGAGCGATCGTTATGTTTTCCGATCGTACTTGGCAATATTTGGCAGATTTGGAATTCGATGGTATTTTAAATCAGCATTTGCATAGCATTGTTAGTTCTATTCCGGATGTAGATTTTATCCAAACATGGGACAACGAAGTTTGTTATACGTCTGATCGCCAAAATGATTTTTCTAAATTGAATGATACGCTTTGGTTGTGTTTATTATCTGATCAAGACGATGATTTTAAAATGCCGTTTAATGGAACGGTCACTTCACGCTATGGTTTTAGAGGTGGTCGATACCACAATGGAATTGATCTTGATTTAGAAACAGGAGACACAGTGAAATCAGCTTGGTCAGGTAAAGTAAGATACTCAAAATTCAATGAAGGTGGTTTTGGAAATTTGGTAATCATTCGTCACAACAACGGGTTAGAGACGTTTTACGCTCACTTGAGCAAATTGCTGGTAGTTCCCAATCAAAATGTTGTCGCAGGCCAGCCTCTTGGCTTGGGTGGTAATACAGGAAGATCGAGAGGTTCGCATTTGCATTTCGAAGTGCGTTTTTACGATGCCCCTATAAATCCGGAAGAGGTAATTGACTTTACCAATCACGAATGCAAAGGTGATAATTTGTTTGTCCACAAAGGTATTTTCCGCCCAGGAGCGAAACCAACGGATTTGGAAGAACACGGTGAAAGTCTTGACGAAGCCGCAAAAGTGGTTGTTTCACAAGCCAGAAAATACCACAAAGTTCGTCGTGGTGACACCTTAACACGCATTGCTGCAGCCAATCACACCACGGTTGCCCAAATTTGCCGATTGAATGGAATTAAAAACAGTTCGAACATTCAAATTGGTCGCTCTTTACGCGTGAAATAGTAAATTGTTCAAAAAATTATTGATGCTGGATAGCATTTGCTATTAAAAAAAATGGTAAATTGTTGTCATGCAATGCAAATACCGTGTAATTCTTTCGATTGATGGAGGTGGAATTCGAGGGGTGGTTCCTTTGAGAATTCTTACGCACATTCAAGATCAAGTGGCTCAAATGGACGATTCCATTGATGTTTCTTCATGGGTCGATGTTTTTTCGGCATCGAGCACGGGTTCGATTATTAGCGGTGCTTTGATGTTGCGCAATGAAAACGGTCGCGCCAAGTTTACACCGCAGGAAATGCTCGATTTGTACCAAAAAAGAGGGCAGCAAATTTTCAGTAAAAACATCGGGTTGGATCCAGAACATTCCGTTTATCCGCTGAGCTTTGTGCTCAATCATTTTTTTGGAGGCATCAATATTGAACATTTACACAAACACTTTTTATTTGTATCCTATGATCTGAATTCAGATAGCCAATATCTTTTTACAGATACAGCAGACCGGTTTCGATCTTTGCCTTTGTCAAAAATCATGATTGCTTGCTCAGCTTTCCCTGGCGTTTATCCACCATTAAGTTTGGGTAATTTGTTACTTGCTGACGGGATTGTTGCTGCCAAAAACCCATCCGAACTTGCTTACAATTATGCGAAAATGTTTTACCCGAATGACCCAATTATTTTAATCAGCATCGGCACTGGGCAAAGTGAATTCAATGAAATGGATATCATCGACAAAGAAATGGAAGTGGTGCACAAGAATTTGACACAAATAAGCAAAGAAGATAGCAATCTTTTGTATTATCGATTCCAACCTATTTTGAATGACCCTCCTGACTCAGAAGGGGATACAACCGAACAGAATATCAATTCTTTGTTGCGCGATACTGAAAACTACATCGAGTCCAATCAAAATGAATTCAAACGACTTTTTTCCTTGATGCGAATTAAGGTTGAACAAATGGTTTGATACTTAACAATACTTAACGTCTTTTCTATTAACTTTGCCAGCTATGAAATGGTATAGCCTAATTTTTATTCTGATTTTTTTGAGTTCCTGCGATGCTTACAACAAAACAATCAAATCAGATGATTACGCCAAAAAGTTTGAATTGGCAGATAAATTATATTCGAGTGGTAAATTTACCCGAAGCGTAGTTCTATATGAGCAAATTTATCAACGATTTCCAAAGACCAGTGAAGGCGAATTGGCTTATTACCGCATCGGTAAAGCCTATTACGAAGAAAAAGATTACTATTTGGCTGGTTACTATTTGGGTTCATACAGTACGCGATTTCCGTATAGTATAAAATCGGAGGAAGCTTTGTTCTTATCCGCTATGTGCTCGGTGGCCAATTCACCCGAACCTTCTTTGGATCCAAATGATACGGATTTAGCCATCAAAGATTTACAGCAATTTATAGACCGTTACCCCAATTCTTCGTTGATAGACTCGTGCAACAATACCATCGACCGATTGCGATTTAAACTGGAAACAAAAGAATACAACAATGTGAAACAATATTCGAAAACAGAATATTATAGAGCCGCTGTAGTTGCTTCCATGTCGTTTAATGCAAAATATCCCTTGTCGCAATTTCGGGAAGAAATTTGCTTTCTCTTGGTAAAGAATTCGTACTTATTGACAAAGAACAGTATTCAAACGAAAAAAATGGAACGAATTGAGGAAACTATTGAAAGATATCGTAACTTTGTAGCCGAATTTCCTGAGTCCAAATACAAAAAAGAAGTAGATTCTTATAGAGATGGAGTGGAGAAGGAACTTCAAGAAATGAATATTGGAAACAAATAATATATGAATTTTAAAAACAGTTCAGCAGAAAAGTCAACAATTACAAGAGATACAGAAACTTTTGAAAAAGGTTTCGGTAACATCTACGAATCAATTGTTGCTATGGCAAAAAGATCCAACCAGATTAGTGCCGAAATGAAAGAGGAATTGACGCAAAAATTGCAAGAATTCGCTTCTTCAACGGATAATTTGGAAGAAATTTTTGAAAACCGCGAACAAATCGAGATATCTAAATTCTACGAGAAAATGCCGAAGCCGGTTGCTATGGCAATGGATCAGATGTTGAAAGACGAATTGAATATCCGCAAAGGAGAAGACAAATAACCATCATGCAAAATAAGCGAATTCTTCTTGGGATAACTGGAGGGATTGCAGCCTATAAAATTGCAAGCTTGGTTCGATTATTTATAAAAGCAGGGGCAGAAGTCAGATGTATAATGACTCCTGCCTCTTGTGATTTTATAACCCCCCTAACGCTGGCTACCCTTTCAAAAAATGACGTTATCCAAAGTTTTTGGAACGAAGAAACGGGCACGTGGTCCAATCATGTTGACTTGGGAATGTGGGCTGATGTTTTTGTTATCGCTCCGCTTACGGCTTCGTCCATGAGCAAAATGGTACAAGGCAATTCTGATAATGTCTTGTTGGCCGCATATTTGTCAGCCAAATGTCCGGTTATAGCAGCGCCTGCGATGGATTTGGATATGTACCAACACCCAAGTACTTTAACCAATTTAGCCGCGCTAAAAGCGTTTGGAGTACAAGTAATTCCGGCCAATAGCGGTGAATTGGCAAGTGGACTGGTGGGCGAAGGACGAATGGCAGAACCCGAAGAAATATTCGATTTTGTTGAGTCGTTTCTGAATCAATCGGAAGATTTTACAGACAAAAGTATATTGGTTACAGCTGGACCAACCCATGAGGCAATTGATCCAGTGCGATTTATCGGGAATCAATCCACGGGAAAGATGGGGATTGCTATTGCCAATGCATTCTTGATGCGTGGTGCCAATGTTTGCTTAGTATTGGGGCCTTCCGCTGAAAAGTTAGAGCATCCTAATTTGGAATTGATCCGAGTTACCTCTGCACTAGACATGTTGCAAGCCGTTCAAGATAAATGGTCAACGCAAGACATTGGTGTTTTTTCAGCAGCGGTGGCAGATTACCGACCGAAGGAAGTAGCTCAACAAAAAATCAAAAAGAAAGAAAACGAAATGGCCATCACTTTGGTGAAAAATCCGGACATTTTGGCCTGGGCGGGAAGCAACAAGAAGGATCAGCAAGTATTGGTTGGTTTTGCCTTAGAAACCAACAATGAAGAGGAGAATGCAGCTGAAAAATTGCGGAAGAAAAACTTAGATTTCATTGTCTTGAATTCCTTGAATGATTCTGGTGCAGGATTTGCGCATGCAACGAATAAAATTACTATCTTAGATAAGAACAATAAATCTGAATCTTTTGAGTTAAAATCTAAAACAGAAGTGGCAGAAGATATTTTGAACTATTTGAAAATAAACTCATTTAATTGATTATGAATAAATTAATTTTTGTTTCCATTTTGATGTTTTCGTCGATTTTCGCGAATGCACAAGAATTGAACTGTCAGGTTGCTGTAGTTTTGGATGCAAAGCAAGAGTTTACTACGGTTGAAAAAGAAATTTTTGACCAATTGAAGCAAACAGTAACGGATTTGATGAATACCACACAGTGGACGAAAGACAAATTCAAAATAGAAGAAAGAATCAATTGCAATATTCAGATCCAAATAAAAAATAGCCCATCACCAGGCGTTTATTCAGGTTCCATGCAAATTCAGTCAACCAGACCAGCATTCAGCAGTTCCTACAATACAACGGTATTTAATTTTGAAGACAATGACATTGAATTTGCCTACAGCAGAGGCGCTCAGTTGATATATGCCCCCAATCAATTTAGGGACAACTTAACCTCCATTATGGCATTTTATGCGTATTTCATCCTTGGAATGGATTACGATTCATTTTCGTTGAAAGGTGGAACACCCTATTTTACAGAAGCACAAAATATCGTCATGAATGCGCAAACTTCCTCCGGCAAAGGATGGAGATCCAATGAAAATGGAAAGCGTAACCGGTATTGGTTGGTAGACAATATTTTACATCAATTATTTGAGCCTTTGCGCATTTGTAATTTTGAATACCACAGAAATGGCGTTGATAAAATGTATGAATCACTCGAAACCGCAAGAGCGAATATGTATGGCGCACTAAACAAATTGACAAAAGTCGTCGCTACACGACCCAACTCCTTGAATTTGTTGAATTTTTGTCAAGCAAAAAAGAATGAATTGAAAAATTTGTACGAAGATGCAGAATTGAAAGAAAAACAAGATTTGGTGTCACTTATGCAGCGAATCGATCCGGCAAATGCTTCTAAATACGACGAAATTCTCAAATAAATGCTCTCAAAAATCTGGATCAAAAATTTTGCTTTAATTCAAGAGTTAAATTTTGATTTTCAAAAAGGCTATACCGTTATTACAGGCGAAACTGGATCCGGAAAATCAATTCTTCTCGGAGCTATCAATTTAATTTTAGGCGAACGGGCTGACTTTTCACTCATTGGACCGGATAGCGACAAAACCATTGTAGAAGCTGAATTTTCGATTGGAAATTTGGGACTTCAACCTTGGTTTATAAACAATGATATCGATTTTGAACCGAATACCTTGGTTCGTCGGGAAATCAATCGACAAGGAAGGTCACGTGCTTTTGTCAACGATACGCCAGTTTCGCTACAACAAATTAAGCAGCTCACCGAAGGATTGATCAACATCCATTCACAACACCATACCATTGCACTTCGTGACAAAAATTTTCACCTAGAATTACTGGATGTTTTAGCGGGTATTGAAAAAGAAGTACTAGATTTTAGCGTTGATTTTCAAAAATTGAAACAGAAACAGAAAGTCTTACGAGAAGAAAAAGAACATGTTTCCAAAGCAGAAGCAGATAAAGACTATTTGACGTTTCAATTGGAAGAATTGGCATCCCTTCATTTGGGAAACACAAATTACCAGAAAATAGAAGAAGAACTCGAGCAACAAGAAAATATGGAGAGCATCGTTTCTTCTTTGGATGCTATTCGTGGCACCTTGGACGATGAAAATGGGTCCATTGCCGTACTGAAAATATTAAAGTCGAAACTAGAAAGAAGTGCCATTGCCGATACAAAGCTGTCTGAATTGGTGCAAAGTTTGAATTCGGCCATTTTGGAATTGGATGATATTTCTTCCGAATCCAGCAATTATCTTGAACATTTGGAGAAAAACCCAGAACGAATTTTGGAATTGACCTCAAAATTAGATGCGTATAATCGGGTAATTCAGAAACACAAATGTACCAATCAGGCTGAATTGATGGAGTTGGAAACGACGTGGCACGCACAAGTTGATTTTTCCATTGAAGGTCAGGCGCACATTGATCAAATGGAACTAGAAATTCTGAAGGAAACAAATCAATTGAATGGAAAAGCCAATCAATTGCATGATAAACGGACAAAGGCAGCAGTGAAAATCCAACAAGATATTGCAACGCTTTTGGCGGAATTGAAAATGCCCAATACACAATTGGAATTTGATTTAAAACCAATCGAAGAATTTACGATAACAGGTAAAACAGCCGTTTCAATGTTGTTTTCAACCAACAAGGGTATGTCGGTTCAGCCGATTGAAAAAATTGCCAGTGGAGGAGAATTGTCTCGTTTGATGTTGGCCATTCAATGCTTGATATCAGAAGTGAAACAATTGCCGAGCATCGTATTCGATGAAATTGATACCGGTGTTTCGGGTGAAGTAGCACAGAAGATTGGAAGTCTTTTGCAGCGAATGGGAAATAACCTGCAGTTGATTGCCATTTCGCATTTGCCTCAAGTAGCTGGAAAAGCGATGACCCATATTTTGGTTGAAAAACAGGAGAAAGAGGGAAGAATACTTTCCAGTTTGCGGCAATTGACACAAGAAGAGCGCATTCAAGAAATCGCTCGTTTGATGAGCGGTGAAG
The DNA here is from genome assembly GCA_041674745.1 of Crocinitomicaceae bacterium. Lineage (GTDB taxonomy): Bacteria > Bacteroidota > Bacteroidia > Flavobacteriales_D > Crocinitomicaceae > UBA2040. The sequence goes on from JBAYVD010000007.1 coordinate 87,270, forward strand.
CTATTAATGAAGCTGCTTTGGCGAATGCAAAATCTTTGATGGATCAACAATGAAATGGTTTTTAGCCGAAAATTTCAAAATGGATTGCCCTTCGATTGAATTTGGTGAAAAAGCTTTATTTCTCGGAAGTTGTTTCGCTCAAAATATGCTGGAAAGAGGAAAGATGGTGGGAATGGACTTCCAATCTACTGATTTTGGAACTCTTTTTCATCCTTTGCCTATCGCACGGATCCTTTCTGAATCAATCACAGAAATCAATGAATTTCGGATTGTACAAAACAACGGTACTTTTTCGTCTTTTGATTCCTCCACGAAACTCAATGCAGCTACTGAAGAAGAAATGAAAGTGAAGTTGACAAGCGAGAAAGCGAAGTTAAAGACGAATTTATCAGAGGCGAAGTACTTGTTCATTACTTTTGGAAGTGCCATGGCCTACAAGCTCATGGATGAAGAATATGTGGTTTCGAATTGTCACAAGTTGCCCGCTAGCCAGTTTAGAAAAGATTTGAGTGAATTGGATGAGCTGAATGCAATTTACCAAAAACTAATTCACCAAATTAAAACCATCAATTCCACTATTCAAATTGTATTTACGGTAAGTCCTGTTCGTCATTCCAAAGAAGGTTTGGTAGAGAACAACCGCAGCAAAGCACGACTTTTATTACTCTGTGAAGAACTGGAAAAGTTGGACAACGTTCATTACTTTCCGGCGTATGAAATGGTGATAGATCAGTTGCGCGACCATCGGTTTTTCGCAGAAGATTTGGTGCATCCGAATGAACAAGCAATTGACTTTGTTTGGACTAAATTTCAGGACCTATTCTTTAAGGAAGCCACGGTGAAATTGGCCAAGGAGGTCAAGAACAAACGGATGTTTTTTCAACACAAAACGATCCAACCCACAAATCATCGGAACATACAACTACGGGTCGAAAAAGAAGCTGAGTTGAAGCTATTTTTAAAAGAAAATCCTCAAATTATCTGGTAAAAAAATAGGACTACCTTTCGATTGTCCTTATTTTTTTAGTGGTTGGTTGTAATGTAATTTACATCGCGACAAAAACAACGCCTTTATAGGATTCATTTTCACCAGGCATAGGGTTCGTTAAATTCACTTTCCAAATATAGTTACTACCGTTTGAAGCCATTTTGCCCGTTCGGGTATCAATACCATCCCATCCAGCGTTGGAATCAGATGTTTGATAAACAACTCCGGCATCTTTTGGGTCGATAATCGTTAATTTGAACCCTGTATTTCTTTCCGTTAAGGCAAATGGCATGAAATTATTTTTTCGACTGTCACTGTGCATTGGATTGAAAGCATCCGCGGCTAACAGATTATAATCTTTGGATACGATTACTTGTTTGCTAGTGTAGTTTTTACATCCGTTTTGATCGGTTGTTTGCAGTTCAATGGAAAACTCACCTTGTTTAAAGAAGTGGAATTCTGTTTCCTTGCCTGATTTTGTTTCAGTTTTCGAAACCCAGGTATAATGTTGAGCTAAAGTAGTTGCCTTTACTATGGTAGATGGAACACCATTTTTGTAAATGTTGTCCAAATCCATGTCGAACTCAGGTTCTTGACTCGCATTGACTATGAAGGTTCCTCCATTTTCGAAATAGCCATCTGAAATTGAATACGTTCCGGATTCGTTCAGTTTTAAAACACTTTGTTTTTTTGAACCAATCGTTACTTTTTTACCAGAAGGGTAGGTTACTACCATACCAACGGCGTTTTCATTTTGGATTTTGAGGTCCTCATTCAAACATTTTTTGCTGATCGCTGGAGCAACAAAAGGCGAAGCAGAAGGTTTACCTTGGTTGGTTTTAGTGGTATTTTCTTTAATGTTTTCAGTAACCTCAATTTTTTCATCTAAATCAGTAGCCTGAAGGGTTTGGTCATCAGTTTTCGTATACGTCGTGGTACTTGCTTTTTTCTCGGTGTTCACGGGAACTTTCGGTGCACTAACCGACGTATTTTTATCCGACAAAATAGGTTTGTGGGATACTACTGCTGGAGAAGTATTATTTTCAATGTTTTCCTTTTCTGAAATCGTTTCTGTTTTATTTTCATTGAATACGTTTGACGTATTTGCAACTTTTGGAGCGGCTGCATCTTCTGTACCAAGGAAATAAAGAGAAGCGGAGATTCCTACTACGCCAATCACAACGGCAGAAACCTTCCAAATATTGAAAGGATTCTTCGGAGATGCAACGGGCATCGCTAGGTCAAGCCGGGCTTGGAGAGACTCCCAGGCTTTAGGGTTGTAAGGAGCTTCCATTTGTTGGAGAGCTTCTTTGAATTGATTTTCTAGTTTGTGACTCATTCTTATTGGTCTATCTTTTCAAATTTTTCTTTCAATATTTTTTGCAAATTCATCTTGGCTTTGGCCAAATTGGATTTTGAGGTTCCCTCCGTAACACCCAACAATTCGCCGATTTCTTTGTGTGTATATTCTTCAATAACATACAAATTAAACACAGCGCGGTAGGCTGGAGTGAGTTGATTGATAGCCTCGAGTGCAATTTCTGCTTTCAAGCTTTTCAATTCAATTTCCTCTTCTTCGACCACAGGATTGACAGAATCCAAAACGAATTCTTCATCTTTATCCTTGCGGATGGGATCTTTTTTCGATTTGCGAATCGCATCGATGGCGGTATTGGCAAAAATTCTGCGCAACCAACCTTCAAAAGAACCTGTGTGATCGTAAGCACCCAATTTTTCAAAGACCTTGATGAACCCAACTTGGAGAATTTCTTGCGCGTCGTCTGGATTTCGGTGATACCGCATGCAAACCGACATCATTTTCCCATAAAAGAGTTTAAACAGTTGCTCCTGAGACTTACGATTGTTCTCAATACAACCCCGAATAATTTCTTTTAATTGATCGCTATTTTCCACATTGTTTTCATTTGAAAGACGGTACTCTTTTTCTTTGGTTGCCTTCTTAACAATTTTTATTAACCGTTTTATCTTTTCGTCCACATTCGCACACAAAATAACTCAATTTTCATTCAATATGTTTACTTTTGCACCGTTAAAAACGAGTTTAATCATACCAAAAAAATTACAATGAAAGTAACAGTAGTTGGTGCGGGTAACGTTGGTGCAACATGCGCAGACGTCTTGGCACACAGAGAAATTGCCAACGAAATCGTATTGTTGGACATTAAAGAAGGGTTTGCTGAAGGAAAAGCTTTAGATATTTGGGAGTCTGCGCCGATTGGTTTGTACGATTCAAGAACCGTGGGTTCAACAAATGATTATTCTAAAACTGCGAATTCAGAAGTAGTCGTAATTACTTCAGGTTTGCCAAGAAAACCGGGAATGTCACGCGATGATTTGATCGCTACCAATGCAGGTATCGTGAAATCGGTTACTGAAAATGTAGTAAAATACTCGCCAAACGCAAAAATCATCATCGTTTCCAATCCGTTGGACGTTATGACCTATTGTGCATATTTGTCAGCGAAAGTAGATTCTAAAAATGTATTTGGTATGGCTGGTGTTTTGGATACCGCTCGTTACCGTGCATTTTTGGCGGAAGAATTGAATGTGTCTCCAAAAGATATCCAAGCAGTTTTGATGGGTGGTCACGGAGATACAATGGTTCCACTTCCACGTTATACGACCGTTGGTGGTATTCCAGTTACGGAATTGATCAGCGAAGAAAAATTGAACGAAATTATCGAAAGAACGAAATTTGGTGGTGGCGAAATCGTTAAATTGTTGGGTACGTCTGCTTGGTATGCTCCAGGTGCTGCTGCCGCTCAAATGGTGGAAGCAATCGTTCGTGACCAAAAACGCATCTTCCCAGTTTGTGCTTGGTTGAACGGTGAATACGGAATGAAAGACATCTACTTGGGTGTTCCAGTTATTTTGGGTAAAAACGGAATCGAGAAAATCATCGAATTGGATTTGAACGCAGAAGAAAAAGCTATGTTGGAAGAATCAGCTGTTGCCGTGAAAGGGGTAATGGATGTTTTGGACAATATGAACGTTGCTGGTTAAGACAATAGACTTGTAGAAGTCAGATATTAGACTCAATCTCACAAGAGGTTGGGTCTTTTTTTTGCTATTAATTTCAGAATATAAAAAAAGACCCAACCAAATAAATGATTGAGTCTTAAGTCTATAATCTGACTTATTTTAGTCTTTCTTATAAAAAGGCAATTTCACCACTTTCGCTTTCACACCTTTGTCACGGATAGAAATGAAGATTTCAGATTCCAATGCAGCATTTTCAACGGTTACGTAGCCTAAACCAATACCGATTTTCATACTTGGCGACATCGTTCCAGAAGTTACATGTCCAATTTTATTTCCAGTAGCATCGTGAATTTCGTAATCATGACGAGGAATACCGCGGTCAACCATTTCAAATGCGACCAATTTGCGGGTTACGCCTTCAGCTTTTTGTTTCGCCAAGAATTCGGAATCAATAAAGTCTTTCGTGAATTTTGTAATCCATCCCAAACCAGCTTCCAAAGGAGAAGTCGTTTCGTCGATGTCGTTCCCGTACAAACAAAATCCCATTTCCAAACGCAAAGTATCTCTTGCTGCCAAACCAATTGGTTTGATATCGAAAGAAGCACCTGCCGCCAAAACTTTGGCATAAACATCTTTTACTTCGCTGTTTTTTACATAAATTTCAAAACCTCCTGAACCCGTATAACCTGTTGCAGAAATAATCGCGTATTCAACACCCGCAAAATCAGCTACTTCAAAATGGTAATAGTTGATAGCCGCCAAATCAATGCTTGTTAAAGATTGCATCGCTTCTACCGCTTTTGGTCCTTGAATCGCCAACAAAGAATATTCGTCTGACAAATTTTTCATTTCAACACCCATCGAGTTGTGCGAAGAAATCCAGTTCCAATCTTTTTCAATGTTGGAAGCATTTACGACCAATAAATATTGTTCTTCTTTGATGCGGTAGATGATTAAATCGTCCACAATTCCACCTTTTCCGTTGGGCATGCAAGAATATTGTGCACGTCCAATCGTCAACGTCATGGCATCGTTCGTAGATATTTTCTGAATCAAATCGATGGCCGTTGGTCCGGTTAACAAAAATTCACCCATGTGCGACACGTCAAAAACGCCTACACCGTTCCGTACGGTTTCGTGTTCTGCGTTTACGCCTTCAAATTGCACCGGCATTTCGTAACCTGTGAAGGGAACCATTTTCCCACCCATTGCTACATGTTCATCGTTCAATGTTAGTTTTTTCATCGATTTTTTTTCGGTAAAATTAGTGATATCACTCGAATACAAAAGGAAAAAGCCTTAAGAATGCATTTCTGCCAATTCTTGGCCCACCAAAGTACCAATTGCAACGCCCATTCCGCCCATACGAATACCGACAGTAACATTGGGATGAAGGCGCTGAATAATTGGAGATTTGTCCCTGCCAACTCCCATAATCCCAGCCCATCGGCGGTCGATTTGGAACGGCGTATTGGGCAAAACCACCGTTTTCAATAATTGCTCGATGGATTGTTGAATATCTTCTGTAGTTTGAAGGATGGAAGTATTTTCTTGTTCGAAATTTTGATTGCGTCCGCCTCCAATCAAAATCCGGTTGTCAATATTTCGGAAATAATAATAGCCTTCGTCGAAATGGAAAGTTCCTTTTATTATTAGATTTTCAATCGGTTGGGTGATCAGAACTTGTGCTCGAGCAGGTTCCACATCCAAATGGGGTAAAATTGGTTTCGAAAAGCCGTTGGTGCAAATAATCAAATTTGTGCAACGAATTTCTCCGATGGAACTTTGGATTCGTACGTTGTGCGTTTCAGATTCAAAGGATTGCATTTCAATTCCTCTGAGTATTAAAATATCCTTCTCTGCCATTTTTTGGTTCATGGCGAGATTTAGTTTCGCTGTGTCCAATTGTCCTTCCAAACGATTGTGAAAGGCTGAATAAATCTTCTGAAAACCGAATCGATGCAAACTTTTCGCATCTTCAAAATATACCAGCGTTTCTCCTGAAATGGTCTTTAATTCTCGATTCAATTCGTTAAGATGGGTGCGAATTTCGGCTGTTTTGGATTTTGAGTCGATCAAATCCCATGAACCGTGTGTTTGCAAATCGATAGCTTCCGCTCCCAGCCACGATTCCAACGCTTTGAGTCCGAGGTATCTTTTTTCTACGGTCGTCCATACTTGTGAAGATTTCATGGTTCGTAAATCACTTAAAATCTCCGAGGGAGAACCAAAGCACGCAAAACCAGCATTTTTAGAACTGGCCGCATAGGGAAGTGGGCCTTTGTCGAGAACAATGACCTTTGAATTCGGGTGTTTTTCTTTGAGATGATAAGCGGCACTCAAACCAACAATTCCGGCACCTACCACCAAAAAATCGATTGAATCAAAGAGCATTTTGTACTCCCAGTAACTTATGTCGTTTTCTGATAGGTTCATGCGGTGAAAGTATTGAACATTTTTGCGATATTTGTCTATTCAAAAAAAATGGAATAAAAATTGAACGTTTTCCGTACCAGATTGTACAGTGAGATGTTATAACAAAAATATGAGGAATTATTTATTTATTCTCTTCGTCTTTGTGTCAACTTTTTTGTCGGCACAAGAAAAGAACGTAGAATACTTTTTCGCAGGCCAAATTACCAACTACGAAACGGGTAAAAAGGAAGGAAGTGTTACGGTTACGCTTGTTTCTGGAGGTCGAACGATTTCAACAACCATGTCTGCGACCAATGGTAAATACACGTTGACTGCCAACATGCCGGCTAAATCCAATTTTCAAGTCATTTTTTCCAAGTCTGGATTTGTCAGCAAACGGGTGGAGTGCAACTTCAAATTGATGAATACCGATCGATTAAAAGAAGGGGAAAGGGTAACACCTCTGCAAGATTTGAGTTTGGAATTGTTCACAGTAAAACCAAATGTTGATTTTTCATTTTTAGAAAAGGAACCCGTGGCAACCTTTGGATTGGACAAGGACAATATTGTGCCGACACTCGATATTGCAGCCTCTCAGCGGATCAAACAAAAAATTGAAGGTTTGTTGGTGAATCCAACTCCTGTGACAGAGAACAAGGACGCCAATTACAATGCGGCGATTAAATCGGGTGACAATTTATTCAACCAGAAGAAATACGAAGAAGCATTGCATCAATACGAGGCTGCGGCTGGCATTAAGCCAAAAGAATTCTACCCACAGAAAAAAATTGCAGAGATTGATGCTTTGTTGAAAGCACAAAAAGATGAAAAAGCGGCTGTGAGCGAAGTAGATAATCAGTACAACAATCTGATCAAAGCGGCCGATAATTTCCGCGATAACAAACAATATCCAGAGGCGATTGCCAAATACAATTCTGCTTTACGGGTGAAATATGAGCAATATCCGAAAGACGAAGTCAAAAAAATCGAAGATCTTTTAGCGGAATCCAAAAAAGCTGAACGCGAGGATAAAAGTTACCAAGAAGCCATCGCTGCAGCAGACGTTGCCTTGAATGCGAAGAATTACAAAGTAGCAGAAGAACGTTACACTGAAGCATTAACGATTAAAAAAGACGAAAAATATCCGAAAGACCAATTGGTCATTGTTGCGGCGGAATTGAAGAAAATTGCTGAAATTGAAGCAACTCAAAAAAAGTATGATGCAACAATAGAAGCGGCCAATCAGTTGTTTGCCCAGGCAAAATACGAGGAAGCCAAAGCAAAATACCAAGAAGCCACCTTAGTGCTTCCGAAAGAAACGCTTCCGAAGGAAAAAATCAAAGCCTGTGATGAATTGATTGCCAAAAATGCTTTGGCGGCGAAAAATGAGGCAGAAGTCAACCGTCTATTTGAAGAAGGTCAAAAATTGATGGACGAAAAATCCTTTACGGCAGCGAAAGGCAAATTCACACAGATTTTAACGATTGATCCGAAGAAAGCCACAGCGCAAGCGAAAATCGATGAAATTGATCGCATGATCAAAGCAGAGGAAGATAAGAAATTGGCAGATATTGAGGCCAACCAGAAGAAATATGACGCCACAATGGAAGCGGCGAACCAATTGTTCACCCAGTCGAAATTTGAGGAAGCTAAAAGCAAATACCAAGAAGCTTCCTTGATTCTTCCGAAAGAAACGCTTCCAAAAGAAAAAATCAAATCTTGCGAGGAGCAAATTGCAAAAAATGCATTGGCTTCCAAAATGGAAAACGATATGAATCGCCTTTTTGAGGAAGGTCAGCAATTGATTGATCAAAAATCGTATTTGGCTGCAAAAGGGAAATACAACGAGATTTTAAAAATCGATCCAAAGAAAACGCTTGCTCTCGTTAAAATCGATGACATTGATCGAATGATCAAGGCAGAAGCCGATGCGAAAAATGCGGATAAAATTTTCAATGGATATGTTGCCGAAGGTGATTTGGCTATCAAGGAGGAACGATTCGACGACGCGAAAATGAAATACGGTGCGGCTTTGCAAATGCGCGAAGACACCGTCTTGAGAGATAAATACAACGCTTTGTTAGCCAAAATTGCCAACAAACAAGCAACTCAACTGGTCGATGCGAAATTCGATGAGAACATGAAGGCAGCGAAAGTTTTGTTGGATGCTGAAAAATATGAAGAAGCAAGACGAGCGTACCAAGCTTGTGCGAATCTAGATGATACGAAGCCTGAACCAAAATTGAGATTGGCTGAGATTGATGCGAAATTGGCGAAAATTGCAGAATCCGATAAGCTGTACCGCAGTTACATCGACAAAGGGGATGAGTTGGTAAAAGCTGAAAAATATATCGCAGCCATTCAAGAATACAACAAAGCCATTTTGATGCGTTCGTACGAAAAGGAGCCGAAAGAAAAAGCGGACGAAGCAGAAAGATTGGAACGAGCAAAAGGCGACGATGCCAACGCGCAATTTGAAAAAATTATTGCCTCTTCCAAAGCGCACATCGAAGAAAGAGATTTTGATAAAGCGACTGAATTGTTGAACCGGGCTATTGCCTTGCGAGCACCAGAACGGAAGAGCGACAAACGTCCAGAAGAACTTTTGGCGGAAATCGAACGATTGAAACGAATTGATGTGGCTTACGCAGAGAAAATGGCGTCTGCGGAGAAAATAGCAGAAGAGAAGAAATTCGATCAAGCCATTGCTAAGTTTGAAGAAGCGGCAAAAATTAAGCCGACAGAAACGCTTCCTGCTAAACGGATTGAGGAATTGAAAAAGCAACAAAGCGAATTGCTTGGAATGGCTGAAAGAGAAAACCTTTTCAAAGAAAATTATCGAAAAGGTGTGGCCGCAAAAGCAGCTAAAACATACGAATTGGCCTTAACGGATTTCAAAAAAGCCCTGACGTACAAAACAGATGATCAAGCCACAAAAGATCAAATTGCTGAAATTCAGCAGATTCTGGATGACCAGAGAAATTTGCAAAACAACGACAAAGCAAGAAGAGAAAAATTAACAGCCATGATCAAAGCGGCAGATGCTTTGTTTGACATAGGTGATTGGTCAGAAGCAAAAATGAGTTATTTAGCCATCTTGGATTTTGATAAAGACCAAGCGCATGCCAGTTCTCGCGTTGCCGAATGTGATTTGAAATTGAGAGCAGAAATGAGCAAAGCGGCCAATGACGAATACAATGAATTGATTGCATCGGCCGACAATAAATTTGAACAAAAAGATTTTCAACGTTCCAAAGAGCTGTTTACCAGCGCGAATGAAAAAAGACCGAGTGATCCATATCCAAAAAAACGATTGCAAGAGATTGAATTGTTGATGCATCCTTTGGTGGTGCAATCTTCCGCCTTGGAACCTTTGGGTGATGTGTATGAAGGAAACAATGCGCAAGCAACCTTGGCACAAGCGGATATTGACCGTGCCAATGGTAAATACCAGGGTTTTACAGAGGCGGTCAATAATTCGGTCGTTAAAACGGACGAAGAGAAAATTGCCGAGTCGCTAGAGAACTACGGAACAAAAGATGCCATTGAAAAAGCAAAAAGTAGAGCAGATCAAGAAAGTCAATTGGCTCAAGAAAAGCTGTCACGACAAAATGAAGGCCTAAAGAAAATAGAGAGTTTGCAAGTGGATTACGATGCGCAAAATGTGGCATTCGAACAAGGTGACAATTACAAATCGCAATCAATCATTGATGGTTCGAAAATAAAAGTAGCCGAACTGGAGACGATTCAGCAAAAAGAATATGCCTCGAACGCAGAGAAAATGGTGAATAACGTGGCTCGAATCAATTCACTAAAGGACAATCAATCTCTCGATTACAAAAAGGACAATATTGAATCGGGGCAAGAATTAACGAAAATGTCGATAGCTGCACAAAATTCAATGAACGATGATAATGAGCGGCGTGCAACAGAGATTTTAATCAAGGAAGGTCATACGAGTGCACTTCAAAGCAATGCGGTTATTCTAGACGAACAGAAAACTAAAATTCAAGGTACCGCAGATGGTATCCGTTCTATCGTGAAAGCGGAAGTGGCGAAAACGTTGGAAGAAGCCAATCGTCAAGTGGTCAACAACAATGATTTGAATGTGATCGAAAGCAAAATGTTAGATGAAGCGCGCATGGCCTACAACCATGAGATGGAAATATACTTGGTAACGAAAGACCAAATAAATAATCAAGAGAAAGTGTCGGTTCGAAAAGCCAAAGAGGCCAACGATAAAACGGATGACAACAATCACAAACTGTACGAACTTTCGAAAAGAATCGATTACCAATCAGACACCAAAAGTGCTACGGACGATGCGAAAAATTTGATGAGCCAAGCAGATTTGGATGCCATTCAAAAAAGTAACCAGATTAGTTCAACCGAAAGCGCACAACAAGAGAATGACAATATTCTGGCCATTGATGCGAAGAGAGATGCGGTAAACGCTAAGAATTTGTCAAAAAGCGAAAAAGAAAATGGCAAAAACTTGAAAACTCGTTCCGACATTGAAACCTTGACATCTGAAAACGCGGACGCTTCTACTCGGAGTATCGAAAAACAATTGAAAAATCAGAAAATGGTGAGTGAAATGAAAACGATCACCACGAACCAAGCTGAAAGCAGTGCTGATCGAGCGCAAGAAAATCAGCAAGCTTTGACTGATAAAATCAACCAAGTAAATACCGCACCGAACGTAGAAAAATCGAAAAACACCTTGGGGGAAGATTTCCCGGAAGGTGTAACGGAAGAGAAATTTTCGATTAACGGATCGGATGGAAAAATCAAAACCATTCTTACGAGACGAGTGGTGGTAATAGATGGACACGGCGAAGTGTATGTTCGCACACAAACAAATGGAGTTTCAACGTACAAAAAGAATGATCAACCCATCAATGAATACACTTGGCAGAAAGAAACACAGAATAGTTCTTTGGTTCGTCATTAGTCAATTACTACTGGTTTCTTGCGGCGAAAAACAAGCCAAAGTTCAAAAGATTTTTGGTGAAACGCAGGGTACAACGTATCAGATAACCCTCGTTGACTGTCCAAATATCATCCAAAAAGAAGCAATTGATGCGCTCCTGCATCAATTTGATTTGTCGCTTTCGGGTTATATTCCCAATTCAACGGTCAGCGAATTCAACGCCGCACAAACCAAGTTTAGAATTCCAAAAAACGACTTGTACTTTTTGCCATGCTTTGAATTGTCGGCCAAGATTTACGAACAAACGGATGGCGCTTTCGATCCAACGGTGTTGCCTTTGATGCGACTTTGGGGATTTTTGAAAGATGTTTCAAGTCTTCCCAGTCAACAAGAAATCGATTCTGTAAAACAGTTCATAGGTTTTGAAGATTTCAAATTGTACGATTTTGTCACCGACAAAAAAGGAATTTCCTTGGTGAAGAAAGATCCGCGTGTCAATTTTGATTTCAATGCCATTGCACAAGGTTATTCAGTGGATGTATTAGCGGAATATCTCACCAAAAAAGGATGCGAAAATTTCTACATCGAAATCGGGGGTGAAATCTATGTGCAAGGAAAAAATCCAGATGGCGAATCTTGGCATTTGGGGGTTGATAAACCCGTTGCTTCCAACAATGGTTCCGCAGAACGAGTGATTTCGGCTGTTATTGCACTAGACAAAGGCGGCATTGCAACGAGCGGAAATTACAGAAAATTCTATGAGAAAGAGGGCAAGATTTATGCCCACACACTCAATCCAAAAACAGGCTATCCGGCCGAAAATGAATTGTTGAGTGCGACGGTGATCGCCAAAAATACGGCCATTGCAGATGGTATGGCAACGGCATTTATGGTCATGGGATTGGAAAAAGCCCAGGAATATTTGATAAGCAAAGACAAAGACGGATTGGAAGTCTTGTTCATCTATTCGGGACCGAAAAATTCCTTGAAATCTTTCAGTTCAGAAGGCATGAAAAAAAGAATCTCGGAATAAAGCTCAATTTTCAAGAGTTTCGTATTTTTTTATTTCACTTTTCCTCAAGTGCTTGTTCGCAAAATATCCTAGTGTCTTGATTATGGGCCCAGAATTACCGCTACTTTCACTAAAAAATCAAACATGCAAAAAAGATTTCTTCGGTTAATTATAAATGTTGTCATGTTGATCATCGGATTGATTATCAATGTGCATTATTGGCAAACCGAGCAATTTTCAGATATCAAACAGGTGAGTGTACCCATGATGGGAATGGTGATGAGTTACATTGCACTTCACTTTTTAAAACGCGTACTTTTTATCGTGATTCATTGGTGGGACTGGTTGTATTATCTGTCGCTCATGAGTATTGCTTTGCCGGTTTTACTAGCCGATTCCATTACCGAAAATATATTTCACTGGTTGATTGATCTTGGGACCACTTTCTTCGTGATTCCCATCGTCATTGATACCTATTACTTATTTCAACAAAGAAAAAAACTAGCCAAATGAGGGTTCACTTTATCGCCATCGGCGGCAGCGCCATGCACAATTTAGCCATTGCCTTGAAACGAAAAGGTATGGAAGTTACCGGTTCTGACGACGAAATTTTCGAACCGTCCAAATCTCGTTTGGCGAAAGACGGTATTTTGCCCGCCCACATGGGCTGGGACGCGAATTTGATTACTCCCGAATTGGATGCAGTTATTTTAGGTATGCACGCCCGAGCGGACAATCCAGAATTGTTGAAAGCGGAAAGTTTGAATTTGCCCATTTTCTCGTATCCCGAATATTTGTACGAACAAAGCAAGCATAAAAAACGCTTGGTAATTGGGGGAAGTCACGGGAAAACAACGATTACTTCCATGTTGCTGCATGTGTTCAAAGAATTGAAAATGAATGTGGATTACATGGTCGGTGCGCAATTGGAAGGCTACGATTGTATGGTGAAAATCACCGAAGAGGCTGAAATTATGGTGTTGGAAGGCGATGAATATTTAAGTTCACCCATCGATAGACGACCTAAATTCCATTTGTATTACCCCGATGTTGCCTTGATCAGCGGAATAGCGTGGGATCACATCAATGTTTTTCCAACGTGGGACAATTACATCGAACAATTCGATTTGTTTTGCCAGAAAATCGCAGAGAATGGAGTTTTGACCTATGCCAACAACGATCCAGAAGTAAAGAAATTAGGCGAAAAATTTGCATCCAAAATCACGACGATTCCCTACGATGTGCCAGAATACTCGCTGACAGACGAAGGAACCATCTTACAATGGGACGGAGACGCATTTCCGTTGAAAATATTTGGTGCACACAACTTGCAAAATTTGGTTGGAGCGATGCGTTTGGCGGAACAAGTTGGCGTAACACCCAAACAATTCTTTACAGCCGCTCAAACCTTCACAGGCGCAGGAAAACGCTTGCAGAAAGTCACCGAGAAAGGAAATTTCACTCTTTTCAAGGATTTTGCGCATTCACCGAGCAAATTGAAAGCGACGATCAACGCAGTAAAAGAACAATTCTCCGACAGAAGAGTAGTGGCGTGCATGGAATTACACACCTTTTCTTCCTTGAACAAAGAATTCCTGCCTTTGTACAAAAATACCATGGACAAAGCTGACGCAGCCATTGTTTATTATAGCGATCACGTGGTGGAACACAAGAAATTACCGGCTTTGGCGAAAGAAGAAGTGGAGAACAATTTCGGAGGCAAAGTGCACGTTTTGAAACAAACCGAAGAGGTTCTGGCTTACATTCGTTCACAAGATTGGAACAATGCGGTGCTTTTGATGATGAGCAGCGGCAATTTCGACGGCATCGATTTTGATGCTTTGGGCGAAGAATTGGCTAGCACTTTGTAAACGCTTGCCATGCATTTGATTTCCACGGCCAAAGAAAAACAAAAAGCGCTTCAAATTTTGGTGTACGCGTATTTGGAGGCGGCGAACGTGACGTGGATGTTGAAATCGAAAAGCAGCGAGAAATTGCACGCCATTTTTTTATTGCTTTTTCACGAAGCACAAGCCAAAGAAGGTGCTTATCTTTCGGAAGACCAAAAAAGTGTGTTGTTTCTCTATGATCAGCAAATAAAAGCCAATTCGCTGGCACAAGCACTTCGTAAATTGTACGTTTTTCTATTTGTTACGGGAATTTCAAAAGGAATGAAAGCATTGAAATTTCAGAAAATTGTAGCGGGAATTCGGCCAAAAGAAGGATTGCTGGGCATGGCCTTGGCCACAGCTGAAAAACCCATGACTACCGCCACCGTTTTTGAATTGAAACATACGGTTGTTCAGATTGCTACAGAAAAAAAACTGCCGATTTATGCCGAAACCACCGTACCGCGATTGAAGAGCTTGTACGAAGCAATTGGGTTTAAAATGTACCACGAAATGCCACATCCATACGCGCCTTTGACAGTTTGGTTTTTGAAGCGTGAGTTGACCAAATAAAGCAGGAAACGGTAAGTTAATGTAACCTTGATCTACAGTCTCTCGTTTAATTTTCTTACTTTTAAGAAATTTGCAAAAATTACTATTTATGAAAAAACTATTTCTTTTGTTTGTTCTCCCCATGTCATTGGGAATAAACGCTCAAGTCCTATTTTCGGAAGATTTTGACGGCATTCCGGGTGCAACCGCTGGTGGCGCAGGAACTTATGCATTTCCAAGTGGTTGGTTTTTGCGCAATGTAGACAATGCAACACCCAGCGCAAGTGTGAGTTATATAAACGAAGCTTGGGAAAGACGAGAGGATTTTGCGAACAACGTAGCAGATTCTTGCGCCATGAGTACTTCTTGGTACACCGCAGCTGGAACGTCCAACGATTGGATGTGGACGCCACTGATCGGCGTTTTGCCGGCCAACTGTATTTTGAATTGGAATGCTTTGGCGTATGACCCATTGTATCCAGACAGCTACGAAGTGCGCGTGATGACTTCAACGGTTGGACCACCAACGGGCGGAGCAGGTGCAATTGGCAATCAAATTACAGGTTCTACCGTTTTATTTTCAATAGTAGGAGAAAATAGCACATGGACCAACCGAACGGCTAGTTTGAGTGCCTATGCAGGGCAATCGATTTACATTGGATTTCGGAATACTGCAAACGACAAATTTATTTTGGTGATTGACGATGTTGTGGTGTCTGCTCTTCCCGGTGTAGATGCGGCTGTATCGCAAACGACTACGCAAGAATATACCATTACGCCTGTGACACACATGGCAGCAATTGGCACCGAAGGCACCATTGCGAATATTGGCGCTGGTGCGTTGACGAATGTTGTCTTGAACGTGGATATTTTGGATGCGGGTATGAATTCTGTTTATGCTGCTTCTAGTGCCGCAATGGCTTCTTTGGCGGCTGGTGCTTCTTCCAATTTCACGGTGCCTGGTTTCGTGCCAACGACAGCTGGAACGTATACCGTTAACTTGACAGCGAGTTTCACGCAAGTCGATAGCAATCCAGTGAACGATTTGGCGACGTATCAGGTTGTTGTGAGTGACACAGTCTATGCACGTGATGATGCGACCGTTACGGGTTCGTTGGGTATTGGCGCAGGCAATGGTGGTCAATTGGGCCAAACGTTTGAATTGTTGCAAGCGGATGAGTTGACGTCTTTGTCTATCTATATCGCTAATACGCAGGGCAATTTAACCGGACAACCCTTGTCGGGAAGCATTTATGCCACCGATGTAACTGGAACACCAACGACTTTGATAGCCAATACAGCAACCATCACATTGGATGCAACCACTGACACATTTTGGACTTTACCCATGGTGAGTGGCGCATTGACCTTGGCGGCTGGAACGTACGTTTGTGTGGTAAACGAAGCTGATTCAACGATGTCGATAGGGACGTCTACCGGCAATTTCCAGGCAGGAAAAGGCTGGATCAATTGGCCAACGAGTCCTTTTAGTGGTTGGGCTAACCCAGAAGCTTTTGGTTCTCAGTTTGCCGTTACCTTTCTTTTGCGTGCCAATTTCGGCACTTGTGCACCGACCAACGTGAGTTTAACTGAAACAACGTGTGATGCAAGTTACCTTTCTCCAAGTGGCAATTATATTTGGTCTGCTACTGGAATCTACAACGATACCGTTTTCGGTGCCAATACGTGCGATACGATTTACACCATTGATTTGACGATTGACGCGGTAGACCTAACTGTTTCCGATGCGGGTAATGTGATTACTTCAGCACAAGTAGGCGGAACCTACCAATGGATTGATTGTGCAACCGGCGACCCAATTGCGGGAGCAAACCAACAAAGTTTTACTCCAACTGTGAATGGTAATTATGCTGTGGTAGTAGGTCTCAACAATTGTTTTGATACTTCCAATTGCACAGCGATTACGACCATTGGTTTGACAGAAAATGAATTGAACAACCGTTTGGCCGTTTTCCCGAACCCTTCCAATGGAACCTTCCAAGTGACGGTCAACGCAGCCAACGCAACGGATTTGAAAGTAGAATTGACGGATGCCACCGGAAAAGTGGTGAACACCAGCTACCACAAAGCCAACGGAACGCAAACTACACTTGACATAAACGCTACACGTTTGGAAACGGGCATGTATCTCTTGAAAGTTACTGCCGACGACCAGCAATGGACGGAACGCGTGATCATTTCACGTAAATAAATTGAACGAATAGTTTTAAAAAAGGAGGACTTCGGTTCTCCTTTTTTTTGTGGATAAGTGTAGGCTGTGGAATCCCACAGGTTCGAATCTTGGATGGGTTTTTTGATTAACTTTGGTTAGCTACTTTTGAAAACGGTATAAAACGAAAGGAATATTGTTGTGATATGTGCATGCGAAGTATTTGTATGCGGTTGTTTTCGGATAAAGGAGAGTGGTGAATATACTAAGGGAATAATCCATATATGTGGATTAGCAAATTGTTAAGTACTATTAAAACTATTTACTGTGAAGTTAAAATTTTGGAAAAAAACTAATGAACCACTTAAGGAGCGAAGTTTAGATCAAATACGTGGTTTATGTAAAATCCTTTTTATTGACGACAAAATATTTCCTGTTGTCGAAATTTTAAAAACCGAAGGTTGGTCAAAAACATCTAGAATTAAAGACGTTGATTCATTGGAACAAATGGAGGTAAAAGAAGCTCACATTCTGATTGTTGATATTCAGGGGGTTGGAAAAAAATTGAAATTTAAAGATGAAGGTTTAGGTTTGATAATTGCGTTAAAAGAGAAATATCCTAATAAAAAAGTAATTGTTTATAGTGCAGAAGACCAGGGGAAAATTCAGGCTTTTCATCCCGGAATTGATGCAGCGGATAAAAGATTGAGTAAACATGCTGACCCGTATCAATTTACAGTTGCAGTTGAAGGATATGCTAGAGAAGCATTTTCCTTAAATGAATGTGTGAAACGAATACAAAATCAACTTTCTTTAGAGTTTGGTTTTAATACTGAATCCGAAAAGATAATTGCAAATATGAATAAACTGTACATGAAAAAGGATTACAGTATTGAAAACATATCCAAAGTTTTCAATTTAAACAACGCTGCTTCATTAGCTAATATTATTCAGCTCTTCTTCACCAAATAGTATTTCTGATGCAATATTTAATAACAAATAAGCAAGGACAGACCGTTTTAACCAACATTGCAGAAAAGGAAATTCTTGAAGATTTGAAAAAATGCGATTCGGCTTATGAAAGAGTATATTGTAATGTTCTTAAAGGGTATCGACGACAAGGAAAATTAGACCTTAACCAGCATGAAATGTATGTTTTTACTTTTTCAGAAATGACAACTAAAATCTTTAAATATCATTTGTCTGGTATCAAGATATTTGGAGAATTAATCGACTCAAATATTTCGGATATAAAAGAAGTTGAAAATCAAAAAACTAGACGTCTAAAGCACAATTTAATTAATCACAACTCTAACATACTACTTGAATTATATAAACTAGTTCCTCAAGATGTTTTTCGAAATGGTGGTAACCACATTGAAACAATTGAAAATCTTTTAAGAAACAACCTGAAAAAAGCAGCATTTACTTATTTGAAAGTTTTAAAGAATTCAAATTTAATGAAGGCAGAATTCGAAGTTTATGAAATGTTCAATACTGAAAATCCATATCTTGATTTTACTGATCACCAGATACATAAAGTAATTATTTTAACCTTAAATCCATTTTGGTTAGATCTTGTCGAAGAAAAGGTAAATATTATAATTCAGTCAACATTTGAGAAAGTCAACATTGATTATAAGTCAGTTTCGGTTGCGTTATCCCACCTATTTGATAATGCTGCTAAATATGTTATGCCTCATTCTGATTTAAATATTTGGTTTCAATCTGAAAATGAGATTGTTTCAATCTATTTTGATATGACAAGTCTTAAAGTTGAAGCTGACGAAGTGGATGACATTTTTAACGAATCTAATTCGGGTAAATGGGCAATCGAGGCTGATTTAGATGGTGATGGAATAGGAATGTTCTTCATACGTAAGTTGATAAACTTAAACGAAGGTGAGATTAAGTTTCAGAATAATCACGACAACAAAAGCAGTGTAAATTATAATGGATTGCCTTATGAAAACAATAGAATAATAATTACGTTTAAAAAAAGCACTTAACATTATATATGAAAACAGTGCTGCCCTTCGGGACAGCTCCGTTTCATATATTTACCGTTACCATTCCTAAACCAAATCACAGAGAAAAATAGAAAAATTTAAACAATGAAAAAACGTACAATTCTCTTCACTCTTCTCCTCCTAAGCACGACCACCTTCGCCCAAGAGGAGCGGACCACCGAATTGTACAAAGCCATTCATGTCCAAGACAGTTTGCTTTTTCAGGTTGGGTTCAATACCTGCGACATCCAGCAATTTGAAAATTTGGTGAGTGAAAATTTTGAATTTTTCCACGACCAATCGGGGATAACGGATTCGAAAGCGGCGTTTATTTTGAGTATCAAAAACGGAATTTGTCAATTGCCGTACCAAGCAAAAAGAGTTTTGGATGAAAAAACGATGGAAGTGTATCCTTTGGAAAAAGGGGGTGTTTTGTATGGCGTGATCCAAACGGGTATGCATCTTTTTTATGCGATAGAGACAGATAAACCGGAAACCCTCACCAGCGTAGCAAAATTTACGCATGTGTGGCTCTTGGAAAAGGGAGAATTCAAATTATCAAAGGTATTGAGTTATGATCACAACAATGCGTTTTGAATGGAAACTAACTATAAAATTGAAAGAAGAAGGGAATCAATGGCGCATCAACAGCGTCGGCGCTCTCAATCCGTGAGAAAAATCTTTTTACACTGGCTTTCCTGAAATGTCTTTTTATGTATATTCGTGAAGAAAGCACGAAAATATTGTCCAACCACTAAACCTAAACCCTAATGACAAAAAAAGATCTTTTCAAAATCATTCTAAAACTCTATGGATTGTATTCCATTATTGGGTTGGTTGTTCAACTTCCGTTTGCAGGTTATTCGCTGCTTTATGACTCGCGTGGAGATTTGGATTGGATGTTTCTTTTGGTACCGATCGTCAGCCTTTTGGTTGTTTATACCTTGCTGTTCAAGTCGGAATGGGTTATTCAGCTCTTGCGGCTCGACCAAGGTTTTGATACGGAAGAAGCAACGGATCCATCCATCGGCGGTCAAGCTGTGGTAGTAATTGCTTTGGTGATATTGGCTGTGTACATGATTGTGAACAATATAGGCGATTTTGTCTCCCAAATTGTGTTTTCATTTAGAGACAATGTTTCGTCGGATAATTTTGCCAGGCTCAACCCAACACTCAATCTATTTCCCGTGAATTACAACATGCTATTAAGTGCTGGATTGAATCTGTTGATTGGATTTTTACTTTTGACCAATTACACGCGCGTGTCCAAGTGGATTGTACGCATAAACCAGACGAATGCTGGATGACAAAACGGATTTAATGTAGAAAAATAACCGTATCCCATGCGCCACTATTTCCTTCTTTTCCTCTTGATGGGCTTTTCCACTGCTTTGCACGCACAATTGTACGAAGGGAAGAAAAGCGGTTTCAAATTCTTTGTTGAAGTGTTTGCAGACAGTGCAAAGGTGGAAGTTTTTCGAAATTATTATTTGTATCGGTATGAATTTGCCTACAAGGAAGGCGAAGAAATTTTGGTGGGACAATCCAATACAGATACACTTTTTCGAGGAATACAAAATCAGCTGTATAAAAAGAAGAAGACCTTTTATCTGAAAAGCAGTTTCAATGGCAAGGACGTTTTCATCGTGAAATTGAGCGATTGTAAATACGATTCGCGGGATTTATTGCGAAAAAAGGCATATTCCAGCCGACAGATGCATCAACTGAATCGCCTGCAAGACAGCTTGTCGCATCCCAACCAAACCGAGTTTACCGATGTTACGAGTGCGTTTTACCAACTCAATCGGGATTCCGGTTCATTTGAAGCGTACGCCTTGCGAACCAACCGTTGTGCTGATTCACTGCGGGAAATGATTATTCTATCGTCTAGAAGCGCTGCCGTGGATCGCTATTATGAAGTCGGACTTTCGTTGGATACAGCAGATTCATCAGAAGTATTCAAGCTACTCGAAAACGCTAACTACCAGTACGAATATGCGCGATATTTTGTCTTCACCTTATCGCAAGTCAAGCCCGATTGGTTGATTCAATACGTTGACAAAAATCCAGCAAACAAAGAAAGTTTGTTGAAAAACATCAAAAATCACCCGCATTTCAAAGAAATTCATCAAAAGGTGAAAGAATCGTCTATGAATTTGAATGGAAGGAAAGAAATCCTGAAACAAAAAAGGAAGCGGAATACCAGCAATGTTGCCGTGGGCGCTCTTTCTGTCACCATCGTTTTGGCCGAAGTAGCCCTTGTGGTTGGTTTGATCATCTGGATTTTTTAGGTGGAAAATGCCTGATTTTCATCTGCTCCGGTTTAATATGATTCATTTTAGCCAATTTATTGTCCAATAACAACCAAAAGTGGTCCAATAACAACAAGAAGTAGCCAGAAAATTTATCATACCTTAGCAAGACAGAATAATTTTGTAGCATCCATCATTAAAAAAACATAGAAGATGCTTACTTCAAAATCCATTGGCGATAAAATTGCCACAGCAAGAAAGAAAATGAACCTTTCACAAGCCCAGCTTGCGCAGCAAGTTTCTATCAGTCCTCAAGCTGTTGGGAAATGGGAACGGGGTGAATCCTTGCCCGATATCACAACACTCAATCGCTTAGCTGAAATTTTGGGTGTTGACTTAAATTATTTTTCAGATCGTTCTCAGTTTTCTAACCAGGAAAGCGCAAGAGTCGAAGCGGATGACAGACAAACGAGGCTCGAACTGAACCAAAAGAACCATCGTGGTTGGGATATGTCCGAAAGCAATTGGGAAAAGGTTGACTTTTCTGGGTTGAAAAATTTGCAGAAGAATTTCAGTTATTCAAATGTAAAAAGCTGCCGGTTCATCCAGTCAGATTTAGCGCGTCTTCTTTTCAAGAATACGAATTTTGATGGCTGTGATTTTTCAGAATCCGATGTAAGCAAGAGCACCTTTCAAAAGTCGAATTTGGCAAATAATTCATTCAAGAACTGTTTGCTGAATGACGTTCAATTTACTGGAACCTATGTGTACGGTTGTGATATGACGGGAGCAGATTTTTCAGATTTGCAATTTGTCAACGGCGGTTTCGAAAAAAATACAGTTGCTAAAGCTCAGTGGAAGCGCACGTTCTTTGAAGGAACAAAAATTGCAAACATTGTATTTGAAGGCAAATTGGAGGATTGTCATTTTGAAAAATGTTCGTTTTCCAAAGTTACTTTTCAGCACGCAACACTGATCAATACCTTTTTCAAATACAACGTGTTGAAAGGCGTCAAATTTGTCGATTGCCAAGCTGATCGATTGACCTATGAACTTTTGAAAAGTGGAAAAGCGGATATAACGGGGTTAACATTGTTGGAAGATTAACGATAGCATACATTCCATTCGTATTTTAATCAAATAGGGCTAGCCATCTGCTGAAAGGATTTTTTTCTACCTTTAACCAACCTAAACCAAACGATATGACCCGATTTTTTGCCACTGTTTTACTCTCACTCGGTTTATTTTCAACCGTTTTAGCACAAGTAGAATCCAAGGAAGAATTTGTTTTTGATTTCGCGCCTGTGTATCAAGCATCCGAATTGATTTATTACGGTGCTGATTTTTCACAATTTGGCTTTTGCTATCCAGATAAAGTAGGGCAAGAGGAACAAATGTTGAAATTTATTCCGGCCTGGCTTGGTGATTTGAACAAGATCTATAGCTTGGACGTTTTGCCCCGTTTGATGAAGAAAAAGGTGGTGGGAAGATTGCAAAGCGTACAAAACAAATACAAGTTGATCGGAGAAGAATGGATACTTTTTGAACCGACCACTTTTGGCATTGAAAAAGTGAAAACCGAAGTAAAAAATTACCAACTTGAAGAAACTTCCGGCATTGGTTTGGTTTTGATAGTCGAAAATTTCGACAAAATTCATGAAAATGGTATCGTTTACTTTGCGCTATTTGACATCGCTTCCCGAGAAGTCTTGTATTGCAACAAAATGGAAGGAGTAGCGGTTGGTGCGGGCATGACGAATCATTGGGCGTCTGTACTTACCAGTTCATTCGACGTGTTTATTACCGAATACCGCGAACAATTGCACCGGGCCAAGAAAACGAAAAAGTAACAACAAGAATTACAGATTATTCCGCGATTCTCAATTCCTTTTTTCGTTTTTTCAAGAGTTCTGCTACATCCAGCACGGCTCCATTTTCGATGGATTCATCGACTTTGAGTAAGAGTTGTTTCTTTCCTTTTGTTTTGAAAAAAATCATCTGACCAACGGACAATTCAACTCCACTGCGCGAAAAGGGAGATAGATTTGGATTCATCACCCCAGGAATAATCAGCGGAATGGATTTGGCAGAGGAATTGGCCAAGGTAAACCGGATGGATTTGGTTTGCAAAATCGAATTGGGGCGAGCCGCTTCTTCCTTCCAGACAGAAACGGACGAGAAAGCACATAAACCATAAAAAGCGAGTGTGAGAATCAGTAATTTTTTCATAGTATAACGTTTTGTGTTTTTATAACACACTCAAAAACAAATTGTTCGGATAAAAAGCGATTAAAAAAAAACGTGCAGCACAAATACAAGCCTCAATACCGCACGAATCGATACATTTTAAGCAACGACAGGCGATTGCCTTGCACCTTGATCATCACGTCTAGCGTCGGAAAGAAAATGGCTTTCAAAGAATGGATTTTTTCGCCATCCTCCTTTTTTTGATGCGTTTCCAGTCTGTCATTATCCATACTCGTTTGTATTACACGTAGGAAGGAAGTTGTTAAAAAATATTGAGATTTTAGTTTGAATTAAATTTTAATTCCAATTTTTCATTATATTCACATGAACACTAAACAAGAAAGCCATGTGGAACTTAGCTTTTTTACTGTCTACTAATAAATGTTTCTCTAATCAGAAATTTAATTTGAAGGCTACGCTGAACCTACTTATTCGAAGTTTGTTTTAATTCAACTAATCTACTTTTCATTTTCACTCCCATGTTAAAGAAAATCTCTACTTCCTTAAAACTAGCTGGCTTAATTTTTTTCTTATTTACTCTTTTTTTAGGGTTGAGTTTATATAACAAATATGAAATCAACACCATAAAGAGGAATAGCGATAAAATGTACCAAGATGTGATTGATCCCATCATTCAGCTCAGTACCGTTCGGTATAATTTTGGGAGAGGCATTCGTACCAATGTGAAGCAACTGATGTATATTGATTCGTCTTTCACGCAATCCATCCGCCAAATTCAGCGTTCAAAAGAGGAGGTAAAAATCAATTGGGCGGAATATTTGAAAACCAAGCGCAGCGGAGAAGAAGCCATTCTGAATGATGAGTTGGATCAACTTATAAAGGAAGCGGTCATCAAAACAGACAACTTAATGGTCATTCTTTCCAAAGAAGACAAGCAGGCCATGCAACAATTTGCCTTACGTGAAGTTTATTTATCGGTAGAAAATGCCGTGGATCACCTGACGTATTTGATTGAACATTTCAATCAAAATGGGAAGACTTTACGGGTGAAAAATGAGGAATTGTCCCAGAGAAGCAAGTTTTGGTTTGAAATGATCTTGCTTATCTTCTTGGTGGTGGCTATCGTGTTGAGTTATTTCATCGCCGATGACATTCGTAAACTGGTAGATTCCCTAAGAGCATCCAACAAAAAAATTCAAGAAAGTGAAATGAAATACCGCTCCGTTTTCGAA
Organism: Crocinitomicaceae bacterium; assembly: GCA_041674745.1. GTDB lineage: Bacteria > Bacteroidota > Bacteroidia > Flavobacteriales_D > Crocinitomicaceae > UBA2040. The sequence continues at coordinate 111,933 of JBAYVD010000007.1, forward strand.
AATGCGGGGGATGGTTTGTTTGTTTTGGGAGAGGACAAATTGATCAAAGCAGTGAATAAAAAAGGGGCAGAGCTTACCGGTTATTCCAACGAAGAATTGATTGGAATGAAACCGGAGACATTGCATTCGATAGAGGATGCAATTGCGAACCCATTTGACTGGTCTATCTTGCTTTCGGGTGCTTCCGTCATCAACCAACGAAAAATGCTTCGAAAAGATGGTTCTATCGTTGACGTTGAAATGAATACATCCATCCTAGGACACCGCGAATTGCTCAGTGTTGTTCGGGATACTTCAGAACGATTAAAGTCGGAGAAAGCACAGAAAGTAAGCGAAGAGAAATTCGCTATTGCGGTTATGAGCAGTGCAGACGCTATTTGCATAACGACTTTTCCAGCGGGTGTTTTCACTGAAATCAATAAATCTTTTTCTGAATTGACGGGTTATGAAAAAGAAGAAATAATAGGAAAACCACGAGAAAATTTTAATTTCTACAAAGATTCTTCTAAGCGGTCTCAAGTGTTAAAGCAAATTTTAGAGAAAGGATTTGTTGAAAATCAAGAAATTATTTTCAAAAAACGAAACGGTGAAGAGATGTTGACTTTGATGACATCTCACTTGTTTTACATCGACGAGGAACCATTTGTATATTCAACGATAAAAGACATAACGAAAGAATACGAGGATCATCAGGAATTGCTGCGAATCGAAACCAGAATCACGGAATTAGTTGAATCGACGGAAGCTGTCATCTGGGAATCCAATGCCCATACTTTCACGGTAAAATATGTTAGTTCCAATGCGGAACATTTGTATGGTTACACAGAAGAAGAATGGTATCAAGACGATTTTTGGTTGAATCATGTGTATGAAGAAGATCGTGAGACATCCGTTCAATTCATGCAGGAATTAAAAGCGAATCCAAGATCCTACACTTCGGAATGTCGTTTTTTAACAAAAGATGGACGCATCGTTTGGATGAAGATGGTAGCGAATCTTCTGTATGAAAATGGTGAACCGCGCTGGTACCGAGGAATCAATTTAGATATAACAGAACAAAAAAGACGAGAAACCGATTTAATAGAGCTCACCACGCGTTTACAATTGGCGACAAAATCGGCCCATTTGGGTATTTTCGATTTGGATTTAATCAACATGAAACTGATTTGGGATGAATATTCCTATCAAATTTTTGGAATTACGCCGGATGATACAGCAAACACCTATCGTGCTTTCGCCTATTCCATTCATCCCGAAGATCGGCTTGAACTAAGACACTATCACAATTCAGTTGTAGAAAATGGCGGGGAATATTTCGTTATTTTTAGGATAGTATGGCCCAACAGCGAAGTGCGATACATCGAAACCAACGGCGTTATTCTGAGAGATTCAAAAGGCAAAGCCTATCAAATGATTGGTGTCAACCGTGATATAACGGAAATAACACTGGCACAAGAGCAATTGCTCAATGCAAATGAGTTGTTGGAACAAAAAGTGTGGAATCGAACAATGGACCTTCAGACGGCAAACACAAAAATCAATGACAGTATCAACTATGCCCAAAAGATCCAATTGGCGCTCTTATCAAAACCGGAAGACTGTGCCGTTATTTTTCCAAAATCTTTTGTGTTGTGGAGTCCAAAAGATGTTGTAAGTGGCGATTTATTTTGGTGTCATTCAGATGAAAGGTACAATTACATCGCCGCAATTGACTGCACAGGTCATGGTGTTCCAGGTGCCTTGCTGAGTATCGTTGCCAAACAAACACTTGATACGATTGTAATTTCCAAAGGAATTATAGAACCAAAAGATATTCTTTTCCAACTGGATGAGGTGATTGTGAACGCGCTGCATCATCACAGTAAATTGGTGAAGGATGGGATGGATATTGTTTTCTGTCGGATCGAAAAAGCAACGAATTCCATCGAATTTGCTGGTGCTCAGCTTCCTTTGTTGTATCATGATGGAGAGAGCCTTCTTGAAATTTCAGGAACGAATCTCGGCATCGGTGGCTTTTTACGTCAAAATCAAGTAAAAAGCTTTGAGCAAACACAAATTCAAGGCAAAGCAGGGGATTTACTGTATTTGACGTCGGACGGGTATTACGCTCAATTTGGTGGAGAAAACGGTAAAAAATTGATGAAAAGAAATTTTAGTAGTTTACTTGAATCGGTGGCCTCAAAACCGATCCAAGAACAAAAAGTACTTCTATACAATCATTTGAAAAACTGGCAAGGAAGCGAAGAACAGGTTGATGATATTTTAGTGGTTGGCATAGAACTTTGATGGCTACTATTTGGGCCTAAATTTTCAAAATAAAGCTAAGGATTTTCAATCTTTGTTCCGAAAAAAAAAGGCAGAATTCTATTACACCCGCATTGCCTTTTTTTTGCCATGTAAATAAACACGCATGATTGCCACAAATTTCCCTTTTCACTTTCTTGCAATGAATTTTCCATGAAAGCAGATCTGGTTTTTTTTGAACTTTAAATTTCCAAACTGTTAAAATTTCCGGATTCACCAGTATTAAAACTTATTACTGCTAGAGAAGTGTTATTTTTGCACCATAAAATTAATCTAGGTTAAGAACCTGACTTTTTTCCCAAGTAAAAACCTACTAAAATTTTCTTAGTGTTTTGGTAAAATGTATTTCCCAATAATTTCAAAAACAGCGGATTTTACCACTCGCTAATCAAATTTCATGTCCAAATACTACCATGTTTAAAAATATCTCCACCTCGCTCAAGTTAGTCGTATTGATATCTTTCCTACTTAGTCTTTTTCTTGGACTAGGAATTTATAACAAACGAGAAATTACGGCTATAAAAAAGAACAGTGATCGTATGATTACTGAGGCCATTGATCCTATCATTCAATTGAGTGAAGTTCGCTATTTAGTCATGCGCGGTGTTCGTACCACCGTAAAGCAACTATTTTACATAGACACGTCCTATGTACGACCAATGAGCGAAATAGTCCGTTCAAGACAAGAAATAAAAACGATTTGGTCTGCCTATATGCAAACGAAACGAACGGGAGACTGTGCAATCCTTAGTAATGAAACAGATCAGCTATTACAGGAAGCGGAAACAAAAGCCAACAATCTCATGGTGGTGCTTTTCAATAAAGACAAACAGGCCATACATGATTTTGCTTTGAGAGAAGCCTATATTTCTTTGGAAAAAGCAATTGACAAATTATCAAGGCTTATAGACTACCATGAAAAAATGGGGAATGATCTGCGCATGAGAAATGCGGACTTGTCACAAAAAAGTAGGCTGCGATTTGAAATCATCTTGAGCATTTTCTTGATGGTCGCGTTGTTTTTGAGTTATTTCATCGTCAATGATATTCGAAAGTTAGTCAATTCATTAAAAGCCTCCAACAAAAAAATCAAGGAGAGTGAGTTAAAGTATCGTTCTCTTTTTGAACATGCTGGTGACGGATTGTTCTTGATCGGAGAAGATAAATTGATTAAAGCCGTCAATAAAAAAGGAGTAGAAATCACGGGTTACTCCCACGAAGAGCTTATAAAAATGAAGCCGGAAACGTTGCATTCCGCAGAAGATTCAATCGCAAATCCTTTTAATTGGTCAATTTTATCTACGGGTACTTCTCTTTTGAATCAGCGAAAATTGGTTCGAAAAGACGGGGCGGTACTCGATATTGAAATGAATTCCACAGTAATCGGTGAAAATGAGTTGCTAAGTGTTGTGCGAGATATTACTGAGCGTTTGAGAGCTGAAAAAGCACAAAAGATAACGGAGGAGAAGTTTGCCTTGGCCATCAAAAGCAGTTCAGACATTATCTGTATCACTACGTTCCCAGAAGGTGTTTTTGTTGAAATTAATACGGCCTTTTCGGAATTAACAGGTTATTCAAGTGAGGAAGTAATCGGCCAACCAACAGAAAGTTTTAACTTCTATGTTGATTCGGAAAAAAGGCCAAAGATTTTAAAAGAAATCTTAGAAAAAGGAGGCGTTCAAAATCAAGAGATTGTTTTCAAGAAGAGAAATAATGAACTCATCACGACTATAATGACTTCCAATTTGTTTTACGTCGATGAAAAACCATTGGTTTTTTCTACGATCAAAGACATCACAAAGGAAAAATTGGCGCACCAAGAGTTGACACGTGTAGAAACAAGAATCAAAGAGTTGGTAGATTCAACGGAAGCCGTAATTTGGGAGGCAGATGCGAAAACGTTTGCAATGACCTATGTCAATCCGTATGTTGAAAAATTGTTTGGTTATCCAGTGGAAGATTGGTATACAGAAAATTTTTGGCAAGAACGTATTTATCCTGAAGACCGTGAAAAAACGATTGCTTATTGTATGAGCGAAACAAAAAAATTAAAATCTCATACTTTCGAATACCGCTTTATTTCAAGGAGTCAAGAGATATTTTGGGTGAGAGACATCGTACATGTAATAGCCGAAAACGGACAACCGATTTGGCTACGGGGAGTAATCATTGACATTACAGAAGAGAAAAAAGCCGCGGAAGAATTGGAATTAGCCAATTCACGGTTGAAAAAAATGATCGATTCAACGGATACCGTCATTTGGGAAGCCAACGCGAAGACACTCCGAATGAAGTTCGTGAGTACCAATGCTGAGAAATTATTCGGTTATGCACAAGAAGAATGGTATTCAAATGATTTTTGGTTAAATCACGTTTACCATGAAGACCGAGAAAATGCGATTGAATTTCTGGATTCGCTTAGAACCAATCCGCGCTCCTACAACTTTGAGTATCGTTTTGTGAAAAAATGTGGGGAAGTAATCTGGATGAGAGGTATCGCCAATTTGATCATTGAGAATGGGGCTCCACGATGGTTGCGTGGAATTTCACTTGATATTTCAATTGAAAAGAAAAAGGAAACCGACTTAATGGAATTGACAACACGCCTTCAATTGGCAACTAAATCAGCTCATTTAGGAATTTTTGATTTGGATTTACGAAATTTTAATTTAATCTGGGATGATTATTCGTATCGAATATTTGGTCTTACACCTGAAGAGACACCGAATACGATTTTTGCGTTCCTAAAGTCTATTCATCCAGAAGATCGGAGAGAATTAAGGAAGTACCACAATTCAATTGTTGAAGGTGTTGGCGAATATTTTAGCGTATTCAGAATTTTGTTGCCGAATAAACAAATCAAATTTATAGAATCGAGCGCTGTTTTTTTGAGAGATTCAAAAGGGAAAGCGTATCAGATGATTGGTGTCAACCGAGATATAACAGAAATTAAAATGGCGCAAGAACAATTGCTCAACGCCAACGAAATCCTAGAAGATAAAGTTGCAAATAGAACAATCGATTTGCAAGATGCCAATAAAAAAATAAACGACAGCATCAACTATGCGCACAATATTCAAATGGCCTTGTTGACCAAATCGGAAGACTGTTTGAAAATTTTCCCAAAATCTTTTGTGCTGTGGAGTCCGAAAGATGCCGTGAGTGGCGATTTGTTTTGGTGCCATACGGATGAAAAGTACAATTACATCGCCGCCATTGATTGCACAGGTCATGGCGTTCCTGGAGCTTTGTTGAGTATTGTGGCCAAACAAACACTTGATACGATCGTTATTTCCAATGGAATTCTAGAACCAAAAGACATTCTTTTCCGATTGGATGAGGTAATTGTCAACTCGCTACACCAACACAGTAAATTGGTGAAAGATGGAATGGATATTGTGTTTTGTCGCATCGAAAAAGCAACGAATTCAATCGAATTCGCAGGGGCTCAGCGTCCTTTGTTCTATTTCGATGGAGCGACAATTTTGGAATTTCCGGGAAATAAATTGGGCATCGGTGGGTTTTGGAAAGAAAATGAAGTGAAGAGGTTTGAGCAAACGCAAATTCAAGGAAAAGCAGGTGACGTGCTCTATTTGTCTTCCGACGGGTATTATGCTCAATTTGGAGGGAAAAATGGTAAAAAACTAATGAAGAGAAACTTTAGTAATTATCTTTTATCCGTGGCGAATGAACCCATACGCTCGCAAGAGAATTTATTGCGTGACCATTTGATAAACTGGCAAGGAAAAGAAGAACAAGTAGATGATATTTTGGTGGTTGGAATTGAATTGTAGTTTTGGTTCGCTAGACTCAGTTCTCAAAAAGGTCAATCAAAAATCTTTCCTGGATTCATAATTCCATTCGGGTCAAAAACCGTTTTTATCCCGCGCATTAGATTCATGGTTACCTCTTCAAAGGCAATATTCATGTAAGGTTTTTGTACCAATCCAATGCCGTGTTCGCCAGAGATGGTTCCACCCAATTCAATGACCCGTTCAAAAATTTCGCGGATGGCAATCGGCAATTCTTGGTTCCATTTTTCGGCGCTCAAATCACCTTTGATGATGTTCACATGCAGATTTCCGTCGCCGGCATGTCCGTAACAAACCGATTTGAAGCCATATTTTGCACCCACCGCTTTTACGTGGTTCAATAATTCGGGTAAGTAATAACGCGGCACCACGGTATCTTCTTCTTTGTAAACCGAATTGGCTTTTACCGCTTCACCCACTTTTCTGCGGAGTTGCCACAATTTGTCTTTTTGAGCTTCGCTTTCAGCAAAGAGAATTTCATCGGTTTCAAACTCTTCCAAAACCACCATGATTTTTTCACAATCTTCCATCAAAACGTCTTGGTGAAAACCATCCACTTCAATCAACAAATGCGCGGCATGTCGTTCCCCGATGATTACGCTATCGTCTTGCATAAAATCTTTGGTCCACAAAAGTGCGTCACGTTCCATGAATTCCATGCCACTTGGCGTAATGCCTGCTTTGAAGATAGAAGCCACCGCACGACAAGCTTCTGCCGCGTCGTAAAAAGGAACCATCATCAACAAGTTGTGTGTCGGATGAGGAATCAATTTCAAAACGATTTTCGTCACGATTCCGAGCGTTCCTTCGCTTCCAACGATCAATTGCGTCAAGTTGTAGCCCGTAGCATTTTTTAAGACATTGGCGCCGGTCCAAATCACTTCACCACTGGGCAAAACCATCTCGAGGTTCAATACGTAATCTTTCGTCACACCATATTTCACAGCTTTGGGTCCGCCGCTATTTTCAGAAATATTTCCACCGATGAAGCAACTTCCTTTGCTCGCAGGATCAGGCGGGTAGAAGAGCCCTTTTTCTTTCACGGCATCTTGCAACACTTGTGTAATGACACCAGGTTCTGTCGTGACTTGGGAATTATTTTCATCAATTTCAAGAATTTTATTGAACTTTTCCATGCTCACCAAAACGCCGTTTGCCAATGGAATTGCACCACCCGAAAGTCCAGTTCGAGCACCGCAGGGCGTAACCGGGATTTTCATTTCATTGCAATACCGCAAGATTGCACTGATCTCTTCAACCTTGTTTGGAATCAGCAGCAATTGCGGCAAGACCAAAATATCTTCCGTGTGATCGTGGCCGTATTCAGCCAATTTTTCTTCATCGATTACACATCGATCTCCCAAAAGGTCTTTGAAAAATTGATGACTATTTTGAAATTGTTCGTGCCTTGTCATGTTGATTTAGTGCAATTGTGAGTTAATTATAATTGAGCAACCAAAATCGATCATTAATTTGGGTGCTGAGCGTTGGGATCCGAATTCTTTTTAATCGTATTCCATGTATCGTACAAAGTTTCCTGTTTCGGTCGATTGGCATCCAAGGTTGCTAAGGGTTCGCATGCTTTCCATTCCTCTTGCATTACTTTTGGCAAAGCTTGATAAAGCGCAGTTCCTTTCGTTTTCCAAGTGATCATTTCGTCGCTGACTTCTTTGATGATTTTTGCCGGATTGCCAACTAGCAAACTTCTCGCGGGAATTTCCATTTTCGCCGGCACAAAGCAAAGTGCACCAATGATGCATTCTTTGCCCATTTTCACATCGTCCATGATAACGGAATTCATGCCAATCAAACAATTTTCGCCAATGTCGCCTCCATGAATAATAGCTCCGTGACCAATGTGTGCGCCTTTTCGCAAATAAACGGTTGTACCGGGAAACATGTGAACAGTGCAGTTTTCTTGCACATTGCAACCATCTTCAATGATAATTTGTCCCCAATCGCCTCGCAAAGCTGCACCTGGACCGATGTAAACATCTTTTCCAATAATCACATTTCCAGTAACCGTTGCCATTGGGTGAACAAAACTACTCGGGTCGCAAACAGGTTTAAAACCTTTAAATTCGAAAAAAGCCATGTAAAGTTATTTCTCCAAATTTACTTATTTTAAGCTAAATTTGCTGTATGAGTTATTGTACCTATTGCGCTCCTTTGCCAGTCGAAGATTTGAACAAAATCTACCACGACACAGCGTATGGTTTTCCTATTAGTGATGACAATGAGCTTTTTGGTCGTTTAATATTAGAAATCAATCAAGCTGGATTGTCATGGGCTTTGATGCTGAAAAAGGAAAAAGATTTTCGTCTGGCTTTTGATAATTTCTCGATTGCGAAGATTGCACTGTATGATGATGTTAAAATTTCAGAATTACTTGATAATTCAGGAATTATTCGCAACCGATTGAAGATAAATAGCGTTATTTTTAATGCGCAGAAAATTGTTTCTCTTCAAAAAGAATTTGGTTCTTTTGCTGAATGGTTGAATTTTCACCATCCTTTGACCAAGGAAGAATGGATGAAACTTTTCAAAAAGAACTTTAAATTCACCGGAGGAGAAATTGTGAATGAATTTTTAATGAGCACGGGCTATTTAAAAGGTGCTCATGATGAAAACTGCACGATTTTTGATACAATAATAGATCACAACCCAAAATGGAAAATATGAAACTGAACATTCTTCTTTTAAGCCTAATCTTGACATTCTCTTCAGGAGTTTTCGGCCAATTTGGCGTTAGTGCGGGACCAACTGTCATAAAAACGTTTGGTTCTCCTCAAGCATTAATGGGTTTTCATTTGGGTGGTGAATTATCGCAAGATGACGAATCCAGTTATTTTGGAAGAATAAGTTACGCACCAGGTTCAACAGAATCAACGGTTCATCCCATTTCTTTGACAGGAAATACCGCCACGGCTCCTTATGCAGAAACGAAGTTTACGACTAAAACTGCTTTTACCAGTATTGAAGGGGGTGTTCGCTATTATTTAGGTGATGGCTACGAAACAGGTTTGTCAGCCTACGGAGGCACGAAATTGGTACTGGGTTTTAATAAAATTAAAGCAACATTTGATCCCTATGATGAAGTATTGTACCGTTTACCCGATGGTACGACAAAGTTTGGAACCGTTTTTGGTTTTGGTTTTGGCTTGCAGGGTGGTGTGAAATATGGTATTACGGGTATTGGAACGATCTATTTCGACTTGGGTTTGAATTATATGCTAACGCAATCGGCTAGCAATGCGATGTGGCAATATTCAAATTACTTGACACAACCGATGTTCAATTTTAATCTCGGATTCCGTAAAGATTTATACTTCGGGAAATAACGGATAAAATTCCCGCGCAAATTCACTGAAATTTTGGAAGCGTTTTTGATTGTTTTCAACTAGAAAACGCTCGAGTTCTATATTCGTATAGTAATTGGGTGATTTTTTAAAATTGTGTTTTTGCAATCCTTTTTCAAGTATTTTCCAGATCTTCTTTTTGATTTTCCAGGGTTTTTCGATTGGATACGTGATTTGTAGTTGGGTCATCAAAGCTGGGTTACCACTTGTAAAAGGAAGATTTCCTGCGAGTAATTTGTAGCTTACCAAACAGAAAGAAAAGACATCTGAACTAAAATCAGCACAAGTCAATCGGTTTAGCACGATTTCAGGAGCAGCGTAAGCCAACTGAAAGAGCGTTTTTCGCGCAGGAACTTCATCTCGTCGAAATGCCAAACCGAAATCGATTAGCGAACAGTGCAGTTTTCCGTCGAGTTCGTGAATCAAAATATTCTCCGGTTTCACATCGCAATGAACAATATGTTGACGCTCCAATTCGATAAAAAGGGGTTCCAATCCTTGGATCACATTGACCAATGTGGCTACTTTTTTTCGTCTTTTTACGTTTTTCCAAAAATCGGTCAAGGTGATCCCTTCCACGTATTTTTTTCGGAAAGAAAATTCATGATCGTTTTCTAGAATGGAAAGAATCTCCGGTAAACCATTGATATTGAATGAAAAAGTGGATTCATTTTTCAGTTGTTCCAAACCAATACTGTTGGTTTTTTCCACTGATTTTTCCACAAACAAATTCCCCGTTGCGATTTCTTTCACTAAAAAACATTGACCAAAACGTATATTTCTTTCCGCTGAAAGTCGTTTTACAATTTCATATTGGCTGTCGATTGCTTGCATGAACGCCGAAGATACAACAATTTGAATAGTAGAAAGCTTGGATGGAGAAGTGAAATTTGGTTAACTTTCCACTGTGAAAAGGCAAATATTGATAGGAGAGAGCGGTGGTTCCAAAACGGATTGGGCATTGCTCAGCGGCGATGAAATCGTATGGCAAATATCGACGGATTCCTTGCACCCGAGTCAATGGAATACGGACTTATTCAATGATTTGCTCTATGATTTTATAGAACTTCATGTCGATTTCACTAAAACCGCTTTGGTCTTTTTTGGTGCGGGATGCAACCGGGCAGAAAAGGCCGATTTGATCAAAAAGTATTTTTCTTTGTTTGGATTTGCCTCCGTTGAGGTTTCGGGAGATTTAACGGCTGCAGGATTGGCGACGGTAGGAAAATCAACAGGTTTTGTAGCCATTTTGGGTTCTGGATCTGTTTTGATTGATTTTCAAAAGGGAAAAGTACATCAATTTTATGGCGGACTTGGGCGAGAAAAAGGGGACGAAGGCGGCGGTTACTATTTCGGGAAATTGGTTTTGGAAGCATTTGTTGCCAATTCTTTAGAACCGATACAAGCGTCGATTTTAAAAGCTGTTTTATCCGTTTCAGAGATCGCACAAGTACAACGAAAAGAAACGACTGATATACTCTGTTTGAAAATTGCTCAGCTACTTTCCACTCATTTATTGGAGTTTCAAAACTTTCATTTTCAGAATATTGATTTGTTTTTCACCAAGTACGGAATGGAACATTTGCCTTCGGGAAGTGAAATTCAATTTGTCGGCAGTTACGCCTTTTTTCACCAAGAAATCATAAAATCTTATTTCCGTGCCAAAGGATATAAAACCGGGCAATTTGTCGCTCGACCTTTGGAAAATTTAATCCCATTTTACCAAACAGAATTATTATAAGAAATGAAAAAACTCGTCTCGCTTTTATTGATTTTGGTTGCTTTTCAAACAGCGCAAGCCCAACTTTGCCCTGTTTTTCCGCACCCGACAACGTACGTTACTTCTGGTGGAAATACGTATTTCGACGAAGTACTCACCATCAATACGAAAGATTTGCCTACGTTTGGTGAAGACGATTTGAAATGGTTTATCACACACGAAGCAGGTATCAATGTTTTGTTTGTTCATGAAGGTGGACAATTGATTTTTAATCGTTTGTTCAACGTACCGAAAGATGCTTATTCCATTGATATCAAAGGAAAAATAACCATTTCGTATTCTTCCGAAGCCAGTTGTTTTTATGCGCTACAATCCTTGAAACAATTGATTCAGAAGGATGATATTGGGACTTTTTTACCGAATTGCTTCATTTCCGACAACCCGAAATTTGAATGGCGCGGTATGCACCTAGACGTGAGTCGACATTTCTTCACCGTGGAAGAAGTCAAAAAGTATTTGGATTGGATGGCGCGTTACAAATTCAATAAGTTTCATTGGCATTTGACGGACGACCAAGGCTGGCGAGTGGAAATAAAAGCGTTCCCTAAATTGACCGAAATTGGTTCCCTGCGCAAACAAACGTTGGTTGGTCTTGCATCTGTTTCTCCGGAAAAATATGATAATACGCCTGAAAAAGGGTTTTACACGCAAGAAGAAATTCAGGAAGTGGTGGCGTATGCAAAAAAAAGATTCATTGAAGTTGTTCCTGAAATTGAAATGCCCGGTCACGCGAGTGCTGCTTTGGCTGCGTATCCAGAATATTCTTGCACAGGTGAAACGATTCAAGTCGCGCAGACATGGGGTGTTTTTGAGGATGTTTTCTGTTCCAAGGATGAAACCATTGACTTTCTGCAACAAGTTTTGGCGGAATTAATTCCATTGTTTCCAGGTCAGTATTTTCATGTTGGAGGCGACGAAGCGCCCAAAACAAGATGGAAGGTTTGTCCTGCTTGCCAAGCTCAAATGGGTAAGCATCAGTTAAAGGACGAGTCAGCCTTACAATCGTTTTTTATTCAACAAATGGATCATTTTCTGAAATCCAATGGAAAAACGTTGATTGGCTGGGATGAAATCCTAGAAGGTGGACTTTCTGAAAACGCGGCGGTGATGTCGTGGCGTGGAACAGAAGGCGGAATTGAAGCGGCAAAACAGCATCATTACGTGGTCATGACGCCCGGTTCGCATTGCTATTTTGACCATTACCAAAGTGACCGAAAGTCTGAACCTTTGGCAATTGGTGGATTTACTTCCTTGGAAAAAGTGTACAGTTTTAATCCGATTCCAGCGGATTTGGAACCGAACTTACGACCGTACATTCTAGGTGGTCAAGCGAATCTTTGGACTGAGTACATTGCGAATTGGAAGCAAGTGGAATACATGATTCTGCCTCGAATGATTGCTTTATCCGAAGTTTTGTGGTTTTCAGGTGAAAAAGAGTACGAATCGTTCCGTCAGCGATTGGAAAAATTCGAATTCCCGTATTTAGAGTCGAAAAAAGCCAATTATTCCAAAGCAATTTTCTACATAGAATCTGAAATTACACCGGAAGAAGAGGGCGTAGAACTGGAATTTGAGGGGGAGAAATCAAGTTCGACGTTGGAAGTGAAATTCGACCAAACAAATCCTGCCATCGTGCAAGAAAAGAACGGTAAAATAAGGATATTACGATCCAAAAGACCTCATTTGTTGCGCTTTACGGCCAAATCAAAAACGACCTTGGGTGTTGATACCTTGGGAATAGAAATATTACAACACAGTACCTTGGGTCAGTCGTGGATAATTGAAAATAAACTGTCACAATTTTATCCTGGAAAAGGAGGGATGACGCTGTCGGATGGGATTATTGGCGGACGACCTTGGAATGGCAAAGAATGGCTAGGATTCGATCAAAAGGAAATCAAATTATCGATTGAATTGCCCAGCATTCGGAAAATTGACGGGTTGAATTTGAGTTTTTTAGAAGCAAAATCTTCGTGGATTTGTCTACCGGAAACCGTTGTAATCGACTATTCAAAAAATGGAACGAAATGGAAATCAAAATCCGTTGCCGTTTCCACTGAAAAACAACGAATTTCGATCAAAAAGAAAGCGAAATACCTACGCATAACCGTTGTGAATGCGGATAAAATACCAGACGGTCAACCTGGTTCTGGTCACGCGCCTTGGTTGTTCATGGATGAAATTTGGTTGGATTAAGAAACCAGCGATTCTTCCTTGGTCAAATAAGCCATGGCCAAGCGAATTTTCCCATATTCCAGTTCGTCCCCAAGAAATTCGTAAATCGGTTTCAAGGCCACTTTTTCGCCTGTAACTTCCACGGCTTTTCGGACTTTTTCTACTTCTTCCGTAGAAACGTATAGGTCAATGTCCGTCCATTTGTTTTCCAAATACAATTGTGCCAAATGAGACAAAACCGTCGTGGTGCTCAAGGCGCGAATGGCACTAATTTCAGGAATCGATTTTCCGAGCTGAAACAGTTCCAAAGTTTTGTCGTAGGTACTTTCTTTTGGTTTTTTACCGGACGTATTTTGATTTAGGAAGGCTTTGATTAGTTCAATGAACTCAGGGCCATACTTGCTCGCTTTGTGTGTCCCAACGCCACTCACCAATTCAAATTCATCCGTATTTCTCGGTGTTCTTTGCGCCATGTCTTTCAGTGTAGCATCCGAGAAAATGATATACGGTGGAACGTTTTCCTCCACAGCAATTTTCTTACGAAGCAAACGCAAACGGTCAAATAGCATTTCATTGAAATCAAGATGGGAAGGAGCTTTGGGAGCAATCGTAATGGCGTCTTTGTTTTCAATGAAATAAGAAAGTTTCAACTCTTTTCTACCGTACAAAATATCCTCGCCAAAGGTGGTGATTTTTAAATGCATTTTTTCGTGGTAGGCAATTTCAAAAACACCTTGGTTTTTCATCGCAGTCAAATAATGCGACCATTCTTTCCAACTTTGTTTGGCTCCGATTCCATAGGTTTTCAATTCGTTCATTTTCCGTTCGAAAATTTCCGTTGTTTTGGCCCCGCGAATCAGGTCAATGAGCAGAAGACTGGAAATTTGTTCTTGGCAACGCTTCACACCGGAAAGCGCCATTTGCGCCAATTTGGTTCCGTCGAAATATTTAGGCGGTTTGCTGCAAACATCGCAGTTGTGACAATCGTCTTCCAAGCTTTCTGAAAAATAGGAAAGCAGAATTTTTCGACGACAATGCTCGGCCTCAGCAAATTCTAGCATGCGGTTCAATTTCTCCAACAATACTTCCGATTGTTCGCTTTGACTTGCAAAATCACTGAGGAGTTTCACATCGCGGTAATTGTAATACAAGCGCGCTTCTGCTGGCAAACCATCTCGACCGGCTCGACCGATTTCTTGGTAATAGCCTTCTAAGTTTTTCGGTAAATTGTTGTGGATCACATAGCGCACATTGCTTTTGTCGATGCCCATTCCAAAAGCGATTGTAGCACAGATAACTTGAGTTTTGTCGAAAAGGAAATCGTTTTGTACTTTGGCGCGTTCCTCCGGTTTCATACCAGCGTGGTAATAGGAAGCGTTGATTCCTTGTTTGATCAAGGCGAACGCCATATCTTCCGTTTCCTTGCGTGATAAACAATAAATGATGCCCGTTTCTTCCTTGCGAATTTTAATATACGCAACGATTTCGCCCATTTTTTTGGCTTTCGGCAAATTCCCTCGAACCGTCAATTGTAGATTTGGCCGATCAAAAGAACTCAAAAATGTTTTGGCTTCTTTCAATCCCAAATGATGCACGATGTCGCGGCGCGTATGCTTGTCTGCAGTAGCTGTTAATGCCATGAAAGGAACCTGGGCGAAACGTATGCGCAAACGGTTCAAATACGTGTATTCTGGACGAAAATCGTGTCCCCACATCGAAACACAGTGTGCTTCATCTATGGCCACGAATCGAATGTCGAGTTCGGTAATCCAAGATTCAGCCGAACTAAAAATGGTTTCAGGAGCCGCGTAAAGCAATTTCAATTCTCCATCCATTGCTCGCTGGCGAATTTTATCTTTTTCAGCTGCCGTTTGGGTACTGTTTACAAAGGCAGAAGGAATTCCATTGGCCTCCAAGGCTTGCACTTGGTCTTGCATCAAGGAGATCAAAGGGGAAACCACCAACGTAATTCCATTGATTAGCAAACTCGGAATTTGAAAGCAGATGGATTTTCCACCGCCCGTTGGCATCAAAACCAGCGTGTCTTTCCCAGATAAAGCGTGTTGAATAATTTCTTCTTGTTGACCACGAAAAGCGTTGTATCCAAAGATTTCTTGTAGTAGTTGTACGGGTGTTTTTTGCATGTTTTTGGATTGGTTTTCACCTTAAGATACGGAAAAAGTTGATTTGCAAAACGATTTTGATGAAAAATTAATCGCGAAGATAGTTATTTTGTAATCAGAAAAGAATGAAAAACTTTGATTCTTTTGAGATGAAGGTTTGATTTCGGTTACAAAAAAATCTTTGAATGCGAAGCGAAAATCTTCAATTATTATATTGTAATTTTAAAAGAAAAATGAAATTCGAACTCTGCGTCACCGATCCCAAAGGCATACAACTGGCAAAAAAATACAAGTTGGATCGGATTGAGCTGTGCATGAATTTGGAGCAAGGTGGGACGACTCCTTCGCCGGCTTTGGTGCACATGGCGCTCAACGCAGGTTTGGAAACGCATGCGTTGATTCGTCCGCGGGCGGGAGGTTTTGTGTATTCGGAAGCAGAAAAAGAATTGATTTTAGCGGAAATTCATGCCTTGAAATATTTGGGTGTGCACGGATTTGTGGTCGGAACGTTGAAGGAAAACAAAGAAATCGATACCACGTTAATTGGCGAAATAGCCAAAATTTCCAAAGGAAAAACATTGACGTTTCACCGCGCTTTCGAAGAAATGGGAGAATGGCAAGATGGAGTAGAGGTGCTCAAATTTTTTCGCTTCAAACGAGTTTTAACGGCAGGTCGAGCGGCCAATGTGGATCTGGGTTTCGAAAATTTAAAAGAAATCAAAGCCGTTTTTGGTTCCGACTTGGAATTGATGACAGGTGGTGGTGTCCATGAAAAAAATATCTCCAATTTGATCAAAGAACTAAGGCCAGATGCTGTTCATTTTTCCGCTTCGTCCATTATTCTTGATACCAATTCGATGTTTGGAGGGAAACGAATGGAAATCAATGAAAATCGCTTGGTTTCGATCTTAAAAGCGGCAACTGGAATTTAAATTCGGTCGAGCACGTATGCAATGAGTTCGTTCATCGGTTTTTCGTAATCTTTTGAAAACTCACCCGTTGGTCGATTGGCAATGCCCAAGCAAATGGTTGTGCAAGCATGACCCAAAGCACGCCCAAGGGCAAACAAAGCAGAGCTTTCCATTTCAAAATTTACAATGGGAATTCCTTGAAAAGACGAATTTTCTAAACTTTCGCGCCAATTGTTTTTCAAAGGCAATCGAATACTTCGTCCCTGTGGCCCATAGAAACCGCTGGCTGTCAATGTAATCCCTTTGTTCGTTTTATCACTGGAAAATCGATTGACCAGTTCGTGGTTAGCGGAAATAAGGTACGGTTCTACTTTCGCTGGAAAAGGACAATGATTTTTAATTTCATTTAATAACTGACCCTCTTTTTCAGTGAAATCCATTGCATAGAAATGTGCCACATTGTCCAGACCTAGCGACATTTCCGAAAGAATGAAACTGTGAATAGGAATCGCGGATTGTAAGATGCCACATGTTCCAATGCGAACCATTTCAAGACTTTTTCGAACTGGATTTAATTCTTTTGTTTCCAAGTTGATATTGGCCAAAATATCCAATTCGTTGACAACAATATCGATATTATCCGTCCCGATTCCCGTAGAAAGAACAGTGATTCGCTTTCCTTTGTAAACGCCTGTTTGACTGACGAATTCTCGGTGCCGTGAACGGTGTTCGATGGAATCAAAAAAAGAGGTGACCAATCCCACTCGGTCTTGGTCACCTACTAAAATAATTTTATCAGAAATATTGTTTGCACTCAAGCCCAGATGGTAGACTTGATTTTTATCGTTCAATACTAATTCTGAAGATTTAAAAGACATGTATTTACGGTTGAATGCTACCAAAAACTTTTACTAAAATATCTGAAACACGCGCCATAGGATCTTGACGAATTTTGTTTTCTTCGGCTGTCACCATCGTGAAAAGTCCTGAAATTGCTCTGTCTGTAACGAAAGCACTTAAATCCGTGGTAACTTTTTGTCCTCCTGTTAAAGTCATGGCTGTATTGTACTTTGACGCCAAGGGATTCCAGTAATCGGTCAATTTAACCGTTGCAATGGCCGCTGCAACTTTGGGTTTGAAAGCAGCCATTAAAGCGGCTGTTGTATTGTCCTGCAAAAATTTTGTTGCTGCTCCTTGACCGCCGTTCAAGATAGCAAATCCATCCGCCACCGACATGTTGGTAATCGCATTCAAGAAAATAGGTAATGCTTCTTTTGTCGCTTCTTCCGCTGCGCGGTTCAAGGTGGTTTCAAATTTATCTACTTGACCTTGTAAACCCCATTCAAGGGCTTTTTCTTTCACTTTGATAGCATCTGGAGGAAAAGGCAAACGAATGGCTGCATTTCCAAGAAAACCATCAGTAACCGAAGTTAAATTCACTGAATTTTTGATGCCCACGGTTAAGGCTTCCTTCAATCCAGAAATTACTTCAGCATTCGTTAAGCTAGGTGCCGTTGTTCCGGTCGGTGTTAAAATTGTTCCTGCTGCTTCGTTGAGTACATCACAAGAAAATAAGGTGGTAGCAACAAGTGTAGTAAAGACAAAGATTTTTTTCATTTTCATTTTTTTTCAAATATAAGTAGAAAGAGCAAATACTGTGCCCAATAAAAAACGGGAAGAACAAAAGCTCTTCCCGTTTTTTATTTTAGTTGATTGAGTTATTTATCGAATAATTGAGACATTACCAGAAATGATTTTATAATCTTCTGTGCCTACTTTTTTGTATCGTGCTTTCCAGTTGTACGAACCAGCCGGAATTAATTGGTTTTTGTACGTTCCATCCCATTCTGCACTAGCATCAAAGGTTTGCCATACCACTTCACCCCAACGGTTGTAAATTGTCAATTCATACGAGTTGATGTCAATTCCGTCTGTCACCATTTTCCATGTCGGATTGTGCTCATCACCATCTGGTGTAAAGGCATTTGGTGCATAAACGATCACGTCATTTTGAATATTCAAGAATACGGTAATCGTATCCCAGCAACCTGTAGAAGAAGTTACGTACAAGAATACTGGATAAACTCCTTCTGTTTGAGGGAATACAAATTCAGGGTTTTGAGTCGATGAATAAGCTGGAGTGGCATCGATTGCCGTCCATTGCCATCCGATTGCGTCTACCGATTTGTCGAACATTTTCACTTTCGTTTCAAAAATGGTCGTTGGATTAGAAGACATATCAAAACGTGCTTTTGGTTTCTGTTTCGCATTGATGATTGAAGGGAAGAAATCCGTGTAGATACAACCATAGATTGAAGTAATCGTCATATTCACGTCATAAATTCCTGCAATAGCGAACAGTTGAGAAGCAGTATCCAACAAATTCGTTGTTTGTGATGCTCCATTGCTGTATTCATAAAGCGTAGAGGCAATTTCTGAATTATTGGAAGAACTATTGATGAATTTAAAGGTATCTGGTGCACAAGCTTCGACAGGGTTTGCATAAACACCTGGTACAATTGGTGTAGGGAAAATAACGGTGAAGGATGCTGAAGTTGTTGGACTTCCACAAGCTTCCGACAAAGTTACAGAGTAAACTGTACCGGTATTCAAAGGATCTACCACCATGTATTGATCAGTAGAAATTTGCGTTCCATTTTCAAACCAAGTGTAGATATAAGCGGAAGAACCGCCAGCACCCACAGCACCAATCGCCAAGGTAGCTTCAGAGCAAATCATAGTGTCGGTTGAAACACTGTCAATTACCAAAGGCATCGGTTCAGATAATGTTGTATTGATTGTAATCATACACCCATTGACATCTTGAATATCTACTGATTGAGCACCAACATACAAGTCATTTGCAGTAGCGGTCGTTGAACTTGAACCACTCCATGCATACGTGAATGGAGCTGTTCCGTTGGTAACATTAACCGTTACAATTCCATCGTTGTGTGTGTAACAAGTTACATCTTCTTGGTTGGTGATGGTAGCAACCATCCCTGGTATCTCAGTAACGGTTACCGGTACAACCAGCACACAGCCATTGCTACTCGATACGGTGCAATTGTAATTTCCTGCAGCCAATCCAACAGCTGTTTGAGTGGTTTGAGCACTTGGATCATCCCAGAGATAAGTTGTCGAAATACCAGTAGGTGTCATAGTTGCTGTGGCTGTTCCATCCGCACCACCTGGGCAAGTAACCAAAGTATTTGAACTGGATGTAGTAGCGGATGCATTGGCTACTGAAATATTTTTCGTGGCATAACAACCGTGTGCGTCAGTCATAGTAACTGTATATGCACCAGTGACTACATTTTGCACGGTATCCGTAGTTGCAGGCAAGGGACCGGTTGTGGTATTCGTCCATACATAAGTGAATGGCGCAGTTCCAATTCCTGGCGTGGCAATTAACGTTCCTTGACCAGAGCCACACGTGTCACTAATAGAAGCCACCACAAAATTGGCACTTGTTCGGGTAATCCAAGTTGTATCAGAAGTTGACCCTCCCGGTTGACCACAATAGGAATTCGTTAGAAAATAACCTGTAGTTCCGTTTGGAACGCTGTTAATAGTCAGGACTCCACCATTGTAAGGGAAAACCTGGTTCAATGTACTTTGCCATTGCTGAATTCCTCCAGAGGTGCCATTAGAAGTAACAGGAATATACGGGATTGTTGAAACCGTATAGGCCGTTGTTACGGAAGGACTAGTTGGTGAATATCTTTTTCCGTCTTGTAATGCTGTCCAAACAGTATTGTTTCTACCTACAGTTGCTGTTCCAATATTACCAGCTAAGTTTTGAACACCTTGAATGGCTAAACCACCATTCCAAGAACAAGTAGTTGCTTTGCTGCCAATGTGGTACTCAATAATATTACTGCTTTCGTAGAAAAGGAAAGAAGTATACACACATAAACTGGTACAGCTATATGAGGTGACACCTTTGTACAAGACAACAAAAATTCGATTGGGTGCTGTACCAATAGTTTGGTACTGAATAGGGCCTGAAGAACCATTCACTGGATTCAAATCGGAATACATGCCCATCGCCGAATTGCTTGCTCCAGTGATACTTGCATTTGGAATTGGTGCGCCTGATAAAGACCAAGGACAATACCCATTCGCATTAGAAAGTTTAAATGAAACAATCCCGTTCGAACCAATAACACATTGTGTGTAATTTACGCCGTAATAGTTAAAAGTAAACCCAATTGGAACGGCACTACTCCAAGAGTCATCGGATATGGATACACTTGAAGGAGCATTTAAATCTAGCCCCCCTGGTCCAACTCCACCTCCTGAGGTACAGTTGTTGATAATCACACTTTGTCCTACACAGGCAAATGCATCGGTTCCCAAACAAACTGTCACCGGCGGCATTTGAGCGTACGCGTTGATAGTTAGCAAGGAAATGAAGATTTGTATAAGAACGAATTTAAAACGATTCATAGTTTATTTGTTTTGTAAGTCACAAGTATGACGGATAAATGAATACAAGGTTGTCTTATTATGAAAAAAAAAATAAAAATAATATTTAATTCAATTCGGGCAGTCGAGTTAAAATAGTAATTGATAAAAAGGTGTTCAAAAGTTAGATTTTTTTGTGTTTATCGGAATGTTAGCAAATTGTAAATATTACTACATTTGCCCCGTCGATTTTAAATCTAAATTAAAATGAGTAAATACCAAGCACAGGTGGATGCTTTTATGGAAAAAGTAAAAGCGAAGAATGGTCATGAAACAGAGTTTTTACAGGCTGTACATGAAGTAGCAGAAGCTGTTATTCCTTTCATTGAAGAACATCCAAAATACAAAAAGGAAAACATTCTTGAGAGAATTGTTGAGCCGGAAAGAACGATTATGTTTAAAGTTCCTTGGATGGATGATGCCGGAAATTTCCAGGTAAATCGTGGTTACCGTATCGAGTTTAACTCGGCAATCGGACCCTACAAAGGTGGTTTGCGTTTTCACCCTTCGGTGAATTTGTCAATTTTGAAATTCTTAGGATTTGAACAAATTTTCAAAAACTCGTTGACTACATTGCCAATGGGTGGAGGAAAAGGAGGTTCTGATTTTGATCCCAAAGGAAAATCCGACAATGAAGTGATGAAGTTTTGTCAATCATTTATGACAGAATTAGCGCGTCATATTGGAGCGAACACAGATGTACCTGCGGGTGATATTGGTGTTGGTGGTCGTGAAATCGGTTACATGTTCGGTCAATACAAAAGAATTCGCAATGAATTCGTTGGTGTTTTGACTGGAAAAGCTAGAAACTGGGGTGGATCTTTGATTCGTCCAGAAGCTACAGGTTACGGAACCGTTTATTTTGCTAAAGAAATGTTGAAAACGAAAAACGACTCTTTCCAAGGAAAAGTGGTGGCTGTTTCAGGATCTGGTAACGTAGCGCAATATGCTTGTGAAAAAGCAACTCAATTCGGAGGTAAAGTAGTTACCATGTCTGATTCATCAGGATACATTTATGATGAAGCAGGTATTGATGCAGAGAAATTAGCGTACGTGATGGAAATTAAAAACGTAAAACGTGGTCGTATCGACGAGTATGTTGCGAAATATCCATCTGCTAAATTCGTTGCAGGGAAACGTCCTTGGGAAGTGAAAGTTGATATCGCTTTGCCTTGTGCAACTCAAAATGAATTGAACGGTGATGAAGCAAAAGCTTTGTTGGCGAACGGTGTTATTTGTGTAGCAGAAGGAGCGAATATGCCTTCAACTCCTGAAGCAATTGCTGCTTTCCAATCTGCTGGAATTTTGTTTGCACCTGGAAAAGCATCGAATGCTGGTGGTGTTGCAACATCTGGTTTAGAAATGTCTCAAAACTCTTTGCGTTTGTCTTGGACAGCAGAAGAAGTAGACGAGCGTTTGCATGGAATTATGGTATCTATTCACGAAGCATGTGTTGCATACGGAAAAGATGGTAATGGAAATGTTGACTACGTGAAAGGTGCGAATATCGCAGGTTTCGTAAAAGTGGCTGATTCGATGATTGACCAAGGTTTGGTATAAGAATTCTTCTTGAAATAACTGAAAACCGTTCTCATTTTGGGAACGGTTTTTTTTGTTTTAATTGGAAATATTTGCGCCTGTTTTGTAATAAATAAAGTAGCTTTGTTGTAGTAAAATATTAGCATGGAGACAGCCTCAAAAAGACAAATACAATACGATCGAACAGGTTTTGAAGACCAAGAATTATTGGAAATCTACAAACACATTCTTTTGCCTCGCATGATTGAGGAAAAAATGTTGATTCTTCTCCGTCAAGGGAAAATATCCAAATGGTTTTCAGGTTGGGGGCAAGAAGGTGTTTCCGTTGGTTCGGCTTATGCCATGGACAAAGAAGAGTACATTTTACCTATGCACCGTAATTTGGGAATCTTTACTACGAGAGATATTCCACTTTCGAGATTGTTTGCTCAGTTTCAAGGGAAAATGTCTGGTTTCACCAAAGGTCGTGATCGATCTTTCCATTTCGGAACCAACGAGCACAAAATAGTCGGAATGATTTCTCATTTGGGTCCACAATTGGGCATAGCAGATGGAATTGCTTTGGCGTATAAAGTGCGCAAAGAAAAGAAAGCTACCATGGTGTTTACTGGCGACGGTGGAGCATCAGAGGGTGACTTTCATGAAGCACTGAATGTCGCTTCTGTTTGGGATTTGCCCGTAATATTTGCGGTTGAAAACAACCAATGGGGACTTTCTACGCCAAGCAAAGAACAATTTCGTTGCAAACAATTTATCGACAAAGGAATCGGTTATGGTATGTACGCAGAAAAAGTGGATGGCAACAATATTTTGGATGTAATTACAGCCGTTCGTCGTTTGTCGGAAGACATTCGAGAGAATTCGAAACCGGTTTTATTGGAATTTTTGACTTTCCGGATGCGTGGTCACGAGGAAGCTTCCGGAACAAAATACTACCCAGAAGGCTTGCAAGATCACTGGGAACAATTTGACCCAGTAACGAATTATACGGAATACTTGAAGGAAATCGGAGTGTTGAATGACACACTGATTGATTCCATTCACGAAGAAATTAAAACGAAAATTCAAGATGGTTTGGATGTTGCCTTTGCAGAGCCAAGAGTAACGGCGAATACGGAAGATGAAATAAAAGATTTATTTGCGCCATTTGCCAATGTGGAAAAATTGGGTTCAGGTACAAAAAGTGAAATGCGCTTTATTGATGCCATTCAAGATGGATTGCGCTCCAGTATGCGAAATCATCCGGATTTGATTATCATGGGGCAAGACGTTGCGGATTATGGCGGTGTTTTCAAAGTGACAGAAGGATTTGTTGAGGAATTTGGCAAAGAACGTGTTCGTAATACGCCGATTTGTGAATCCGCCATTGTTGGTGCTGGTTTGGGCTTGTCTATTGCGGGAATGAAAGCGGTGGTAGAAATGCAATTCGCTGATTTCGTGACGTGTGGCTTTAATCAGATTGTCAATAATTTGGCGAAAATCCATTGGCGTTGGGGACAAAATGCAGATGTAGTCGTTCGGATGCCTACAGGTGCGGGGTCCGCTGCAGGACCGTTCCATTCACAAAGCAACGAAGCTTGGTTTTTCCATACGCCAGGTTTAAAAGTGGTTTACCCGTCTTCTCCTTCTGAAGCGAAAGGTTTGTTGATGGCCGCTATCGCTGATCCCAATCCGGTATTGTTTTTTGAACACAAAAATCTATACAGAAGTATCAAGGAAGAGGTGTACGAAGGTGATTTTACCATTGAAATTGGTAAAGCATCTGTAAAATCCGCCGGTGAAAAACTGAGTATCATAACCTACGGATTTGGCGTTCATTGGGCTATGGATTTGTTGGAAGAATACCCAGAAGGTACAGTTGAAATCATTGATTTAAGAACTCTGCTTCCTTTGGATACGGAAACTATTTTCAACTCGGTTAGAAAAACGGGTAGAGCTTTGATTTTGCACGAAGATTGTTTAACAGGAGGAATTGGCGGAGAATTAACTGCCTTGCTGAACGAAAACTGTTTTGAAGCATTGGATGCGCCAGTGAAACGATTGGCATCCTTGGATACGCCGGTTCCGTTTGCTTCCGAATTAGAAGATAACTTCTTACCAAAAAACAAATTGAAAAAAGCAATTGATGATCTCTTGAATTATTAATAGGATCGCAAGAATATAAAAAGCCGTGCTCAATAATTGAACACGGCTTTTCTATTTTAAAAGGATTTTTTAATCTCTAATCAAGGTATAACCAGGGTATTTTTTTGCGTCATACACAAATTTTGAATCTTCCACTGTTGGGTTACTTTGGAATTTCGTTAAAGAATAGGTCATTGTCGTACCATCTTTGGTTTTCATGATGGCTTTTTTCAATTCATTGTCATCTTTTGAAATGTAAAGAATTACCGTATGATAATCGGATTTACTTGCGTTTTTCGGGTATAAATAAATAACGTGGCAAGCAACTCCTCCAATCGTTTCAAGTTTGTCGTAACGATTTTTGAATCCTGTTTCCCAAATAGTCATTAATTTTTTAGGGTTCATGGATTCTTCGTCATCCGAACTCGCGTCAGTTTCATAAACCGATTTCTCTTCTTTTACCACAGTCCAAGTTTTCGAGCCATTCGAAATGATGGTGTTGTCACCGTAAGAAGCGTAAAATTTGTTGCCTTTTACCCAACCTTTTCCGGTTTCAGATTCATTTGTTCCAGAAGAACCATTTTTGATATTTGCACTAAATTCAACGTAAAATGAATTTTGATTTTTCATTTTCGTAGACAATTTATCTAGAATGGCTTGCGCTTTGGCATCTTGTCCAAAGGAGTTGAAACTAACAAGAGCAATTAATAAGAATAAATATTTCATTTTAAATTTTTTTAGAGTTAAAGCACAAACTGTGCCAAAGCTATTTAGAGTTTGGATAGAATTTCATTTAAAACGGGGATGTCAATATCATGTTTGCCGTCAAATAAAATGGTGAAATACCCAAGATTCTTTTGCAAATTTAGTGCTTCTTTTTGATTTTCTTCATTGAAAAATTCGTCTTCTTTTCCAAGTACGAAGTATTTTTCGCCCGTGAAGTCGGGTAATTTTTCCTGAGAAACATCCGGAGGAAATACGGACCCCCACAAAATTAGCGCCTCGAACGGATTGTTGAAGGCATAACAATAACGCGCGGCTGTGGCGCCTCCTTGCGAAAAACCTAAAAGAGAAATGTGTTCATAATCCACCGAATAAATTTGGACGATTTGATGAAGATAATCCAAGTTGTCGGCGATATCGTATTCTCTTTCTTCCTTTGTCATCCAGGATGCACCAACTCTTCCTGCACTGGCTTTTAGATAAAATCGATTCAGAGCTTCGGGAACGAGCACGTCATAATCGGGATGAATGTTTTCAAATTTACGAGAGAAATAAGTGCTCAACTGACCGTAACCGTGCAAAGCGATCAACAATTTTTTGTTTTTCCGTTCGCTCTTTTGAAGCAAGGTTATTCTCGCTGTTTTTGAAACTTTGAGTTGTCTATTTTCTATAATCATTGATTTGATAGTCTAGCGCAAAGTTAAGTATATTTGTTGGGTGAAATTTTTTGTATCCTTCGTATTTGTTGCATGCTTGCTATGGAATTACATAGGTTTTTTCACCTATTTTCAAATTGAGAAATATGCTGCGAAGAAAGCTTTTAAGCAGAAAATTAAAAAAACTGTCCCAGAAAGTGAATTACGGACTTTTTTATTCAGTCCGAAACAAGTTGAAAATTTAGCATGGTACGAGGCACATGAGTTTGAATATGAGAACATCATGTACGATATTGTTTCGACTGATACGACTGAAAATGGTGCAATACACTACTCCTGTGTTTCCGATATGCAAGAAACAAAATTGTTTGCTCAATTGGACCAACAAGTTCAAAGGAGCGTTCGTGACGAGAATTCATTGCCCATTGCCAACTGGAAAAATGTAATTAGTCAGCCGCAATTTTTGCCATGCATTCCTGAAATTGAATGGAGCAAAGATTTTTCTATTTTAACAAAAAGTTGTTTCCATTCACTTTACGAAATTAGACCGGGTGTTACATTACTGCAAACTCCTCCACCAGAAAAACCTTCTTTTTTAGCCTAGAAAGACAAATACTGTTTGTCTTCAAATCAACTTTTACTTTCCCTTGAATTTATTTTGTGGAAAGTGGAAAGGTATTGTATTATATTAAAAAAGAATAAAGTGAAAAAGATTATATTTTTTATGCTCTTCTGTTTTTCGTTCAATTCATTTTGGGCGCAAAAAATGGAGAAGAGTTTAGTAACTGTGCTGGATAGACAAACTGGAAATCCAGTCGAAATGGCCTCATTTGGATCAAAGAATCCTGATGTAATTGCAAGAACGAATGCAAAAGGCATAGCCGACATTGAGCAAATGGTAGGTCGAGATCGGATTGAAATTCGAGCGTATGGCTATCGTTCTGTTATGACAAGCTACAACGAAATAGTTCAGAATAATTTTGTTGTTGAAATGGAATCGTCGGTACTTGAGATTGAAACTATGGTCGTATCAGCAACCCGTTGGGATCAATCTACAAAGGATATTCCGAACAAAATTACCGTTATTTCTTCGAAGGAAGTCGCTTTTCAAAATCCGCAAACAGCCGCGGATTTGTTGGGAAGTTCGGGTGAAGTTTTCATTCAGAAAAGTCAACAAGGTGGAGGAAGTCCAATGATAAGAGGTTTTTCTACAAATCGATTGCTTTATACCATCGATGGTGTGCGCATGAACAACGCGATTTTTAGAGGAGGAAATATACAAAATGTAATCTCCTTGGATCCTTTGGCAATAGAAAGTACCGAAGTGTTTTTTGGTTCAGGTTCAGTGGTTTATGGGAGCGATGCGATTGGTGCTGTCATGAGTTTCAAAACATTACGACCAGTTTTATCGAATACGAATGAAACCGCTCTTTCAGGAAAGGCTGTGTCTCGTTATTCAACTGCGAACCAGGAAAAAACGCTTCATTTTGACGCAAATGTAGGTTGGAAAAAATGGGCATTTGTGACAAGTTTGACCCATTCAGATTATGGCGATTTGCGGATGGGAAAAAATGGACCAGATGAATATTTACGAAAGTTTTATATTCAACGAATTGACAGTACGGACATTGTGGTTGAGAATGAGAATCCTTTGGTACAGAAACCAACTGGATATTCGCAGGTTAATGTAATGGAAAAGATTTTGTTTTCGCCAAACAAAAACATGAACCTTGAATATGCTTTTCATTATTCAGAAACATCCAGTTATTCTAGATACGACAGATTGATTGAGGTTACCGATGCTGGGGTTCCCCGCTCTGCTGTTTGGAACTACGGCCCACAAAAATGGATGATGAATCAATTGACATTCAATCATAGAGGAAATAACAAGATTTACGATTATTTGAGTGTTCGAATTGCCCAACAAATGTTTGAAGAAAGTCGAATAGATCGCAATTTTAGTGGCGGAAATCGATTCAGGTTGCGAACCCAAAAAGAAAATGTGAATGCTTATTCTTTCAATGTTGATTTTGAAAAGGAATTTGGGCGAAGCAAAATTTTCTATGGTATTGAAGGCGTTTTAAACCAAGTAATTTCGAAAGCAAGTGCGTATCATATTCTTACAGGTAAAGATATTGCCGTTGCCGATCGCTACCCTCAGTCAGACTGGAATTCCTATGCTGCTTTTTTGAACTATCAATGGCACATGAATGAGAAAATTATGGTTCAAGCTGGAGCTCGTTATGGACAATATGGAGTCCATTCAGATTTTTCTAGAAATTTAGCGTTTTATCCATATGATTTTACAACTGCATCCATCAATAACCAAGCTGTTACTGGTTCTGCAGGGTTTGTTTATACTCCAACTAAAACATGGAGAATTTCAATGAATGCTTCTACTGGATTTAGAGCGCCAAATGTCGATGACATTGGAAAACTATTTGACATTAACAGTCAAGAAATCGTTGTTCCAAACAAAGATCTAAAGGCAGAATATGCTTATACGGGCGAGGTGAATATTGCCAAAGTTTTTGGTAATTGGTTGAAAATAGATTTGACTGGTTTCTATACCCAATTGGAAAATGCAATGGTGAGACGTGCATTTCAAGTGAATGGAAGTGACAGTGTTCTTTACGACGGACAAATAAGCAAAGTATACGCCATTCAAAATGCGGCTTTTGGCAATGTTTATGGAGGAAATGTTGGAGTTGAAATTAAAGTCACGAAGGAATTTAGTTTGTCTACTCGATACAATTTTCAAAAAGGAGTAGAGGAGATGGACAATGGTTTGGTAAGTCCGTCGAGACACGCTTCACCAGCATTTGGTGTTACTCGTTTGACATTGCAAGTTAAGAAGCTAAAGCTTCAAGCTTATGCGACCTATGCTGCGGAAGTATCACATGATCAATTGAATCCTGAAGAACAACAGAAACCAGCCATTTATGCTTTGGATGCAAACGGAGAAACGTATTCACCTTCTTGGTACACTGTCAATTTTAAAGCCATGTATGAGGTAAATCAGAATTTCTCTGTGAATGTTGGTATTGAAAATATTTCAGACCAACGTTACAGACCCTATAGTTCTGGTTTAGTAGCTCCAGGTCGAAATGTTTCGTTTGCTTTGCGCATTCATTTCTAAAATGAAATAAAAAACAAAAAATCGGGATGAAATTGATCATCCCGATTTTTATTAAAAAAGATTTTTCTAGAAATTAAACCAAGGCTACTTCGTATATTTTTTTTAATGTATTCACCGCAAAATCAATTTCTTCCTTTGTGGTATATCGTGAGAAGGAAAAACGTGCATTGGGTTTGTCTGAAGAGGCTTGAATTCCCTGTAATACGTGTGAGCCTGTTACAGCACCTGAAGAACAAGCGCTTCCACCACTGCAGGCAATTCCTTTTAGATCAAGTGTGAAAAGTAACAACCCTGATTTTTCTGTTTTGGGTAAGCATACATTCAAAACGGTGTACAAACTTTTTTGCGGATCAATTTCACCATGAAATTCTACTTCTGGAATGGCTTTACGCAAAGTATCAATCATATAGGTTTTTAGTTGTTGCACGTGATTTTGGTGTCCGGCAACATCTTCGTAAGCCAAATCCATGGCCTTTGACAAACCTACAATTCCACTCGTATTCTCAGTCCCACCGCGCAATCCGCGTTCTTGTGCGCCACCATGAATGATGGAATGAATTTTTACATTTTTATTGATGTACAAAAAGCCAACTCCTTTGGGACCGTGAAATTTATGTGCAGCGCACGTAATGAAATCAATGTCCAACGATTTGAGGTCAAAAGGGTAGTGCGCCATGGTTTGAACAGTGTCGGAATGAAAATAAGCACCAAACTCTCTGCAAATTCGAGAAACTTCTTGAATGGGCAGTAAAGTTGCAATTTCATTGTTGGCATGCATCAGAGAAACCAACGTTGGTTTTTGGTCCGATAATATACGTTTCAAATCGTTCAAATCAACATTTCCTTTGTTGTCGATCTCCACAAAAACGACCTCAACACCTTTGGATTTGTTTGCCGCCATAGCAGTATGCCCAACAGCATGGTGCTCAATTTTAGAAGTAATAATTCTTGTTACGCCCAGTGAGTCAATGGATTCCATAATGGCCATGTTGTCCGCTTCCGTTCCGCCTGACGTGAAAATGATCTCGCTCGGCTGACAATTGAGATGTTTGGCAATGTTTCTTCTCGATGTTTCTAAATGTGCTTTCACCTGACGACCATAGAAGTGGGAAGAAGAAGGATTTCCAAAGCCATCCTTCAAGATTGGAATCATGGCTTCAATTACTTCAGGGGCTACTGGTGTGGTGGCGGCGTTATCGAGATAAACTTGCATAAGAAAAACATTTCTGCAAAGATAGTGAATTGCAAAGATTTGCTTAGTCTTTGCCCAGAATTGTGCGGAAATCTTCTTTTCCTTCGGGTATTTTTTTGAGATTATTCAACATCAACAAGGCTCGCTCCAATCTTTTTTCAGAAGATTTTACCTGTATGGTATAATACAACAGATAACGCTGCATGCCTTTTTTTAATTTTAAAAATCGTTCAAACGCCTCTGAATCATTGTCCAAAACGGCCTTGAATTCGACTGCCATTTCCATGCCATATTCCGTATCATCAGGCAAAAGGGAAACGTCCACTTCTTCTCCGAAATGGACGTCCAATGTTTTCATTCTGGCGGCAGAAAGTGTAATGTATCCTTCTCCATCGCCGAGGGCCACGATACCGCCTTGCCATTTTACTTTTTGGTTCACTTCGACCCAAACACGTTGATTGTATTTGCCACGTTTGAATTCACAGGTTAAAGCAGCCATTGTTTCCAAAGTCAACAAAACGTAGTGTAAATTCAAATCTTTTTTGTGCTGCACGAGGCTTTTGATTCGAATGGGTTCTTTTTCCATTCACTAAAATTAGTTCCCTTCTTTATTAAATCCAATTTTTTCTGCTTTCTTCTCGATGCTTTTGGAAACCGAAGTTCCAAAATCGTCTCCAGCTTTGTCACCTAATTTGGCTTTTTCGGTTTGAATAAATTTATCGCGTTCAATCGCCAAATCCGCCACTTTTTTCTGCAACATTTTTCGTTCTTCCGTTTTTTTATCCAAGAGGGCTTTTTTCTCCTCGGGTTTTAATCCTTTAAATTCTTCCGGTAATTCATCGTCTTTCATTTTTGTGACGTCCTTTTTTCCTTGCGTGTTGGCATCAATTAAATCCCAAGAGGAGTTTTCATAATTGGCTTTGGATTTTGCGATACTACGTTCAGCTTTGTTGCTAACGGAAAGACTTTGAGCATTTTGGTCTTGTGTCGCTTGCATTTCTTTTCTTACTTGACCTTGTATTCCATATCCGAAATAGGTTTTGTTCAAGGAATCATTGTAAGCGTTAATCGGCTCATCAAATGGCGTTGCGATGGTTTGTATGCTTTTATCCGCGTCAATGTGGAAATAATCACCACCGCCCAGTTTTGCACCATCCTGCCACAAATCGCGAATGCCAGTTTGGTAATCACCACAATGGATGGTGTTTACGTAAATTTGACGTTCCAAAGCTTGCGGACAAATTTTCCGATAATCGACTGAACCTTGGTTGAAAGGCTCGTTGCCAGCAATGTAAATCATTTTTAGGTCCATGCCATCGTTGGACCATTTTAATTCACCTAAAGCGTTGTTGATCACGGCACCACAATATTCAGAACCGCCGTTCGTCGTGATTCCGAAGAGTTTTTGAGAAATCAAATCCAAATCAGTCGTCAAGGGAACCAATTGTTGGATAAAATTATTGGCACTCGAATGACTATCATTGCCATAGGAATACAAAGCAATTTCCACCATAGGTGCTGCGCCGTTTGATCGCATGGCAGTCAAATCGTTGACAATACTCCAAATTCGAGCTTTTGCTTGCGAGAGAAGTCCATCCATACTACCAGAAGCGTCAAATAATATTGCCATTTGAATTTTTCGTTCATTTATCGGCAACAAAAGATTGGGATTGTTCTGAGCATAGTCACTGGTAAGTCCAATTCCCAGCAAAATGAAGGTAAAAAAGAATTTTTTCATGATCTTGTTTTTCTTCTTGTACAACTAACCTCCGTTTTGGTTCAAAATAATTATATTTACCAGCAAAACAATTAAACTATGCGATTCATATATTCACTTTTGCTTTTAGCTTCTTTGAGCTCCTGTTTTTTATCTAAAAAAATCCCGAACACGTATACGCGCAAGGATGAGCCAGTAAAATTTCAAAGTATTGATTTGAAAGATTTGTTCGAAGGCCAAAATTTGTACGGTCAGATTTTGATTTACGATGAGCATAGTAACCAATATACAAGTAGTGATTTTGGCATAGCGAAAGCTAAATTTAGTCCTGCATCCACTTTTAAAATCCCGAATACCATCATCGGATTGGAGTCTGGTCTTTACAACGAAAGTTCAATTTTTAAATACGACGGAAGTAAAAGAAGATTGGAAGCATGGCAGAAAGACTTGAGCTTTCGCGAGGCTTTTCAAACATCGTGTGTGCCTTGTTATCAAGAGTTAGCGTATAAGGTTGGAGTAGATCAAATGCGCACCTTATTGGATAGTATGAAATACCCAGGAATGACTTTTGATAAATCAACGTTGGATAATTTTTGGTTGGAAGGTGAATCCGCTATTTCTCCTTTGGAACAAGTTGATTTTATGAGAAGATTGTTTACAAAACAATTTCCATTGAAAGAAGGAACCTTGAATAGCTTGAAAAATATCATGGCGGTGGACACTACGCAATATGGTATCCTTTATGCAAAAACAGGTATGGGTACGAGTGAAGGAAAAGACTTGGGATGGTATGTAGGGTACATTCAAAAACCGAAAAACAGAATTTACTTTGCTACCTTGATTCGTCCAATTACGGATTACGATCAAGGTGTATTCATGGCGGAACGAAAAACTTTGACTTTTAATGTATTGAGAACCCTAGGTTTTTGGTAAAATTAATTCAAGTTTCCTAAAGCATATTGGAAGTAGATTCTGGATTTGTAATTTTCCGTTTGTGTTTCCAAAAGTTTTAGTTGAGCCTCGATGTAGGACATTTCTCGACTGTTAATCAAAAACAAAGAGCTTTCACCGTTGAATAGCAATTGCTGTTCACTTTGAACAAGCGTTTTGTAATCTTCCACCGTTTGGGTATACAAAATCGTTTGTTCATGCGTGGTCGACCATTTGTTTTGCGCAACATTTATTTTGTATTCAATCAGTTGCATTTTATTGGACAGATTGTACTCTTGTTCTTGAATTTCTAGCTCAGACAATTTCAATTCTCCTCTTTCTTTTCGAAGAAAAAGCGGCATACTCAATTGCGCTCCCCATTTGTAATTGTTGATGGAATAGTTCGAAAGGATATCACCGCCGATTGGTTCGCTAAGGGCATTGTACTTTAAATCCAATTTTGGCTTCAAATTTTCCTTTCGTAGACGATTGGAAACTTTCAAATAATCAATTTTGTATCGCGCGTTTAAAATCGTTGGATGCAGTTGAAGAATAGAATCTTTCAGTGATTGGTAAGACAAATCAAAGGGAGTTGTGGTTAACTCAGTTCTGCTGAAAGGCAAGGTGTTTTCATCCAATTCAAGCGGTATGAAATTTTCATTCCAGAGAAATACAGCGATTAATTCTCGGTCATTCCAGTTCTCTAATTTAGCTTGTTGGTAAGAGAAATAGCGATTTTGAACTTGAATTGATGCTTCCAAGGTATCAATCATGGCTCGATCACCGTATTTTACGCTTTGCTTGATGGCTTCGAATCGATTTTGTGCCGTCAGATGCATTTCTTCATAAATTTTCATTTTATAATACGACTTGAACCAATCAAGGTAACCTACCGCCGCTTCAAACAATAATTCATTTACCATTTGTCGCTGGTCGGCAAGCGAACTTTTTTGGTAAATTTTTGCCTGTTTTAAATCCGCTCTTCGCTGATCCATAAAAAGTCCTTTACCTAATGGAACGGTTATTCCAGCATACCAAAGTCCAGCATCGGGCGTATAATTTTGTGGATTGAGACGGTATCCATTGTTTTGGTCATAGCCACTTTCTACTGAAATACCGAGCCATGTGGGGATTTTCAAGGCACCATTAAGTAAACTATAGTATTTACTATCGTTGAAGTACTTTTGATCGATGTTTCCACTGATATTCGGGTCGAAAGCACCTTTTTGTTTTAACACATAGGCAGCACCTTTTTCCGTTTGAAGTTTTGCTTGTCGTGCTAACGGATGATAATTTCTTACTTGATTTAGAAAATCTTCGTACGTTAATATTGGACTGGTTTGAGCCCAGTTTCCATTCGTCCCAAGCATCAAAAAGGTAAATAAACACCAGGTTTTCATCGAAAAGAATGTTTTATTTTGCTTCATTTTTGTCGACTGTTTTATTTTGAGGTAAATAGTATTCTGGTGGGAATCCGTTGATGTTTCGCCATAATTCATACCAAATGGACACATCTTTCAGCAACATCATTCCGTTTGTTCCGCCACCCACTCTTAAGGCTTTTGGCCAGGCAGGTGATGATTTGTCCGGACGAACAAGAACCCGAAATTTCCCGTTTTCACCTAAGAAATTATCAATCGCGTAGACCTTACCCTTGAACGTGCCATAACTGGCATTTGGCCAGCCAGAAAACACAATCGCGGGCCAACCGTCGAATTGAATATTTACTTGATTTCCAATGTGGACCAATGGCAAATCAATAGGGTCGACGTACATTTCAATAATTAAATTATACGTCGCAGGCATCAAGCTAATAAGCTGTTCACCTTCTTTTATAATTTCACCAATTCCGGCTTGAATGGACTTCGTGACGTACCCGTCTTGTGGAGCGGTGATGTAATAATAGCCCTTGCGAAATTTATAGTTGGCATATTGATTTTTCAATTTGGAAACAGTTGCTTCCGCGTCAAATTTGTCGGACAAAGCACTAGATTTTTCAGAATTTGTTTTTGCCAAACTATTTTGGTACTCCATAATTACGGATGAATATTCCACTTTTGTGCTAATCATATCGTTTTTACTGCCCAACCATTTGTTTAAAGCTTCCACTTCATAGGCTTTGGTTTGTTGCTTTTTTAAATCACGCGTTTCAAGATCTGTCAATGATTTTAGTCCTTGATCGTACAACTCTTTCATTCTTTTGTATTGTTCTAGCGCAATTTTGTAATTAGCTTGAGCCGCCAAATACGCATTGCTATCAATTTCTGATTTTAATGTGGCTTGTTTAAATTTTAGCGAGGCTTGTTGCAATTTCAAATTCTTTTGTTCGCCTAGAGCGTCAATTTGATTGTCAAGTGCTTGTACTTTGTTGGAATACGAATCAGCCGTTTGTTCTTTCAATAACCTCTGATCATTGGTTCTTTCCAAAAGTTGAGGATCAAAATAATCATCTTTAATTTCAGATAAATAGAGTATGGTGTCTCCTTTTTCGACAAAATCGCCTTCTTTCACATACCATCTTTCAATTCTTCCTGCAATGATGGAGTTAATCGTTTGTGGTCTTTGGTCCAAATTTAAGGTGGATACCTTTCCCAAACTTCGAATGTTTTGAGTCCATGGCATCAATAAAACGATAAAAATGATCACAAATGTGCCACCAATCAAACGAAGTGGTACTTTGCCAGTAACCTTTCCTTCTACTCTTGTAAAAGTGTTGTATTTGGAGGTATTAACGTGTTTCGAGATACTATTATTGGAAATATTTAGCATGAGAATGGTTTGCTGAAAATTAATTTAAAAAGGAACTCATTTCATTGTAGTTTCCCATTTGGTCGATGGCACCGTCCTTTAAAAGGATAACTCGATCCATTTGTTGGGCGATAACTTTGTCTTTGGAACTAATTACAAGTGTCCAGCTATGCGATCGGTCGGCCAAGAAATGAATGATTTTTTGTTTTTCTTTTTCAGAGAACAAATTGAAAACATCTCTCATGATGAGAAGTTTAGGTTGATCAACAATACTTCTGGCGATGAGTATTTTGTTGACAACACTTTTTGAGAATTGATTTCCTTGAGGCGTAATGATTGTTTCATATCCTTTTGATAATTCTTTGATTACTTTCGTTAATCCTAAGTTTTCAACGGCCCATTTTACGTTTTCGAAGGTGGCTTTGGGTCGGCCCATTGTCAAGTTTTCAAGCAAGGTTCCTTGAAATAAAACATCATCCGAAATACACTCACCAATGATGCTTCTTAGTGAAACGGGGTTTAAATTTCCTTTGGGAAAATCATTGTAGCCGATATATCCAGATTTCAATTGATAGATACCTGCAATGATGTA
Source organism: Crocinitomicaceae bacterium (assembly GCA_041674745.1). Lineage (GTDB taxonomy): Bacteria > Bacteroidota > Bacteroidia > Flavobacteriales_D > Crocinitomicaceae > UBA2040. Next base: position 148,227 of record JBAYVD010000007.1, read on the forward strand.
CAAGAGAGTAGATTTTCCAGATTCATTTTCTCCTGCAACCACAATTCGTTCGCCAGAATCAATCGTCAAATTGAAGTTTTTCAATATTTCATTGGATTGATTTGGGTAATGGAAATTCACTTTACCGAGTTCAATTTTCAAACCTTTTTGAATATCGTTTTGTATTTCAATACCACCAACAGGGTCCAATTCCAAATCAGTTACTTGACCAATTTTTTCCAAGGAAGTAAGCACATCGTATAGTACTTCCAAACTGACAATTAGTTTTTCAACTGAATTGAGCACTAAAAGTATAATGATTTCCGCTGCTACAAATTGCCCGATGTTCATCTGTTGCTCAATAACCAAAATACCACCTATGACCAAAAGCCCAGCTGCAACCAAAACTTTGAAACCGATCATTAAGTAATATTGTTTTATCAAGATCTTAAAATGACTTTCTCTAGCTTCAATATAGTTTCTGGCTTCTTTCTCTGTTTTGTCCAAGGTGAGATCGGTGTGTCCAGCGAGTTTGAATGACACGTTGGCTCGCGCAATTTCTTGCAACCAATGCGCTACATTGTATTTGTATTTTGATTCTTTTAAACTGGTTTCCAATCCTATTTTTCCTGTTGTACGGAAAATAACGTAAATCAATACAACGAGTATAAGGCTAAAAGCAATGAAAAAAGGATGGTAAAGCGATAATAAAAGCAAACCAAACACAACTTGAATTCCGGCAGTAGAAAAGTCAATCAGGATTTTTGATAGTCCTTTTTGAACTGTCATTACGTCAAAAAATCGGTTCATCAATTCCGGTGCATAATGCTTGTAGAGTGATTCCAATTTGATTTTGGGAAGACGATAAGCAAATTCAAAAGCAGCACGAACAAATATTTTTTGTTGGAGATTTTCCGTAATCTTCAACTGATTCACTTGCAATATTCCGGAGATAATAATACCAGCAATGACAAATATCACCAGCACAATCCAGGAAGTACTAATTTGTCCTCCTTGAATTAAATTGATGATGGATTGAATGCCAATGGGCAAGGATAGGTTCACCAATCCATTGAAAAATGCATAGGCGTAAACATTTCGGATTTCTTTTTGATCAGGTTTTAATAGTTTCCAAAACCGCTGAACAGGGCTCAATTTTAATGCATTTTCCATTTTATTTCTCCTCAATTGCTTTGAAAACCATGTTGGTATAAAATTCAGTTACCGAGTCTTCACCAGGAATTACATCTGTTAGTCGGGGTAAGTGTTCGGCGAAAAAACGCTGTAAATGTGCGCCTTCAATAGTGGTTGAAATCAACATATGAGGATAGTTGTACGCTGGGTTTATTTCCAAGATTATTTGACTAACGCGTTGAACTACATTTTTATAAGGTATAAAATAACCGATGGAATTGTCTTGGTCAACATGTTTGTTCATGTAGATTTTGGAAGATTCAACGCTCACTATACTGTGTAATTTGATTTCGTCCACATAAGAGAAAGTGGAATCATATTCTACCTTTTTAGTCACAACTTTTAATGCGTTTATGAGTCGGTTGGTTGGGGATGGAATGTTGATGGTTTGCAAAATAAGATTGTAATCGACCCACGACCAATACCACGAAGTTAGATAGACAAGAATTTGATGTTTACTTTCAAAATAACGGTAAATAGATGCCTCAGTCGAACCAATTTGTATCCCTAGTTTTTTAAACGTAAAAACTTCGAAGCCTAATTGATCAATAAGTTCAATCGCACCAGAAATTATTTTTTTTCCTAAATCACTGGAATCAGGATTTTTAAGATAGGTTATTTCTGGAACGATGATCGAAATAGGAGTAAACATATTGATTTGCTTAAGTATTTATTGCAAATATAATAGTAATACTATCAATAAAGATAGTAATTGTATTATTTTAACAAAATGAAAGTCAAGTCAAAAAAAATGCGAGTGGTTGACTCGCATTTGAATTAGGTAATTTTTTGGGTTCTATTTGCCAAAGAGCGCCAATAATGTCTGCGCTAAGTCGATTCCACTTCGCTGCACATCTGAGGAGAAATTGGAAATTCTCCATTTCGATAAATGAAGACGAATCGTAGCAATAACGATGTGAACTATTTTTTCAGAGTGTACTTCCATTGGGAATGTGCTGTCCAATTTTCCATCCATAATAATTGGAATTAAATGTTTTTGAAGCATACTGTTGAAATTCGCACTGGCTTCATTAATCGGCTCCGTTAACTCAAATAATCCATCGCTAAATCCAACTGTCAAAAGATGAGGATTTTGGTGGAAATAACTTAACAGGCAATTGAAATAATTTGTAAAACGATCGGATGCAGGTAAAATTTTATCCAATTGACTAAAATGATTGTCTAATTCGCAGGTTAAATAATCAAGACACGAAACAATAATCTCTTCTTTACTTATAAAATGACGATACAAGGCAGCTTCTGAAAAGTTCATGGCTTTTGCCAAATTTTTTATTGTTAACCCACTTGAACCATTTTTCGTAAGTAGCTTGCCTGCTGAAACGATAATTTCAATTTGCCGCGGTGAGATTTTTGAGGATGTATCTTTAGCTTCGAAACTTAGAGGATTTTGTTGCAAGTATGCCATAAGTACCAGGAATTTAGAACGAATCCATCACGCTACGAATGAATTAAGGATTATTACGTTTGTAGCAAAAAAAAAGTTACACTTTTCAGTGCAACTTCATAATATTCAATGTTTTAATTTTTTTTATTTTTTCACGTACTCCGTCAGAATTACGATGGTTTGGCCCTCTACTTTTCCTTCAATTTGCTCAGGATTGTCGTGAACCAATCTTATATTTCGAACGGCTGTGCCACGTTTCGCCGTGAAACCGCCACCTTTTACCTTTAAATCTTTAATAAGAACTATGGAATCTCCGGCCAACAATTCTACACCATTGGAATCCATGTGTTTTTTTGCTTCTGGATCCACCATACCTGTTTTTGCCCATTCCAAAGTGTCTTCGTCCAAATACATCATTTCAAGTAAATCGTTTGGCCATCCTTCCGTTTTTAATTGGGTTAGCATTCGGTAAGCGACTACTTTGACAGCCTCAACTTCACTCCACATACTGTCGTTTAAGCATCGCCAGTGGTTAGTAACGACATCTTCTTTTCCTGTAAGTTGGTCGTTACAAGTGGCGCAGATAGCGATACAGTCGTTGCTGTTATCACCTGATTTTGGCGATACGGTGAAAGATTTCAATTCTTCTTGAGCAGCGCACAGTTCACATACACCATTGCTTCTTAATTCCAATTGTTTTGTCATAACGTGATTTTGAGATGGCAAAGGTACACAATTGTTTTCTGAAGAGCGCAATAAGGGGGGGGTATCGAAAGTGTTTTTATAAGTTAAAGTCAGAAGATTTTATTTTTTCCGCCGCGTTCTTTAATTTCAAACTAATTTGTATGTTTGCCTCAACTTTAATAACTTCTTTATTATGAAAAAAACATTGTTAATTGGAACATTCGCATTGCTTGCAATGACCTCATGCAAAAAAGATTACACGTGCGAATGCACAACAACAGTTACACAACCCGCATTTGTATTTGGAGGGATTCAAATTCAATCCGCTTCAACCACTAAATCCACAGTGTCCACAACGATCAAAGACAAAAAAGATGCAGCAGCGTCCAAATGTGCAAGTGGAACAGGAACGATTAGTACGCCATCACAATATGCTTCTGCAGGTGCTACACCTACAACTGCAGCAACAGTATGCGCGATAAAATAAAGCGATTCTAAAAATGTATTTTAAAAGCTAGCATCAAATTGCTAGCTTTTTTTTTTGTCAATTTTTCAAAAGGGCTTTATTGATTCTCCTAATAAATCCAAGGAATGAATCGTTTTACTTTTTCCTGATAATCTTTGTATTCTGGGTATTTTGAAACGGAAATTCCCTCGCTAAAATCGGAACTTCCGTAAAAAAGGAGTAAAAGCAATATAGCGCCTGGAATAGACCAATTTATAATCGAGCTAGTTGCAACGACTGAGAATAAATAGATTGTCACCCAAATTAGCTGTTCAGCAGCATAATTAGGATGACGCGAAAACGCCCATAATCCGGAGCGTGTAAATCCATGTCCAAAATCACCCAAAGCTTCATGAGCATTTTTTCTACGATATTTTTCTTGTTGGAAATTATATTGTTGTTGATCAGCAATGAACTCAATAGCGATCCAGAAAAGAACGACAATTGCTAAAATGTATTCGACTGTTGTAATAGGGCTTTCCGTCCCAGCTTTAATCATGGGGAAAACAATGGCTAAAACCAAACCCATTTGATAAAAGGAAATAAAAAACAGGTTGAATAAGAACCATTTCCAGGGTGCTTGAAATTCTGGTTTTGCTCGTAAAACTGCCCAGCGATAATCTTCTTCTCCCTCCCAAAATTTTAAGGAATATCCACCGCGGCGGGCAAAGTTGAAGGTTAGTCGAATTCCCCATAAAGTTATTACGGAAGCAATTAGAATCATTCGTTCATTCCAGTTGGTCAAACTAGCAATTTGCCATGCATAAATAACAGGCGCAATGCTCCATAGTTTATCTACCTGACTGTAATTTTTTGTTATCGTGCTAACAAAGAAGCATAAACTAGCGAGTACTAAGTACAATTTGGTGGTTTCCCATAATAGGAACCATTGCTCTCCGTTGGGAGCGGTATCATATTGGTAGGCTACTATCGGAATAACCAAAAGGGATATGATAAGTAGGATAACTGTTTTCCACATTTGAAATCTATTTTTAGTTTCTTAAAAATAATATTATTTCCTTTTGAACCTAATAATTTCCGTTCTTCATTTTTTACTGAAAATTCGGTAGAGTTCCGGTTTTAGTATACTTTTCTGTGCCTGAATTGTGTCGTTGGAGTCTATTTTTCAAGTTGTTGGTTTGACCGATATAGTGTTTATTGGTTGACGCTGAGAACAGTATGTAAACAAAGTATTTCATAAGCGCATAA
>JBAYVD010000008.1:0-141303 GCA_041674745.1 Crocinitomicaceae bacterium
CAAAAAACCCCTTCGTGAAAATTAACTTCGTTGCTGCTCCGCGGTCGTGCATTCGTGGCAAAAAGTGAGCCCGCGAACAAAAACCCCCTTCGTGAAAATTAACTTCGTTGCTGCTCCGCGGTCATGCATTCGTGGCAAAAAGTGAGCGCCGCGAACAAAAAAACTCCCCATCCTAAATCCTAAAATCCTCAGTCCAAAAAAATCCTTACTTTCGCACCCAAAGTCACAAACAATGAAAACCTCCGACCCGCAAGGATACAGCGCAATTGGTGTTTACCAAGGAAAAACAGAACACAACATCGGAACCCTCTGGCGGTCGGCGTATGTTTTGGGCGCGGCTTACATCTTCACGGTAGAGAAGCGCTACAAAAAGCAATCCTCCGATGTAACGCGCACCTGGTCGAGAATCCCCTTGTTTCATTACGACCGTTTTGACGATTTGCTGAACAACATTCCCTACGATTGTCGTTTGATTGGCGTGGAAATCACCGAGGATGCCATCGAACTAGCCGATTTCGAACACCCCAAAAGAGCCATTTACCTATTAGGTTCAGAAAACAACGGATTACCCCAACACATTTTAGACAAGTGCCATTTTGTGATTCGTTTGAAAGGGAATAGTAGCATGAATGTAGGCGTTACCGGCAGCGTCATTCTATACGACCGAGTAACCAAATTGGATCCCGTTTTACCGCCGCATCATAATGAGTGACTTTTTATTGCAGCCAAAAGATACTAGACAGAAGACTTTAGACAAAAGACTAAATCTACTGTCCTAACATCTTAAAATCCATGAAATCCATGAAATCTGTGGCAAAACAAAGTGAGCCCGCGAATAAAAAATATGAGCCCGCGAACTTTCAAATGTGAGCTTGCGAACTTCAAATGTGAGCCTGCGAACATCCCTTGTTCCATCAGCGAAGCGGTCCAGCAATGAGCCTGCGAATGATCCATGCTCCATCAGCGAAGCGGTCCAAACTACATTCCTGGCATTCCGCCCATTCCCTTCATCTTCTTCATCATCCCCATCATGTTTTTGGGGTTGCTCATCATCTTCATCATTTTCTTTGTGTCTTCAAACTGTTTCATCAATTTGTTGACCTCTTGAATGTTCGTGCCACTACCTTTGGCCAGACGATTTTTTCGATTTCCGTTAATGATATGCGGGTGTAAACGTTCCGCTGGTGTCATCGAGTGGATGATCGCTTCAACGTGTTTAAAAGCATCATCTTCGATTTCAACATCTTTCATGGCTTTTCCAACACCTGGAATCATGCCCATCAAGTCTTTCATGTTCCCCATTTTCTTCACTTGCTGAATTTGGGATAAAAAGTCATTGAAATCGAACGTATCTTTTTGAATTTTCTTTTGCAATTTGCGGGCTTCCACTTCGTCGAACTGCTCTTGTGCTCGTTCCACCAAAGAGACAACATCCCCCATACCCAAAATTCGATCCGCCATACGAGAAGGATAGAATACATCCAAGGCATCCATTTTCTCACCTGTACCGACAAATTTGATGGGTTTGTTGACCACCGCTTTGATGGAAAGCGCCGCTCCACCGCGGGTATCACCGTCTAATTTCGTTAAGACAACGCCGTCAAAATTAATTTTCTCGTTGAAGGTTTTCGCTGTGTTGACTGCATCTTGTCCCGTCATGGAATCCACAACAAACAAAGTTTCCGTTGGCTGAATCGCTGCTTTTACGGCTGCAATTTCATCCATCATCACTTCATCCACCGCCAAACGACCGGCTGTATCCACAATTACCACATTGAAACCTTTGGATTTCGCATGTTGTACCGCTGCCAAAGCAATGGCTACTGGATTTTTTTCTTCTTTGTTGGAATACACTTCGATGCCCAATTGCTCACCCAATACATGCAATTGATCAATCGCTGCTGGACGGTAGACGTCACATGCAACCAACAAAGGATTTTTTCCTTTTTTATTTTTTAGGTAATTGGCCAATTTTCCAGAGAAAGTTGTTTTCCCAGAACCTTGCAAACCAGACATCAAGATAATCGCTGGTGCGCCTTTGATATTGATTTCCACTTCATTTCCACCCATCAATTCCACCAACTCTTCGTGGCAGATTTTCGTCATCAACTGACCAGGGGAAACCGTTTTCAAAACGTCACGTCCGAGTGCTTTTTCCTTAACGGTGGTTGTAAACTCCTTCGCTGTTTTAAAGTTAACATCGGCATCCAAAAGTGCTCTTCGTACCTCTTTCAAGGTTTCGGCAACATTTATTTCAGAAATTTGTCCGTGTCCTTTTAGTACTTTGAACGCTTTTTCAAACTTATCCGTAAGATTTTCAAACATGTGTATTCGCTTTTAATAGAGCGCAAATTTAGCGATTTTTCGCGAGAAATAATGGATATACTTTGTTCATTTTTTTAGGTTTTTTCATTCAGAATGGATTGCTATAGGCGCTTGACGGAAAGCTCAAAGCAGTCCTACCATCTTAAAATCCCATCGTCCTAAAGTCCAATCGTCCTAAAATCTACTTAGCTTGGCCAATTCTTTTAATCCGAATATTCAAATACCCAAACAAAACCGTTACCAACGGACTCAACCAATTGAAAAAACAATACATCCAATATTCGCCAGTAGCAACACCTAATACTGTTGATTGTGCTGCGCCGCAGGTATTCCACGGGATTAAAACGGAGGTGACCGTTCCCGAATCCTCCAAGGTTCGACTCAAATTTTCGGGTGCCAAGCCACGTTCTTTGTAGGTTTCGGCAAACATTTTACCCGGAACTACAATCGCCAAATATTGATCGGAAGCCGTGGCATTGAAGAACAAACAAGTGGCTGCTGTAGAAGCAATCAAAGAACCCGTTGATTTTGCTCGTTTTACAACCGCGGCGGTGATTTTATTCAAGAAACCAGTCGTTTCCATCACCCCACCAAAACACATGGCACACATGATCAACCAAATGGTATTCATCATGCCGAACATGCCCGATGTTCCCAGCAATTCTGTTACGTTTTTCATCGGTGTTTGAATGCTTACAGAAGAAGACATACTTTGAAATAAAGCCATGTAGGAAGCTTTTGCATAATCGTCCGTAATCTGGGAAACCTCTTTGATAATCGAAGGTTGGAAAATAATCGCAAAAATTCCGCCCAAAACCGTTCCGATAAACAAAGCGGGCAACGCATCGACTTTCTTTACAATCAAGAAAACAACCCCAGCAGGCACCAAAAACAAAACCGGGTGAATAAAGAATTTGGCATCCAAGGTGGCCAACATCAAATCAATGGAAGAATTGTCTTCCACAGCCGTTGAGTTCAATCCCAACAGCAAAAAGATAATCAAGGTTAAAGTCATTGTAGGAAACGTCGTATAAGCCATATAACGAATGTGGGTAAACAAATCCGTTCCCGCCATCGCTGGCGCCAGATTGGTGGTATCCGAAAGTGGTGACATTTTATCGCCAAAATACGCCCCAGAAATAATCGCTCCAGCAATCATACCGTTGCTCAAACCCAATACTTGTCCAATCGCCAAAAGTGCCACACCCACCGTTGCCACGGTACTCCAACTGCTTCCTGTCGCTACCGAAACAATCGCGCTAACCAAGCAAGCGGCAAAAAGGAAAATCGTAGGATTTAATATTTGTAAACCGTAATAAATCATTGTCGGTACAACACCGGATAACACCCATGTCCCCGTTAAGGCGCCGATCATCAACAAAATGAGTACCGCAGGAAGAGCCGACCGAATACTTCGCACCATTCCTTTTTGCAGACGCTTCCATTTGAACCCCACGCGAAAGCCTAACAAGATTGCCAAGGCCGCTCCAAACAACAAGGCTAATTGATTCGGCCCGTCTGAAGCACCACCATCAAACACAGCAATGTTGATGCCCAACAAGGCAACCAGAAACAAAATGGGTAAAAATGCGAGACCTAAAGAAGTTTTTCGATTCGTTTTCGTCGACATGAATTTTATTTTGAGATAAAGATAAAAAAGATTCCCACTTCATAAGAAATCAATGCCTCCGACAATGCTCAGTCAACAATTCCAAAAGTGAGCCCGCGAACAAACCCCAACCAACGTGAGCCTGCGAACTCCAAATTCCCTTAAGGGAAACCAACGTGAGCCCGCGAACAAACCTCAACCAACGTGAGCCAGCGAACTCCAATTCCCAGAAAAAAAAACCAATGTGAGCCTGCGAACAAATCCCGCTCAACGTGAGCCTGCGAACTCCAATTCCCAGAAAAAAAAACCAATGTGAGCCTGCGAACAAACCTCAACCAACGTGAGCCAGCGAACTCCAATTCCCAGAAGGCAGAAAAAAGTGAGCCCGCGAACATTTTTCACAACCCTTCGAACTCAAACAAATCTTCGCATTAGGAAAGAGAAGGGTTCGAAACGCAGTGATTGGTGGGCACCTCGAGGTAGCCGAAGTGGTGGTAGCGACAGCGAGCCACGTAGGATCACCGACAAGGTCGCCAATCACAAGTGTAGGACCCTTCTCTTTCCGAAGCGGGAGGTTTTTCTTTTTGCTTCTTTTTCTTTTTCCCGGCGAAAAAGAAAAAGAAGAACAGATTCAAACCGAAGCTCAATCCAAAACCTCAAAGAGAAACCAACGTGAGCCTGCGAACTCCAATTCCCCTTCGTGAAAATTCGTGTATTCGTGGCAAAAAAAAAAGATGAATCCACAACCTTCAAATGGCACATCAAGCGCAGCAAGATTTGACTTCTAATTTTCCTTTAGCCCCTTTTTCCGATAAAAAAACAACAACAAAACCGGCAACAAAGTCAAATCCGCTATCAAAGCCAAAAACAAAGTCAAGCTCAACAAAAGCCCCATCACCACCGTTCCTTGAAAGCTAGAGAAAACCAAGAGCACAAATCCTGCGCACAAAATAAAGGTGGTTATGATCATCGCCTTGCCCGTCGTTAAATAACTTCTTTTCAAGGCATATAAAATCGTCCGTCCTTTGCGCAATTCATGATTGAATTTGCCCAAAAAGTGAATCGTGTCGTCCACCGCGATACCAAAAGCAATGGTAAATATTATTGCGGTACTGGTTTTCAAGTTAATCCCGAAATAGCCCATTACGGCCGAGATGAAAATCAATGGAATTAAATTCGGAATCATGCTAATGATCACCATCGTCAAACTTCGGTACAGCAATCCCATAATCAAAGCCACAATGCCCACCGACACCAACAATCCTTGCACCAAACTCAGCGATAAATAACCGATGTTTTTATCCAATAAATGAGGGGTTCCTGTTATGTGAACCGAAAAAGAAGCCTGTGACAAATGTTGTTTCAGGTATTTTTTCAAAGCCTCATTTTTCGCCGTCACTTTTTGATTTCCCCAATCGGGAATGACACCCGAAATCCGGGTAACTTTGCCAGTAGAATCCACCAACGAACGGTACATCTTTCCATTCGCCATTTTTTCGATTGCTCTTCTGAATCGACGAACATCACGTTTGGCCGTTGGCACCGCATAATAATCCAGTCGACCCGCATGCGACGAACGATTAACCAATTTCAAAACTTTCACGATGGAGACATTGATGCGGGCACCGTAGGTTGATTCCAAGTACTTTTCTAGTTCGTCTAACTCTTTTAACGTCGTGGCATTCCAAAACGAATCGTCTTTGGATTTTAAAGTGATCGCCAATTCAACCGGCCGCACACCACCATAGTGTTCGTCCAAATAGTCGAAGTCTTGTTTGATGGGTTCATCTTTTGATATTTCGTCCATCAAATAATTATTGACTTGCATTCTTGAGGTTCCGTAGCCACAAACAGCCACAAATAGAAGCGAGAATAGCAAGATTTTTCTCCCCCGCTTCAACACCCAAACAAACCATTTCGCTAGGTATTTCTTCCAAAATGGATCTTGATCATTGGAACGAATGTATTTGGGATCCGGCGAGAAATAAATCAAGATTGGCAACAAGACCAACGTCAATAGGAAAGCAATCAACACCCCGAAACCAGCAATGAGTCCAAAAACCTGAATCGGTTGCACATTGACGAAATACAAGGAGAAAAATCCTACGGCCGTGGTAAGTGAAGTCAAAAAAGTAGCCATACCCACTTCGCGCAAAGTCAATTTAATACTTTCAAATTTCCCAATACCCGTTCGAAAAGCATCCAAATAGCGAGAGAGCAAATGGATTACATCCGACATGGCAACTACGAAAATAATCGAAGGTAAAATTGACATAACAATGCTCACGGGTTCACCATACCAACCGATGAAACCCAGGACCCAAACCATGGTTCCAACCAACACCAGTTGCGGCATCAACAAGCCCCAACCCGATCGAAAAGCGACATACAAGAAGAATAACACCAGCAAATAACTCAACCCTACAAACAAGACCATTTCCGTCGACATCGTTTCGATGTAGAACTTTTGTCCCACCGTTCGTCCTGCCAGTCGCACCTTGTCAAACTTGAATTTCCCCAGTTCTTTTTGAATGTCTGTGATCAGATTATCACTTTTTTTCTTGGAAAGATAATCTTCATGACGAATGAGGATGCATATGGATTTTTTGTCCTTGGCAATGAAGGTATTCACCATTTCCACATTCTCCATCAAATCTTTTTCATCTTTTTGGAGGTGTTTTTCTTTGAAGTCAATGTAGGGGCGGAAAACAGCGCCTTGCATGCCTGGAAAAAGGTAGATTTCTTTTTCACTGACGATGCTCTTCGTAAATTTCACATTTTCAACTTGGTCCAATTGATGTTGAAATCGTTTTACCTTTTCCAAAAAAGTCCAATCGAAAACGTTGGGAGCATTTTCAAGGGAAATCAGTAAAAAATCATTGTCTGACTCAAACTTGCTCCGATAATCCATGAAAAAATTCGTTTCAGGGTCGCTAACCGGGAAAAATTTCTCAAAATCATAGTCCAAAGACACCTTTCGGAAGCCGAAAATCATGAAGCCCGTTGTCAGGATAATAACTGCAATGCCAAAAAAGGCAATTCTTTTGAATTGGTTTTCACCAACGTTTCGAAACATATATTCGTTGTATAAGGAGAACGATGAATAAGTAAAATTATAGATAACCGACAACGTAACAATAGGTAAGAAGATTTGTTTTCACATCCTCATTTTTTTATCCTAAATTTGTGACGAAATCGATAAACCGAAAACGAAAATGAAAAAAATTATACTCTCTTTATTAACCGTTTGCACTGGGCTAACTGCCATGAGTCAAACCGCTTTCACTTACACCAACGAACCCGTAATTGGTGATTCAAGAACCTTGTTTGTATGCGATTCCATGGCACCTGATTACGCATCTACCACAGGAAATGGCGTAGTTTGGAATTACGGACTTACACCCACGTACAGTGGCCAAACGAGATTATTGGAAGTTTTGGACGCAAGCACAACGCCTTACGCGGCTGATTTTGTTGGTGCAACAAAGACTGTGAGTATTGAAAGTTTTGCTAGCACGTATTTCTCTTCGGATGCAATGGGCAGAAGTTCGCAAGGTTTCTACATCGAAACAACTGGATTTGGAACGGTAAAAGCAATTTACGATGGAGACAACGAAAAAGTAATGAACTACCCGATGAACTTAAATGATCAAGTAGTTGATTTGTTCAGCGGATCGTTGAGCTTTACTTTCACAGTACCTCAAAATCCTGCCTGTGCAGGTTCTGCAAAAGCCGTTTATGACGGATATGGAACATTGGTGCAAGTGAACAATATTTCCGTATCAAACGTAGCACGATACCATATTGTGGACACAACGAGTGCCGACATCATGTTTGTGGGTAATACCAATATTATCCGCAATCAATACGAATATTACGATTTGAGCAGCAGCAACAAAACACCGATTTTCATTTATGCCAACATTAAAATTGTTTCAGGATTCACAACACCTTTGGCTGACATGAGCATTGTTTTGTCTGCAGTGGACGGAAACGGAATGGCTGGATTAGAGGACCAATCGGCAGATGCCTTCACAGTTTATCCAAATCCAACAACGGGAAACTTGTGTTTGACCAATGTAAGCCCCTCTGCTAAAATCACTTTAACAGATATGAGCGGTCGTATTTTCAACGTTGACCGCACTTCTTCCAACCAAGTTGATATTTCAACCTTGGCAAAAGGAGTTTACACAGCCACCATTTCACAAGATGGAACGGTTCAACAAACAAGAATCGTCCTGCAATAAAGAAAAATATTCTTTTATAAAATCCACCTTCCCCCAAGAAGGTGGATTTTTTTTGTCCCAAAAAATCAAAATCACACGTGAGCTTGCGAACCAACTAAAATCATCCAACAATTATCAATTGTCCATTATCAAAAAAAGTGAGCTCGCGAACAAGCAACAGTGAGCCTACGACCCCCACTTCACAAACCCTTAATCCCCGTATGCAGAAAAAGGTGAGTCAGCGAACCTTTTTCAATAAAATCTTCGAACTCAAACCAGATTTCGCCTTGGGAAAGAGAAGGGTTCGAAACGCAGTCATTGGCGGGCACCTCGAGGTAGCCGAAGTGGTGGTAGCGCAGCGAGCCACGCAGGATCACCGACAAGGTCGCTAATGAAAAGTGTAGAAACCTTGTCTTTCCGAAGCGGGAGGTTTTTCTTTTGCTTCTTTTCTTTTTCCCGGCGAAAAAGAAAAGAAGAACGAGTTAAAACCGCTCGGAAACTAAATCTATGTACCAAATTCCCAAATTCATGTTATTTTTGAATCCAGACAAATACACACATGAAACACATTTTCCTTTTTTTCCTACTCTCCTCCTTTCAACTCGTTGCGCAAGACTACCCTTTACTGTCTTCCGAAGAAAGAGCCTATCTTTTTCATATTGTAAAGAAAAGTCCCATTTTAGACAACAATCTCGGTCGCTTTTTCGATTACAAAGGACCGGCCGTTACCTATTTGAACGGAGAAGTTCATTTTGATTCCATTGAAAGCATCATCATCAATCATCCAGAATTGTTGATTATTCGAAGCGAAGAAATAGCGAAATCACCTTTGGGATTGATTGCAGAGGCTGCCAATAAAATGGCCATTTGGGAGCTCAACAAGGCCTTATTGGAGCACCGTAAAAAAGACGAAAATCAAAACGAATCCTTCTTAAAGAAATACCAAACCTTCGAATCTATTCTCATTGGACATTTGCCCGACGCCGCATTCAAATCAAAAGCCGACAGCATCGTATTGCATCCCAAACTAGACAATGCGTTCAACCCTAGCTTATCGCTAGACGACAAAAAAGCACTTTTGCAATCGTTTCGCTTCCTGGATCAAGAAGATGGCTTACTCGTGCTAAAAGCAATCAACATCGCCACCAATACCTATGTCGAAACCCGTGCGCGCGAAATTTATCTTTCACTGGGAGGGAAAGCCACAACATTTAAAAATGTTTTGATAGCCGCCGGAGATGGAAGCAATACCTCTGGCTTGTTGGAAGAGCGCGAAAAAGACGAAAAAGGTCGTTGGAACAAAGGTTTGCCAAAAGCGGTTGGCTTGTTTCCTTATCAATTGAGTTTACAAGAGAAAATTACAGAAAAAAGAAAAAAAACAACCAACATCGAGCCGAATCGTGCACCCGTGATGGATTTTTTCACCGTTGGGAACAACCGAATGACCAACTTGCATTTCGATGTTTGGGGCTACAATGCTGAAAAACAAACGACCGTTGTCATTGAAAAAAATGGACGAGCGTATCGATTGTACGGTTCAGGGGAAACTCGCTTCTTATCGCCGGACTCTACTTTTGCCGGAAAAGGTACTTACCAAAGTATGATTGACGATTTGCAAAAAGTAAAAATCGCCAACTTGGAAGAAATGATCTACGGCAAAAAAGGATTTGACTATTGGATTGATTACAACGAAAAGAAAAAGAAAGAAACCGAATTAAAAATTGAAAAATCAGAGAAAAAGCACAGTGATTTAGGCTATAGTCCGATAAAAACCAGTTCCAAAGTCACCCGAGAGGTCAGAAAACAAAAAAAGAAAAGCAAAGTATTGACGGATTACCAGCCAAAAACGGATTCCAATAAAAAGACAAAAAAAACCAGTCAAAACGAAATCATCTTTCTCTACGAAAAATACGAAGCTTACAAAGCAAAAATTGCGGAACTTAAAAAGCAAAAAGAAGAATCCATGACCTTGCTTTTCTCCTACCAGACAAGATTGGATGGATTCAAAACCAAATTTGGCATGCGTCCCATGACTTTCACTGAAAACGACGGATTGTACGTATTCGAAGATTCCACCACTTTTGACATGAATACCCAAGAATTTGTCTTTCCAGCCATCATGGATACTGTTCCTTTTGAAGTGCGTTTGTTGGCAATTCCCTACGGAAGTCTCTCCGAGGAAGCGGATGAAGTAATGCTCCACATCAATCTAATAGACGCAGCGCCACGCTACAACGCCAGACTTCAATTGCAATTGAAAGATGTATTTGCCTCCGACGATTACAAATTGGACGGCAACCTACTTTCTAAACAAGACAGTGTCGCTGTACAATTGTTTTTCGAAGGTTTGCTCGATAAGAAAGTAAATTTTGAAATCGTAGCAAGAGGAAATGGGGTTGGCAAAAAAGTCAACAATCAAATCGTGAAAGCCCAACCGCAAGAGGAACTATCCGTTTACCCTGGAACGACCGAAAATGAACGTTATAATTTTAAAATGGACAGTTCTTATGCCGATTTGCGATTGTCCGAAGTGTTCATCGATTTAGGCAGACAAATTCGCTTGGAAGTCAATTCGTACACAGACCCTGTTGCCTCCAATCTCAACTGCACCGACCCAGAAATTGTAGCACAAATGCAAAAAAATAATTGGTCCAAAAATCAAGTATTGAGCGCTTTGCGAACTTTGAGCATCTTGCGTAAATTGAAAGACGAAGTAAATGTATTGGCTGGCCAGTACCTTTCTCGAACCGAGGCTAAAATCGTCATCGACCGCTTCAACAAAGAAATTCAAAAAGCCACCATCAGCATCGGAAAATCCTCTTTAAAGACAAAGATCTAACCCAACCTGCGTGAGCCAGTGAACAAAACCAAATCAATGTGAGCCAGCGAACTCCAATTGTGAGCCTGCGAACAATACCAAAAAGAGTGAGCCCGCGAACAAAATTCATCCTGCGTGAGCCTGCGAACAATACCAAAAAGCGTGAGCCCGCGAACCTGAAATCACGGCACACCTCCCCTGCCCCTCATCAAGGAAGGAAAACACACAATCTTCCACATCCCCGAAGTGTTAAAAATGTGAGCTTGCGAACTCCAAATTCCCGAAGGGAGACCAATGTGAGCTTGCGAACTTCAAATTCCCGAAGGGAAACCAATGAGAGCTTGCGAACTCAAAATTCCCGAAGGGAAACCAATGTGAGCTTGCGAACTTCAAATGTCAAATCGAGCGAAGCAAGATTTGACTTCAAATTCCAAATACAAAGTCCTAATATCTTGAATCCTATCAAAAAAACTCCTCCTTAAAATTCATCAAATACACCTTCTCCGTCGCCCGCGTCAAAGCCGTATACAACCAACGGAAATAGCCGCTGTCCAACATTTCCTCCGTCAAATAACCTTGGTCTAGAAACACATTCGCCCACTGTCCACCTTGCGATTTATGACAAGTAACGGCATACGCATATTTCACCTGCAAAGCATTAAAGTAAGGATCCTTCAGAATTTTCTCAAAGCGTTTTCGTTTGTTTTTCTCGTCCGCATAATCTTCTTGAATAGCAAAAAACAATTTTTTCATATCGTCGCGTGGCAAATTAGGACCATCAACGTCCAACGTGTCCAGGAGAACCAGAATATCTCTTTCCACTTCCTGCGGATAATCAACAAATTGAACTGTCACTTCGGCAAAACGAAAACCATACAATTCTTCACGTCGCAAAACCCGTTTCACCACCAACATTTCACCATTGGCAATAAACCCGATGGAAGAATCGTCCGATAGCCAGAAATAATTGTTTTTTACTGCCATCAACAAGTCACCCGAGCACAAATCCTCTTCAAAATCAAAAACCACTGAGCGAATGTGTTGGTTAAAAGCATTGGCGCGTTTATTGGATCGTGTGATGATAATCGTTTCCTCCACGCCTACTTGCGAAAAGGAAGCTTCAATTCGTTCTTGCGTTTCATCACCTGGCAAGCGGATCAAATCACCTTTTTCCTCCAATTCAAATCGAGGAAATTCATGTTCTTCAGCCGACCGCAATTTCGTGGCGTTTAATAAAATACTTGAACCTTCCGTCTGTCGCACAACTTGGGTCAAACGGGCTTCGGTCAGCGTACATTTCGGAAAGTGCTGGCGCAAATAATCTGCACTTAACGCGGGTGAAAAATCGGATCCTACTGGCGGAAGCTGTCCTTCATCACCGAGTAAAATCAATTTACAGCCTTCCCCTGAAAAGACATATTCCATTAAATCGTCCAATAAATTTTGACTGCTCACCTGACCATCATTTTCAAGCGAATAGTCGGCAATCATAGACGCTTCGTCCACAATGAACAAGGTGTTTTTATACAAATTCGGCATCAACGAAACCCGATAGGCTCCATCAGCAGAAACGGCTCTTCGGTAGATCGATTTGTGAATCGTAAGCGCAATTTGATTCGATTTCGAAGCCAAAACTTTAGCAGCGCGACCTGTTGGAGCCAACAATTTCACTTTGGCTTTTGCCTCTCGCAAGGTCTTCACAAAGGCCCCCAACAAAGTCGTTTTCCCGGTCCCAGCGTATCCTTTCAATAAAAAAATCGGGTGACTTTCTTTTTTGAAAACAAAATCTGTTATTTTATCCATCAAAACCGCCTGGTCGTCCGTCGGATCCTGATGAAAATAGTCCAGAAACAAAGTATGAAAGGTCGTTTTATCCACAGTAAATCAATTCAAAACCAAAGATAACCGAATTTCCCCCACAAACACCATCCAATGTGAGCCCTCTAACAAAAACCAACCAACGTGAGCCCGCGAACTCCAAATGTGAGCTTGCGAACAAAACCCAACCAATATGAGCTTGCGAACTCCAAATGTGAGCTCGCGAACGCCAAATGTGAGCTTGCGAACTTCAAATGTCAAATCGCGCGTAGCAAGATTTGACTTCAAATTCATAATTCATCCCAAAAAAAAGCACCTATTGATTAAAAGGTTCAAAAAAACTATTCATTGCCCTTTCACAGAATTTAAAAAATTGTAGTTTTGTCTAGAATTTATAACAAAAGCAAAATGACGAACAATATTTCCCTTTTATTTAAAAAATATTCAGTACCCGCTTTATTTTTATTGATTGCCATCGGCATGCTCATCATGGGTGTTCAAAGCAACCAAAACAGTTCGTACATGATCGCTACTATCTTAATGTTTGTAGCCGCCATATTGAGCTTTTTGTACAGTTCCGGTTCGATTTCCACCAAAATTTTAACCATGTTAGGTCTGGTTGCGGGTCTTGGCGCATTAGGAACAATGATATTCTCCACAAAATCAGTGGCCGATACAGAAGCCCACAACAACAAATACATTTTGTGCAAAGCGCAAGCAGAATCGAATTTGAAAGACATTCGTTCCGCTCAAAAAGCTTTTGCTGAAACCAATGGTCGTTATGCGAAAGATTGGGATGAGTTGATTGATTTCGTGAAAAATGGTAAAGTTCCTTTCGTGGATGCTGTAGGCGTTGTACCTGGAAGAAGAATCACAGAAGCAGAAAGAGCTTTCTTGTATGGTGACAACCGTGCAATTGACGTCAACATGACGGAACTGGAAGCTTTGCGTTTATCGAAAAATCCAAATTGCGATGCCGATTTAAAAGGATTCAAGAGAGATACCATCATGGTGAGTTTCATGGATACAAAGTTCAAGACGAAATCATCCATTGAAGCCCGCATGAAAGCTGGTTTAGGAAAATTTGTTGCAGAAGATTTGCCAATCATTCCAATGTCGAAGAACGTAAAATGGACGATGGAAGTGAAAGACTCCGTTCAAATGGGAGCTGACTTTTTTCCAGCGATTCACGTTTTTGGTATATTGCCATATGCCCGCATAGAAGGTACATCCCCTGAGGAAATCAGCTTTGGAAAATTAACCACCAACGATACAGGCGGATCTTGGGAGGAATAAATCATGTCTAAAAAACAATTGGTTGTTGACATAGACCGCGATTCCGTTCGATTTACTCGATTGATTGGCATAACTGTTGACCAACAATTTCATTTCAATTTCAAAGACAAAACAGATTTTGGTTACAAAGACCAATTGGATGTTTTCTTAGCCAAAACGGATTTCCGCACCTTGGATTGGGACGAATACAGTCTCTCTTGGTTTGGTGAAAAGACAACCTTATTACCCTTTGCCATTTTCAATGAAGTGGATCCTGTGAAAGCATTTCAATTGTCATTCGGAAATTCCGTGGCCGACAACGATATTGATTTCAACCGAATTCCAGAATTTACTGGTGTGAACATCTATGAGATTCCGCTTTGGGTAAAATCCTTTTTCGTCGTTCGCTTTCCGCGAATGGTGTTGCAACACGAAGGAACGCATTGCATACGAGGATTGATTGGCGGTGGATCGTTTAAGTTGTCTTTACTTGTGAGTTTGCACGAAAATCATTTCTTGTTGATGGCCATCAAAGACCAAGAGGTAAAATATTACAATACGTTCGAATACCAAACAGCCGAAGACGTTGTTTACCATACAGCCCATTTGCTGCAACAATACAAGTGGCAAGACGAAAAAGGGAAATTGTATTTAGTACCTTCCCATCTGATTTCAGAAAATATAGCTGACGGAATTTCAAACTTGATCCATAAATTGCCTCCTTTTCAGCAATTAAAAATTGAAAGGTCCAATCATCTCATTTCCCAATTTCAAATCTTGTGCGTATAATCCGCGGTAAATTAAAATCACGAAGACTAACAGTCCCTAAAGGATTTACCTCTCGTCCTACGACCAATTTTTCGAAAGAAGGATTGTTCAATATCATCGACAACCGCATGGATTTGGACGACAAGGTGATCCTTGATTTGTGCTCCGGAACGGGAAACATTTCGCTGGAATTTGTTTCCGGTGGCGTGAAAAGTGTGGTGGCAGTTGATCAGAATTTCAAATGCGTAAAGTTTTTGCAAAACCTAGCCAAAGAGTTGGACATTGAAAATGAATTGACGGTTCTTAAAAGTGAAGTGCTTCAATTTTTGAAACACACCGAAATGAAATTTGATGTGATCTTCGCTGACCCGCCCTACGATTTAGACATTCATCAAAAAATTGTAGACGCGGTTTTTGAACGAAATTTATTGAACGAAGACGGTTGGTTGATTGTAGAACACAGCCGAAACACGGTTTTATTGAACAACCCTGGTTATCAATTCGAACGAAAATATGGGAGTGTTCAGTTCAGTTTTCTGCAAGAAAGTTTACCTTCGCAAGACAAATAATACGCGGCATGAAAAGAATTGGTTTATTTCCTGGAACATTCGACCCTTTCACCAAAGGTCATGAAACGGTCATCAAAAAAGCCATTCGTTTGTTCGATGAAATTGTGATTGGAATCGGAATCAACTCGGGCAAGCAACCGTACTTTGAGTTAGATAAGAGAGTGGCACATGTGAAATCCTTGTACCTCAATCACCCGAGTATACGTGTAGAAACCTTTCAAATTTTGACGGTTGATTTTGCCAAAGAAATTGGTGCCGAATACATTATTCGTGGATTGCGAGATTCCAAAGATTTTGATTACGAAAAACCGATTGCTCACATGAATTACGAAATTAGTGATGGTGTGGAAACGGTCTTCTTTTTAACAGAACAAAAATACGCTGCTATCAACTCCACCATCGTGCGCGAAATTCACCGTAACCATGCAGAAATTGGGAAATTTGTTAGTTCTCCTGAATTGCTGAGTTAACTTGGTACAATATTCGCTTGTAAAATAGCGTTGTTCAACAGAAGCAAAACCCATTATGCAACAAAAAACTTATTTCCCTTCCAAGGACGCTCTCCTAGTAGTCCTTTTTTCTTTCCTTGTCGGTTCACTTTTCGCACAAGAAAAACTGGTTGCCATAAAAGGCTATGCACCTGCTTACGTAGGAAAAGAAATCACTATTCTGCAAATCGAAGATTACTGGAGCGACAAAGAAGTCAAATTGGGCACGACAACTGTTCAAGCCGACAGTTCCTTTTCAGTTGAGTTTTTTGCCAGTGAAACGCAAAAGATAAAACTGAGAGCACTCAATAATTTTGGTTGGGTGTACATCGAACCGGGTGCCAACTACACCGTTTTTGTTCCGGAAACAGATCCATACAACGCCAAAGTACAAAGTGGAAATCAATTGGAAATTGGCTTTTTCAATTTGAAACCCAGCGATATCAACTACAAAATCCTTTCTTTCAACCGTTGGAATGACGAATTTATTGGCAACAATCTTGCCTATCGTACCAACAATCCAAAACGCTTCGCTGAGAAATTGGATACCTTCAAAATCTATGTGGAAAAAGCGTATGAAAAAGATACGAGCGGATTTTTCTTGAATTACGTAAAATTCTCCATTGCCGAATTGGACGAAATTGAATTTGCCGGTAGCCGAAACAAATACGAGAAATATGATTTTTACATTAAAACGTCTCCCGTTTCTTACGCCAATGACGCCTATACGCATTACATCAAGAAATACTACAAAAATTTGATCCCAAGATTGAGTAATACTACCAACAACGCCGTTTACTTGGGTGTATTGAAAAGCAGCCCCACGTTGGTGATGAAAGCCTTGGGGGCTGATTATGCCATGGATAATCTGCGATTGCGCGAATTGATTATGATGCAGGCTCTTTCTGAAGTTTTTTATTCCGATGATTTCCCGCAAACCAACATTCAAACGATTTTTGACAGTCTCTCAAAACGAGCCCTATTCAAGGAAAACAGAATCATTGCTACCAATTTATCGGCTCGTCTCAATGAATTGGTGCCGGGATCAAAATGCCCCGAATTCGTCTTGTTGTACCCCAATGGAAAATCCTATACGCACATGGATTTCAGAGGAAAATATTTGTACCTGCACTTCTACGACCCCAAAAGCCTATCCAACCAATTGGAAATGAGCTTGCTGAAAGACTTACACAAAAAGTACATGAATGATATACAATTCGTTACCGTAGTGCTCGACAACGGAGATTTGACCGACAAAGAAATGCAGGAAATTAAAAGTTTAAATTGGCTCTACTACCGCTGTGCGTCCAACGACGAATTGATTCGTAAATTCAAAGTACAGAATTTCCCTACCTATTTCTTAGTCGATGTTACCGGCTACATGGCACAATCGCCTGCTTTGGCACCGACCCCCAACGCGCAGTACCAAACCATTGAGAAAACATTTTTCCAAATTCAAAAGATCAACCGCGATATGCGAGAAAGGTAAGCACTAAATCACGCTCGCATATCAACCAATTATCAATTGTTTATTAATCAAAATCCGCATCTTCTGCGTTAAAAAAAGTGCGCCCACATCAACCAATTATCAATTATCAATTACCCATGACAAATTACAAAATGTGAGCCCGCGATCAAAAAAAACTCCGTGCCCTCTGCGCCTTCTTTGCGCACTTTGCGGTTAAAAAACACCCACAAGCCTAAAGTCCTAATATCCTAACATCTTAAAATCCTAAAGTCCCAACACCCTACCTCCTAGAAACACCCAAAATCAACCCCATCACTCCCCCACAAATATGCGCGAATTGAGAAATTTGATCCGGCTGTGTAGCTTTCAAGAATTCCTGTCCAACAAACAGAACAAAGACCAAAATAAACGTCAAGGGAATTTCATTGTTTTTTCGACCGATTAACGAAGTCAACACGATCATCATAAAAACGATGCCGCTCGCCCCCAACAGTCCTGCATCCCAAAAGGCAATGTGAATGATGGCCGTAACCAAGGTGGTAATTAAGGTGTAAATTGTCAATGTTTTGGTGCCCAACTCTTTTTCCAAGCTTGGTCCAATCAATAAAATGATACTAAAATTCCCGATGTAATGGGCGAAATCTTTGTGACCAAAAATGTAGGTAAACAAGGAAACATAATCTTGCCAACGATCTTGGTGAAAAGTGCCATCCAATACCGTAATGGCCAACGTGCCGCCAACGACGTACTGCACACCAAGCAGCGCAAGAGATAGAAAAGCAAACCAAAGAATGAAGGGTGAATTGAATGTGATTTTCATTAAAAAAGCATTTACTTAGGTATACGCTAGTTCCTGCATTGGGTTTCAGGGATTCAAGGAATACTAAAATATTCACTTGAAGCCCTAACGAAAATCCTCCCACTAGATTCCAATTTAAAAACCCATTTTAGCACAGCAAGTTCATCCATAGATTACCCATAGATACTATATGGATAGTATATGAAATAGAGTAAGAAAAATATCGCACTCAAAATCAGCGTACAATACTCGAAATTTACAATACACGAATGACTCAAACAGTGAAGAGGAGAAAATCTGCCGTCACCTCCATATTTTTTCGCGGTTCACGGCTTAAAAAAAACACCAATCTCGCATGACCCGACTCACTCAGTTATCAACACATAGATCCGAGTTTTCAACACAGAATAAATCACTGATTCTAAGAACATAACTTAAATTTAACGTACGCCAGCAAAACAAAATATGCTTATCAATTTTAAATGCGTATCTTTGCACCCAATTTTAAAAATATAGAATGACATTTAAAGAGCTCGGGCTCAAGAGTGAGGTGTTGAAGTCGATTGAAGAACTGGGTTTTTCAACACCTACTCCGATTCAGGAACAAGCTATTCCCCATTTGTTGGGAGAGAATAGTGACTTCGTGGGACTTGCCCAAACAGGTACAGGGAAAACGGCAGCATTTGGCTTGCCACTAATTAACAACATTGACGAAGACTTAAATTACCCTCAAGGGTTAGTCATTTGTCCTACACGCGAACTTTGTTTGCAAATTTCTAAAGACTTAGAGTCTTATTCTAAATACACGAAATTGCGCACGGTTGCAGTTTACGGTGGAACAGACATTAGAAAACAAATTACCGATATCAAACGTGGAGCCCAAATTATTGTGGCAACTCCAGGTCGTTTGATGGATTTAGTGAAAAGAAAAGCCATTAACTTGAACGACATCGAATGCGTAGTCTTAGACGAAGCAGATGAGATGTTGAACATGGGATTCAAAGAAGATATAGATACGATCTTGTCTGAAACGCCTCCGGAAAGAAATGTATGGTTGTTCTCAGCGACCATGCCGAAAGAAGTAGCACGTATTTCTCAAAGCTACCAAAACGATCCGCTGGAAGTTTCAATAGGTCACAAAAATCAAAGTAACGAAAACATCGATCACATCTATTACAGTGTAAAAGAAAAAGATCGTTTCGGTGCTGTAAAACGTTTGATTGATTTCAATCCAGATATTTACGGATTGATTTTTTGTCGAACACGTCACGAAACAGCTTCTGTTGCTGAGAAATTAGCAAGAGAAGGTTACAACGCAGAACCGTTGCACGGTGAATTATCACAAGCACAACGCGACCGCGTTATGGACCGTTTCCGCAGCAAAGACTTGCAAATCTTGGTTGCTACCGATGTAGCTGCTCGTGGTTTGGATATCGACAACATTACACACGTTATCAATTACAACTTACCGGATGATATCGAGAATTATACGCACCGAAGTGGTCGTACAGCTCGTGCTGGTAAAAAAGGAGAATCGTTGGTTTTGATCAACACCCGTGAAAACGGTAAAATCCGCATGATTGAAAAACAAATGCGTGTAACCTTTACTAAAGGAACTATTCCTGGACCAGAAGAAATTTGTGCTATTCAATTGAACAAATTGATGGACAAAATTCTGAAAACAGAAGTAAACGAAAAAGAAATCGAAAGTTTCTTGCCACAGATATACGCTTCATTCGAAGAAATGTCCAAAGAAGAAATTTTGAAAAAATTCGTTTCTACTGAATTCAACCGTTTCTTTGACTATTATAAAAAAGCCGGAGACTTAAACGCCTCGGGTCGCAGTGGTTCTGATGAAGGATTCAGCGATCGTAGCGAAAGAGGTGAACGCGGTGAGCGAGGCGAACGTGGCGAAAGACGTGGCGGACGCGATAGAGACAAACAAGAAGAAGGAAAAACTCGTTTCTTCGTTAATTTGGGTCGTCGAGATGGTTTGAATCCAGGTGGTTTGTTACGTGTAATCTGTGATTCAACTCGTTTGGACAGCAGCGCTATTGGACGTATCGATATTACGCCATCTTTCTCTTTCTTTGAAGCAGATGATGAGCATGTTGACGCCATTTTGAACAAAGCAAATGGTTCTGAATTTGAAGGACAAGAAGTAAACATTGAAGTGACCAAAAAAGACCGAGCAGACAAACCGAGAGGTGGTGGAAGCGGTGGCGGAGGTTTCAGAGGTGGATCGGATCGTCCAGGATTTAAATCTGGTGGCAGTGCCCGAAGAGGAACATTTGGTGGCGGTGGTTCACGTGGCGGCGAAAGTCGTGGTGGTGAAAGTCGCAGCAGCGATAGCCGTGGCGGAACAAGTTTCCGTAAAAGCAGTGCGCCAAGCGAAAGAAGAGAACGTCCAGCAGGTGGCGAAGAAAGAAGAAGTTCTTTCAGTGACAGATCGGCACGTGCAACTGAAGGTGGAGAAAGAAGAGAAAGAAATTTTGGTAGCAGCGAGCGCCCTGAAAGAAAATCTTTCGGTTCTGACCGACCAAGACGTACAGGAGGATTCAACGATCCAGAAAAAAGAAAAAGAAAATAATAATTATTGAATCGTAAATTTCAATGGAAATAAGAAATATTGCAATTATTGCACACGTTGACCACGGCAAAACGACCTTGGTAGATAGAATGATTGAAGCTGGTAGCGTTGTCGAAGAAAGAGAACGTCCAAAAGGCGAATTGTTCATGGACAACAACGATTTGGAGAAAGAACGTGGAATTACCATCGTCTCTAAAAACGTTTCTGTTATCTACAAAGACACAAAAATCAACATCATCGACACACCGGGTCACGCCGATTTCGGTGGTGAGGTGGAACGTGTTTTGAACATGGCGGACGGTGTTTGTTTGTTAGTAGATGCCTTTGAAGGTCCTATGCCACAAACGCGTTTCGTATTAGGGAAAGCTTTGTCCATGGGTTTGAAACCTTTGTTGGTGATCAATAAAGTGGACAAAGAAAACTGTACACCAGAAGAAGTACATGAAAAAGTATTCGATTTGATGTTCGAATTGGATGCTTCTGAAGAACAATTGGATTTTGCTACCGTTTACGGTTCAGCTAAAAACGGTTGGATGGCGTTGGATTGGAAACAACCGACAACAACCATTACTCCACTTTTGGATACGATTTTGGACTATTTCCCAGAAAAAACAATTGAGGAAGGAAACACACAAATGTTGATCACTTCATTGGATTTTTCAACGTATGTTGGTCGAATCGCTATCGGTCGTTTGAACAGAGGTATTTTGAAAGAAGGTATGCCCATCATTCTTGGAAAAAGAGACGGAGCGCAAGAAAAACACAGAATCAAAGATTTGTTCGTTTTCGAAGGAATTGAGCGTGTAAAAGTAACGGAAGTTCAACCGGGCGATATTTGTGCTGTAACAGGCATTGAAGGATTTGAAATTGGTGACGTAATTTGCGATGCTGAGAACCCAGATCCATTGCCATCTATATCCATTGATGAGCCAACGATGAACATGTTGTTCTCGATCAATGATTCACCATTCTTTGGTAAAGAAGGTAAAAAAGTAACCTCTCGTCACATCTCTGAGCGATTGGAGAAAGAGTTGGAGAAAAACTTGGCGATGCGCGTCACCAACACTGACAAAGCCGACAAATGGTTGGTAGCTGGACGGGGTGTATTGCACTTGTCTGTTTTGATCGAAACCATGCGTCGTGAAGGGTATGAATTGCAAGTGGGACAACCACAAGTAATCATCCGTGAAATTGACGGAGTAAAATGTGAGCCAATTGAAGAATTGACCATCGATTTACCAGAGGAGCATTCAGGAACAGCTGTTGAAGCCGTTTCTAAACGCAAAGGAGAAATGACCAACATGGAGCCAAAAGGAGCACGTATGGTGATTCAATTCCAAATCCCGTCAAGAGGTATCATCGGTTTGAGAAACTATTTGTTGACACAAACGGCTGGTGAAGCCATTATGACGCACCGTTTCTTGGAATACCAACCTTACAAAGGTGATATTTCAGGTCGTCAAAATGGATCTTTGATCTCTATGGAACTTGGAAAATCAATTCCATTCTCCCTGAACAACTTGCAAGAGCGAGGGAAATTCTTCATCGGACCAAACGAGGATATATACGAAGGTCAAGTAATTGGAGAAAATTCAAGAGCAGGCGATTTGATCGTAAACGTTACAAAAATGAAAAAAATGTCCAACATGCGTTCATCTGGAGCAGATGAGAAAGTACGTTTGGCACCACCGAAAAATTTCTCTTTGGAGGAATGTTTGGAATACATTCAAGGTGACGAATACGTTGAAGTAACACCTGGGAATTTGAGAATTCGTAAAATTTTGTTGACCGAAGGGGAAAGAAAACGCTCGAATAAATAAGCATAAAACTGACAATCTGTCAAAATGTACCCTTTTCTCTGAATTGGGTACATTTTTTGTCTTATGTGGATAAGGATGTTGAAAAGATTGCATCCCACTGAATCCTTTGAAGGGATAAAAAGTTGTAAATTTCAACTCAAAGAACAAGACTATGTTTGACGACGATGAAGACGAAGAAAATTATTTCGAAGGCGATTTGACCAAGGACCTGGAAAGTTTTGAAAATTATTTAAAAGGCGGTTCCATTGGTTATTACGATGTAGATCGTTTAGAAGCGATGGTCGATCATTATTTGATCAGCGGCCAATACAAGAAAGGCCGAAAATGTGCCGAATATGCCTTGAGTCTTTTTTCGTTTGCCCCAATTTTTAAATTGCGCTTGGCACAATCACTCTCCGGAATGGGGAAATTGAAAGAATCCTTGAACATTCTGGGTGAAATTGAGCGAACCATGGCAGACGATTGCGAATGGTTGCTGACAAAAGCATCCATTTTTAGTCAGTTGCGGGATTCCAAGTTGGCCATCCGCTTCTTTCGTGCCGCTCTAGAAAAAGCAGACAAAGACGACAAAGATGAAATCTACTTGGATTTGGCCATGGAAATGGAAAATGCCAACGATTACAAAGGAGCGTTGGAGGTGTTGAAAGAAGCCATGAAGCACAATCCAAAAAACGAAGGTGCGATCTACGAATTAGCCTATTGCTACGACCAACTGGACGATTCTGAAAATGCAATTAAGAGTTATTCTGATTTCATCGAAGAAAATCCATATTCTTTCACTTCTTGGTACAATTTGGCAAACGCTTATTCTAAAAACGAAAATTACGACAAAGCCATTTGGGCGTACGATTACTGTTTGTTGATCAACCCCGACTTTGGTCCGGCTTATTTCAACATGGGAAATGCGTATTTGTCGATGGAAAAATACAAATTAGCGATAGAAAATTTTGAAAAGTGCATGGAGATTGACGGAGACGATCCCGTGGCACTTTGTTATATCGGCGAAGCTTACGAGCAATTAAACCAATTGCCGTTGGCTAAAATGTTTTACCAACGTTCGATGGAAATGGCTCCACTCCTACCTGACGCTTGGTTAGGAATGGGTATTGTGCATGATTTAGAAGGAAAAACATTTGAAGCATTAACGTTTATTTTCAAAGCGCTGGAATTGGACGATCAAAATGCTGGAATTTTCCATGTATTGGCGGGAGCTTATGAAAAATTGGGCGAAACCGATTTAGCCATTGAAAATTACTACAAAGCACTCGCGTTGGATCACGAAGACGAAGAGACCTTGGGCAGTTTAGTTGACTTATTGTTAGAACTCGATCCGAAGAAAGCATTGGAATTGGTATTGAATTTTGAAGATACTTACGGTCAAAATGACCATTTGCCATTACACATAACAAATGTTTATTGGAATTTGGGCAAAAAAACCGAAGCAATGAATTACTTTCGTTCTTTCTTTCTAGAAAATCCCATCCTCGCAAAGGAAATTTTCGATGTGAATCCGGACCTCAAAGAAGAGAAAACATTTACCGATTTATTTGAAGCATAAAAAACCCATTTTATGAATTACGATTTACCTTACATTCCGCAAAGAGAAAATAAACCAAGAAAAGCGGGAATTACCATGATGATGGACAAAGGTCTCAGTTTGCGCGAGACAGAAAATTTCATTGAAGCATCAGGGCATTTGACCGATGTAGTGAAATTTGGATTTGGTACCGCCATGGTCACTCAAAATTTAGAGGAGAAAATTGCTTTGTACAGACAAGCCAACATTCGCCCCTATTTTGGAGGAACGCTTTTCGAAATTTTCTATGCTCGCGGCATGACAGAGGATTACGTTCGATTGCTGGATAAATACAAATTGGATTTGGCAGAGATTTCTGACGGTTCTATCATCATCAACCACGATGAGAAATGTGAATTGATTCATAAAATGTCCAAAGACAGAACCATTCTTTCGGAAGTAGGTTCCAAAGATTCCGGCATTATTATTTCTCCAGGAAAATGGATCAAAATGATGAGTACGGAATTGGAAGCAGGTTCTTGGAAAGTAATTGCAGAAGGTCGTGAAGCAGGAAATGTGGGTGTATTTAGACCCAATGGAACTGCACATACATTCTTAATTAACAAAATTATTGCGAAAATCAATCCCAATGACATCATGTGGGAAGCTCCAATTAAAAACCAACAAGTGTGGTTTATCAAATTGTTCGGCGCTAACGTGAATCTAGGAAATATTGCTCCACACGAAATGATTCCATTGGAATGTTTGCGTTTGGGATTACGAGGCGATACTTTCTTTGAAAACTTACCCCCAGACTTTGCCGCTCGTTTAAAACAAGTAAACGATGAAGACGAAGTGATGGAAGAATCCGAAGAATAATGTTCTACAAAACAGGTGAAATTACAGAGCACTCTGCAGCTGTTTACGACATTTCACTTGATGCACCTTATTTATATTCAGCAAGCGCTGATGGCTTTGTGGTGCGTTGGAATCTAGATTCCTTATCGCAAGACAATTTTGCCATCAGATGTACCAATACACCTTATTCTTTGACTTTTGACAAAGATCAGCGGAACCTTTGGTTTGGATTGTCCAATGGTGATTTGCACGTGGTGGCGGTTGACACAAAAACGGAATTGAAGTTCTTCAAACAGCACCGTTCAGGAATCTTTTCTCTGTGCTCTATTCCACAAAAAAAGGTTGTAATCGCTGGAGATGCCGACGGTAATTTGTCTATTTGGAATGCAGAGAAATTGGAATTATTGCTGTTTCTTCCCTTGAATTGTGGCAAAATTCGAAAGATTCGAGCCAATTCGGAAGGCACATTGTTTAGCATTCAAAGTCTTGATGATAAAATTCGGATTTTCGAAACAAATGGCTTCAACGAAATCAGCACACTTGCCGGTCACAAAGAAGGAGCTTGTTGCGCATTTTTTTCACCAAAAAACGAAAGTGAAATTCTTATTTCAGGGGGAAAAGACGGACACTTGAAAAAATGGGATTGGCCAACGGAAAAATTGCTTCAAGCGATTCCTGCGCACAATTTTGCCGTTTATGACTTCACACTTTTGGACCACGGAAAATTATTTGCCACGGCAAGCCGAGACAAAACCATCAAAATTTGGGAAACCGAATCCCTCAACTTCGTTCAAAAATTAGAGGCAAAAGCGGGTGGTCACAAACACTCCGTCAATGCACTACTTGCCATAGATGAGCATCATTTCATTTCTTGCTCCGACGACCGAAAAATCATCCTCTGGTCCAACTTACCCCAGTCGTAAAATCGTCCTATCGTTCCATCCCACTATCTTTACGTCTCAAATCAGGCACAAATTTTGATTAAATTTGAAGAAAGATAGAACAGATGAAAATTATCCTAGTATTGATTACCCTTCTGATTTGCCTCTTGTCAACGGCACAAAATCCAGTTGGATTTGACAAAATGGCCAAAAATATGGCAGGAAAGAAAGCTCCTTTCATCACGCAAGAATCACTCAATAAAATCCTAGCCTCCAATAAACCTGTCGTGATTTTAGATTCACGCGAACAAAAAGAATACGATGTCAGCCATTTGCCCAATGCGATTTGGGTTGGTTACGACCAAGTGATTTGGGAGAAAATAGAATTACTGGATAAAAACGCTACCATTGTGATTTACTGTTCCGTAGGTTACCGAAGTGGAAAATTGACAGAAGAATTACGCAAGAAAGGCTTTAAAAATGTGAAAAATCTGTACGGAGGATTGTTCAATTGGGTCAACAATGGCGGCTCAGTAGAAACGTCCAATCATAAAAAAACAAGCAATGTACACGGCTACAATGAAAAATGGAGTCACTGGTTAAATCCCACCAAAGCAACGATCATTTTATAATTTTTCAATCGAGAACCCTGAAGGAATAGTCTTAAGGTCCAACAACCCAAAATCACACGTAACCCGCTACCCAATACATTACGTAACCGAACCATTCTTTGGTCAATCTTTCCCAATAAAATAAGATTTGGGATGATGGCAAGAAATATTGTTCCCAATAATAATTTCGCTTCGGCCCCGAATCGTTGTTGGTCGAAAAAGAATCACATGACAATCCCCTTTTCTCAAAACACGCCAAGGCGCGCCGCATGTGAAAAGACGAACTAATGAGCAGTATAGATTTCAATTCTGGAAACGACTTTTTCAATAAATCCGTCGTGAATTCTGCATTTTCGTTGGTATTTTGAGATTTGCTTTCTACGATAATATCCTTTGCTGGAATCCCCCATTTTCGAATGACTTCCGCCAATTGCTCTGCTTCGTGCAATCCACGATCACTGATTTGACCCGAATCACCTGTGATTAAAATCTTTCGAATTTTTCCTTTGTGGTACAAATCCAAGGTTTGCCAAATTCGATCCCCATTTACATTCAAACTCAACCGGTCCAAATCATGGTTGTAAAATCCCATACCCGTCAAAAGCACCCCACAATCATACGTTTTCAAATTTTCAGTCTTTTTTCCTTGAATTTCCCACAACCGAGCAAACTCAAGATAGATAACTGAATTTGAGAAGAATAGATAAAAAGAAAACGCCAGCCACAAAAGCGCTTTAGAAAACTTCTTTTTGCGCCAAATGAGTCCAGCTGTCAGCAAGAAAAGAATCCAAATAAAAGGCTGAGTAAGAAACAACAAGAGTTTCGATAACAAAAAAAACATATGGCTTACCTTTACATTGCCTCAAAGATGTGGTAATTTTGAGGATAATTCAAAACGTTAAACATAAAAAATGGACAAATTAGAAAGTGTAATCGGGATTTCCTGGGTAGAATTGAATCAAATAATCGTCAGTAAAAGTATCATGTTGGTTATAGCGGTAGCTATAGTAATAGTTGGCTTTTGGTTCGCTAAAATGGCCGCTAAAGGTGTAAAACGAGCCATGATTACTGGTCACATGGATGCTGGTTTAGTCACGTTCATTTCAAGCATGGTTTCTGCGGTCATCAAAGTACTAGTAGTCATTACTGCGATGTCACAGTTAGGCATACAAATGACATCGTTCATAGCTATATTAGGAGCAGCTGGTTTAGCGGTTGGTATGGCATTCTCAGGTACACTTTCCAATTTCGCCGGAGGCATCATGATTTTGGTATTCAAACCGTTTAAAGTGGATGATTTTATTCAAGCACAGGGTGAAACGGGAACGGTGAAAGAAATTCAAATTTTCAACACTTTTTTAAGCACCAATGATAATAAAATCGTTATTCTACCCAATGGTCCTTTAGCCAATGGAAACATGGTCAATTTCACCAAAGCAGAAAACCGACGTGTAGACTTCTCATTCGGAATTGCCTATGGTGACGACTACGACACAGCAAAAGCCCTGATTCAAAAATTCATTGATGAAGACAAACGCATTCTGAAAGAACCAGCCAACTTTATCGGCTTGGGCGAATTGTCAAATTCCTCTGTCAACATAACCGTCAGAGTTTGGACACCCGTAGCAAATTATTGGGATGTACATTTCGACATGAACGAACGCGTTTACAAAGAATTTAGCAAGGCTGGTTTGCACATTCCATTCCCTCAAATGGATGTTCACGTGGTGAATGAAAAGGAACAACAGAACAAGCTCTAAAACAAACACTTGAATAAATGAACGGCAGATTTTTTGCAAAATCTGCCGTTTTCTTTTTATATTGCTGTTCACTAAATACAAAAAAGAATGAAAAATATTGGACTGATAATGCTTTTTAGTTTGCTTTGTTACACAAGCTTTGCTCAAACTGAAGAGAAACCTGCCGCTGCTATTGCGGTTGAACCAACCTTCGTTGGTGGCACGGAAGGAATGATGAATTTCCTATCTGAAAACATCAAATACCCGAAAGAAGCTATTGAATCCAATACTTCTGGAAGAGTTTATGTTTCTTTGGTAATCAATGAAGCTGGCAAAGTGATCGAAGTGGAAATCCTTCGTGGTGTCAGCAATTCACTCGATTTAGAAGCCATTCGTGTGTGCGAAAAAATGCCTAATTGGAACCCAGCGAGAGACGGTGATGGTAACGCTGTTAAAAGCGAGGTAAAATTACCCATTGCATTTACGCTCGATTGAAATAATCCTAAATAAAAGCACTGCAAAGGGAAAGACTTCGGTTTTTCCCTTTTTTTATGGATTCTTTTTTTAAAATAATGCCAACCTTTATTGGGAACTTCTCTAAAACAAAAAAGTCCAATCTTTCGATTGGACTTTCTATGTGATCCCGCTGGGATTCGAACCCAGGGCCCATACATTAAAAGTGTATTGCTCTACCAGCTGAGCTACGGAATCTAATCAAATGGAGATAAATAATTTTCGTTATTGTTTCTCTGTTTGAGGGTGCAAATATAGCGGTATATTTTTTTTCTGCAAGGACATTCTGGACTTTTTTTTAATTTATTTTTATCATTGAAGATAAAAGATTGATTTATAGTTAACATAACTTCTCATTTATTTTTTAAGAACCTAGATAAAATACCGTTCTTAACGATGATTCTAGCGAAACCATTACTTTTGCAACAGTAGAAAGAAGACATGAGGATATTTCTGATCGGATACATGGGCAGTGGAAAAAGCACCTTGGGCAAGCGTTTGGCGAAGGCTTTGGAAATTCCTTTTGTCGACATAGATGCTGAAATTGAGCAAACCCAAGGAAAAAGCATTACTGCCATTTTCCAGGACGAAGGCGAAGAACATTTCCGACGATTGGAAGAAAAATTCTTAATGAGCTTAAAGAATTTCACTGCCAAAGCCGTATATGCCACGGGAGGCGGAATGCCTTGCTTCTACGACAATCTTTCGCTATTGAATAGCCTGGGTGCCACCGTTTACTTAAAACGACCTACAAGTGAATTGCTGCATCGTTTAATGAATAGCAAAAAAGAGCGTCCGCTAACGGTCGGTAAAACCAAAGAAGAATTATACGAATTTATTGAAATGCATTTGGCTGAGCGGGAATTGTTTTACGAAAAAGCAAAAATCACCGTTCCTCGCTCAAAGCAAAACGTTCCTTCCCTACTCGAGTTGATTCAACAATTTGAAAACAATCAAGCATGAATCAAAAAGAATTAGATATTTATCTCGCAGAAACGGAGTTGCTCAACTTCAATCATCCCAACTTTGAAGAATTCTTACAGAATATTGAAGGAATTGGAACCCCGGAAGAGCAATTGCTCAAAGTGTACTTAAAGGTGCGGGATTCGTTTTTGTACGATCCTTATCACCTGGATTTACGGCCAGAGGGATTAAAGGCAAGTACCGTATTAACCAAAAGACGAGCTTGGTGTGTGGAAAAAGCGAATGTAATGGCTGCTTGTTCGCGTCGTTTGGGATTCCCTACTCGTTTGGGATACGCCATCGTAACCAATCACATTGGCGTCGAGCGATTGGTTTCCTATTTACGGAGAGAGGAAATTGTATTCCACGGATACGTTGAGATTTTTATGCACGGAAAATGGGTTTCCTGCACGCCCTCTTTCGATCAATTGATTTGTCGACTGACCAACGTTGCTCCACTGGAATTTGATGGAAAAACAGATTCCATGTTTCAAGCGTTCAAGGGCGAAGAAAAATTCATGGAATACCTGCATTATTATGGGGCATTCGATGACGTTCCCCTGGAATTAATGAACGCTGAAATGAAAAAGTATTACCCGCATCTTTTCGAAAAAATTTACGACGAGCGATCCTTTTCATTTTTCCATATTTGGTCTCACCTATTATAGAAAAACTAGGCTTCCAATTTACTTCACAACCACAATCAAGTACTTGGTCACCTTCCAGAATGAACGGATATCCGTTATCGTCAATTTGGTGTTGTTTCCAGATTCTTGCAATTTATAAGATGCAGTTGGGTGCGTTGAAACGATTTGAATTTTGTTGCCCGAAATGATGAATTCTTTTTTGCTGCGCACATCAATTTTGGTGAAATAATCTTCATTGAAGTCCACCTTCAAGTTCAACTTCTTTCCAATTCCAATAAATCCATTTTTCAATTCAACAACGCCGTTTTTCTCCAATTCTTTGTCGGAACCATACACGTAAAAAGCTGTATTCATCTCATCCGATAAATTTTCTAGTTGGTAGGCTTTCTGTTGATACGCATCAAACAATAAGGAGTAATCTTTGTCTTTTTGTTCCAATTCCTCCTGAAGAGAAGCTATTTGCTCATCTTTGGCGGCAATGTCTTCCACCAAACGTTTGATCATATTTTCCAACTCCACAATTTTAAAACCACTTGCCTTCAATGTTTCTTGCATTTGAGTCACCTTTTTGGCATTTTCTTCTCGTAGGAAATTGATGTGCTTTATTTCTTGCAAAACCATGGCTTTCTCGTCGACACCCAATTCAGGATTCGCACTTTTCAACCGGACACTTTCTTTTTTAATTCCAATGGAAATCAAATTATCTTGAATCTCATTGAAAAAAGAAAGGGACTCATTGATCATAGAATCTTTCAATTCATCATCCAATTTCATTTGCTCAATTTGGGTTTGCAAAGTGGCAATTTCTTCTGTCTGTGTACCTTGTGGTGCCGACTCGGATTTACAAGCCATTAAAACAGCCGTTAGAATAAGGATACTGATTACTTTCATTATAGATTTTGTTTATCTTTAAAAACTCCAAAACAATTGGAACATTGAAAATTACTAAAAAAATGACAGGAAAAACACTTCTCACCTTCCTTTTTTGTGGTTTTATGGCCACCACCTTTGCACAAAAAATACACTACAATCTCCGAATGGAAAAACCTCAAACACACTACTTTCAAGTAGAAATGATTTTGAGCGATTTTAAAGAAAGTGAACTGGAAATTAAAATGCCTGTTTGGGCACCAGGAAGTTATTTGGTGCGCGAATTTGCCAAAAATGTGGACCAAGTAATTGCTGTAGATGAAAAAGACAACGTTCTACCAATTGTTAAAACATCCAAAAACACCTGGAAAATTACCAAAGGAAAAGCGAAAAAAGTAACCGTTGAATACGACGTTTATTCCTTTGAATTATCCGTTCGCACCAGTTTTATTGATTTAACACACGGCTACGTGAGCGGGAGTGGTGTTTTTATGTACATCGATAAACACAAAGAATTAGCCGGGACAACAACGATTTTCCCGTACAAAGACTTCAAAAAGATTACAACGGCTCTTCCTTTGAGTGCAGAAAGCATGGCAAGCGATGGCTGTTCAAATTACACTTTCCGAAATTATGACCATTTGGTGGATTGTCCGATCGAAATTGGCAACCAGGAAGTTTTTGATTTTATGGCGGCTGGCGTAAAACATACAGTTGGCATCTATGGGAAAGGAAATTACAAAGTCGACTATTTAAAAACAGACATGGCCAAAATGGTCGAAGCAGCCACAGATGTTTTCAAAGAAAATCCAAACAAAGAATATACGTTCATTATTCACAACGTGGAAGAAGGACAAGGTGGTTTGGAGCATTGCAATAGCACAACCCTTAGTGTAAACCGATGGACATACGAAGGAAGTGAATACGTTGGTTTTTTATCACTTGTAGCGCATGAATACTTTCACTTGTGGAATGTGAAACGCATTCGCCCAGTTACACTCGGACCGTTCAACTACGACGAAGAAAACTACACAACACTTTTGTGGGTAATGGAAGGATTCACTTCGTATTACGATGAATTGCTCTTGCGCCGAGCTGGGTTGTATAGTCAAGATGAGTACATTGCCAAATTGAATGGTACTTTGAATTATGTAGAAGGTTCACTTGGCTCGCGCATCCAACCCTTAGCTGATGCCAGTTTCGATGCTTGGATCAAAGCGTATCGACCAAATGAAAATAGCTCCAATACAACTATGACGTACTATTCGCGTGGTCAATTGATGGCTGCTTTGTTTGACGCCATGATTGTGAGTGAATACAAGGGTGCAAAATGCTTGGATGACTTTATGCAAATATTGTACAACAAGTATTTCAAAAAACTCGACCGCGGATTTACAGACAAAGAATTTCAAGACGAATTGTCGGCTTTTCTCCACAAAGACATGACTGATTTCTTCAATCGATTTATCCAAGGGACAGAAATTCCAGATTACCAGTCGTATTTTGAAAAAGCAGGAGTTAAGGTAGAGAAAGGATCCGTTACAGAAACCACGTTTGGTGCTCGCTACAGCGACGTTGGTGGAAAAACGACTATTCGATCCGTACGTAGAGATTCAGCTGCCGAAGATGCTGGCTTCAGTGTAAACGATGAAATCATTTCTGCAAATGGTTTTCGCGTAAATTCAGATCGTTTTTCGAGTGCCTTGAATACCCTCACGAAAGAGGAGACAATGGATGTACTCATTTCTCGCGACAATGTAATCCTTTCCTTGAAAGCCGGTTTAAAAGAGTATTCTTATCCTCGATTTAAATTATCATTGAGTGAGGATAAGAATGCGGCAACACTTAGAGACTATTGGTTGCGCTAAATGAGAATTAGCTTCAAATATCTCAGTGCCTTGGGTATTGTTTTTTTATTCTCTTGTGGGAATTCAAAACATGTGGCGAATTTGCAGGATGTCCAGGATCCAAAGCCCCAAGTTGTTAGCGTTCAGTTACCAAAATCGAAGGAAAGTACGTATGCTTATTCACAAGTAGAACCGAGTATTGCCATTCACCCAACGGATCCAAACATTCAGATAGCGGGTAGTGTTTTGGATGATTATTACTATTCAAAAGATGGCGGAAAAACATGGACCAGCCAAACTTTGAAAAGTACGTACGGCGTTTTCGGAGATCCAGTTTTGCTTTTTGACTTTACTGGTCGTGCGTTTTATTTTCATTTGGCTTCGTTCAAGGAAACCACTCATTTGGATCGGATAGTTTGTCAATACAGTGATCAATTGGACGGACAATTTTCTAACGGTAGTTTTCCTGCGCCCAATGGAACGAAAGTTCAAGACAAACATTGGATTTGTGTCAATCCAGCCAACAATCATTTGTACATGACTTGGACACAGTTCGATGCGTACAACAGTAAAAAACCAACCGATTCCTCGTACATCTTTTTCTCCAAATCAATGGACCAAGGGCTTTCGTGGTCCAATCCAAAACGCATTTCAAAACACGGAGGCGATTGCTTGGATGATGACAATACGGTAGAAGGCGCTGTTCCAACTATGGGAACAAATGGAGAAATTTTTGTTACATGGGCTGGACCGAATGGATTGGTCTACCAAAAATCAATCGACCAAGGCGAAACGTGGTTGGTCGAAGAAAAATTCATTGGAACCCAAGTTGGCGGATGGACGCTTAAAATTCCGGCTGTCAACCGCGCGAATGGCATGCCCGTTCTCAAAAGTGATTTGAGTAATGGACCCAATCGAGGGAATTTGTATTTGAATTGGTGCGACCAACGAAATGGGAAAAACAACACCGATGTATGGTTGGCAGTTTCCAAAAACAACGGAGAAACTTGGTCGGAACCCATCCGCGTCAATCAAGACCGAGGGAAAGCACATCAATTTTTCACGTGGATGACCGTGGATCAATCTACTGGCCATCTTTATTTCGTTTATTACGATCGCCGAAATTCCAGAGGAAAGGAAACCGATGTATACGCTGCTTGTTCGAAAGATGGTGGAAAAACCTTTACGGAAACCCGCCTTACAGAAACACCATTTCAATCGAGTAAAAAGGTTTTCTTCGGGGATTATCTCAACATCGATGCGGTGAATGGTACCATTCGCGCTATATACCCAAGAATGGATGACCAAAAAATTTCCTTGTGGGTAGCTTTGTTGTCGGAACTGGATTTTTGATTGTAAAGAGAATTCTTCATAAAATATGGAAATTACCAACCAAATAACCGACTATATTTCATCTTTTACTGAACCAAAACAAAGTGATTTACGCACCTTGCACAATCTGATTCTGGAGATAAAACCCAACAGTAAATTGTGGTTTTTAGATGGTAAAAACGCCGAAGGAAAAATTGTCTCCAATCCCAACATCGGTTATGGAAATCACACCCTTCATTATGCGAATGGGAAAACGCGCGAGTTTTATCGAATTGGTTTGAGTGCCAACACCACCGGCGTTTCAGTTTA
This sequence comes from Crocinitomicaceae bacterium, assembly GCA_041674745.1. GTDB lineage: Bacteria > Bacteroidota > Bacteroidia > Flavobacteriales_D > Crocinitomicaceae > UBA2040. The sequence continues at coordinate 34,660 of JBAYVD010000008.1, forward strand.
CATCATGGGAATAGAAGACAAAAACTACTTGCCACAAACTTTTGGAAAAATCATCGGAAAGACAAGTGTGACAAGCTATTGCATTAAATTTAAATCGCTGAAGGATGTAAATCTTGCTATTTTAAAGACTGCCATTCGAAATGGATTCGAAGACTTTATATGAATTAAAACGACATTAAAAGGAGTTCTATAAATTGATTCATTTTATGACTACTCAGCTCATTCGTCTTATCACTTCCTCATTTCCTAGAAATTCTTTCAAAAGATACTCCGTTTCAAACAATTCAAAATCGGCAAAATCAAAACCAGGAGCGACGGTGCACGAAACGAGTGAAAATGCATTGGGTTCGTCCAACGAACTGCCGAAAATTGTGTTGGCAGGCACGAGCAATTGTGGGGCCTCTCCCCTTTCCAAATTCAAACCCACTTTTTGGATTTGGTGTCCCTTTTCTTTGGACAAAGTATGCACTGAAAGTGGACTTCCATCGTGGAAATACCAGATTTCATCACTTTTTATGCGATGAAATCGTGAAATATTATCCGAAGTGATCAAAAAATAGATGGCCGTCATCAAATTGCGATTGTCTATTTCAGCTGAACTTCGGTACGTTTCTTTGTAATATCCACCTTCTGGATGCGGCAATAGATTCAATTGCTCAATGTATTCTTGTGCTTTTTGCGGAATCATTCTTATTCAATTGGTCCTTTTAACGGTTGATTGCCCTTGTTTCGAATGGTTGGAAAATAAAATCGGAGATCAACGGTAAAAAAAGGAGACCGTTGATCGTACACCACAGCGCTTGCAAAATCCGAATTGGCATAGGAATAATGCGCTACATACGCAAAAAGTGGTGTCAAAGGAATGTGTGCGGAACCACCGAGGTAAAAAGTACCCGATTTTTCACTGGCAAATTCAAAACCCAACTGAGCATTGATATTAAAATTAAATTTTCGGTAAGCAATTCCTCCCAAAGTAAAAGCATTCTTGCCCTCTTTAAAAAGCACCCCAACACTGGAGGGTTTGTAAATGGCAGAAACTCCCAATCCAGCATTTGCGAAAAATTTATTTGTTAATTGAATGAAAACCAAACCATTTACGGGTAATTCAAACGTGGTAAAAGAAAAATCCTTGTTGAAAGCTAGCCCGCTGTCAGGAACTGAAACGGTCAAATCATAATACCGTTTTGACAAGTTCAAGCCTGTTTCCACACCCAACGATTTCGTGTACCGCTTCCGGATAATTCCACCAAAGGAAAAGCCATTTTTTTGATAGATGGAAGAAGTCAGTGTATCGTTGAAAACGGTATTTAATTTTTGCTCAGAAAATTTATTGGGAATTAAACCTCTCAACTGCAGAGCAAAGTAGGTCGGGTATTTCTCGCGTTTCTCCTTTACCTCATTCAATACTTGGCCAAAAGCGACCAACTGAAAGCAAAAAAAGATAAATAGTGAAATGACGGATTTCATGAAGTTATTTTTTGTTGAATATAAAAAAATAAGTCAATGCATGCATACCAACTTATTCATGTGTCGAAATAGTTGATTCAGCGAGCTTTTTTTGTGCTTGGCAATAACCCATCGTCGCAAGTAGCAAGACGATAAAGGAAAAAGTCAACAAGCCCCAACGCAAACCACGATGCGGAATAATTGGCTTTTTATGCAAGGCTTCAACTGCATAATTTATTTTCTCTACCTTTTTAAAGTCGTTGGCGTGAATACCATAAAGACTATACAGTTTGCCTCGCTTTTCTTCTTCCCCTTTTTCGAACCAGATTTTGGATTCTACCAATTTCCCTTCGAAACTAATGGCACGATTGCTATCCGCAAAACGAAAAACGACATAATTCTTGTTTTCGGGATGTTGCACGTAATTTACGAATCCCAAATCAATGGTATGATCTACTGGGTTCTCCATTCCGTCAAGTATTCGATGGGTTTGCGCTGACCTTTTGGCCATTCACCTGCTGGGTAGCCGAGGTAAAACAATCCCAAACATTTGTCTTTTTCACCCAAATTAAAGTAATCTTTTGCTTGTTGACTGTTTAGCACGCCTGGCGTTGCCCAAAATCCACCCAAACCGTAAGCTGTACAAGTCAGGTGCATATTTTGAACTGCACAGGCAACGGCAAGCATTTCATCTTGTTCTGGGATTTTTTCAGCAGCTTGTCGTTCCATGCAAATCGCAACGACCGCAGAACTAATCAATGGACGGTTGGTCATTTTAGAAATTTTCAACTCGCTTTGATTTTCAACTGGTGTGATTTCTTTATAGGTTTTCACCAAAAAATCACTCAGACTTTTCAGCGCATCATCCGTCATCACTTTGAAGCGCCAAGGCTGCGTATTGCCATGTGTTGGTGCCCAAATGGCATTGTTCAACAACAACTCGATTTGTTCGCGGTGAACTTTTCGATCACTAAACATTTCTGGGTAAATCGTTCTGCGATTCTTAATCACTTCTGTGATTTCAGAAAGATTGTATTTCATGGGAATTATTTTTCGGGTTCTGTAACGGTGGGTTCAATCGTTTCTGGCGGAACTACCTCTACTTTTGGTTCGACCACGCCTGGTTCAACCGTTTCTTCTGGAAGTTTCGGAAGGGGTCTTGGTTGCGAATAAGGTCGTCGTGTTTCATCCATCGCTTGATTGACATCTATTGCCATCTGATCCAATGGTTTTCGAATATCATCGGCTGTTTCACGAATGATTCCCGTCAAATTCAAATCTTTTTTAATGTCCAATCCTGATTTTTTGATTTCATTTTGCACATCTTGAGAGGCATCCTTGATTTGGCGCATGGTTTTACCCAAGGTTTGCGCAATACCAGGAATGCTTTTCGAACCAAAGAAAATCAATATAAAAACAAGGATTAAAACTACCTCTGAACCGCCGATGTCATTTAAGAATAAAAGCATGCTGCAAATTTACCAATAAGTTACAAGTTGTGCGTTACAAGTATCAAGTTTTATCCAACCTTTCACTTGCAACTTTGAATTGCCCAGCAAGAACTAGCAACTCGCAACTTGCAACTCGCAACTTGTAACTCGCAACTCGTAACTCGTAACTAGCTACATATATCAATTCCCTTTAAAAAAATCCTCTTCCGAAAAAATCGAACCCACCAAATCTTTGAACTGAGCTCCTTTAACCAAATGATTACGAAGCAACAGCGAATGCTCCGCCATGCCGTACAAGGCAAACTCCATTTCCAACAACAAGTCTTCCCCTTTCAATTCGGGATGAATGGTTTTTACAAAATTCTCCAACCCGACTACACTTTTCAATGCTTTTTCATAGTTTACTTTTGAATCAGTCAACAAAACATCGACATGATTTCCACTTGAAAACCAATCCTGAACGGGTTGCATAGGATTTCTATCACCCTGTTTTTTTAACATTTTTGGATTCGGGTAATTCAACAAATATTCTTCTTTTATAGCCGAAGAAACCAAATGTTGCGCAACGGCACCCGCTCCTTCCTGTTCGCCTTCGTACACCAATTCAACTTTTCCATTGATCGCAGGCAAAACACCTTGCAAATCGCTGATACGAGCAAAACCTTTTTTCTCCTTGTTGACCAACATTCTTCTTTCGATGGTACTTACCAACGCCTCGTATGCCGAAATCGTCAATCGGGCTGAAACACCGCTTTTGGCATCCACAAACTCGCTGCTTCTCGCCATAAACGCCAACCGTTCAATTAACGTGGCTATTTTGTCTGGGACAACAATCGTATCTCGTTGCTCCTTCGTTAATTTCGCTTCTTGTGCCGTGATTTTTTTACCGATATGAATGTCGGTTGGGTAATGCGTTAAAATTTGACTACCAATTCGATCTTTCAAGGGTGTAATAATACTACCACGATTGGTGTAATCTTCTGGATTCGCTGTAAACACAAACTTCATGTCCAATGGAATACGCAATTGATACCCACGAATTTGCACATCGCCTTCTTGAAGTATGTTGAACAAAGCCACTTGAATTCTCGCTTGCAAATCAGGCAATTCATTGATTACAAAAATGCAACGATTACTTCTGGGTATGATTCCGTAATGGATAACACGATAATCTGAGTAGGACAATTTCAAATTGGCGGCTTTGATTGGGTCAATGTCACCAATCAAATCGGCTACAGAAACGTCTGGAGTGGCTAATTTCTCTACATAGCGTTGATCGCGGTGTAACCAAGCAATGGGTGTTTTATCTCCCAATTCAGCTATTTTTTCTTTCCCAAATTGAGAAATGGGCGCCAACGGATCGTCGTTGAGTTCGGAACCTTCAATAATCGGCGTGTATTCGTCCAATAAACCCGTTAATTGACGGGCAATTCTTGTTTTCGCTTGGCCCCGAAGTCCCAATAAATTCATGTTATGACCGGAAAGAATCGCTCTTTCGATGTCTGGAATCACCGTGTCTTCATACCCGATTATTCCTTCAAAAATGTCTTTTTTACTTTGTATCGCCGCAATCAAATTGTCTCTCATTTCCAATTGAATGGATTTGGATTGATAACCGCTTTTCTTTAATTCGCCAAGTGTTTGGGGTAATTTCATATTTTTTATCTTCTAAAAGTTCTTTTTTTATTGCGTTCAAAATCTTCAAAAACAAATTCACCCAAGCCTTGAAGCGAGGTGTAAAATGCTTTTCCATTGTTCGCTTCGGTAAAATCATGCACGAATTCTTGCAAATAAGGATCGGATGCCACCATAAAGGTTGTTACAGGTATTTTCAATCGTCGAGCCGCTTTGGCCAAATTCAAACATTTGTGTAGTATTTTATCATCCAGGCCAAAACTGTTTTTGTAATATTTCCCATCTTCAATCAAGCATGTCGGTTTTCCATCGGTAATCATGAAAATTTGCTTGTTCGCATTTTTTCGTCTTCTCAACAAATCCATGGCCAATTCCATTCCAGCAACGGTATTGGTATGATAAGGACCTACGGTCAAATACGGTAAATCTTTTACTTCAATTTGCCAAGCATCGTCGCCAAAGACCAAGATATCCAAGGTGTCTTTTGGGTATTTACGTTGAATCAATTCTGCCAAAGCCATGGCTACTTTTTTGGCTGGTGTGATTCGATCTTCTCCATATAAAATCATGGAATGCGAAATGTCGATCATCAAAACCGTACTCATTTGCGTTTTGTACTCACTTTCACGGATGACCAAATCATTTTCCGTCATCGCAAACTCGCCGATTCCATTGTTGATCTGTGCCTGTTTCATGGATTCCAGCATGGCAATGTCTTGCATGGAATCACCAAACTGGTAACTTCGTGTATCGCTCGAAGCTTCGTCGCCGATTCCGCCAAAGCGTGAACCGTGATCGCCGCCTTTCCCTTTTTTAAGTTTTCCAAAAATGTGATCCAACGCTTGCTGACGAATACTTTGCTCCGTCTTGGCTGTGATTTTCATACCGCCTCCACCATCAGTTGGTTCTTTCAAATAACCACGGTCTTTCAATTCTTGAATAAAATCGCCAATACCGTATTCCGGCGTCGTCAATTTGTATTCTTTGTCCAGTTCAGTCAACCACGACAAAGCTTCATCTACTTCACCACTCGTGTACGTGAGCAGTTGTTTGAACAAATCAAACAATTTGTCAAAGGGTGATAATTCTTCGGGAACAAATTCTAAAAATCGGTGACCAATCATACTTTTCTAAACAGATGTGGAAAGGTAATTGTTTTGAGTCGACGATGAAAAGTAGATTTTTTTGTTTAACGTTTTTTGGGTGCGACTAGCCACTCAATTTTTGAAAATCCTGTTTTTTTGCTTCAAATGCCGGGCTATTCAAGTGTTGCATTCTAAGGATTTCCTTATATTTGCGCGTATTCAAAAACACATTGATTTGACAACAAAAATAAAATTTGGTACTGACGGCTGGAGAGCCATTATCGCAGAAGATTTTACGACTGAAAACGTAGCCCGTGTATCGTTGGCAACCGCCATTTGGGTAAAGAAAAATTTTGAAAACCCAAGTATCGTTATCGGTCACGATTGCCGTTTTGCCGGTAAATTGTTCATGGACGTGGCTTCAAAAGTGTACGTTAGTCAAGGTGTAAAAGTTTTGATGGCGACAGACATGGTTTCTACGCCAATGGTTTCGTTGGTAACCAAACAGTTGGGCGCTTCGTTGGGCGTTGTTTTAACGGCTAGTCACAATCCTCCAAGCTACAACGGATACAAATTAAAAGCACATTACGGTGGACCACTTTCGCCCGAATTGGTGCAAGAAATAGAAGATATTATTCCAGATGCACACGAATTGAATCTAGATAGCATTTCATTGGAAGAAGCTACAAAATCAGGCTTACTTGAAATGCATGACATGGAAACACGCTATGTGGATCACGTGAAGGCCAATTTTGATTTGGATGCCATCAGCAAAAGTGGTCTAAATTTGATGTACGATGCGATGTATGGTGCTGGACAAAAAGTGATGCCGAGAATCTTGCCGAACGTAAAATTGATGCACTGCGAAATGAATCCTTCGTTTTACGGACAAGCACCAGAGCCGATCGCAAAAAACTTACAAGAATTAGAAAATTTCATCAAATTAAACGGAAACATTGATTGCGCTTTGGCAACCGATGGGGATGCCGATAGAATTGGTTTATACAGCGGAAAAGGTGAGTTCATCGATTCGCACCACATTATTTTGTTGTTGGTGCATTATTTGGTGAAGTACAAACACATGACGGGAAAAGTAGCGACTGCTTTCAGTGCTACGCCACGCGTTAAAGTAATGGCCGAGCATTACAAATTGCCTTATGAAGTGGTGAAAATTGGATTCAAATACATCGCTGGAATCATGGTAGCCGAAGATGTTTTATTGGGCGGTGAAGAATCGGGCGGTATTGCGGTGAAAGGTCATATTCCAGAACGAGACGGAATTTGGATGGGATTAATCGTTTGGGAATACATGGCAAAATCTGGAAAATCATTGGATGATTTGATCGCAGAAGTGTATGAGATTGTGGGCAAATTCGCCTTCGAAAGAAACGATTTACACATTACCGAGGACTTGAAGCAAAGTATTGTAGCGAATTGTAATTCAAATGCTTATACATCATTTGGGGAATACAAAGTACGCAACGTAGAAACCATTGACGGATTTAAATTCTTCTTTGACGACGACCGTTGGATGATGATTCGAGCTTCAGGAACGGAACCTGTTTTGAGAACGTATGCAGAGGCTCCGACCTTGGAAGAGGTTCGAAAAATATTGGCCATGACCGAACAAACCATTTGTAAATAACATTTATGGCAGGATCGAGTTTCGGTAAAATTCTTCGTTTGACCACATTTGGTGAATCACATGGCGTTGGAATTGGCGGAACAATCGATGGATTCCCATCCAATTTTTCAATTGATTTTGAAGAACTGAACCGCTTTGTTGCCAAACGAAGACCGGGACAATCCCATTTGACAACCCAGCGCAAAGAAAGTGATGAAATCGAATTTTTATCCGGGATTTTTGAAGGAAAAACAACGGGTACGCCCATTGCATTTTTGATTCGTAATCAAGATGCAAAAAGCAAAGATTATGACAACAATACAACCGTTTACCGTCCTTCTCATGCTGATTTTGCTTACGACCAAAAATACGGTATTCGCGACCATCGTGGTGGCGGACGAAGCAGCGCTAGAGAAACGGTTGCTCGTGTCGTTGCGGGTGGATTAGCGATTCAGTATTTAAGAAAATCAGGAATTGAGCTGCAAGCTTTTGTGGATCAAGTGGGAGACGTTCGTTTGCCATGGAAAAACCAACACAGCGCCGTATTCGAATATTCAGAAAATCAAATCGAAACTTCTTCTGTTCGTTGTCCAGAAGCTATTCCGGCGATGCACATGCAGAGTTTGATTGAGAAAACAAAAGCCAGCGGAGATTCAATCGGTGGTTGCGTTGCCTGCAAAATAATCAACGTTCCGATAGGTTTGGGTGAACCTGTTTTTGATAAATTACAGGCCGTTTTAGGTCAAGCCTTGTTTTCAATTAACGCCGTAAAAGGAGTTGAGTTTGGTGCAGGCTTTGATTCCGTTGGAATGAACGGCTCCACACACAATGATATTTTTTTACCTGGAGGAAATACAGCAACCAATTTTTCTGCTGGTGTGCTCGGTGGAATCAGCAACGGAATGCCGATTTATTTCCGTGTTGCATTCAAACCTGTGGCAACAATTGCAAAAATTCAAGATACAATTGACGAAAATTTAAATCCAGCCACCATTCAAGGCAAAGGCCGACACGATGCCTGCGTGGTCCCGAGAGCTGTTCCCATTGTGGAAGCCATGACTGCCTTGGTCCTTCTCGATTTTTATTTGTTGCAAAAGGCCTATGTTCAATAAAATAAAGTCCTATTCTTCCAATAAAACAGTGGTTTTACTGCTCTTGCTGATCACTTTAGCGAGTATACTGAAATTTCAAAGCAACCAATACCACGACTGGTCAAACAAAGGGAGATTGGATAGAACAGTTATTCGAAGTGACGGTTCTGGCTATTATGCCTATTTACCGCAAGTCTTTATTTACAAAGATCTTCACTATGTCTTCATCGATAGCGTTACTCGTCAATACCCCAACTCCAAAATAGGAGAATTTGGCAATTTTCCTCCAGGATTGAAAGGTCGATTGAACAAGTTTTTTCCAGGAGTAGCGATTTGTCAAGCCCCTTTCTTCTTGGTAACACATGCTTTTCATTCCAAGAAATACCAATTTGATGGCTACAGCTATCCGTATCAAAAATCCATTGCCACGGCAGCCATTTTGTATTTGTTGTTGGGGATTGTAATCGCGTATTTTTTACTGCTGGAGCTCAGTATTTCTCCATTAGCGGCAGGTTTATCGCTTGCTGGTGTTGCCTTGGGCACTCCTCTTTTGTTTTACACAATCAACGAACCGCTTGCCTCGCATGTATATTCCTTTGCTGCCATCTCCTTTTTCCTATTCGCTTTGTTGAAATGGAAAAAAAGTGAGCAGGCAAAATGGTTGTATTTTGCCGCGCTTACCTTTGGTTTGATTCTTTTACTTCGACCTTCGAATGGCATCGTTGTCTTGCTTTATTTCGCCCTATTTGGCAGTTTAAAAGAAGCTTGGTTCTTTCTTCGCAAGCAGTTCTTGTCCTCTTTGACCCGCATGGCGCTATCATTCCTCTGCATTTTCGCCTTTGTTTTGATCCAATTCATCAATGTTCGCTTGCAAACGGGACATTTTGCGTTCAACTTGTATTCTGACGAAACCTTCAGCAATTGGAATCAACCACCAATTTTCAAAGTGTTGTTTGGCTTTAAAAAAGGATTGTTTCCGTATGCGCCACTAACCTTGTTTGCTTTTTTAGGCATTTTCTTTTCGTTTTCAAAATACCGATTTCAAACATTCGTTACCCTTTTGTTTTTTGCTTTATTCACCTATATAACAGCTTCTTGGTGGTGTTGGTGGTATGGCGGAAGCGTTGGATTGCGCCCAATGGTTGATATCAGTATTCTTTTTGTGGTTGGCTTGGCGCTAATTTTGGACAGAGGCAAATTGATGGTTCAACTAGCAACACTCCCAGTTATCGGTTTCGGTATTTATTTTCAATTAACACTTACGCATCAATTTGAAAATGGCATTTTGCATTACGAAGCTATGGATCAAAATCGTTATGAATACATTTTCCTCAAAACGGATAGACGTTTTCAATGGATGTATTATATCGATTCACCGAAAACATTGAAGGCCGCAGCGATAACAAAAACGCTTCATTACGACGCAACGAAGAAAACGTTCGTGAACACCAATCTTCCGAAAAAAGACCGCTTTGAAATAGAACACATGACCGCTGTTGATTTATTTCAATACAAAATTGATTCAACCGGTGTTGACACCATTCAAGGAATTCGATTGGAAGGAAAAATGACTTTGCGTGATAAAAACAACATTCCTTTGTTGATCGTATACGCCAATCGAAATGGAGAATCGACACAAATTCAAACCGATTTTGTGGGTATGCGCATTAAAAATATCCAGGAAGCGACCTATTTTGAGTCCGACTTCGTTTTCCCAAACGATGTTCCCACTTATGACTTCTTGACTTTTCAATTCGGCAACTCACATGGCAAAACCACCATAGACGATTTTAAAATCAAAATCCTTGCGAAGTAAAAGCTATTGAATTTGCGCACTTGACAATAATCTAACTACTTTTGCAAAAACAAATTAATCATGATACAACGTATTCAATCTGTCTATCTGTTCATTGCGATTCTTTGCATAGGTTTGGTCACATTTGGCAAAACCCTTTTTACTTTTTTAAATGATACACTAACGCTTGAAATATCTGCTTTCGGTGTTCAACAAAAAGAAATTTTGGTCGGTAGCCCTGATTATTCAGCTACTTTCCCGGCTTATTTAATTGGCATTGGTTTGATGATTTTGGGAATTGCCACCCTTTTTTCGTTTAAAAACGTAACACGTCAGCATCGTTTTGGAAGACTGTTTTTTTATGCGTATTTCGCCGTTGTGTTGAGTGTTATCTTATTCTACTACTTTGGCGACGAACAAATTGCTAACGGCATTACCCGCAAACATTTGAATGTAGGTTACTTCATTTTAGTAACTGGTTTTCCTTTTACCTTTTTAGCCAATACCGGCATCAACCGCGATAAAAAATTACTGGATTCTTTGAACCGATTGAGATAAGACGACTCCAACGATCTGCTCCGACTATTCGTGAACAGAGAAACACAAACAGGAATGAAATCGTCCTGGATACCTTAAAAAAATATGAACGTACTTTCCGTAGAAAATATCACCAAAACCTTTGGTGTTCGAACCATTTTTAAAGATGTAACTTTTGGTTTGGACCAAGGCGATAAAATGGCCATTGTGGCCAAAAACGGAAGCGGGAAATCCACCCTATTACGTTGCTTGAATGGAATTGAACCATTGGACAGCGGTCGAATCGTTTTTCGCAATGATTTTTCCATCGCGTACATGGAACAAGCGGAGAATTTGGATGGAAACAAAACGGTTTTAGAAGCGGTTCTTGGTGGCGATATGCCCGAAATGGTGGCCATTCGAAATTACACAATTTCTTTGCACAACGGCGACCAGGACTTGATGAACGAAAGTATGCAAGCGCTCACTGACCTAAATGCGTGGGACATTGAAGCCAAAATTGAACAGATACTTTCTATTCTCCGATTGGATGACACCGATAAATTGGTTTCTATGCTTTCCGGGGGGCAACAAAAGAGAGTTGCACTAGCAAAAGTGTTGGCCTCTGAAGCCGATATTTTGATTTTGGATGAGCCAACCAATCACTTGGATTTGGACATGATTGAATGGTTGGAAGAATACCTTTCCAAATCGAAATCCACGATCTTGATGGTGACACACGACCGTTACTTCTTAGAAGTCGTTTGTGACGTCATCTTGGAATTGGAAGACGAAACGCTATACAAATACAAAGGAAATTTCTCTTACTATTTGGAAAAGAAATCTGAACGTCAAGAACAATTGGCATCGACTGTTGGAAAAGCACGAAATACCTTCAAAAAAGAATTGGATTGGATTCGTCGTCAGCCAAAAGCGCGTGGAACGAAACAAAAGGCACGTGTGGAAGCTTTTGATGGCATCAAACAAACCGCCTCTACTCGCTTAGACGAAGACGAAATGGACATTCCAATCAAAATGGAGCGTTTGGGTTCTAAAATTGTCGAATTCCACAAAGTATCCAAAGCTTGGCCAAAAATTAAAATTCTCGACAATTTCTCGTACCATTTTCAGCGCAAGGAACGATTGGGAATTGTTGGTAAAAACGGAACGGGTAAAAGTACCTTCTTGCAAATGATTACCGACAACATTCCAGTGGATTCGGGTAAAATAACGATTGGTGAAACGGTACTTTTCGGGTATTACAGCCAGGAATTATTGGAAACAGACAACGACAAGAAAGTAATCGATGTCATTCGAGATATTGCCGAATACATTCCTTTGGAAAAAGGCAAACAATTGTCAGCAGCTCAATTACTGGAAAAATTCCTTTTCCCCCGTCACATGCACTTTCAGTTTGTCTACAAATTGAGCGGTGGCGAAAAACGTCGATTGAAATTGCTCACCATTTTGATGGCCAATCCGAACTTCTTGATTCTCGATGAGCCCACGAATGACTTGGATATTTTTGTGATGTCCGTTTTAGAGGATTATTTGCGCCAGTTTGAAGGTTGTTTGATTGTGGTTAGTCACGACCGGTATTTCATGGACAAAATGGTGGACCACTTATTTGTATTTGAAGGCGAAGGTCAAATCAAAGACATCACGGGTAATTACACCACTTTCCGAACAACCGAATCCAAAGGTCCAAGTCGACCAGCTGAAACGAAGGTTATCGAAGAAAAAGTGGTAGAAGCAGCACCCAAAGCCGTTTCTGCTCCCACAGAAGAAAAAAAGAAACTTTCTTTCAAGGAAAAACAAGAGTACGATGGCTTAGAAAAAGAGTTGGAAGATTTGGAAACAAAAAAAGAGGCCTTCACGGCTGTTCTCTCTTCCTCCACCGCTTCCAGCGAAGAATTGACGCAAGCAGGAATGGAATTGAAGAAAATCGTAGAAGCTATTGAAGCGAAAACAGATCGCTGGTTAGAATTGGCAGATCGGATATAATGCGCCGTTAAAGTTTCCTTGTCTTTTTTTAAATTGAACTTCCCTAGTTTGCGAGAAGTGTAACAAGCAATGCTAAAATAGCCGGCAATCCCTGCACAATCAATATTTTTTTAGAAGCCGAATAAGCACCATACATAGCTGCAACGATTACACAACTCAGAAAAAATACGGCCACATTGAACGACCAAGCTGAATCTGATATAAACAAGGACCAAATCAAGCCAGCCGCTAAAAACCCATTGTACAAACCTTGATTTGCCGCCAACGATTTCGTTGGTTTAAAAAGTTCGTCCGGTAATGAACCTTTGAAGGTCTTTTTGCCCAACGTTTCCCAAGCGAACATTTCCATGTAAAGAATGTAGAGGTGCTCGACAGCAACCAAAGCAACCAGGATGTTTGAAAGTGTTTCCATATGTAGTATTTTGCTATTAAAGTTAATCGATTTTGAGCAAACTTGTGAAGGATTTACATGGATTGATGAAACTGATAGCCACGGTACTTTTTATCCAAAATAAATGTTAACCACGGTTCTTCCGCTATTTTATCCTCAGCCTGAATCAATTCGTCGATTTTCACCAGAAACAATTCGGATAAAATTCCATTTCTTTCACCGACAAAAATAATGGCATTCGGTACAAAAACTTTCTTTCCAGCAATAGCGTCATATTTAATCACCTCGTGAATTCTTATTTCTTCAATTTTAGAAGCATTGACGTATAAATAAATAGTAGGTTCCAGTCGAGTAAAGGGATTGCCATTCGCATCATAATCATCAATCGGATCGCCATTTTCATCGACAATTGGCATTCCTTTTTTGGCCAGGAATTGAATCTCATCCCTACTTGCTTTCATCGAGCGCGCTGTGTCTTTCAAGAAAATATCAAAATTGGAAACTTCCCATGGATACACCCATTCTTCTCCAGAGTACCGGAAATGAATTTTTAACTTTTCAGTCCGTGTTAAGATGGCCAATTGGTTTAGTATTTTGCGGTCAAAAAGGATACTGTTCGAATTATTGTTGGGAACTTTTATCCATTGCTTACCCAAAAGTGTATTTTCTTGCAAAGGCTCCTTACTCTCTTGCCGATATTGGAATCCATGATAGTTGTGTGTTGTCAAAAGTTTTACGAATGGATTCATACCACCTACTCCTTCCAAATTGAGAAAATCTTTCCAGTCAATCCACGTAGTTTTCATCAAAAATTCAGATTGAAAAGAAATGGCTTTTATTTCATAGTCCAATTGTTGCGTTTTTCGATTCCATTTTCCTTCTTCCAACACGAGTATTTCGTTCAAATCGATTGCTTGCAAAGCTCTTCGTTCATTTTCGAATACATACTGCTGATTCCCATTGGAATCAAATTTTAAAATGAAATTTCCGTATTCATCCTTGCGGAATTGATCATTGTGTTTTGTAACTGTAACAAAATCAATCGCATATTGGGTGTAATAAATTTCCGGACTGTTTTTCGCCATAAAATATTTCACGTCAGGAATCCATGTCCAAGCGCCAAAATCACCAACCACTAGTGTATCTCTTTGCAATTTCAATTGATTGGATTCCACTTTTTGATACAGCGAAATAAAAGCACTGTTCAAGCTTTCTTCATTAAAAATCGCAACGTTTGCAGGATTTTTCTTTATTGAAATCCACCGATAGGTTTTACCTTTCTGTATAGAAATTTGAGCAAATATCCCATTCGCGCAAAGAAATACAAATAAGCAGTTTACAAAATATCTCTTCATTAGAATTGAACGCTTTTAATGTAATAAGTTACAAAAAAGCTGTCCACTACACATTCAATTTTAAACAAAAATTTAAAGTGTTATTGAATTTCTACCGTTCTTGTTTGATTGGTCATATCACCGTTCAGATGCAAGAGATAGATTCCAGAAGACAATTTTTCCAATTCACAAGAAAATTCTATGCTTCCTTTTTGTACCGTTTGTGTTGAGACGATTTGTCCCAAAGCATTGGTTAAGTTCATGACCAATAATTCATTAGCAGGTTCGTCGAATGTCAAAGTCATTTTTCCGTTGGTTGGATTTGGAAACAATACAAAGTTATTTTCACTGGACAATTCATTGGCAGATAGTGACAGGATACAATCTTCCGAAATGGTATTCACGTCCTCCAAAATGGTACCCGGTGTCAGTGAATGCCCGGCGAAACCGCTAAAGGTTGCTGGAAACAAATTGGCTCGGAAAGTTGGGTTTTGCACCAGTGGAGTTCCTTGTGTCGCAATTCCTACTACACCAACTGGATTCACATAATTCCACAATGTTGTTCCAATGGAATTTACTTCTAAAAATATACCGTTTTTCCCGTTGCAAATAAATACATTTCCATTCGGCAATTGTTGAGCACCCGAAATATTTCCAGAAAACATGTTGTGGGTATTTCCTGCATTGTATTGCCACACATAACTCGAAGGCATAAAAGGCAAACTCACGTCATAATTGAATCCATTTACAGGAGGAGCGATGACGTCAATTGTGGAATAATTTCCTCCTGGACGGTTAATTCCGTTATTGAATATCATAATTTTATTTTCATTTGGAAGACCACTTTCTATCCAATGCGGGTTGTGCTGACCAAAAAGTACTTGCTCAGCTGAGTTGTTGTAAGCATGTGGATTTCCCCAACGATATAACAAATCACCTCCTTTTCCAGAATTTCCCCCGGTCGAAGTTTTTGCTTCAAGTGTTGTAGTACTGTGATCAATTATCCAAATTTCACTAAAACCATGAATACTCAATAGTATTTGATCCAAATCTGGATTGTAATCAATGCCATTGATGTGCAACCAATCTGCATTGACACTTGCGTTGAAATTGATATTAATCTTTCGGAAAGCTGTATCTACAATTCCATAATTTGATTTGGTTGCATCAAAGTCCTGTACCAAATGATCCCAAGCGTGCCACTCCCAAACAACATTTCCGCCATTCGTACCAACAGGCTCTATTTCAAGGATTTGTTCGCTCCAGATCGCTGCACCTACTAACAAAGTGTCCCTTCCGCTGTTAATCGATTCTGCAAGTGTTTTGTATTCCCATGAAACAACCAAAACATTGCCATTGGGCATCACCTTGATATCATGATGTGAACATTTTAAAGAATCGGAAATCACATAGCTCCAAACAACATTGCCGTCCCAGTCGATCTTTTCAACAATACCTCCAGTTCCACCCGCTGTGAAAATTGGACTGTTGTAATTCCCTGATCTCATCACAGCTCCATCACCTAATAAGTAACTGGAATGCCCCGATTTATATGCACTTGTCCAGGAATGAACATTCCGTCCGCATTTGTCAATAAGATAGGTAGTATAATCTAAGTTAGATTGAAAAACAACATATCCCTCAGTGTTTCCAGGGTCATTTTGTGTTAATCCAACGGTCGTTTGTGCTTTCATCGAAAATAACTGAAACGCGCACAAAAAGGAAATAAGAATTTTTTGCATAATTATTTTGAAATATCAAAAGAGTAATAGACGGTCTTACAATTACCTATAAAAAGACCAGTACCAAAAATAGACCTTTTTCATTATTCATACCCTATTTTTATAAAAATAAAATTGTTCTATGCCATTCACGCATTTTTCTGCAGGGATACTATAGCTATGTATCAAAAAAGGTTATTGTTGTCTTCAGCAACTAAAAATCAGTGTACTGTGATTATATTTGCAAACTATCCCCCCCGAAAAAGAAACACATTCGTTTTGGGTGATAGAAACATTAAATAATACAATTATGAAAAAAATTACACTTTCGTTGTTCTTGGCTTTGGGAACTTTATTTGCTAGTAATACCCTAGCTCAATGCGTTGCCAATGGAACAATGACTCCAACGGGTAACCCAGGTGAATTCATTATTACGGATCAATCAACCATCTCTTCAAATGGATATTCCTACTTCAGTGGCGGAGATGGAGGAATTCTTTATTTGCAACCAACTTCTACAACGGGTACTTATCAATACACGTCGAATGGTGTGTACAATTATTACTTTGCGGTTTCAGATTCTTCTTCTGCATTTTGCTGGGATACCTTGTCAGGTACTATTGTTGTTACAGGAATAACCACAACTCCCACTTCATGTTCAGCAGCTTTTAACATTCAACCTGATTCTATCAACACAAGTGTTTACTGGTGCTGGAATAACTCTGTTGCAAGTTCCCCAGGCATAGCATTGACCTATTTTTGGGATTTTGGAGATGGTACAACCAGCAATTTAGCTTACCCAACACATGTGTACAATACCTTAGGATTTTACACAATCTGTTTAACTATTTCAGATACAAGCAATTGCACAGACACCTATTGTGATTCAATTCTAGTATCTGTAAAATCAAGCGGAACAACCTTGAACGTATTGCCTCCAGGAGCCTCTGCTTCTTTGGATGAAATGACTTCGTTCAGTGGATTAACCAATTTCCCGAACCCAACAAATGGTCTATTTACCATCGAATTGACAGCAAAAACTGAAAGCAAAGCTCAATTTACAGTATTGAATGTAGCTGGACAAGTGATTGTTTCAAGAAATGAAAACTTGAACGCAGGGAATAACAAGATTGATTTCAATGCGTCTGACTTAGCGGAAGGAATTTATTTAGTAAAAGTGAAAGATGTAACCACCGGTGCTGAACAAACTCTTCGTGTTGTGAAAAAATAAAATACGCTTTTAAAGCATCTAGAATCCCTCGAGAATTTTCTTGAGGGATTTTTTATGCAACCAAGGGCAGAAGAATAACGTTTTGATGTTGTTGAAAAAAAAATATCCTTTCTCTCCCCCCCGAAAAAAAATTGGAACCGTTTCTCTTTATGAAACTCAAAATTGAATGCTTTTGATGGGGAGATGTGAAGCAAAAATGTAAATTTTCGAACGAATATTCGAACTAAGTTGAAACCGCAAATTGGAAATTAACGACTCTCTTATAAAGTCAATTCAGAACAATGATCGTAAGGTCATCACTGAACTGTACAAGGAAACTTTTTCCTTGCTCATGGGTGTGGTCGTGCGGTATAAACAAAATAGTGAAGATCAAATGTCGTTGGTAAACAATTCTTTCCTGAAAATCGTTTCTAAAATTGACCAGTTCAAAGTTGGAACCTCTTTTTTTTCTTGGGTCAAACGAATTGCCCAAAATGAAGTGATTGACGATTTTAGAAAAGAAAAGAGATACAAAGAATTGTTTCATTTTGAAGAATCCATGGGCAAGTATGAAGGTACTTCAGAAGAATTAGAAACAGATAACCGATTTGAACCAGAGGAATTGCAAGACATGTTGAACACTTTGCCACCAGCGACAAAAATGGTTTTCAATTTGTATGCAATTGATGGGTATAAGTCAACCGAGATAATGGATGAGCTGCAAATCGGGGCCGAAACGGTGAAATGGCATTTAAAAGAGGCTAGAAAAAGATTGCGGTTCCTGATAGCCGAAAAAACTCAAGAAGTGATAAAAAATTGAAAGACGAGAAAGACCATATCGACAAATTATTTCAAGATCAGTTGGACAACCGGTCGTTTGAAATGCCGGCTGCTTTCCTAAAAGACATGGAAGGGCAACTGGATGTCCGCAAACCAAAGTTTGGTTTATGGCGGGGACTTTCTTCGATTTTATTTGTGGCTGGTTTGATGGCAGGTACTTATTTGTTTTTCACACATGACAAATCAAATACATCTCCTGAAAGTCAAATTGCAACGTCACAAAACAGTGATTTGCAATCAAATTCTTGGTCAGGTAGCCCAAAAAAAGAAGAAAATATCGCACAAAATAACGGAAGTACCTCCTCCACAAATTTGGAAGTAAAAGCGAATGATTCGAAGCAAGTCACTCCTGCCCTTACTCAGCAAAAAAAAGATGAAAAGAGTACAAAAGCAACAGGACAAAAAAATAGTACTGGAACTTCCATTAAAAAAACGGAGTCAAAACTTTCAAATTTAGTTGTAAAACAGGAAAATAACAGTCGAATCAAGAACGTGGATAGTGCGCAGGAAAACAAGTTGAAAACAAGTAAAGCCGATTTCAACCAAGCATTCAAAAAGAAAACATCAACGGGAAATTTCCAGAATGACAATACCAAAGGATTCCAAAGCGACAACAATAATTTGACAACGCGAGACGATTTTCAAAGTTCAAATGAAAAAACGAATCCGGTTGATACGCTAAAACAACCAAGACGTGCCATTCGGGATTCGGTGGTTGTTCGCGATTCGATCGTTTTTCGAGATTCTGTTGTTGTCAGAGATTCCATCGTGATCCAGTATACAAATTCAAAAAACAAAGACAAGAACAGCGCTTCCAATTTGACTTTCGAAGGACAAGCCTATGTTGGTTTTGCACGTGTACAACCGAAAATTGTTAGTCCATTTGAAAGTTACAAAACAGATTTAAAAGCCGGAGAGAAAAAAGTGATGAGTCCTGATTTCGGTTTCAATTTGAACGCCTATTACAAAAATTGGACAATTGGATCGGGATTGAAATATTACCAATTTGGTGAAAAAACGAATTACTCTACCTTGAAAATTAACCAATCCATTGGTTCAATTGATACGAGTACAACGGTCGTTTTCATTGATTCGAATGGCCTTCCTTGGAATCCTCAATCTGGAATTCCACCGTTTGATTCCACTGTAACGGTAACTCTAGACACCTCGTATGTTATTGATTCATCAAGTTCTAGTAAATCATGGCAAAATTCCTATACTCGTTTTGTCATTCCTCTAAATTTCGGTTACCGTTTTGATTACAAAAATTGGTCATTGATTCCCCGAGCTGGACTGAATTTTGAATTCACTACCACACGACAAAAAGGAATTTACGTGGATGCACTAAAACAAGAATTTATTGAATTGGAGCAACGAAGATCTGGTATGTCCTATCAACTTTCATTGGAATTGCGCAAAAGCTTTGGAAACTGGCACGTATTCATCAATCCCTATTATCGCAACAACATTGGTTACGTTATCAATTCAAACGATTTGAAACGCAAATACGGCGGATTGGGGACGACTTTTGGTGTAGGCATTCAGTTTTAATTCAAAAAAAAAGCCCCTTGAAAGTTCAAGAGGCTTTGGAATAATTTTAAATTTATTCATCCATCGACTTCGGTGTTTCCCGAGAATTGAGTGGTTCAATGATCTCTTCTTTTTTCGCACTTCGCCCAGTTAAGAAACGACGAATGGCTACCACTGCCCCAGCAATGGCCAAAGCAATAATTTTCCAGAATTTTATCAATAACGCAAAAAATCCAACTTTCGCCAAAACTTTTCCTGCGACCAATCCTCCGATTGTCCATTCTGCAACATGATCATTGCTGGAATCAAATTCTTCGTATTTGTAGCCCGGATTGTATTTCACCATGGTTAAAACGGAAGGAATATCTTTTTTTACTTGCCCCAATTGACTCATGACAGCAATCGCATTCAAAATTAAAACTCCTTTTCGTCCTAAAATACGGACATTGTAATTCAACGTATTTTCTTCAGAATCTCCAAATTTTATTTCTTTGGCCCAATGTAAGACTTTTTTATTTCGATCATAATACGGTGTTGAAGCCCAACCAATAAAATAGGCTGGTTCATAGCCATTTTTAACCCGGATTTTGTTTTCTTCCACTTCATCCTTTTGCAAATCCTTCATCAAATCATCGTAGTCCAAGTCCTCCGCATCATCATCTTCCACATAACCCATTTCATCGTATTCGATGTTAAAAATGTAGCTATTGTCGTCCATTACATGTTGATTTTCACGTAGAATAAATCCATAAGACTTGGAATCGTCTTTTGGATTTCCCCATAAATCATACAAAATGTACTCCGCTTGTTTTCCGCTTAAATATTTAAAGCCTTTTGGAATGGTAATTTTTGCTACGCCATTCGCTAATTGGATGGTTCCTTTTTCAAATACCAAGGTCGATTCTATTGAATCCAGGTAAAGTTGATAGGTTACATCCGTGAATTCTTCTTGTGAATTGGCATGATAGCTCAAAAAAATGAGCAGAAAAAATAAGACTCTCGATTTCATATAAACAGTGATTAAGTTAAAAAAAACGACAATATAAATGATTTTTCTAACTTAACGATAAAATTGTTGAGGTTACGTTTCGAAAATTGAATTGATCCCCGTTTTTCTTACTTTTTAGCACCTCACCAATTGGACTGCCGATGGACAAAACAAAAATTTCTTGCTGCTCAATCACGATTTTACCCCAAGGGATGGAAATGAAATAAATACCCGCTGTCGTTTCCACCAATGAACCCAATTGCACATTGTCCAAATCCTGTTCCGGATCTATCCGATATAGTGTTTGTTGCAATTCACGTGCCTTTGTCAATTGAGTAGCCGCTTTTACTTCTTCAATTTGCAACATCGCCATACCTGTCTCGTATTTGTCGCCAGCACTACTTTTCGTTTCGTTTTCTTTCGAAAAATTGATTGAAGCCACTTCATCCAAGGATTCTTGAATTTTTTCTTCAATTAAACCGTTCAAATAAGCAATTATTTTTTTCTTCAAACCTGTACTTTCCATCGTTTCCAAAAGTAGATAAAACGGTTTGATTATCGCCGTCGATATTCAACACTTAAATAAATACGCTATCTTTGCGGCTCCAAATGTTTAAATATTCATAGCATGCAACTGTGTAATACGCTTAACAAGGAGGAACTAGAGAAAAAATTACGAGCTGACGGTGCGCAGTTTGTTACGGTTTCCTTCTATCAATACGCCCGAATTGAAAACCCACATCTCTTTCGCGATTATCTCTATACGCATTTCGATGCCTTGAAAATCGTTGGTCGCATCTATGTCGCTTTCGAAGGAATCAATGCGCAAATTTCAGTACCAACCGACAACATTCACTTGATGCGTGAATTTTTGGAGGAAATCGACTTTTTAAAAGGCGTTCGATTGAACATGGCTGTGGACAGTGGTGAGGTAGAATTTCCTTTCTTAAAATTGAAAGTAAAAGTTCGGCCTAAAATTGTAGCGGACGGTTTGAATGACGAAACATTTGACCCTTCGAATAAAGGCAAGCACCTGACTGCTGAGGAATTCAATGAATTAACCGATCGAGAAGGCACCATTCTCATTGATTTTAGAAATCACTACGAATCTGAAGTTGGTCACTTCAAAGGTGCTATTACACCCGATGTAGATACATTTCGTGAGTCCTTGCCTTTAATCGAAGAAGAATATTTGATAGGCAACGAGGATAAAAATTTGGTGATGTACTGTACCGGTGGAATCCGATGTGAAAAAGCGTCGGCATGGTTCAAACACCGCGGTTTTAAAAATGTACATCAATTGGAAGGCGGCATCATCAAATACGCCAACGATTGCAAAGAAAAAGGAATTCCCAATAAATTTATCGGCAAAAACTTTGTATTCGATGAAAGACGTGGCGAACGAATTTCAGAAGATGTGATTGCCGTTTGTCACCAATGTGGTTCACCTGCCGACACGCATACCAATTGCAAAAGTGATGCTTGTCACCTACTTTTCATACAATGTGATGCTTGCAAAGAAAAAATGGACAATTGCTGTTCGACTGAATGTTACGACTTCATTCAACTTCCCGAGGAAGAGCAAAAAGAACAGCGCAAAGGTTTGCAAAATTCCAATTTGATTTTCAAAAAAGGACGATCCGAAAAATTGCCTTTTCAAAAAAAGGGAATGGTAATGAGTGAAGTAAAAAGTTGTTAAATCAACTTTAACAAACTGTTGTGCATCGTCAATTGTTGCCGATAAAACTTATCTTTAGACTCAACTTTTAATCGAATACTGTGAATTTATACTTTACTTGGAACGTTACGCCTGAAATTATCGAAGGCTGGAAAACACCGAATCTTTACGGATTAATGTTCGTGACAGGATTGATTTTAGGCTATTTCGTTGTGAAACGCATGTTTAAACGCGAAAACATGTCGGAAGACAGTTTAGATAAATTGGTCATGTTCATGGTGATTGCTACCATCGTTGGAGCGCGCTTAGGACATGTCTTTTTCTACGGTCCGTATTGGGATTCCGTGGATCAAAATGGATTGGTGGAACACGGTTACTTTTCACATCCCATGGATATTTTCAAAGTTTGGGAAGGTGGTTTGGCCAGCCATGGCGGTGTATTAGCGATTTTAATTGCCTTGTATTTCTACTCCAAAAGAGTGGTAAAGAAACCCATGCTTTGGATTTTAGACCGTATCGCAGCACCAGGAGCCATCGGCGCGGCCTTTATCCGATTTGGCAATTTGATGAATTCTGAAATTGTTGGAGATCCGACCAATGTGCCTTGGGCGATTAGTTTTCCCTATTATTTCAACGAAACAACTCTGATGTGGGATCCTACTCCCCGCCATCCTGCTCAATTGTACGAAGCATTATCCTACTTGTTGATTTTTGGCATATTGATGTTCTTGTATTACAAGAAGGAAATGTACAACCGACCGGGAAAAATCTTCGGTTGGTTTCTAATCTTGCTATTCTCCGCTCGATTCCTTGTTGAATTTGTAAAATTGGGCCAAACCGCTCGTGATTACGAATTGTTCTTGAACACAGGGCAACTCTTGAGTATTCCGTTTATTTTGACAGGCCTCTATTTTGCTTTTCGGAAAACAAAACTTGGCGACAACTAAACTCTGCAACTCAAAAGATATTTACAAAGGTGTGAAATATTTGCTAATGACCATTTCCTGAGAAGTAGCAAATTTGGAATTTTAAACTTGAAATGACACATGTTTTGGGGTTTATCCCCTATTAAAAATGTACGTTTTAACACTGAATTATTGCCATTTTACACGTCATATTTAAGACTTTTCGCAGGAAAAGAAATAATTCGCACTTGAACAATTCTGATTTAAATCCGGACACCCATCACACAAACATCGTCTACATTTGGCAAATCACCTTTCCAATTTTCAAATGCTTCATCGAGGAGTTCTTTCTGTCTCTCCATCGTTTCATGTTGCACAGACAGTAGCAATTTTCTAAAATTAGAAGACATAAACTTCTTCCCTTTTTTCCCACCAAATTGATCGCGAAATCCATCCGAAAACAAATACAAAGTATCGCCTTCGTTCAGCTGAGTGGTGCGCGTTTCAAAATCAATTGCGTGGTCATAAATCCCTACAGGCTGTTTGTTTGCTTTGAACGATTCTATAGTTGAACTTCCTTTGCGAATGATCCACAATGGGTTGTTTGCCCCAGCGTATCTCAATTGATTGTCCTTCATTACACAAAGAGCAATGTCCATGCCGTCTTTCACAACTTCCGGTGAAGTTTCGAATTCTTGAACAATCATTTTTCGCGTTTCATTCAAGATTAAGCCTGGATCAGGGTCTTCAAATAATCGAACCGATCTATTTAGTGCATTTTTACAAATCACCGAAACCATGGCTCCAGGAATACCATGGCCCGTACAATCCGCTACAGCAAAGAGAGTCCACCCATTTTTTTCGTCCAGCCAATAAAAATCTCCCGCGACAATATCTTTTGGTTTGAATAAAATAAACGAGCGAGCAAATTTCTTATTAATTTCCTGCTCCCTTGGCAAAATAGCTCTTTGAATCCTTTTTGCGTAGGTAATTGAATCATTTATTTCTTCACTTTTACGCTGGATGAGCATTTTCTGTCGATTAATTTCTTCATTCTTGATCGAAAGCAAATGGTAGGCATCTCTGGATTGACTATTCGCATAGAGCGTAAACGCAGTTAAAACCAAGATAAAAGTAAATCCACCTAGCATAACCCGTTTGGTTTTTTTTACCTCCACCAAAATATCATCGTGTGGAACGATGACTCCAATTGTATAAGATTGGTCTTTGGATAATTGAAACGGTTTCATTTTGCACCACCAACTTTCTCCAACGGTTTCATATTCGAAAGAATTCAAGGTTTTTTTCGCAGATAACCAATATTTGTGGGCATCTTTTACACTTTGTACTCCAACAGAATCGACTAATTGATCCATTGCTTTGCGAATCGATTTTTCATCTTTTAAGTCGATGTCCCTCGGCAATCCAATGTAACGCCCTTTTTTCGTCAAAACAAATACCTTACCACGTTTACTCACTTGCTGGTTTTGGGTAAATTTTGTAATATCACGTAAGGTTAAGTCCAATGCTAAAATATTATCAATTCCGCTTTTCGCATCCGGCCAGCGAACTGTTGCAGTCATTCCTTTTTCAAACGTCGTGTTGTAGGTGTAAGAAGGTGACCAATTGATTTCGCCTTTTGGAGTGTTCATTACTCCCACAAACCAAGTTCTTTGTCTTGGATCCTGGTGCAAGGTTTCCTCCCATGTTTTAATTCGTATGCTGCGTTTTTGATCCGGTTTGGTTTGCCATCGTTCCCACTTTTCCGTCCATCCCCATTTATCCACCCAAACACTTCGGTTGTCAATAAATGATTCATTCGGCACCACGTCCAACTCAAATCCAGCCGTATTCGCAAATCCCATGGATGAAATTTGTGAATAATGACGGATAATTGGTCCAAAATACTGGTTCAATTTTTCAGGGGTAACAGTATCAAAAATACCCAACTCCGCTTGCTCACGAATGGCCAATAACTCTGAACGAACTGGTTCAAAAAATGAATTCATGTTGGATTCCGCACTGGAAATAGACTTTTGCAGAAAAGATTCCGCTAATTTTTTCTCCGTTCGTTGAAGTTCAATAAATAAATACCCTAAAATTATACCCGTCAGACATAGGATAAAAATAGATACTATTTTAAGGTTTATTTTCTTCACGCGGTATAAAGCTTGTATTCAATCGAATGCAATTATAAGCATTTGTTTAGATTTTTCCGCGTCTATGAAGTCAATGAAAAATTTTTTTTGCATTTTATTCTTTATCAGGCTAAAATTTTAAGTGGTCAACTTTCTTTCATAACAGAACCATTTGGCGGAGGCCTAATTCCGACTTTTACAACCTTGACTTCAAATAATTAAACCGTGCGCTCGAAATGCAACCACAAGGGATCTGCAGGAACGGGAGCCGTAATCAGAATTCGCTCTTTGGTGACAGGATGGTCAAATTCCACGTGACGAGCATGCAAGGAAATGGACTTATCCGGATTGGACCTTTTGGCACCGTATTTTACATCGCCTTTGATAATGCATCCAATGGTGCCTAATTGGCAACGAATTTGGTGGTGACGACCCGTTTCCAGTTGCACAGAAAGCAGGTAATATTTGTCGCTATTGCCTATTAATTGATAATGTAAAATTGCTTTTTTGCTGCCTTCCACTTCTTTGTTGTAGGCGTAGCTTTTATTTTGTTTTTCATTTTTTTTAAGAAAATGAATCAAGGTACCCTCCGGTTTTTCAGGTTTATTTTCCACGATTGCCCAATAGGTTTTATTGACTTCTTTCTCACGAAATTGCTTGGAAAGTCGTTCTAATGCTTTACTGGTTCGTGTAAAAATCAACGCTCCACTGGTCGGTCGATCCAAACGATGCACCACTCCGCAAAAGACATTGCCAGGTTTGTTGTATTTTTCCTTCCAATAGGCTTGAATTTTTTCAGGCAAAGGAATGTCACCCGTTTTGTCGCCTTGTGAAATATCCGATGCTTTTTTGTTGATAATCAACACGTGATTGTCTTCAAAAAGCACTTCCAATCCGAAATCGGCAGGGTTTGTCATGGATTAATACTGTTCATTTTCATTCGGAAAATCACCTGATTTCACATCTTCAATGTACCGTTGAATAGAATTCAACATTTCTTCATAAAGATTGTTGTATTTGCGTAAAAATCGGGGACTGAATTCATTGTTAATACCCAGCATATCATGGACGACTAACACTTGTCCATCGACGCCACCACCTGCACCAATACCTATAATTGGAATGGAAACATGTTGCGCTACCTGTGCTGCTAAATCAGCTGGAATTTTTTCTAGCACAATAGCAAAACAACCCGCCTCTTCTAGCAATTTAGCATCTTCAATCAACCGTTGAGCTTCCTCTTCTTCTTTCGCTCTTACTGTGTAAGTACCAAACTTGTAAATCGACTGAGGAGTTAATCCCAAATGTCCCATCACTGGGATTCCAGCGGTTAAAATTCTTGTAACCGATTCCAATATCTCTCTTCCGCCTTCCAATTTAATAGCATGGGCGCCAGATTGTTTCATAATTCGAATGGCACTGGACAACGCTTCACGAGAATTTCCTTGGTAAGATCCAAATGGCATGTCAACCACCACAAGCGCTCGTTGAACGCCTCTAACAACTGACGACGCGTGGTAAATCATTTCATCCAAGGTAATGGGCAAGGTTGTTTCGTGGCCAGCCATTACATTTGAGGCAGAATCACCGACCAAAATAATATCAATGCCAGCCGTATCAATAATTCTTGCCATGGAGAAATCATACCCCGTTAGCATGGAGATTTTCACGCCGGCATTCTTCATTTCTTGAAGTGTATGCGTTGTAACGCGTTTTACGTTTTTATGAACTGACATAGTTAATTACGAATTTGACAATTACGAATTGCGAATGATTGGACTACCTGCATTTAATACTGGTTCCAAAGCTACTTAAATTAATTGTTTGGCACAAAGTATCTACCGAAATTAAGAATCTGTTCAGAATAGACAAAATTCGCAATTCGACATGGACGAAATCGCAATTGACTAACCTTCCGAAACGACTTTATACGCTTCCTTTTCATGCGAACCCAAATGAAAGATTGCATCGCCTTTGTTGACAACCGGAGATTCATTGATACAAAAAATATACCCATCTTCTGTTGCCTTCACTTTTTTTTCTGATTTACCAAAGGGCTCCGTAATCAAGCCAATCATTTCATTTTTTCGCACTTTTTGTCCGTTGACGACATAGGACAAAAACAATCCCGAATTCGACGCGCGCATCCATTTATCGGAGCGCAAAACAATGGATTCCCGATTTGACAATACGTCTTCTTTGAACGAACGCATGCCCAAATGCACTAGAATCCGTTTGACACCCATAACACCTTCGTGCACCACACTTTCATCGATAGTATCCGCTTTTCCTCCTTCAAACAATAGGATTTGCTTTCCACTTTTGATCATTGCTTCCCGCAAGGATTTGGCAATCAAATTGGAATGGACAATGAAAGGCGGATTGAAAACTTTTGCCAACTCGAAACTCAAGCTATCTTTTAAAACACATCGAATTTGCGGTGCATTGTTTCGCTGGCGAGCGCCTGTGTGAAAATCAATCACGTAATCCACGTGCGGTGCGATTTCTTTCAAAAATTGAAAAGCAAATTGACTCGCTAAAGAGCCATTTTTAGACCCTGGAAAACTTCGATTCAAATCTCGTCCATCGGGTAAAGCTCTTGAAATATTTAAGAATCCAAAAATATTAAAAACTGGCAAACAGATCACTGTACCAGCATTCGGTTTATTGAATTTGTTGCGCACAATGCGGCGTACAATTTCAATCCCATTGATTTCATCTCCATGCATGCCGGCCATCAACAAAAGAACCGGACCTGGCTTTCTAGATCTTTCAATAAAAACAGGTACTTGAACAGGCGTATGGGTATGCAATTTGGCCACATTCATGTTCAATTGATACCCTTTGCCAGGTTCAATGATTTGTCCTAAAATCTCCATTTTTGCCGTTGCATTCATCTTATTTTTGTGTATTTCGTTCGATGTAATCCACGATTTTTCCGGCTATATCCAATTTGGTCACCGATTCAATTTCGCGCAATCCTGGAGAACTATTTACGTTCAACACCAAAGGTCCACGTTTCGATTGAATGATATCAATTCCAGCCACGCTCAACTTCAAAGCATTGGCCGCGCGAATGGCAATTTCAATTTCTTGTTCTGTCAAGTCGATTGAAACGGATTTCTTTCGTTTTGCTGTATTCGTTTGAAAATCCCGGTCTTTGTTAAAGCGTTTAATCGCTCCAACCACCTCATTGTCCACCACCATGATACGAACATCGGTTCCTTTCGCTTCCTTGATATATTCCTGAACAATTACTCTTGCTTTTACCCCGTTGAAAGCTTCCAGAACACTTTCTGCTGAAGATTTATCCTCCGCCAAAATCGAGCTAATATCATCTGATTCACGGAGTAGTTTCATGACAACTGGCGTTCCACCAACAGAATCAAGAACATGCTCTACGTTTTTAGAATAATTCGTGAAAACCGTTTTAGGTTGACCGACTTTTGATTTTGACAACAATTGCAAGCAACGTAATTTATCGCGAGAATGCACAATGGATCTTGAATTCGCAACGGAAAATACATTCATCATTTCAAACTGACGAACGACTGCTGTGCCGTAATACGTAACAGAAGCACCAATTCGAGGAATGATGGCATCAAAACCTTCAACATATTGATTGTTATAAAACAAAGTTGGACCACTCGGATCAATTTCAATGTTGCATTTCAAATGATTGATAACTTGAGCGGTGTAGCCACGCGCTTCAATTGTCTCGACCAAACGACGGGTAGAATACAATTCTGAATTTCGTGATAAAATGGCAATTTTCATGAGCGATTAGTTAATAAAAACTGTTGATTTTAAATTATTTAATGACAAATCAATCTTTGAAGGATCCACGATAAATCGTTTGTTTAGCAATTTCCGACCCAAAAGTATGGGGTAACGCATGCGTTTTCTTTTCGTTAACGAGAACAGTGCTTTGTACTTTTTACTGAAAAGAACAATATTGCCATAAACGAAATAGCGGTTTTCCTCTTGACCAGATGAACTGCGTACTTTCTTCGTTTTGAATGTCTCAAACGTTACAACAGTCGCTGGTAGACCATTGGCGGCAAAAAATTCAACTTTTAAAAATTCTTTACCACCTGCTTCAATCAAATCAATTTTATCGCAATGTATACTGGACGAGTAAGCCCCCGTATCAATTTTCACCGGTACATTTACCAATCCAAAAAGAGGAAGATCTGCGTGATCTTTTCGTCCTATAATCAGTTTTTCCATTAATTAACCATCATTTCATCCAACATTTTACGGCAGTTTTCATCACGATCTGCCGCATACTCCATTTTTTTTTCACCTTCTTCTTCTTGACCCGAAAACAAAAGTGCTACGCCCAACTGAAAATGATACTCCATTTTTACAGGATTCATTTCAATCAATTTTTCCCACAGGGGAATACTTTCTTTGTATTTCTCCACATTCATATAACTTGTAGCCAATGCTTCAGCTAATGGCTCTCTGGGAGATAATTCATACGCCTTTAAATTATTTTCTAATGCTTTCTCGTAATTGGTGAATTCGCCGCCATAACTGCCACTGTAAATCATCCCTAGACTGTTGTAAATGGCCATTTCATCGGGTTTGATTTGTTTGGCTCTTTCGTAATTACTTTTTGCTTCTTGAATATCCTTGTTCAATAAATCATACTCTCCTTTGTTCAAAAAATAGAAATAGCCATCCTTATCGGCAGCCTCAAAGCCTTTTTTTGCATAAAATTTCGCCGAATCCAGCTGATTCCGGAAATTGTGCAACAAACACAAGTTTCGCAAGATTCCAGCTTCCAATTCATTGGGTAAATTCCCTTTTCGCAAAGCCAAATGAAAAAAATCTTCAGCCTTCGTGTACTCTTCACGGTCCATTAAATCAACACCCGTATCATTCAGGGTTTTGGCCTCTTCCGCCCTCTTGTTGGTGCAAGAAATCAGCACCGCCAATCCGATAATAAAAAATATCTTTTGCATATGGTCAAAATTACATTTAAAAGTGTGATTTTTGCACAAGAGAAGCAAATCTTGTGGTCGAAGAAAAAAAAGTGAAAAAATATCTGCCAACTAGTAGCAAATAAAGAAATTCTTCGTAAGTTTGCACCCCCATTTAGGCGGAAACAAAGATATTTACAATAGAAAAGATGGATATATTAAGAGAAATTCAGAACGAATTGGTGGAAATGAAGGAGTTTCCAAAATTCTCTAGCGGTGATACTGTTATCGTTTCGTATAAAATTAAAGAGGGCGCTAAAGAACGTACTCAGCAATTTCAAGGTGTTGTTTTGCAACGTAGAGGTTCAGGACCGTCTGAAACATTTACCGTTCGTAAAATGTCAGGAAACATTGGTGTAGAAAGAATCTTCCCTATTTCATCTCCGTTTTTGGAAGATGTGGTTATCACGAAAAGAGGTTCTGTTCGTAGAGCTCGTATTTTCTACTTCCGTACAAGAACTGGAAAATCTGCACGTATTCGTGAGAAACGTTCATTTCACGCGACAAAAAAATAATCAAATTACTTTTGATAGTTTAAAAGGCTTCCATTTCGGAAGCCTTTTTTATTGAATAACAATGTCGGCGAAGCGAAAAAAAAGAAAACCAAAAAGAAAACAACCGAAATACATGGTGTTTTGGGCTTTCGTGCTATTGGTCCTTTTAACCGGTTTGCCAACTGCTTACTATTTCTACCGAAAAAAAAGCACCAAAACAATCAAAATAGATTTGCTTTCCACCATTCCAGAAGGATTTACATCCGTTGGGATTGATGTTTCTCATCACCAGGGCAAAATTGATTGGCCCATGCTATTTGATGAATTGCGCTACGACACTATCATCAAATTCGTTTATTGCAAAGCCACAGAAAGCAACGATCATTTAGACACACGTTGGGAAGAGAACCGCATGATTTTGAACAACATGGGGATTTTGAATGGTGCCTATCATTTTTTCGACCCCAAAAGTCCACCGCGTCCACAAGTAGAACATTTCTTAAGCCGATGGATTCCAAGAGATATCGATTTGCCACCCATGCTCGATGTGGAAACGGAAGGTTTTAGTGATGAGGACTTGATCGCTAAAATGAAAATATGGTTGACAGAGGTGGAAAGAAAAACGGGCCGACGTCCTATCATCTATACTTCGCATCATTTTTTCGACACCAAATTCAAACACGATTTTAAAAACTACAATTTTTGGATTGCCTCCTACTCCAGAAAACCAGAATCGTTAAGCGACGAACGTGTACTTTATTGGCAATATTCAGAATCCGGAAAGATTCCAGGGTGCAATGAAATGGTCGATTTAAACGTGAGTAAATAAAAGTCAAACTTCATTCGCATTTCTTACAACTTCTCAATAGAAAACTCCGTGCGTCTATTTTTTGCGCGGTTTTCTTCTGAATCGTTGGGAGCTTTCGGCATGGTTTCTCCAAATCCTTTGGATTTCAAACGAACTTTGTTGACACCTTGTGTTGCTAGATATTCTTTCACAACACGCGCTCTGTCATCAGAAAGTTTCATGTTTTGTGCATCGTCGCCTACATCATCGGTGTGACCTTGGATCACCACATTCACCGTTGGATTTTCTTTCAAGAAACGGGCAAATTGACGCAAAATCATTTTCGAACGTTCATTCAAATCAGCCGAAGCTGTGGTGTATAAAATGTCGTCAATCACATACGATCCGCCGACTTTCAGTTTCTCGACTTCCATGTCTTTTCCTTTGACGGAAACTTCCTTCACTTTTTGAACGGCTTTGATTTCTTCTTTGGTAATCAATTTTGCCGAAAATGCATGACCTTCCTTTTTGGCAGCCACCATGACATCTTTTTCTTTGTCTAGCTTAACTACCGCTGCATATTTACCGTCATCTCCATTCACTTTGAATTTTTGCACTTCTTCGTTGTCTCCATAAGAAACTTCGATTTCAGCACCTGAAATGGCGTTGCCATCTTTGTCAGCCAATTGACCTTTCATAATCATCACAGGTGTTGGTCGCGCTTCTTCGTACAATTCAAATCCATAAATATTCCAATCACCACCTACTCTCGAAGAGAAATAAGCCAATTCTCCGTCTGTAGAAACGAAGATGCCCAATTCGTCGTCGGGTGAATTGATTGGTTCGCCAATGTTCACTGGCTTGGACCATTTTCCATCTACTTTTTTACAATAGAAAATATCCGTTCCTCCAGCGCCTTTTCGGGTATCCGTACTCGTTGATACAAAATAAAACGTTTCATTGTCTTGGTGAATGAAAGGACTTTTGTCTTTACCCGCGGTATTAACCTCATCAAAAGGTCGAGCCAAGCCCCAGGATCCATCTGGTTTTCTTTCAGAAATGTAAATGTCGTTGTCGCGAGAATTTTTTCGTACGCTGGTAAAATATAAGGTATTTCCGTCGGCAGAAACAGAAGGTTGTCCTTCCCAGCCATCAATCGTATTGATATTCGAACCCAATGATTCTAGTGGCGTCCAATTGTAATCATTCCCCCCTTTTCCTGAGCGCGAATAGGTAGTTTGGTACAAGTCACAATTCAAATAATCTTGCCCTCTCACCTCTTCTTTCTTACAAGCACAAATGATCATTTCTTTGTTATCGATGGACATGGTTGCCGCGCCATAACTCGTAAACTCACCATTGTTGAATGGCGCTTTGAAAGGATTTCCTTTGTCAAATGGCGTTTTCATTTCTGGTCGATAGGAAAAGGTAAATTCTTCGACAATTCGCCCTACCATATCTCCCAAATTTCTTCTATCCACTTTTCGCGTGTAGAACATGAGCTCGTTGTCTGGCGAAATCATTGGGAAATATTCATCAAGCGTAGAACTTACATTTTGAACTCTAAACGGTGAATACGGTACTTTCTTTGGTGCTTCGGAAGCTACTGGAGCCGATTTCATTTCTTTCAATACTCCTTTTGCATCCGACAACATTTTTCCAAAATCATTGGGAAAACGGCTATTGTCCTCATTTTTATAGGCTAGAAATTTTTCAAACCAAGCGATGGAAGACTCTTTGTCTTTTTGCAAGTATTTTACGACGCCCAAATAATAGAAAGTTCCTGCATTGTATGCTTCACAACGATCGAGCACTTCTTTGAACATTTGTTCGGCCTTCACGAAACTTTTATCCCCGCGAGCTGGCGAATCATCTGTCTGGTAATAATTCATGCCTTGGTTGAAGGCATAGACACCGTATTCATAATACGCCATCGCATTGTCGGGTTCAGCTTCCATGGCTTTATTAAAGAAGTTGACTGCCGCCTGCAAACTTTCAGAATTGACTGCCATTTCAATCATTTTCTGCGTTTTCTTGGCTGGTGGATTGCAATTGACGTTTGTTTCTTCTTCGCCTTGCGCAAAAGCAAGTGTGGAGAAGAATAGTACAGAAATACTGAGAAGGTAGTGTTTCACCATAATTTGATAAGAATTTCAACATACGGAACGCAAGAACTGTTCCAATATTTTAAAACGGATTTGACGGAAAAAGTTACGTTTAAGACGAAAAAAGTATTTTTCTAGGTCTTTGAGTTTTCCTCCCCCTGCGTCCCCATCCAAAGGGGGAAATTAAAAATTCAATTTAAAAATTATTAGAGAATTGATCCTCCCCCTTTGAAGGGGACAAAGGGGGAGGATTTTCTATTTAATTCAAGATCTCTTTCTTCACCGGCATTTCAATCTTCACGGCATCTTTTACTAGTTCATCTGTCAAGGCAATGTCCAACACTTCTCGCATGGTTTTCACAAAGTGGAATGTCAAACCTTTCAGGTAATCTGGTTTGATTTTTTCAATGTCTTTTCGGTTTTTCTCGCAAAGAATAATCTCTGTGATTTTAGCCCGTTTAGCAGCCAGTATTTTCTCTTTGATTCCTCCAACCGGCAACACATCTCCACGAAGGGTTATTTCACCTGTCATGGCTAAATTTTGTTTCACTTTTCGTTGCGTAAAGAGACTGGCTAAGGACGTCAACATCGTAATTCCTGCACTAGGACCATCTTTTGGTGTAGCGCCTTCCGGAACGTGCACATGTACATTGTGTTCATCGAACAGCGCTTGATCCAACTGGAACCAATTGGAATGTGCCTTCAAGAATTCCAACGCAATAACAGCCGATTCTTTCATGACATCTCCCAAATTTCCGGTCAAGGTCAATTTTCCTTTACCTTTTGTAATCGAAGATTCGATAAACAATATATCGCCACCAACACTTGTCCAAGCCAAGCCTGTAACGACACCTGCCACATGGTTGTTATCGTATTTGGTTCTTTCGCGATTTGGCCCTAAGAATTCGAACAAATCTGATTCGGTAATCTTTTGAGAAAACTCCTGCTCCATGGCTTTTTGGCGAGCTCGACTTCTCACCAATTTGGCGATTTTCTTGTCCAAGCCCCGCACACCTGATTCGCTGGTATACCCTTCTACTACTTTCTCTAGTAATTTCTTATCGATCGAAAAATCTTTTTTGGTCAAACCGTGTTCTTCCAATTGCTTAGGAATCAAATGTTGTTTGGCGATTTCGATTTTCTCTTCCACCGTATAACCACTCACATCGATGATTTCCATACGATCGCGCAACGGACCTTGCACTTGAGATAGATCATTTGCTGTTGCGATAAACATCACGCGTGACAAATCGTATTCGGTTTCAAGGTAATTGTCGTAAAACGAATGATTTTGTTCTGGATCCAACACTTCTAACAAAGCCGAAGACGGATCTCCGTGATTACTTCTTCCTAATTTGTCGATTTCATCCAAAACAAAAACTGGATTCGAAAATTCTGATTTTTTCAGTTGTTGCACAATTCTTCCGGGCATCGCACCGATATAGGTTTTTCGGTGTCCGCGAATTTCGCTTTCATCGTGCAAACCACCGAGTGACATGCGAATGTATTTTCTACCCAACGCTTCCGCTATACTTTTTCCTAAAGACGTTTTTCCCACTCCTGGAGGTCCATAAAAGCAAAGGATGGGCGCTTTCATGTTGTTTTTCAATTTCAACACGGCCAAATATTCCAAGATTCGCTCTTTCACATCTTCCAAACCGTAATGATCCCGGTTCAAAATTTTCTCTGCGCGTTTCAAATCTAAATTATCCACAGAAAATTGATTCCAAGGTAAGTCCAGAAATAAATCCAGATAGTTCAATTGAACAGAATATTCAGCTCCTTGTGGATTCATCCGTTGCAGTTTGTCCAATTCCTTGCGGAACAACTTCTGCTCTTTCTCTCCCCACAGTTTCTTTTTCGACCGTTCTTCTAAATCGTTGACATCTTCCTGGAAAGGATTGTCGCCCAGTTCTTCTTGGATTGTTCGCATTTGTTGTTGCAAGAAATAATCCCGTTGTTGCTTGTCTAAATCTTTCTTCACCTTTTGCTGAATCTCATTGCGCATATCAAGCATTTGTGATTCCATCTCCAGATGTTCCATGATTTTTGCGGCGCGTTTTGTCATGTCCAACTCTTCCAACATTTCCTGTTTCTTGGAAACATCTGCGTTCATATTTGATGAAATAAAATTCACCAAAAAAGTAGGACTGTCAATATTGCCGATTGCGAAAGAAGCTTCTGACGGAATGTTTGGACTGTCACGAATGATTTGCAAGGCAAGTTCCTTAATATTCTCAATCATCATGCCCAACTTCTTGTCTTTTTTATCAAACTTGGGTTCAGAAAGCATTTCAATTTTGGCCTTCAAATAAGGTTCGCTTTGTGTCTCTTCGATCATTTTGAAGCGACGTTTCCCCTGTATAATCGCTGTTGAACTGCCATCAGGCATTTTTAACAAGCGCACAATTTGCGCAACGGTTCCTACTGAATGTAAATCCTTAAAACTTGGGTTTTCTTCCTCTTGGTCTTTTTGAGACACAACACCAATAATCTTGTTTCCTTTGTTGGCATCTTGGATCAATTTAATCGACTTGTCGCGTCCAACAGTAATGGGAATAACAACACCCGGAAAAAGAACATTGTTGCGCAAAGACAAGATAGGCAATTCCTCCCCAAATTCTTGCTTGCTCATGGATTCTTCCTCTTCGGAGGTAATCAAAGGAATAAATTCTGCGTCTTGCTCGCCTCCTCCTGCTAAATGAAGAAGTGTATGGTCAAATATATCGTTCATAAATTTTATTGTCGTTTTTAGCGCCAAAGTGTCAGCCGTTGGACATAGTTTCATCAAATCTAAGTGCGAAAACAGCGTATTTTATAGCGCACTACTAAAGTTCAACGATTGTGCCAAGGGTTGGAAACGGTAATTTTGTCGGATTTTAGTGAAGCGGTAGAAGGAATCCATTCTTTTTCGCAAAAAAAAGGGAAATTAATAAGAGCAATAAATACGAACTACTTACTTTTACCTCGTAAACGAATGAATATACAACGGCAGATATGTTGAGTAATTTGAGAAATGTTTCAGGCACGATTGCTTTTATTTTTTCCGCCCTTTCGTTGAATATTATTTTTTTTGAATACGGCTTTAGAACCAGTCTTCCAACTGAAATACTGTTTCACATCTTTTATCTTTTGACCTGCTTTTTCGGAATTTTATCCCAAACGTTTCGATTTCAAAAATCTAAAAACGACCATTCTTTTCAGATACAAGTTGTAGACGGTGTGCTACTCGGTATAATGATCATCGTCTTTTTGTCTTCCTTGAATTTTGACTTACGGTCCTATGTAAGCAACCGTATTTACCTCGTAATCACTTGTATATTTATTTTCATTCGCGAACTTTCTTCTCGGAATTTTAAGCTAACAAAGACGTATTTGAATCCAGCTCAACTGTTTGTCATGAGTTTTGGTTTGGTCGTATTTTTCGGAGCACTTCTTTTAATGTTACCGGAAGCGACAATTGGAGAAATAAAATTTATCGATGCACTTTTCACATCTACCAGCGCCGTTAGTGTAACGGGCCTCGCAGTGGTAGACACGGGAACTGCTTTTACACGATTCGGACAAACCATTATTGCTGTTTTGATTCAATTAGGTGGGATTGGTATCATGACATTTACCAGTTATTTTAGTTATTTCTTCAAAGGTGGAACCAGCTACGAAAGTCAATTGATCATGCAAGACATGACCAGTTCCAACAAAATCGCAGAAGTCTTTAGCACCTTGAAAAAAATCATTTTATTGACGTTTGGAATTGAATTGATAGGCGGCATTCTTATTTACTTTAGTTTGGATAGAAACGTTATTACCACCTTTGGAGACCGCCTATTCTTTTCGTTTTTCCATAGTATTTCTGGGTTTTGCAATGCTGGGTTTTCAACTTTGTCGAATGGGTTTTATGACGAAGCGTTTAAATTCAATTATCCCTTGCACCTTTATTTGGCTTTTTTATTGATTTTAGGAGGTATTGGATTCCCGATCATGTTTAATACTTACAAATACTTTAAACATTTATTCATCAATCGAATTGTTCCCTTTACACGCAAATCAAAAATCATTTACAAACCTTGGGTGATTAAT
Source organism: Crocinitomicaceae bacterium (assembly GCA_041674745.1). Classification (GTDB taxonomy): domain Bacteria; phylum Bacteroidota; class Bacteroidia; order Flavobacteriales_D; family Crocinitomicaceae; genus UBA2040. The sequence continues at coordinate 72,496 of JBAYVD010000008.1, forward strand.
TTGAATACCAAAATAATCTTGATTACCACAGTCATATTAATTGTCTTTGGAACCAGTAGCTTTTATGTATTAGAGTACAATGGTGCACTCGCTGAACACCACGGTTTTGGAAAATTTGTAACGGCATTCTTTGGTGGTGTGACACCCAGAACAGCGGGGTTCAATTCTGTCGATTATTCAAACCTCGGGTTTTCAACAATTATGGTCACCATTTTACTCATGTGGATTGGTGCTTCCCCTGCTTCAACGGGTGGCGGTATAAAAACGTCTACCTTGGCGATTGCAACCCTCAATATTTTCAGCATAGCCAGAGGAAAAGACCGCTTGGAAATTTACAAAAGAGAAATTGCCACAACCTCCATTCGACGTGCTTTTGCTATTATCTCCTTGTCTTTGATTGTCATTGGAATCGGGGTGTTTTTACTTTCCTTTATAGAACCTGATAAAGACATCAAAAAAATCACGTTCGAAGTCTTTTCTGCCTATTCAACGGTTGGCTTGAGCATGGGAATTACGGGGCATTTGGGTGAAGGAGGGAAAATGGTTTTGATGGCTGTTATGTTTATAGGGAGAGTCAGCATGCTCACCTTGGTCATTGCCATCATGAAACAAACGAAACAATTAAAATACCGTTATCCTACGGAAGAAATATTAATCAATTAAGTATGAAATTCATTATAATCGGATTGGGTAGTTTTGGTGCCTCCATCGCTGTAAAATTGACAGAAATGGGTCACGAGGTTATTGGTGTAGACCGCAACATGACAAAAGTAGATGCCCTTAAAGAATCTATTACCCATACCATTTGTTTGGATTCGACGGATGCGCAAGCCATTTCTTATTTGCCGTTGAAAGACACGAATGTCGTTTTTGTCTGCATCGGTGAAAATGAAGGTGCCAATATTATGGCAACGGCTGTTATCAAACAGGCCGGTGTACAACGATTGATCTCACGCGCATTGTCGCCGTTGCATGAAACGGTTCTTCAAGCGATGGGCGTAGACGAAATCGTTCATCCTGAAGAAGAAACAGCTGAACGCTGGGCGAAAAAATTAAACCTTGAAGGTGTTTACGATTCTTTCGACCTTGGTGGAGAATATTCCATTATCGAAGCACAAGTACCTAAAAAATATATTGGCAAAACGATTGGTGACGTTGGTTTTCGAAAAAACTACAATGTAGTTGTACTGACAACGTTAACAATATCCGAAAAGTCCACTGCTCTGGGAACAAAAAACAGAGTATTGAATGTAAACGGTGTTGCCAGATTATCAACTGTTTTAAACGAAGGAGATATCATTGTCATGTATGGAAGCAAAAAAGACTTGGAAGAGTTGTTGAAATAAGCGTGTATTTCGTTCGTCTAATCTTTCTGAAGATAGCGTAGTATTTCAATTTCTTCGCTACTCAATTCTAGACCTCGTCTTCTCATCATACCATTGGCCGCTTCGGCTGCTTTGTCGAAAGCAAAAGGTACAAATTCTGCGCCACCCCACGAAAAGGATGGAATGAATTTCTGTGGAAAGTCACCTCCATAAATATTGCACGAAACCCCGACAACTGTAGCCGTGTTGAACATCGTGTTGATTCCACATTTGCTGTGGTCGCCCATCGTTAATCCCATGAATTGAAGCTCGGTTTGTTCCTCTTTTCCAAGCGCATAATTGTAGGTTCTTATGGTACTATAATTGTTTTTAAGATTGGAAGTATTCGTATCAGCTCCCAAATTACACCATTCGCCTATCAACGCATTGCCCACAAAACCATCATGGCCTTTATTAGAATACCCTTGAAAGACTGAATTCCCAACTTCTCCTCCTACTTTGCAATGCGGTCCGATGGTGGTGGCTCCATAAATTTTCGCCCCCATTTTGAGTCCAGCGTGTTCGCAAAGTGCAAAAGGTCCACGTACGAGCGCACCTTCCATGATTTCAGCCTCTTCTCCAAGATAAATTGGTCCATCTGTTGTATTTAAAACACACGCCTCTGCCTTGGCACCTTCTTCTAAGAAAATTAAATTTCGATCTCCAATCACCGTTACGGTATCGGATAGTTTTTGAGAATCGATTCCTTCGGTGAGCAAGGCAAAATCACTTTTAATGGCGATATCATTTTTTTGAAAAAGATGCCACCGCTTGGAGATGATAACTACCTCTTCTCCGGTATAATGCATCTTTGTTTCGCCATTTCCTTTCGTTCCCAACCAATATTCGCCTTGATACAAGGAAGTATTGTCGGTCATTGTATACAAAACGGTTGCATAATCTTCGTTTGGAATTGCATTTGCTGGTACTGTAATATCACAGTTCAACTCCAAAGGATATTTGGTTTGTAAATAACCCTCTGTTGCAAAAGAGAATTCAGCATCTGGGAAATGTTCTTCCCATCTTTCTTCAAACGTTAAAATACCCATGCGCAATTCAGCAATGGGTTTTAACAAACTCAAAGGGGCAAATTCCAAATGTAAACCGTTGTCGTGTAGTTGAATTTTCATGCTATTTCTGTTGATTTTGATTTGTCTCTGAAGGAAATAATCCACAAACTAAGATAGGTCAATAATCCGTTGACAATTAATAATTCATGTCCAAATCGATATCCGTTGAGCCAAACTTCTGAATTTTTACTGATGAAAAAAACAAAAAACGGAACCAAAATACAAATGAACGGAACAAATAGTTCTTTCAATTTTCGTTTGGTAAAAATTCCGAAAGCGAATAACCCAAGTAGTGGTCCATATGTGTAACCCGCTACAGTAAGAATCAAGGTAATTAAATCTGTTTGTGGATTATTCTCTACATATGATTTAGTAAACAAAATGATCAGCAAAAAAAGAATCGAGAACCCAATATGGACGAATAACTTCATTCGTTGTTTTTGTTTTTCTTCGCGTTGGTGAAAATTTAAAAAGTCGATGCAAAACCCCGTTGTCAATGCGGCTAATGCGCTATCTGCGGAAGCATACGATGAAGCTGTAATTCCCAATAAAAAGAAGACCCCTGCCAACGTTCCAAAATTGTTCAAGGCCAAAGTTGGAAACACATGATCCGTTTTCACTACTTCACCAGCCATCGGTAAATCGACACCTTTGTTGATTGCAAAAACGTATAACGCTCCGCCAAGTAATAAGAACAAGAAATTAGTAATGACCAAAATGGTCGTAAATGAATACATGTTTTTTTGAGCATCCTTCAAATTGCGGCACGTTAAGTTTTTTTGCATCAAATCTTGATCTAGGCCTGTCATAGCAATGGCGAGAAACATTCCTCCGAAAAATTGTTTTGGAAAAAACAAGGGTGAATTCACGTCGTCAAAGAAGAAAATTTGCGTCATTGAGCCACCAGCAGTGGTTTTTGTTTTTCCAACTTCATCAAACAATTCAAAGAAATTGAAATTCAAAGCATTTGCAATTACAATGGTGCAAATAATGACTGCACTTACCAAGAAAAAAGTTTGAAACGTATCCGTATAAACAATGGTTTTGATACCTCCTTTGAACGTGTACAGCCAAATAAGTAAAACGGTAATGATGGCCGTCATAAAGTATGGAATTCCTAAATCATCAAACAAAAACAATTGAAGTACGATTGTAGCCAAATACAAACGAGCGGCTGAACCAATGGTTCGCGACAGTAAGAAAAAGCTCGCCCCAGTTTTGTAACTTATTTTTCCCAAACGTTTATCCAAATATTCATATATTGAGGTGACATTTAGCTTGTAGTAAATCGGCATCAAAACTTTTGCTATGACTAAATATCCAAGGACATAACCCAAAACGATTTGAAAATACGCCATTCCTTCGGAGTAAACTTTCCCCGGAACTGAAATAAAGGTTACGCCAGACAAGGACGCACCAATCATACCAAAAGCAACCAAATACCAAGGACTTTGCTTATTTCCACTGAAAAATGTATCGGAATTCGCATTTCTAGAAGTAAGGAACGAGATTAGTATCAGTACCCCAAAATAGGCTATGAGAATGGAAACAATTAATGTTGTACTCATGAAAATTTGTTTTGACAAGGATACGGAAAATTTGGCAGTAGCATCCAATCCGATTACTCAGGTAATCAAGTCTGCAGTGTTGAAAACAGTACTCAATAAGCAACTAATTATTTATCGGTTGCATTCTCAATAAGAATTATTTGCGTTTTTTAATCACACGAATGGTTCTCTTGAAAAATTAAAACTTTGTTGAAAAACAGACTGTAACCGATTTCTTTTCCAATCGATATACCTTTATCTTTGTTTAAAAAAATCAACGCAACGTCATGGACATTTTCCTTCAAATTCTTATCGCTGTTATTCCAGCTGCCATTGTTTTCTTAACAACTGCCCTATTTCTTAAAAAACAAGAGGAGCGTGAAGTTCGTCGAATGCAAGTAGAAATGAGTCAAAAAAAGAAAGCGACAAATTTCCTTTCAGAGCGAATGGAAGCGTACCAAAGATCTGTTTTGCTCTTGGAGCGGATACATCCCAATTCATTGGTCATGCGTATTCACAATCCCGCTTTACCGGCCATGGTATTTCAATCCGAACTAATCAAGGCTGTTCGAGAGGAATTTGAACACAACGTCACACAACAACTTTTCATTTCCATCGAAGCCTGGCATCTACTGAAAAATGCGAAGGACGAGACGGTAAAAATTATCAATGTCGCAGGCAAACAAATGAATGACACCAGCATGTCTACGGATTTGGCTGCGAAGATTTTTGAAATCGTTGGAGAAGTTGGCCAATTGCCCTCCGAAATTGCAGTTGAATACGTAAAAAAGGAATTTCAAGAACTTTTCTAAGTCGATATGATAAAAAGCAACCTTCTTTGGATTTCACTTGTGTTCGTAAATACTTCATTTTGGGCTCAGGAAACTCCTGTGAAAATTGAAGGTAAAACACAAGGCACAACGTATCATATAACTTATTTCGATGGCCAAAATCGAAATTTCAAGAAAGCCATAGACAGTTTGTTCCATCTGTTTGATTCATCCGTTTCCACTTACATTCCCAATTCGCTCATTTCAAGAGTGAACGCTGGGGAAGAAAATATTCGAATGGATAAAACGTTCAAAAAATGCTTTAAAACCGCGAAAAAAATTTGGAAAGAAACGGAAGGTGCGTTTGATCCTACGGTCTTTCCATTGGTTAATGCCTGGGGTTTTGGCCCACAGCGAAAAGACAAAATTGAGCAAAAAAAGCTGGACAGTTTGTTGCAATTTGTGGGATTCGAAAAAGTTCGATTGATTGGAAACAAAATTAAAAAACAAGACCCTCGTGTAGCGTTGGATTTTAATAGTTTTGCCCAAGGTTACAGTGTTGACATCATAGCCCATTTTTTAGAATTGAAAAACATAAAAGTCTATTTGGTTGAAATTGGCGGAGAAGTCTACGCAAAAGGAATTAAACCGAATCAAAAAAAATGGACCATAGGAATTGAAAAACCATTTGAAAACCAAGATGAAAACCCGCTGATTGCCGTGGCTGAATTGAATAAAAAAGCCTTAGCAACATCAGGTGATTACCGCAAATTTACCATCATTGATGGTTATAAATTTGCCCACATCATCAATCCAAAAACAGGAATTCCTGTGAAAAGCAATTTATTGAGTGTTTCTGTTTTCGCAGACGATTGTATAACCGCTGACGCTTATGCTACGGCTTTAATGGTAATGGGATTAGAACAGTCGAAAACGTTCTTAAAGTCACATACATCCATACAAGTTTATTTGATCTATTCCGATGATCTGGGTCAATTTCATGTCTATGAAACCGAAAAAATAAATACAATCATTAAAAATATTACTGAATAAAAAAAAGCATCCTTTTTGGGGATGCTTTTTAAACTATTTAATCTAGAACTTATTTGCTCAAAACAACATGGTAATTCGTTACACGGCCATTTTGGTTTGAAACACTAAACATATAAATTCCTTCATTAAAATTTGATAAATCAATTTGTTCTGTTTGCCCGTTGGAAGCAACTTCTTTTTTGAAAACCAACATGCCCAAAGTATTGAAAACTTCAATCATTTTTACGTTTTCATTCGATTCCACCGTAAAGATTCCAGCAGATGGATTGGGATAAATCGTAGCAATCGCTAAATCAGCTTCAGTTTCTTCAATTCCAGCAACGGTATTCGGATTCCAATCCAAAACAACTGTGTTGATGTAATTATCACCAGCAGGAGTTTGGTGGTCAGGAGCAGGACCTTTTGTAAAGGAGAAGCTAATGATTTCATTGTGGTTGTTGCTACCAGCATCATGCCATGAACTTTCAACCCAAACTTTGTAAACACCATCCGGAACAACAACTCCGTTCACTGAACCAGAAACATTTTGTCCATCCCAGGTCACCGTTTTAGTTCCGTATGCTGTTGGAGATGTACTTGCTCCTCTAGTGGCACCTGTAGTGGCATCTGTAACGTTGCAATTTGCACTTGTAGCATTGCCTGCTGTACCTCCAGCCTTTACAGCCCATGTTGGTAAATGATCTTTGGTCGAACTACCAACAAATCGGTAACGCGTTTTAATAAAATTACCTGATGCATCTTCAATCCACACAGCCAATACATTTTTCACTCCTTGGTTCAAGGAAGGAGTTGTTGGTTGGGGTTGTGTGTACGTAAACGTCAGTGTACCTGGAGTTTGGGCTAACGTTGACCCACCTAGGCATAGAAATCCCAGAGTGGTAAGTAGGAAATAAAAATTGTTTTTCATTGTTCTTTTTATTAGTTATTAATATATGAGTTAAGCAAAGATAGAATATTACTATAAAATAACGAAAAATATTTTTCAACGACATGAAAGTGAAAGATTTAACTGATCTAAAACAACCCATTAAATTCAATATTGTGCAAAAAAAAAAGAGACCGCATTTACGGTCTCTTTTTTTAATTTTTCAAATAAAACTACTGAGGCATTCCTTGCATTTGCATTTCAGGTTGTGCTTTTTTAAGACTTCCTTTTGGCCCGAAATCATTTAATTCAATATAGAATGTCAATGACTCACAATTGCGTTGCTCTCCATAAGCCAAACTCCAAGGGACGAAAATTCTGTATTTACCTCCTTTTTTCATTTGTTGGAAAGACATGGTCCACCCTTGAATTACTTCACCTAGATTCATAGCCGGTAAATCCGTTCCTCGTTGTGCTTTGTAGTCGAAAGAATTTTCAACGGTATCACCTTCTGCGCTCGTCAAAATATAATTCACTACTATATCGTCTGTTGCTGTTGGTGAGCCACCCGTTCCTTCAGAAATTGTCTCTAAAATGATACCACCATCAATCGTTCTTGTATTCGGACGTTTTTTGGCAGCCGCCATCATTTTAGTACCACTTTTCTTGTTGATTGAAACCAAGAAATCTTTCATCATGGTCATGCTCACTTGCTTGTCCATCAACGTATCTTTTTTCAACAATGCATGACGGAAACCGATTTTTGCTAATTCCACATCAATTTCATTCCAAACACCTTTTTTGTTCCATCCCGTATAGAATACAGAACCAGCGATACGGCCAATACAATGAGAGCCCAATTTTACATAATTCGTATCAAAATCCTGACCATAAGGCCCGTACAATTTTGTCAACGCATTTCTACAATCTGCATCTACAGCTTCTTTGTCATTTAGGTTGCTATTGAAGCCCAAAACAATTTCGTCAAAATTTAAACGATCCAAATTTGGATCACCTGCTTCTGTAATCATTTTTGCTTGTTCAGCCCCCAAACTATAAGACAATTTGTCTTTGAAAGTTTTCAATTCAACTTTCTCTTCTGCATCTTTGCTACTGCAACTCACCACTACCGCGGCAATTGCTAAAAATAAGGCGATTCTCATGATATAACTTCTAATAATTCTACGTCGAAAACCAACGTCATAAAAGGTTGGATCGGTCCACCTGGATGTGGATGTTCACCGTACGCCAATTCTTGAGGAATATACAACCGATATTTTGAACCTTCTTTCATCAATTGAAGCGCTTCTGTCCAACCCGGAATCACTTGATTCACACCGAAAGTAGCAGGAGCATTTCTTTCGATTGAGCTATCAAACACAGTTCCATCCAACAAAGTTCCGTTGTAATGTACTTTTACTTGACTTGTTGCCGATGGTGATTTTCCTGCACCTTCCTCGATTACTTCATATTGCAACCCAGAAACAGTGGTACTTACCCCCGTTTTCTTGAAGTTTTCCGCCAAGAATTTTTCACCATCTTCTTTGTTTACTTTAAACTGCTCCATCACAGCGACAGATAAATAATTTTGAATGATGTCGTTGGCTTGTTCTGGTGTGTACGCAGACGGTTTACCTTGAAACACATCATTGATCGCTTCGGCCATTATCTCTGGCGAAATTCCTTGTAAATTTTGTTGCATTAAACTACCGGCAAGACTCATGCCTACACAGTAACTTACTGCTTTAATTTCTTCTGTCATCCTACTTTTTTTTTGGCAAAGATAATCAAATTATGAGTTGTGTATAGTGAACGAAGACTTGAGTTGCCGATTCTTTTTTCGCTTCACTTTCTACTGGTTTATAGCGCTATTTGATATTGCAATACAACCATATTTTTCCGGCATACTTCAACGTTTACGCCACTTAAATTTTGAACCACCGAACGGTTTAGCCAACCATATGCCAACCACATGAAAAACCGAGATTTCTTGCTACAATTGTAAGACAGGAAACAAGACTTGAATTAAATTAAGAAACTATAAACGTTATTTCATGACTTTCAGCACCAGACTACCTTCTCCCGTGCGCAATTCCACAAAATAAACACCTTTCGGCAAAAAGGATGAATCGATTGTATAGGTAACCTTTCCTTCTAGTAAGCCATTTTGTAAATGAATGAGTTCTTTGCCCATGCAATCACTCACTAGGATGGATTTGAAGGAAATATTTTGGTCAGAATTGTTCAACAAATTTAGTTGATTAGCAATGGGATTCGGAACAATCTTGATGTCGTTGGAGGCTTTTATCTTTTCCAGTAAACTAGCTTGACCTAAAATATCAATGTCTATTTGTATCGAACAATTACCAGCATCGGTAATCACACAGGTATAGTTGCCAGCGCACAGATTGATGGCCGTTTGGGTCGTTTGATTCAAGGGGTCATTCCAAGCATACGAATAAGTTCCCTGACCTCCGCTGACCAAAACCGTAGCTTGTCCATCACATCCACTATTCACAGCAACCGGAAAGACACTTGCCGACAAACTTGGTTTGGAGCCGATTTCAAAACAAACCGTATCCTGAAGATTATTTGCATCCGTCACAATCACACAATAGCTACCCGCGATTAAATTAGTTGCCGTTGCGGTCGTTTGATTTCCTGTATTGGCATCCCATTCATAACTAAATGGCGCAGTTCCATAAAGCGGTGTAACACTCGCAATTCCATCAGTTGAACCAGCGCACAAAGGACCATTCGTTGCATAAGTCAATCCCAAACCGTTCGTAATTGGAAGATTTACTTTCAATTTTAAAGTAACAGGCAAATGGTCGGATTGATAAAACAAAGCACGCTTTACACTATCGGGGTATTGCGTCGTAAATGGCGCGGCTAAAATATTGGAATTGAAGTGTTGACCGTCATTTCCTATTGCCTTATAAGAACTCGAAATAAACTTCAGATGATCCGAACCTGATAAGATATTTTCCGTTAGGAGAATTTGATCAAAACGATCGTCCAATCCTCCTGTGGAACCGCAGGCGTAACTTCCACTTGTTCTGGGTGATTGCGTATGAATGGCCGCAAAACTTCCATTGTTATTCCAATTTCCGGGTGAAGCGATCGGATCAAAAAATGGTTTGGACCCACCAGTGATTAAATTTTGATAACATGGCTCATTGGCACTGTACACATTCATATCCCCACAAATAATGTAATTGTGCATCGAAGGTCGAGCATCAATATTCGTTCGAAATGTTTGCGTTTGTTGCGCTCGGGTGATTTGATCAGTAGCCGTATTCCCTGCTTTTAAATGAGACATGCAAATATCAATAAAAACCGTATCTCGGTGATTTCCTAAATTTGAGTCGATAACATAAAGTGTGTAATGATTGATATCTCTGGAAGACGTTTGAATGGGCGTTTGGCGTAAAAAAATCAATTTATCAGCATTGTAATACAATGCATTGTTCAAAGCGCCTCCACCGCCTATGGAAGCTTGAAAAGGCGCCATTTGATAGTGAATGGTGCCAAAAACATTCAAAGATCTTGTCAATACACTATCTGCGCCTGCTTTCGCTTGAATTTCACAGGCTACGAAAATATCTGGTTTCAAATAACCTAGAATTTTCCGTAAAGTATCTGTCCTATTGATTGGATTGATATTCGACGTGCCACAGTCATTTCTTCCATCCGGAAAATTCAAAAGATTGTACGAAACAATCGTTAAAGTGTCATTTTGAGAATAGGAAAAACTTGCTGAAAAGAACAAAAATAAAAGGACCAAAATTTTCATACCGCAAAAATACGACCTTCCAAGCGGATTCAATACCAATAAAACTTAATTATAGGGTTTCAGCGCTAAAGTCCAATCGTAGGGTAAAAATTCCAGTTCTTTATCCAGATTAACTTTGGTGAGAATACCATACTGCACCAAGAATTTTAGAATCCCTTTTTTCCCACCGAAATCAGCGCGAAACCAAGAGAAAAGTACTGGAACCTTGACTTTATCATTTTCGATTACACAATATTTCTTCAAATAAGTTGAAACACTTTTATCCAATTCATTATCAATGTTCTCCGTATGATAGGGAACAATCGATGGACAACTCAACGCACCACAGTTCAGCGCGTAATGAATTCTCGGATCCAAAGTACGAATGCGCATTTGACGTTCAAATTTGGAAACCCAAAACTTACCAAAGTATCCCAAACTTAATTTCGATTTTGATCGGCGCAAAATACCATGTTCCACGATATCAAAACTTAAAACTTCTCCGGCTATTATAAATAATTTTGCTTTAAAAAAAGATCCTCGGTCTTCAAATAGTTTCGGATTTTTCTTTAAAACGTGCTGGATGTTGCTGTTGTAAATATTGATCCAAAAAGCTAAATTTTTCTCGTCTGAATTGAGTTCTCGATTTAATGCTATTGGGTCCAATTGAGCCAGTTCATTTGACAATCCTTCTGCTTCGGAAGTTGCATTATTCATTACAGCATAAAAAAAATCGATGGATAGTTGTTCTGCTCTGTTGTCAACTTGAGCATAGAAACTTTCTGTCAAGAAAAATAGTAAAATGAAGCAAATAGAAAATCTCATGGGTATTACTTTACAACAGGATTAAAAATCAGATTTATATACGCGAAAGTCATACTCCAAGATTTCTTCTACATGGAATACTTTCTTTTAGGATAAGTCGTTAAACCAATAAATTCCTTACCTTAAAGGTATGAAAACTAAAAAAGATATCGTCGATAATTGGTTGCCTCGCTATACGGGCGAGAGTTTAGAAAACTTTGGAGAATACATTTTAATCTGTAATTTCCAAAACTACGTTGACCAATTTGCTGAAAATCATAAGGTAGAAGTCATTGGAAAAGACAAACCGATGTCATGCGCTACCGCGGAAGGAATCACCATTTTAAATTTCGGAATGGGAAGCGCTTCGGCTGCCACCTGCATGGATTTGTTATCTGCCATCAGCCCAAAAGCAGTTTTGTTTCTTGGAAAATGTGGGGGATTAAAAAAGAAAAATGCAGTCGGTGATTTTATTTTGCCCATCGCCGCGATTCGTGGCGAAGGAACCAGCAATGATTACCTACCCGCCGAAGTACCTGCTTTGCCTTCGTTTGCTTTGCAAAAAGCGATATCTACCACGATACGCGATCATTCATTGGATTATTGGACAGGAACTTGCTACACGACCAATCGTCGGGTTTGGGAACACGACAACAAATTCAAAAAATATTTAAAATCCATCCGTGCCATGGCCATAGATATGGAAACGGCTACGGTATTTACTGTCGGTTTTGCCAATCGAATTCCAACAGGAGCATTGCTGTTGGTGAGTGATCAACCCATGACACCAGAAGGCGTAAAAACAGATAAAAGTGATTCAAGTGTTACCGCAAATTATGTTCAAACCCATTTACAAATCGGCATTGAATCCTTGCGGCAATTGATTAACAACGGCGATACGGTGCGTCACCTTCGATTTTAACGAAGTTTAATTTCGAAAGTCTTTTCCCGTTGGTCGTTCAAAAACAGCTAAATCAAAATAATGGATGACAGAAAATAAATGGTCAAAAATATCGGCTTGAATGCCTTCGTATTCTTCCCATACTTTTGATTTTGAAAAACAATAGATTTCCATGGGCATACCGTTTTCGGTGGATTGCAATTGCCGCACCATCAAGTGCATATTTTGATTCACCAATGGATGATTCAAGAGATAATATTCAGCATACTTTCGGAACAACCCTAAATTCGTTTGTCGCCGCCCATTGATGGCTTTGTCACCAACAAAACCATGCAATTCATTGTAATCTTCAATTTCCTTTTGGCGTTTGGGAACAAATTCACTTAGCAATTGAATACCTTGCAAGCGCTCCAGTAATTCCGTATTCGCAAATTTTACGGAATCAATTTGAATGTGAATGGGGCGTTTTATTCTTCGTCCATCCGATTCTTGCATACCGCGCCAATTTTTGAACGAATCGGAAATAAAAGCATAGGTAGGAATGGTGGTAATCGTTCGGTCAAAGTTGCGAATTTTCACGGTTGCCAAGGATATGATTTCAACTTCACCATCGGCACCAAATTTGTCCATGGTCACCCAATCGCCAATGCGCAAAATATCGTTGGTAGCAATTTGGATACTTCCGATAAAACCGAGAATAGTATCCTTGAAAACCAAAATCAAAATAGCTGCTGCTGCGCCCATTCCTCCAATAAAATACAATGGAGATTGGTTGGTCGCTAAAGACAGCATCGCGATTACAAAAAAGGTACTTACGACTATTTTCGCTACTTGATTGTACGATTGAATCGGCTTATCCTTGTATTTTTCATTTTCTTGAATGACATCTTGGAGTGCGTTTAATCCACGGCGGATACTGACCATAACCACCATTAAAATTGCCAAATTTACAATAGTCGACCAGAACCCTTTTACACCAGGATATTGATAGAAAATTATCGAAAAAAAGTACTCCATAAACATCAAGGGCACCAAATGCGCCAAGGACCGAAACACCTTGTTGGTAACCAAATGATCGTCCCAGGTAATCGCTGAACGGTCCACCCAAATCGACAAAACGCGCACCAAGATTAACCGTGACAAAAACCACATTCCAATTGAAATTAGGGCAAACAAAACCAATAATCCCCCTGACCAGTAGATGGAATGTTCATCGTAGCGAAGATTATCAAAAACTTCGATGTCATTTTGCTTGTGTAAGTAGAAACTTCGGATCAATTGAATGATACTTTCCTTCATGTTGCTATTTTTATACAAATTTACCATTTCTTGAGCAAGCGCAATATCTACATTTTAGGATTGATTACCCTAGTTCTTTTTCCTTTGCCCGCCTACCTATTCTGGTATTGGCAAGATGGCATTTCACTAGAAAATTTTATTCGTTGGAAAGAAATTCTAAAGCCAGAAACAGCCTTCGGGATGATTTTTGGGGTGATTTACGCCTTTTTCGCCCTGCTTTTCATGGGAGCACCTGTTTTTGAAAAACTACCCAATCGCGTTGAGAATTTGGTAAAAAGTATGAACTTGAACACTTTCGATGCCATTTTTCTTTCCGTTTGTGCGGGTGTTGGAGAAGAATTACTCTTTCGTGCGGGTGTTCAACCTTTGCTCGGAGTTTGGGTTACTTCCATTCTTTTCGTTGCCATTCACGGATATCTCAACCCCGTGAACTGGCGTATGTCGCTGTATGGATTGCTGGTTTTACCTTTTATTTTACTGATTTCCTTCGGGTATTCCACCTTTGGTCAATGGTTTAGCATAGGAGCGCATTTCTCCTACGATTTGGTGCTGTTCATTGTCATGATTCAGGACGACGAGCCTAGTTGACCACGATTCGCAATCGATTGGCTTGCAAAACATACAAACAAGGTGGCAGTTGCGTAAACGGATCAATTTCTAATACTTCGAGAAACCGCAGGTTGCACAGTTTTTCTGTGATGAGCGTCATGGGACCGGCGCCTGATAAGTACAATTCTTTTAAATTGTGTAGATTTTCAAAGTCATCCGAAATCTCCTGAAGGTTGTTGCGATTCAGATATAAAAATTGCAGATTAATGCAAGAACCAAAGGAAGTCGGCAAATGTTTCAACTGATTGTACTGCAATTGTAGATTTTCCAATGCTTTTAAATTTCCTATACTGTTGGGTAATTCCACCAATTGATTTTGCCGCAACCACAGCTGCGATAGATTTGTCAAATCACCAATTTCTGTTGGCAATTCTTCCAATTTATTGTATTGTACCGACAGCTTTTTTAAGTTCTTCAACTGCCCGATTTCTGCAGGAAGTAGGCGCAAATCGTTGCTCCCCAGATACAATTCCTCCAAGTTTTCCAATTGAGCGATTTCAGGCGGTATTTCGGTTAGTTTATTTCGGAACAAGCGTAAAACTTTCAGTTGTTTTTGCTCAAAAACATAGGGTGGGATTTCAGTCAGGTGCTTTTTACTCAGATCTAGAATTTCTGTTGCATCGTACTTTACGGCGTCTTTCACTTTTGAAATGAAACAAGAATTTACGATCAAGGCAACCGTAACGCATAGTACAACGTTTAATAGTAAGTGGCGCATAGGCGGGAAATCTATTGTGAAGATTACTACACGAAAGTAGCTTTTTTAATGAAAGATTTCTTTAATTTGGCACAGAATTTGAAATTACCTATTGATCATAACGAAAAAATAAAAAAATGAAAGCAGTAAAATTAGGCACTATGGTGGTTGCGACTTTGCTAATGGCAAATTCATTTGCTCAACAAACAGAAAAGGCGACCAACAAATCTAATGTCAAAAAAGAAGCAAATTCAAAACAAAAGTTGACACCTGAAGAGCGAGCTAAAATTCAAACTGAACGTTTAGACAAACAAATTGGGTTGACTGCCGATCAAAAAAATAAAATTTACGAAACGAATTTGGCCATCAACAATAAAAATGAAGCCGTTCAAAAACATCCAACTTGGACTCCAGAAATTAAAAATGAAGCGTTGCAAGGAAACAATGCAGGTAGAGAAGAATTGATTAATTCGTATCTTACTGAGGAGCAACGTAAAAAATACGCTGAAATTAAGGCGAGAAAAGCAGCTGAAGTTGAGATGGCTCCTGCAAAAAAAGAAAATAACAGATAAACTTATTTAAGAATCCAAAATTGAGGTGGAGAATAGCGAAAGTTGTTCTCCATTTTAATTTGATAAAATTTTACACTACAAAAAAAACGATAAAATGAATAAAGTAGCAATTACAGCTGTTTTGGCAGCAACTCTCTTTTCTGCGAATGCATTTGCACAAGAATCAACGGGGAAAAAAATCGACATGGAAAATAATGAAATGTCGGAAAATGCAAAAAAAACTCCTGAAGAACGCGCAAAAGAACAAACCGAAAAGTTAGACCGCTTGGTAAAACTTGATGAAAGTCAAAAAACGGCAGTACTTCAAACCAATACAAACTACAACATGCGTTTGGATGCCATTCGCAACAATGCTTCTATGACAGATGAAGATAAAAAATCCAATGCTGCATTGATGGAAGGCATGCGCAAAACTGACATCCGTGCGACGCTAAATGCTGACCAATTGGTGATATTGGATGCATCCAAACAAAACGCAAAAGGCCATGGAGAAATGAAGGAAAATCAGAAAGAGGTAAAACATGAAGTGGAACCTGCTGAACTGCCCTCTTCACCATCAGAAACGACCAAAGTGAAAGAGAAAAAAGTCAAAAAAAATAAAAAGAAATAAGTTGATATTACATAAAAAAAGAGGGTGAATCGTGTGATTCACCCTCTTTTTTTATGCCTTTAATTTTTTCTCAAAGACTTTCTTGAATTTTTCGTATTTCGGCCGCACCACAGATTGGCAATACGGGTTTTCAGGATTCAATTGCAAATAATTGTGGTGATACGCTTCTGCTATAGTATAGTTGTTCAACGCTACTACCTCCGTTACAATTGGCTGATCCCAAACTTTGGCTTCATTTAATTTTTGAATGAAGGTCTGTGTGATTTCTTGCTGATTTTCGTCGTGGTAAAATACCACAGAACGATACTGTGTTCCAACATCAGCACCTTGGCGATTCAACGAAGTGGGATCGTGAACAAAAAAGAAAACTTCCAACAATTCCTCGAAAGAAACCAATGTCTCGTCAAATACAACGCGTGCCACTTCAGCGTGTCCAGTTGTGCCAGAGCAAACTTCCTTGTACGTTGGATTCGTTGTGTGACCACCAGCATAACCAGGAACCACGGAAACAATTCCATTTAAATCTTTGTAACAAGCTTCGATGCACCAAAAACATCCTGCTCCAAACGTTGCTTCTTTCATTTTTTTATTGCGAAATTACGATTCTATTTGATTTATTTTTTCTTAAAATTCAGCGAAGCCGAATTGATACAGTACCGCATTCCTGTCGGTTTCGGTCCATCGTTGAAGACGTGACCCAAATGTGCATCGCAGCGGACACAGTTCAATTCATCACGCGTCATTCCTACTGTATTGTCAATCGCGACCACCACATTTTTTGGGTTGATGGGCGCATAAAAGCTCGGCCAACCCGTTCCTGATTCAAACTTCGTTTCACTTGAAAACAAGGGCAAATCGCAACAAATACAAGTGTACGTTCCTTTTTCATGGTTGTCCCAATATTTTCCCGTAAACGGTCTTTCTGTACCTGATTCTCTCGTCACATGGAATACTTCTGGACTTAAAATTTTCTTCCATTCTGCATCCGTTTTCACCACTTTAGTTGAATCATTTGGCGACAAACTACTGCCATTCAGGGAAGATTTGACCTCTTTTGTTGAGGTTATGGAGGAACTACAAGCTAGCATTGAAGCCGCAATTCCCAGTATGATCACGAGGTATTTCATTTATACAAATTTTAATTTAAACGATTCTTTTAACTATAACAATAAATCAACTCGACTGTTTAATTTCAATACAAATCAATTGAGCTAATTCTTAGACGACTTTTTACTTTATTCCTGACAATTAACAAAAACAAAGTACTTTTGCGCCATGATAAATACGTATAGCAAGAACTTTTGGATGTTGTGCATCTCGATGTTTTTGTTCATGACCAGTTTCAATTTGATCTTGCCGGAACTGAATCAGTTCATTACCAATTTGGGAGGCGGCGACAAAAAAGGTTTAATTTTCGTTTTCTTTGCCATTACCGCTTTGATATCACGACCTTATTCTGGAAAATTATCCGATACAATAGGGCGAAAAAGAGTCATGTATTTGGGTGTCGCAGTTTCGGCCATCATCTGTTTATTGTATCCCTTGAGTCACACCGTGCTTTTCTTTTTGTTTTTACGTTTTGTTCATGGAATTGGCGCTGGATTTACACCCACAGGCGCTACAGCATTGATTACAGATATATTGCCAATTAGTCATCGTGGACGCGGCATGGGAATTTGGGGTACTTTCATTTCTTTGGGAATTGGTGTTGGACAATCGCTTGGTTCCTTGATTACTAATTCTATCGGGCTGGATAATTTGTTTCTTATTGCTTCATTGTTTTCGGTCGTATCTGCTGTATTGCTTGGATTTGTTCGAGAAACATTGCCCAAAGAGACCAAACAAAAGTTTCACTTTGGATTGCTTAAATTGGGTTGGAAAGACATAGTTGAACCAGCGGTTTGGCCTTGTGCATTCGTGATGTTTTTGTCGGCGGTAAGCTCTGGAATCATTTTCACTATAACGCCTGACATATCGAACTACTTGCATATTTCCAACAAAGGTTGGTTTTTCTTGTTCTATACCATTTCCACGATTTTGGTGCGTTTGTTCAGTGGAAGTCTTTCGGACAAAATTGGCAGAAGAAAAACATTGGTGATTGGCATGGCACTTCTCATCGTCAGTGTTATGATGATTGCTTTCGCTAAAACCTGGGAGATGTACACTGCTGCAGCGGTGATGTTTGGTTTTGCGACGGGTATTTCAAGTCCAACCATTTTCTCGTGGACAGCAGATTTATCGCATCCAGAAAGACGAGGCATTGGTTCTGGCACCATGTTCATTGCCTTAGAAGCTGGGTTTATTGTCGGCTCACTCTCTACCCTTTTCACCTACAACAGCACTTGGGCGACGGTGCCATTGGCCTTTGGTTTTGGTGCTTTCTTGGCCTTTATTGCGTTGATTTATCTACTTTGGCATTTGAAGTACAGCACTTCTGCTACTTGATTTAAGTCAGAGTTCAACATTACTCAATTTCATCCTCAACAGCCAAATAACGGCGCAATGCTTTGGTACCGTAATAAAAAGGAATCGTGTCCAAAAGGGCAAAAATAACTTTGAACAAGTAGGAACTCAAAACAAAGAACAACAATTGCGTTCCAATGGCTACATCTTTTTGAATGGGCAAAGCGTTCGCATAGTAGTACGTTATCAAAATAACCGCCACAGAATCCACCAATTGACTTGTTAACGTAGAAGCATTGTTGCGCAACCACAACTTAGAACCGTTCGTTTTTTTCTTAAAATAGTGAAAGATATGAACGTCGGTAAATTGGGCAGCCATGTACGCCAACATCGAGGCAAACGTAGCGCCAAACGTGTAAAAGCGCATTTGATAAAAAGAATAGCCGTATGGTACATTTGCCTTTCCACCCGTTACCGAAATTTCGAGTAAACCCGAACTATTTAAATCCGTTGGTGGATTCAAACTTCCTCCCAACCACAAAACGAACAAAACCCACACATTCAATCCCAATCCAACCCAAACCACCATGTTCGCGCGACGCCGACCATAAATTTCAGAGATAAAATCCGTACAAAGAAAAGTGATTGGATAAGCCAAAACGCCCACTGCCAATGAAAAACGTATCGGACTATCTTCTGGAATACCGATCCAATTAGACAGATCTATGAAACGCGAAATACCCAATATATTTAGCATGGTCAAGGAACCAAGAAATAAACCTGCTAAAACGAGAAAAACATATTCGCGGCGATTTCTGATTTTTAAAGAAATGGTTGAATTGGAACGAAACATATACTAAAAGTAGAAATTTATTTGGTTTCAAATTGGACTTTTATTTAAGTAAACCCAGACTTATTTTAATCGTTGTCTCTCCCTAAAACATGTCAAAAGATTCAATTGTTCAAAATTGCTTTGCACAATCAGATTCAAAAAAAAATTAACATTTCTTTAAAAACATCATTTACAACTCTTTAAATTAGGCAATTCCTTATTTAGAATCATTTAACATAAAAATAACTAAATCCTTTTGTTCGATCATTTCAGTGTATCTAATTTTGTCGTTGATATGGTTCGTGTATTCATAAAGTATTTATTTGTACTCTGCGGTTTATTCGTAGGTAGTTTAAGCTCGGTTTCCGCCAATACTTCGGAAATGGAGGCTACGATACTTTCCGCCAACAGCACTGAATCATTTTCGTCCCAATATATTCATGGAAATGCGGAACAATCAGAATTTCATGCTGAAAAATTAGATTCTCGTTCTATTCTGCGCTTTTTTGAATCGGAAGAAGATTTGAGTGAAGAAAATGAATCCATTGACGACAACAACGTACTGGTTTCAGCAAATTACTTCTCAACAGCATGGGCAGCAAAGACTTGTACTTTCTGCCTACAAAACGTTAAAAATCATACATCATTCTACAAGACTGATTCAAGTCTGACCAAAAAACGGTCCTTGTACCTCTTCTTCGAGGTATTTAGATTATGATTTAACCTGATTGGCCTTTCATGAGCCAATCCAATCCCCTTTTTATTTTTTTATTGAAAGCATAGCTCCAAGCTATATCCAGCCTCTCCGTCCGGATTTTTTAAAAGCTGTTCCTATTTTTCGATAAAAGATAATCAAACCCCCAAAAACCTTTTAAATAAAAAGTAAAAATTGATTATGAGAAAAATTATCCTGTTCGGTAGTTTGGCTGTATTATTATTCAATACAAGCTGCGGATCACACAAAGAAGAAGAGGTTGAAGCAACCAAGTTTTTAGTCTCCAATCCAATAAAAATGGACACGACAATCACACGTGATTACGTCTGTCAAATCCATTCCATCAGTCACATCGAACTGAGAGCACAAGAACGAGGTTATTTAGAGAAAATTTTTGTGGACGAAGGTCAGTTTGTGAAAAAGGGGCAATTGTTGTTTCAAATTATGCCCAACCTGTATAGTGCAGAGGTGGCGAAACAAAAAGCTGAGGCAAATTTTGCTGAAATTGAATACCAAAACACCACCACTTTGGCTGATAAAAATGTGGTTTCAAGAAATGAACAAGCCATGGCCAAAGCGAAATTTGAAAAAGCCAAAGCCGAATTGGCCTTGGCGCAAGTGCATTTGCAATTCACCGAAATACGTGCTCCGTTTGATGGATACATCGACCGTTTTTATGTTCGATTGGGAAGTTTGGTGGACGAAGGTGATTTGTTAACCTATCTTTCAGACAATAGTCAAATGTGGGTGTATTACAATGTTCCAGAAGCTGAGTACCTGAATTACAAATTGAATTTTGACGAAGGGAAACAATTGAAAGTCGACTTATTGATGGCCAACAATGAAATTTTTAACCAAACAGGTATCGTCGAAACCATTGAAGCGGATTTCAACAATGAAACAGGAAATATCGCTTTTAGAGCAACTTTTCAAAATCCTAAAAAATTGTTGAGACACGGTGAAACCGGTAATATTCTTATGAGTTCAAAATTAAAAAACGCCCTTATCATACCTCAAAAGGCAACCTACGAGGTGCTTGAAAAGAAATATGTTTTTATCGTGGACAAACAAAATGTGGCACATGCCCGAGAAATTACGATCGCCTCTGAGATTCCTGATTTGTACATAATTAAAAGTGGTATAAAAGAAACCGATCGAATTGTGGTAGAAGGAATTCGAAAAATTCAGGACCACCAAAAAATTGATTTCAGCTACAAAGGTCCCAAAGAGATTATGAAAACGCTTCAAGTCTATGTCGAATAACGATAGTCTCACTAAAAAAAGAACTAGAAAATGTTTACTAAATTTATAAAACGGCCTGTATTAGCCATTGTACTTTCCCTCGTGATTGTATTCATGGGAGTACTTGCCATTAAAACATTGCCGACATCACAATTTCCATCCATTGCTCCGCCAATGGTTATGGTAAGTGCATCCTACCCTGGAGCCAGCGCAAAATCGTTGATGGAATCGGTTATCATACCTTTGGAACAATCCATCAATGGTGCTTGGGGAATGAAATACATGACCTCCGATGCTACCAGTGCGGGAGAAGCCAATATTCAAATTGTCTTCAATTTGGGGACCGATCCAGATCAAGCCTTGGTGCAAATTTCCAATCGGGTACAACAAGTTTTGAATCGACTTCCAACGTTGGTGCAGCGTGAAGGGGTAATTATCACTCCTATCATGCCAAGTATGTTGATGTATGTGAACTTGTACAGTAAGGACGAGAACGCCAACATGAAGTTTCTCTTCAATTATGCAGGGATCAACATGATTCCAGAAATTCAGCGTATCAATGGTATTGGTCAAGCTAAAATTTTGGGAAGTCGTCAGTACGCTATGCGTATCTGGTTGAATCCAGATCGAATGCGTGCATACAATGTTTCTCCTGACGAAGTCATGGAAGCACTGGGGGACCAAAGTATCATTGGTAAACCAGGACGGATTGGTCGAGGTGATGGTAGCCGAGCGGAAGCACTTGAATACGTTTTGGCTTATTCCGATCGATACAATGAAGCCAAACAGTACGAAGATGTGATCATTCGAGCCAATCCAGAAGGAGAAATCCTTCGTTTGAAAGACATTGCCAAAGTAGCTTTGGGAAGTGAATACTATGATATTTATTCCAACATCAACGGTCACCCATCTGCGGCAATTGTATTGAAACAAACCTATGGAAGTAACGCCAGCGAGGTGATTGGAAAAGTGAAAGAAAAACTGGATGAGTTGAAAAAAACCTTTCCTCCAGGAATGGATTATGAAATCAGTTATGATGTCTCCAACTTCTTGAACGCTTCAACGGAAAATGTACTACATACTTTACGAGATGCCTTTATCTTGGTGGCTTTGGTGGTATTTATTTTCTTAGGTGATTGGCGATCTACGCTCATCCCTACTCTAGCCGTTCCAGTTTCCTTGATTGGTGCCTTCATGTTCATGCAATTGTTTGGATTAACCATCAACATGATTACCCTCTTCGCCTTGGTATTGGCCATTGGTATTGTCGTCGATGATGCGATTGTTGTCGTCGAGGCCGTTCACGCGAAGATGGAAGAAAAACATTTGTCGCCTTATAACGCTGTTCGAGAAGTAATTGGAGAAATCAGTGGAGCCGTAATTGCCATTACCTTGTTAATGACCGCAGTATTTGTTCCAGTTGCCTTTATGTCTGGTCCTGTAGGGATTTTCTACCGACAGTTTGCGATTACCATGGCAACCTCTATCGTTATTTCTGGTTTCGTAGCCTTGACATTGACGCCTGTACTTTGTGCTATGATTTTGAAAAATACGCATGGCCAACCGAGAAAGAAAACGTGGCTAAACCGTTTCTTGGATGCATTTAACCGAGCGTTTGAGAAATTAACCGGTCGTTATGTCGGACTGTTGCGCTTGATTGTAAACCGAAGAGTCATCACCTTGTTAATCTTGGTCATCTTTGGTTTGGGAATTTTCGGAGTCTCCAATGTACTTCCAACCGGTTTCATACCGAGTGAAGATCAAGGGATGATTTATGCCATTGTTCAAACTCCTCCAGGATCTACGCTGGAAAGAACCAATGATATTTCAGGCAAATTGCAGAAAATCATAAACACGGTTGATGGAGTGCAATCTGTATCTTCTATTGCTGGGTATGAGGTTTTGACCGAAGGTCGTGGTTCCAATGCTGGTACTTGTTTGATCAATCTAAAACCATGGGATGAACGAAAACACACCGTGGCTGAAATCATGTACGAATTGGAAGAAAAAGCCCGCGTCATTCCGGGTGCCACCATTGAATTCTTTGATCCACCAGCCGTGCCAGGTTATGGAGCTGCCGGTGGTTTTGCCTTGCAATTGTTGGATAAAACCAACTCAGGGGATTACAAACAATTGGAACGTGTGAAAAATGATTTCATGCGTGATCTAGGCAAACGAAAAGAATTGACTGGTTTGTTCACCTTCTTTAGTGCGAATTATCCGCAATATGAAATTGAATTTGACAACAAATTGGCGATGCAGAAAGGTGTGAGTATTGGTAATGCGATGAACACACTGTCCATTTTCGTAGGAAGTACATATGAACTTGGTTTCATCAAATTTCAACGGTTCTTCAAGGTGTTTGTGCAAGCTGCTCCTGAGTACAGAAAATTGCCAACCGACATTTTGAATTTGTATGTGAAAAACAAATACGATGAAATGGTTCCGTTCTCTGCCTTTATGAAAATCAAGAAAACCCAAGGAGCCAATGAAATCAATCACTACAACATGTACAACACCGCTGCAATTCGAGGTGCTCCGGCGAAAGGATATAGTTCTGGTGAAGCGATTGCGGTGATCCAAGAAGTAGCCAAAAAAACGTTGCCGAATGGTTTCGATATTGATTGGGCTGCCCTTTCAAAAGATGAAACACTTCGTGGAAATGAAGCGATTTACATCTTTATCGTCGTGATTGTCTTTGTCTACTTCGTTTTAGCAGCACAATACGAAAGTTTCCTCATTCCTTTGGCGGTGATTTTCTCCTTGCCTGCCGGAATCTTTGGGTCATTCTTCCTGCTGAAAACCATGGGATTGGCCAATGACATTTATGCCCAAGTCGGACTCGTTATGCTCGTCGGGCTCCTCGGTAAAAATGCCGTGTTGATTGTGGAATTTGCCATGCAAAAACAGCGAGAAGGCATGACCGTTTTGGATGCAGCCATTGAGGGGGCAAAAGTTCGATTCCGACCGATTTTGATGACTTCATTCGCCTTTATTGCCGGTTTGATTCCTTTGATCATTGCGCACGGAGCTGGAGCGATTGGAAATCGAACGATCGGCGCCTGTGCCCTTGGAGGAATGCTCTTCGGAACCATCTTCGGTGTTATTATCGTACCTGGATTGTACTACATTTTTGGCACCATGGCGCACGGTCGTAAGTTGATCAAAGGTGAAGAAGAAGAATCACTTTCTGAAGAGTTTGTTCATCGTATGGACGCTTTTAATTTACCAAATATCGATGATGATGATAATGAAGAATAAAACAAACTATACGTGGGTAGCCATCCTTGCTATCTCACTCGCTGTCACGGCGTGTAAAAATTTGAATTTGGTCACCAAAACAGAAAACAAGGCTGTTCCTGCGAGCTTTACCGGCTCGCAGGATACAACCAATTCAACGACGGTGAAATGGAAAGACTATTTCAAAGATCAAAATTTGAATGTGCTCATCGATTCTGCGTTGGCGAACAACCAGGAATTGAATATTACGCTGCAAGAAATCCAAATTGCGAACAACGAAGTTCGTGCTCGAAAAGGGGAATACTTGCCGTTCTTAGGAGCGGGAGCGCGCGCTGGAGTTGACAAAGTTGGTCGTTATACCAGTCAAGGTGCCAATGATGCGAATACAGATATCGCACCAGGAAGAAAGACGCCAGATGCCTTGCCAGACTATATGATTGGTGTTTATGCTTCTTGGGAAGTGGATATTTGGCACAAATTGCGCAATGCCAAAAAGTCGGCTTTCAATCGATACTTGTCGAGTATTGAAGGGAAAAACTTCTTGGTAACCAATTTGATTGCCGAGATTGCCAACACCTATTATGAGTTGTTGGCCTTGGATAATCAGTTGGAGATTGTGAAACAAAACATTCAAATTCAAACGAATGCATTGGAAATCGTGAAACTTGAGAAAGAGGCAACACGTGTCACAGAGTTGGCCGTTCGGAAATTTGAAGCTGAAGTTTATCATACCCGAAGTTTGCAATTCGACATTCAACAACAAATCGTTGTGGCAGAAAATCGAATCAACTTTTTGGTCGGTCGTTTTCCTCAAACGGTTCAGCGCAGTACACAAGCTTTTAGTCAGTTGGTTCCAGATACCGTTTATGCCGGTATTCCATCGCAATTGTTGCAAAACAGAACGGATATCAGACAAGCAGAACAACTTTTAGCTTCCACAAAATTGGATGTAAAAGTGGCCAGAGCTCAATTTTATCCTTCGTTCAATATCAACGGTGGACTTGGTTTTCGCGCCTTCAATCCTGCTTTTCTAGTCAAAGCGCCGGAATCGATTTTGTTCTCTTTGGCGGGTGATTTGATGGCTCCATTGATCAACAGAAATGCGTTGAAAGCAACTTACTTCAATGCCAATGCAAAACAAATTCAGGCCGTTTACAATTACGAACGAACCATTTTGAACGCCTATGTGGAAGTGGTGAATCAGCAAACAAAAATTTCCAATTTGGAAAAAAGTTATGCATTGAAATCACTCCAAGTAGAAGCGTTGAATCAATCGATTGATATCTCAACAAATCTCTTCAAATCTGCACGAGCGGATTATATGGAAGTATTGTTGACACAACGCGATGCATTGGATTCGAAATTTGAATTGATAGAAACAAAACGACAGTTGATGAATGCAACCGTCAATATTTATAGAGCGTTAGGTGGTGGTTGGAACTAATTCAATAACCGAGATGAATACACAATAACAACCACCGGAAGGACCGCTTTGCGCTTGCGTGAAGCGGTTCTTTTTTTACATTTAGTTTGTTTTTTATTGGAACAAACTTTTTATTAAGGTTTGCCATTGTAAATCAAATTTTTACGGTTTTCCAACGACCTTTCTTAAAAAACCACAAGGCTATCAAGGCGTGCAATGAATGACAAATAGCGATAGAAATAAAGATTCCCAGCACTTCCATTCCAAGTACTATTGACAAAAGATAAGCCAATGGTATTTCAATTCCAATGAAAACCCCCACATTGATGAACATCGGTGTCCGTGTGTCACCAGCGCCATTGAAAGCTTGTATCATTACCATTCCGACAGCAAAGAAAACATATCCCAAAACGATCACCCGTAAACCCAGAGCGGCCAAGTCTTGCACCTCTTTGCTCGAAGCAAATACGCGGGCAAGTCCATCACCAAAAATTAGATAAATCACTGTGACAACGGATAAAAAGATAACATTGTAACGCGCCGTCAACCAAACGGATAAAGTGGCTCGTTTCACCTTGTGAGCTCCAAGATTTTGTCCGACCAAAGTAGATGCAGCACCCGAAAGTCCCCATGCCGGCATCAAACTAAAAATCAAAATTCGGAAGGCAATCGTAAATCCCGCTACGGAGGTGCTGCCAAACTCTGCCGTCATTCTTGTCAATGCAATCCAAGCAACCGAATCAATTAGAAATTGCCCCATTCCGCCCACCGAAATACCGGCTATTTTTTTCATGGTTTTCCACTTTAGCTTGATATTTTCTCGAGCGATCACCAAGCGGTGTTTGCCATTGAAAAGATGATACAATTGGTACAATACGCCTATACTTCGCCCCAGCGTAGTTGCCCAAGCAGCTCCTTCCAATCCAAAACCTGTGAAATGGCCCATTCCAAAAATGAAAATAGGATCCAACACGATGTTTATTCCGTTTGAAATCCAAAGCGTTCGCATGGCCAAATGTGCTTGACCTGCTCCTCGAAAAGCCCCATTGATTAGAAACAAAAGCATGATGGCCAAGTTTCCGGCGAAAATAATTCGTGTATATGGAACGCCGATTTCGAGCACGGCGTCGCTGGCTCCCATCAATTGCAAAATATCTCCCGCAAACACGACCCCCAAAACGGAAATCACCATTGAAATACTGGTGCCAAAAATCAACAATTGGAAAGCGGCACTGCCGGCGCGTTTGTATTTTTTCTCGCCAAAACGTCTCGCAACCATAGCCGTGGCCGCCATACTGATGCCTACACCAACAGAATAAACGATAACCACCACTGCTTCCGTTAAACCAACAGTCGCAACGGCGTCATCGCCTAATTTTCCGACAAAAAAGATATCGACCACGGCAAAAAGTGATTCCATAATCATTTCCAATATCATAGGAACCGACAACAAAAAGATACCGCGTTTGATATTGATTTTTGTGTAATCTTCCTCTTTGCCTTGTAGCGCTTGTTTAAATAAATTCCAAAATTTCATAGGTACAAACTTTATCGAAAGTAATGTATAAAATTGTTTTCAAGGTTAAATTGAAATGAATCAGTTATTGCATTTTCTGTAATGTGAGGAGGCTCCTTTTTCTTACCCACCAATTTTAAGAGAAGCTCCAGATAGTATGCGGTAAATAAAATAGGGAACAATCAAAACCAAAGACAACACAATAAATTGTTGCCAAAATTGCCCGTTTTTTCCTTTCAGCGAGAGAAAAATCAATCTTGAAATGCCTATCAACCAAAAAATCACACAACTTACAGCACTCGCTAAAATATGGTTCACTCCATCCAAATAATCATGTTGAAGCGCCAACGCAAGAAAAAAACTAAGCATTATTCCTGCAAAAAACCAACTGATAATTTTCAGCAATTCGCTCACGCTTCCTTTGGCTCGAAATATGAAAATGGAGCAGATTACAATTACAATTAAATTCAAAATCACAGCCATGAATAATTTCTTTTAAATTTTGATTATTTACCTAACAAAAACACCAACGGAATATCCAAACGCTCATGCCAAGCTGCTTCACTGTGATTTTTACCGGGAAAATAACCGGTGAACCAATTTTTCGCGGTAAAACCTTTCGACTTCATAATTTCATCCACTTGGTGCTGAATGGCTGGGTAAAAAGCATCCAACGTTTGGTCCCCACAATCGAAATAAACTCGGTGGTTTTTCGGCGAAGGTAAATTGTTTCTCAAGTAATCCTCAAAAGCATTCGGAATCGGATTGTTTTCGGCTGTGTGCGAACCAATCCAATGGGTAGAAATGCAAGCAGCACCACCAAAAACGTTGGGATATTCACAAATGGCATACATGGAAATCAATCCACCCATACTACTTCCTGCAATAAAGGTGTTTTTTTGATTCGTAAAAACAGCGTATTTCTTATCGATGAACGGTTTCAATTCTTTTACGATGAACTTTAAATAATTATCAGAATTGGGTTGAAAAACAAGATCTTGACTAAAACGTCTCGACAATTGACTATTCACCGAATCTCTTTCTAGTTGGGTCAAATTTTCAAACGGTTTCTGCGGGAAATAATCCGAATGGCGTTTGGAACCAGCATTCCAAATACCGACTACAATGAAATCTCTTACTTTTCCTTCACGCATCAACTTCGTAGCAACATCGTCCACATCCCAGGCTTGTTTGTTCCACGAAATTTCAGGATCAAACAACATTTGTCCATCGTGCATATACAGCACGGAAAATTTCTTTTTTCCATCGTAATTGGCCGGCAACCAAACATCAATGTTTCGAGCCTCTACAAATTGAGATGGAAAGTTCTCTAAGTGATCAATTTTTCCTGAAACCGCCTGTTGAATCACTTGACCGTGGGTCAAGAAAATAGCACTTACAAAAAGAGCGAGAAGTGAAAATTTCATTACAGAAAGGGTATGTATTACTTTATAAAATTAAAAGCTAATTTACTCTTTGTACGGATTACATCGAAAAAATTCTTGTAAATTGAATCGTCTATCTTCGAAAGTTTCGGAGAGGATTTTATAATGACGGATGCGATCGATGCGAAAAGCACGGTAATCCTTGCGCAAATGACACCAAGCGATTAACAACCATTTGTTCTGCATCGAAAATAAGGCATAAGGCTCTACTTTTCGAAAGGAAATGGTTGGATCATCCGCTTTTTGGTAATTGATTTCCACATAATTAAAATGCACAGCAGCCAGCTGAATCTCTGACAACGCATTGCTATCCGCTTTTTCAAAACCGTTGTTGAAAGCAAAAATCTTCTTGTTCAGCAACTCACTTTTTTCCAAAATAGACGTACGAAAAACAGATTTTATTTTGGTCATCGCTTCTCCAAAATGGTGGACGAAAGAACTATCATTCGCTTGATTGACCAAATGATGAGCGGTAACCAACGCATTGGCTTCTTGCTCGGTAAATTGCACCGGAGCAACTGAATAGCCATCCATCAAGGTGTACCCTTTTCCTTCTATTGTTATAATCGGAACACCGGATTCTTCCAATTTTCGAATATCGCGGTAAATGGTGCGTATGCTCACATCAAACTTTTCAGCCAATTCCGTCGCCGTTAAAATCCTTTTGGATTTCAAAAGTGTAAGAATTGTTATCAAACGAGGAAGTTGTGACATATATAAACCCGAAAATAGCGAACCCAAATTGAATTCACTATTTCCGGAAGAATTAAGTTGGAATTAATGCATGGAATGAAATGCTAAACGATTGCCTTCTGTATCCAAAAACATCGCCATGAATCCATTGTCGCCAATCGCTGTTTTTGGCATGATAACTTTCCCGCCAGCGGCTTCTACTTTGGCCAATTGTGCCGACAAATCATCACCTCCATTCAAATAAAGCACCGCTCCGTCTGCTCCGGGCGTATACCCTTCCATTTCTACAATTCCTCCACCAATCATTTCTTTTTCAGTGTCGTAAGGAAAAACGCCATAGCGCATACCAGGCATGGCTACTTCACTCAAGGCATCTGGCATAATGGTATTGTAAAATTTAAACGCTCTGTCGAAATTTGTTACCGGAATTTCAAACCAATTGATTGCTCTTTTCATCTTTTTGCTTTTTTAAAGTGTTAAACATAGGACAAATTTAGCGTCGGTTTTGTCAGAACATGTCAGGGGTTATTTTTTTCTTCAATAAAGGAAATTACAATTTTGAAACAGAAAGGAAGGAAGGTATATTGGTCATTAAGACAGTAAAAAAATCAGGATTTACCAACAAAGGTTTCCCTTCATTTTCTTATTTCCTAAATACCTGAATGTTTCAAAAAAACACGGTTATTTATTCATCACCAAAATCCAATCGCTTGATTTTGATGTAGCGCGGAATCAAATAGCGGCTCGTGCTGAAATTTTCTTGCACGACACCCCGGCTGGTGGAAGCGTGTAAAATAAAAATTCCTTCTGGAGTAACTTCCGAAACAATCCCAACGTGGCCCACACTGCTGCTGTTCACACTTCGCCCTTTGAAGAACATCAAATCACCCGGTCGGGCTTCGGAAAGTTTGACGTTTTTTCCCATTTCAGCCAAACCATAACTGGTTCGCGTGGTGCTGAAACCGAAATTTCCCATGATGTAATAAATGAAACCCGAGCAATCGAAACCAGAAGGCGTAGTTCCACCATACCGATACGGAACACCCAAGAAATTTTTGGCAAAGTTGATCAAATTGTCTACTTCGGGACTGCTTTTCTTTTGCGCCAGTGCCAGCGAATCTTCCACGTGTTTCAAAGAATCGGCTTCCGCTGGTTTTAAGAACAATACTTTCTGTGCATCTACCTTCGGATTGGCCTTGGCACGAGCCGTAGAATCAGCAATGCGCAACTTCTCTTTTTTGAGTTGGGCTTGGGTCATCGGAAGAGCGACTGGCTTTTTTTTCAGCGTGTCACTTTGCGCTTGCACAAAAGACATTGTACTAACACAAAAAAACAAAAAAAGCAGTTTTCCGACCTTTACTTTCATGGGGAGTGCAAAATTATAACTATTTTCGAAATTCCAACTTGAATACAATTGAGTAAAATAGCTGAATTTCAATTAACAAAGCTCTACTACAGCATTGGCGAAGTAGCGGATATGTTTGATGTAAACGCATCACTAATACGGTTTTGGGAAAAAGAATTCACCATTATCAAACCGAAAAAGAACAAAAAAGGCAACCGTTTATTTACACCCAAAGATATTCTAAACTTTAACAAGATTTACAATTTGGTAAAAGAACAAGGTTACACCTTGGAAGGCGCCAAATTAGCCTTGAAAGCAGAACCCGAAACGATTCCTACTCCTCTACCCGTTCCCTCCGCACAACACGATCACGCTGAACTGATTGCTCGTTTGGAAAAGGTAAAGATGAAGTTGTTGGGGATGAAGTAAAGGGATTTTGTGTTGGATATAGGAAGGGAATAATTCCTATGGGGATTAGTTAATTGTTGGTGACCATCTGAAAATTTAACATGGCAATTCAAGATAAGATTACACAAATTTGGGTTAAAGTGACTGGCAAGAGAATCAACCCAGACAATTTTGAATGGCTAATTGGCCCAATTGGAAATAGAAAAATAATTAAAGACAAATTCATTACAGAATTATCAGATAAGGGCAATTTGACTATCATTAAAAACGAGCCAAACTCGGGTTTACTTGAACGAATCGAACAAATTGGAATTTCTACTGATGAAAAAAGCCGTTTAAACAAAAAAGTTGTGGATTTCTATGAACATACTTCGAACTACGATTTTGAAATTTGGTCAGAATGGAAGGGTATATTTAAGCCATTTGGCAAATTACTTTCTTTACTTTTCAGCAAGCGACTTCAACAACTTAACTTACCATTAAATTCGATTGATACAGCAAAAGGATTAAAAAGCGAAATAATCCAGCTCAAATCCAAAGTAACTAACAAAACGATTTGGACAATTTGGTATAGAATTATCAAAAGTACAAACGACGTGATTTATTCGGGGATTTATACGACCTGCCTAAACCCAAAACATGAAATGCCATTATTAAAGGTGATTTTCCCACTTCCAAATGGAAATGCATCTGTTATTATGACGAAGAAAATTGAAAAAGATGGTGCACTTTTGCTGAGTTCAGATGGCAAAAAGTTTGGAGATCATGGTTTCTATTTCACACTAACGGACGGTAAAGGAAAATACTGGGCGAAATTTGTCAAATCAATGCATGAATGGATAAGAGTTTATGAAGACGACGAAAATGTGTTGAGAGCTGATCATAACCTAAACTTTTATGGAATAAGATTTTTAAATTTACATTACAAAATGAGTGTTAAAAACAGTCGCCAACAAGCAGTATAAACCCACTTCGTCGGGCTATACTGCTATCTTAGTTTATCGTGTAACATATTCTGAAATTGAACTTTTACTTTCATGAAAGTATTTTTTTTTAATTTATTCTTGAGTTTAACTTTTAGTTTAACTGGGTTAACCCAACTTGACGTGGAAACTTTTATTAGTCGAGGAATAGAAGATATGGAGTTAGACTACTTTTTTACGGCCGAATATTACTTCAACAAAGCAATTGAATTGGATAGTTCATGTGCGGATGCGTTTTTCTATCGTGGATTAACTTATGCAAAAGGCGCGAGAGCTGATCGTTGGGATCCTGCAATAAGAGATTTTTCAATTTGTATAGAATTAGATTCTACAAAAAATTATTCGGAAGCATACTATTCTGTTGGAACTCACATGACGTATTACGTCGAACGTTTCAATAAAAGAAATCCAAGTGACAGTCTTTCTGAATTTGAAATAAAAGAAAAGGCCTCGTACTTTCTCAAAAAGTCCTATTATTTAAAACCAAGTGAAACATTATTGTTGAACGTTTTATTTTGGCACACATTTTATGGATATAACTTTGTTGCTATCGATTTATTAACAGAGGAACTCATCAAAGACGAAAATAACATCAAACTGCTAAAAAGAAAAGGGCAAATATTACTTTCTTTATACAAATATGATGAAGCACTTAATGTTTTTGATAAACTGATAAAATTGAATAGACAAGATGCTGAAAGTTACTATTATAATGCAATAATTATGCAGGAAAAAGCAAATATGGATGCAAATCTAACTTTGGACAAAAAGGTATATTGTAAAAACCTTAAGAAAGCTAAGAAATTTGGTTTTGAAATACAGGAATACCTGTGCAAAGATTGTGGAATAAAATAAAGGATTGCTAACATTATGTATGTTTCATAGACAAAGTTGTGGAGAATTAGAAAAGTTGATCTGTATTTGCCAAAGCGTCTGCGCGAAGCAGCACCGAAGGTAAATCACAGATTTGGCTTTTTGAAAAATAAAAACAAAATGCGGTGAGTTGGCTAACTACCCTTATAAGAATCGGAAGGAAAGTTTGTATTCGTCTATCAGCTACGACAACATACTCTGTGCGTAAAAGAAAACCACATTACAATTAATCATTGTTCAAAACATTGAAAGCTATAGCATACTTAATAGAATTCATAAACTGGCTCAAAATTGCTCTTTCCCCTACTTTGATTGGAGGAATTGTCGGGGTATTAATTTACTTTAGTTATCCTAACCTCGTTGGATTAGCCATCGGTGTATTTTTTGGTTTGGCAGGGTTCGTTTTGGGTCTAATCTGGGCAACAAGAACCTGGAAGAGAAAAGGAACAACAAATTTTATGTCGAACGTGCACGCGAGTCCAGATATTGATGAATTACTCAAACCAAAAAAAGATGATTGACGACCAAAAGGGCAGTTGGAAAGGTAAACTCTGGGCATTGTTTTTGGTATGGCCTTTTTTCATTTGTACTGCATTGGCTCATTTTAAGGTTGAAAAGGCAAATTCCCTTGAATGGATCTTTGCGATAACGCTAGGATGTTCAAGCATTCTGTGGATTTACGTATTGATTAGAACGATTAAAAAGTTGAAATGATATCCAAAAAAAGCCTACTTAATCATTTTTGTGTATTTTAGTACTTGCCTAATTGAAGTGAAAAAGACAAATGGATCACAAAAGAATATGTAAACTGAGAACAGATGAAAGTAGAATCTACTTTTTGACTCTTCTGTCATTTTTAATATTCCATTTTTCCTGTTACACTCAAATTGTATGCTCCGAATTCACCATCACCGGAACAACTCCTGATTTTTATGTAACATCCCAAGGCAGTAGTTGCACAATCTCACCTATTCCAGTTGGACAAGTCTATTGGACAAATACATCTATAAATGGTTTCCCAAATGGATTCATTAAACACACCTTTAATAATCCACAAACGAATGTGTCAATTTGGTACACTATTGTAAACGATGATGACTTTGGTACTATTGATGTTAATGGAGGTGGGGTAGTTTCTCTCAGCCTTGTCTCAGGTTGTGCTAATTTATCAGGTAATATTTTAGGTCCATACACTGGATCGGGATTTTATGGAGACATTTTGGTTAATATACAATCAACTGCACCTTTTACAGAAGTTACCATTGTAAATACCGGTGGTCGTAGTGGGCAAGTTTCTGGAGATTGCAATTCTGTTATAATTCATTCAAATAGCCCTTGTTCTATTGATCTAGGTAAGGACACAACCTTGTGTAAAAATGAGACTTTAACGCTTGACGCAACAACTGCAAACGCAACTTATTTGTGGCAAGACAATTCAATTAACCCAACTTTCAATGTTTTTCAGCAAGGAACTTATTGGGTGGAGGTTACAGTAGACAGCTGCAGTTCAACAGATACAATCGTCGTTGATTATATTCCATTGCCAATTATTAACCTAGATAATTATACCTCAATATGTCAAGGAGAAACTTTAACACTTGACGTATCAACTTCTAATGCAAGTTATTTGTGGCAAAATAATTCAAACAACCCATTTTTCAATGTCACCGAGTCAGGAACCTATTGGGTAGAAGTAACCGTAAATGGTTGCAGTTCAAAATCAGTAATACTAGTAGATGAATACTGTGAAACAATTCTAGAAATTCCGAATGTTTTCACACCTAACAATGATGGGGTAAATGATTTGTTTGTCCCTTTAATCAGTAAAGGAATTGTTTCAATGAATTCTGTTATTGTAAATAGGTGGGGAAATAAAATATTTGAAAACAATAAGCTTTTAATTGAATGGGATGGAAAAGATGTTAGTGATGGAACCTACTTTTGGATTATTAATTACACGGATATAAACGGAGTAAAAAGTAGTTTAACTGGATATGTAACGATACTTAAATGATAAAAGAAACACAAACAAAAATTTATTAAACCACATTCTACTTTAAAATTAAAAATAAACCAATTCCAATTAATTTGGTTTGGCCAGGTTCGTATTGGTTGTGATCTGGGCAACAAGAACCTGGAGGAGAAAAGGAACAAAAATTTTATACCGAACGTACAGGCGAGTCTAGATATTGATGGATTAATCAAACAAAAAAAAGATGATTGACGACCAACAGGGCAGTTGGAAAGGTTTACTCTGGGTATTGTTTTTGATATGGCCTTTTTTCATTTATGCAACATTAGCCCATGTTAAGTTTGAAGAGGCAAATTTCCTTGAATGGATCTTTGCGATAACGCTAGGATGTTTAAGCATTCTTTGGATTTACGTATTGATTAGAACGATTAAAAAGTTTTAGTATACCGTTACCTAAAACCCATAATCAAGTAAACCTTGCCGTTTTTAAGTATTTTAGCCTGTAAGTTAACTACAGCATTCAAAAACTAACATCGTTTCAGCAGTCTATGAAAATTTATTGTATTAGTGGATTAGGCGCAGACAAAAGAGTTTTCAATTATTTGACTCTTGATGCTGAGCTAATTTCTATTGACTGGATAATTCCAAATGATAAAGAAACAATTGAATCCTACGCCCAGCGACTGATTGAAATCTATCAATTAGACCAAGAAAACGATTTTGCAATTTTGGGTGTTAGCTTTGGCGGACTGGTCGCTGTTGAGATTAGCAAACGTATTCAACCAGGATTGACAATACTGATTTCATCGGTCGAAACAAAAAACGAACTGAACAGTCTCCTCAAACTAGTAGGTAAAACCAAGATTTTAAACGTAGTTCCGAACCAAGCTTTTAACCCTCCCAAACTTTTATCACATTTTCTTTTTGGCACCAAAAATAAAGTATTACTCAATTCCATTTTGCACGACACAGACTTAAAATTTGCGAAATGGTGTGTGAAGGAATTGGTGAATTGGAAAAATGAAACTCGCTTAAACAATGTTTTAAAAATTAGTGGCACCCGCGACAAACTGCTTCGATCAAAGGATAAAAATGCAGTTTTAGTTGACAAAGGTGAGCATTTCATGATTGTGGATCGAGCAAGTGAAATTAGCCAAATAATTAATTTGAAATTGAATGAGATTTAATAAGAAGCGGGAGGTTACGCTCAAGCAAATTTTAATTTGGCTGCTAATCTGTTTTTTTGAGTTATTTAATACTTGCAATTCTAAATATAAGTAATGAAGACCTCTACAATTGGGATCTGAAACTAATATTTGAACAAGGAGGTTTGTTCAATTTTTTTGCTTTTCTAGCCCTTATTCTATGGCTTTTAGCCAATTTATTATTTTTAATAAGAGGACTCTATTTAATTATTAATAACCTAAAACGAGAATAGAACATCGCAATAACTCGCGATATACTCCGCAGCAAATAGCGCTCCTATAATTGCTTGCTTACCCCAAAACCCTACACCCCTCCTTCACAACTTCCAAATCCACCGCAACATCCCAATCGGCTTGACCAATTCCTGTCAGCAAAGTAAACCGTAGTTGATCATCGAGTCGTTTTTTGTCTTGACGCATGAGTTGCATCCATTCGTCGAGCGATGTGGTTGCAAATGAGCGAAATGGATACATTTTTCGGAGACAATTTTCTATTCGCTGAAATTCTTCTGTGGTAATCAGCTGCAACAACTCGGAGATTTTCGCTTCTGCGAGCATGCCATGCGCCACCGCCAAACCGTGATCCATGGGTGTTTCCGAATTCAAAAGTGAACCTTCGATGGCATGACCGATCGTATGACCAAAATTCAACAACTTTCTTCTTCCCGATTCTGTTGGGTCGGATTCCACGATTTCGCTTTTGATGTGCAAGGAACGAGCAATCCATTCCTCGGGTATGGCTGCGCCCGAAACATATTTTTCAATTTGTTCGAAATGGTTTTTATCGGCGATCAAACCGTGCTTCAGCATTTCTGCCAAGCCATTTTGAATTTCGGTTTGAGGCAAGGTCTCAAGAAAAGCGGGATCTACATATACTTTTTTTGGCAGCGAAAAGGCGCCAATTTGATTTTTGTACGGTCCCATGTCCACGCCCGTTTTTCCACCAATCGATGCGTCGACCATGCCTAACAAAGAAGTGGGAATATAGATACAATCCATGCCGCGTTTGTACAAAGCAGCAATAAAACCGCCCATGTCGCAGACCATTCCGCCGCCAAGACAAATGAACAAATCGTTTCGGCTAAATTCGTAATCTGTCAAGCTTTCCCAAACGGACGTGCAGATATCGAGCGTTTTGTTCTCCTCGCCTGCTGGAATTTCAATGATTTCCGCTGCTTCCAATCCATCGATAAAATTGATTAAAACCGGCAAGCAATTTTCTACCGTATGGCTATCAACGAGTACAATTTTCTTCCGATTTCCGTAGATTTCTGTCAAGAGTTTTCCCAAGCCAGAACCGCTCAAATCGCCAATAAGTACTTCGGTTTGCAAATTGAAAAATGCTTCCATTGAAAAAAGATTTATTCACAAAAGTAACAAAGCTTTGCTTTCCTGTTTCGGATACGAAAAAACAGATTAATTTTGCTTTATGATTTCTTTCAACAATACCGAAGTTGCCTTCAAAAGCAAGAGCGACAAAGATTTGAAACGAGCGTATCGTTTGTTCAAAATTGTGGGTGTACCTTTATTGGTAAAAATGGGGAAACCCTTGACCAATTTCGCCATTGCCGCGCATTTGCCGATTAAAGGAATTATCAAAAGCACGATTTTTAAACAATTTTGTGGCGGAGAAACGGTCTCAGAATGTGAGGGAAAAATAAACGAATTGGCCGATTCTGGGATTGGTACAATTTTGGACTATTCCGTGGAAGGAAAAGTCAAAGAAGCCGATTTTGATGCATCCGTCAATGAAATCATTTCTGCCATCGACAAAGGATTCAACAACCCAAAAATTCCCTTTGGGGTTTTCAAAGTAACGGGGATTTGCCGTTTTGGATTGTTGGAACGCATCAATGAATCGTGGGAAAACCTCAACGCACAAGAACAAGCCGAATACGACCGTTTGCGTGCACGCATTGAAAAAATCGCTAGCCACGGTTTTAGCAAAAAAACACCGGTATTCATCGATGCGGAAGAAACCTGGATTCAGGATGGAATTGACCGCATTTGCTATGAATTGATGGAGAAATACAACCAGGAAACGGCTATTATATACAATACACTTCAAATCTACCGTCACGACCGCTTGGAGCATTTGAAAAATGAAACGGTTATTGCCAAAGAAAAAGGCTACAAATTGGGTATCAAATTGGTGCGCGGCGCTTACATGGAAAAAGAACGTGAACGAGCAATGGAGAAAAAATATCCTTCTCCCATTCAAAAAGACAAAGCCGCTACCGACGCAGATTTCAATGCTGCTTTGGTTTGGATGACCGATCATTTGGACACAATTTCCTTCTGCGCTGGCTCGCACAATGAAGACAGCAACTTGCTTTTGACACAATTGATGGCAGAAAAAGGAATTGCGGCGGACGATAAACGTGTTTATTTCGCTCAATTGTTGGGCATGTCCGATCACATTTCCTACAATCTAGCACACAGCCACTACAATGTGGCAAAGTATGTTCCTTACGGTCCAATCAATGAAGTTTTGCCTTATCTGTTGCGACGTGCCGACGAAAATACCTCCGTCGCAGGTCAAACCGGTCGTGAATTGACATTAATCATTCAAGAAACCAAACGAAGAAAGTCGCTCTCAAAATGAGTTGGAAGGGTGAATTGAAGATTGGAAACCTCCGAATTTATTGGACCTATTTGTTTGCCTTTGCAACCCTGCTGCTTTTTATTTCACTTCAAAATGCGGCCAATTGGGGTGATATCTCACCGGAACTTTATACCAATTTTGGAGCACCGTACGCGCAAGAAATCTTTGATGGCGCCATTTGGGGAATCGTAACCAACTCGTTTGTTCACAAAGAATTGTGGCATTTACTCTTGAGTGTTTCACTTTTTGTATTTCTTGGAATTTTATTTGAAAAAAGAAACAAGTCCCTATTCTTTTTGCTCTTTGTAGTAATCAGTTCTTTTGTAACCTCTTCTTTGCAATTGGCCATGTCAGGTGATCCTGGAATTGGATTGAATGGCGTGAATTTCGCCTTGTTTACCTATTTGATGGTCAGAACAAAAGTCGGACCGCGCTACAAACGCTGGAAAATACTGATTTGGTTAGCTGAAATCACAGCCTTGATACTTTCCCTACTGAATATGTATTACGATTGGTATTATTTTGGCACCTCCACCATCGTCACTGGCTTCTTATTTGGATTGGTTGTCGGTCTTTCTCAAGATCGAAAAGTCTTTTTTTATTCATTTCAAGCCATAATTTGGGCTATCTGTTTGACGACTTTGATCTACAATCCTTATTCATCGGAATGGAATACAGTGCAAGGTTATCATGCCTTCAAAAAAGGCGATATCGACAAAGCAGAAGAATTCTACTTGCGAGCGCTTGAATTGCATCCCCGTAATTATGCAGCCAAGAAGAACTTGGTTTTGATTGAAATCGACCGGTTAGAAACACGCGCTTTTTATGCACATCAACACGAAAATTACGTGACGGCGCGCCATTTGTACATTCAGATTTTGAATTTGGACAAACACAACGAATGGGCGAAACGGAATTTGCAGGGTTTGCCGTAGGAAGATATTTTGGGAATATAGAATTGATTAAAATTCGAGAATCGTCCCCCACGTGGCCAAAAAAAACGGCGTTGTTTGAGATCGAAATCACGTAAAATAAAAACAAATAGCCCTTGAATGGCAGACATTTTCTATCTTTGTTTCAAAGCACTTTATTCCATGCAACGAATTTTAACCAGCGACGAAATCAATCAAAAAATGATTCGATTAGCGCATCAAATTATTGAATTTACTTACGACGTGCCACAATGTTACATTGGCGGAATCACTGGGAATGGATTTACAATGGCCAAAGCTTTGCGCAACATCATCCGTGAAAATTCAAATCAAAAAATTGAATTGTTTGAAATTACGGTAAACAAGGAAAAACCGTGGAGTGAAGAAGTGAAACTTTCCATTCAAGAAGAAGAATTAAAAAACGGTACCATTCTTTTGGTAGATGATGTTTTAAATTCTGGAAAAACCATGCAATATGCTTTGGTAAAATTCCTTCAACAACCCACTACCGCTATAAAAACGGTTGCGATGGTCGATCGAGAACACCGACGTTATCCCATCAAAGCTGATTTTGTTGGCTTGAGCTTGTCAACGACCTTGAGCGATCGCGTTGAAATTAGATTGGTGGAAGATCAATACGAAGCCTATTTGGTGTAACATGGAAAGAATCACTGAATCGAGTTCCAACTACGATCATTTGGAAAACATGTCCGTAACGGAATTGTTGCAGAACATCAACCGTGAAGACCAAAAAGTAGCCTTGGCGGTAGAAGCCATCTTGCCGGAAATCGAAAAATTTATTGAAAGTTGTTTGCCCCGCATGCAAAAAGGCGGTCGTTTATTTTATCTGGGCGCAGGCACCAGTGGACGTTTGGGCGTTGTTGATGCCAGTGAATGCCCGCCCACTTTTGGGGTAGTAGAAAACGTAGTCGTAGGTTTGATTGCCGGCGGGGACAAAGCGATTCGAAAAGCGGTTGAATTTGCGGAAGACGACGAAAACCAAGGTTGGATTGATTTAACGCATCACAACATTTCGGCATTGGACTCCGTGATTGGAATTGCCGCTTCAGGAACAACGCCGTATGTTTTAGCGGCTTTAAAAAAATGCCAAGAAAACACTATTCTAACGGGCGGAATTACCTGTAATCCTGGAAGTCCGTTGGCAACAATTCCAGATTTTCCAATGGTTCCCATTGTTGGTCCTGAATTCGTAACAGGTAGTACGCGCATGAAATCCGGCACCGCACAAAAGTTGGTATTGAATATGATTTCGACGAGCTTAATGATTCAATTGGGACATGTAAAAGGCAATAAAATGGTCGATATGCAACTCAGTAACCACAAATTGGTGGACCGAGGTGCTCGAATGATTCAAACCAGTTTAAATTGTTCGTATGATAAAGCCAAGGAATTGTTGTTGGAACACGGTTCTGTCCGAAAAGCAGTCGATTCTCAATCCTAAGGGACTTTCATCCAACCGAAATATTTAACCGTCTTCAAGTTGTCTGCATTGGCAACAGCACTCGTTTCCATCACCGGCGGAGAAACCATTTGAACGTACATCCATTTGTCTTCAATAGCCAATAATTTGTAGTACGCAGCTGCTGGATAATGAATGATCGCATTGGTTTCACTAAAAAGAGAAGCTCCTTTCTTTATTAATCCCTTCGACCAATACAACATTGTTTTTGTATTTAAATGCCGGTAATTCGCTTTAAAAACGCTTTTACGAGGAAAGAAAACCCCTTTCATATCTCCTTTGTCTCGAGCGAGAAAAAACCGTTTCATTTCATACAAACGATTCTTCAACCAACGCAATCGGTTCACACTATGTGTCGATTGTGTGCAACAAGGATAGCGATGCTGGTACAATAAAATCTCTTGGGTTCTTGGATGAATTTTGAACGCTAACAAATGACCATCGTCCCAAAACACTTCTTTCCAGACTAATCCGTATTGTGCGTACAAGGAAAACTGTTCTTTCACGTCCTCCTGGAAAGGCTTGCCACTAAAAATCAATTCCGGATTTCCATCGTGGTTCATATCGATCAAATGCCAGCTATCTTTAAAAACTTTCCAGTAGGTATTGAATTGAAAAGAGGAATCCATCGATTTTGTCATTTCGTGGTTCAATCGATTGGCATTGAACAACCAAGTGACCGCTTTTTCAAGCATGGCAGGTTCGTTCAAATAAATGGCTTCAAAATCAGTTCGAGGTGCATTGATAAACAATTTTGCATCAATACGGGGCATCACTACAATCGAAGCATTCGTTCCGAACGCCAACAACAGTCCAAAAATTCCTATCCAATTTTTCATACACAAAAAAGGGGGATTGCTCCCCCATTTTAATTTTAGATTAAAACTCTATTCTTTGGACTTCGCTTTTTCTTTTCCTTTCCCTTTTCCTTTTTCAATGGAAACGGTCAATTCTTCCGCTTTGTCCTCTACATCCATGCGAATGGTATCACCTTCTGTCAAATGAGACTGGATGATTTCTTCTGCCAAAGGATCTTCAATGTATTTCTGAATGGCTCTTTTCAATGGTCGAGCGCCAAATTTCTCATCGTATCCTTTGTCCACAATGAAATCTTTCGCTTTTTCTGTCAACTCGATGTTGTAACCCAATGAATTGATTCTTCCATACAATTTCTCCAATTCCAAATCAATGATCAAGTGAATACTTTCACGTGTCAACGATTTGAACATAATCATGTCGTCCATACGGTTCAAGAATTCTGGAGAGAACGCTTTTCTCAAGGCATTTTGAACCACTGTTTTGGAGTTTTCATCTCTTTGATCGGATTGTGATTTGGTACCAAATCCAACACCCGTTCCAAAATCAGCCAACTGACGGGCACCAATATTAGATGTCATAATCAAAATGGTGTTTTTAAAGTCGATTTTACGACCCAAACCATCGG
The DNA here is from genome assembly GCA_041674745.1 of Crocinitomicaceae bacterium. Taxonomy (GTDB): domain Bacteria; phylum Bacteroidota; class Bacteroidia; order Flavobacteriales_D; family Crocinitomicaceae; genus UBA2040. The sequence goes on from JBAYVD010000008.1 coordinate 115,188, forward strand.
TCATGTGACCTTCGTCCAACACTTGCAACAACAAATTGAAAACATCAGGATGCGCTTTTTCGATTTCATCCAACAAAATGATGGAATACGGTTTTCTGCGCACCTTTTCTGTCAATTGTCCTCCTTCTTCGTATCCAACGTATCCCGGAGGCGCTCCTACCAATCGAGAGATGGAAAATTTCTCCATGTATTCCGACATATCAATACGAATCAAAGAATCCTCTGAATCAAACAAATATTTCGCCAAGACTTTCGCCAATTGCGTTTTTCCAACACCCGTTGGCCCTAGGAAAAAGAAAGAACCGATTGGTTTGTTAGGATCTTTCAATCCAGCTCTGTTTCGTTGAATGGCTTTCACCACTTTTGAAACGGCTTCATCTTGTCCAACGACTTTTCCTCGCAACTCTTCAGCCATGTGAACCAATTTGCCACTTTCCGATTGAGAAATTCGCGTCACTGGAATGCCACACATCATGGAAACAACTTCCGCCACGTTGTGCTCGGTAACGGTAACACGATTCAATTTAGAATCTTCTTCCCATTTCAATTTCGCCGCATCCAATTGATCTTGCAATTGCCGCTCATTGTCGCGCAATTCCGCCGCCTTTTCGTATTGTTGCGATTTGATAACTTCGTTTTTCTGGTCTTTTAACGCTTCAATTTTTCCTTCTATTTCCAAAATTTCTTGGGGAACATTGATATTCGTCAAGTGAACACGAGAACCTACTTCATCCAAGGCATCAATCGCCTTGTCTGGCAAATGTCGATCCGTAATGTACCGCTCCGTTAATTTCACACAGGCTGCAATCGCTTCATCGGTATAGGTCACACTGTGGTGATCTTCGTAACGATCTTTGATATTGTTCAAAATCTGAACGGTTTCTTCTTCTGAAGTTGGTTCAATGATTACTTTTTGGAATCTTCTTTCCAATGCACCATCTTTTTCGATGTGCTGACGGTATTCATCCAACGTTGTAGCACCGATTGCTTGAAGTTCGCCTCTTGCTAAGGCTGGTTTGAACATGTTTGATGCATCCAAAGAACCAGAAGCACCACCCGCACCAATTATTGTGTGAATTTCATCGATAAACAAGATAATGTCGGGGTTTTTCTCCAACTCTTGCATCACCGCTTTCATTCGTTCTTCGAATTGACCGCGGTATTTTGTTCCCGCCACCAAAGAAGCCAAATCCAACGAAACAATACGTTTGTTGAACAAAACACGCGATACTTTTCGCTGCACAATTCGCAAGGCCAAACCTTCTGCGATAGCACTTTTACCAACGCCTGGTTCACCAATCAAAATTGGGTTATTTTTCTTTCTTCTGGATAGAATTTGGCTGACACGCTCAATTTCTTTTTCTCGTCCCACAATGGGGTCCAATTTTCCAGCTTCCGCCATTTTGGTCAAATCTCTTCCAAAATTATCCAAGACAGGTGTTTTTGATTTCGGATCCGTTGGTTTGCGTTGAGCAGAAAAAGAATCCCCCTCCTCTTCACCACCTCCCGAAGGAAATTCTGATTTCGGCGATTTTGTATCGTCTAGAATTGCTTCCAATTCGTCTTTTGCGTTTTCGTATATCACACCATATTTATTTAATATCCGACAAGCAGCACTATCTTCTTCCTTTAAAATAGACAAGAGCAAGTGCTCCGTGCCGATCATTTGGCTTTTAAATAGCTTTGCTTCGAGATAGGTAATTTTTAAAACTTTTTCAGCTTGTTTAACCAAAGGAATATTGGTCAAATTCGCATTTTTAATTGATGCCGAGCGCGTCAGGCTCATTTCGATTTCATTTCGAATTTGTTTTAAATCCAAATGAAACTCCAACAAAATCTTGATGGCTTTCCCATCGCCTTCGCGAATCATACCGAGAAGTAAATGCTCTACGCCAATAAAATCATTTCCCAATCTCAGGGCTTCTTCCCTACTAAAACTGATGACGTCTTTAACCCGTGGTGAAAATTTTGCTTCCATAATAATTATTGACTGAGGACTAAATAACGACTTTTTGCCCGATGTACAAATATATAACGTTTAAAATGTTAATAACTGCCGAAAAAAGCCAATTTTCCACAGATTTTTGTTAGTAAATACCAATTTTTATACCAAGTCTACTCCGTGAAAAATGAGTAATTTCGATGCTTGCTTAATTCAGCACAAATTCTGTGCTAAAAAGATAAAAGTGACAACATGGCAGAGGGAGAAAGAATAATACAAATTAACATAGAGGATGAAATGAAAACAGCCTACATCGATTATTCGATGTCGGTTATCGTTTCAAGAGCATTACCAGATGTACGCGATGGTTTTAAACCAGTTCACAGACGTGTTTTGTTTGGTATGCATGAATTAGGTGTTGCTTCGAATAAGGCACACAAGAAATCTGCAAGAATTGTAGGGGAAGTTTTGGGTAAGTATCACCCACACGGTGATAGTTCGGTATATGATACCATGGTGCGTATGGCGCAACCGTGGTCATTGCGTTACCCATTGGTAGACGGACAAGGTAACTTTGGATCAGTGGATGGCGATAGTCCAGCTGCGATGCGATATACCGAAGCACGTTTGCGAAAAGTAGCGGAGGAAATGTTGGACGATTTGGACAAAGAAACCGTTGATTTCCGTCCTAACTTTGATGAAAGCTTGCAAGAACCAACGGTTCTGCCTTCTAAAATACCGAATCTATTGATGAATGGTGCCAGCGGTATTGCTGTTGGTATGGCAACTAACATGGCGCCACACAATTTATCAGAAATCGTAGACGGAATTCACGCTTACATTGATAATACGGATATTGACGCGGAAGAATTAATCAAATACGTCAAAGCACCCGATTTCCCAACAGGTGGTATTATTTACGGTTACGAAGGTGTAAAAGATGCCTTATTAACTGGTCGTGGAAGAATCGTTATTCGCGCCAAAGCAGAAATTGAAGAAGAAAAAGGAAGAGAACAAATTATTGTTACCGAAATCCCTTACCAAGTTAACAAGTCTGACCTTATTAAGAAGGCTGCTGATTTGGTCAATGATAAAAAATTAGAGGGCATTTCTGATATTCGTGATGAATCGGATCGAAATGGTATGCGGATCGTTTTTGAACTGAAACGGGATGCGATTCCAAATGTCGTATTAAATAAATTATACAAATTCACCGCGCTTCAGACTTCTTTCTCTGTCAACAACATTTGTTTGGTAGACGGTCGTCCGGAATTGTTGAATTTAAGAGATTTGATTCACTATTTCGTAGAATTCAGACACGAAGTAGTCATTCGTCGTACGCAATTCCAATTGCGCAAAGCGGAAGAACGAGCGCACATTTTAGAAGGTTTGATCATTGCTTCTGACAATATTGACGAAGTAATTGCCATCATTCGTTCTTCTAAAAGTCCAGAAGAAGCGCGTGAGCGCTTGATGGAACGTTTCTCTCTTTCAGACATTCAATCCAGAGCGATTGTTGAAATGCGTTTGCGTCAATTGACCGGACTTGAGCAAGACAAATTACGTGCAGAGTACGAAGATTTGGTTTTGTTGATTACGGATTTGAAAGACATTTTAGCACGCGTAGAACGAAGAATGCAAATCATCAAAGACGAATTGGATGAAGTTCGTGAGAAATTTGGCGATGAACGTCGTTCGAGAATTGAATATTCCGCAAGCGAAATGCGTATTGAGGATTTAATTGCTGATGATGAAGTGGTAATTACGATTTCTCATGCAGGTTATATCAAACGTACAAGTTTATCCGAGTACAAAGTTCAAAACAGAGGTGGAATGGGCTCAAAAGGTTCTACTACCCGCGACAAAGATTTCTTGGAGCATTTATTTGTTGCGACCAACCACAATTACTTGTTGATCTTTACCGAAAAAGGAAGATGTTTCTGGATGCGTATTTTTGAAATACCAGAAGGAAACAAAATTGCCAAAGGTAGAGCGATTCAAAACTTGATCAATATTGAACAAGACGACAAAGTGAAAGCTTACGTGAAAGTTCAAGATTTGACAGACAAAGAATACGTAGACAACAACTTTATCATCATGGTGACCAAAAATGGTATCATCAAGAAAACAAGTTTAACGGCTTATTCTCGTCCAAGAATCAATGGTATCAACGCCATCACTGTTCGTGAAGGGGATGAATTGCTTGAAGCAAAATTGACCAATGGTAACAATGAAATCGTTATGGCTACTTCCGGTGGACGCGCGATTCGTTTCAACGAACAAAAAGTTCGACCAATGGGAAGAAATGCATCGGGTGTTCGCGGTGTAACCTTACAAAGCGATCAGGATGAAGTAATCGGAATGATTTGTGTAGAAGATATCTTCTCAACCATCTTAGTGGTTTCTGAAAAAGGATATGGAAAACGTACCTACTTGAATGATCCTGAAGACCAAGAGCCAGTTTACCGAATCACGAATCGTGGTGGTAAAGGGGTGAAAACGTTGAATGTAACGGATAAAACTGGTCCATTGTTGGCGATCAAGAATGTAAACGACGAAGAAGATTTGATGATCATCACCAAAGCGGGCATCACCATCCGAATGCACATTGATACCATTCGTACGATGGGTCGTTCAGCTCAAGGTGTTCGTTTGATTAACTTGAAAGGAAGTGCTTCCATTGCGGCGATTGCTCGAGTTCCTAGAACAGAAGACGAAGAAGTGATGCTGGATGAGGATGGTAACATCATAGAAATCAGCACGGATGAGGACGGAAGTTCTGAAGATAACACAACTGGCACGAATATTGAAAACGATACAGATGTGGAATAATTCCTATTTTTACATCTGTATTGTTAACTAGAAAAAAAACAAAATGAAAAATACATTACTTCTCGGGACAATCTTGTTGAGTACCGTGACATTTGGTCAAAAGAAAAATGAAACTACTGCGGCAGTAGAATTCAAAAACAAATACGCCCCTGCTATGCAGGCGAAGGATTATGAAACGGCCAAAAAAGCGATTTTGAGTGCCAAAGAATTCATTGACTTGGCAGCGGCGCATCCAGAAACACAGTCCTCTCCAAAAACCTTGTATTACAAAGGAGAAATCTATTTGGGGATTTTAACCTTAGCGAAGGATGCGAATGACAACGATTTAAAGTTGATGGGGACACCCGAATTCATTACGCAAGATATCGAAGCCTTCAAACAATCCTATGCCTTGGATAAAAAGTTCAAATCGGACATTGAAGAAGCGGTGTACCGAGCAAGATTTCATTTTGACAAAAGTGCCAATGAAGCGTTCAAAGCAGAAGACTTTTTAGGTGCAGCCAACTTGTACAACTGGCAAGCGAAATACAGCAATGCAATCAACGCATTGGATAGTACAGCTGTTTTTTATTCAGCGGTTTGTTCTGAAAAAGGAAAAGATTATGCTGCAGCGGCGACCAATTACTTAATTGTGGCAAAAGCGGGTTACAAAGGAGCATCTTCGTATAACTTGGCTTCTGGCGCTTACAGAAAATCAGGTGATATCGCAAAAGCAAAGGAAATCATATCTGAAGGACGTAAATTGTTTCCGAATGATCGTGATTTGTTGTTAGAATTGGTAAATATCAACATTGATGCAAATGATCCCGCTGGCGCTGAAGCAGCTTTGGCTTCTGCAATCGCAGCAGATCCAAATAACAAACAGTTGTTCTACACAATTGGTACGATTTACATCGAAATGAAAGAGAACGAAAAAGCGGAACAATCCTTGAACAAAGCTTTGGCAATCGACCCGAATTATTTGGATGCACAGTACCAATTGGGTGCTCATTTGGTTTCTTGGGCAGGTGATATGAAAACGGAAGCTAACAGTTTGAAGTTGGGTGATGCACAATACGATGTGCTTTTATCAAAAAGTACGGACACATACAAAAGAGCGGTTGGTCCACTTGAAGCTTATATCAAAGCAGTTCCAACAGACAAAGCGGTCTTGAACATCCTTTTCCAATTGCACAGAAGCCTAGGAAATACGGATAAAGCGATGGAATACAAAAAACGCTACGAAGAAGCAAAATAAAAAATTCATTTACTTTAAAAAGAGACTTCATTTGGAGTCTCTTTTTTTTTGCGCTAATTCCCTGATTTTCTTTGGATATTATATTCAAACTCTCTATCTTTGCACCCTTGAAAATGAGCACCTTGTAGGCTCTTATTATTTACACTTCTGATTGACAAGGTAATCGGGATACAAATTAAGAAAGCCAAAATGGCAGAAAACACACAAACGCAGGGAACTGCAGATTTCGATTGGGACGCGTTAGACCTTGACGGTTATACGAAAATCGAACGTTCAGAGTACTCAGATAAGTACGAAGAAACATTGACTTCAATCGTTGAGAGAGAAGTTTTAGACGGTACAGTAGTAGCGTTGAACAAAAAAGAAGCGGTAATCAACATCGGGTACAAATCCGAAGGTGTGATTCCAGCAAATGAATTCCGTTACAATCCAGACTTGAAAGTTGGAGACACTGTTGACATTTATGTTGAGTGCCAAGAAGACAAGAATGGACAATTGATCATTTCTCACAAAACAGCCCGTATGCACAAAGCATGGTTGCGAGTGAATGACGTATTGAAAACAGGTGAGATTATCACAGGTTTTGTAAAATGTCGTACAAAAGGTGGTTTGATCGTTGACGTATTTGGTTTGGAAGCTTTCTTACCAGGTTCACAAATTGACGTGAAACCGATCCGTGACTACGATGTTTACGTAGGTAAAAACATGGAATTCAAAGTTGTTAAAATTAACCAAGAGTTTAGAAACGTTGTTGTTTCTCACAAAGCGTTGATCGAAGCAGAATTGGAAGAACAAAAGAAAACAATTATTTCTGGTCTAGAAAAAGGTCAAGTATTGGAAGGTATCGTGAAAAACGTTACTTCTTACGGTGTGTTCATCGACTTGGGTGGTGTAGACGGATTGATTCACATTACAGATTTATCTTGGGGACGTGTTAACCACCCAGAAGAAATCGTTGAATTGGATCAAAAATTGAACGTTGTTATCCTAGACTTTGATGACGATAAAAAACGAATTGCATTAGGTTTGAAACAATTGCAACCACATCCATGGGATGCTTTGGACGGCGGCTTGAACGTTGGTGACAAAGTGAAAGGTAAAGTGGTTGTTATGGCTGATTACGGTGCATTTGTTGAAATTGCTGCTGGTGTTGAAGGTTTGATCCACGTTTCAGAAATGAGCTGGTCACAACACTTGCGTTCTGCTCAAGATTTCATCAACGTAGGTGACGAAGTTGAAGCAGTTATCTTGACATTGGACAGAGAAGAAAGAAAAATGTCTTTGGGTATCAAACAATTGATGCCAGATCCATGGGAAGGAATTGAATCCAAATATGCAGTGGCTTCTCGTCACAAAGCAAAAGTTCGTAACTTCACTAACTTCGGTGTATTCGTAGAATTAGAAGAAGGTGTTGATGGACTGATTCACATTTCTGATCTTTCTTGGCAGAAAAAAATCAAACATCCATCAGAATTCTGCAAAGTAGGAGACGAAATGGAAGTTGTGGTTTTGGAAATCGATAGAGAAAACAGAAGAATTTCTTTGGGTCACAAACAATTGGAAGAAAATCCATGGGAAGTATTCGCAACCATCTTCGGAGAAGGTTCAGTACACCAAGGTACAATTGTAGAGAACAAAGACAAATCTGGAATCGTTGCTTTGCCATATGGTGTTGAGGGTATTTGCCCAGCGAAACACTTGCGTAAAGAAGATGGAACCAACGCTAAAATCGAAGAAACGTTAGATTTCAAAGTAATTGAATTCAACAAAGAATCGAAAAAAATCGTTGTGTCTCATACACGTACATTCGAAGAAGGTGACGACCGTCCAACGGCGAAAGCACCAACAGCGAAAAAAGGTACAGGTGGTTCTAGTACTGCAAATGCAGTAAGTTCCGTAAACAGCAGCAATGAAAAATCTACATTAGGAGATTTGGATGCGTTGTCTGAATTGAAAAAGAAAATGGAAGAAGGGAAATAATTCAATTCCTTCCATAACAATACAAAATGCCTCAATCCATATATGGATTGAGGCATTTTTTTTGATTCAACTTTTTCCAAACCTCCTTACTTCCTCCCTATTTTCTGCTGGTGAAAAAATGAAGAGCTCCATCATTTGTTACCCGATAAAAAATTAAGTAGATTCGTTTGAACAAGAAAAGTTGATTTTAAATCCACTTTTCTAATTTTAAGAGAAATAGCAAAATGATGTATGCATTATTTGGCATGAGCCTACTTTTTATCGTGATTGGTTACTTGGTGACCGAGAACAACGCTCAGTATCTACTTTCGGGTTACAACACCATGAGCAAGGAAGAGAGAGAAAACTTCGACATTGCTTCCTACATACCCTATTTCCGCAGGTTTCACCTTGTTTTAGGGATCTCTTTCTTTACCATAGGTTCAATTTTGACTTATTTTGGAGCCGAAAACACTGCTGGTATTTTCCTCATCGTCTATCCGATTCTAGCCTATGTTTATTTTATTGTTTCCGGTTCAAAATATACCAAAGAAATAAGTAAAAAATCAAGTAAAGTGGGTGTTGCCATCCTTTTGATTACTTTGTTCTTTGTACTTGGTCTTTTGGGTTTTGGCTTCAAAGAAAATACACTTAAAATTGAGTCAGAAAATATTGAATTTCAAGGGAGTTATGGTGAGAAGCTTTTGAAATCGACTATTCTTTCCGTTGAATTGGTCCATAAATTGCCGAAAATCACCCTTAAAACCAATGGATTTGCGCTAGGAACAATCAAGAAAGGATATTTTAAAACAAATGAAGGTGAAATTGTCAAACTGATTTTGAACGCGGATCAGTCACCTTTGCTTCTTTTCACCAAAACGAATGGTCAAAAAATCTACTTTACTGCCAAGGAGAAATCTAGTTTCGAAGTAATGGATGAACTAGAAAAAAAGTTGCCAGACCTTAACTATCGTTGATTAAAAATTTAGATTCGAAACATTTCACAATACGAGAAAAACCATGGCGAAAACATACAATCACGACGAAAAAATTGCCTCTTTGACTTTTGCGGGCGTTTATCCTCATTACCTAAAAAAAGTTGAAACCAAAGGCAGAACACAAGAAGAATTGCAAGAAGTCATCGAATGGTTAACCGGGTTCGACAAGAAAAAGCAACAAGCATTAATTGAGGAAAAAGTCAACTTTGAACAATTTTTCGCGCTGACCAATGTTCATCCGAATGCTTATTTAATAACAGGCGTAATTTGTGGCTATCGAATTGAGGAAATACAAAATCCCTTGACTCAAAAAATTCGCTACTTAGACAAACTGGTTGACGAGTTGGCAAAAGGTCGTAAAATGGAAAAGATCTTACGTGTCAAATAAGTCAAGTTTTCTCTAAATTCAGAAATCTCAAATTTCCTGACGCATGTCATGATTTTTTCGGTAGCTCCGCAGTAATTTTAGACCATTAAGCTTTGAACATGACAGATCTAGATATTGCAAAGAAAAGTACCCTTCAACCCATCGTGGCAATTGCCAAAAAATTAGGCATTGATCCAGAAGAAATTGAAACCTTTGGTAAATACAAGGCCAAATTGCCACTACATTTAATTGATGAAACAAAGGCCAAGCAAAGTCATTTGATCCTCGTTTCCGCTATTTCACCTACACCCGCTGGAGAAGGGAAAACAACGATGTCGATTGGATTGTCGGAAGGGCTGAATCAATTGCACAAGAAAACAACCGTCGTTCTTAGGGAACCATCCTTGGGACCCGTTTTTGGCATCAAAGGCGGAGCAACGGGCGGTGGCTTTTCACAAGTACTTCCCATGGAGGACATCAACCTTCATTTTACGGGTGATTTTTCGGCTATTGAAAAAGCGCACAATCTACTGTCAGCTTTGATTGACAACAACTTACAAAACAAAACGAATAATCTGGGTATCGATGCTCGCACTGTTGCTTGGAAACGCGTGATGGACATGAATGATCGTTCTTTGCGCAATATCGTTGTTGGTTTGGGCGGAACCACCTCTGGAATACCAAGAGAAACAGGATTTGATATTACAGCAGCCTCTGAAATAATGGCCATTCTTTGTCTATCCAAGGATATAAACGATTTAAAAACAAGATTGGGGAACATTTTTGTTGGCTACACCTTTGATAAAACTCCGATTTATGCCAGAGATTTAAAAGCCCAAGGAGCGATGACTGCTTTACTGAAAGACGCCATCAAACCAAATTTAGTGCAAACCATTGAAGGGAATCCTGCTATCATTCACGGTGGACCTTTTGCCAACATTGCGCAAGGAACCAACTCCGTTATTGCCACAAAAATGGGCATGACTTTTTCGGACTACACGGTGACCGAGGCAGGATTTGGCTTTGATCTGGGTGGTGAGAAATTTTTGGACATCAAATGTCAAAGTGCGGAATTAAAACCTGAAGCGGTTGTGCTAACGACTACCATCCGTGCCTTGAAATACCATGGCGGAGCCGATTTGAAAAATTTAACGACGCCCGATGTTGTGGCCTTAAAACTAGGTTTACCAAATTTAGAGAAACATTTGGAGAACGTTTTAAAATTCAACATCACCCCTATTATCGCTATTAATAAATTCACTTCGGATAGCGACGAAGAAATAGAATTGATTCGTCAATTTGCAAGGGATGCCAATATTCAATTTGCCGTAGCAGATATTTGGGCACTTGGAGGAAAAGGTGCCTTGGAATTAGCACAATGTGTAATAAATGTCGTTGAGGAAGGAAAATCTGATTTTCAACCTTTGTATCAATGGAATTCACCTGTAACTGAAAAAATTGCGAAAATTGCGAAAGAAATCTACGGCGCGAATCACGTTGAATATGCTTCTCTCGCAAAAGCTCATTTGAAACGAATCGATGATTTGGGGTTGAACGGTTTACCAATTTGCATGGCGAAAACCCAAAAATCCTTGTCGGACAATCCCGATATCTTGGGGCGACCAAAAGATTTTACCATTACCGTGCGCGAAATTGAAATTGCGGTTGGAGCTGGTTTTTTAATTCCAATCACAGGAACCATGATGCGTATGCCTGGTTTGCCCCCACATCCAGCCTCAGAGGGAATTGATGTCACGGATGATGGAGAAATCATTGGTTTATTTTAAACTATTTACCTCCTAAATAATTGATTATCTATTATTTATTAATCCAGCTACTTTGGTATTCATGTAACAATCCATAAATATTATATAACACTTTACCTTTTCATTCTGCTCATCTTTGTTGTATTATATGAATTACACCTCGTAAAACACACAAAATGAGATCTCAAAAAAAATGGATTACTTTTGCCCTTTCAACATTGGTGCTTTTGGCATTAGGATGTAAAAAGACAAACAACAATACCGTTTCTACCAATCCAAAACCCAATAACATTGTCCTTCAAACTACCGTTCAACCCACCGTTTCGCTAGCAGGAGTGAACAATTTCGCTGTCATTGCTGGTGCTGCTGTTACCAGTACAGGTCCAACCGTAATTACTGGAGATTTGGGTTTAAGTCCTGGAACTTCCATTGGTGGTTTTCCACCCGGAATTTTAAATGGAACCCTGCACATTAGTGATACGATTGCCAGTCAAGCCAAACTGGATTTAACGGCCGCCTTCAATGACGCAGCTGGCAGGGTTGCTACCGACATGGTCACCTTATCCGGCAACATCGGCGGACTCACGTTGACACCAGGACTTTACAAATCAACTTCCTCTTTGGCTGTTTCATCTGGCGATGTAACGTTTGACGCGTTGGGAAATGCCAATGCCGTTTTCATTATCCAAATTGCATCAACACTTACCACTACGCCTGGACGCAAAGTGATTTTAAGCGGTGGCGCTCAAGCTAAAAATATTTTTTGGCAGGTGAGTAGTTCCGCTTCTTTTGGAACGACAACTGAATTTAAAGGAACTGTTATGGCGCTTGAGTCCATCACCTTTGATACTGGTGCTACACTGGATGGTAGAGCACTTGCGCGAACCGGCTCCGTAACCATGGATGCAAATACTTTTGTTTTGCCCTAACCAAATTAATACCATGCATGATAAAAGCCATCTGATTTAATCAGATGGCTTTTCTTATGTTTTTTTAAATCAGGTAATTATATAAATCTAAAAGGTAATTGTATAACATAAAGACCTACAATCCTCTGCACCTTTGCAAGGCGAAACTACATTCGCAGACAAAAACAATAACATGAAAAGAAGTATACACTTTTCCCTATTAATTTCATTGATAGTGATTTTGCCCCTTCAGAATTGGGCACAGACCATTAATTTGGGTGCTGCAGCAGACTACGTCCTTTATTCAACAGATGGCGCGGTTACTAATTCCGGAATAACTCATCTTACAGGAAATGTAGGAACAAACAATGGTTCAAGCACAGGGTTTGGTAATGTAAACGGTGGCATGCACGATGGTGATGCTTCCAGTATTCAAGCGGCAGCCGATATCTTGGTTGCCTACGGACAATTAAACGCTGCAACGCCAACAAATTACCCTGCTCCGTTGTTAGGCAATGGTCAAATCTTATTTTCTGGCGTAAACAATATATCTGCTCCAGCTACTTTAAATTTAAATTTGATTTTGGATGCCCAGGGAGATCAGAATGCTGTCTTTATCTTTCAAATTCAAGGTGCATTTTCAGCCAGTGCAGGCTCCTCTATCCAATTGATCAACGGCGCTTTGGCGTGCAATGTATATTGGAAAGTAGAAGGTTTGGTGAGTCTGGCATCCGGAACCTCTTTTAAAGGAACCATCTTAGCCAACAATTCAGCTATTATGATGAATACAGGTGATACTTTGGAAGGACGAGCCTTGGCGATTGCTGGTGCGGTAACTGTGGATGGTATTCATGCCTATACACCCATTGGCTGCGGAAGTCCGATGCTAACAGGACCACAAGCACCCGACTTGGGAGCTGCAGCCTGTTATGCAATTTTTTCAACGGATGGTGCAGTAGTGAATACAGGAATTTCCACTATTACAGGTGATGTAGGCAGTAACAACGGTTCTGTCTCCGGTTTTGATCCGTTATTGGTTTCTGGAGAAATCCACGCCATTCCTGACGGTTCAACTGCCGCCTGCGCTGCCGATTTACTCGTTGCATACAATTACTTAAACACCTTACCTGTTGATATTGAATTACTATACCCCGCTCAGTTTGGGAACAATTTGGTTTTAACACCACATACTTATTTAATGGGCGGAGCTGCAACGTTTACAGATTCACTTTACTTGGACGGACAAGGAAATCCAGACGGAGTGTTTGTGATTCGCATTGCAGGAGCCATGTCCACAAGCACCTATTCTAAAGTGATTTTAACGAATGGTACACAAGCCAAAAATGTATATTGGCAAATTGAAGGCGCTGTAGACATCAATGATTACTCTGTTTTTAATGGAAACATTATTTGCAACAATGCTGCTTTGGGCTCAATTGCAACGGGAGTTGAATTAAATGGTCGAGCGCTTACGACTGCTGGTGCTTTATCAACTGCCGCGATGAGCGCTTTACCAACCAACGTTCCTGCAAACTGCGTGACACTGAACGTTGCAACTTTGACAGATTTGAATACCTCTTTCATCGTCTATCCCAATCCGTTTACGGCCGGCATCACAATTGAAACGGAGAATTTTACATCTGGACAGAATTTCCAGTTATCCATAGCAAACACATTGGGTGAGGAAGTCTTAAAAACCAAGATTACGAAAGCATCTACAAAATTGAAAACCGATAGCTTACCTTCTGGTTTCTATTTTTATACCATTATAGCGAATGAACAAATCATTCAAACGGGTAAATTGATGGCCAAATAGTGCAACGATTAACCTATTGAATCCTATGGTCTTTCCGAAGGATTCTTTTGTTTTTTGCTACAATTTATATTCCTTTCATTCATTTTTGAGCTGAAAAACGGTGAATTGATAAACGAATTAAAAACAATCCCAATGAAAAAAACAATGATATTTTTTGCCGTACTACTGACTGCTGCCTGTTCAGCAAAGGATCCGAGTGATATTGATCCCACTTTGAAAACAAACACTGAAACGACCAAAAAAATAAAGGAAGCCCAATCCGAAAATATAGAATTAGAAGCCATCGATGGCGAATTGGATTCACTCATTCAAACTCTCAAATAACGATGAAAAAATTATTAATTATTGCTTTACTATTGATGAATTCTATAGTATTTGCTCAAAAAGGACATTCTGAAAATAAAGGCAATAAGGGAAACCACGATCGCCCTCAAAAACAAGAACATCACTTGAATCAGGAGAGAGGTCATGGGAAATCGAATAAAACCAACATTGTATTTTTCGTCCAACAAGGAAAAGGACATAATAGATATCCGGGCAAAAAAGGTCGGGAAAATCATTCCTATCCATCAAAGAATCATGAGAAAAAAAGAATGAAAGTTTACAATGGTCCAGGAAATCATAGCAACCGTTTTAACGGAAATGCTAGTGAATTGAAACATAGAAAAGAACATCAAAAATCACATTACCGCAACGATCGACCAAATTTCATGTATCTCTACGTCAACACACCTGGCTTTTATTCCACCAGCAATTACGGTCATTGGCGATCGCAACAAGCCCACAATAAACACAAAAATTATCATCCAAGTTTTGAATTCCAAGCTGTTGAGGGGTTTAACTTTCTTATAGTACGAAACCGATTTTTGTTTGAAGAAACGAATATCAAAATTTTATCAATTCGCACTCAGCTAGAGGAAAAAAGGAGTTCTGGTAGTATTACCATTGTTCAGTACAACAATACACTTCGTCAAGTCGTTGTACTCGAACAACGCAGAGCAGCTTTGGAAATCAATTTGGTGCTTTGAGTAAAACGTCTTCTCCAGCAGAAGACGCTTTTTATTTGCTCATATCGCTTAACAATAGCAAATCGTCTGCATATTGATAGCCTATGACTTTTTTAACCAACTTGCCTTTGCCATTAATAAATAACAAGGTTGGATAGGCTTGCACCGCATAGGCCCGAGAAACAAATGCTCCATCTGCATCTTTTTCTGCATCAATTTTTAGGTTGATAAATTTTTTATTGTATGCCGTTCCCACTTTCTCTTCCTGAAAGGGTCCTTTTGCCATGGCTTTGCACGGTCCGCACCAAGAAGTATGCACGTCTATAAAAATCAATTTTCCTGTTTTGGTCGCCAAAGCCTTTGCAGAATCCAATGAGATTGTAGCGAAATGAATTCCCTTTCCGTCATCCGTTTGTGACTGATTTTCTCGCTGAACAAAACCAAAACAACAAACGATTAAAACTAGGATGGCGATACTGACGATTGTATTTTTCATATTATCAATTTGTATTCGAAAGTAAGCTTTTCAATTGTACCTTTTCCGACTATTGAAAAACCTTAACTTTTATTTACTTTTAGTGGCAAGAAACGTTCCAAAATGTTCAACTTATCTTTTTCTTCCGATTACCCAGAAATTCAAACGATTCAAGACTTCCTGCTTCAGCTCGAAAAGCGAGAAGAAATTGCCCTTCAAACCTCTGGTTCTACCGGCATTCCGAAGAAAATAACATACGCTTCGTCTCAACTGTTGAATTCCGCGGCTAAAACCAATGCATTCTTTCATCTAACGGAATCAACATGTGCGCTGCTGTGCATGAGTCCTAATGTAATTGCTGGGAAAATGATGCTGGCGCGTGCCTATCTTGGTAATTATAATTTGCAAATTCTAGCACCTTCCAAACGACCTCTTCAAACCGTAAAAGAACCAATTGATTTCGTCGCCATGGTCCCTTTGCAGTTGAGCGAAAGTCTCCAACACGATTTACAAAAACTAAAATCCATTCGAACCATTTTAATTGGCGGAGGTCCTATTCCGGCCAACTTGGAAGATGTGTTGCGGGAAAACAAACTAACCGTTTACCACAGTTTTGGCATGACCGAAACCGTTTCACACATCGCTTTGCGAAAAGTTGGATTTGAAAACCAAGACGATTTTCAAGCTTTGCCAGGTATCACTTTTTCGGTAAAGGAAGATCAATTGGTCATCCATGCGCCTGACTTGAAAATTGAAGCACTAGAAACCAATGATTTGGTTGAATTAGTATCCCCCACTTCCTTCAAATGGTTGGGACGAAAAGATTTTGTCATCAATTCTGGAGGCTACAAATTGCTACCGGAATTGTTGGAAAACCGTTGGTCAAAATTCTTACAAGTACCGTTTTTCCTTTGGAAAGAAGAAGACGCTAAATGGGGTGAAAAATTGGTTTTATACCTGGAAGGCAATGCTTGGCCGTCCTTTTCAGAAACGGCTTTGTTGGAAGAATTTCAAAAACACGAATTGCCAAAAGTGTACTATTTGTGTCCTGTTTTCGTTACAACAGAAAGTGGAAAAGTGAACCGAATAGAAACGACAAAAATGGAATTAAAAGAAACGCGTGAAACAGCATTTTGACAATTTAGGATTGCCCTCTACAGCCAATCAAGCTGACGTGAAACGGGCCTACCGAAAATTGGCCATGCGTTTGCACCCCGATCGAAACCCCGATCCGCGTGCGGCAGGTTTGTTTGCCGAATTGCAAAATTCCTACGAAACGTTGCTTGCGTTTTTGGATCCAACTCGTCCGAAAATAGCTCCAACCGTTGCAACAGCGAAAAAACAGAAAACCAAAGAAGAAAGAGTTGCCCAAGCTAAAAAAAGATACGAGGACCAGAAATTGAGGGAGAAAAAAGCGAACGATTCATATTTTGCACAATTGACGAAAGGAAATAAATGGAAAATTTATCGAGTTGGAACCGTGTTGTGCACTCTTTTGTCTTTCGTCCTACTACTCGACTTGGTTTTGCCTGAAACACAAGAAAAAGACTCAATAACAGGTATTACAATGAAAGAGTCTGGCGGTTTGTCTACTGCTTACGTTCACCCGATTTATCTCGAAAACACAGGGAAACTTCAAATTGAAAAAGGATTCCACAGTGATTTTCAAAATTACCCTGATGTATATGTGATAAAAACGCCTATTTTCCATTTGGTAAAGGAAATTGTTCATCCTGTAGAAGATGAATTGAAATCCTACACACTGGATTGGACTATTTTTTCTCAGATTTATTGGGTAATACTATTTTTTCTACTGCCATTCGGCATCTTTTTTTATTGGGAAAAATCGCCTCGTTTTACGTTTTTGTATCACTTCAGCTTGTATCTTATTTTCCCGTTGGCGATACTGTTCCTCTCGCAAGAAAACAGATGGCTTCACTTAATTTCTTTGGGTTTTCTCTAGAATTATCCTTTTTTCAAGGCACGAGCCATGTCGCGTTTGTCGTCTTTTTCTTTCAAGTCGTCGCGTTTATCGTGCAGTTTTTTTCCTTTCGCACATGCAATGTCAATTTTCGCCCACCCTTTATCACTCAAGAATATTTTTAAAGGCACAATGGTATTTCCTTTGTCCTTCATCCATTTTTCCAGTTTTTTGATTTCTTTTTTATTCAGCAACAACTTTCGATCGCCTCTAGGTTTGTGGTGAAAAAAAGAGGTGTTTTCGTAGTCGTTTATGAACATATTTCGAATCCAAACTTCCCCTTTGTCATAAATGCAATATGCTTCCAAAATACTGGCTTTGTTGTTGCGAAGACTTTTTATCTCCGTTCCAGAAAGAACCATTCCAGCCGTGAAAGTCTCCTCGAGATGGTATTCAAATCGGGCGCGTTTATTTTTTATGTTGATTTTGGATTTTTCCATTTTACTTTTGGGCAGCCAATAACTGATTTTTGTCTGTTCGTGTTATTCCTAAATAAAAGCATGCAATACAACCGACCATAAACAAATGGCTGATGTCATCTTTGTTTAGAAAACGATGAAGATTAATTTTCAATCCAAAAAACAATGCTGACGGAAACAAGACCAATACACCGAGAGCAATATAATTCATTCCAGCAAAGCCTTTTTTAAACAATTGAATGCCCATGTAACCACAGAAAATTATGTAAGCAAAACTGGTATCAATCGCTACAAAAACAAATTTTCTAGTGGCCAATGCCAAGGAAATCATCAACAAAGACTTAATGACAACAAAGCGCTTCAGGTGGATTCTTTGTTTTTCGTTGGGCCAGATGGAAATCATAGCAAAGGATGAAAAAATACCTGCCGTTACTCCCAAAGTCCAACTTGGAAATTTCCCGTAAATTCCGGCGTAATGAAAAAACAAATGTCCTAACCCACCAAATATCATGGATATTCCCAAAATCAGGTAAAATGTTTTCCAATAATTCTCAAAAATCGTTTGATATCTTTTCAACTGAAAAAAAGCAAAAAAAGAAAAGCTCGCAATTAACCAATTGGTTAACAAAGCTATAGGTTCTTGCAAGTGCAAGTTGAATAAATCAAAATGTATGATTTCCATTACTCTCCATTTTTTGGAAGCACAAATATACACGTAAAGCAGTAAGTACTAAAGCCAATAAAGTAAAAACTTAAAGATACTTTTCAGCCACGAAAGAAGGTTCGGAAGCAAGAATGATTAAATTTGACCAAATGAAAATTCCTTCTAAATACATAGACGAAGCGGTCGATCAACTTTCTTCCTTGCCAGGGATTGGAAAAAAAACTGCCTTGCGATTGGTACTCAACATGCTGAATCGCAGCGAGTCGGAAATTGAGCGATTTTCGCAAGCCTTTGTGGAAATGAAACAAAAGGTAAAAAAATGCAAATCCTGTGGCAACATCTCAGATGCCGATTTGTGTACTATTTGTGACAATCCTGCTCGTGACAAAACTCAAATTTGCGTGGTTGAAGACATTCGGGATGTCATGGCTTTGGAATCGACCAATTACTTCAAAGGAATTTACCATGTATTGGGTGGAATTATTTCTCCAATGGATGGCATCGGACCCGCTGATTTGAACATTCCTTCCTTGCTGGCAAAATTGGAAAAAGGCGAAGTCCAAGAAATTATTTTTGCCTTGAGTGCCAATATGGAAGGCGATACCACCAATTTTTATTTGTTCAAGAAAATGGCTCCTTTTCACGTTACAGTAACATGTCTTTCCCGAGGAGTTGCTATCGGGACAGAATTACAATACGCTGATGAACTGACACTTGGTCGTTCACTTATCAACAGACAGCCCTTCAAATTGAATGAATAAATTGACTTTGAATTAGGGTTGATTTTCGTATTATTGTAAAAACAATTAAACTATTATATTATGATTAAAGAGTTCAAGGCATTTATCATGCGCGGAAATGTGGTTGATTTAGCGGTTGCAGTAATCATTGGTGGAGCATTTAGTGCGATCATTGGTTCATTGGTTGCAGACGTTATCACCCCCTTAATTTTAAAACCAGCCTTGGAAGCGGCGCACGTTGACAAACTAGAAAATCTTTCTTGGAACGGCGTTCTATATGGAAAATTCATGGGTACCGTAATTAATTTCTTGGTAGTTGCCTTTTGTATCTTTTTGATGATCAAAGGCATGAACAAGTTCAAAAAACCAGAAGAAGCACCTGCACCAGCAGCACCTGCAGGACCAACACAAGAAGAATTGTTGGCTGAAATCAGAGACTTATTGAAGAAATAAACAAACAATATTACTTGAAAGGAGTTCTTTGGAGCTCCTTTTTTTATTTGTATTTGTTCAAATCAAAAAAAACTGTAATTTCGTCAGCAATAGCGCCCTGCGCTTGAAAAGTAGTATTAAATGAAAAACTTTACGTCAACGATTACATTATGACCAGCATTTTTGTTGCCAAATTAGATTTTGGTGTCGACAATCCACAACTATCAGCCCTTTTTGAAACATACGGCCGAGTGAACAAAGCCACCGTGGCAATGGACAGAGAAACAGGGAAATCAAGAGGATTTGGTTTTGTCGAAATGCCGGACGATGGCGAAGCTCAAGAAGCAATTAAAAATCTAGATGGATCTTTGGTGAACGGACGCCCCATCGCTGTAAAGCAAGCGGAAGATCGTTCCAACTCACGACCAACACCACGACCTGCTGGAGAGGCTCCTAGAAGAGATTCTCGACCCAATGAAGGTGGTTTTTCAGCTCCGCGCGAGTTTTCTCGACCCAATTCGGATGATGCTCCTGCCCCTTTCGTACCTGAAATCAAAAAAGAAGTTCGCAACAAAGTGACGAAAGCCCCTCCCATTCGTGAAAATGAAGGGCCAAAGTCGAAGAAAATGGAGGCGTACCGCAAAAGTGGTAAAGACAGTGTTCAATTTGACGACGACGACGATTTTGACGAAGAAATCGATTTGTTTGGTCGGGATGAAGACGACGAGTTGGACGAAGATTACAGCAAGTACCTTGTCAACGCATCCGACGATGATGATGAAGATTACGACGACGATGATGAGTACGAAGACGACGAGGAATACGAAGACGACGAAGATTAATCAATTACGAATTATTCAATTGAGAATTACGAATTATTAACGTGTTCAAGCGTAATTCGTAATTCAAGAATTTGTAATTTTACCATACTGGGGTCGTATTGGATTTGACAGCGATCGAGGTAGATTAGTGTCAGCATGCAGAGCGTTGGGGTGAAGCTCTTAAATATCTTGCCTCAAACTATAATTGACAACACGTCATACGCACTTGCTGCTTAATTAACTGAATGTTAATTGGCTTAATCTCAGTGAAGTATAGTAACTAAGACAAGTACTCTCGCAAAAGTTCCGATCATTAACTTTTGCATTTGAGAGTTCAAACTTTTGATCTAGGACTTGTGATGATTCTAAGCAAGCCCGAAACTCAGAATCTAAGTTGTGAATTTGGGTGTTCTTGTCCGTTTCACAATCGAAAAATAATCAAGAAATAAGCATGTAGAAAGCTAGAATGCACATTGTTTGGACGAGGGTTCGAAACCCTCCGACTCCACTGAAAGGGAGAGCTCTAAATTTTCAAAGAGTTTTCCCTTTTTTATTTCCCCAAAAGCCCCGTCAATACTAAGCATCAGACGAAGTACCTCATTGATTCGCGGGGTTCGACATTTTTCATTTTCGATTTCGAAGTCAAGGGGAAAGATAGCTTTCAAAATTTGCTGTTTCCCCAGTACAGTAGCGGCTTTGTAGGGGTTCGACATTTTTGAAAAAACATTGACACCTTTTTTTAAAAATTTGGTGATTTGCAATTTATTCGACGACATGGTATACAACCTGTTTTCCAAAAAATTCAGTTCGTCTTTGTAACGTTTATTCATAGATTGAAAGGCATCTTGATCAACAACTCCATCTATTAACATATCTTGAAGATTGCTTATTCTTTGCTTTTGCTTTTGGATGGATTTCTTTAAATTTTGCAAGTCACTTGTGTTGTCTTTTTCGTTTTGTTCATATATGTGCTTAACGAGCTCCTCATAAAGTCTAGTAACACCTTTTTTAAATTTGAATTGATCTAGCACTTCTTCCATCAGTTGATTTGCATTTTCGGCTCTAAATCTCTCGTTGGTGCATTCGTTGCAATGATAGTAGTAATATTTCTTACCCATTTTGCCTCTTGAGCCGCTGCCGGTCATTTTAGCCTGACATTTTGAACAACGTACAACCCCTCGTAGTGGCAAGTTATCCAAACGGGTAATTGATTTTGGCATGTTTCTTTCCATCAAATTCTTTTCCAATAAAGCCTGAACTTTATAGAATAGTTTTTCACTAATTATTCCTTTGTGAATTCCGTCAATAATTTCCATTGGTTCTTCACCTTCAGCTGGCACAACAACTTTGCCCATATAGACTTGATTGCGCAGAATTACAGAAGAGCCATTGCAACTAATTTTAAACCCCTTCAAATTTAATTCATCTCGAATCTCAGCCTGAGTGCGACCTTTTGCTACTTCACTAAAAAGATACTGAATATGTTTTGCATCACCTGAAGCAACAATAAGAGGTTTATTGCTTTCATCTCTTGTGTTTCGATATCCTCTAGGAGCTTTTCGCGATAATCGACCAGACTTGAGAGCCGCTCGTACCCCACCTCTGATTTTAATCGACCTTCTGTCATTATCGATTTCAGGCATAGCCAAGTACAAAGCTAAAATTGCTTTATTCTCAGGAATGCTAATATCGATAGGCTGCTCAATGGCTTTAACTTCAATGTTAAATTTCTTGAGATTTCTAATTTCGATTAATGCATCCGTAATATTTCGCGAAAATCGATCCCAAGAAGTGAAAAGGATAAAATCTACGCTATTTTTATTCGCACGGACAAATTGCAATAATTTTTTCCACTCCGGCCGATCAAAATTTTTCGCCGAATGGTCTTCTTTGAAAACTTGTACAATTTCTATTTCATTATTTGCACAATGTTTTCGTAAGGATTCTTCTTGAATCCCTAAAGAATAACCTTTCGCTTGTTCATCACTCGAAACACGAGCCATTATTATCGCCTTCTTCATTCTTGCAATTTTTAATCGTTTGTACAGTGATTTCAGCCAATTTTGAAATAAAAGATGCTATCATTTGTGCTTCTTTATCATTGTAACGGCTTCCATCAGATTCTAAAATCTCTTTGCATTTATTCAATTTCAACACGACATTCTAAGATGTCTTCCACTTCTGCTTTTCAGATAGTTTCAGTTGTATTCACATGGCCTGATTTATTCAGTACCTTATATTATTTTTCGTTTTTCTTTGCGCTCACAATAAACCACTCGACCATTCTCTGTTTTCACAATAATGTCTTCGTATTTATTCCTTAACATTAACTCACTCAAGCGTTTCGAATCATCTATAACCTCTTGTTTAGTCAAGATAATTTTCTCTGCTTTTTGGCTCCCATCTTGACAAATATTAATTTCAACAGATTTTACTCCATCTTCCTTCATAGCATTCAAAACTTGAACTTCGCCTTCACTCAAAATCCCCATAATTAAGGATTCCTCTTCCCCTAACTCTCCCACCAATTCAGCAATTATTTCATTAACAGAAATAGTGATATGAGAATTATAAAACAATTTACGCCAACCTTCTTGCTCCATTAAATATTCAATCTCATTGATCTTGAACGGCACAACTTGACCTTCGGTATCAATTAAGAAACTATATTGATTTCTCATTAACAAAACATCCATTGCAATGACTTGGAGCATGTTTAATTCAAAATTTTTAACTGATTGTGCAAACTCGTTTGATTGCATATACAATAGCACCATATCTCTCTGACTTTCATGGGTCAAAGCCAAAATGGTTTGTTCAATTGTTTCTTTATTTAGTTCATTTATTTCAGCTTTAATTATGAGGATTTCTTTCGTTTTATTAATTGCATCCAAGGAAATATCAAATTGACGGAACTTTTGAATCATTTTCATCCAAATTGATTCTACCAAATCAAACTTTTTTCTTTTTCTTGGGTCATGATCGCTAAGTAAAAGTCCTTTCTTCTCCCAATAATTCAATATCCGCGCATTTAGCCCAATATCTCCTATAGAATATTTGGGCTCATTTATGGCTTTGTATATATCGGGATATTCTGTAGCAAGCTCTTTTCCGTTTGCCAATAGTTTTATCAAATCCCGCTCTTGTCCTTTAGTCATGATACAAATATACAATTAATTACATATACTATTTTGATTACATATATGTAATGTTTAAATTTGTATTATGAAAACATGTACACTAATCGAGTGCGAAGAACAAATAGAAGGCAGATCTGACAAAAAGTTCTGTTGCGATAATCATCGTTCAAAGCATAATGACCGAATAAATAAAGAGTTTTTTAGTCAAATGACAGTGCGATTGAACAATACAAAGGCCACTTACAAATGCCTTCAAACACTATATGCTCAATCCAATAGCGTAAATCCAATCGGTATCGATCAGATGTACTCAAATAAATTTAAACAAGACATCTTTTATGTTTTGAGAACCGATACTTCAGATTTGAAAGCAAAATGGTTTTTTATTGAAGACTATGGTTATCGTCAAATTAATGATAAAGAATTTTTAATTACTAAAATAGATAAAAAATGATCGGAGAAGAAATTAGCAGAATAAGCCCACTCAATAATACTGGACAAATATCAAAAGGCAATAATGGCTTTAACATAATACCTGCAATATTGTTTATGGCTACTATTACAATTGTTGCTATTGTAATTACCTCAATCAAAGAAAAAGATCGGGAAAAGAGAACTGAATAAGTTTCAATCCAAAAACGGTCGGTTTTATATCTATTGTATAATTGTACAATACAAAGCCCACATTTAAATGTCTGCAATTTGAATTCTCCTTAACCATAAATTCATTAAAGGCTGGTACCACAATGGTTTTAATTCACGAAAAACAAGAAGCTGATAGGCTAAAAAACAAATTGATTTTTCAAAGTCTAACATTTATAGCCGATTATAATCGGCTTTGTCCGTTTCCTTATGTTTATAAACGGCCACTTTTGGATTATTTGAGAAAATAAGGTGCAATGTTAAAATCCAAATCCTTTAATGACTAATTGTTATGTTAAAAACAAAAGTACTTAGGATAAACTGTCAATGTTGCAAGCAATCTTATAATAGAATTAACTCATAGGTGTGTATTTTAACTTCAAAAATCAGATTTAAAATGCAGTGACTTATTTTTCCATGTATTTTTGCCAGGTTACCAATACAAATTTTGATTTGGCATTTTCCGTGAGTTTTAAAAAACCATATTCGTAACAAAACAGATAGGCTTTCCCTTCTTTGTTGCGCCAGAAATGTGTGAAAAATTTTGGATTGAAACCTGCTTCCAACAATATTTCTTCCCGAACCGTGGATTTTCCTGCTTTGTTGAATTTTCGCAAGATCAATCGGTTTTTCTTGAGCTGGGCATCTACGTTTTTGAAAAAGGTGTTTTCGTTTTCTTTGTTTTTGGTATAGTGGTAGTTGGATTTGCAATAATCGTCGCAGAATTTTTTACCTACTCTTCCCGTAAGCGGCTTTTGACAGTTGATACATGTTTTTATATTTTCCATTTTTTGCCACGAATTACCACGAATCACACATTCTTACCGTAGAATTAAACGTTTAAATCTACGGTTAAATTTGGAAACAAAAACGACTTAGGTGTTCTTTTATTGAAATTTTAGCAAAATGGACAATCGTAAATCAATCACATTAAAGCATTTATTAATTGCGGATTCTAAATGTATTGGCATCCAATTTCATCCCGACAAAGTGATTCAAGCTTTGCTAAAGGAATTGCCCAACATCAAGTGGAGTAAGGAGTTTAGCTTGGCTTATGTGCCCAACACCAAAGACAATTTAAACTTGATTTATCAGAAATTTAGAGGAGTTGCTTGGGTAAATACGAATTACTTCTTTGCTCATAGACGACTCAACAATGACAACGAAGAAATCAACGTGGATTGGTTCCGAAAACGTAAATTACCTTTAGGCTATAGACCTTGTCCAGAGGAATATTTGCTCAAATTGGAATTGAAAAGGTATGCCAGCAATACGGCAAAAACCTACATAAATTGTTTTGAAAAATTCATCAATGCGCAGACAGAAGCGGATTTATTGCGCTTAGACGAGCAAGATGTGCAGAAGTATCTTCAGAAATTGATTCAAGAAAAGAAGTCGAATTCGTATGTGAATCAGATGATTAATAGCATTAAGTTCTATTATGAAGTGGTGAAACAAATGCCGAATCGGTTTTATAGTGTAGAGCGACCATTTAAGGAGCATACCTTGCCCAAAGTACTTTCAAAACAAGAAGTAAAGGATATTATTGATGCGACATCGCATATTAAACACAAGTGCTTATTGAGTTTAATGTATTCATCAGGTTTGAGAATTGGGGAATTGCTAGCCTTGAAACCCGAAGACATTGACAGTAAACGAATGTTGGTTCGTGTAAACCAAGGTAAATGTAAACGAGATCGATTGACTTTGTTATCGGAAAAAGTTTTGTTTGATTTACGTATTTACTTCAAACAACACAAACCGAAGAATTGGTTGTTTGAGTCACCGGATGAAGCGAAATATAGCGCCAGTAGTGTTCAAAAAATCATCAAAAAAGCAGCAATAACCGCAGGAGTAAAAAAACATGTCAACCCGCATATGTTTCGCCATAGTTTCGCTACGCACCTATTGGAAGCTGGCACGGATTTGCGGTATATTCAAACCTTGTTGGGACACAAATCCAGTAAGAC